>NZ_FCOE02000079.1 GCF_001544915.2 Caballeronia pedi | reverse complement strand
CCCTTTTGCTCGACGAGCCGTTCGGCGCGCTCGACGAAGTCACGCGCGCGGACATGCAGCAGTTGCTGATCGGCGCAATCCGGCGTACCGGCGCGTGCGCCTTGCTGGTCACGCACGACATCGACGAGGCGTTGCTCGTCGCCGATCACATCGTGCTGCTCGGTAATCGGGGCACGCTCGTCGGACGCTGGCCGGTGGACCTGCCGCATCCCAGACAGACGCAGATTCGTTCGCTCGGCGAGCTGCGCATTTCAATCCTTCAGGCGCTGCAGAACTCGATATCGGAAGCAGCCTGAATCAGCGGGGAAGAATTCGATGTGTCAATTGCCGATGTCACGCCGCGAATGGCTCAAGCTCGCGTCGCTCTTCAGCGTGGCGGGCGCGGCGCCGCTGCTGAAATCGTTCGATGCGCGCGCCGCCGCCGACCCGAACGCACCCGTGCGCATCGGCTATCTGCCGATCACCGACGCAACGCCGCTGCTGGTCGCGCACAACAACGGCTATTTCGACGCCGCCGGCATCCAGGCCGAGAAGCCTACGCTTCTGCGTAGCTGGGCCCAGCTCGTCGAGGCATTTCTGTCCGGACAAGTCAACGTCGTGCATCTGCTCTCGCCGATGACTGTCTGGGCGCGCTATGGCAGCAAGGCGCCGGCGAAAGTCGTCGCGTGGAATCACGTGAACGGCTCGGCGCTGACGGTCGCGCCTGATGTCGACTCGCTGGCGGACCTGGGCGGCAAGACCGTCGCCGTGCCGTTCTGGTATTCGGTCCATAACGTCGTGCTGCAGGACATGCTGCGCGCGCAGGGCCTGACGCCCGTGCTCAAGCGCGTGAGCGCGCCGGGACCGAAGGAAGTCAACCTGATCGTGATGCCACCTTCCGACATGCCGCCCGCGCTGGCCGCACGGCAGATCGCGGGCTATATCGTCGCTGAACCGTTCAACGCCGCCGCCGAGCAACTGAATGTGGGCAAAGTGCTGCGCTTCACCGGCGACGTGTGGCGCAATCACGCATGCTGCGTGATCTTCATGCACGAGCAGGATCTGACACAGCGCGCGGCGTGGTCGCAGAAAGTGGTCGATGCGATCGTCAAGGCGCAACTGTGGACGCGCGCTCATCCCGAAGACGCGGCGAAGCTGTTGTCGAAAGAAGGTGCGAATCACTACACGCCACACGCCTCGCAGTTGCTCGCGCGCGTGCTCGCCCCGCAGGCGGAAGACCAGAGCCGCTATCTCGGCGACCGCGCGATCCGGCATGCGGACTGGCATTCGAAGCGCATCGACTTTCAGCCCTATCCGTATCCGAGCTATACCGAAGAACTGGTGCGTCGTCTGAAAGCGACGCAAGTGGACGGCGCGAACGGATTCATCGCGTCGCTCGATCCGGCGCACGTCGCAGCCGATCTCGTCGACGATCGCTTCGTGAAGAAGAGCATCGAGGCGGCCGGCGGCATGGCCGCTTTCGGCCAGAGCGCGGGTTATGCGCGCACGGAGACGATCCTTGTCTAGCGTCCTCGTGCGGCAGACGTCCGTTGCGGCCCCACGCGTGCCGCGCGCGCGTTCGCACTGGCGCGGCGTGGTGCTCGGAATCGCGGGGCTTGTCGTGACGATCGGCGTCTGGTGGCTCGCCGTCGCGCTGCTCGCGGGCCACAACGCGCTGGCCGCGCAGTTTTCGCCGCTGCGCGCATTGCAGGCCTTGCCCGCGCTTGTCACCGAAGACCGCCTCGCCGAACACGTCGCGACGAGCCTCCGTCGCATCGCGGTGGGCCTTGCGTGGGCGCTCGTCGCGGGCGTGCCGCTGGGCTTCGCCATCGGCCGCATTCGCTGGCTGGAGCAGACGCTCTCGCCCACGTTGCAATTCCTGCGCATGATCTCGCCGCTTTCCTGGATGCCGATCGCCGTGATGTCGCTCGGCGTCGGCGATCGCGCCGTGTACTTCCTGCTCGCCTTCGCCGCCGTTTGGCCGCTCGTGATGAGCACGGCGGCGGGCGTCGCGCAACTCGACCGGCGCTGGCTCCAGCTCGGCGAGAGCCTCGCGGCGACGCGCGCGGAAATGCTCTGGCATATCTATGTGCCGGGCATCGCCGCGCATGTGCTGACGGGCGCGCGGCTCGCCATCGGCATTTTGTGGATCGTGCTGGTACCCGCCGAAATGCTCGGCGTGAGCGCCGGGCTCGGCTATCTGATTCTGGACACCCGCGACCGGCTTGCGTACTCCGAACTGACCGCCGTGATTCTCGTGATCGGCGCGCTCGGATTCGTGCTCGATCTGGCGGCGCGCGCGATTGCGGCGCGTCTGCGCGGCGGCGCGCCTGCCCGGGACGAGTGATGCGCGGATCAGCGGCGGTGCTCGCCAGCCAGTTGCCCGGCCTCGGCAAGCCGGGATGCTGGTCTAGAGTCGCCCCTTCGTAAGCGTGCCAGAAGATGCCGCGGCGCTGGTTCGTCCATGCTGCGCAAGCTGATACTCGATGCGGCCAAAGTGCGACACACGTAGATGCTCGTAGCCTCGGCTTCAGGACGCACCAAGCTTTCAGGATACGTCTCGATGCGTCACTCTCTCACCCGCCCCGATTCGCCAGCGCAACCTCCTCGGTCACTGCAAGGAACCTCGCCACGTCGCCCGGTGCGTGACAATGCAATGGAGAAATGCGCACGGCACCATCGAGATTGAACGATTTCAGCATGCGGCCAGAGTAGACGCTCGTGACGATGCGCTCATACACGACCACTCCGCGCTCTTCGTAGGCACGCACTGCGGCGGTCGGGTCCAAATCGTCGAACCCGATACCCGCGATCAGGTCGCGGCGCGTGAGGTCTTTGTGATCCCAGAACACGCGCACGCCCTCGATGGCTCGCAGGCCGCGCTGCCCCCCGACGCCATCGAGCATCAGTGAGAGCAGCGCGCGCTCGTGTTCCTCGATACGCTGCATGCCCTGCACGAACAGCTCGCGCCGGTCTTCTGCGTCGCTGAATTGCGCACCGATCCACGCGACGTAATCGACGATCGCGCTCACTACGGCAAACTGCGCCGGTGCGGGACTGCCGAGTTCCCAGACGCCCTTCTCCTTTGCATCGAGCCGATGATGCGGCAACTCCGCAAGTCTTTCCGATAGCCACGCGACACCCGCTCCTCTGCAACCAAAAAACTTGTAAGGCGCGAAATTGATGCCGTCGACAGGCGTCTTCTGCAGGTCAATGACCGCGTGCGGCGCGTGCTGGACCGCATCGATGATTATGAAGAGATCTGGCTTGCGCGCACGTGCTTGCTCGACAATGGCTGCAATATCGAGCTTCGCGCCCGAAATATTCGAGGCATACATCACGCTCAGCAGCGCCGTGTCATCGTCGATCAGCGAAACGATCGCGTCGACATCGACGCCGCCCGTTTCCGCGTTGCTCGGCGCAACGCGCAACGCCTTGCCCGTGCGTTCGCAGTACAGCTTCATCGCATCGAAGGACGACGGATGTTCGAGGATCGTCGTCACGGCGTTCGTGCCCGGCGTGTTCTCCATCACCGCGCGCACCATCTCGAACATCGCCGCTGATGCCGTCAGCGAGAGATACACGCTGCCGTCGCGTGCATTGAGGATGCGGCGAATATCTTCCTCGCCGCGCGTCTGAATGTCCTGCAAATACAGCGCGCGTTCGTGGATGCGTTCGGGACAGTCCGGCAGCGCATCGATGCGGGCGAAGGCTTCCAACGCGGCCCTCAGCCTGAACGATCCCCCTGCGTTGTCGAAGAAGAGGCGCGCACGCCCGTCGACATCGTGATCGATGTAATGAAAGCGGCTCTTGATCTGCTCCATGAGCGACGGCGAAAACAACTGTCCCTGGCTACTGCTCATCTCACTTGCTCCTCGTTCCATGATTTTCATATCCGCGTTCACCGATGCTCACGCGTCCAGCGATGCGATATAAGCCTTACCCTTCTCCGCGTCGTATTGGCCTTCCCATTTGGCGATGACGAGCGGTGCAAGCGCATTGCCGACCACGTTCAGCGCAGTGCGTCCCATGTCCATGATACGATCGACGCCCGCGATGAACGCAAGCCCTTCGAGCGGCAGACCCGCGCTCGCGAGCGTCGTCAGCAGGATGACGAACATGAAGCCGGGCACGCCCGCCGCACCCTTCGACGTGACGACCATCGTCAGTACGAGCACGATCTGCTCTTGCAGGCCGAGATGCACGCCATAGAGTTGCGCGACGAACAGCGTGCCGATGCCGAGGTAGATCGAAGCGCCGTCGAGATTGAACGTGTAGCCGGTTGGCACCACGAAGGTCGTGATGCTCTTCGGCACGCCGAAGTCCTCCATCTTCTTCATCAGTTGCGGCAGCACCGTGGCCGAGCTGCAAGTCGAGAACGCGATGATGAGTTCATCCTTGATGACCCGGAACAGCGTGAAGATGTTGAAACCGAAGAGCCGGGCCGTCACGCCGAGCACGAATACCGCAAACAGGATGATCGCGAGATACGTCACCGCGACGAGCTTGATTAGCGGAAGCAGCGAACCGAAACCGAAGCTCGCGACCGTCACGGCGATCAATGCACACACGCCGAAGGGCGCATAGCGCATGACCATGCCGGTAACCTTGAACATCGCATCGCTGATGCCCTTGAATGTCGCGAGCACGGGCTTGCGATATTCGGCGGGAACGGACTGCAGACCGAGTCCGAAGAGCACGGAGAAGAAGATCACCGGCAACAGGTCGCCACGTCCCATCGCCATGATGACGTTGTCCGGAATGATGCCGAGCAACAGCGCCATGAAGCCGTGATGTCCCTGCGTCTGCTGCGAGGTTTGCTGATAGCGCGAAATATCCGTGTGGCCGAGTTGCGACAGATCGGTGCCGAGTCCCGGATGCAGGACGTTGCCGAGCACGAGGCCCAGCACGATGGCGATCGTCGTGACCACTTCGAAGTAGATCAGCGTCTTCAGGCCGATGCGCCCGAGCGAACGACCGTCGCCCACGCCCGCGATGCCCATGACCATGCTGGTGAAGACGATCGGCACCACGACCATCTTGATCAGGCGGATGAAGATGTCGCCAGCAGGCTGAAGAAATGAGTTGATTGCGGTTTCGCGAAACTCCGGAAATCGGTTCAGCACCAGGCCCACGGCAATACCGACGACGAGGCCGATCAGAATTTGCCAGGCGAGCCCGACCCGCGGCTTGCGGTCCGTGCGTTCGGCTTGAGGTGTTTCCAAAACGGATTCCATGCGTCCTCCGGACACTTACCAGTTGATATGAATAGGCCGGTCCTTGCGAGCGAGCCCTGTCGAGCCTCGGCGCGGACTCGTTAGAGGAAAAAGTAACCAGTCAAAAAGAACTAAAAAAGCGATTTTTTTCTATGAGAAACTATCGCTTTAGGTGATGAAAATACGTTCATGCTGACCTTCAAGCAGATGGAAGCGTTGTACTGGATCGTCCAGCTTGGTTCCTTCGAGGCTGCCGCGACACGCTTGAACACGACCCAGTCGGCGGTATCCAAACGCGTGCAGGAACTGGAACGTGCGTTCGACGTCGCCGTGTTCGACCGCGCCAATCGCAGTGCGCGTCTCACGGAAAAAGGCGCGGAGTTTTTCGAGCACGCAAAAGAATTGCTCGAGCGACGCGATCAGATCGTCGAGCGCATGAGTTCGAAGCAATCGCTGGTGCGGCAGATCCGCATCGGCGTGACCGAGCTCACGGCGCTGACGTGGCTGCCGCGTCTCATCGCGGCGATTCAGTCCGAGTATCCGAAGGTCAAGGTCGAAGCAGAAGTCGATCTCAACGCGACTTTGCGAGAACGGCTGGCGGCGGCGACAGTGGACGTCATCATCGTGCCGCAGACGCACGAGGTCGAAGCATTCACGACAACGATCGTCGGTCAGGTCGAGAATGCGTGGATGTGCGCGGCGAGCCTCGCGCCAGGCAAGCGCGCCATTCCGCTGGCGGAGATCGCGAAGTTTCCGCTCATTTTGCAGGGCGGGCTGTCGGGAACAGGTTACGTGTACAGCCGGTTTCTGCAGGAACAGGGCGTGGCATTGCAGAAAGTGCTGGCGAGCAACAGCCTGATCGCGCAGGTGGGGCTGACGCTTTCAGGGCTTGGCGTCAGTTACTTGCCCAAGGCATGCCTCGCGCGCATGGTCGCGCGGCGCGCGCTCGTCGTGGTACCGACACGGCCCGCGCTGCCGCTGGTCAGGTATGTCGCTATGCATCGGGCAGAACGATCGCACTCACTGAGTGCTGCGGTGGCGAGGCTGGCTGCGCTATCGTGCGACTTCTCGTCTAACTTGCTCGATGCGGGACAGTGATCGTTGTTTTTCGCCTTTTCCCTTACGCATGCAATCACTCGTCCTCATGTGAGCGCTGTGTGGTGAACACATAAATCGCATGAAGGACGCTCTGATGTGGCGGTCATGAAACCGATTCATAGCAGGCTATCCATTCGTGCCAGTGCGCCAGCGGTGCGAGCGGATCAGAGCAATTTGTCTTTGCTGCCATCGTGACATGACCGAGACACACGCGGGGCCGAAAGTTTGCGACATAGTGAGTGACACGAGCAAAATATTCGGGCCGTTACCTTGCGAAGCCTTCGTGATGCACATAACATTTGCATCCAAGATCAGGACTGGGAGTTCCACAGATGCCTTCGTTCCACATAGCTGACTGGACTGTGCTCTGGTGGGGCTACGATGGAACTCTCGCCGCTTCCACATTGGCGCTTTTGTTTCTCCTGCAGTTTCCTATCCATAGGACGAAAAAGTCTGTTGATCTGAAGGAAGCAATCGGTATTTGCAATCAACTGATCGTCCTGAGCGAAGAAGTCCTCGAAGCCCTGTTGCGCGACACGAATGCCTGTCGTTTCCAAGACTTCATACGACTTGATGAATGGGATAACCTTTGTAGTGCTCTCGCCGAATTGTCCATCTGGCGAAGGCAACAAGGTCGATTCGCTGATCAAAGAGTTCAGTTATGCGACGCTGCGACTCGCGCTCGAGATCTGGCTAGGGTTCTAGTTCAGGTTCGTAGACTTTCTACCCCGTGGGCGGCGGAAGTTGCGCAAGAGTTCAAGACGTGCGCAATCAAGATCGAGGCCGCACGCCAGAACCTCGCCGAACACGTCTAGCCGAACCACGCAGGTCCCTGCGCTCTTTGCACTGGCTGGAACAGGCGATACCTTATCGTCGACGAACTAACTGTCGAACGATAGATCAACACGACATAGGCGAGTTAGCCAAGCGTCTCCGCTCCCCGCCAAATCTGACATTGCTGCCGAACGACTTCATGCAATGAGTCATGCGCCCCGTAGACGCGGCGTAGCCAGTCAGCATCGCTCAGACCGGAGGTCACATTGCGCCTGATGATGTCGAGGCCTTCCTCTGCTCCCAGCGCTTGCGCATGACTCGCGATCGCGTCGAGCGTGTCGACGATCTCGCTCCGAATCGAGCTCCGGTGGCCAGTCTCCGGATTCACGCACGTTCCGTCCAGACCAAAGCGACACGCCATGAACCGGTTCGTTCGATAGACTTCATAATCCCGCTCGCTAAGGCGCACAGGCCTGTCAACGAGCAGATAGCGCGAGAGGGCTTGTATATAGGCCGCGATCGCGGCGGCCCATTCGACGCGCAGTGGCGTATCCATGACACGAACTTCGATCGTGCCGTAACCCGGACTTGGGCGAATATCCCAGTAGAAGTCTTTGAGACTCTTGACGAGTCCCGTGTTGGTCATGCGATCGAAGTATTGCTCGAAGTCCGACCATCTCGTTACGAAGGGTGCATATCCGGCCAAAGGGAACGGTGCGACCGAATTGAGCCTGGCACACTGAAACTGCGTGTCGCTTCCTTGTACGAAAGGAGACGAGGCAGCCAAAGCGATGAAGTGTGGAACATAACGAGAAAGCGAGTGCAGTAGAAAAAGCGCCGAGTCGGCATCAGGACAGCCGACATGCACGTGTTGGCCGAAGATCGTGAATTGCTGATAAAGGGCCCCGTACAGCCCCATGAGGTACTCAGAGCGTTCGCGTCCGTCCGACCGTTGGTCGAACCAGTTCTGGAAGAAGTTTGTCCCTCCCCCGCATACCCCGACATTCAAAAAGTCAGCGGCGTGTACCAGCGTGTCGCGAAGAACCTGCAATTCCCTTCTCGCCTGACTGAAGTCCTTGCACACGCCAGTGGACACTTCGATCATCCCTTCTGTCGTCTCCGGATTGATCGCTCCCGCGAAGCTTTTCTCTTTGACTCGACTTAGCAGTTCCGTGGTCGCCTTGGTCAGATTGTAGTCGTGCGTATTGACTACCTGAATTTCGAGTTCGACTCCGATCGTGAACGAGTCTGAAGACGCGAATGGCTGCAGCATGAGATGTCCTGTTGCACGGAGATGAAGGTCAGGAGCAGCGTAGCCATTCTACGCAACCTGGTCTGCGAGGAAGAGCTAATTGCTATCGCAAGATTCGCACAGTCGTTCTTTGGCGTTTGAAAAGACCTTACCCGTTCGACGATCACTTTATTGCCTCGAACGAACTCGACTGCGAAGAAGCCAGGTGCATGCGCTAAAAACAACAGTTCGCACTCTTTCTTATTATCAAACGCTTCGACTGGGTTTGTCGCAGGTACTATTCGACCCTCGCGATTTCGAGTAGAGCCTCAAGTTCATATTCCTCGCGCCGTTATTAATCGAAGCGACAAAACTCACCGCAAAGGACGACCGTTCGGAATAATCCGGACGGCGCCTTGTGGCGGGACTTTTTTTGTTACCAAGCGCAGAGAACCCGATAACAAGGCTCGATATGCCAGCGGCATCGAAGACCAATCGACAGTTATTCAAAACTACATGGCCGTTTCTGGCAGTCGTTGCGTCGCTGCTCGCGCTTGTCGCGACGAGCCTCTCGATCATGTCGTCCGTTCGTGCTTATATCGGTGGTGAGAGTACTTGGTCCAAAGGCCAGAAAGACGCAGTCTTCTTTCTCATTCGCTATGCACAGACCGGCGATGGAGAAGCCTTCCGCCAATACGAGAGTGCGATTGCCTACCCGCTCAATCTGAAGCGGGCCCGACTCGCGCTGGAAGGTGCCAGTCCCGATCTCAGGTCGGCTCGGCAAGCACTGCTCGAAAGCGGCGTCGACCCCGCTGACGTGAGCCCGGTCATCTGGGTTTTCCGGACTTTCCGACGCGTTAGCTACTTCGAACACGCAGTGACATATTGGACACGAGGCGATGCGCTCGTTGACCAGCTCGTCGCGACCGCTCAAAAACTGCGCCTCGCCAAGTCCGCCGGCGTGCCCGGCCAAATCGAAGTCGAGCTCTTGACCAGCGAAATCTGGAACATCAATTCGGCCATTGCGCCGGTTTCGCGTGGATTCGCGGATGTGCTCGGCTCCGCGTTTCGAAAAACAGCCTTGTTGCTGTTCGGCATCAACGTAGTGGTCGCGGCGCTCCTGGTCTCCTTGTCCGTGTGGTACGCACGCCGCTTCATCACCGCGCGACTTGCCTCGGAGCATGCGTTGCGGCGAAGCGAGGCGCGTGCGAAAGCCACGCTGGGTTCGATCGGCGAGGCGGTCGTTTCAGTCGGACCGACGGGTCTCGTTGAATTCATCAATCCCGCCGCGGAGCGGCTTTTCTGTCGCGAAGCCGATGGCTGCGTGAAACACGAGCTGACTGCGATCGTCTCGATCGTGCGCGAATGGGACCGGCGTCCCGTTGATCCGATCGAGCAGGCGCTGCGCGGCAGCGAGCCGTGGGACCCGAGCACCGATCTCGTGCTGACTAACCAACAAGGCACCGAGACCGTGGTGCAGGCAATCACGTCCGTTGTTCACGATACATCCGATACGATCACCGGCGCCGTGCTGCTGTTACGGAACATGACCCGTGAGCGCGAATACGTCTCGAACCTTTCCTGGCAGGCGTCGCATGACGGCTTGACCGGCCTGCTGAACCGCACGGAGTTCGAGCGGCGCCTGTTCGCATCGCTCGATGAGCAAGCGGGCGTCAAAACCCCGCAGCGCCCCCGCATGCTGATGATGCTCGACCTCGACCAGTTCAAAGTGGTCAACGACACCTACGGTCACGCGGCGGGCGACACCATGCTGCGCGAGATTGCGGCTCTGTTCAAGCGATGCCTTCGCGACGAGGATTCGCTCGCGCGTCTGGGCGGCGATGAGTTCGCCGCGCTCATGGCCGATTGCGACGAGCAAACCGCGATGAAGATCGCCGAGCGCCTGAGACAGGAAGTGGCCGCGTTCAAATGGTCATGCGAAACACACACGTTATCGACGAGCGTGAGCATCGGCCTGGTCGATCTGCGCGGGCTCGACATGGAAACGGCGATGCGCTTCGGCGATATTGCCTGCTATCTCGCCAAGGAGCGGGGGCGCGATCGCGTGCACCTCGCCGTGCGCGGCGACAAGGAACTCACGCGTCACGCGAGCGCCATGTCATGGTGCGGCCGCATCAAGGACGCGCTGGCGAACAATCGCTTCTGCCTCTACGCTCAGGAGATCCGCGCGGTTCAGCGCCCGGACGGTATCGACGAATCCACACAGCATCCGCGTCACGTCGAAGTGCTGCTGCGCATGGTCGGCGAAGGCGGCAAGATCGTATCGCCCCACTACTTCTTGCCCGCCGCCGAGCGCTACGGACTGATGTCCGCGATCGACCGCTGGGTCGTGCGCGCCGTGTTCGCGACGCTCGCGAGAACAGGCAATCCCGAAGGCGTCCAATACGCGATCAATCTCTCGGGCGCCTCGATCGGCGACGAGCGCTTTCTGCAATTTCTGACCGAACAGTTCGAACTCGGCAGCATCGCTCCTGAATCAATCTGCTTCGAAGTGACCGAAACCACCGCGATCGCCAATCTCGCGGCCGCCGCGCGTTTTATTCGCGAGCTGAAGAAGCGCGGCTGCAAGTTCTCGCTCGACGACTTCGGCGCCGGCATGTCCTCGTTCGGCTATCTGAAACATCTACCGGTCGATTACATCAAGATCGACGGCGGATTCATCAAGGACATGCTCAAAGATGCCGTTAGCAAGGACATGGTGGCAGCGATCAACGACATCGGCCATTCGATGGGGCGTCTGACCATCGCGGAATACGTCGAGAACGAAGCAATCCTGCGCGCACTGAGCACGATGGGCGTGGATTTCGTTCAAGGATTCCATGTGGGCCGACCGGCCCTTTGGGCGCAGAACGTTGAATTTCTTGCAATGACGTAGGAGGAGATGTTGGATCCCACTTTTCAGCGGGTTGGCGACTTAAAGGACATCGCCAGCTACCCGGCCTGGCTCGGCGATGTAGTGACCGAAACGAACGAGACCAAGCAAACCGTCACCGGCCATCCCATCTTTGCCGCGATGCGCGAGGCAAAGCTGAGCTCGCGACAGGCCGAAGCGTTTCTCGTCAACGGCTGGCCGGTCGTCGAGCAATTCCCGCAGTACATGGCGATGAATCTGCAAAAGCTGCGCTACGGGCATTCGCGCGGCGAGGATCTGGCGCGACGCTATCTGACCCGCAACATCCGCGTCGAGCAAAATCACGCGGACTATTGGGTCGACTGGGCAGCCGCGCACGATGTCAACAAGCGCGCATTGATGAAAGGCGGCGGCCCGTCCCTCGCCTACGCACTTTCGCACTGGTGCTGGAAGAGTAGCAGCGGCGATCCGCTTGCCGCGAGCATCGCCGCAACCAACTTCGCGATCGAAGGTGTCACGGGCGAGTGGTCGACATTTGTTTGCAGCAGCGACACCTACGCGAACAGTTTTCCCGTCTCGATGCGCCGCAAGGCCATGCGCTGGCTCAGTCTGCACGCGCACTACGACGACGCGCATCCGTGGGAGGCGCTCGAGATCGTCGCTACGCTGCTCGGCAACGCGCCAGGCGTGGACGAGGTGCACGCGGTGAAGCGCAGTATCGAAATGAGCTACGCGTATTTCAAAGTGAGTCTCGACTGCTGTCTATAGAGACCGCCGGTTCACTTGCTTTCCTTTGTCGTGCGTTCGTCGCCCCGAGCCGTCTGGCTGAGGCGATGTGGACGCGCTCGCCTGTCACCGATTGAAATCTGAAACGAGAAGAGAAGAAATGAAGCTGAAACACATTGCATACGCGGCCCTCGCAACGATAGGCATGGCAGGCGTGACGAGCGCACATGCGCAGTCCGCGGGCGATATCCAGGTCAGTGCTGGCTGGATGCACTTCGCACCGCAGGATTCGAGTGGTCCGTTCAACGTCACCGCACTGGGCCAGACGGTCACGAAACAAGGCGCGAGCGCGTCAGTGAGTGATGCCGATACCTTCGGACTGACGCTCCAGTATTTCGTCACGGATCA
>NZ_FCOE02000013.1 GCF_001544915.2 Caballeronia pedi | reverse complement strand
GTCGCGTCGCTATCGACGCGACCGCGCGATGCAAGCCGGAAGTCGTTCTGCTGGATATTTGGATGCCCGACATGTCGGGGCTGGAAGTCGCGGCCCGTCTTCGTGCGGACGCGGATACATCCGGGACCATCCTCATCGCCCATTCCGCGGCGGCTAGCGAGGCCGATCTGCAACGCGCAAAGCACGCGGGATTCGACGCGTTTTGCGCGAAAACCGACCGATGCAACGACGTTTGCACCATTGCTTCGTCACTTCGTGCATGGACCTGCGGCATGACGGGACGCGCGGCACGCTTGATGCGCAATGCGCAGAACATCGATCTCACTGACTCACGGAGGAAAACATGAGCATCTTCTCGAACATCCTGAACAAGATCTTTCCGCACGACCATCCGGCGACGACCGCCTCGGGCGGAACCGTCCCGCCTGCGGCGCCCAATGCGTCGCCGCCATCGAGCTCGACGTCATCGGGCAATCCGACCAGCACACCTTTGGGTGCGGCGAGCGGCGCCGCCGGCACGCCTGCAACCCCCGGCGTCGAACCCGCCCGGCCGCCGGTTACGCCATTGCCCGAAGTGGATGTCGACGCGATCCTCACGCAAAAGCAGCAGCAAGATGGCGCGGCACTGAACTGGCGATCGTCCATCGTCGATCTGCTGAAACTGCTCGATCTCGATAGCGGTCTCGAATCGCGAAAGACGTTGGCGCAAGAACTGCATTACACCGGCAACACCGACGACTCCGCCGCGATGAACATCTGGCTGCACAAGCAGGTTATGACGAAGCTCGCGGAAAACGGCGGTAAGGTACCCGCCGATCTGAAGTGATAACCCTTTTTCCTCGATCATCCATGAACGACTCTCAATACAGCACGCGCTTCAAATCGAAAGTGATCATCGTGACCGGCGCGGGATCGGGAATTGGCGAAGGCGCCGCGCGGCGTTTCGCGGCCGAAGGCGCGTCGGTCGTGCTGGCCGGCCGCACGCGCGAAAAGCTTGACCGCGTCGCGGGCGATATCGATTCCGCGCGAACGCTCGTGCATACCTTTGATGCATCGAAGTACGAAGAGGCGCAACAACTGATCGAGGCGACCGCTGCGCGCTTCGGACGTATCGACGTGCTCGTCAACAATGCGGGTGTCGCGCCGACGGGACGCATCGACGAAGCCTCGCTCGACGACTGGCGCGCGATCATGTCGACCGATCTTGACGGCGTCTTCTATTGCAGCCGCGCGGCCATCCGTCATCTGATCGATGCGAAGGGTTCGATCGTCAATGTATCGTCGGTATCGGGACTCGGTGGCGATTGGGGGATGAGCTTCTACAACGCCGCGAAGGGCGCTGTGACCAACTTCACGCGCGCGCTTGCGATGGATCACGGTCGCGACGGCGTGCGCGTCAATGCGGTGTGCCCGAGCCTGACCGAGACCGACCTCACGCAAGACATGCTCGCCGACGAGCAACTGATGGCCAAATTTCGAGAGCGCATTCCACTAGGCCGCGCGGCGAAACCCGACGATATCGCGGCGGTGATTGCTTTCCTCGCCAGCGACGACGCGCGCTTCGTCACCGGCGTCAATCTACCAGTAGACGGCGGCCTGAGCGCTTCCAACGGACAGCCGCCGCAGGCGTAAGGTCGGGTAGACACGGCTACCTACTTCGAGTCGTTGAACCCCTTCGCGTAAAGTTGCGCGCTCTGATCCAGAGATCCGGTCGCGGCATAGAGCAGCGGTTGCGCTTCCGGAGACAGAACCGCGCCGTCGATCACACTGCCGATCACAAGGCGGTGATCCCCGGCTTCGACCTCGCTGAGAACCTGACAATCGAAATACGCCACCGCACCGAGCAGCAGTGGCGCGCCGCTTCGGCCGGTCCGCCAGGGCGTTGACGACAGCTTGTCGATCGTGCGGCCCGAGTGTGTGCCGAAGTGCTCGGCTATGGCCTGCTGATCCGAGCGCAAAACGTTGATAGAGAACGCCCGTCCGCGGTCGAGTATCGGATAGGACGCGTGCGCCGGATTGATGGCGAGTGCAACAAGGAGCGGGTCGAACGAGATCTGCATGACCGAACTTGCCGTGAACGCGTTCCTTGCACCTCCGTGCGCGACGCCGATCACATAGACGCCTGCTGTCAGACGCCGGAAGAGGTCAGCCATACCGTTGGTCATAGCACTTCGTCCTTGGTGTTAGAGGAACCGTCAAAGCGTGCAGGAGCATGTGCCATGCCTCAGCGGGCATACGCGTTGCGCCGTTCGACTTGCAGCGACCACGAACCTACCCGACGATCAAGCCTACTCGCAGGAGGCGACCTTGAAAGCATTGATTTGGCATGGCAAGAAAGATATCCGTTACGACACGGTGCCCGATCCGGTCATCGAGCACGGACGCGATGCGATCATCAAGGTGTCGACTTGCGCGATCTGCGGCTCGGACCTTCATCTGTTCGATGGCTTCATGCCCGGAATGAAGTCAGGCGACGTGATGGGTCATGAATTCATGGGCGAAGTGGTCGAAGTCGGCCGTGATAACGCGGCGCTGAAAGTGGGTGATCGTGTCGTCATTCCGTTCACGATTTTCTGCGGCGAATGCGATCAATGCAAGCGGGGCAATTTCTCCGTTTGCGAACGTTCGAACCGTAACAAGGACGCCGCCGACAAACTCTTCGGCCACGCGACGGCCGGCCTTTTCGGATACACGCATCTGACAGGGGGCTACGCGGGCGGACAGGCCGAGTACGTGCGCGTGCCGTTGGCGGACAAGACGCATATCAAGATTCCCGATGGCCTGACCGACGAACAAGTGCTTTTTCTCGGCGACATCTTCCCAACCGGGTGGCAGGCAGCGGTCAACTGCGAAATCGAGCCGACCGACACCGTGGCTATCTGGGGCGCAGGACCTGTCGGACAGATGGCGATTCGCAGCGCGATATTGCTGGGAGCCAGACAGGTCATCGTCATCGATCACGTTCCGGAACGGCTTGCGATGGCGCAAGCGGCTGGCGCGATCCCAATCAACTTCAAGGATGAGAGCGTACTCGACCGTCTGCGTGATCTGACGCAAGCAAAAGGCCCGGAGAAATGTATCGATGCCGTCGGCATGGAATCGCATGCGACGCGCTCGTTCGACGGCATCTACGATCGAATCAAGCAGGCCATCATGCTCGAAACCGACCGGCCGCATGTGCTGCGCGAGATGATCTACGTGTGCCGTCCGGCTGGCGTACTATCGGTACCTGGCGTGTATGGCGGATTGATCGACAAGATTCCGTTCGGCGCAGCGATGAACAAAGGGCTCACATGGCGCATGGGGCAAACGCACGTCAATCGCTGGAGCGACGATTTGCTCAAACGCATCGAAGAAGGACAGATCGATCCGTCCTTCGTCATCACTCATCGAATGAAACTCACGGACGGGCCGAAGATGTATGAAACCTTCCGCGACAAAGAGGACGGGTGTATCAAGGTGGTTCTCAAACCTTAGTGGCTGAGTTGAACCCTGTGGCGCGCCTTTTCTCGCAATCCAGCCCTTACAATCCGAGGAAGGCGCTGCAAAGGTCCAGAACGTCAGAAGCGTGGAGTCGACAAACGGGCAGATAAAGGCGGATTTTTCGAAACCACGAGGGTGAAAGGCCCGATTCGTCACGAGATTTCAAAGCCCACAAGATCACAGAAGTCGCCCCAGCACAGGGGCGACTTCCTATCTATCGCTATGAGATCACCGCCCCGCCGACTGCGCTTCCTGGGAGACTTCAAGCTTCGCCAGTTGGGATAGCTTATCGTCAGTTGATTTTTCTTCGGCAAGGGTTTCGCGAAGCAGCGTCCCCGCGTCCTTAAACCCAAGTTGATCGGCAAGGGTCGCGAGGGTGCCATACGTCGCGATTTCATAGTGCTCAACTTTCTGAGCCGCCGCGATCAATGCCGCATCACGAATTGGCCCTTCTTCGAAATTCGCGTTCCCCGCGGAATGGGTGGCGGCCGCCTTGATCCGCAGGTGGTTCCGTTCCGCTTACGTCTTACCAGTGAGTCGGTACAGCAATTGCGAGGATAGCGACTGACTACCGTCGTATGGGTACGGATCGATGGGCGAGCCACAAGCCTCGGGCACGAGCAGCCTCGACTTGCGTCGCAGATCAAAATCAATGTTTGGTCGATGGCATCTGGCAACGTCCAGCATTCTTTTTTTTGGAGACGACGATGGACGTACCGGCAAACGAGGAGCACATCCAGACACTAGCGTACCGATTATGGGAGGAGGCCGGCTGTCCCGATGGCCGCTCCGATGAGTTCTGGATTCTCGCGCAACAGCAGTTGGCGAAGGAGCCAGGCGCGGGTGACATGGAGACGAGGACGCCCGGCAGCATCTCTGCATCGGAAACCTAATCGATTTTTGTGAGTAGATTCCATGGTGATATTCGCCACCATCGGCAGACACGGTCATCGACCTCTTTTGTTTGCGAGATGCCTGTCTGACCCAGCACGAGCGACTTCGATTGATCGAAAGAATCTGGCGGCAGTCTCAACGCGGTTTCAAAAGGATGCGAAGATCAGGAAAAAGCGATCAAGGAACAGGTCAAAGATCTAGAACCACACTGCGATCGGCGCGCCCGCAGGAAATGCCGATCGCAAAGAAAATAGGGAGTGTCGAAGTCACAGAAGACGCGATCCAAATGACCGCGGTGATCAACTAAAGAACATCGAGGAAGGCGCCGACGATTCTGGCGGACCAACGAATCATTGACCTACGACACAAGTTTTCGGCATCCATCCGCGCGAGGAACTTCACTCGCCCCGGAACACACCATCAGCCTTACTTGTCTTCGACCTGTCACACCTATGAACAACAAACAGAATACGCCGCCACGTACCCGCAAGCCGCTCGATAAGGAGGTCGAGACCGCCCTACGAAGCGTGTTTGGTTTTCCCCGACTACGCCCGGGCCAGGAAGAAGTCATCCGCAGTGTCTTGGAAGGCCATGACACGTTGGCCGTCATGCCAACGGGGGCGGGCAAGTCCCTGTGCTATCAATTGCCGGCGCTGCAGTTTGAAGGGATGACGTGGTCATTTCACCGCTAATCTCACTGATGCGCGATCAGGCGACGAAGCTCGCCGAGGCTGGCGTCGCCACGGCGGTCATCAACAGCACGCTGTTGGTGACCGAAGAACGTGATGCGATGCAGGCGATTGCCGAAGGCACGATCCGCGTTCTGTTCGTCACACCCGAGCGTCTTGTCAGCGATGAGTTCGTGTCGATGCTTACGCGAAAGCACATGCCTGAAGTTCCGCTCGTTGTCATCGATGAAGCGCATTGTATCTCGCAATGGGGTCACGACTTCCGCCCGGCGTATGTGGAGCTGATCCACGCAGTGAAGGCGATCGGGCACCCGCCGGTCCTTGCCTTGACGGCGACGGCGACGCCTGCGGTCGGCGCGGACATCCTGCGCGAACTGCAAATGCGCCACCCCAACGTCATTCATACGGGCGTGTACCGCGATAACCTCCATTTCGCTGTCGAGCAGATGACAAATCCAGACGACCGGCGCCACCGCGCAGTCGATCTCGCGGGGACACTGGAGGGCAGCGGCATCCTTTATTGCGCGACGGTTGCTGAGTGTGAAGCGCTGCACGCGTCCCTCGCCAATGCAGGCGTTCAAGCCGAGCGCTACCACGGCAAGTTGTCGGCCAGTGCGCGATCGGAAGCGCAAGACGCATTCATGGAAGATCGCGCCCGTGTATTGGTGGCTACGAATGCGTTCGGTATGGGCATTGACAAGCCGAACATCCGGTTCGTCATCCATGCGCAAATGCCAGGCAGTCTCGATGCGTATTACCAGGAAGCAGGGCGTGGCGGGCGCGATGGCGACACCGCACGTTGCATCCTTCTATTCGAGCTGAAGGACAAGCAGGTCCAGCAGTTTTTTCTGAGCAGCCGCTACCCGACTGCGGAGACCATCCGACGCGTGGCCGAAACCGTGCAGATGCTCGCGCGCGATAGCGAGAACAGGACCTTAGAGAAGCCGCTCGAGCGCTTGCGCGAAGCGTTGCCAAACATGGGGATGAACAAATTGCGCGTCGCGGCGACACTCCTAAACGATATTCGCATGACCCAGCGTACACGCCGGGGTGGCATGAGGCTTATCGACGACAGCGATGCTGTCGCGAGGATTGACGATGCCGCCGCGCAATATGCATCGCGCGCCGATCGCGATCGCGCGGTACTCAACCGCATGGTCACTTACGCACAAAGCGCCCGATGCAGATGGCGCATGCTGCTCGACTATTTCGCCGCCGATATCGAAGATACGCACCTGCAAGAGTCAGAGCATGGTCCCGGCGTGTCGCATCGAAAACCGATTGACGAACTGGGCGGCAAGGGTTGTGGCGTATGCGACAACTGTCTGCACCCTCCGGCGATACAGGACAATCCGCGTGAAATCCAGCTGCCAGAGCGCACAGAGGAGAAGACGCGCCCCTTTTGCGTTGGCGACATCGTTCGCGTACGCCGATATGGCGAAGGCACCGTGGAGATGGTGAGTGGCGATCGCATCGCTGTACGCTGCGCAGATGATGAAGTGCGCACGTTTGTCGCTCCGTTTGTGAAACGAGTCGCCGCAAGTGGGGTCGACGACGACCGTTGTCCGAACGCGACACCTGGCAGTCTCCCGGTGCCCGGCTCCGTCCAAGGTCGACTCTCATGAGATCGTTGCGCCCACCGCGCACACTGAATCGGTCGAGCGCCTGCCCACCCGGTAGACAAACACCGTCACGTCGTCACGGCTTCGCGCGAAATCCCGATAAAGGACTGCTGCAATGAGCGCCGGGTGCCGCACAGCCAACCCTGCGTGGCGCGAAAGGTCCCAGCGAGCACTTAGAACCTTTAACAAAATGAGCGAAGGGGCTGTTTACACTCGATGAATGCTGTTAACCTTTTCATTGTTTGGACGACGAAAAGGATATGGCCAAGCCGATACTCGACGACGACCTTTGGGCACTCATCGAACCGTTGCTGCCCCCTCCGAAGCCACGGCGCGTTCGCTATCCGGGGCGCAAGCCACTCGACAATCGTGCCGTGCTCACAGGCATCCTCTTCGTCTTACAGACGGGCCTGCGTTGGGACCTACTGCCTCGCGAGATGGGGTGCGGCAGCGGCATGAGTTGCTGGCGTCGTTTGCGTGACTGGCAGGCCGCCGGCGTCTGGGACCAGTTGCACGAGGTGCTGCTTGCGCGATTGCGCGCAGCCGACCAAATCGACTGGTCTCGCGTCATCGTCGATTCCTCTTCAATCCGCGCTGTGGGCTCAGGTCAAAAACAGGACCGAATCCCACAGACCGCGCGCGACCCGGTTCAAAGCACCATCTCATCACCGAGGCGCAGGGCATCCCGCTCGCGGTGATACTCACCGGCGCCAACCGCAATGACGTCACTCAACTCCATGCTCTGGTCGAGGCTATCCCGCCCATCGGCGGCAAGCGTGGCAGACCCCTATCGAAGCCTCGGGTCGTTCAGGGCGACAGAGGCTACGACCACGACAAATATCGACGTCCACTACATGCAGCCGGCATTGCAACCGAAATCGCTCGGCGCGGTCAGCCTCATGGTAGCGGTCTAGGCAAAACACGCTGGGTCGTGGAGCGGACCATCTCATGGCTTCACAACGTTCGCCGACTGCGTATTCGCTTCGAGCGCCTCGCTTTCATCCACGAGGCTCTCCTCGAAATCGCTTGCTGCATCATATGCTGGCGACACCTGCAAAAGTCATTCTGTTAACGCCTCTTAGCCCGTCCGAGTGCATGACGAATAGCGAATTTCCGGGGTAATCCACCTCGAACTCTTGCACGCGGCGCATCGAATGTCCGACTACCCCGTCGTGAGACGCAAGTTGCTTATGGGACTGCTCGGTGCAGACACTTGCCGATACGTTGCACGATTCGATCAAGCGGCTCGTCAGCGTTTTCGAGGAGCACGGTCGCCGCCTCTGTCGCGGCACGGTTCGCCAAGGGTCCATGGCCTAACCCGTCGGCGACGAGCACGGTGACATCGAGATCGCCGACGTGAATGACCAGGCATCACCGCTCACGACCTCACTGCGAATCGGCAACGAAATCACACCATAGGTCATGGACGGTATCGGAGCTTCATCCTTGCGACCGGGCAGGCTCCATATCAATGCGCGCAGGGCGATGCCCTGCCCCTGACTGACACCAGAGATCAAGTTCGTCGGCATCGCCACTGAGCCGCTGGGTGAGGTAAGGGACGTCCGCGGCGTACGCGCCGGAGCGGATGGCGAGCAGTTCGACACCGTATGGCCGTCCTTGAAACGCAGCAACGCCGGAAAGCGGACGAACGAGCAGCTCGCCACGCCCCTGATCAACCAACAAGAGCGCCGCGCATTGCGCGGCGAGCGAATCCAGCTTGCGCTGCAATGTTTCGTCAAGACCGAGACCGCGCCCCAGTTCGCCGACCAGACGCTGGGCGGAGTAGAGATGACCTGCCTCCATGATCTCGCACCGGTGCTGAAGAGCCATCAGCTCGTTGCTGCGAATTTTCATATGTCGAAGGAAAAACGGCTCATCGCTGGCGCGACGCAACAGTCTTCGTGGACGCACCTAGCAAGCTCGGTAAAATGGCTATGCCTATACGCGCCATGTTTATCGCGGTGAGACGAGCTTTTTGGTCGGCAAGCAATGGGCTGCCCCTGAACTCGGTCACTGATGGTCAACCGGACGCCCAGAAAGGACCTGCTCCGATTATCCGCCGCGCGCTTGGTTCAGCCGCGCGGTGCGCGTGGCAGTTCCACCGTGAACGTTGTTACTTGTGCGCTGGATTCCACCTCGATCTTTCCTTGATGCAGCTTGGCGATGCAGTCGCACACGTAAAGGCCGAGGCCTAGTCCGGCGGCTGAGCCGCGTCGCTCGGGGGGCGTGTAGGTCCGCATGAGGGGATCGAAAAGCGTCCGCTTCGCATGATCTGTGATCGGATCTCCTGAGTTTGACACAGAGATGCACACCGTGTCGCACTGCCCGCTCGCGCTCAGATGGACATCGCCCGCTCCGTGCTGGATTGCATTGACCAGTAGGTTCACCAGCAACTGACTGATGCGTGCGCCGTCCCACTCTCCCTCGACGTCGCCGCTCACGCGCAGATCAACCTGCGCGTCGGGAAACGAGGCGCGCACTTCGTCGAGTGCCTGCCGGCACAGCGGCGCCAAGTTCTGCGACGATACCGCGATGGGCAACGCTTCGCCCAAACGCATTCGCGTGAAGTCGAGCAGATCGTCAATCATGCGCTTCATACGCAGGACGCTACGTTGTGCGTTTTCAGTGGCCGTTGTACCCATCGGCGGGAGTGCCGGGACATGCCGCAACAGCTCGATCGAATTCGAGATGGCAGACAGGGGCGAACGTAGATCGTGCGCCAAGATGCCCGAGAGCAGATTGCGGACTTCCTCCGTGCGCTTCTGATGCTCGCGCGCGGCCTCTGTCAGTGCCTCGTCGACGGCCTCGTTAAATCGAATCATCTGCTGGAAGGCGTCGGAACCGCTCGGATTTGTCGTTTGCCACAACCGCAGCACGGTCGCACGCAGCGCTCGGTACTCAGCGATGATGTCGTCTAGGCTGAACCCTTGTGAGAGTCGATACTCCGCGTGCTCTTGCGCAACGTCTTTGACCGCCGAGGGCGCGTCCGCCAGTTGCCCGCGCGATTTGGCAGCCTGGCCTGCGCCACCCTGCGCAGTACGCATATCGATAGCGAAGCTGGACAGCATTCCGATGCCGGTGTTTCTGAGTTCGATTTCCGTCAGGGCGTTGCCTTCGCCGGCCAGCCGTGACGCTTGCCGTGCCCACTCGGACACGATCGCTTCAATTTCTTTTTCGATGTAGGTCGAGAGGTCCATATCCAACTCGTTCTAGGTCACTTATTCCCGGAGCAGCTTCTCACTGCCCACTGTCGAGGGATTGTCCAAGGAATGCACGTTGCTGCGGGAGCAGAAAGATTATCGGAGATTTGTGATGCATCGTCATCTCACCTCCCGCTGGACGACTCGGACCGTCACGGCCGCTCCCGCGTCGGACGTGCGTCTGCTGGTCGTCGACGACTATCAGGCGGGCGCCGAAGCGATCACGGCGGTCCTCTTGGTCGAAGGGTACGACGCACGATGCGTCCTGAGCGGGCATGCCGCGCTCGAGTTGAGCGCGGCATGGATTCCCGACATTGCGTTGCTCGATATCAACATGCCAGAGATGGACGGCTTTGCGTTGGCGAGGCAACTGCGTCAATCCAGGAAAACCCAGCATGTCGCGCTAGTAGCCTTCACTTCTCAAGACGAGCGCATCACTCATGATCGCGGCGTGGCGGCCGGCTTCGACGCGTATTGCCAGAAGTCCGGAACCACCGACGCGCTGCTGCATCTGCTCGCCCGGATGACGCATTAGCGCCCTTCACTTTCGATCCCCACGTCGAAGGCAGACCGAACGCAGGGTGTCAGCCGTGTGCTATGCGCGCCCGGGACGGCAGGCGTTTGACGCGCGCGAGGGACCACGGCGCGCCCGAACACGTGGATAAACGTTCCAAACATGGCTCCGTTGTGAATGAAAACGGCGTCGCCGCCCAAGACCTGTCATCACGTTGCACCTGCGGCACGAGGTTTGCGCAAGCGCCACGAAAGGCTCGGTGGAGCTAAGACGCAGGCGCTCCAGTTATTCGGCCAAGTTCACCACTTCTTAAGGACCGCATATGCTGGCCGTCATTATTCCTGCCCACAACGAGGCGGAGCTTATTGGAGCGTGTGTGCGCTCCGTCTGCCTCGCCGGACGCCATCCACTTTTGTGCAATGAAAAGATCCTGGTCATTGTCGTGGCAGATGATTGCTCTGATTACACAGAGGCGTTCGCAACGGCGGCAGGCAGCATTGTCTTGAGCGTTTTCAAGCGAAACGTCGGAAGAGCGCGAGCGTTGGGCGCTGAACTGGCTATTGCGCACGGTGCTCGTTGGTTAGCCTTCACTGACGCCGATACCCAGGTTGCTCCAGACTGGTTGAGCGGCCAGCTCACTTGCCAAGCCGACGCCGTGTGCGGCGTCATTGACATCAAGGATTGGACCGGCCACCCGGTCAACGTCAAGGAAGAGTTCTACAAAACCTACCGCGATGTGGACGACCATCGTCATATCCACGGCGCAAACCTGGGTTGCTCCCCCACGGCCTATCTGAAAGCTGGCGGATTTCAGCCGCTTACTTTCAACGAAGACGTAACACTGGTCGATGCACTGATAGCCACGGGCGCCTCTATTGCCTGGAGCAATCAAGTCAGAGTTTTTACGAGTGCCCGTCTCGACTCGCGAACCCCATGGGGGTTTGGTGCCACCCTACGCGGCGCATCTGAGCGCCTGGCTCGGCCCACTCCTGACATGGTGGCTTAATTTCAGTCTGAAGTCCGATTTGTTTATCGCGATTAAGAGACGAGCATGACTTACCGGCGACTGAGCGCCAACAGAATGTCGAACTGCTCGTACGCCACGCGAAGCGCAGCCCGGGGGTAGCGCTTTAATGTTGGCCGCCGGCCTGCGCGCCAGCATGTCCCGGCGGATCATCCAACTATCTCAAGCTCACGACGATGATCGCCTCGCGCGCGTTGACCTCGTACGGCGCTAGGCAACCCGCCGACGCGTCGCCGTTGATCACGGCACCTCGTCGGGATTGCCCCACGCGACACGTCAGCCGCGTACTGGACGTATTGCATTGAGCTCTGCAAAGCGCCCTTCCTTTAATAGCCGATCCAGCCGAACCTTCGCCGCCTCGACGCGGTGAAGCGGTGTGGAAGCGAGCTGCGTGTCATGCGTGCACAAGATCGCCTCAGGCTCGCCACACCGGTCACGGCAATATCCTACGAAGACCGCTTCCGCCGCGAGATAGGTTGCGAGCGGCGAATCGTGCCGGTTCTGCTCGCAGACGAAACAGGTGAGATACAGCGTCTTGATAAGCTCAGTTAAGAGATCGGCGTTGCCTTGCCCGTTGCGCATCGCACCCCGCGCCAATGGTCTTAAGGGAGAACGCCTCGGTTTGCTCGACATGCGTGTAGTCGTCAACGGTGGGGCCCGCTCGCGCCGTCGTCGCCACCCACTGTGGGGACCGGTGCGGCTTGAATCACGCTATGTTTCGCGGCAACACGCCGCAGCAGCACTTTGTAGCAGCACGCTGCCGCCCGCTATTACACCAACGACGAGGCGTTACCTTGCTTGAATTTCCGGTCGAGCGCCGGATGTGAATGGGCGCTCTCGAACATGGCAAAGTCTGATGCTACTTCGTTGAGCATACCGTGCGTCCAGTGCTTCGCGCGCGCTCTTCAACAACTTAACTCATTTTCGAGGCGGGAAATTAACGCGCACTTCAAACGCCGCTTTAGCGCGCGCATTATGGCCGCCCACTACTTTTGATTGTTTCCGATCGATACTCGACCGCGCGAAGCGCCGGATGTCGCAACAAACTGCCGCCGGCTGAGACAGCTGACCCAGGTCGCGGACCGTTATCCCAGTCGTCGCTTCAGGAACCGCCCAACTATCCTTCGAGTTTTCTCATCGGGGCATCAGGATTTTTTCGGCTCGGCGTGCACGCCCATAGCGTCAACCGAATTGCGAAGCATTCAACTGGATGCGCTTCAAGGCAGCGCAAACATCGCAACGCGCGGAACAATCTTTGCGCACGTTCCGATAAGCCGAACGTGATTTCGGCTCTTTGGGAGACACATCATGTCAGTCAATACAAGCCAGATGAACGTAGTCGGGAAAGGCGCTGCGACAGCGGACGGGCCGGGACCCGACGTCATGGCCGCGAGCACGTTAGATGGAAATAATGTACTGAGCTCGGAGGGAGATGATGTCGGCAAAATCAAGGAAATCATGCTCGACGTCGCGTCTGGTCGCATCGCTTATGCGGTTCTCTCGAGCGGAGGCTTTCTCGGAATCGGCGACAAACTACTGGCGATTCCGTGGAGCGCTTTGACACTGGATACCGACAACAAATGCTTCCGTATTTCTGCGACCACAGACCAAGTGAAGAATGCACCGGGCTTTGACAAGGACGCGTGGCCATCAATGGTCGATCGCTCGTGGGCGGACTCGATTCACCACTACTATGGCCGGCCACCCTATTGGCAGCGCTTCGAGCAAGACGATGCAACGTATCGGGACGTTCCGCCGACGCTCTGAAACACGGACGTCGAAAGTCGGCGACGCCGTCGGTATCGTCGAGTCGAAATCACTTTTTCGCTCGAAATACTGCTAAGCGCTTGATTGGCGCTAGCGCGGGCGAGGACCGATTCTGCACTAAGTCGTGCACCTCTGCTCTTCGCCAATATGCTTCGCATTACGTTGTAATTACGTAATTGATATTCACAATAGAAATTCAGGAGATTCTGATCATGAACAAGGTCACAGCTGCTATTGCATCCGCATTGCTTGCTGCTACAGCGTTCGGACAAATCGCAGCGGCCGCTGACGATTCGCAAAAAGCTCAGATGAAGGCCAACAGCGAGAAGATGGAAGCGCAGGCTACAGCGAACAAGAAGAAGGCCGAAGCACAGAGCGATGCCGCGAAGGCACAGGCCACAGCGGACGAAGACAAAGCGTCTGCCCAGGCCGACGCCGACAAGAAGGCCGCCAAAGGCGCCAAGGCGACCACGCCCGCGGAGGCGTCCGGCGCGCGCAATGATGCGGCGAAAGCGCAAACCAAGGCAAATAAAAAGATGCAGGAGGCGCAGACGAAGGCCGACAAGAAGAAGCGCGATGCCGCGAACGATGCGAACGTAGCGCAAGCGAAGGCCGACGAGAAAAAAGTCGAGGCTCAGAACGACGCCAACAAAAAGGCGGCTGAAGCGAAAGTCGATTCCGCGAAGAAACAATAGCGGCCGGCGAGGCAATGACCCTAGGAGGAAGGTCGTCAAACGTCGCTCTTCAAGCTATCCTTCATGGTCGTTTCGACATAGTCGATTGCCGCGCTAAACTCGCGCGGCAATCCCGGACTACGCGTAGGTCTCTTGTTCGCTCTATCACGCTAGACGCGCACCAGCGGTGACTTAAACAATATTGCCTTAAGCACGTCATTTTCTCGACCCTACAATGTCTCAGCGCAACGCTCGACGACATCCAATTCGTCTCGGCCCGCCCGCCGGGCCACCGTCCGCAGACATAATCGGCTAACGACTCGAACGCGCATTGGCTTTCAGCCGTACATGCCTATCAGCCAATCATTTCTTAGGCGCCCGCCCCATGTTCGACTTGCGTATCAGGCTCACCTGTCCGTTGCGTTCGAGAATGGCCGCCTTCACGTCTTCAAGTTCGGTTGTATGCAGTTCTTGCCTCGCTGTCTCGAACACGTCGGTCTTTGTGATGAGGGCAGCCGACATTTGTTTATCGTCGAACTTGCCATCTCTGAAGACTTCCCTCTCTGCCCCGACGATCAGCCTTCTCCAGCTTCGGCGAAAAGACGCACGCCCAAGCGACGATACGGTGGACCAAAACAATCACGAAGGAAGCCGCCACCGTTGGAATGGCGGGTGAAGCACCAACGATGACGCGGCTCAAGGTCGCGCCCAATAATATTGCGACCACGTAGTCGAACGGCGAGCGCTGTCCAAACGAACGCCGTCCGGCAATGCGAATGAAGACCAGGCCACTGAAGAAGACCGCAACGGCACGCGCGGACATTTGAAGGGGGTCGAGGTCCCGTCCTTCGCCAAATATGGTTAGCAGCAAGCTCATCTTTCTTCCCTCCGGCAAGCGCGGCTACCGCGCGTTCGATCGTGGATCTGGGTCAGGCCTTAACGAAAGCCGACAACTGATCGTCAGTCGGCCCCAGATACCCGGGAAGGCCCAAGGCGGCCCGGCTCTTCGCTAGTTCGACCGCCTTTTTGACAAGCGAATCGAACTCCGCATCGCTGTGCGGTGACGGAAGATGACGTCGAAAAAAATCGGCCCATCGGAATTCCTCAAGAGGAACCGAGGTTTTCTCGTAGCCTCCAGCGTCACGCACCGATGCAGACAGGCTACGAAATTCATCGTTTTCAAGGTCCCAGACGTGTTGCGGCATATCCAGGAAAGTCACCCGCTGACCCAGAGCGTTGTATGGATACGTCCAGCGATTGTTTTCCAGCGTGAGCCAGAACTCTGCCATCGAAAGGTGCGAGAGGTCTTTGAAGAGAACGAACGGCACACGCTTTACTTTTGCCTGCCAAAGGGCGGCGGCAACGTGGTGATGGTCGATCACGTACGGCGCTTGATCCGGGCCGTACACGATGGGAACGGGCTTCTCCGCGATGGCCATTTCCAAGTCGTGACCTTTGAGCTTTCTGTAGGCTTTGATCTTTTGGCGGACTTCGCGCAGGCCATGCGTCATCTGGGTCGGTCGGAGCTGGTCGATTCTTAGCGTCCTCATTCTCTTCTCCAATCTGTGCCTGCAGGCGAAGGATACGCGATGCTGTTCCACCCATCTCCGTCGCCGCGAGGCCGCAAAGTAACCCGTTCGCCCGACCCGAATCATCGGCGATGGCCGGACAGCTCGATACGCAACGCTGCGGTTGGGGTGCGTCTTCGGCGCCGGCGATACCAGTGTGGCTCATCGTGAGCGCCTGACTCACCTCCGTGGCGATCGGAGCTCATCTCATTTGCATCGCGAAAGTCCGTGGGCGCTTCGCTCCGAATTCGCTTGATGTCTTCACGCAGATGGCGTAAGTCCGTGACCTCAGCGGCGTGATGCGCAGACCTCTCAAGACTTCCTCAATCTTCGATATTGTCTTCGTCCTCCGATGGCTCAATGAATTCGATGTTGTTCTCAGTAATTTCAATACAAAGTTCGTCCGGATCGTCTTCGATTTCAAGATAGTTCGGGGGTGTTGCGACGAGCCTGAAGTCGTACCCCGGAACACTCACATCCGCAACGTATTCGCCGTCTTCGTCCTCGCGCATCACGTCGTCGTCCAGCATGGAGCGTTTTCCCTGATGGAAGTCTTTGGCGGTCAACTTGAGGTGCTCTTCCTTTTGTGTGTCTACCTCGACGACGACGAGCTCAGCGTTACCGGAAAGTTCAAGCATGGTGCCCTCCGCGGATCGTTGTCACCCCCGACCCGTCGGATAGGTCGGAATTTCCGAGCTTTGAGACGCATTATTGTAAGGGGGCGTGACGTGAGCGGTAGATGCGAATCGTCTCGACGACGGACGCTCGCGAGGACGTCGGCCGCTGGCGCGTTCCAGCGTGCAGAGCAAGCTCGCCGTATTTTGTAGGAGGTCTTCTCGTTCAAAACGGGAGAGGGTTCTCAGACCGAATCCGCTTGCCGCGGCGGCCTCACTCCGAGCGAATCCTTCCGTGGTCGGGACGAAGCTCGTTGCGCAACGTCTCTGCTGACTCTGCGGCGGGGAGGATGCGCACTTCAGCGTGAGGACGCAGGGAATGCGCGAGCGCAAGCGCCTCTCGCTCGCTATCCACGGCCGTGACGTGCATTCCTTCCGAGGTCGGAACTTCGACTTGCCAGCCACCACGCGCGGACGGGCGAACAATGACTTCGGCGTCGTCGGCACCTTCGTCCGTCAACACTTGATTCTTGCTCCTTTGCGACGCGAAACGGGTTGCCCTGGCCCAAAGCTTGTCTGCGAGTTGCTGCAAGCCACCGAGAAGTGCATCTCAACGCGGTACTAAAGTGGCCTGTCATGATCCGGGAACGCAACGCGACCGCATCGGACAAGGAGCCGGGAACGGTCGTGCCACTCTGCTGCTGTCCATTCCGGCGCGGGGAGCGGTTGGCGATCGATTTGTGCCATACCGTACCGAAAGGCGAAGCGTAGTGCTTCGATTGGACAGG
This sequence comes from Caballeronia pedi, assembly GCF_001544915.2. Taxonomy (GTDB): domain Bacteria; phylum Pseudomonadota; class Gammaproteobacteria; order Burkholderiales; family Burkholderiaceae; genus Caballeronia; species Caballeronia pedi. Next base: position 184,662 of record NZ_FCOE02000013.1, on the reverse strand, counting down.
GAGAATCGCCAAGGACGTATATTGTGTGCCTTCGAGCGAGCAAATGACGAGCTTGATGGCATACATTCCGTCGTCTTCGGCGATGTCCGGCACAAGAACCCGCTCTTTGTATCGCATTTCAGAACAGCGTGCAGAGGAAGCGTGCCGCAGTGAAGGCGCGCCCGGGTGGCCCTCATCTCGATGGCCTGGGTGATGCGCAAAGCTTGACTTCAGCAAATGTCCAGAGAGGTGAAGAGACGATCGCCGCCAGGTCGGTAGATCAGGTCAGTGCTGCTCCTGACGAGCTGGCTGACTACTCGCTTGACGAGAGCGACCAGCGTGTCCCGCCCGCCTCACCAATCGCACCGGTAACGATTGAGGCGCCACCCGCCTCCACCCCACCCGAGCGAAAAGCCTCACCCCTCCCTTCCACTTCCGTGACCAGCCTAGACAATCTTCAGGGTATCCAACCCATCGCGGAGGCCTTGATCAAGACGCTAGCGGGCAAGGCACGCACGGGTCGATTGGACGAGTTGAAAGCGCTGGAGCTTTTGCAGCAAGCCATATTGCTGTAACGCCAAGGCCACTGCAGACAGCCATCGTGCTGCGATGCTGGGTCTGGCGAGCAGTTCTTAGCGAGAGCGACCGGCCCGTGATCTTTTGAGCGACGATACAGCAAAGGTGCGTGCGAGTCCGATCAGGCTCGCGCCGCTTGCCGGCACGGCGCTCACTGGTGTTCGAGTTGTCGCATCGATCTGGCATCGAAGCGGGACTGTGACGCAATGATCAAGCACTCAGTGATCAAGAAATTGCCGGAGCTTGTCTGCCCGACTCGGGTGCATCAGTTTTCGCAACGCCTTGCTTTCGATCTGCCGGATCCGCTCGCGCGTCACGTCGAATTGCTTACCCAACTCTTCAAGCGTGAAGTCGGACGCGGTATCGATGCCGAAACGCATCCTCAGTACCTTCGCTTCACGCGGCGACAGCGCATCGAGCGCCTCGTCGATGGCATCGCGCAGGTTGGCTTGCACGGCCGCGTCCGCGGGTGACGCCGCCTTCGGATCTTCGATCATGTCGCCAAGCGTCGCATCCGCGTCCTCGCCCACCGGCATCTCGAGTGACACCGGTTGCTTGGCGACCTTCAACATGCCGCGAACCTTCTCCTCGGTCAATTCCATACGCTCTGCGAGTACTGCAGGGTGCGCCTCCTGACCGGTCTGTTGCAGAATCTCGCGGGAAATCCGATTGAGCTTGTTGATCGATTCGATCATATGCACCGGCACGCGAATCGTGCGCGCCTGATCGGCAAGCGAACGCGTCACCGCTTGCCGCACCCACCATGTCGCGTAGGTGGAAAATTTCCAGCCGCGTCGATACTCGAATTTGTCGACGGCTTTCATCAGGCCGATATTGCCTTCCTGAATCAGATCCAGGAAGTGCATGCCGCGGTTCACGTACTTCTTCGCGATAGAGATCACCAGGCGCAGGTTGGCCTCGATCATCTCGCCCTTGGCCTCCCGCATCTTCGACTCGGCCGCCATCATCTGCCGGTTGATTTTCTTCAGTTGCTGCAACGATAGAGCGACGGCGGCTTCGATCTCGATCAGCTTTCCCTGCTCCGCCTGAATCGCCGGCAGACTGCGCTCGAGCGCGGCGCCATATTTGTTCGACGCCATCGCCATGCGTTCGGTCCAGCCGAGATCGGTTTCATGTCCCGGAAAGGACTCGACAAACTTCTCACGGGGCAACCCGCACCGGTCGACGGCAATCTGCAAAACGCGGCGCTCGATCGCGCGTACCTGCGCGACCTGCTGCTGCACATCCGCGCACAGCCGATCGCTAGTTCGCGCCGTAAAGCGAATGGGCGCCAGTTCGCGCTGCATCGCCTCACACACGTGTGCGAAGGCGACCCCGTCCGCGCGTCGGGTCGCGTCGGCGCGCGGAAGTTGAGCGAACAACTCGCGTACGCGCGCAAAAATGGCGAGGCTGTCGTTCGTGAGCTGTTTCAGACGGGCCTTGTCTGCCTTCGCGGAATCCTGTTGCTCGTTCCCGCCGCATTCGTCGACAAGCTCATCGCCCTCTTCGTCTCCTTTCTCCTCATTGCCGTCATTGCCGTCATCCCCATCGGCGGCGTCCGCGGTGAGCTCAGCCGAATCAGATGAGTCCGAGTCCCCCGCATCGGCCGGCGCGGCGTCTTCATGGAGACCGTCAACCAATTCGTCAATCCGCAGTTCACCGCCCTCAATTTGCTCGACACTCGAAAGGATCGTGGAGACCGTCGCCGGACAGGCCGCAATCGCGTGGATCATTTCGTGAAGGCCGTCTTCGATGCGTTTCGCAATCTTGACTTCACCCGCGCGCGTCAGCAACTCCGTCCCGCCCATTTCACGCATGTACATACGCACGGGATCGGTGGTGCGGCCGAATTCAGAATCCACCGTTGCGAGGGTGACTCCTGCTTCCTCGTCAGTCTGATCGTCCGACATGGCGGCCGGCGTAACGTCGTTCAACAGCAGCGTCTCAGCATCCGGCGTCTGCTCATAGACCGTCACGCCCATGTCGTTAAAGGTGCTGACGATGGTTTCGATGGCTGCGGTCTGCGCGAAGTTGTCGGGCAAGTGATCGTTGATTTCTGCGTGAGTCAGATAGCCGCGCGCCTTGCCCAACTGGATCAGCGCGCGCATCTGGCGTTGCCGCTCTTCGTCCCGCAGTGCCGAGGACACTGTGTCCATCGGCAGCAAAAGTGCAGCAGCCTTGGCCTTTGGCCCGCGTCGGCCTAGGGCCTTAGGCACGAACGCGGTTGTCGCGGACCCGTAAACCTCACGATCAAAGCTTGTCATGCACTCTCGTTGGCAGGTGTGCTCGGCGACGGCGAGTCCGGCGGCCGGGAACATCACGGCCGGCGCGTCACTGACATTCAAGGGCTGAAGGCGGACGCGACTTGTGATCTCGCAACGAGCGTGGGACGCGGCCCGTTACACGAGCGGGCCGGATGAAATGGCGCTTGAAGAGTCAGTGCAAGGTGAGCACTGCCTAAAATTGTAGCACGAATTGCTGCGTCGCAGCAAATCAAGGATGCGGTCCAACTCCTTGCGTGCTTCCCGAGGAAGCCAGATGTCTCATCTGCAGCCATTCCCGGCAGCCGGCAGCGCCCACGCGGGTGCCTATTCGACCGCTGGCAAGGAGAGAACGTATCTATCGATACGAAACAGGACGAAATTGATACGAAAGGGCAGACGAGTGCTCACATCGTGGAGGCAGATACATTGACGGTCCGTTTCGCCTAGCCGGGAAACATGGATCCCGTGAAACACAACAAGCGATTCCAGCTTCCTGAACACATTATCGTTAATAAACAATAAGTTATATCGCTTAATAAAAATCGACCTTATGTTTCACGAAAATCGGGTCAGAACATGCGATTTTTCTTGGCGGGGTGGCTTGGTTTCCGCGCCCGCAATGTGTTCCGACCGACGACGCAAGGCGCCTCCTTGTAGCGCCGTACTTTCCCGCTTCTGCCAGTCCTGTCGACGCCCCAGCGATCGCTCGATCGCGAGGGACGCCACACGTCACACCGGCTTGATGTTCGCCGCCTGCTTGCCCTTCGGCCCCATCTTCTCGTCAAAGGTCACCTTCTGCCCTTCCTTGAGGGATTTAAACCCTTCCGCGCGGATTTCCGAGAAATGGGCGAACAGATCCTCACCGCCCCCATCAGGCGTGATGAAGCCGAAACCCTTGTCGTCCTTGAACCACTTGACCGTACCAGTTGCCATTTTAGTTTGACCTTGAAAGTTGAAAACGACGCCGCCCTCGCGTGCGCCGGACGCTATCTTGATGCCGCGACGGCGCGCGCGCAACCACGTTCGGTTCGGTAGAGGGCCCTGGCATGGGAGATCTTCGTGATGGTCGCAGTTGCCCTCCAAGGTCGGCGGTGCCGGTCCCCCGATAACACGACTTATCAGGCTTGAAGGAAAGCGTGCGTCCCCTTTTTCGCCACGGGCCGTCGAAAAAAAACGCTGAGAATCCCGTGCATGCCCGGAATTGAGCCGACGTTGTAGGGGGAGAAGCGAGATGGGAGAGCCCCGAAGTAAGTCGTGGGCGCGCCCTCCCTCTCGACCGCGCCGGAAGGGAGCCAAACGGCGGTGGAGTCCGTCGCCGCGCTCGCGCGCGACGGCCGCGTAGACCCATTACGTTCCTCGCTAGGGGTTACGACGTCGTCCAGCCATCAGAGCCGGCGCTGGAGCCTGTCACGCATCCTCCGCAGTCACTTTTCACCCGTCGTAAGAGCGTGAAACAATTCCTCAGTTTCCGGCCCTGGGACCGGTATGGCAAGGCATGCATGCCGATGAGATTCAAACTCCGACAGTTTCACGCCCGCCGACATAGCGCACGAAGCTTAGTGAGGTGCTCGGCCGCAGATACAGTAAGCGCTCGCGGGGACGTAGCTAATCGCCCTTCGGTGTTGAGATGGCGATGATCTCCACTCGTAGCAACGGCAGTAATGTTTGAAAGCTTTTCTTCCGAAATTTGTCCTCCTCGAAGTGCTCGGATAAAGCCTTGGGACCACTGCGCAGCCGCCTGTCGAGTAACCCCGTCAATGCTACGGACCGTCAAGGTGGTGCCGTGATCGGTGACGGTATAACGCGTCTGGCGCAACACATCAACGAACGAGCGGCCGTCCAACGCCTTCACGGTGGCTTCAGCTTCGAGACGGGCGGCCTCTACGGCCTGCGCTTCAGCGAGTGCCGCGGCTTTGGCTCGCATCTGGTGGCCGAAGTCCGTTGGGCTTGTGAGCAGCGCGCGCAGATAATTGATGGGGCGCTTTGCATGGCGCAAGTGCTGCCAGCAGACTTCCACGACGTCCGACAGTCGCTTGCCCGCTTCGCGGGCTTCGCGCATGAGTTTGAAAATCAAGAAATCCAAGAAACCCAGGGACCGCAGGCGCTGGAGGTCCTGAGGAACTTGGCCCGGCTGTCTCTTTTGAAAAGTTATTGGGCTTAGATCCTTAGTATTAGCACCGTCTGCCACATTGGCATGCGGCGGCTCAAAACGTTTGACCTTCGTGGATGAAGCCTGCGCTAAGTCGGTGGACATTGACTGCACCGTGGGCTCCTCGATCAAGCCAAGCAGCACGGCAGCTTTCTGCGTCAGGTACAGATACGCGCGTCCAAACAGGCCCGCTTCGACATAGCGACGCTGAGGGGCACGATCGATCAAACCCGCGGAATCAAGATCGGCGAGGCTACGGTAGAAGGTCCGTTCAGATTGCATCGCGCGTTCGCTAAGCAGCGTGCGGCGAGCGTAGATCTCGCCAAAAGGCTTGGCGGCGTCGACAGTGCGGGCCAATGCTGCAAGCACAGCACGCGCTCGCGTCGAGACACCATCAAGTCGTGCAGCGCGATGTACGGCGCGCAAAATGACCCAAGGCAAGTTTGTGGTGTCCGTGAAGAGCGGTTCGATTTTTTGAGGGTGAGAGTCACCCTCGCCAGCTGCACAGGGTGCGAGCGCGATGCACATGTCAGTCGCCCATTTTTAAGAAATGGATCGGTTTTGCTTGACTGACTGCCGCCTTGCGCTACACTCCGAGGTGTTGAGGCTCTTTCCGATTTCCAGTCGGGGAGTGTCGCGGGGTACGGTTTCCAGCCAAGCCCTCATTCAAAAGCCTTCGGTTGGCGCCGAAGGCTTTTGTTTTTTGTAAGCCGCCTACATCTCGTAGCTCCGGTAGAAACTGTCGGGTTTCACGACAGCAATAAAATCAAAGACTTATACTTTCTCTGCGACGCGAGACTGCGCAAATCGCTCCAAGTGCTGCCGGATCGCTTCTTGAGCTTCGGCTGCTTCGGCCTCGTCCTTAAATTCAAGCCGCATCACGTTCTTTACGCGCCGCACATCGCACCACGTAGACTTTCCCGCTTTAATCTTGAATGTCTCGGGCTTGGCAGTCGGGCGCACAGGTGTTTCCGCAACCCGCGCGTATTTCACCGTCTGCCCTTGGTCGAGTTTCTTCTCGGCAAGAAGTTTGATTGCCTCGGTAACGCGCTGACCCTTCCCGGCCTCCGAAATGCTGGCGAGTTCTTTGACTGCGGTGCTACCGATCATTGCCTTGTTCTGCTCGATGATTGCCAAAGCTTCAGCCGGAAGGCGGTCAAAGGCATAGAGTTCGCTCACGAACTGCTTGCTTAACCCAGTGCGATCGGCGACTTCAGTCTGGGTAAGCTCCGCGTGTCCTTCTTGGAATCGCTTAAGACCGATGTACTTTTCGTAGTCTGTCAGATCGGATTGCATGAGGTTGGCGAAGAACGCGCCGTCACGCGCCTCGTTCTCATCCTCGGCCGTACCCAACACTGCCCGGATCGTCGTCCTGCCCAGATCTTTGTGCGCATCCCAGCGATGGTGACCCGACCAGATGTCCCACTCGCCGTCTTCCCGAGCCAAGACCACGACCGGGTGCACCAGTTTGTTATGTCGCAAATTCTCACGCAGCTCCGCGTATTTCTCGGACGCCATAAACCGCCGGCGGCCAGGAATCTCGTGGAGCCTATCGACCGGCAACTCTAAGGCCTCGCCCGTTGCCTTTGTGGCCTGCAGATCTTTGATGCGCGCGAGGGCGTCCGTCAGTTTGCTTTCCGCTTCGATGCGCTTCGAGTCGGATTCGATGATCCGATTCTGGGCATTGAGCAGACGTCCCGGCGAAGTCCTGGGCTCTTCCGCAGCAATGGCAGGAGGCGATGCGCTGGAGGCTGTCGGTGGTGCCGTCTCCGGTACTGTCATCTTTTCAAACAACCGATCTTTAAACCGACTCACTGCGAGCCTCCCGTTTCCAAGCACGTTCAAGATGCGAGTTCACGAACTCGGTTAGCTGATCCAGCGGTTCGCGAATCCGCGCGTAGGTGCCGCTACTCCAGTCCGACTTCGTCGTGTCATAGATCGTACAGAGGCCTGCGGCCACTGTGGCCTGAACTGACGACTCCGGCACCACGAAGGGCAATAGCCGTTCGCCATAGGCATCGGCCAGCCACTGGCGGACTTTGCGCGACAGGTCCGTATTGCGCGCTTTCGTGAGCAGAATGCTTACGAAGTCGTAATTCTTCGATTCCTCGAAACCCGGAACGCCGGACAGCGTCTCCGCTGCCAGATCCCAGAATTGCGTGGAGCTCGCGAAGTCGAGACCCTCGGGCGGGCAGGGCATGAGGATCGCATCAGCAGCCACTAAGGCGTTGAGCGTGATGTAGCTTAGGGACGGCGGGGTATCGACAATGATCGCGTCGTACTTTTGAGCGACCGGCTCGAGCCCCACACGCAGGATGTCCCACCACTTAAAATGAACCCGTTTCTCCAACGCGTCGGCGATCTGTTTCGGGATCTCAAATTCCGCATCGAACAGCATCGTCGACGCCGGGATCAGGTCCATGTTTTGCCAATACGTTTCCTTGATCGCGTAATCGAGCGTGGGGTGTTCGCGGTAGATCAACGGTAGGATCGTGTGCTTTTCTTCGATCTCAGCATCGGGCGCGTAGCCGCACAACTGGGTAGCCGACCCTTGCGGATCGCAGTCGATCACCAGCACTCGGCGACCGGCCAGCGATAGCGCTTGGCCCAGCGCTACGGCGGTAGATGTCTTAGCAACTCCGCCCTTGAAGTTCGCCACCGCAATGACCCGACCGCGCATACCTTCGGGTCGTACGGCGCGCTTGGTTGTGCCGCGCACCCAGGCGATGGCATCCGCCAGCGAGTATTCTTTATTGCGCTTGTTTTGCAGCTGATGCCCGAGGGGAAGCTCTCCTTTCTTCGTAAGGTACTTGAATTGATCGCGCGACAAGTTGCACAATGAAATAATGTCGCTTGAAGTGAAGACCGGTGCTTTTTTCCGCGGATACGGCTCCAGCAGCATTTCGCGTCGGTGACTGAACGCGCGTTGGCTGCGCTCCTTGATGGAAAGAAGATCCGCGATCGACGTCGGCGCGTCATCGACCGCTAGCGCCTTCGAAATGAGGACGTCGCTATCGGGCATTAATTTCCCCTGAGTTTTGGGTAATCACCCCAAAATTAGATGTAGACATCAAAAAAAGGGGTGATTTGCTTCAGACGGAGCATATTCGTTAACGTGGTTAACTTCAAGTAAACTCTCAAGAGTCGCTTCGCCCTCACCTTATTCACCAGGTCCAGCCGCTTACCTGTGAAAGCGGCCCAGCGACGTATCTCGTGGAAGTCCCCGCCCCTCGGCTGAACCAATGTCTGAACGTTCCACGGTCCAGCGTCAGCGCCTCAACCTCCTGTTCACCGATGAAACATAACGGACAACGCGATCCGGGTAGCGTTGCATGAAGTCGCGCGGCTATCCAAGTCATTGATTTTGTTACGTGAACGAGCAGTTAAAAAGTCCGCCGGATAGTCGTCGCCACTTTTTCGGCACACTTTCGCCGGAGAGATCGATCACGGCCGTGACGGTACATAGGAATGGGCGTTGCCAGATCACCGAAAGCTATACGTTTTTGTGGTTCATTCCCGAACGGACCGCTTGCTCCGGTGGGAGCGCGCTGAACGCGGCGATACCTTCCTCCATCATCCACTCGACTAACTTCCTGAGATGTCTCCAGTTCGAGAGCAGTGTGCTGACGGATACCGAGAGACAACCCTCGCCACCCACGCGTAAGTCCGGATAGCGTTGCCGTAGCAGGTGGTTGCGACTTCCTTTGCGGGAAGCCGGCAGTGCAACGGCGCACGACACTCACCGTCTTTCAAAAAAAAATAGCGCGCGCACCGCATCGTGAACATACTGCCGTCGGCCAACAACCACGACCAGGTCATCCTGTCGTACTGGACCGATGCCTCGAAGCTCAACGGACCGTTCACCTCGATCAGCACCGGCTCTGGGGCCGCACTGCAGCAGATCCAGTTGCCCGGCATTCTTCGTAGCAACGACGATCAGTCGACCGCGCGTCGGATGGTCAGACGGTAGTCCTCTCTGGTGAGGTGTCGAATCGTTATGACGGCTCGAGCAACAACGGCCTTGCCGGTATGTCCGGCAACTGAAACAAGGGCCGGACTTTCTAGGTGACCATGCTCACCGCCACCGTCGTCCCGTCGATGTGAGCACGAGGTAACTACAAGAATGCACTTTGAATCGATTCCGGGAGAGAAGGGCGCGAAGCTCGCCTTCGGGCTTGAATGGCGTGCTTATCGGCCAAAGGCGCGCGCGCAGAGCGCCGGCGATCTGCGCATGAACTGGGCTTGGACGCCTGCCATTGTCACTTCTTTAGTTTCTCTCGCTGCGGCGACAACATCAAAATCGCTTCGAAGTGCCCTTTCACCTCGTCATCGTCAATTAGCAATTGCTCCGCATTTTCGACGTCGAGAGTCATCTCAAAGCTAATGCTTGTCGGTGTTGCGCGCATCTTCAAAGACATGTCCGAATAGTCCCGTGCCCCCGCAGTGCATTTAACAGTTCATCCGTCGTGCGACGCTTGGGCCTGTCGTGAAGCGACCTTGCGTTCCGAATCAATTTTTCTTTGCCGATCGTCCTCTGGATCCCAATTGCGCGGCTCGCCGCGTTCTGCACGATGCGGTCAAACTATCCTTTCGTCACCGTTGATGCGGTTAGTCACGGCATAGCATTCACCTATGAGCGACCGTACTAACACTGGTTCGCGTGCATGCGAGTGACAGCGACCGTCATCTGCTAAGCGGAACGCCCATAACGTGATAAGACCGAGAACCCAGGTCGGTGGCAACGTTTGTCATCGGCCTTACGCATCTTTGATGCAACTCATGCCGGTCTATCACGGCATAGCACTCCGGGCTTGTAGAAAGAGGCACAAATTTGTGCCTCTTTTCGCGGTTCGACAATTATCATGATAATTCCTCGCGCCCGATGTTGAGTCCACGCACACATCGCGGATGTCGGAACGTACAAAGACGCCCAAACTAGCCGCCTTTCCGCCGAAAAGGAGCACGCGCACGCTGTTTCAATGGTGACCATTCCAAAGGGTTGCCATGCGTCTTTTCAAGAACAAGCGTCGGGCCGCGCTGTCCACGGCCCCCGGCTCATACGCCGAAGAAGATCCAAGCAAGGTGATTTTCGAGACGAGTACGAGGCTCACGCTCGAAGCTAACCGCTGGATGCTGATTTCGTTCGGATTGGCTTTCATCGCCGCCGGTGCTGTCTGGACGCGGCAACCTCCGCCCTCGGTTACTCGCGTTGTCGGCGTGTCCGCCGACACCGGGGGTCATCCGATCGTCACCGAGCTTGTCACGTACAAGCCTGACTCCCAAGCCGTTCGGACGACAGTCAAAGATATGGCGGTTCGTTGGTTCACCATCGAGCCAGTGCTTTCGGACCGTCTCGAAACCTCTCGCATGACCGCCAACATCAACTCGGTGAAGGCGCAAATGATCGGGGCCGCGACCGGTCAATTCCGCGACTGGCTGAAGGCCGACGCACCGTTCCAGCAGATAACCGCAAACCCAAAACTGATTCGCGAAGTCGACGTGCGCAACATCGCGTTGCTCGAAGACTCGACCGTGCTCGTCGAATTCACGACGACTACCTCGCAAGCTGGCGCGACGGGCAAGCCCGACGTGAAGTCTTATGCGCTGACCCTGCGCTATCAGATCGTTGCACCGACGGCCGAACAGGCGCTTACCACGAATCCGTTCGGCATCTTCATTCCGTTCTTCCGCCTCGAGCGGACTGCATAAGCATGACCGCAACCATTTTCAACAAACGGCCGGTCATCGGCATGTGCATCCTCGCTGCGTGTGCAGCGTTGTTTGCTCCGGCCGCAGAGGCTAAGAAAGCATCTAGCGACTCGGCATTCAATGCGGCGATGGTGGCTGGCGACCCGATGAGCCCGGTCAATCCATTTAACGGCGGGGCCGATCCTCTGACGATGCCGGGTGATGCGCGCATCGGCGTGTTCCCGTACAGCCGCGACCAGATCTATCGCGTGCTGACTGCACCGCTGAAGCTAACGACGATCGAGCTGGAGAAGGGCGAAAAGCTGATTGCGGACCCGGCGATGGGCGATAGCGTCCAGTGGGAAATCGACGACGACAAGATGAACCATGTGTTCATCAAGCCGCACAAGGCTGATTTGGTCAACACGTTGCACCTGACGACGAACCTGCGCGAGTACGACTTCACGCTCATCGCCTCGCCGGCGGGCGGCATGTTCTATCAGACCGTGCGCTTCCAATACCCTCGTGCTCCGATGGCGCGCGTCAGTGCACGCGACGACGCACCGACGAACGGCGGTCGGGGTGGTGCGGACTCGGGAAGCATCAGCGTCGCGCCCGACAAGCTGAACTGGGATTACAGCGTAGACGGCCGCGCGGAATTCACTCCGGAAACGGTTTTTGATGACGGCCATGCGGTCTGGATGCGCATGCCGGCCAAAGCCCAGGAGTGGCCGGTTCCGTTCATTCTCGACCACGGCGATCGCGTCGTTGCCAACTTTATCCGCCGTGGCGACTTCCTCGTTCTTCAGCGCCTGGCCAACGAGATCGTCCTGCGTTCTGGCAAGGACGAAATCACGGTGACGCGGGGCCGCCGCCGCTTGTTCGGAGTGTTCTGATCGTGGCGAAGAAATCCGACTCGGCTACGCCCAGCGCGGAGCAAGAAGCACTCGTCAAAGGCAAGACGCCACGTAATGCGATCATGAGCATCGGCATTCTTGCTGCAGTCGTCATCGGTGGCCTGGGCTTCTACTATGAGCTGCAGGCGACGAACAAGGCCGACGAGGACGCTCGCATCAAGAAGGCGACCGCGCTTAAGTCGAGTACGGAAGCGCCGGCTGCTGCGAACAACAACGACATCGACCAGATGATCCGTCAGCAGCGCGACGCAGCGGCGTCGGAGGCTGCTGCGCGCGCAGCTTCTGAAGCAGCGGCTCTGAAGCCCGCCGTCAAGCCGATGCTGACCGGCGCTGACTTCCAGGAAGAAGTCAAAGGCTCGGGCACTGACACGCGCGAGCTTTCCCGCCAAGCGGCGCAAGACGCGATCTATACGTCGTCTATCTTCAAACAGGCCGGCGCGTCGCGTTCGGCGAACCAAGCGACCGGCGTACTGCCCGCTGGCGTCCCGTCGTTGGATGAGGTACGAGCTGCTCGGAACGCTGCGGGAGCTAACACACCTGATGCGATGGCGCTCGCCTTGGCCAAGCAGGGCCAAGCGCCCGAAGATCGCGACCGCGCCTTCCTGCGCGATGCGGCGTCGCAAGGCGGCATCGAACGCACGACCTTCAATGGCCGGTCGACGGGTTGCACGTTGACGCCTCCGCACGTCGTTCACGTCAAGACGGTCGAGGGGCTGAACTCGGACAAGCCGGGTCGCGTGTCGTTGATGGTGGACGAGGACATCTATGACAGCCTGCGCGGCGACTGTTTGATGATCCCAAAAGGCGCGTTCATCAATGGTATGTACAGCGCGGACGTCAAAGTCGGCCAAGAGCGTCTGCTCGTTGCTTCGACGAGTCTGCGTCTGCCCAACGGCAAGAGCGTGCCGCTCAACGGCATGCAGGGTGCCGATCAGAACGGCTACGCCGGGTTCTCGGGCGATGTGAACAACCACTTCCTGAAGATCTTCGGCGCGGGCTTCATTACGGCGATTCTGCTGAAGGCGTTCGACAGCAGCTCTCAGACGGCGACGACCGCGACGCCGAACGGCGTCACTACTTATGGTGACACGGCGGGGCAGGTTGCGGCCGCGACGGCCCAGACCGTCATGCAGCGCAACCAGAATATCCCGCCGACCATCACCGTCGAACCGGGCCAGAAGTTCCTGGTGCAAGTGACGCAGGACATCGTCATGGAGCCGTACCATGAATAAGGCATGGGCGGTAGCCTGTCTGTCTGCAATTGCGTTCGGCGCACACGCGGCGACCATCGATTCGATCATCAGCCCCACGCGCATCGTGCTCGATGACGGCACGATGCGCGCAATCGTCGAACTGCCCGGCGAGCCGGTCTACGCATGTGGGCTGAAGCCGTTTCTGGCGTGGGCTAACCGGTTCGACGGTCAAACGGTCGAGGCCACGGCTGGCGGTATTGCGATCAATATCGACGGATCGCCTATTAGCCTCGAAAGCCTGTTCGTGAAGGCGGGATGGCTGCGCCCCGCGACGCTGACCGATGACGCTCAAGCGAGCATCACGGAGCGGCGTGGGGGATGGTCGTGCGCATCGGCGCAGGCGCCGTTCGACGCGATGCACACGTCCGTCGATCCGAAGATTCTGGCTGGCATCGCGCTTAATGAGTCGGCATACAACGGTCGCGCATGGCCTTGGACGTTGAATGTCGCCGGTCGCGGCTTCTTCTTTCGCACTCGCGAAGACGCATATCGCGCGGTCCGCTATCTGATTAATAACGGCCAATCGAACTTCGATATTGGCCTGATGCAGGTGAACTGGGTATACCACAGTAAGCGCTTCGCGAGTGCGTGGGACGCCCTTGCGCCGGCTACAAATATCCGCGTCGCCGAAGACATTCTCAACGAGAACTATCGCCTCACGCACTCTGCCGTGAAGGCGGTCGCGTATTACCACAGCGCCAATCCTGCCCCGGGCCGCGAATACCTCGCGCGCTTCGTGAAGCACCTTTCTCAAATCGAACGCGGTCTATGAAGCACACGCTCTTTCTTCTCACTCTCGCGCTTGCGGCGGTCACCCTCAATGCGGTGGCCGCCGGCACAGATCCGCTCGACTTTGACTACGAGATCCTGGGCAACGTGCTGGAGCGACCGGCACTCGTCTTCAACGATGGGAGCGACACCTTCTTCCAACCGCGTGCCGGTCAATCGCTGCGCGTTGACGGTGGGCATAACCAGGGACCGTACATCGTCGTACCGGGCACGCCCGAGGTAATCCGTTACTCGGCGGGCGGCTCGAGTGCCACCGCCTACTGGAAGAAGGCCAATCGCTTCATTGGCGACAAGGCGCGCAGTGACACGCCGTCTGGTTTTTCTGGCTTCTCTGGCCGCCTTGCGCTCATCGGATCGCGCAGCAGCCTCGAAAGTACGCGGCCTTTGAACGCGACGCTGCCGCTTGCGCAACTGGTTAAGGCGCTGGTGCCGCAGGGTTGGACGGGGTCGGCACAGAAAGACATCGATTTGACGACTTCGACGAGCTTCGGCACGCGTAATGGCGAGAACTGGATGCAGTCGCTCGATCGGCTGGTGGCCGCTTCCGATTTGTACGCCGACGTCGACTTCAACTCTCACCATGTAACACTTCGCCGGTCGGCTCCGCAGTCGATCGCCGTCAACTATGTCGGGCCCGTATCGCAGGTCGCTGCAACTGCGGCCGCCGCGTCATCGAGCGTGACAACGGGCGCGGACCCCATCGCAGACATCGTCAAGAATGTCGATGCAGACGTGCCGGCGGCATCCGGGTCCGTGCTCGCGGCAAAGTTTGGCGCACTGGCGATCCGTGACGTTGACGATAGCCATCTCCAAATCAAGTTCTCGGCGAAGCCCGCCGCGGCGCTGAAGGTAACCGGTCAAGACGGTAAATCGCTGGGCCCGAAGTGGGATGACGCGACTGGCGTGGTGACGTTCAACCGCGCGGAGCGCTTCACGATCTCCAACGACACCGACAGGGTCGAAGTCGCGCGTGTCGCGGGAACCGTCTATGAGTTCGACGCCGCGAACAAGGCCGCTCTTCAAAGCGTGTTTGATGAAAACGGCTCGACGTTCTTCAAGTTCGCCGACACCGTCGGCAAGGTGACGGTCGCTGACGTGGCGCACATGGGCTTGGGCGAGCAGAAGGGCCGCTATTACAAGTTCAACGGCACCGCCGACCAGTTCATCGTCAACGCGGACGGCAACGTCGTGAACGTGCTGCGCAAGCACGATGTGCGGTTTTTCGATCGGCCCGCGTCATGAGCCGACTGCTTCGCGTGTCGACGCTGCTCTTTTCTACCGCCTCGTTCCATGCGCATGCCGATTGTCTTGGCGATGCCGCGCGTTATCACCGCGTGAGCATTCAAGTGGTACGTGCCATCGCACAGCAAGAGTCCGGAATGCGCCCGTATGTGACGAACCGCAATACCGATGGGAGCGAGGACATAGGCCTTATGCAGATCAACTCGTCATGGTTACCAGAACTAGGCCGCTTCGGCATCACCCGGCAACACCTGTTCGATGCCTGCGTGAACGCCTATGTCGGGACCTGGATCCTGGCCTCGAACATCAAGCAGTTCGGTCCGACATGGAAAGCGGTCGGTGCCTACAACGCTGTTTCCTCGAATAAGCAACTCATCTACGCCAACAACATTTACCGCCGTTTGCAACGCGCGAACTGACCAACATGACGCCTACTTTTTCTCTTCAAACGCATCGCACCGCGCGCATGGTGGCTTACTTGTTTGCGTGTCTGGCACTCACGACCGTGTCGGGTCTCGCTGCAGCGGACCCCGATCAGTCTCGACTTGCACCGCCGCCCGGTGACGGCTGGCAACTCCTCTCCGCGCCTGCCGCGAAAGCCCCGGTGGCTCAGATTGCGATGGCGTCGCCGGGTTCTCCCGTCGTTCGTGCTACTCCCGCCGTGCTCAAGGCAGCAATCGGTGGTTCTGCACCGGTTGCGCTTCCCGGTGTCGCCGCGCTGTCGCCAGTTGGCGCGATGGACGTCGCCCCGGTCGTCGTGCCGTCGCGCGGTGGCGTAACGATGCCCGGTGGGATTCTGTCTTTCTCGATCACTCCACAGGACATCAACCTGCGCAATGCGCTCGATCGCTGGCTGCAGCAGCAGGGCTGGCAACTCGCCTGGAAGATTGACGACGACTTGCCGCTCGAGTTCAACGCGACGTTCTCGGGCGACTTCAAGTCCGTGCTCACGCAAGTGATGCAGGCGACCAATCACATGCGCACGCCCACGCGGGTTTGCAAGCACACCAATAACGTTATCCGCGTCGTCGCACGCGCAGCCAACTGCCAAGAATAAACGCCATGCGCCTCACGAAAATCAAGTCTGCCGTTGCCATTCTCGTGGCTGCATCGCTGACCGGCTGCGCGGTGTCGCAATCCGACGTGAACCACGCCTATGACGCGACCAACGCGGAAGCCACCCGCGCGATGGGTAACGGCCCCGAGTCGATGTCGCTTGTTGAAGAAGTGCCGACCGCGTTCCTCGGCGACCGGTTGGTGCCCGTCGCGTATGAAGCGACATTGCCCGCGATCTTCCGCGAGAAGTCGGTTGTCTTCCCCGGCAATCTCCCGCTGTCGAAGATCGCCACGCTTGTCTCCACCGCGACCGGTTATCCGGTGCATCTGAGCCCGGATGTGTTCATTCCGCGCGACGCGCTGATTCCGAAGACCAACGGCGGGAACGGGCAGAGTGCCCCGATGCAGCCGCAAGCGTTGGCCAAGTCGAATGTCGAGCCGGTCTATGCGCAGGCGTGCAACTGCAAGGTCGGTGAGTATCTGCGCGGCATGACCGAAAACCTCGGCCTCGACTGGACGTTTGATGGCAGCACCATTTCCATCAGCCGGTTCGTCACAAAGACGTTCACGATCGCGGCGATCCCGGGCAAGGTGTCCATCAAGTCGACGATGTCGAAGGGTACGGATACGTCAACCGGTAACCAAGCGTCCGGTGGTACCACGGGCGGCACGTCGGGCAATACCGGATCTTTCTCGTCGATCACGTCCACCGGACGCGATGGCACGTTCGATCAAATCGCGATCATCCAGTCGGAACTAGAAAAGCTAAAGTCGCCGCTCGGCGAAGTCGTTGTCAATCCGCAAAGCCGCTTGGTGATGGTTCGTGACACCAAAGAAGCCGTCGATCGCATGGGCGCGCTGCTCGCGCGTGAGAACGCGATCTCGACGCGTCAGGTCGCGCTGCGCGTGCGTACGCTGCAAGTCGACTTGAGCAATTCGTCGCAAGCAGGCGTCAGCGCGGACATCGTGTTCAACCGCATCTCGGACGGACTGAAGCGCTATTCGATCACGGTGGCTTCGCCTACCTCGTTGGCAACAGCGATTGGCGGCACCGTTGGCCTGTCGGTCTTGAAGCCCGGCTCGCCGATGGAAGGCACCAACGCGATCATCAGCGGCCTCAACGCTTTCGGAAAGACGATACAGGACAACACCCAGACGAAACTGACCTTGAACGGCCTGCCCGTGTCCATCGGATCATTCGAGACGAAAGGCTATTTAGCAGCCACCACGCCGAGCGTTGGCTCGATCGCCGGTAGTTCCGCAGGCGTACCCGGCTTGCAGCCGGGATCGGTGACTGTGGGTGACTTTGTCAACATTCTGCCGTCGGTCAACGATCACAATCAAATCATTCTCTCGTACTGGAGCGATAGCTCGAAGCTGAACGGCCCGTTCACGACTATCAGCACGGGTTCGGGCGCCACGCTGCAGCAGATCCAGTTGCCTGACATCCTCGGCAATAAGGACGACCAGACCATTGCGCTGTCCGATGGACAGACTGTCGTGCTGTACGGCGCGGTGAGCAATCGCTACGACGGCAACAGCAACAACGGCATTGGCGGCTTGTCGGGCGCATGGAATAAGGGCCGGACGTTCCAAGTGATCATGCTGACGGCGACTGTCGTCCCGTCGATGTGAGCGCGAGGTAAGCATCCCTATGCACTTCGAATCCATACCGGGAGAAAAGGGCGCGAAGCTCGTATTCGGGCTGGATTGGCGCGCCTATTCCGCCAAGGGCGCTCGCGCCGAACGCCGACACTACGTCGAGGAGTCAGGTGCGACGCACTACACCGAATACAAGGCGAATGACGAGACCATCGTCGGGTTCTGCGAACTTGAACCTGCGCACCGCAAGGGTGGCAAGCTGTACTCTGCTGCGGCGCGTATCGCGTCGTTGGACCGCGTTCGTCGGCGTCCGGCGGTACTCGTTCTCATACAGAACGATGAGCGCGTGCATTTGGTGCTCGTGCAGCGTGGCGCTGTCTCGCTCGATCAGGAAGTAGCACTTAATGCGCTTGCCGATCGGCGACACGAGATCGAGGACGGGTGCGCAAAAGCAGGGCTCGAACTGGCGACCCTTGGTTACGGCGCGCAATTGCACGCGGTAAATGAGTCGTTCGATCTTCGCGAGCTGCTTGTCGCGCGCAAGGTCGGGCTGATCAAGAAGGTCCCGGTGACCGTGCCCACGACGGTGCCGTTGCTCGTCATCCTGGCTGCCGTGTTCTTCGGCGGCAAGCAATTGATTGACGTGCTCAATCCGCCCCCACCGCCGCCCGTGCCCCCGCCGACGTTCATGCAGGAGTATCAGTCCGCAGTGATGCGCACGTTTGCCGCGCCTGCTCCGCTCGCGAACCAACTCGCACCGAAGCTGCTGGCTAGTTTCGGCGCGCAGGAAACCAACGTCGCAGGATGGCAGTTTCAAAAAGCGTCTTGCACGATCGCGGGTCCCTGCATCGCAACGTACAAGCGACAGGGCGGCACGTTCAAGGAATTCGACGCACGCGCGCCGGAGTCGCTGCGACCGGTCGTCTTCAACCCGGACGGTTGGCATCTGACCGCGCGTGGGCCTGAAGTGACGGTCGCTGAGCGTGTCGCGCTCGCCCAGCAAAAGACGTGGCCGACTCAGCAGGCACTCATCAAGGCCTTGCAGACCGATCCGCAAAAGCTTTCGATTAAGCCGGACACGCTCGATAGCCACGGTTACGTCGTTGATATCAAGCCCGCCGAGCGCCTCATTGCGCGACAACCGACGGCGGGCGAAGTGCAGGGGCCGCTCGTGCGGCGTGGCACGTGGCAGATCGACGGATACAAGTGGCAAAGCGCGCTGCTCGCGCGCCTGCCCGACAACATGGCACTGGACACCCTCGACGTTGAACTGAAAGAGGACGGTACCGGGGTGCATTTCACTGCGAAGGGTAAATACTATGTTCTCAACTAAGTGGCCAGCACGGGCCGCCTGCTTCGGTGCGCTCATGTTCGTCGCCGGCGCGGCGGTTTCGCAGGAAAGTCATCTCACGCTGGACGACATTGACAAGCTCGCGCGCGCAAAGCTCGTCGACTCGATGCGGGGTCCGCAAGGTGGTCAAGGTGGGCAAGGCGGATCAGCGGCACCAGGCAGCGGCGAAGGCCTCTCTTCGCCGCTCGGCGCGACCGGGGCACCGGTCACCGCCGCCGCCCCCGCCCCCGCAGCGCCCAAGATGGAGCACAGGCCCAGTGCGCCGCCGAAGCGCGTCATTCCCGCGAGCTTCGTTGGGGCGTACTCCGACATGTCCGGCTCCTACGTTCTGTATGACTATCAAGGCACGACCTATACCGCGCGGCGCGGCAGCCGGTTGCTCAATGGCTGGACCGTAGCCTCCATCGACGGCTTCACGGTCAATCTCGTCGACGGCAAGCGCCACTGGACAGAGACCATCGCTGCGCCCTCTGACGCGCCCGCCGCGATTCCGGACTCGCCGGCCGTCAGGGCGATCACTGATCTGTCATCGCCACTTCCGCCGGGGGGTGTCTCATCGACGGCTTCCACCTTTGTACCGTTTGGGAAATAAGCAATGGGTCTGTTCGCACAAGAAGAGCAGGGCACGCCGGACACGGCAAGCGGCGGCTTCCTGAAGCGATTTCGCGCTCCGCGCTCGAGCTTCGTTGAGCTTGGCATTGCTGCGGAGCCGAAATTCGTCTCCGCAGAGCCTGTTGCCGGAAAACGGAAACGGCGAGATAGACCTTCCGAAATGGCGGCGGCGCAAGCATCGCCCGTGAGCACGCGCGCGGTGAACCCGCAAGTCACGTTTCTCGGTCGCGCGCTATCGGGGGGTGACATCGAAGATGTCGAGAGCACGGAGATCGGCGATGACTGGCACTCTGCCACGCAGGCTGCGCCCGAGCAGTGCGAAGCTCCGGCCGATGTGACCGATGAAGATGTGGCCTTTCGCCCGTTCGTCCCGCCCAGCTTCGAACGACCCAGCTACGCGAGCATGGCTGCCTCGATGGTAGCCAGGGAGCGCGGGGAGCCGGTGAATAGCTTAGGCGCGACAGCGGAAGCGGTGCGAGCCGCTGCGGACGTACAAAATTCGCCGCAGCCTGAATCGCTCGTTGTCACCGCGCCGTCGGAAACTCATGAGCGCGCTAGTTCCGCTGCCAGCGATGCGATGCTCGACGTGCGTGCCGCATCCGCTGCGCGCGTTGATCCTCTGCAGTTCGAGAAGCAACCGGAAGTCGAGCCTCATCGGCCCGTAGGCTCTGGCGAGAAAAACGCCATGCCCCCGCCGACCACGGCAGCGCAGGAACAGCCAGCGGACGACGATGAGCAGTTGGAGGGCGGAGGACTGTCGTCCGGGCGGCCGGAACTCGTGTCGCCCGATTCCCTTCTGGACTTCAAGCGTATTCTGACCGTCGCGGACGACGATGCCGCGCTGCGCATTCCCGCGGCCGCCCGCAAGGAGTTCGTCGCCGTTGAGCTTCAACCGGGTGTGGCGATCACGGTGGCCACCGCGCGATTCTCAGAGAAGGCGCAGTACGCAACCTTCATCAAGGATCTGGGCGCGAACGACATCCTCGTGCGCGAGGAGATGATCGCGTCCGATGCCGTAATCGCCGCGATCTACTCGGGTAAGGCCGCGGCGTCCGCGAACTCCACAGTCCGCGAAGCGAGCCGCGCGATCGGCAATTTCCGGGACATTGTTGAGGCCGCACACGCATACGGCGCGAGTGACATTCATTTTGAGCCACGCGAGTTTCACAACGAGGTCGAAGTTCGGTTTCGCGTGAACGGTGACATGTACACGTTCAGCCGCATGCCGAAGGCCATCGTTCGTCGCGCCTTGTTTGCCGCGTACAGCGATCTCGTTCAGCGCAACACGAACTCGGGCAACAGCTTCCAGCCGACCGCGCCCCAGTCGGCAATGATTCCGTTGGTGGTCAAGACGGACACGGTCAACCTGCGCTGGCAGTCGTCTCCGCTGGTGGGCGGGTATGACGTCACGCTGCGTCTGCTCGACGGCAACTTCAAGAACTATTCGGTGCTGCTGCCCAAAGACATGGGCTTGGAGAAGAGCCAGCTTGAGCTGATCGAAACGCTCAACTATGTGAGCGGCGGCATCACGGCGCTCACTGGCGAGACGGGCTCGGGCAAGACGACGACGCTGCGAGCGCTCTCGTACATGCTGCCGGATCGCGAACTCAAGAAGCAGTTCGCGGTGAACGAACCGTCCGAGTATCCGATGCCGTGGCTGTCCGACTACTCGATCATTCGCCGGCCCGACGAGACGGACGATGAAGCGAACCGGAAGTACGCTGAGGTAATTCGAACGCTGATGCGGCAGGATCCGGACGATCTGACGATCGGGGAAGTGCGCGACCGCGTCGTGATGGGACTAGTCGCCGAACTCGCCTTGACCGGCCATCCGGTGCGTTTCTCGCTGCACGCGGGCGACATCATTGCAGCGGTCATGCGTATGGCGGGGGGACGGCTGCAACTGCCGATCGACGAGCTGGCTTCCGAAGGGTTCATCAATGCGGTCGGCAACCAGAAGCTGATCCCGACGCTTTGCGAGCACTGCAAGCTGCCGGCCGAAGACGTCATGCCCAAGGCTGACCTCGAACTGCTCCGCACGAAGTTTGGCCTCGATACCTCGGCGATGGCGTGCCGCAACTATGACGGCTGCGAACACTGCCGGCTGAAGGGGCTTTTCACGCGCAACGGCAAGGTGGCAGGTGGCACCAAGCGGCCGTCGTTGGCTGCTGAGCTGTATCGCCCAACCCCGGAATTCCTGGAGCGGGTTGCCGAGCGCGACTGGGCCGGTGCGCGCGCAGTTTGGCGCGGCGAGCGTCGTACCGGGTTCGATAACGCGAATATGACTGGAAAGACGCTCTATGAACATGCTCTTTTCAAGGCTTCGCGCGGTTTGATTGACCCACAATTCATCAATCGCTCGATGCAGTCGTTTGCGCAGTACCGCGTGATGCCTGGCGTCGATGGTTTGATGGTCTAACCCAGTCTCCCATGATCACCACGTTCGCAAAGATGCTGTCCGTGCGGCAGCAGTTGGTCGTCGCGCGCTGGCGGTTCCAGAAAGTCCGCGAGGACTTCTACCGCGAGACGCGGCTCGATATCGCCGCGAAGGGCCTGCGCAACACCGAGACGCTGTTCGACCGGCTTGAAACGTACGAGAAGCGCAGCCGTTCGCGAGGCAAGCTCGAGTGGCGTGTGTTCGCGCGCATCCGCGAGACGATGCAGCGCGGGGAAAGCTTCGCGCTTGCAATCAAGCCATTCGTCCCCGGCGATGAGTACGCGCTGCTGGACATCGCGGATGAGTCTTCGCGCGAAGATGCCGTCGTTCGCGGCTTCGAGCTCGCGGAAATGGCGGCGAAGGCCAAGCGCGTGCTGTCGTCGACGACCTCGGTGCAGATGGCATACCCGGCGCTGCTGCTCGTCTATATGTACGCATACTGCATGCTGTTTGGCGGCGTCATCTTCCCGCAGGTGCTCGACGTCCGGCCGCTCGACCAATGGCCCGATCTCGGCCGGTTTCTCTATCACGTCGACACGTTCTGCTACGAGTATTGGTGGCTCACGCTCACGGCGGTGATCGGCCTTGTGCTCGCTTATTTTTCGAGCCTGAAGCGCTGGGCCGGTCCGCTGCGCGACAGGTTCGACCGCATGCCGCTGCTCTGGCGCAATCGTCGTGACCTCCGCGCGGCCCTGCTTATTGTTTCGCTCGCGGGCCTGTTCGACTCCAACCTCACGCTCCGTGCGGCGCTCGACAGGCTCCTCAAGACAGCCGATCCGTGGTTGCGCTGGCATTTAAAGATCATGGATCGCCGCTTGACGGCCCGCTCTGATGAGCCGATGCGCGCGCTCGATACCGGCATCTTTTCGGTCACGATCGTCGACACGATCACCGACGCTGCGGGGCGCGACCAGTTCGAAGCGGCCATCAAGAGCCTAGGCCGCGAGTCGCTCGATCGCGTCGTTGAAGCAGTCAAGCGCAACGCCCGAATGACGCATTTCATCCTGCTCGGCTTTGCCGCTGCACTGTTTCTGACCCTCGGCATTGGCTCATACGTCGTGACGGGTGCCGTCAACCCCACATCGGGGAATCCCGCCGCTTCTAGCTATTAAGGAAAAGCAAAGTGACCAACGATAACACGCAAGCTGTCCAAATCGACCCGATCAAAGAACGCCGGGCGCGCATCCTCAACATCGCACGCGCCAAAAAGCAGTCGGGCGAACTCTCGATGATCGAAGCAGGTGCAGTGATGGCGGGTGCCGCACTGCTCGCACTGGCGGTCTATGCCGGCGGCAAGTACGTGCTCGATCTGATTCATTCGTCGCAGTTCAAGAGCGAAGCACAGATGTTCCACACCGGGATCCTGAACGCGA
This sequence comes from Caballeronia pedi, assembly GCF_001544915.2. GTDB lineage: Bacteria > Pseudomonadota > Gammaproteobacteria > Burkholderiales > Burkholderiaceae > Caballeronia > Caballeronia pedi. Next base: position 161,374 of record NZ_FCOE02000013.1, on the reverse strand, counting down.
CGCAGAACGACGCCGATTTCTCCTCTGAAACGCTCACTGTGCTGGCGCAGAATCACGCCTTTGATTCCGCGGGATCGCGCGTCGCATTGGACAAGTCAGCGGTCAAGGGCATGTTCAATGGCACGGTGACGGCTGCCGTCGGCACGCTCGTTACCTCGAATGATTCGTTGATTCTGACGTATCCGGTCACATCGACGGTCTGCTCCCTGAGTGCGGCTGCGCTGATCACCGTCTACACCCAGGTGACCGTCAACGGCACAACGATCTTCTCGCCGACGGTCACGTTCAACCCGCAGACGGTCGCCACTGCATGCGCATCGAACGGCGCGATGGCGTCGATGGGACTGTGGACCACCCGTACCTGATCACGGACCGCCGACATGGGAAGCATTCTTGAGATGTTGATCGTCCTGGTCGGCGCGGCCTTGCTGACCGTACAGGGTATCAAGGAAGACATCGCTGCAAAGCGCCAGAATCTGTTGCAGATCGAAGGGCAGAATATTGCGTCGATCAACTCGGCGCTTGGCAGTTACATCACGAACAACTACGCGTCGCTAGTTCCGGTTGGCTATTCGCAAAGTGTCTCTACGCCGGTCGATCCAACAAGAGTACCGACGCTCGATCAACTCAGCGCGCAGTCGAACAACAAGGTCTCCTTCAAGAACGGGCCGTTTTGGGGCGGGATGTATCAGATCGCGCTGTCGATCGTGCCCGACAATTGCTCGACCGCAACGGGCACGTGCCATATCGCCTCGCAGATCTATCCGAGCTTGCCGCTCGTCAGCATGAAGGACAAGACGGCTGACATCGCCGGCGCCGGTGTCCTCGCTGCGGCCGGGGGTGCGCAGTTCGGCTACTCGACAAACCGAGCGCCGGCGACGGTGATCGGCATTCATGGCGGGTGGACATTGCCTAATCCAGTAGGTAGCAAGGCTGGGATGGTCCTCGCGATTAATGGATTCGGTGCGGACGGCAATTCGCCGTATTACCGCCGTGATGGCGCGCTCCCGCTGACCGGCACGATGAACGCGAATAATCAGGACATGCAGAACGTCGGCAATGTCACGCTCGGCGCGAACAAGGTCTTGAAGGTCGACAACGGCGCGATCTACTACGGCGACAGCGTGAACGCGGCAGTTCGGACCAAGGGCACCTTCAGCGTGCAGAACTATCAGGGAACGGGACCGGCCGGGCTCAACGTCGGGGACGTTAGTTCGTCAGGGACGGTCTCTGGCAACACCATCAACGGCAATATCGCGAACATCAACTACACCGCCAGCAAGTGCAACTGGAACGGAGTGACGATCCGCAACAACCTCATGTACGTGTGCAATAAGTGGGGCAACTGGGTAGGTGCGAGCACCTTGGTGAGCAACCAGTCGGCCGATGCCCAGTACAGCGGTTGGTATAACGGATGGGGCGTGACGCCTCCTTCATGCGGCCCCGGTGGCACGGCGTGGTATCGCATCACCCCGCAATCGCTGACGACCGACTATTCCAATCACAATCCACCGATCTCGGGCGCGCGTTACGCGATGGGTTGGAACGGCTCGCAATGGGTGCTCCAAATCTATGACGTACTTGCTGACGGCGCAAATACGCTTGTGCAAGATCAGCTCGGCCTGCAAGCGCAAATCGACGTTGGCTGTAACTACTCAAACCAATAAGAACATGAAGCGAATTAGGACGGTAATCTCGTTTGCGCTGATGGGGACGCTCAGCGGTGTGCTGACGGCTCCGGTCACCTCCAACGCGGAATGGGTCCAGAATCCCATCGGCGTTCCGCGTGCTCCCGGCTGCGACCCAGGGTATTCGTGGCAGAAGCTGGGTGTGCGGTACCAGTGCGCCACGCCACAACCAAATTGCGCATATGGCTTTGCTAGTGGACCAGTTTGGACAGGGACAGCTTGGGACTACTCCTGTAATGTACCGCCGCCTCCAAGCTGCCCGAGTGGGACAACACAGTTTGTCGCGCCCTCGTGGAACGGCTCGGCCTGGGTCGGACAGGTATGCCAACCAAATGCACCCACGCAACCGAAAGGGAATCCCGAGGAAGCCTGCCGAACCTACGTGACTCAGAAACTCGGCTTTTGGCCTGGATGGGGCGTGCAGAACTCAATTTTTGACGACGGCACGAACACTGAATTTATTACCAACACGTACAACACATCTCCGAACACTTACGAATACGCCATGTGCAGGGCGAGCGATAGTACCGGCGAAGTGAACGGCTACGATGTGCAGGGTTATGGCGACACTGCGGGCTCGGGCGGTTGAGGCAAAGGTTCCCAACATAGCGCCTCGGAGATTCACTGCGGGGCTTTTTACGTCTTGCCAACAATAAAAAAGCCGCCAGATCGAATGGCGGCTCGGTCTTTTCTGCGACACAGCCTCATTAGCTGGCGAGGACGTTTCCAGTCGTGAAGGTAAAGGTACGGGAGAATGCTACGCCGTTAATCGTACCCGTGAGCGAAACCGTGTATTGCGCGTTCGGCGACAACGGCGTAGCGGGGTAAGCGACGCCCATCCACTTCGGCAGAATCTTATTCGGGTCGGTGGCCGAGTCCAGCACTTGCAAGGCGATCACGTGCGACGCCGAATCGGTCATCGTGGCGCTCTGCATGACGATGGTGTCATTCGGGTTGCCCGCGACCGCGACCGGCGTACCCCAATGACCGGATGTTGCAGGGGGCGTCGGCATTTCTCCAAAAGAGTCGTTCGCGACGCCGGTAGTGCCTTGGCATGGGAACGTCAACGGCGCGTTCGTCGTGATCTGCTGATAGTTGGCGAGTGCCAAGGAATACCACTCCTGCGGGAAACCGTTGTAGGTCGTCGCGACCTTGCCGATACCGACCGTGTTCATCGGTGCAACGGCAATCATGCTGTGATACACGCCCGAGATCAGGCCATGGATCGCTTGCTGTCCGTAGTGCGCTTCCGTCCACGTCGCATTCGTGTATAAACCGCCCGATACACCGCCGATCGGCGCGTTTTGCGGGAAACCGAAATGTGCCGCCCGATCAGCATACGAGACGCCTGTGAACCCGGAAGCACCCGCCGTTTCGGTATCGGACACAATATTGTTCGTGGCCTGATACTGCGCGTGAGCAGCCACCGACTGATCGAGCACGGTGTTTTCCTGAAGAGCAGGGAAACCGCACTGCTGGCGCTGCTGGTTGAGCAAGTTGAACGCGGCCAGATGGAAGCTGTCGGCCGGATACTGAGGCGTAGTCAGATTCGCCGGAGTCGTCGTTGCGGGCGTGCTGGCACCGCTTGCCGGGGCCGCAGGCGAAGCATCGCTGCCGCCGCCACCGCCACCGCCGCAAGCAGCCACCAGCAGCGATGCAGCGATCGCGGCCATCGAGAGTTTGAAGTTGTTCTGAATCGTCATTTGTTTTCCGATCTAGTTATTGCAGTCGCCCCCGCGATCTGCTTACTTTCATCTTATCGAGCGGTGTTCGAAGTCAAGGCGACCCGGAAGTCCGCCGCGAAACCACTTTCCTCGTTGGCAAATTGCCGTTGGCCAAACGGCGGCGCAGGCATTGTAATACCCGGTAAGGGTTCGAAATTCCGCACCGTTGTTTGATCGCAACCGTTTGCTATCGCTTCTGCCCGCGAGCGCGAAAATGCTTCACCCTCACGGCGACGAAAACGACGCCGAGCACTGCAGCGACGGCGACGGACTGTGTCGACCCGATTGAAGAGAGGAGTGCGGTTCCGCCCCAAAGGAGAATGAGAAAAGTCGTGAGCGCGCCGAATGCTTTGCTTTTCGACACGGCCGCGAACTGTCGCCTGCCCGAGCCGAACCTTTTCGCGAAGCGAATGTTGCTTCGCTCAAGGTCGAATGGCTCGTTGGACTGCGCCGTCGCCCGGTCGGCGCGGTAATGCGTCTCGTACCGTTGGAATCGTGCGTCGCCCCGGCCCTCAAGCCACGCGGCGACGCTGTCTGGAAAGAGGTAAGCGAAGTCCTGCATGGCTCAGTGCGTCACGTCCGCGTGGAATTCGATCGCACCGATCGCATCCGCAATGCACAGGCCCTCGGCCTCGCCGTTGTACGCGCCAGTTTGGAGGTCAAACCAGCCAATCCGCGCGCGGCCATCGCGTGAAAAAACGATGAGCCCTGCTTCGACGGAATATTCATTTGACATCGCCCAACCTCCAGTTTGGATTACGACTTCGCCTTCTTCTGCTTCGAGGCAAGGCGGGATTTGAGGGAATAGCTACAACCCGGGCAGACGAAGTCCTTAGCCAACTCGATCTTCCCCTGTTCGTTGGCGAGGACATAGTCTGTCTTGCAAGAGCGGCAGGGCGCCACGGAGAGTCTCGAGTCCATCGCCATCGCGCTGGCGAGGTGGTTTGCACGATCTGCGGTGATTACGAGGTCATCGCCGAACAATTTCGCGGCGATGTCATTGGTTGCGATCAAAGCTTTGGGAATATTCGCGTCGTTCCTGAGAGCACAGCGGTACAACCAAACGACGAACGTGGCTTGAACCCGGTTGACGGCTGTTTGCACATACCAGGTGAGCGACTTAGTTCTACAGCCGACCGGCGAGCTAACTCCGTGGATTTGCTTATAAACGGCGCGCGCGGTCGTTCGATTGAGGTTGAAGAAGTCCACGGCGGTCGACGCTCGGCATCCCTGCGACATGAAGAGACGGGCGAGTCCGTCCCGTTCAGCCCGTTCCAGACGTAGATTTGACCATGAATCCTTGTACGGCAACGCCGAAGCTGATATCTGTGATGTGCGCATGAGATGATGCGCAACCGATTCGTTGGATGGCCATCCGGTGCTGTACTCCTTCCAGAACAAGTTATCGTCGAAGCGCCACCTGAAGAGCGGGAACTTGATTCGACCGATGGCCGCTTCTAACTGGCGCACTGGCTTCGTCGCTAGATACTCGGCAAGCTCGAACGTAATGCCGAGCAAAGGCGGGGCTAGGATGTTCATTTGCAGCACATCCTTCAGCAGCGTTACGTAGTAGCAGTTGAAATGAAAGAGGTCCCGACTGATCATGCCGTCGACGGCTGGCATCTGCGATGCGAGTTGTTCAACCGTCTGAGAGTACATCACGTCGTCGACGAATGTTTCCCAGTCACGCGGGTTAGGCAGCGTAGGCAAGAGCGCCAAGAACGGCATGTTCATCAGCGTCGCTTTCGGAGCAGCGAACTTGTTGAACGTGTCCATGCTCTCGAGCGATACCGCAAAAACGGCCTCGGCCCGTTCATAGCGAGTGAGCACCTTGTGCATCAGCTCGGTCAGAGAGTAGTTCGCGCGCTGAATCTTCTCTGCAAGAAATGCTGGAAGAGTAAGGCTGGTCTCGATCGCGTTAAGTGTATTGATGGCCATCGTTGGTTCTTATTGTTGATAGTGCAACCCGGCGCGTACGACGCGCCGTCCACGATTTTGGTTGTTCTTTTCTTTCTTTATCGGGAAAGCCAGGTGTCGATTTCGACAAGCGATTTGCGCATCATTCCAGAGAGCGCTTCGACCAACCGGCGATGCTCCGCCGGGTCGCTGGATGCTTGCATGGCCAGTTGCGCCGAGGATAGTTTTCCCGTGAACGTCTCGAAAGCGGCGGTTGCCGCGCTCATCGAGTTTTGGACCTTCTCTGCCGCGTCAATTGACGCCTTCGCTTGGCTTCGCTGTTCCTGCAAGGATTCAAGTTCCTGCTTCGCGGCGCCAAGCGCTTTTTCGGTGCTCGCAAGTTCGGCGGTCTTTGCGCTGACAGCCTCAGCGATTGCCGTAAAGCCAGCGGGGGGGCTGATAACCTCCTTGATCTCGACTACCGGCTCTTGATTTTCGAGGACGCGTTGCAGTCGCGCGATCTCCTTGTCTTTGTCAGCGATGTCCTTTTCCATGCTGCTCAGCCCGGCTGTGCGGCGGTTGAAAAGGTCGTCGAGCCTCACCAACTCCTCTTGCTTAGCAGCCAGCTCGCGCGCGTTCGCCGCGAGTTCCTCTTTAAGGTGTGCAACGTCCTTTCCCGCGAGATATAACTCGGTCTTGCTATCTTCCAGCAACGAGGCGACGTTTTCCAGCTGGCGCTCGCTGTCGACGAGCGCGCTGTCGCGCTGCTTGAGCTCCTCCAGAAGCTTCTTGACCTCGGCGCGAGTCATGTCGGGATTGCTCTCCTTCGCCAGCATGATCTCGTTGATGTGCGCGTCAGTGTTGTGCTTGGCGGCTAGCATATCCAACTCGCCCACGTTAAAAATGCGGATCGCTTCGGCGTTGTCGCCGAAGCGCTCATAGCAACGCATATAGCTGCGTGCAGCGGATTGCTTGATGCCCAGGGCCTTCTCGAAGAACTCGTAGGCGATGGCAGCGGCCTTGTTATGAATGGCCCGAGTGTCGCCGGCTTTGGCGACCATGTTGTTCCGCACCAGGTGGTGCGCGTGGAACAACTGATTGCCAAGGGCAATCATTTCCGCGGCAATCCGTTCCCGGGACTCGGCAACAGCCATCATGCCGTCAGTCAGGCGGCCGATCAGTTCGTCTTCTGGGCCAAAGGATTCTTTCGCAGTTTCCTCGATGTGGGCGCGCGTGGCGCGGCTGTGGCCATCGCGAGGGACGATGAAATCATTGAAATCGATGTCATCGATCTTGGCGGGCAGGTTGTTCCGCTTGTTTGGGGTGTTCTTGGACGTCTCGCCGTTCAGCATTTCTTCTCTCCAGATTTTGCTACAGCACCCCCCGGTGCTGCTTGTCACGCCGCAGGCGCCTCTCGACTGCCTTGCGGTAATACCGTATGCACTTCGGTAACAAAGAGTAACGGCCGGTAAGGTTTGGACGGAGCGGAAAGAGGCACTTTTTTACCCCTCTTTACGTTCGCCGAACATGGAAGCGGCACATTTTTGGTGCAGCCCGCAAACGTTTAACGGAATAACTCAGTAAGACTTTAATTACATATGTGGAAGCAAATACCTAGAAAAGCGGCTTGCATATGTTCCCAGAAACGATCGTCGATAATTACATTTTGCTAACCGTGGCCTAGTGTTTGAAGATTGCGGCTCTCGATCCGTCGGCGAACATTAGGACAGCAGCTTTTGCATACTCAACGCTCAGAGGCTTGGCGCCACCGAGCAGGTCTCGCTTGGTGCAAAGCCGCTAGGGGAGATCATCGAGCGTGACGAGACTGAGGGAAGCGGGCATCAAGGACCGTGTCCGCGGAAGCGAATAGGCCTGCTCCGACCACAGGCCACAGTGGTGGCAAGTGGGCGCGGAGGAAGCAGGGCTTGCTTCGGGTCTGATCGGATCGGCGAACGTCGGTCTTCACTCAGTCCGTTTGCGTCTGTGCCTGTCAGGTAGCTGTCGGGCGGTCGAATGGGATATGTGGCCGAACCAAACCTTGGTTTCGAAAAATGAAGACGCCAAAAGGCGTCACGGCGAGGCGGTCGACCTCCGCGGTCGGGAACTCGGTTCCCGGTGCGTGTTCGATAACGAACGGGCCTTCGTGCAAGTAGAAGTCGTTCCCGCAGAGCCCGTAGAGGGTTTTGCGAAGCTTTGCTTGGGCGGATGCCTCCCCGGCACCGCCGATCGTGTCGGAGCTACGCTTCGAGGGGTGAAACTTAGAACCCTTGCGAAATGCCGTTGCGCGTAGTAGCCGCCGACCGCGACCAAGATCTCGAAAAGCATTGCGGTGTTCCGTTGGTTTGTCGGTACCCAGCTTGACACCCTCCGATTGTTGTCAAGGCGCGTTATGCGCAGTAACTCGGCCATCTCTCGAAAGACGCCATGTTTTTGCGAGCTTTCGCCTCTCTCTAGTTGCGTTACCGGCGTAGATTCCTCTGCATCCCCGCGTCTTTGACGCATCGACCGAAGCCACGCGTAACTCGCGCTCGCGCCTACTCCCTGTCTCTCGCATAGAGCTGCTTTCGCCACGCATTCCTGAGCCGTGACAAAAGCGTCTCTCCGCGCGTCGTTTTTCCCTGCTCACCCGAGCTTCGAAAACCATCCAGCGCTTTTAGGCTGGACATTCCTTAGTGCGTCTTTTTCTGGAGAGAAAAATGCCGAAGCAGTTGGTCTTTAAGGCGATGAAGTCGCCCGGTTGGTTGGTCGCTGTTTGCTTTGCGTTGTGGCTTGCTGCGCACTCGTTCTTCGCTTTCATGTTCGTTTCGTTCGTTGTCTTTTTGTGGATCAAGCGATCCGTCAAGGCAGCGATGAAAGAGGAGAAAGTCGAAGACACGAAAGGTACCGCGCATGCCGTTGTCGCGCCGGCTCCCGCCGACGTCAACGTTACGCCCATCAAACGTCAGTACGCCAAGTCCGCAGTGGTCGTTCCACTTGAGATAGGCACCGACGACTAGTCGCTATGCCTGAACGTCAAGACTGCCCGCACGGGCGGTCTTGACCCCTCACCCCAACGGGAAGCCATCCCGTTGCGGGCATGGGTTCCCGTTCATTCGGAGATTCCCATGCAACCAGAAGTAGCAGCATGGCAACTGGACATGTTCGACGCTCCTCCAGCGCCGGTTGCGCGTGTCCAAGCCAAACCTGATCCGCTGCCAGATCCGCATCTGTGGAGCGAGGCGGTCAACGACAAAATGGTCGACGCACTCATCAGTCTCGCGACTGACAGCAGACGCGGCGACAACATGCCCGAGTCGTTGATGGATTGCGCTGTGCTGTTCAGCGAGCGACTCAAGAACAGAAAGAAGATGGAACTAGAGGACTACCGGGCCACGCTGGGTTGGGTCATGGAGTTCTGGAACGGCGCGCTGCCGTATCGGTTCGTCTGCAAGATCAACGGCGTCGATCCCGAGATCCTGCAAGACATCATCCTGAGCAACCCACTGCTCAAGCGCGACATGGAAGCGGTGCGTCGCGAGTGCTTCGGCACGCTGCTGTAGGAGGCCGATGATGAACACATCAACATTCGGTCGCCTACTCGGCACACTTTTCCGGAATACGCCCCAGACGCAACCTCGCGACGACTATCCCGCAAGCCATTCATCCCCGATTGAGGTCGGTAAGGGCGGTCCTAACGAGCGGCACATTGCCATCTCGGGCCAACCGATGCTGTTTCGCGATGAAGGCGGTGTCGTCGTGCAGTTTCGTCCGTCCTTCGACTACGAGCTGCGGCCAACAGCCGTCGGAATGAAGTTGATACCGGCACTCACGCCGCACTGGGAAGTGCTGCACGAGCAAAAGGGCACGCTGACCGAGGCCATTGCGGCTGCTGTCAAGGGTGCACAAGCGCAAGACGCGCCTGTCGGCCGTATGCCCGACTCAGAGCCTAATCGCCCAGTCATCGTCAGCGGCGCTCGACCCCGAGCAGAAGTCTTGGACGTGATTGTATCAACGCCGCTGCGATCTGCTCAGTCGTCACATGGACGCACTGAGCGCGCGAGGTACGGGGTGTTGAGAGAGTGGGGCGAGAAGCGAATCCCCGACGGCAAGCGCCCTGGACAAACGTACGTATCGTTCTGCGTCACGCTCGAGCATTGCGGCGAGACGCACGTCCTGCAAGGTGAAGGCCTGCGCGACGCGATCGCAGAGTCGGCCTGCCGGATCGGCGACCGTGTGGAAGTTAGGCGCGTCGGCAAAACCAAAGTGCCAGCAATCGATGGTCATGGACGACCCAAGCTAGATGTCAGCGGCGCTCAGGTGCTGTGGGACAAGTGGCTTTGGTCAATTTCCAAAAAATCTTGAAGGAGTTAGGCATGGCATCAGTAAACAAAGTCATTCTCGTAGGCAACCTCGGGGCTGATCCTGAAACGCGCTACCTGCCGAGCGGCGATGCCGTTGCGAGTATCCGGCTTGCAACGACCGATCGCTACAAAGACAAAGCCTCGGGCGAGATGAAGGAGCAGACCGAGTGGCATCGAGTGTCGTTCTTCGGTCGGCTGGCTGAGATCGTCAACGAGTACCTGAAAAAGGGCTCGTCGGTGTACATCGAAGGCAGAATCCGCACACGCAAGTGGACGGACCAGGCCGGGCAAGAGCGGTATTCGACGGAAATCGTCGCGGACCAACTGCAGATGCTCGGTGGCCGCTCTACGGGCGACCGTTCATCCAGTGACGGTTTCGAGAGCCAACGCCCCGCGCGTCAAGAACGATCGCAGCAGCCGCGATCGAGCAACCCCGCGCCAGTGAATCGCGAGTCGCAATCGACGTCGTATGGCGGAGGCGGTGGGTTTGATGACATGGATGACATCCCGTTCAACGCTTACCTAACGCGACGCGAGTGGGCTGCGATCTGATCCCGTAAGGGCTCACCTCGCTTCCTGTTTCTCCTCACCTTCGTTGCTTCGTCGAACCGGAAACGGTCGGCGAAGCCGCGAAGCGTCTCTTTCCTGCGCGACGCGCCTTCGCTGTCGCTGCACCCACCTTTCGCTTCCCCTGCTGAAAAAAGCCGCCCGCCGTGCTCGCCTCGCGCGAGGTGGACGGCTTTTTTGAGCACGGTTTCACCGCCTGTTCAGGCATCGACCTCAACCACACCACAACTGGAGTGCCAATGAATGTAAAGGACGTCAAGCTGTCCGCGGAACAGTGGGTTGCGTTGCTCCAGAAGTATGGAGTGCCCGCAAGCTCGTTGATTGGGAAGGGCGCACCTTGTCCCATCTGCGGCGGAAACGACCGCTTCACCTACGACAACAACCGCGGCCGCGGTGACTGGGTCTGCCGCAAGTGCAACGACGGCGACCGAAAAGCCGGCGACGGCTTCGAGCTCATCTGCAAGTCCGCCGGAATGACCTTCCGCGAACTCATGATCGAACTTGAAGGCGCCAGTCTGGTCGATGCGCGGCAGAACCGAGCGCAACCGGCGGCCCCGGCGCCTGGCCGAAAGGTCGATCCCGAATGGGCGCGCAAGCGCCTCGACTCAATGTGGGATCGCGCGACGCTGATCGGTGCCGATGGCCTTGTTCCGCGGTACCTGCGGGAACGGGTGCCGGGTCTGACAGTGGCACCGTCCGCGGCGCTGCGCATGGCGATGCTCGATTACCGGCACGAGAAGAAAGTTATCGGTCAGTGGCCGGGCATCCTCGCTCGATTCACCCTGCCGGATGGCCGTCTCGGAACGCTGCACCGCACGTTCCTTGAACGCTCGAAACCAGCGAAAGCGTCGATTCTCACTAACGATGGCGAGATTCTTCCGGCCAAGCTGAACGACGTGACGCTTAATAAGCTCAACGGCGGCGCAGTCCGACTGATGGATCCGGTCGACGGGGAGATAGGCGTCGCGGAAGGTCTCGAAACGGCGTATGCCGCGCACATGCTCTCCGGTGTGCCGGTCTGGTACTGCCTGAATCGAATTCTTCTCGCCGATTTCGTTGTACCGGACGGACTCGGGATCCGCGTCGTCCATATCTTCGCTGACTTCGATGCGGTGGATCCACGCACCGGCAAGTCGCCGGGCGTCGATGCAGCGTTGAAGCTGGCGAAGCGGCTACGTGCTGAGGGTTACACGGCGATCGTTCATCGCCCGAAAAAGCGGGAAACCGATTTTGCGGACGAGTGGTCCGCATCACAGGCAGCGCATCGCCCTGCATTTGAAATGTCGGTGCGCCGCGAGCAACGCAAAGCACTGCACGTCTGATCATCCGCGGCCTTCTGGCCGTTAACAGTAATTTTTTTGCCCGGTGGGGATTCGTCCCCTCCGGGGCCGCAATCCGCCCGAGCTTTTTCAATGGAGAAGAGGAAATGAGCTTCAACATGATTGTTGGCCGGTATGAGATCGTGGCAACTTCCGGACTCGAGAATGGCTCGGTCAGAGTAGGGAAGTCGGAGGCGCAAGCCTATGACGTGATCGACAGGAAACGAGGCGGCCACGCTCGACTGGAAAAACAAGGCGTCACGCTCGACATCGCCTGGTTTTACTGCATTCGCCGACAGGCGAGCGCACAAGCTGTATCTCTACTGCATTGAGTACCCCCTGAAGACAAAGCCCCGACCATTGGTCGGGGCTTTTTATTTGGGGCCTGGATTTCTTTGGCTACTTGAAGCGTACGACGTAGTTCAACCGCCACTTCAAGACGAGGAACAGTATTTTCAGGAAGGGAATCAGGATCCCCACCGCCCATAACATTGTGAGCCCCGCCGCGAACAACAGCGTTTCGCTGAGGCCATTCTTCGGCAGATGGACAATCAAGAACATCGAGAAGAACGACACGGCCGCGAGGATGATGCGGCGGGTCACGAATGGCAGTGCCATGAATTTAGCGTCCATCACTGTCCCCCTCGTTCCTGTTAATGATAGCGCGGCGGAACAGGAATGCAGCTTCGCACAAAGCGAGTGCGGCCGCGAGCAAAATCCACATCCGCGCCCCGCGCGTCCAGTCCAGTTGCATCAAGCTGTCGAGAATGTCCATAACCGCTTCAATAGTCGTTGGGTTAGCGTCGCGAGCGAATGCTTGTCACATCGATAACCCATCTTCGCAGTTGGATGTCAAAGTCAAGGCGCGAGCGTTTTGGCGCGTTAGACGAAGGCAACAGATTTGCTTTGCTACCGCGTGACGGTGTTCGATAGTGCTACCGCCCGGGCTGGTTTCGGACGGTGAGGGTGCAGCCAACGCCGGAATTACTCGGGTGCGAACCAACGGGACCAGTGCTGCAACATCGTCGACGCGCAACCTTTTCAGAGTTGCCGCGTAGTCATGCAAGGGCTGAGGAAGACGAGAAATCGCTGCAACAGACGCCTTCGTTGCAAAGCATTTCACGGTAGGCGAGACATGGGAAGGATCAACGACGAAGGCAGCGACCTTCCGCTGCGCCGCTTCGTCCCCGTTCGGGTCTCGAATAGTTGCTCCCGGTCGCGCGGATCGCCGCACCGTGTTGGGACGGCGATGGCACTCACGATTTTCTGACATAGTGGAGGTACGGCAAAAGAGACGCCCGACTTCCATCGCAGTCGGGATATGCCGGGTTAGCGGCGCGCTCGAGCGGATCGTGTATCAAGGAGCAACGTCTGTCGGTCGACTAAAAGCCGGCGAACTGGTCTGCGATCTCATCGACATTGAAACGATCTGATAGCTCAGACATTGCATCCGGCTCCGCGGCGGCGACGGGACGTTTTTCGTCGGTTGCGACGAGTGGGCGCGATAAAGCAGGCGGCGTCGAACCTGTCGCTCTTGTCGCGCGATGCCGATCCGTCGGCGGCGGCGTCGATACTAAGCCCGTAGCGGGAGCCCGCGGAGCGCCGGTTGTCAAAAGACGCACCGTGTCGCTGGCGAGCGAGCGGAGCACGGCCGCGCGTAGCCGCGGATTCTCGTATTCGTCCAAACGCTGATACAGCTCGGGAAACAGCGCCTCGTCCACCGTCACCTTGATCAGCATTTTTTTTGTCATGCTGCCGCTCCGAGCGACTTGCGTTCACGGGCCAGCGTCGATTCTCCTACGATAAGAAAGCCCTTCACGTTAGCGAAGCACGGTGCGTCCAGCAGATCAACACGATTGCGGGGAAACGCCTCGCGGATTGCGGGCTCGTAGAGTGCCGCACCACCGCCGCTTAGAACGATGGACCGAACGGCATCAGTGCGGCCGACCTTTTTCTGAATTTCTTTAACGGTGGCCAGGACGACTGCTTGCGACTGTTCAAGGTACGGTGCGAGGTCGATGTCCTCGTTGTAGAAGAGCAGAGGCTGCTTCAGCCGCAGGCACTCATCGATGCGCTCAAGATCAGTGATGAGTTCGCCCTGCCGTTCGCCAAGCAACGAAGCCATGCGCTGATAGACCTGCGACGCACCGCCCGGAGCGCCACCGCTACGCCTGTCATTCATCGTAAAGCCGTTTGCAACCACCCAGTCGGTCGTGAAGTACCCAACGTCAATGACGATGTGTTCGTTCTTCCGGTCGAACGCACTGCCGCCATACTCCGAGAATGACACGAGCGACCCGAGGGGCTGAGGGATGACCTTCACGCTACCAATATGCACCTTGTGCGCACCGAAACTCAGTGTGCCGCTGAACGCGTCGCGAACGGCGTCCGAATACTTGCCGATGCTATGGACAGGCAAGCCCAGAACAAGACGTTCGACTTCCGTCAATCCTGCGAAATGGAGCGCGCCATAGAGTAGCGCCGCGTAGTTCGGCGTTGTGCAGAAATCTTCAGAAAGGGTCCGCCCGGCGTTTCCATAAGCTGACGATCGCTCGACACCAGGGCCCACTTCAAACACTGTGCCATCGACTTCGATTGCGGCCACCTTGCGGTCCGACAGCACGCCCTGGCCAAAGGTCGAAACCGCGTCGCTCACACGAAGCGGGGCAAGCGACGGAAACATCATTGTCGCGAGGTCCGAGCCCATACGGAACGACCATTTAGTATTTCCGTAACCAACGTCGACTGCAAAAACCTGTGTCTTCATATCTTTCTCTCCAGAGTTCAAATAGCCATTGCCTACAACCTTTGCGTGGCTCCTGCTTGGTCCCGCGAAGGGTCAAGACAAGCGCTCTCATAAGCGGCTGTGCTCGTCTTGGCCCCTCCTTGGTCCCTGCGAGGGCCATGCGCTTAGCGGCGCCGAGCGCACCTCTCGTTAGGGTACCTACGCGGAACCAAGAGGGGCCAAAGCCTGTTGCTGACGGACCTACTCTATCGAGAACGTCGCAAAGTCAAGGCAGCGAAAGCTCGCATGATTTAGGCAGCTTTCACCCGCGCATTGAGTTTCCTGCCAGATATCCTTCTATTACCCACCGCGCGAACAGCGCATCGACTCCTAAACGGACCATCGAGGGCATCGCTTTGCCTAGCGAAAGGCCCTCTGTCAGAGGTCGCAAGTTGATGCGGCCTTTTTCTGAAGCTAATCAAGCCCAAGGCGACCCAAGTTGAGGAAGCCGGACACGCGATATCCATTGGGTTTGGGGGCGGTTTTGCCCGAATCAGCGAGTTGAGACGGCTTGGGAGCGGACACGGACACAGGTCCTGGCGCTTCGGAGCGACTCCACCTCAATGTGCATGGACACATCCTTTCAGCATACGAAGCTGGGTACGTTGCATGACGCCCGACACACCGCGGCAGATTGAACGGGCTTTGGGGTGGGGGTGGAGCGAGCCGTAATGGCGAGGCTTTCCCTGTACGGAAGACGAACGGTAGGCGCGACCGGAAAAGAAACAGCGCAAACGAATTACCGAGCAAATGGCCGAGGTCGTGCCGTCGAAGGACAGGGCACACGGGCGCAGAGATGCGTCACGGCCGGCGCGGTAGCCGTAGCAGCGGCTTAGTCGACTCGTGCAACGAAAGGCGCGCGAGTCGACTGCTGGCAGCAGCAGGCACAGCACACAGAACGACGAGATAACCGGGAAGCGGGTCCGCGTTTGCCTTCGCTTGCAGCAACCCAGTGTCGGTCAACACGCGAAGCGTGGGTCGGACAGCACGCAGCAATACGGACGGTCGATGCACGTTTCTTCCACGTGCAGGGCTATCGAATGGAATCGCTAATGGACAGGAAGGCAGGACCCGGCGGGGATACGCGGCGCGCAGCGCGATGGCAATCAGGAGATAGGCTCCCTGGTGCCTCACGCGGCGGCAAACGAACCGGACGTCAATCACATCGTCCGGACCACGCAACGGCAAACATGAGGTTGCAATGCAAAAGGCTGCCAACGGGTTCGTCCTCGGGCGGTGTATGACCGGGACGGTGATCGTCGGCTCGTACCACGTAGCGCTAGGGCCAATCTTTTGGGAAAGCTTTAGAGAGCCGAATGGCGTGCGCCATCATGGGTTGACATCTGGCGGCGATCGAGCGCATCGCTTCAAACATGATTCGAACGATCTCGACGCCTTCGCGTCGGGCATTTTCGAACGCAATGCTGCCCTCGAGAGCGACAGCGATTTGGTGCGGCTGCCAGCGCGGGCAGACGTCTCCGCGTCGGCTTTCGCGGAGTGGGTGGCGACCACCGTATGGATGGAAGTCAGCGTTGGTCCGACTCCAGTATTTCTTTGTAGCTTCGACGGTTACATCGACCGCTCATCGCAATGGACGCGCGACTTGTCGGCTGCGCATCGATTCAGCGCGTCGACGGGCTGGGGCGGCTGCGATCGAACTTCCTCGGGTTTTAGGGGTACTTAGTGTCGGTGTCGTCTGCGCGTCAGATACCGTCTGCACAGATCGGGCGGCGAACGATCCGATGGGTGGACCATGGGTTCCTCGCGCATGCTGAGTGGTCGCTCTGGCTGTTGTCATTGCGATTGGGGTCTCGGATGTGAGAGCCCGACAGGAAGCGCTCGGGCACGCTGCTATGGCGGGACTGCAGACAGCTTCTTCGGGGTATCAGGAGCAGGGCCGCCGCTTCTCAGACCGTTTGGAACTTAGGCAAGCGTTTGACTTTGGCTGCGCTTTTCATCGCGCGGTCCGCTCTTCTTTTAGCAAACACCGAGGGGGAAACAGATGGCAGTGACAGTGAATGTACGCGCGCTTCTGAGCGGTTACAGGCTTCCAGCGGATTTCAAAAGCAAGCTTGGCGTCCTGTTCGTTGAGAACGTTGATCGGGTACATAGTCGCACACGTGTCAGCACGAAGAAGCTCTCCGTCGATACGCAGGGATATCGGTTGCAGAAGCTTTGCCACACTTTCGTCGAGCTTCGGGAGATCGGCTTTGCGTTGCAGTCACCGTGGGCGATCAAGGAAAAGCACGTTCGGAGTCTCGTCGAGTTGTGGGTGCAGAAAAAGCAAAGCGCCGGCACCATTGAGAACAAACTCACGTACATCCGCGCTTTAGCCAGTTGGGTAAACAAGCCCAATCTCGTCGGTACGTTAGCCGACTATGTCGATCGCAAGGAGCACGGGCTTATTCGTTCGTATTCGGCGCTCGAGGACAAATCGTGGGAGGGAAAGAAGATTGACGCCGTGGCGGTGATCAACGCGATTGCCGAGACGGATCCGGTCGTGGCGCTGCAGTTGAGGCTGCAGGCGGCGTTTGGGTTGCGTGTGCAGGAGAGCTTTCTCCTAAGGCCGAAGGACTCAGTGCGTCGCGACGGGTTTCTAATCGTGACGCGTGGAACGAAGGGCGGCCGGGATCGCCTCGTACCGATGCAGGCGCAAATGCGGTTGCAGCTGATGTTGCTTGAAGAGGCCATGCAATACTGCAACGATCTCACCGGATCAACTATCCCCGACGGGTACACCCTGACGCAGTGGAAGAACCACTACTATGAGGTTCTGAAGCGGCACGGTGTCACAAGAGCCGGACTCGGAATTACCAGTCATGGACTCCGGCACCAGTATCTCCAACAGATGTATGAGCTGCTGACGGGAGTCGCGGCGCCGGTGAAAGGAACCGGCG
Source organism: Caballeronia pedi (assembly GCF_001544915.2). Lineage (GTDB taxonomy): Bacteria > Pseudomonadota > Gammaproteobacteria > Burkholderiales > Burkholderiaceae > Caballeronia > Caballeronia pedi. Next base: position 144,158 of record NZ_FCOE02000013.1, on the reverse strand, counting down.
AGAAAGCCGACATCGAGCTTCACCGAGAAGCGATGAAGCAGGTGGTTGAAGCGGCGGGGCACAGTCGGCGCAATAAGGCCAACGCGTACATCGCGAGCTACAACAGCGCCGCGCATCAAAAGTCTGCCGCGATTACCCTCGAGCAGGCGCTTGCTGCGGTCGAGGCGGCGGACGGCAACAAAACGGCTGCGGCGGCTGCCTTAGGCATTTCTCGTCAAGCGTTGTACAGAATTTTTGATAGAAATTAGGTCGGAGTAACAAAATCGGACCTCATGGGATTTTGTTACTCCCTCCCTTTTTGCAGGAAGCGCGTCAAATCAGGTGCTTAGTCGAGGGGCGGCTCAGTTTTGAGAATTATCATGATAATTCCTAAGCCGCTTTACGACCGAGGGCTACCTGAGAAGCAAGTCGAGTGATGGGCTGGTCAGCGCGTAATAGGTCAAGATGACGGCGAGCGCCAAACCGGTCGCAATTTGCGGGACCAGCTTCGCGCGGAGACGGTAGGCTGCGCTGAGGTACTCGACGGGGGACATTTATGTTTCTCCTGGGTCGTGCTGGCAGAAAAGGGCCATGCACAGTCCAAGTATTGCAGACCGGCGCCAAGGTCAAGTTACCAGCGGTTTCGGTCAGGGAGATCGTCCACTGCGAGGTTCACGCTGTTCTCGAAATTGCCTTCGTCGCCGCCCGTTGCCGGTATGCGAGGAAACTGGATAGATGCAATGCCGTCGATGTAAATGCGCTTCGCGAGTTGTTGCAGCTTTCGATATCTGGCCGCGTCGTTGAGAACGGTGTCCACGGGCCAAAAGTCGCTCAGGGTGATTTTGCTGTCGACGATCTTCCTGGCAAGCATGGCGAAAATCGGTCCACGCTTCTCCCAGTCGCCTTCGGTTCTGGCGAGCAGATCAATCAGGAACGGCGCATCGAGCGCGCTTAGCTCCTTTCTGACCAGCTTCAAGAGGTCTCCCTCTTTCGCAGCAGGACGCCTGGTGCGGGCGTTCCAAATTGTGCCTGCTTTTTCAAGCGCGGCATGCCGGTCGTCCCCAATCGCAATCCACGGCGTCTGCATCCCGCATTCTTCGCAAAAAATGCAGCAGACTTTTTCTTGCGGGATCGCGAACAGAGAGCGCGCTTCAAGATCGTTGATCTCGGGGGCAATACTTTCTTCGGCGGTCAGGTAATCACGCGCGGGTGCAGACGGGCGTTTGAGTAGCCGGTGCGAAAAGCCAAATGCCCATTTTCCGCCGCAGTGGTCGCAGGGAAACAGTTCGTCAGTCATGGCGCTGTCCTGTCGCCGGCTCGCCGGCGGTTCTAATCTTGTAAGCCGCCGTGAATTATAGCTACCTCCGTGAGGGCGACCGATCGCGGTCGCTGGAAGTCACCTTTGCAGCCCACCTACTAGCCTTTTCGGTGCCACGAGTTGCTTCTCAAGTTCATCGGCAGATAACCGATGCAGTTCGCGCTCATCGTCAGTTAGCGGGATTCCATTTGGCATGCGCTCACTTTCAACGATGTCGCGCAAAGCGTTGATTGCGGTTCTCAACGCCAAGCTCGGGCTGACCTTCATCGCGATATACCTCCTTCAGAGGATGGCGGCGCGAAGCTTCCGTCGAGGGAAGTCATGCGGCCACGCGGTTCGCCGCAATCCCATTGTAGTCTTCGTGACTGACGAGGCGCAGCGGTGCGAGCGAGGGCGCGTCAAAGAGCAGGCGATAGGATCGGCCAACCGGCACGGAGACCAGCTTGCCGGCCGACGACTTTATGAACTTGCCATCGAGCGAAAATGGATGCATGCCACTGCTGACCTTTGCGAGCAGGTCTCTTGCCTCTCGTTGTACGGCTGAGAGGTGCTGGACGATGGACAGGTCGATCGAATCGTCGGCCGTCGAGACTCGCTTCGCCGCGCGCTTTTCTTCCAGCGCGAGACGTCGCTGTGCCTTCTGTTTTTCTGCAGCCGCGCACGCATGGCAGTACTTGCCCTTGCCGCTGTGACCGCATTCGAAGGTTCGTTTCATGGTGCATTCCTAAGTCGTTGGTGACCCTATTGCACCACTGTTCGACGGTTGGTCAAGTGTCGGTAGGCGACTGAATCGCACTTCTTTTGCCCGGTGACATTCCATCGAGCTCCTGCGATAGCTTCAGGATCCGAGCGTCGGCAAGCTTCACGCGTTCGTTGAGCCGGTCGATGTGACGCATCGCTAACGCGTACTGTTCGGACAGCATTGAGAGCGCCCAAAATGGGTTGAGCGTGACGTGACAATCGGCGCACGTGACGGTAGCGCCGCTTTCGACGAGCCGTAGGTTCCGGTGTGCACACTGGGCCTGAACGTCGCCGAGCGTTTTAGTAGAGACGGCTCGCCTTCCGAAGGGAATCACCTTCCGCATCGACGCTTTATGAATAGCGGCCGGCCGCATCGATACGAGAAGTTCCGACGGCTGCTACAGCGTTTGGCGGGAACAGGACGCTGGAGATGGCTGCGTCGCGGCGGTAGTGCAGTTCAACGACATCGAGGTATTCGCGAAAAGGGGCTATGTCACCGGGAGCCCCCGCTAAGTCTCGATTCGCGAATCGGAGGTCGGTTGGCACGAATGTGTGTTGCTTCAACAATTCGACATGATCCGCGTTGGGCAACCACCACCGATTCCAATGGATGGTGAAAGCGAGCCATCCCTTAGCTGACTGGTCAAGTTCGTCCCAAGTCGCGTGGATGTCGAGTATCGCGCCGAGAGAACTGAAGAACACGGCGCGCAGGGACGTTTGTCCGCAGCGGCGACGACAATCTGTTTGCGACGTTCGTCGACCGCGTCAATCGCACTTGCCATCGCGAGCGCGGGATAATTCACTTGCCGGTTGGCGTAACGCGCGACTGCACGACTTAGAAAGAACGAGTTCGAGGCCATGTCATTTGCTCGGCAGTTAAGAACGCGCTCAAAGTATCCTAGAGGAAGCGGCCGTCAAGTCACGCGGTTGGGAAGCAGCACCGACGCTACGTCGGCTGGCGGGATCCACTCAACGCAGGGGGCTATGGTGCGCGCATAAAGAGCCTGTTTCTCTTTCATGCGGGCAAGGTACTGGTGATTGCCTTGCATGCCATAAATTTCAATCGCCGTCGGCGAACGAGTATCCGTCAGTTGGAAGTCGGGCAGCATGACATCGCCTGCCTCGAGCCTTAATGGCTTGATGAATCGTCGACGCTCGGCGACCAGCCGGTTCGCCATTTCGACCTCGTAGCCCGAGTCGCAGGGCACGAAAGTGCTGCCTCACAGTTGCAGCGCAAGGTCGATGATCCGAAGATTTCCGTCTCTGGTCCGTTCAACCACAGCCAGAATCACCACCCGCGCGCTGGCATTGCCGATCATCGCCCAAGCGGACCGGAACGACGCAGTGGACAATTCGACAACAGGGGCGGACGCGAAGAATGTGCGCTTCGTTTGGCGGAGGTTGACGACGAAGCCGTACCTCGAAGGCGTCACGGCGCGGAGCTCGCCAAGCACCAAACGGTGCGGCGAGTCTTGGGGTGTGGTCTTGATCCCGTCGAGGAACGCATTGAATTCGGCGGCGATGGACTCGGCGTTAGCTTCGTCGTGCCGACGCATTACATGCAAGACCTCTTGGATCGACTTGCCGTTGAATTTGCCATCTCCAAGAGCGGCCACGAGCTGCGCGTCGCACTGCCCCCAGCCGCGTGTTGACCTACCTTGCCAGACATTCAAACCAGCCTCGAGCCAATGCCGTTGCAGAAAGCCAAGACGAGGCGCCGTGCGGCGAGTTGTGCCGGTGAGGGAAGAGCTGCTCTCAGCGCGTGCCGACCGTTCGACGGTTCGAACAGAAAGCGAGGCGTCGAGCCTGACGTTCAGCCCTACGGGCCATTGTCGAATCGCATTTAGGGCGTCGGGCACTCTTCCGTCTTTACTGGGCACTGCAGCGTAGAATGGGCACGAGGTCTCGTCGTGGTTGGGCCCGTCGTCAGGCCATCTGGGCGAGAGGAAAAAGCTCGCCATAGCGACGCACAACGAGACGCAAGAGGTTGCCCGCGCCGCGCTCTTGGCACCGGCACACGGCATAGCCCGGCGACTTCTTCGCACGTTCTAGTTGCCGTGCATACCGCGCCGGGTTGTCCTGAACGTCTTGCAGTGCGACGGCGAGTCCGTCAAATGATACTTGCACCATGTCTTGACGCCTCGCTCAGTGTCAGGTCAACCTGATGGGCGGGGACCTTGTGGATGTGCGCCCGGGTTCCAAGCAAATTCGCCACTTTGCGCACGCTCAGGCAAAACTGTTCGGCGTGCGCGCCGCTCGGAAAGCGAAGGCCAATCGTCTTAACGGCGCCGGGCGCGGCTACATCACGCGAGAAAACGGAGCCGGTTCCGACCAGCGCGTCGAGCCAGCTGTCGGGGAAGCCCGGAGACGGTACAGAGTCCGCACGCGCGCCGGCGGGGTCTTTTGTGATGTCTTCGAAGCTAACAACGATCAGATTCATGTCGTTTCGGTAAGGCGAGGTTGGGTCGCACGCTAGGCGGCATGTGTGGTGGCTTCCCGCGTGTCTCGGCCGCGCGCGACATGCGCGTCATACAGCGCAAAGGCGCCCATAATGGCGACGATCGCACTAAAGCCGCATGCCGCCAGTAAAGCTGCTAATCGCTTCTCGTTGGCAGCGAGTTCAGCAGCGCGCAGTTTCTCTGCTAAGTGCATGTCACCGCGCTGCGCTGTGAGTGCAGCAGCGAGCGCCATCTCGTCCTTGAAGCCGTATTTCGACAGCAACAAAGACCGTTCATAGGCCGGGACTAGCTCTATCGCGTCGGACAAGCCTTGGAGTCGTGCCGCGATGCTGGTGTCGACGATGACCCGGACGGCGGAACGTTCAATCGTGAACTGGCGCGCGGCAACGCTGATCGCGCCGGTCATGACGATGGCTGAGGCACTAAGGAACGCGATGGTCGCGATGTGACTGACTTTCATGACGTCTGTATAGGTCTCACGCACGCGCGTGCACAGTCCCATTCTCGTTGCTATGGGGAACGGGGCGACGGGGGAAAGCGACCCGAATATCCATACCTTTCTGATGCGGATGGTGCCCTTATGGCATGGACGGCGAATGGCGAAACGACGCGGCGACGCGGAAAGAGATATGTTTTCGTGCTTCTTTTCGCGGATCTACAATTATCATGATAATTCCTACGGGATACTCGCCCACCTTCAGTGCGCATCACTTGGTGCGGCGCCGACGCTTATCCCCAGGCTTAACCACAGAAAATGTGGATAACAGTCCGACGCTCAACGACGAAAGGCACTATCAAAAGCGCGCCTTTACCATAAACGTTGGCGCATGCCGCATGTATCGTTGAGCCATCACCCGCGCAACTCGCGCATCGATCTTCGGCGATTCACCGTTCGCCGCATCCACAAGCATCTAGTTCAACCCGCAGGGGCACGTCCCCTTCGCGGGCGTGCGCCTGCTCATTTCATGGAGCAACGCATGTACAAGCAATTGGTTGAGCAGTTCAAGACGGCACAAAGCGCGGCAGCGTCAGCCTATGGCGCTGTCGTTCAAGCTGAGCGCGATGTATTTGCTGACGGACTGTCCGAGTATTCGGCGATGGAAGTGCGAAGCGAATACAAAGGCGAGCGCGAGCTCAACACGTTCTGCCGAAGGCTGCTCTCGCGGCTTGTGATGGAGGCGAGCCGCAAGTTTGCACCCGCCGGCGTCAGAATCGAGATCGACCAGAGTCGCGAACTCGACCGATGCGGCCTCGACGTCGACGAGGATCTGAGGAAGGGCAACGTCCCTGACTTGGACGGCTTCTGGCAACACCTCGAGCGAACTTTCGGCGGTGAAGCTGGCGAGCGCGTCGCCTTCGAGCAGGCAGCCAAGGCCGTCATCGATGGCTTCTGGCTCAAGCCCAATACAGAGATCAAGCGCACCAGCAGCGCCGTCATCTTGGAAAAGCGTGTTTCGTCTGAAGCGTCATTTCGCTCGAAAGGCGCGCGCGAGGTCTATTACTCGTCGCAGCAGTCGGTGGTGACAACGTTCGGCGGCCTAGCCACCTTTGCGAAGAAGCATCAGTTCGGCGCGCTGGCGATGCAACTGCGCAACTTCAGCGTCCACCAACTGACGTTCTCGACGCGCGAGAAGCTGTCTTTCACCGGGCTGGAAATCGTGATGTTCAACGATAAGTGGCAGTTCAAGTTCGCTCACGACGTGGGCGACGCGTTGTCCCTCTTTATCAGTGAGTTCGGAGCCAAGTACCTCGCCTCGCGCGACCGGTACTAAAGCGTCCGACGTCCCGTCCTTGACCCGCTTCGGCGGGTCTTTAATTTCTAGAGGCAATTCATGCAGAGAGATCTGTTTTCGTTCGAGCGGGACTGGTATGAGCCGTTGCGTGCGATTCGAAGTTTGGGATCGCAAGCGCCGTCGATCGCCCATCAGGGCGAGCTGGCCGCAGCCCGCCGTCAGCACCTCGGGCAGTTTTTCACACCGGACGCCATTGCGGCGTTCATGTGGAGCTTCGTCTGCGGCTGGAACGTCAATCGGCTTATCCGCATCCTGGATAACTCGGTCGGCTCCGGTCGGCTGCTCCAGTACGCAGACCCGGAACGGCATGCCGTGTACGGCGTCGACGTGCACGCCGATGTCATCCAGCAGTGCCAGAAGGTGTTCGAGGAAGGGGGATTTAATTGCGAGTTCCGGCAAGCTGGCATGGAGGACATCCATCCGACGCGCTTTGATATCGTACTGATCAATCCGCCGTTCTCGATCCATCTTGAGTCGCCGCATTTGCAGACGCTCGAGTGCACGACGTGGGGCCGGTACGGCGCGCACACCAGCGCTTTGAGCCACGACTACGCCGTGCATCAGGCGCTTGAGGCGGCGAACATCGTCGTCGCGCTCCTGCCGATCACGACCGCCGAGTCGATGATCGCGGGCGAGCAGGGCGACCGCTTGAAGCGCCGCGCGGCAGGCCTGTTCGAACTGCCGGCAGACGCGTTCAAGCTCGAAGGCGCGAACGTGCGCACTGCCGTGGTGGTGTTCGACCGTCATCGCGATCGTCCCTCGGACTTCGTGCGGGCGGTCGTCGACGATCTGGCGAAGCCTGGCCCAGATCTCGGGCTGCACTTCGAGGATCGTTCCTTCGGTGAAGCTCGGTTGCGACTGCAGAAGCTCGATGACAGTGTGCCGTTCATCATGCGTGCGGTCACGGGCGACAAGTCGGTCAAGGTGTCGCACGATGGCCGGCGCATTCGCTTGTCCTTTGCGTGTGGCTTCAACGAAGCGATGGTGCTCAACGCGGTTCTCGTGAAGCGCATCTACTCGCGCGACGGCCACCGGCTGCCGCGCGGCTTCCGTTATTCGGGGCAAGGCTCGCTGGATATGGAAACGTATCTCGTGCAGGACGATCCGGTCGCCGCCTTTGGTCAGTTGCTCGATCGAATCCGCAGCGTCGGTGGCGAGCCGCAACTCGCGCCCGGCTTCATGGAGCACTTCAACAGACGCATGCGACGCAGCGTACGACAGGCGATACCGCTGCGGCACGTCGCGTGGACAACTGGCGCAGGATCGCGAGATCACGTGTCGGGCATCGCGAAGGAGACGCACAAGGTCGACGCGACTCGCTGGGCCAGTCCGCTCATCAAGGCGGGCGACGAAGTCCATTTCGATCGCGAAGCCGACGGGCGTTACCGATACGCGCTGCACGGCGTCGCGTACCACCTGTCGGTCGACGAACTCAATGCGCGGTTTGCGGTTGAGAATGTCAGCGAGGGATGGGAAGTGGTGCACGAAGGTCTGTGCGCGTGCTATCCGGACCACGCCGAGGCATTGCGTGCGCGTGTCGTGGCGCTCGGCGTCGATCAGTGGCTCGACTGGGGATTTCAGGTCGATGATCTCGTCGAAACGCTGTTGAAGCCGACAGGCTGCATCGTCGCGTGGGAGCAGGGGTGCGGCAAGTCCCGGCTCGCGTTGGCGCTGATCCTCGTCTCGGGTGTGAAGCACGGCCTCATCGTTGTTGAGTCCCGGCTGATCGAGGAAATGTTGAAGGAGATTAGCCAGTTGCCTATCGCGGCCGATCAGGTGAAGGTAATCGAATCGGCGGCGGATCTCACCGACCTCCGGCAAATCAACCTCATCTCGTACGAGCGGCTGCGCATGCCGGTCGACAAGGCGGTTTCGGCCCGCGTGACGTATGCGCATCGACTGCGGCGTCGCATCGGCCTGCTCGTGGCCGATGAAGGCGAGCGCCTCGCCAATCCAACGAGCGATCAGAGCCGTGCGCTTTGGCAGCTTTCGGCGCGGCGCCGGTTCGTCTTGACGGGAAGCCCGATTCCGAATTACCCGAGAGATGCGTTTGGGCTGATTGCATTTTCTGGCGGTGATGGGACGGCAGCGCAGCCCTACGGCTACCGCGTGGGCTATCTCGAGCAGAACTGGATCAATTCGGTGGAGTACGCGATGCGTGGCGTCGATCGATTCAGGGATGACTTCGTAGTGCTCGAGTGGGTGACGTGGCAGTTCGCGGAGAGCCTGCAGGATGGGGCGAAACGCGAGGTGCCGAAGATCGGCAACCTGCATCTCTACCGCGCGATGCTCGCGCCGCACATCAAGCGGCGGCTGGTCGCAGAGCCTGAGGTCTCGCGCTACATCCGGATCGAACCACCGCAGTTCGAGGTGGAGACGGTCGACTGGGATCGCGGCCATCTGGCTGCGTATCTGCGTGCTGCCGACGAGTTCGCCGATTGGTATCGCTCATCGCGCGATGACAAGAAGGCGTGCAACCTGGTGACGATTCTCGCTCGTATCCGTGCTGTTCACTTCTCTGCTAACTACCCGCAGTTCGGGATGGAGGGCGTGGAGTATATCGGCGGGCTCACGAGCAAGCAGCGCGCGATCGTTGCGCGGATGCGCGCGATCGCGGCGGAAGGCAAGCAAGCAATCGTGTTTGCCGAGAACCCCGGCGTGCTCGATCTTCTGGCGCGCGAGCTGGATGCGCATGGTGTGCAGACAGTCCCGTTTCATGGCGAGATCCCGATCAAGCGTCGCGTGGCCGATAAGGACACGCGCTTCTTGGGCGGACTGGCAACCGGGTTGATGGCCACCAAGGCATCTGGCCGCGCCGGCTACAACCTGCCGAACGCCGACTACATCCTCTTCTATGACCGCTCATGGACGTGGCGCATTGAGTATCAAGCGATGCGGCGCGCGCTGCGGTGGAACCGGAAGGGCGTGTTGAAAGTCGTCTATTTCCACCTACCAGGAAGCATCGACGAGTATCAGGACCAAATGGTCGCGCACAAACGTGATGCGACGGAGGCGGGGCTGGACTGGGCGACGCCGGAACTGGACGACGAGACCTTCCTTCATATGGACTCTCTACTAGATCGTTTCGTCGATGACCTCGCATTGCTGTCGGCGGAAACGTCCGGTGACATGCGCAAACTTTTGAAGGAGGCAGCGTAAATGCCGAAAGACTCGAACGTGTATGTGGTGGTCGGGGAGGGCGTAGTCACGGTTAAACGTGAAGGCTCCAATCGCGCGGTGCTGGCGAACGTCCTCGGCAAGGTACAAGTCGATGGCGTCGAGGTGCTGTGCCTCGACCGTCTCGTCCATGAAAGCCATGAGAAGCAGTTTGGCGAGTGGACATTGGCCGGGGCAGTCACGACATTGCTGTCTCGATCGCTGCCGCCCGTGACTGGCGCGGTGGCATAAGAAACAGGGGCACCCCCGAGTGCCTCTCGTCACAACCTTTAATCACCAACCGGCTTTCGAGCCGGTTTTTTTTCGTCCTTGCACACTGAACGACGGCGACCGTTCCGCCACACATCGGTGTGTCTTCGCCATCGCGTGTGACAGTGTTCGCTGCGCCGCATCACTTGGCCCTTGATGCCAGTACGCGCGTTTCGCGGCCTGCCGTACCCCGTTTATGTGTCGGCCGCCTTAGGCGCCGGTGTTCTGCTGGCGCGCTTTTTCGCTCATGGCATCATGCGAACAGGCGCGAATTCGAGCGTCCGTTTACGCCAGGACAACGCTATGAGTAATTCGCCGACACCCAACACCCGATCCATCGCCTTTACCGTCCCAACGCATTTAGCCGAAGCGCTCCAAGAGACCGTTGACGAATTTCTTGGAAAAGCGGCCGGCGGAATGACGCCCGCGCAGCGAGCAGCGGAGATACGCGCTCAAGGTCGCGACGCGAGCCTCGATTCGCTCGCCTACCTCCTTGACGTGGCTGAGGGCAGCTCTGGGCAGGCGCGCGTCGCTGCTCAGTTCCTAGCAGGCCTCTACAACGGCGACGACTTTCCATTTAGCCTCGCGCACTTTCGACGGCTCGATGATGATTTGCTGGAGCACGGCCTGCAGGTTCTGCGGCTCGACAGGCGGCACGTGACGGAAGTGCATCGTTACTTTCCCGGTGGGGAAACCCGCTGGCAGACAATGATCAAACGGTGGGGGCTTGCTGATGAGCAGGCGCACACGCCGCTGCCCGATGATGGCCTTGTGCATTCCTGCCAGTACGAAAGCAAGCTCGATGCGTCGGGTTATCGAGACGTCACATTGTTCGTCAAAGTCGCGGTCGGCGTCGATGATGTTCGTTCAATCGGTCTCGCGATCTCCGCCGCCGATTCGGAGCGGCTCGCTGCGGACCTCGTCGCGGTCCATCGCCTCGCGTGGACACGAGGCAAGCCGTTGGACGCAGAGGAGAACGAGCCGCGACCCGCCTGGCTGTGAAAGACGGCATGAATTCGTGAGCTTTTGCGCGGCGTGCCCGCAGAGTAAACCGCTATCTTTGCTCCATCACCCGCGTCATAGACGCATCGACCCCGCGCTGACGTCAGTCAGCCCACGTTGTTCAACCCTTTGGGAACCACTCCCAAAGGAGGCGGGTTCCCGCTCAGGAGCCCTGTCATGCAACAACAACCTACTCTTGCCCTTAAGCACATTCAGGTCAGCGTCAATCCCCGCAAATACTTCGATGCAGCGGAGATGGAAGAGCTGACCGCGTCTGTGCGCGAAAAGGGCGTGATCCAGCCCGTGATCGTGCGCACGCTTGCTGACGGCGGCTTCAGCCTCGTCGCCGGCGGCCGCAGATACAAGGCGGCGCTCGCAGCGCACGGCGAAGACTATGAAATCCCGGTCGTCGTTCGAAACATCGATGAGGTCGAAGCCAAGCAACTGGCCATCATCGAAAACATTCAGCGCGCCGACATGTCGGCCGCCGAAGAAGCCATTGCGGCAGCCGAGCAAGTCGGGCTGTGCAAGGGCGATCGCGACGAAGTCGCGCGTATCTTCGGCTGGTCGCGTGCGACGCTAGATAAGCGTCTCGCGCTGATGAACTGCAGCACCGCCGTGCTCGACGCATTGAGCACGCGACAGATCCTGCTCGGTCACGCCGAGCTGCTTGCTGCACTCCCCAAGGAGACGCAGGACAAGCTGCTGCCGGTGATCATCAAGGAAGGCAAGGCGGTCGCTGAGGTCAAGAAAACCATCGAACAGGTTGCCTGTTCGTTGGCGGCCGCGATCTTCGACAAGGCCGACTGCGCCGGATGCCCGCACAACTCGTCCACGCAGGGCGAGATGTTCGGCGAGTCCATCGGTACGGGAAACTGCACCAACCGCACCTGCTACAACGAGAAGACCGAAAAGATGCTCGAAGCGACGGCCACCGGCCTGCGCGACGAATATCCGGTCGTGCGCATCGTGCGTGCTGGCGACAATCACACACGCGTGCAACTCGCAGTCGATGGCCCCAAAGGTGTCGGCGAAGAGCAGGCGAAGGCGTGTCACGCGTGCCAGAACTACGGCGCGGCGGTTAGCGGCCTGCCTGACTCGATCGGCAAGGTCTATCGCGGCCAATGTTTCGACACCGTCTGCAACATGAAGAAGGTGGCGGCGCAACTGCAAGCGGTGAAAACTGCGACGCAGCCGAAGCCCGAGGCAGCCAAGGGGGGCGCGAAAGCGTCGCCCGCCGCAGTGAAGGGCGCGGCCGGTTCGTCCGCGGCATCGACGACGAGCAATCCGCCGGCGACGGTTGTGGCTGAGTCGGACCGGATCAAAGCGTATCGCGTGGCGTTGTGGCGAAAAGCCCTGCGCCGCGAGGTCGGCGCGGATCCAGCGCTCGCTCAGCGATACCTCGTTGCGATCGCTTTGTCCGATCAGATGCGCTGCGTTGATCAAAAGACGCTTTCCGGCATCTGGGAAAAGCTCACCGAGGAGCAGGTCGCGTCCGGTGACGTGTCGAAAGCTGCAGCTTCGACGGCTGCCGCGGACGACGCGAAGCTTGCGCATGCCGTCACCGGTGTCACGGTTGCCGCGATCCAGGGTCTCGATGTCCAGCACCTCACGCGTCTGTGCAAGCACCATCACCTCGATCTCGCGAAACACTGGAAGCTCTGCAAGGAGTTTCTGGAACTGATCACGAAGTCGGAAATGATGGTGGTCGCTGACGAGCTGGGCATTCGTGCCGCGCTCGGCGACAACTTCAAGAAGGTCTTCGGCAAGCCCAAGTCCGAAGTCATCGACGCGCTTCTGGCCGTCGAAGGCTTCGACTACACGGGCAAGATTCCGAAGGTGCTCAAGTTTTAATCGCGCGGCTGGCCCGTGCATCGACGTAGTTTCCATCCTCTATAGACCGCCGACTCTTTGGATGGCGGTCTTTTTTCTTTTTCTGGAGTTTCCATGTTTGTAGCGATTGAACCGCTTCTGCGTCACTGCACGAAGCTCACGCTGTCCTTGCAGATGAAGGGCGAAGAGATGGTCGTCTATGTCATGCCACAAGGCACGGCGAAAGACGCCGCCATGCTTCAGCCGCTTGCCCTCACCGCGATGGCGGCCGAACTCGACGCGGGCTTCGTCGACGCGCTCGCGGCCTATACCGGCGCGCACGCGTCGCTCGCCGATCAGGTTGCTGCGACCACCGCCATCCTCGAAGCCGCCAAGACGACGCAAGTCTCCAAAGCGACCAAGACGCTGGCTAAGGGCGGTAGCAAGCCAGCATTGCAGGCGCCCGGCAGATCGGGCACCGACGCGGACAACGATGATGACGACGGAAGTGCCGACGCTGAGGGGCAGAGCACCGCCCCGACTGTGTCTTCGGCATCGTCCGCAGCAGAGGCATCGGCGGAACCGGCTAACACCGGGACCAACCTTGCATCGCTTTTCGACTAAGGAGCAGACATGGCTATCCAAGTTGCGAAGCTCACGCGCGAGTTCGTCTACAACGGCGTGACGTTCCCCGATCCGGGGCCGACCTTCTCGCCCGACGATGTCCGCGATCTCTACTCCGCGCAGTATCCGGAGCTGACGACCGCGGCGATTGACGGGCCGACGACGGAAGGCGATGTGATGCGCTTCACGTTCTTGCGCGCGGCCGGTGCCAAGGGTGCAGTCATGCCCTGCAGCGACCATGCGTAAGCGCGACCTCCTTGGAGCCTTGTCCGACCCGGACCTTGCGCTTTCCCATCAGCAACCGCCCGGAAGGGCGGTTTTTTTTCATGACAAGGAGATTGAGCAATGTTCTTCGATCCTCGCCCGTCTGGTGCAGAAGTCGCTGTCTCGGGAGAGTCTTGGCAATCGCGACGCGCTCCCGTTGCCGGACGTCGAGTTACCCATGATTTTCTAAGCCTGCCGGCCATCGGCTCGGACGTCAAAGCGCGTGCAGTGATGCGCTGGAACGCCGAAAAGGATGTCGCCAGTCTCATCGCTGCCCAGTTCAATTCTGGCGTGCTGAGGCCGCGCGATGTACCGGAGTTCAAAGGCGCGGGTGACGCGCTTGCCCACGGTTTTTTTGCGTGGGCCAAGCGTCATACGCCGCGTTTGGACTGCCTCGGTTTTGACTTCGTACTGTGCGACGTCCAGGCGGTGCAAGACGTCGTCCAGTATCAGGAGGACCGCAGCGACTTCAATCCGACCTCGCCTGTCTATCTCGGCATTGAGATAGCAGAGGAAAACATCTTCGAGATCGGCAGGCGTGCGGCCGAACTTCGGAGTGTTCATCCGCGGTTGGTGTCGACGGCATTGGTTCTCATCAATCGTGCAGCCGGACGCACGATGTGGGTGAGAACGCCTGATGAGTTCCTGGGCGAGTTCGCTTCGTGGTTCTGGGATGGCGATCCGCAAGCGACCGACAAGGAAGCGCGCGAGATGCTGACCGACCGCTTCGGCGAGGACGAAGCGGAGATCGAACATTACCTCCCATCCGTCGTGCGTCCGCAGCTTTGTCCTGACGACATGGACGTCTGCCGGTGGCACGCGACGAGCCGCCGCTATTTGCCTCAACGGGCGCTTGGCGTCGCCGCGCTCAGGCGGCTTCAGCGCGTTACCTCCGGCCGCACGCGCCGCATCTGTGCGGAGCTGGAGAAGCTCTCGCTGATGCTGCAGCGGGTGGGCAGTCGCGACCTCTTCGGTTGCGAGTATCGGCCTCAATGCGCTTATGCAGCCGCCACGCTCACGGTGCAGAACGACAGTCGCGTGGGTGAAGTGCTCGATTCGCACTATGAGCACCTCGCCAGCGCCGGCGACGGTACGACGTATTACGGCTTTACGCCGCTTGCCTCTACGCCTGAAGCCATCCGCAAGCAGTACGCGAACTGGTCGCAGGGCTTATCCATTCTTGGCCAACTGGACCGCGTCATCGCGTGTCTCGCGGCATAACGAGGAGTTTTGTATGAAAGGGCTTGATATCGACTCGGACCGCGTCGATGAACTCGCGGCAGTCAGTGCGATCTTGCTGTACGGCCGTCAGGACCGCAGCGCTGTCTACGGCACCGTTCATCCGGTGACGCAAGGAAAAACCGGGCGGGCGACGATCGGTGCAGGCAGGCCGATCGACCGCATGGCGCTCATCGATTGCTTGCGCGACCTGGCTCAGAACGCGGCGCCGAAGGCCGAATTTCTGCCTGAGACGGTGCTCGCAGTGTCGCAAGAGGCGGTGATGTGGTGGTGCAGACCAGCGATGCGAAGAGTCTTCTTCGATTGCCAGGAGATCGGGCGGCGCAGTGCGGTCGTCCCGCATCCAGGGTTGGTGTTCCGTGCAGCTTCGAACGGGTTTTCCGTGTTCGCGCTGCAGGAAGACAGCCGGCCAACGCCTTCATCGAAGCTGCACGAACCGCCTTACTTTAACACCTGGGACTGGGGGCGGATTTGCATCGGATCGGCTCATGTGCCCAAGCGCATCGACGTCGAATCGATCGCGGGATGGGAGAGCGGATTTTTCCAATCTGCCTTCACCCACCCCAATCACGGCAACACACGTGTTTCGCATCCGAAGGGGGAGTTCGCATTCTGGAAGGAAATGCTCGACGGCAACTACGGCGAGCAGTTCCCGAAAGAGGCGCTCGTGCCCATGGACACTACTCTCGCTGAGCTGATCGCCAGCAAAAAAGGAGATTTGAAATGAATGCTGGTGGTTTGAATGCGGGTGATGCCGCGCTTCAGCGCTCGTTTCCGACTGTCATGGTGCCCCGGCGCGAGCCGGGGCCGCCCATGCAGTCGGCGGGCGAGCGATTGCTGATCGGCGAGAACGGCGTCTTCATAGAAATCGATCTGCCGTGGCTGTCTGTCGTTCGCCGCGTTGCGCACTATACGGTTCCGACTGCGATTCCCTATGGGCGAGTGGTCGAATCGACGGTGCTGCGCTGTGGCACGGTGCCGCCGGAACTGATCGGCGACTTCGTCGCTATGGCACGAGCCGCGCATCCACTGGAAACGGGTGCGTGGATCGTCTGGAACGTCGAAACCAAGCAGTTTCGTCTCGCACCCGTAAGGGTGCTTTCGCAGGGCACCGGAACGCTGAAGTACGAGCGGCCGGAGCTTTTCGCGGGCGAACTGCGCGTGATCGACTGCCATTCGCATGGTGCTCACCCGGCCTTCTTCTCGTCGACAGATGACGAAGATGACCGGCAAGAGACGAAATTCGCGTTCGTCGTTGGGAACTGCGCATCATCGGTTCCCAGCATGGCGATGCGGCTGTGTGCGAAGGGCATCTTCGAAGACGTCGAACGCGTGCCGAGCAGTTGGTATGCGGCGGCCAAGCTGAAGGAGGCGGCATGACAAGCGCCATCCGTCATCTGCTTCCTTCGCGGATGATTGAGCGAAGCTGGAACGTGGTCGTGGTCGGCGCAGGGGGCACCGGCAGTGCGGTGCTTCCGAGCCTCGCGCGGCTGCACCACGCCATGCTGGAGCTCGGGCACCCCGGCGGCATCGACTGCACGGTGTTCGACGACGACACGGTCAGTCCGACCAACGTTGGCCGTCAGGGCTTTTACCCCAACGACGTGGGTGAGTACAAAGCCTCGCTCATCGTCAATCGGCTCAATGCGTTGATGGGCACGAACTGGCGGGCGGAAGCTCGCCGGTTCGGTCCAGGTGAGCCGCTTTACAACGTCGATCTGGTGGTCGGCTGCGTGGATACACGTGCCGCTCGGTGCGCGATCGTCAGCGCGGCGCAGCCCACCGAAGCGTATTACCTCGACTGCGGCAACGACACCGATCGCGGCCAAGTCGTCATTGGTCAGATCTGTGGCAAGAGCTACGCGCAGAAACATCCGGAGCGGTTGCCTCATGTTGGTGAGTTGTTTCCGGATTTGCTCGACGCCAAGCTCGATGCGAAAGACGAAACACAGTCGTGTTCCATGGCTGAGGCGCTGCGCAA
Organism: Caballeronia pedi; assembly: GCF_001544915.2. Classification (GTDB taxonomy): domain Bacteria; phylum Pseudomonadota; class Gammaproteobacteria; order Burkholderiales; family Burkholderiaceae; genus Caballeronia; species Caballeronia pedi. The sequence goes on along the minus strand of NZ_FCOE02000013.1, from coordinate 127,520 downwards.
GCAGTCTCTGGTCATCAACCAGGCCATCGCGGTCCAAGCGTTCAACATGCTCTGGACCATGTTTCGTACCGGTGCAATTCCGTTCTCGGGCGTGTTCGTGAACCTCGCGACGGGGCGCACGAATCCGATCCCGCTGGACCCGGCCGCGTGGACGCGCTTCGGATATGAAGTCCCGAAGAAGCCCACCAAGAAGGCGAAGAAAAGCCGAAAGGCCGCGCTCGCCGCTTAGATGTTTCTCCCGAAGCCGCCCCGTTGAGGGGCGGCGTCTTAGCGAACCGGCGCCGGCCTCAGCTTTGCCTTCGGCGACTTGCTGAACCGCGAGGACACGGACCGATTGTTGTATGGTCTGAGCGCCTTTTGCGATTCGCAAATGCAGTGGGAGGTGGCGGCGGCACGCGAAGGCGCGGCGCCCGCCCCTGCGTTCTTTGCGGCTGACGTGCAGTTATCGCTGTGTCTTGCCTAGACTTTTGGAACAGACGCCACACTCAATCGAAGCTCGCTTGTGCTGGTAGGTCCGCGGCGGGCGCGGGCGAACGCTGCGCCAGCAATTCGTCGTACCGGCGCATCGCATCGGTGGCGCTCGTGTAGCCGATCTCGATACCGACTGCGGGGGCGACGCGGCGGCGCACGCTTGCGAGCAATTCTGCTTCGTCGGGCGTCCGGCGTTTGGCGTCGGGCGCACGGTCGGCCATCCAGACGACGATGGTCTGAAGCATGGCGCAGGCGATTTATTGATACTGATCGACTTCGCATCGGCGCGGAAAAGTCAAAGTCGTCCAAGCCTACGCCGCAAAGGCAGCACATTCCTCGAATTGGCGAAGCTTAGACTTCATAGTTTCAAGGTGTCGCATCAGCGCGGCCAGACGCCTTTGCTGGGTGACGACAAGCGCATATTCGTCTTCAATCCGGTTGATCCGCGCGACCCAATAGTCGGCCGGCAGGCGCGTGAATGCGTCGACGCGTTGACGGAATCCGTTGAACATTGTTTCGAGATGCGCGAGTTCGCGGTCGGCGAGCCCCGTTGCTCGCTTCGGCTGCTTGGTCTTATTCAATGCTTTCCCCGTGGGCCGCGCCGTGCAATGTCAAATAGTTGGTTTTGTGGCGGGCCGACGATAGACGCAATGTTTATACCATTAAGGTTAGAGGGAACAGTCGAGATCGATCAGGTCCAATGTAACGAGAGAAAACGTTTGCGAGCGAGACGCTGCCGAAACGAAAGTCTGCGTATGTGCGCTACTTCGCAATTCTGTAGGGATCGGAGTACTGCGAGAGGCGCCGCCGCAGGCGAAGGATTTGCAAGGCCTGCAAAAGAGGCAGTCGTGCCGCGATGTCGGCGTGTCTTGGTTTGTGGGTGTGTCTCATTGTCATTTTTTTTGCCCGTCAAGCTTCATCCCTTAGCGATAGGCCGAGCGGACGCGGGGCTCGTACAATCGCAACCGCACTCGTTCTGGTTACTAGGCGGAGACTTGCCTGATCTGCTGGCTCAGGTTTCGAAGGCGATGACAGAAAGAGGTGGTGAAAAGGCGAGCTTTCGATGACCTCTTTCGTATGTCGCCCAGTAGACTGGCCGTATTCTCCGCGCTTCCAGCGCATCGACCTACCCCTCCAGCGTGCTGGAGGACGAGCTCCTCTCCAGCCGCCTACGACGGCAATCTTCTGGCGACCCTCGTTGATCGCCTTTTTTCGTCCCGTTGGGAGCTTATCCCTCCGGGAGACAGCTCCCATTATTTTTTAGGAGCTGTCTATGTCTCTCAATTTCGCACCTGTCGTCAAGGTTTCCAGCAAGAACGGTTTCATGGCGAATCATCGTGTGGTCGGTCAGGACGTCGAGGCCAGCCCGCCGCAGTTGTACACCGGACGCATTCATTCGGTGTGGAGCGACGGCACGGCAATGGTGTATTGGGACTACTCGCTCAACCCCAGCGCCGAACGGCATCTGGTGCAAAGCGGTCGTGTCAGACTGCATCACCTCTGCCATGCCGCCTCGTAGGCCTTTGTAAATGACGCGTCCAGTCGCCTTGCACTGGACGCCGTTTTTTCGTTTCTCCTTCCGATTCTTCTCCATCAGGGCGACCACCCTGACGGGTTCGGTTGCCCGGTTTCGTTGAGGCAACCATCTTCAAGCTCATCTCCAGTTTCATCCTCGTCTGCATGCTCTCCGGGTGCGCCACGGCGGACTTCGGTTCGCCCAATACGTACCAGCACTACGACGTTCAACGCATCGGCCAATTCGAGCAGGCAACCATCCTGCGCGTGCGTCCGATCACCATCGAGAGCAATTCCGGCTCGTCGGGCATTGCATCGTTCGTGAGTGCAGCAGCGGGTGCCTTCCTGGGCTCGCAAGTGATCGGCGACGGTAGCGGCCGCTATGTCGCCGGCGCGCTTTCCGGCTCCGTCTCCGGGTTGGTGGCTCAGCGCGTAAGCGCCGCTATGTCTCGCCACAGCGGTGTCGAGGTTTTCCTTCGTCGCGCCAACGGTCAGACCGTGGTCGTTACACAGGTCGACGATCAGCAGTTCGCTGCTGGTCAGCAGGTGTTTTTCGTCTCGAATGGGTCCGGCTACCGGATCACCCACTAACTGGCGGCGACGCCTCGACTGGATGAACCATCGATGAACCACTATCAATTGATCACCCACGGGCAGACCAGCGGCTGGGACGCTTCGACCAACGATGTCAACGGCAAGAACTTCTACGGAATGCTTTCCGTGGAAGTCGCTGCGCAAGCGGGCGACGTTGACGAGTTCACGGCGATCGTGTCTCACCCGGAGTTCAACCCGTTGGGCGCGCGGCCGCATATGTTCGCGGAGGTTGGGCGGATCAGCGACGGTTACGGCGACGCGAGCTTCAAACGCTTGGAGCCTGCGCTCGACGCTTACAAGGCGCGATTCCTCTAATCGGGCATCGCAGTACGCATCTTCTGAATGCGCGGTGAAAACCGCGCCAACCCTTGCGGGGCAGGCTCCCCGCAAAGGGACCTGCCTCGTCTGCAATATGAGGCAATCATGAAATTTCCCCGAGCGTTCTATGCGGACCGCAGCAGTGCCAATGCCGGCGCGAAAGCGGCTCTGCAACGTCACGCGACCCGCGTTCTGCGGCGTGTCGCCCAGGACTTGCGCCTTCCGGCGCACGCGCACGAAGTCGTCACCGATTCTCGTCGCGGCAGTTCTTCGGTTCGGGTCTCGTTGCGCACCGAGACGTTGTTTGTCGACGTCGTCGAGCGTCAAGGTGGTTCCGGTGTCGCGCTGAGCTTCAGAACCCGGCGCGGCCGCTCCGACCTGACGGGTGGTGGCGAGAACCACGTCGCTCTCGCACAACTCGAAACGCCTACGGGCTATCGAGCGATGCTGGACGGCTTGCGTCTGGCCGGCGGAATCGACCTGAAGTGCGGAGGTCGTCGATGAAACTGGCGAAGGTGAAGATTGAGTACAGCTCCGGAACCACTATCGTGGACCGAGTGACGCTCGATCCCGCGACAGGCCAGGTTCACTTGGCTCCGCGATTGCTCGGACTGTTGAGCAAGATGGACGAGTCTGAGTGTTCTGCGGCGTTCAGCCTGGAGTACAGAGGGCACGTCTTGCCGGTCACGCCCGTCGTCAACGGCGGATATGTGGTTGCTCTTCCTACGGACCCGCCCCCGGGAATCCGCCAGATCCTGCATGCGGTCGCGACGCCGTCGAAGGATCAACGCCAGCAGAACGGGCGATACCTCCATACGCTATCGGCTGCGTCTATCGGTGGCACTGTGGGCTACGTCCACTCCGCGTCGTCCTGGGACCTGTCGACAGTCGTGGGCGCAACGATTCTCGCGTCGCTTGGAGTAGTATTGTGGTACGCGGGTTTTCACGCAATGAAAGGAGAGTGAAATGGGTGCATCGATTTTTACGTTAGTGCTTGGCGTGTCCATTGCAGCTTTTTTCATGTGGACGTCCAACAACGGCCGGAAAGCCGATCGCGAGCGCGATTGGGGCAAATGATTCGACGCAGCGCAAGCTGAGTCCAAATACAAAACCGTACCTTTCGAGGTGCGGTTTTTTTTTACCGTTTTCCTTTTCTGGCGCGCCTTCGGGCGCGCTTTTCATTTTCAGGAGCTGGTTATGTCATTAGCAAACACGGATGTGCTGCCGGGCAGTGTTACCGCCGCTGGTACGGTCGATATCAAGCCAGTCGCCCGGCTGGACACCGACGGCAAGACGGTCGATCAGGTTTTTCAGGCTCTGTGCAGCTTTCTGCGTGGCAAGGAACTCGAACCGGAATGGCTCTGTCCCGCGAACATGCAGGACGATGCCAACGAGGCGATGTACGGAGCACGCCACAACCGACCGTGGCCTTACCACTCGTCAAATGCCCGGATTTCCGTGTCGGTGTGCATCGGCAACTCGGAAGGCTGGATCATCCATGTGGACTTCGTCAGCCGGCCGCAACTTAGCGACTCGCTCGACCGGACCTACGCGATCATGCCGTTGCTTCGCGCGAAGGTGTTTTCGACTGACCACGCGTGGTCGCTCGCTCGTCTGATCGCCCGTTTACTCGACGCGGCGTAATAGCTTCTCAACTCTATCCAGCGCCCATCCGGCGCACCTAACCCTTGCCGGGCATCGACCCGACAGGGAACGATTGCCCGTCAATTTTTTCGAGGCAATCCACCATGTATCAGCTTTCCTTCTCGGGCTTCGCCCACTCCTTCCGTACGATGCTTGACGTGCTCCGCTTCCTGCGAGACGAGACGAGCGTCGCAACGGTCGACGCGGCAGAGATCGCGCTCACGTTCTTCAGCCATCCAGTGGCCGTCACTCGCTATAACGGCAAGCTGACCGTTCGTCGGCCCGGGACGGCGACGAGCCTCTTCCTGTCGCTGATCGACGAAATCGACGCGGCCTACTTCAGACCGTCATTCACCGCGCTCGAGCCGTGGCAAATTCGGCGCGAGCACTGGCAACTGCTCTATCTGGATTTTGATCTGGCGCGCGAGCCGCTGTATTTGTTCTACTCGGATCAGATGGCGCAAGCCAACGAAGAGGCGGCCAAGAGTGGCCGTCGCGGGCTTGACCTGTTCGAGCTGCTGCAAGACGAGTCGCAACGCCGGTTCGGCTTCCGCTACGCGGGCCCGATGTTGAACAACCGGCAGAGCAATGGTCGGCACGAGGTTCATGTCGCCTACGCGCTCGCTGCGGGCAAGCCTGTTCCGCAGGCGGTGATTGATGACTATGCTTCGTTGTCGAAGTTCGACTCCGACTTGCAATGGGCTAAGCCGCTTCTCGCGGTGCCTGAGTTGCGTGGGGCGCTGCCGCTCGCGAAGCTCGTGCCGCTGGCAACGGTGATGCGCCATTCGAAGGAGGCGATCACCGGCGACAATGCCGCGCTGCTCGCGATGCTGATGGGTCTCGTGCCGAACTCGCCAACGACGGTCGAAGTTGACGACTTGCTGTACGCGAAGGGCATTCTGGAAGCGCATCCCTTGCCTGAGGCGTACCTGAAGCCCGTCGACGTCGGCTCGCCGATCTGTCAGTTCGCGGAAGTACTCCGGCGGACGCTCGCCGATGGCGCGCGCGACAGACGGGTAGCGGAACTCGAGAAGGCACGGGAGTCGTGCAGTATCAGCGCGCGCCGCTTCCAACTCGACACGCAACTGGCCATTCTCGATCACGGCAGGCATACACACACCTTCGCCAACGAGTTCGCGAAGGCAGTGCAAACGGCCGACATGTCCTATCTTCTCAGCATTCTGGATCGGCCAGACGACGCAAACCGGGCGACCAAGCAAGCGGTGCGGGAGGTGTTCGGCATCAAGCTCATCGGCGTTCGCGCCGCGGCTCGGCGCCGGGGCATCTTCCAACTCGCAGGTATGGACGCCGCGCAGCAAGCAGAGTGGGAGGCGCTGTCGGTCTCGCAACGTGAGGCAAGGCGCGTCGCCCGCGAGGTCGCACGTGCTCGCGAGGCAGCCGAAATGTCACGCATCCGCATGCAAGACGGGGCTGTCGTGACCGGTGCGGACTGGGTGGACCGGACGATCGCCGAAGGCTTCTCCGAGATCGTGAGCGTGCGGCAGGGGACCAGCGTGCATTACGCGCTTGCTGACCCAGTCCGGCATCTGCAGGTATCGCTTCGCGCAAACGACGGTACGCTCGCCTATGCGCGCGTGTCGCTTGAACATCGCGCAAGCTGATTCAATTTCGACAAACCCGGCTTCGCCGGGTTTTTTTTCGTCGATCTTGCCAGCGCCGAAGCTTAAGGCGCCATGAAATAGTGACCTTTCCATGGATCGGCACATTGCCGAAACCCTACACTGCATCTATCACCCGCGTCACTGACGCATCGACCCAGCCGGCTACGAGCCGGCTTTTTCATATCTCGCCCCTAAGGGACCACGTCCCTATGGGCGTAGTCTTTATGGGGCTTCTCTTTGGAAGCCATCATGAAAGTCACGCCCGCTCAACTCACGGAACTCCTCTCGCTGTACGTGCCGAAGCGTCTGCCGGTGCTCATCACTGGCCGCCCCGGCATCGGCAAGAGCGACATCGTCGAACAGACCGCGCATGCGACTGATCACGAACTGCTCATCAGCCACCCGGTCGTCGAGGATCCGACCGACTCGAAAGGGTTGCCGTTTCCCTCGCCCGATGGCACGACTGCCAAGTTTCTGCCGTTCGGCGACCTCGAACGCGCGATGACGGCTAGACGCCCGCTGATCTGGTTTCTGGACGACCTTGGTCAGGCCTTGCCCGCCGTGCAAGCCGCGAAGATGCAACTGCTGCTCGCGCGGCGCGTCGGCGAGCACGTCCTGCCACCGCAGGTCACGTTCCTCGCGGCCACCAACCGCCGCACCGACAACGCCGGTGTCTCCGGGATCCTCGATCCGGTGATCTCGCGTTTCGCCACGGTGGTCGAGCTCGAACCGACCATCGACGACTGGACGCAGTGGGCCGTGCGCGAAAACATCCCGCCCGCGCTCATCGCGTTCCTGCGCTTCCGTCCGGACTTGCTGTCCGTGCAGAAGACGTCACGCGACATCGAGAATGCGCCGAGCCCGCGTAGCTGGGGGTTCGTCGCGAAAACCTTGGATGTAGTCCCCAGGCATCTGGAGCACATCTCCTACGCCGGTTCGGTGGGAGAGGGTGCCGCGACGGAACTGGTCGCGTTCCTCCAGATCTTCCGCGAGCTGCCGAATCCGGACGCGATTCTTCTCGCGCCCGACACGGCCATGATCCCGGCAACGCCTTCGGCGTTGTACGCGATCGCGGCAGCGCTTGCGGCACGCGCGAACGAAAACAACTTCGATCGCGTCGCGCGTTACACCGAGCGTCTGATCGGTGAAGGGCACCGCGAGTTCGCGGCGCTGCTGGTGCGAGACGCTGTCCAGCGCTCGCCGCAGATCCAGAACTCGTATGCCTTCATTGGCGCGCAAGGCGGAGAGATCGGCAAGATCATCCGCGGCGATTAAGCGCTTCGACGTTTCTCAGTTTTTCCCTGCAACACCTGTCGGCCCTGTCGCGTCCTCGGACGCACTGGGCCTTTTTCTTTGCTTCATCCATTCCATTTCTCTACGAGGTTTTTCTCATGGACATCACTTCAATCCAATCGAAGGTCATGCTTTGCTCGGTCACGATTTCCACCTGGGTCGCCCGCCGTTTCGACGGCAAGGTGACGCAGGAAGTCGAGAGCAAGCACCACGCGAAGGGCATTGGCAGATTCAACAAACGCCTGTTGCCCGAGCATGCGCCGAGCTTCGCGGAAGTCGTGACGCTGGCCGGCCGCATCCGCTCGTACTTCTACGACCACACGCTGAAATACGACCAGCTGGGCGTGCGGCTGCTGCCGACAATGGTCTACATGGATTTCGCCGAGAAGATGCGCTCCTTGAAAGACGAGTTCGACTTGGCGGTCTCCGTGTTCCTGACCGACTATCTGAACCTGAAGGAGGCGGCTCGCGAAGAACTAAATGGACTTTTCAACGAGGCAGACTATCCGGCCCGCGCTGAGTTGACCACGAAGTTCGGCGTGAAGATGGCCGTTCTGCCGTTTCCCGACGCTAGCCAGTTTGGCGTCGAGTTGCCGGCGAACGTCCTGACCACGCTCAAGAGCGAGCTGGACCAGCACGTTTTGGCCTCGATCGCGACCGCGAACGAGGATCTGGTGCGGCGTCTGTACGAAGCCGTGTCGCAGATGGCCAACCGGCTGTACGCGACGGGCAACGTCCGACTCGACGTGGCCAATAACGTCCGGGAACTCTGCGCGTTGCTGCCCAAGCTCAACTTCGCGAACGACCCGCAACTCACGCATATCCTCGAGCAAGCCAAGACGCATCTGGCCGTGCATACGGGAGCGGAGCTGAAGGACTCGCGCGTGCTTCGTTCTCAGGTGGCCAGCAAGGCGCAGGAGATCGAAGGGCTGATGGCCGCGTTCATGGGCATGCAGCCCGAGCCGATGGAAGTCGAGTCGGCGCACGCGAGCCAACTGCGCCTCGTCGCGTAAGGGGGCGTCATGGACCGCAACGATGTGGTGTTGGGCAGTAGCGCGGTCCATCCGCGCATTGCACGGCAGCGGACCGAGCTTGTCCTTTCGCAGCCGTTCTTCGGGGCGCTCGCGCTCCGATTGAACGTCCGTGAGGATCCATCGACCAAAACGTTTTGGGTCGACGGCGAGACGTTGGGCTTTAACCCGACGTATATGGAAACGCTCAGCGACCTCGAAGTTCGGGGTGTCGTCGCCCACGAAGTGCTGCACGTGGCCAACGGCCATTGCTGGCGTCAGGGCGCACGCGATCCCGACCGATGGAACGATGCCTGTGACTACGCGATCAACCCGATCGTGCTGTCGTCAGGCATAGTGCTGCCGAAGGGGGCGCTCGTCGATCCGCGCTATACGGGCAAGTCGGCCGAGGAAATCTACGGTTTGCTGACGCAGGAGGCGAAGCAGAAGCAGCAACAGCAGGAGAAGCAGTCGCCACAGCACCAGCAGACGCAGAGCCAGCAGCCGCAGTCGGGTCCGCAGGATCAGCAGCAGGCTTCGAAGCCCGGTGGCCAGAACGGGACCGCGCCGGAGCAGTCACCTGGCGATCAGCCTTCGCATCCCGGCTCATTCGGTGAAGTGAGGCCCTGCAAGGGGCCGGATAAACCGGTAAAGGAAGCGGAGTGGAAGGTTGCCGTCACGCAAGCCGCGAAAGCGGCCGCGATGCGCGGCAACCTTCCCGGCGATCTGCAGGCGATGGCGGGCGAGGCAGTGCGGCCTGTTGTGGACTGGCGCGCGGTGCTGCATCGCTTTGCGCAGCAATCGTCGCCGTCGGACTACAGCTTCGCCGCGCCGAATCGCCGGTATTTGCATCTCGGGTTCTACCTGCCGGCGCTGCATACACCGGCGATCGGCGACGCGGTTTTCGTGCGGGACTCGAGCGGATCGGTGTTCGACGAGACGCAGGCGCAATTCGATGCGGAGATCCTCGCGGTCTTCCATTCGTTGAAGCCCGCACGGCTCATCGTGATGGATTGCGATACCCGTGTGACGCAGGTGCAGATTTTCGAGCGAGGCGACTCGCCGGAGATCAAACCTGTGCGCGGCGGGGGCGGGACGGCGTTCGTCGACCCGTTCAACCGGGTCGCGGAAGACGGCATGAACCCCGCCTTTCTGGTCTATCTGACAGATATGGTGGGGCGCTTCCCAACGGTCGCGCCGCATTATCCAGTGCTGTGGGCGTCAACCACGCCTCTCACTCGGGCTCGCAAAGCGCCGTTTGGCGAAACGATGGAAGTGGTCTCCTAGTCCCCTGCTCGGCCGGGCATCCCCTGAAGAACGAAAGCCCGGCATTGCCGGGCTTTTTTCGACTGCGCTCAAGGCTCAGGCGCGGCGCTTCTGCAGTGGCTGGTATGCCTCGCCGCCCTTGAACCGCTCCAGACGGTCGCTCGCCGTGGTCAGCGCACCAAGCGTTGCGCTATGGAGTTGCCGGTCGTACATGCTGACGATCGCCGCCAGCAGTGCAAAGGCTGACTCGGACGACACCTGCCACGTTCCCGTCTTCCGGCCACCGTCGAACACCTCGGCCATGGCCCGGTCGGCCGCCAGCAGCGATTCGTGCGAAAACTTGCCATGGCCTGCCTCGGAAAGGAACGTGGCCAACAACACGACCTCGGTGACGTACTACGCAGGACTGATCTGGTCGCAGGCGCTGCGGATGGCTTCCAATGACACGTGCGCCCGAAGCGCGAGGTCATCGGCGACTGCACGGGGGATCGGGAGCAATTGCGCCTTGGTCAGGCGCGCACGGGCGGCTTGAGAGGAGCGCTGGAACGGAAGGGTGCGAGACATAAAAACGTTTGATTAACTGCCTAGGTTAACGATCTTCCCACGCCGGTTCTGAAGGTCTGACGGTGCGGGTGCGCGGGAACCTCTCGACTACGGCGATCGCGCGCTCGCATTGATCTGCGTCGAGTGTATGGATTGAGCACTTCTCCGCTTCCGCACCCGCCTCGCTGGCGAGCCATTACATCGGTTTGGCGCGCGCCTCGTACACGTTGCAGCCGTCGCGCCGGACCTTCGCGGCAACCATGGCTCAGGCGCTGCGTGTAGCTTGGCCTTAAATTCGCGCAGGCGCGCGTCGGTGAGACGGCCGAGCGGTACATGGCGCGCGCTGCGCGGAAATACGCCCGCCCACGCCTGGCAGTTCGCACAAAGCCACAACGGGCCGTGATCGTCACGATAGGGGTAGGGGTCGTCACCGGCGTGCACGAGCGTCGCGGGAGCGCCGCAGCAGTCACAGTTGGGGTGGGGAAGAGGTTTGACTGATCTTTCGACGCGCATCGCCGATTCTCGTAGGCGTGAGAGTTCAATATAGCAAACTCATAACTCGCATCCGCGCTGCGAAACGAGCGAAAGAGATATGTTTCCATGCCTGTTTCTCAGGATCGAGAATTATCATGATAATTCCTATCTCGCCGCTGCTCCGATGCCATCAGGCGCGCTGAAAGCGAGCAGTCCGGCCACCATGGAAAGCCGCTCGATTTAAGGTCGCTTTCCAAGGCCGCGAGCGCATCGCAACACCAACAATACTCGAAATGTTAGATCGCCCTCGAAGCATCGCATGTCCGAGTCTGCAGATAATCCCCTCCTGAAGCTGCGCCCGCTTGAAGCGGAAGCCGTGCGCATGTTTTTCCATGCGCTCTCGCCGCTGCGCGCGTTGCTCGATGCGCCCGAACTCGCGGAAATCATGATCAATGATTACCGCAACGTTTGGGTGGAGCGTCGGGGCGTGATGACGCGCGAGAACATCGACTTGCGTCCGCAACAGCTCGAAGGTGCAATTCATTCGCTCGCGTCATCCGTCGAAAAGTCAGCAAAGGCAGGAAGCGACAAAGGCATCATCAACGCGGGTCACCAAAACTTGCGTATCGCGGCGGTCATGAGCCCAACGTCGATCGACGGCCACGCCCTGAGTATCCGGAAGCACCGCGAGTCCAAGCTCACGCTGTCGGACTACGTGAACATGGGGGCGTTCTCAGCAGCGAATGCCCGACCGGAATACGCAGAAGCGATCCACTTCGAGGAAGGCATCGAGGACGAAGCGCTCATGCGTGCGCTCGTCGCGCTCGTTCAGTCGCGCAAGAACGTGCTTGTCGCCGGCGGCACATCCGCGGGTAAGACGACGTTCCTCAATGCGTTGATCGAACAGATCCCCTCGGACCAGCGGGTGATCTCCATCGAGGACACGATGGAATTGAAGCTGCACGTGCCGAACCGCGTGCGGTTGCTGTCGAACGCCGACACCAACGTCACGACGCAACTGCTCGTCGCGCTGTGTCTGCGCTTTCGCCCCGACCGCATTATCGTTGGTGAAGTGCGCGGCGGCGAAGCCTACGACCTGCTGCAGGCGCTCAACACCGGCCACGACGGCGGTCTAGCATCCATCCACTCGAACAACGGCCGCACGGCGCTGAGCCGCCTTGAATCGCTTGCCATGCTCGGCATCCCAACCGGATCGCGGTGGGAGCTCGAAGACATGCGCAAAAACATCGCTGACTGCTTCAACTACATCGTGCACTTCAAGCGCACCGGCGAGATGCGGCACGTCTCCGAAATCCTCGAAATCCGGGGATTCAAAAATAACGATTACGACCTACAACGCGTTTTTTAACGGGAGCATCAAATGAAGGGCAAGAAGATACTCAACAGAGCTGAGAGGGTAGCGGAGCGTCTGCGACCGGGCAAGTCCATGCTGGTCGGCGCGCTCTTGAGCGCCGTGTCGGTGGCCGCAATGGCCGCGGGCGATTTCTCGAACCTGACGGGCCTGACCGACATCATCTGCACGATCAGCAACCTGATCAGCGGCCCGTATCTTTACGGCATTGGCATTATTTTAATTGTTCTGGGCGGCGTGGCTATCGCCGCATCCGAAAGCACGATCGCAAAAATCTTTTCTGGCGTTCTGATGGGCCTGGGATTCGCATCCGTTGCAATTCCGATCATGCGGGATCACTTTCACATGGCCGTCGCCTGTTGAGATGCGTCAACATAAAGTTAGTCGTGCGCTGTCTTTGCCTCGTCAGATGGGTGGCGCAGATCGTGGGCTCGCAATCTTCAATGGGACGATTACAGCGCTGCTCTGTTACACAAGCATGAGCATGGCTTTTTTAGGGCTCGGCGTAATCATGCATGTATTTCTGCGCTGGAAAAGCTCGACTGACCCGTGGTGGCGAATTGTCATGTTGGTCTATAACCGCTACCCGGACGTCTATGAGCCGGGCCCAAGCAGTCGGTTCAGTGCGCGCTTCAAACGTCCGTATGGGTTTGATCAGGACCTTCCATGCTGAAAATGATGTTCACCAAGCGCGCGGTGCAGGAGATCGCGCCGTGGGCGACGATGGTCACGCCCGAACTGGTGCTCAACAAGGACGGGTCGCTGCTGACCGTGTTCGAGTTCGAAGGCATCGACGCGGACTCGCCGAATCCCGGTGACATCACGGCCGCGCGCGACAACCTGGACCACGCATGCCGTAACTTTGACCACCGCGTCACTGCGTGGTGGCGCATGTCGCACCGGCGCGTGCGCGGTGGTATCGACGGCACGTTTGTGTCCGAGGCCGATGCGCGCGTCGACGCGATTAATCAGGCGATCATTGGCAGCGGCAAGTACTTTAAGAATTCGCACTCGCTCGCGCTCGCATTCACGCCTGAGACCGGCATCTCGCGGATCTTCGACAAGATCAGCTATCACATGACGGTGGGCGGCAAGAACCTGGCTGTGGCCATGTTCGAAGCGGCGAAAGACACGATACTCGCGCGCAGTGCGTTCGCGTTCGACCTGACCAAGATCCAGAACGAGATCAAGCGGTTCGAGTCGGTGATCGACGGCTTTGTCGGCGGCGTCACGCGCCTGAAGATGAAGCGGCTTCAGCTTCAGAACGTGCTCTCGTTCCTACATCAGCGAGCCAACCCGTCGACGCCAAAGCGCCGTGTGCGCTATCCAGTTACGATGCTGGACACCCATTTGACCGAGACCGAGGTCACGATCGGCGCGACCGAGCTGATGTTCGAATCGGCGCACGGCAGGGTGCACGCCCGTGTCATCGGCATCAAGGAGTGGATGGGCTTTCAGGAAGCGGCGCTCGACGTGCTCTCGCAGGTCGACGCGGAACTGGACGTCTGTGTGATGTTCCGATTCCTTGATAGCTCGCGGGCGAGCGCCTATATCAAGAAAATTCGCGGCTTTTACAAGGTCGCGTCCTTCAATCCCGTCGCGATCCTCAAGCAGTGGGCAACGAAGGAAGAGCAGAAAAACGACGAAGGCCGCGAGATTCTCGCGAAGGAAGCGGGCGACGCGCTTGCGAAGCTCGATGCGGAAGGCCAACAGTACGGCTTCGCGAATATTTCGGTGGTCGTCTATGGGAGCACGCCCGAGGAGTGCGAGGACGCGACCCGACAAGTGGTGGGTGTCATCGGCAACGCCGGCTTCGGCGTGATCCTGGAGAAGACGAACCTTTTTGCATCGTGGAGCGCGACGCTGCCGGGTCGCTGGGATCAGCAAAAGCGCCTGCAGTTCGTTGAGACGCCCGCCGTATCCGACATCGCGCCGCTGTGTAGCGTGGGTGAGGGATCGAAGGTCAACGAGTGGCTCACGCAGCAGTCTGGCTCTAAAACCGGGCCGCTCACCTGCCTGCCCACCCGCCATCGCACCCTCCAGTACTTCGACTTGCACCATCCGGGCGGCAAGGCGCACACGCTTGTCGTCGGTCCAATCGGCGCCGGTAAGTCGGTGTTCCTGAACTACCTGATGACACAGACGGGCCGCCACGGCGCGCGCCGCATCCGCTTTGACAAGGACCGCTCGACGCGCATCCCCACGCTGCTCGGCGGCGGCCGGTTCATCGATGCAACGGGACGCTTTGAGGCGGCGACCTCGGTCAACCCGCTTTCGCTCATTGGCGAAGAGAAGCACTGGTCGTACGTCGCCGACTGGGTGCAGCTTGCCATTGAGGGCGAGGAATATACCTGCACGCCGCAGCAGCAAACCGAGATTTACGACCGGATCAAGACCTTAGCGTTGGGCTTCCCCGCTGAGAAGTGGCGGTTGTCGAGCTTGATCACGCTGCTGCCCGCGGACCTGCGTGAGCGGCTGCAGGTTTGGACCGAGGGCAATAAAAACGGCAAGTTCTTCGACCATGCCGAAGACGGCTTCGCAATCTCCGATGATCTGTCGATCGAGATGGGCGACCTGTTCCAGAACTTCCCGGTTGCCGCTGCATTGTTCATGGACTACGCGTTCTACCGGATCGCGCAAATTCTCGACGGCAAGCGCTACACCGTGATCGAGATTGAGGAAGCGGGCTTCTTCTTCTCCTACCCGAAGTTCTATGCGCGCCTAGAAATCTGGGCGGTGACGATCCGAAAACTGAACGCAGCGCTGGTGATGGCGACGCAGTCTCTCGGGCAGCTTGCGCGCGTGCCGAACTTCGAGATTCTCAAAGAGAACATCCCCAACCTCATTTACCTGCCGAACAGCGACGCGACCAACAACCAAAGTTTGTACCGCGATGTGTTCGGCCTCACATCGCACCAGATCAAGATGATCTCGGGCGCAGTGCCCAACCGCGACTACCTATGGGTGACGTCCAAGCAGAGCCGGATGCTGCAGGCTCAGTTTCCAAAGGAAGCGCTTGCCTATCTCCGCTCGGACGGTCATGCGCAGGCGATCCTCGACAAGCACGTCAAGTCCGGCAGCCCACAGTGGCGGGAGGAGTACGTGCGCGACGTACTCATCAACGCTTAACGTTTTCTCTGCAAGGTACCGCCATGATGAAAAAATTGCTCCGCGGCATCGCCGCGACCGGTGTGTTGACGGTTGGTCTCGTCCAGCAAACCTACGCGAACATGCCTGTGTTCGACGCATCGAACTTCATTCAGAACACCATGACGGCGGCGGCCGCCGTGAAGGGTGAGGTGTATCAGGATTCGAACCTGGTCTATCAGTACCAGATGATGCTGAACCAGCTTAAGCAGGCGACCAATCTCAATCCGGCCGCGATGGTCGCGCAGTTCAACAGCATTAAGGACGATATTTCGGGCCTGACCAAGTACACCGACGCCCTAAAGGACCTGTACGGTGGACTGCAGAGTAATGCGGAGTACGCAAACAAGGTGCAGGCACTCATCACGCAGTCGGGAAAGACGCCCGACCAGTGGTTCACGGACCAAAACACGCTGCTGCAAAACAACGACAAGACGGCCAAGCAACTATTCCAGCAGGGTAACGATGTCATCTCGCATGTGGGCACGCTTGCCAAGCGGCGGCAGGAGATTCAGGACCAACTGAACATGTCGCCGACGATGGAAGCGACGGCGCAATTAACCACGCACATGCTCGACATCATTTCCAGCCAAAACAGCGACCTGCTTTCGCTGATGGCTGCGAAGCAGCGGAGTGACGCAGTCAAGGATTCGGCAACTGTCGCCGAGCAACAAGTTAACAACAATGCGCAAGCCGCGCTGAAGGCCAAGCAGGATCGCGAGCGCGCCGCGTTCGATGCGGCAATCGGCTCATCAACGAAGTTGGGGCAATGATGAACCGCAGAGTGATGCAGCTAGTACGCGCACTGCTTGTTTCGCTTGTCGTGGCGTTCACGGGCGCGGCGGGCACCTCATCGGCCGCGGTCGCGCAGACGACCAGCAGCACGAATTTAGCGACGACCGGTACGTCCGGCGCACCAGGCACGTCGACCACCAGTGGCTCCGCGAAGGGCAACGCCGTTGCAAGTAAAGACGGCGACTTCGCGGCCGGCGCGGCGAGCGCTGCCAGTCAGATCCATGTGTTGCTCGGCAATGTATTCAACACCGCAGTCACGGCGAGTGCAAACGTCATGGACGAAGCCAACAAGTTCGCATGGGGCCTCGGCGTGATCTCGCTGGTGCTGATGGGCGTTCGGTTCGCGGGCACGAATCACCCGATTTCGGCGTGGGTCGACTTGTTTGAGGAACTTGCGACGCTAGGTATCTTCGTGGCGCTGTACCTCGGCTATAGCACCTCGGCATCAGGGTTCTGGACCTGGTTCGAGCAGTTGGCCGCACACATTAGCGGGGGCGACAACGGATCGGTCGGCGCGGCGATGGCCAAGCTCGCAGGTGTCATGTTCGATGCCGTGAAAAGCAAGTTTTCGATCTTCGGGTTGATGGACCTCGGTGGGTCGCTGGCAGACGTTCTGATCTTGGTACTGTCGGCAGCCGCGATGTGCATCGCTTCCATTGTCTTCATTTTTTTCACGGCAATCGGTCAGGTACAGGCGGCCGTCGGCATTGTGCTGGGGCCTATCGCGATCGCACTTGGTTTCTCGTCGTACACCCGGAGCTATTTCAAGAAGTGGCTGGACTGGATGATTAGCGCCGGCATGTATGTGGTCATTGTTGCAATTTTGGTCAAACTTGTCGGAGAGTCGATCTCTTCGGCAATCACGAAAGCGACGCAGGTTGGCGGTACGACCACGATGAACGGCGCTTATGTCTTGGATCTCTCTGTGTTCGTGCTTCTGCTGTCGTTTGAGATCCCTAAGCTGGCGACGATCTTTGGCGGTGGCGCAACCGCGACCGGTACTGGTCCGCTCAAGCTTCTGAAGGGTGGGCTGTGATGAGCTTTCTGCACGAGCCGATCGCGGCCGAACAACTTTTTGCGAACCATCAAAAGCGTATCGAGCTGGTGCGGCAGTGTGCCAACGAAACCACCGAGGCCGAATTCGCGCGCAAATGGCTCGCAGTCCTTCGCCGCACGGCGACGTGGTTTTCGTCGATGCCGCTCACACCCGAGCTGCACTGTGAGCCGGGAGGTGCGTTTCGCGCGACCATTGAATCGACGTTTTACGCGATGCGGCTGGCGGGCGGGCAGAAATTCGCAGCGGATCTGACCTCTGACAAACGGCGCACGCTTGAGCCGCAGTACAACTACGCCGTGTTCCTCGCTACAGCTTGTTCGCTGCTTGATGAGCCGTTCCGACACTTCGAGTTCATCCGGCAGTCCGACCGGGCGACGTGGAATCCCGCGGCGGACGGCGCTTTCGTTGCCTGGATTGGCGCGGCACCGTATTCGGTCGTGCGCCGCGTGATGCCGCTCAAGAACGAACGGGTGCGTACCGCCATGATCGCGCAGACCGTTATCACGCCCGAACTGCTCGCGGGAATGGATACAGCGGTGCACTCCGACCTTTTCAACGCCATCAATCCGGAACGCAGCCCGCAAGGTTTCGAAGCACTGGTGCATAAGGTGGTACGTCAAGCGATGGACGTCGCGGTCGACTTCGAACGCAAGGCGCAACGGGCGGTGTTCGCTCCAGTGAAATTCGATGTGCCGTCGGCCGTTCACGTGGCGCTGGCGCTCGAGCCGCAGTTCGTTACGCCCGAGTCGGAGCCTACGCCCGCCGCCTCGCCAGAGGCAGCGGTCGCGACCCAGCCGGCTACCGCAGCAACGCCGCTCTCCGCCGCTGCGCCAGTCAACTCGCCGGCAATCGAGGTCCTGCCACAGAAGGCCGTCTCGGCCGCGCCCTCCAACGAGGCGCAAGTGGTGCCGAGTGCTGGCCCGCAGCTTTCGCAGCCGCTGCTCGACGCCTTAGCGGCGGCGGCCATCCCGCCAGCCACCGCAAACAATGCGACCGCGCCGCGGCCTGCGGCGGTTGATCCGGCGGCCGCCGGCGCTCAGTCGCGCAGCAACGCATCCCCATCGGGCCCAACTGATGAACAACTGAACGAGATTCTGGGTCCGGGCGCGGCCATGATGAAAGAGTTCTTCAAGGCGCTCGCGGGCGACGTGGCTTCCGGGAAAGCGAAAGTGGTCTGGGAGGGAAAGGGACTTGCCGTGCAGAAGCGCCTGGTGGGCGCCTATGGCATGACGAGTGACACGCTGGTGGAGCAACTCAAAAAGCGCAGCCTGCTGCTGCGCGCGCACGGCACTGACATCTGCATTGTCGAACGTGCCGGCAGACTCATTTCGGAGCGGTCCACCGCATGAAATACGTCAATCACTTTCGCCCGATCTACGAGTTCCGGCCGTTTCTGCTCTGGTCAGTGCTGATCGTCGGCATCCTCTTGTCCGGCATGCCATACGGCTGGGTGTTCTCGCTGGTGGGCGCGTTCATCCTGCTGGTCCGAGGCTTTCAGGTCTGGAAGGCGTTGAGCTTTCGCATGGCGATCTCGACGAAGTGGCTGAGCAAGATCCACATCGACAAGCTACTCGCGACACAGACGCTCATGAAGCAGCAGGCGGACTCGATGTATCTAGGCACCGGGTTTGAGTGGACGCAGAAGCACACGCAGATTGCGCACGAAATCCTTCGGATGCCGGTGACCGACATCCCGTCGCTGCCGAAGTGGCTGTCGAAAACGGAGGCCGGACGAAAGGTCGAAACCCGTATTGAGCAACTGTTTGGCCCTCGGGACAGCGTCCGCGACCGCATGCCCCAAGGCTCGTCGTGGATTCACGGCATGGAGCCGAAAAAGGTTCGTGTTCCGTTTCACTACAAGGCAATGGGCGGGCACACGCTCGTTGGTGGCACGACCGGCGCCGGGAAGACGCGCACTTACGAAGTCATCTCGACGCAGGTCATCCACAACCCTAACGACGTTTTGATCATCGTCGATCCGAAGAACGACGACGAGTGGAAAAAGCGCGTTGAGAAAGAATGCGCGCGCGCCGGGCGCAAATTCCTGTACTTCAATCAGGCCAAGCCGAACGAGTCGATCCGCCTCAATCCCCTTGAGAACTGGTCGCAGCCTTCGGAAATTCCCTCGCGGATTGCCCAGTTGATGGAGGAGGGACCCTTTCGGGACTTCGCTTTTCTGTTTATCGACCGCGCGGTGAAAGGCGAGCTATACGTTGGCGACAAGCCGAACCTGCGGTCGATCCTGAAGTACGCCCAGTCAGGCATCGGCACGCTGATGGAGCGGTGCCTGCGGCGCTTTTTCGTTGAAAACGGCCTGCCGAACTGGGAAGAGCTCACTGTCGCGGCGACGGTGAAGGATGCGCAGCGTCGCAACGACGTATCGCTCGCCGACGGCATGGCGAAGCTCTACCTGGAGCGGTTCGCGGCGCACGACCGTGGACACGAAACCATCGACGGACTGATCGCGACGCATACGCATGATCGCGAGCATTACATGCGCATCATCGCGTCGGCGTTGCCGCTGCTTCAGATGCTCGCGACCGGCGAGACGGGTTTGATGCTCGCGCCAAAGGCCGATGACTTCGAGGACGAGCGTGAGATCTGGGACATCGACAAGATCATCAAGCAGAAGGCGGTCCTTTATATGGGCCTCGATTCGCTGTCGAACAACATCGTGCAGAAAGCCATTGCCTCGATGGCGCTGTCGGATGTCGCCGCAGTGTGTGGCGCGATCTACAACTTCTACGCAGTGAAGCCGGATGTCGTGCTCATCATCGACGAGATCGCCGAGGCTATCAATGAGCAGGTGATTCAAATCCTGAACAAGGGGCGGGGTGCAGGCTTCAAGGCGTTCGTAGCCTTCCAGGCACGCGCAGACTTGGAAGCAAAACTCGGAAACGCTGCAAAAATGCTCCAGGTCTTGGGAAATCTCAATAACCAGCTCTGCTTAAGATTGGAAGATAGCGATACAGCAAAGTGGTTCTCGGACAAAGTCGGCGAGACGGCGATTCGAGTGGTCAATATCTCGAATAGCACCAACACGACGACCGAGGCCCATGCGCTCGAATTCAGCGGTTCTCAGTCTCGCTCAATCCAGCTAGAAAAGGTGCCGCTCATCCCCGTGAAGTTACTTCACAGCTTACCGAATTTGCAGTACTTCATGCGCATCTCAGGGGGGGCCGTGTATCAGGGTCGAATTCCCATTATCGAAGGCTAACTACACACTATGTCCGCTGCATATAAAAACATCGTTCGCGACCACAAGCTTTCGCACAGGCTTCTACAGGTCTTCAACGTCGCACCTGACCTGGAGCTTGCATGCTCGCGAGTGGCCGATTTTGTCGGTGAGCGGTTTATGGGAGACAAGAGGCCTCTGGCCGCTGAGATGATCGAATCTGCGCTTGACGGTTACAAGCGGGTCAAGCGCAAGGGCGACCCGCATATCGCTTTCATGCAAGGTCTGTTCGAACCGGCGAAGACGCTGTATGTCCGCCGTTATGTAGCTCGTTTCGGCGACAAGATCGCGGTCTGGTGCCCGATGGTCGAAGCCATTCCGACCTTCGAGGCTCGCTATTGCGAGTATCAGTTGGAGATGGTTGAGGAGCGTTGCCCCGACGAGATTACTGAGCGCACCGCAGCGTTTCAACTCGCCGCGCGTGTGCTGCATGGCGAGACCTTCCGCCGTTACTTTGAGGAATACGATGTCGCTCACCGTTACGACGATAGCGAAGCTGTCGGGAGTTAATTACCAAACGGCCAAGCGCGCATGTGACTTGGCCGGGGCATTCGATGGCGAGGTCCACGCCGAGCTGCCCGACGAATTCACCTACGGAGCGGGTGCACGCTGTTACGCCCTGGCGACAATAGCCGAGACCCGCATAGCGTTGTTTTGGGGCGGCCTCATTGCAATCGCGGCAGTACCGGTGCTTGCGCTCGTGAAGGTGCTGCATGGCTAGCCGCTTCGGATCGCACATCAAGATCTGGTTCTTGCTGGTCCCGGTGCTGGCCGTTGCCGTCATGCCCGCTATTCCCCAGTGCAGCCTGTTCGAGGTTCCGGAAGCTGAATCCATTTCGTTGGTCGGCTCAGTTGGGCAGGAACGAGCGGACGATGCCGTACGCCAAGCGAACGAGGCCTTCAGGCACGCGTTCGTCGACAACGGCCTCCTGCACCGCACGCTCAACGCTTCAGGCGACGTCCGCGGCCTGAACGACGGCGGATTTTCGAGCTTCGCTCACACGTGGACAGAGAACTTCTGGTTGCTCGTCTACCGGATGATGCTCCGCGCGATGGTGATGAAAATGTGGATCGTCGGGACCTTGCTGTTCGCGCTCGGAATGTTCGTTGACGGGACCGCTCGTCGGAAAATCAAAGCGTCGGCTGCCGGATTCGTCAGTCCCCTGTCATTCCACCTTGCGGGGCACGGTCTGCTCATCGTCACCGGAACGCTCTTCGGCGTGCTGGTCGTGCCTATCCCGGTGTTGGCAGGCTACTGGGTTGCCGTCGCAGCGCTGCTCGGAGCGTTCTTATGGAAGGCGGCGGAATCGTTTCAGTCGTTTAGATAGCAGTTCACGGGCGCGTAGGCGTGGAAAGAGATACGTTTTCGTGTCTCTTTTCGCGGATCGACAATTATCATGATAATCCCTACGGTGCCCGGACCCGGCTCCTGATGCCGGCGTGTCGCGCGGATCCCATTCCCCTTCTTCACCGCGCAGCGTGCGCTATCCACGTGCACGTCGTAGCCGCACGTGAAGTCCAAATCCCTCATGACGACCGCCGGCAGCCGCCATAAGTGGAAGCACACGCGGGTGTTTGCGTCGTGGCGGCCCGCCTTGTCCCGAAAGGCGCTCGAATTGGCCATTGTTTCAGGCGTTGCTCGGAGCATCAGCCCGTAACAATGGAAGGATAGGCAGCGCGTGCGCGCGCCTGAATCCCAACGACGAACGGACGAATGCGTCCAGATAGGAGAGGCGTAATGAGCACTGTGGTCGAATCCGGCAGTGAGGAAAAGGTCGCGCTGAGCGCACTTGAACAAGGCACGGTCGCGGTGCCGCTGACGACGGACGGGGCCTACGACGGCGAACTCGAGCGCGAGCTGACGCAGATGGAAGCAGACGCGGATCGCCTTCAGAAAGAAGGCGTGATCTCGCCCGACGACGCGCAGATGAAGCGCGAGGAAGTGGCCAAGACGCGCAGGCTATTCCGCGACCTGCCTGCCGCCGAGCGCATTTCCATCATCAAGCGCCGCCGCGAGATCGGTCGGCAGTTGTTGGATCGCCAGCTTTCCGGCGCGGCAGTCGTGACGGCGCGCGTGCGCCTGAACCATACGCGCCTGAAGCCTCTGTTCGAACAGTGGTGGCCGTACATCAACCGCATGAGCATCAACATGCAGCGCTTCGGCCGCTCCACGTTCGGGGAAAACGACAAGGAAGTCGTCAACAGCGCGCTCGAAAAGCTGCTGGCGGGCATCGAGAGCTACGTGGACGAGCAACTGCGCGTGGCCGACGGCTTCCGGCAGCAGAAAGAGGCGGCGCTTCGCGCCAATAAGGAATTCGTGTTCGAGCCGACCATTCCAATGCCAGCGATGGACATCGAGGTCGAGGCTTACTCGCGCTTCTCGATGCGCGTGCTGAGCGCCATCATGAAGTTTGATCGCGCGATGGATCACTTCGACTTTATGGTGTGGAACGGCATCCGCGATCAGTCCGACGTCGACGATGAGGCGGTCAACTTTCTCAAGCGCTTCAATCCGCTCGGCATTCGCGGGTACATGACGCACCTGAAGCTGATGACGACGGTCCGCGGCAACTAAGGAGACGCGATGCTGGACGAGCTCAATCCCCAGCAACGGGAAGTCGCCCAGTTGCGCCAGCATTGCGTGGCGATCGCCTGTCCGGGCGCGGGCAAGACGAAAACGATCGCCACGAAAGCAGCCCTGTTGCTGCAAGGCAGCGCAGCGACGGTCGGCGCCGTCACGTTCTCGAAAGACGCCGCGCTGGAATTACGCGAGCGTATCCTGGCTGCCGCCGGCGAGTCGGTAAAGAAGCGGCTGATCGCCGGTACCTTCCATTCGCTCGCCTTCAAGCAACTGAAGCGCCCCGGCGCTCGCGCGCTCGACATCGCGTCGGACGGAGATCGCCTGGGGTTGCTGATTCGCGTGATGCAGGAACTAGGCCGCGAGGGCAAAGCGGAAGACGCCATTCCAACGATAGAGAAGATCAAAACGAAGTTCGGCCGATGCGATCCGAACACGGACGACGGTGAGCTGTACCACGCCTACCAAGACGCGCTTGCCCGCAACGGCAAGATCGACTTTCAGGACATGCTGCGCCTCGCTGTCGAGGGGATGGAAAACGGCACCATCGCCCCATACGCGTTCACCTATCTGCTCGTTGACGAGTTTCAAGATACCGACCCGCTGCAATATCGGTGGATCGAGCTTCATGCAAAGGCGGGTTCGGTCGTGACCGTCGTAGGCGACGACGACCAGAGCATCTACGCGTTCCGTGAGGCGCTCGGTTATCGCGGCATGGAATCGTTTATCGAAGCGTTCGACGCGAAGCCCGTTGTACTCGGCAGCAACTATCGCTGTCGCGCGGAAATTCTCGGCGCGGCAGACCGAGTGATCCGCAATAACGTTGACCGAATTGCGAAGGTCCTGCGCGCCGAGAAGGGGCCGGGCGGACGCGTCCTCACATCGCGGCATCCAGACGAATACGAGGAGGCGACCGCAGCAGTCGAGGTGCTTGGTCCGCTGTTGGCGAAGGGGCAGTCGTGTGCCATTCTGGCGCGCACCAACCGCATTCTTGACCCGCTCGAATCGGTCTGCCGCTCTCACGGCATCAAATACTACCGCGCATCGGGTGCATCCGTCCTAAGCCGCCCCGAGGGCGCGCTTATGTGCAACTTGCTGGAGATCGTCGAGCGCATCAAGGACACGGGCCTTGATGCCGTTCTGGCACATCTGGGCCTCACCGCGCAGCAGTTGCGCGCATTGCACGCCGACATGGGCGCGGAGCTGACACAGAAGGGCCGCTCCGAGCTGGTCGAGTTGGGGCTACCGGAGGACGTCGCTACGAACTACCGTGAGTTCATGAAGCGGTTGGCGGAATGGCAAAGTCTGTGCGATCGGAAGTTTTATTCGCTGACGCTCTCGGGCGTCGCTGAGTGGATGCTGAAGTACGCGAAAAAGGATTCGGCAATCCGCGCCGTCGAGGCGACAAACGAAGTTCTCCGTCGCTTGTCGGGCAGCTTCGCTGAGCGGCTTCTTTTCTTGCGTCGGGATAATAACGAACCCACGCCCGGTGCGCTCATCCTCACGACAATGCACAGTTCGAAAGGGTTGGAGTGGGACCACGTCTGGATCGCGCGCAGTGAAGAGACAATCGTCCCGGATGCGAAGTCGACGGAACTGGAGGAGCGACGTCTGTTCTATGTCGCAATGACGCGCGCACGTGAATCCCTGATGATCTCGGGTACGTCAAAGAACTTCGAGTCGCGCTTTGTTGTTGAGGCTCAACTTCAGCCGATGGCCACAGCCGCCTGAGCCTATCTTCGGCGCGCTTGCTTGAAAGCGTTGCGTCGTCCGCCTATCCTTCAGATTTGCCTGGCGGCCAAGTCATGGCGCTTGTGGCACCTACTGAATGGAGACGCCATGCGCTCGATTCTGATTGCTTCCGTGCTCGCAACGCTTGCTTTGACCGCCCATGCGGGCGACGATGACGGCCAACACCACCGCGACAGGCACGTCCCAAAGGTGTTTGATGCGCAGGGTAGGGAGGTCGGACCACTCGAGTCCGATGCAGGCCAGAACGGCGTCTATATCGAGATCAACGGGGCAATCACGTTCGTCCCGATCGGTCGAGTCGGCACCGCCGAACGAGGTTCTGCCACGCAGTTTCAATGGGGATCGGACCGACCGATCCTCATCGGAACAGTCGCATACCCTTCTTCTGACTGCAGTGGGACGCCGGTCCTCATCTACTCGTTTGGCAGTGCGACGCAGGTCCTCCTCTACACGTCTGGGCCGCGCCCATCGATTGCGGTACGGCAGGGCGCCGATGTCACCGTGTATATCGCGAGCGACGCTGACTCAGGCCCGGTCAACGTTCAGTCGGCGCGTGGAAATCCAAATCCTTCGGAATGCACACGGTTCGTAGCCACCATCACGGCCTGGACGGTCGGTAGCTCATACGTGATCACTCAGCATCACCCGGAGCCGCTGACGATTCATTATTGATTGAGGCGCCGGTTCAGCAGGTTCCTGCGGCGGCTTGATAGGCTTCTCCCGGCCCTGAAGCGTCAACGCGGCCTTCCTAATCAATTTGCAGCGATCGCTGCAGACACTTTTTTAAGAAAGCAAGGCGTGCGCCAATGAACGAATGTTGCTATGGCTCACCGATGTCGGTAGCGGATCTCCGCGTTATCGCCTATAGCAAGGACTGGCACTCCCGCCTCGTGAGAGGAACCGCCCATGTCAACATTTCACCACGTCCTTGGCCTATGGTTAGCGCCGGACTTCTCCGCTGTGGAGCGCGGCGAGACGTTGCCCCCTCACCTTGATCATGACGCCATCGATCCGCGTGGCATCGCGGACTGGCTGGCCGAGTTCAACGACTGCGGCGAAGACGTCACTATCCGCGTCCCCAACGATGCCGTTGACCAGGTCACGGTTCAATTCCGACTGATGGGTCGCTCGTCAGGAAGTCCTCAGTGCGAAGATTTGCGGCCGAATTGCTGCACCTCGTTTAAACCTCGGCCGATTTGGACATGCGCGGGCCTTGGGCTAAGCTGCACGCGCTGCCTAATAGGGCGGAAAGCCCCGCCTCCCGTCCTGCTCATGTTTGTCGTCAGCGGAGCTCTCGACGCGGTCATGGTGTGGTCGCAGCAATTTCGGATGCGGCTGGGAATACGGGATGCAGATATCCTGAAGCAGATTTTTGGCAACGTTGAAGATGCTGACCATCCAAGGCAAACTGCCGAGCGGACTTGTAAAGTTCCTTGGCCGCACTTTCGCTATCCCGTACAAGCGCGAGTGTGTCGTCACTGGGCTCGCGAGTTCACCGGTGCCGTGTTGATTGGCGCTGCATCACATAGAAAAGCCCGCTATACGCGGGCTTCAGTCCATATCGGCAAGATAGCCGAACGCACAGTCTTACATCGTTCCTTCAACGTTTCGGCTCCAATGCCCGTTTGTACATTCCGACAGAACGGTAAGCAGGCCGGTTCCAATGTGGCGTACCGGCAGGCATCGCATGGCTATTCACCAGGCGCCCCATGTCGAGCATGCAAAAGCAGTGGCCTTCGAATGCGGCCTCTTGCGCGGCCTCGTTCCACGTCAAAGCGAGGAAGTCGAAGATAGGATCGATGGGTTTCACGGTCGCTTCCGCAGAGCTGACGTCACCCGTTATCGGCAATCAAACGCACTCATTTAGTCACTCACGCGATTACGCGCGAAATATCGGTTACGTTCGATTCAACTCGCTCGCCACTCGCGCTGTCCGAAGGGCGAGCGTCGGCGACTGCACCTTGCTTTTGCTCGGTCTGCGCTTCGATCGTGAGCATTCGCGCTACGCGTTTGAGGGTCCCGTTAAGCGCCGCACGCGGGCCGAGGCGGATGGTGCCGCAATAGAAGATGTCACCAGACACCTGGCCGTTGATCTCGAGGGAACCGCGCGCATGGACGTCGCCATCGACGCGCCCGTCGATGCGAACATGCTCGCCTTGTGCCGTTCCCTTGATGAGACCGCCCTCGCCAATATGCAGAAGACCTTGCGTCGAGATGATGCCGCCGTCGAGCAAGCCGAAGCACGAAATGCCGTGATCCACGACCATGTCGCCGGTGATAGCGCAGCCGCGCGCGATGAGCGTGATGTTGAGTTCCGCTTTCATGGTGTCGATTCCTTAAAACATTTGCACTTCGTTAGTCCCGGCGCGGCTCGGGGATGCCGGCTTTTTGCTTGCCGCTGAAACTGCGTCAGCTTCGCTTACCTGCTCTTCGCGCGAGCGCGAGTGATGGCGGCGGCTATGCGACTTAGCGGGCTCCGCGGCATTCGTTGGCGAGGTGTGATCTTGTACCGTGGCTTGTGCCACCGACTGCGTAGGCGGCACGGAAGCCGTTGGTGCAGCGGTGGAGACGGCAGTCGTCGTAGGTTTTAGCGGAGCCTGACCGGACGCGTCACTTTCGCGGCGCGATTGGCGAATAGGCGAGGCGGCCGCGCGTTGATCTTCGTTGGAAAGGGTAGCGGCGGGCTTCGCCGCAGGCGCCGCCGCGTTCACCGTTGGGCCGGTCGAGGTGCCCATCGAACTCTTGAATTGGTCAGCCGTCAGGCCGATCGGTGCAGCGGGAGCCAAGTCTTTCGCCGTTAGCATCGGCGCCATCGCCACCGGATGAGGCGGCTCAGCATCGATCGGACGCAACGCTGCGTCACTCGCGCGAGACTCCTTCTGTCCGGACTTGGACCCCGCCGACTGGGCCTGAGGAACGGGCTGTTCGTTAGCTGATTGTGCAGACGTTGCGTGGAGTGACTTGTAGAGCGAAGCCGCTCCCATGCCGGCCATCGCTACGACCGCGACGATTGCTACCGCAGCGACACTGCGACGAACGATAGGGGTACTCTTTGGAAGCTTCAGTTTGATCGCCGGTGACTTTGCCTTAGCGGTCGCGTCCGTCGGTGCAGGAAGTGCTGCAATCTGACGAGGCAGGTCGATCGTCATTGAGTCGGGTGCGAACTGTGCATGCAGTCGCTGGATATCGCGTAGGTCCATGTGTAGAGCCTCTCACCATTGAGTTCAGTCGAACTTCGCCTGCCCGGGTCGACGGCCCTGCCGTCGCTCCTGAGCAGTGGGATGCTTTCGGATGTTCAGTACGTGTCGCTGGAACCCGGGAGCAGTACGCCCTCCGGCGCGAAGCGGTCGTTGTCGGGGATGCAGAGGTAGGCGATCTTCTTGATGCGGGCCTTGCCGGCATCCAGGGCGCGTTGTCGGCTTTCAGCACCAATGGAGCGAGCGAGCAGAGCGCCCATGGTTTTCAAGAAAAGCTGGTCATAGATCGTGAGCAGGCGCACGAGCCGGCCCGACATCGCGTGTTTGATCTGCAGCGTGACCATTTCTGGGTACACTACTGTCTGGCGTTTGGGCAACTCGTCCGCCCACACCATCGCCTTCTTGAACCATGCCTCGGCAACACGGAACTCCGACTCGATAGCGAGCAACTTGCCGCCACGAGCAACAGTCATCTTCGCCGCAGCGAAATTGAAGTCCCCGCGCAAGAACTCACGCGCAAAGCGGGAGTGGTAGGGAAGCTCCGTCTGGGCAAGCGTATCGCCATTGATACGGGCAAGACGGCCATCACCGGTGAGCCTTTGAAGGGGGCGTAGGCCACTCTCTGCGGCGCTGTCGCCCGCGAGGGGCGCGGGCCGTTTAGGTTCTTCGTCGGGCGCTTCCATATCAATGACGGCCATATTTATGCTCGGTATGTCTGTGATCTCTCTCACATAAGATTTTCATTGTTTAGGCATGAGTCAAGGAGGCGAAAGCGATACGAATTTCGTGAGCTTTCGAGCGCCCGAGAGCGTCCATAACCCGGATACTCAACTCCATTCCCCGCGTCATTGACGCATCGACCTCGACTCCAAGCCCGGAGTCCATCTTCTTTCTGCAAGTCGTGCCCGCCTCGTTCGTTGGCATGCGCCGACCGGATAGCTACCGGTGTGGAAATCTTCCTTGTGCTGAGTGTGCTCGCTACACACTCCCCAATTTCAGCCGTAATACTCGTACCTTGGGCCGCATTCATTTGCGCCGGTACATCGTTCGAACCCGGAATACTCGGGTGGTCTCTCTCCAGCGCCTGATCTGGGTAGAACGATCGAAGTTGGCTGATCCGTGATTCCTGCGGCGGAAGTAATTCCGAAAAGGGCTGTTGCGCGGCGTGACCATGCTGCGCGAGAACGACTTTACGTTCTCTGATGAGCGACAACCGGCTAATGCCGGCCGCTCCCTGCTCGCCACGTCCCCGGAAGGGACGTGGCGCGTAGGTCTCGATTTCGATGTCACGAAGCTCGCCCCCTCACCGGAGCGGGCTTTTTTTTCGTCCGTCGCTTCTCGCGAGCCGGACCTTTCTCAACGGAGGTGCTGTTCTATGTTGTTGCCCGACCGCCTCAACCAGCGTATCGCCGAGGCCATCAAGCATCAAATCAATACCGAGCGCAAGGAGGCCGACACCACGTCTGCCGTTTGGCGCGCGCGCTGCGAGGTTGCTCAGGTCGCGATGTATGGCGATCGCGAGCGCTCTGTCTTCATCTCCCATATCAGCGAACGTCGCGGCAGTGCGGCAGCACGAGAGATGCGATCTCAGGCTGAAACGCTGCGGACTAACGCCATCTTCTTGCTCGCAAGGAAACCGTCATGAATGCAGTCGTTCAGATGTTCGATCACGCGCCGCGCAGTCTCGTTGAAGAACGAGCTATTCGCCCGCCCACGATCGGCAAGATTCGACCCGGTATCAAGGTACTCACGCGGGCGCACCAAGCCAACGAAAAAGCGGTCAAGCTCTATAACGACATGGTGGCCGCGGGCGAGTCGTATGAAGCGATCGGCAAGGTGCTCGAAACGTCGCTGAAGCTGCGCAACGCGCTCGTTCCGCGCAACGTCGACTACTTCGTCTGCAGACGCTCGGATTTCTCGAATCCAGACACGGCTGACGAGATCCTGCGGCTGTATGGCGAGGATCGTGGTCACGGTTTGCGGCTCTACCGCTTCCCGATCATGTTCGCGTTCGACGACTGGCTGCGCAACGTGCCGAATCAGATGGCCGCGTACACGACAGCCGGCCGACAGTACTTCTCGGAGTACGACCGCGACGGCAAGCGCTATTGCAAGACCTACGCGCCGGTCGAGCGCAACGCACGCGCACAGCGGGTACGGCGATCCTTCGGTGGGCGACTGGTCGTTCACCGGCAAGACGACGACATTCCCGATGGCGTCTGCGATCCTCACGTCTGTCCGCAGTATCAGGACCGCAAATGCAACCTGACCGCAAACTTCTTGTTTGCAGTTCCGGACGTGAAGGGACTTGGGCTGATCGAGTTGCCGACCAACTCCATCTACGTGCTGCAGAAAGCGTATTCGGCGATGCAGACCGTGGCATTGGCGCGGGGCAGGCTCACCGGCACGCGCTTCTGGCTCTCGAAGAAAGAGTTCGACATCACGCGGATTGACGACAACGGCCTGGCCGTGCGTCAGAAGCAGATGTTGACGGTGCTCGATGCCGACATTGACCTGGGCGCGCTGCTAGACGGCGCGGACGAGGCTCAACCGGCGCTCGATGCGGCTAGTCGTTCGGTGGCGCTGCTGGAGTCGGACGGAACGGTACGGTCGGCCGCCGATCCGGTTGCTCAGTCGGACGGGCAACCCGCCGGCTCAGAACAACCGGGCGCCGACGCATCGTCGGTCATTCACGATGAGGGTGGTCATGACGACGACTCGCCGGATCCCGACGAGACGCTGGAAGACAAGCGTCACCGAATGTCGGACCTGCTGCATCGTCTGGGCCTAAGTCAGCCGGAGCGGCAGAACGGCTTTCGCAAGTACGCGCACCAGACGTACGGTCGCGGCTGGATCGAACGCATTGCTGATGTCGATGCGATGAATGCGCGTCTTAAGAACGCGCTCGACGATCCCGCCTCGCTTGACGTCGAGATTCAGGACGCGATTGCGCAAGCTGCTTACGTGTAACCTTGGCCAGTCCCCGAATGGGGACTGGCATCCCTTCTTCCACGCCCGCGCATGAGAGCGTTTCAGCAAGAACCGCTTGCTCAAATGTTTTCGACCGCGCTGCACCTGCGCATCGAATTCGTCCGCCTCGGCGGCCCATCTACTTGTTCACGCGAAGGAGATTCCGATGCGTAGAGTCGGCAACTTCACGCTGTTCTTCGGCACGGAGGACGCTTTTTGTAACTGGCATCCGTGCCGGTTTACCTACCATGACGTCGATTTTGTCTCGGTAGAACAGTTCATGATGTTCTCCAAAGCCAAGCTGTTTGGCGACGAGGACATTGCTCAAGCTGTGCTCGCCACACACCTGCCGAAAGAGCAGAAAGGGCTCGGCCGCAAGGTCAGGGGCTTCGACCTCGATACGTGGAAGGCCAAGCGCGAGTCGATCGTCTATGTTGGGTGCCGTGAGAAGTTCACGCAGCATCCGGGGCTACGGACGCTGTTGCTCGCAACGGCACCGACCGAGCTTGTCGAAGCCAGTCCCTACGATCTGATCTGGGGCGTGAGCTTAGGCGAGCACCATCCTGACATCACTCACAAATCGAAGTGGCGTGGCCAGAACCTCCTTGGCCAAGCACCGATGAAAGTTCGCGACACGCTCAGTTCCTAAACGACCTTTCGAACGCGCCCTCGTGGTGCATTCGACATCCATTGGCTGCCTTCGGGTGGCCTTTTTCATTTCTAGGAGGCGACTTTGAAAATCGCTCATTTTTCTGACTTGCATTACGCACCGGGAAACGTCGAAGAGGCGGACCGGTGTTTTGGCTTTGCCATCGACCACGCCGTTCTCGCGCACTCCGATGTTGCGGTGATCTCCGGCGACGCGACGGACCATCGCCTCGACGCCCATGCCCCTTCGTTGAACCGGCTAGCGCGGCGCATCAATGGGCTGAGTGGCAGCATGCCGGTCGTGATGCTGCAGGGCACGTTCTCACATGAGCCGCCGGGCACGCTACGCAATTTCGAATTGATGGCAACGAGGCATCAGATCTATGTTGCGGAACGTGTCCAGCAGGTGAGCCTACATGAAGGGCGGTTCTATCCATCGAGCGGCCCGGTGTACTCCGACGAGGAGCTACGCGAGGTGCTCGCGATCGGCGCCGATGTCGTGTTCACCTGCTTGCCCACGGTCAACAAGGGGCAACTGGCTGCCGCCGTTGGTGCCAAGGAAGCCGGGACGGGTCTTGAAGCCTTGCTAGGTGACTATCTGGCCGCCGCAGGGCGCATCAACCAACAGCTTCGAGCCGCGGGAATTCGAACTGTCGGCGTCTCCCACGGCACGGTCAACGGTTGTACCACCGGGCACGGCGTGACGATGGCGGGATTCGACCACGAATTTTCGCTTGGCAATCTGTTCGAGGCTGAATGCGATGCCTTCATGCTCGGGCACATCCACAAGGCGCAGCAGTGGGAGCGAGCGGGGCGCGTCGTGGCCTATCCCGGTTCCATCGGGCGGTTCCACTACGACGAGGAAGGCGACAAGGGCTTTCTCATGTGGAATGTCGAGGTGGGCAGCGCGCAAGCCGATCTGGTCGTGACGCCGTCCCGGCAGACGATCTGCGTCGACTTTGACGGGCCGCCCGACATGCAGCGCCTGACGGCAATCGCGCTCGACGCGACCGACAAGTTCGTGCGAATTCGTTGGCAGGTCGACGAAGAGCACAAGCAGTCAGTGGACCGGGACGCGATCGCGGCGCTGTTTGGCAACGCGGCCGAGCTGAAGGTCGAAGCTCGCATTCTTCCCGTGGTCCGCTCACGCGCCCAAGGCATTAGCCTCGAGACGTCGATTGATCGAAAGCTCGAACGCTGGTGTGAGCACACTGCGGTTGATCCGGTGCCCTTGCTTGACCGGCTGCAGTCGCTGGAAACGGGGGACGCGGAGGCAATCGCTGCTGGCGTGCTGGCTCGACTGAGCGATGCAGACCCGGCGCATCCGTTCGCAAATGACGGGCTGCCCGCATTCTCGAGCCTGCCCGAGCCTGTGCCGGTCGCTGTCCAAGAAGGTCAGAGTGACGACGCTAGAGACGATGCATTGCCAATGCCCGATGCGACGGTGGAAATCGTCGAGTCGGCTACGGCAGGTCAGCTTTCGTGGCTCAACGATGATTTGTTCGCGGCTTAATTTGCAAATGAGGTAGCCGCGCATGCAGGGGAGGCCAGTACGGCTCCTTTGCCTGAACACGCAAGCCGTGTTCCGATAGCCGACATCGTTGCTATCGAAACATAGGTTTCACCGCGTCTTTGACGCATCGACTAGTAGTGGCAGGACCTTTCTCTAGCAGTTCATGTCTTCTTTCACCCTGGCGGGGAGCGATCCCTACCGGGGCCGCATTCCGCCCACCATAACGGAGTGCATCATGTTTGGTCTTTATCCCGCTGGCCCGAACTGGGTTCGCACCTTTGCGTTGGGCCACTGCTCATCGCGTGACCTTCAAAAGTCGTTAGTCGATTTGGCCGGCTTCACCGCTGCGATTCAGCATCAGCCGTTCGGTCAAGACCGCGGTGCGGTACTGGCGCAGTTCGGTCAGACGCTGCTGCTGCTCGCCACGACGCCCGGCGCGTGCGAGGTTGCTGTCACGCCGACGGTTGAGATGCAGCACCTTCTGTGGTCGTATCAGGAAGGGTATGCGAGCCAGTGGTCGGCTGCCGAGATCCGCAGGCTCACCGGGCACAGCGGCTGGTCGGAGCTTCTCACGAACGCGCGCCGCGAGTTCAGTAGAGTCTGCGATCAGGTAGCTGCCGCGCTCGACGGGACGCTTCAGGCGCTACCCCGTGCCATTGCGTCTGCTGACCTGAACGAGCCGTTTCCCAACGAGGACGACGACGCGTTCTACTCGCAGATGGCAGCGATGTCCGTCTCGATGAGCGTGTCGGAGGACCTGTCATGCGGCCTCTGAAACTGACACTGGAAGGCTTCGTTGGCGTGCGCGATGGCATGAAACGCGACAGTGTGACGCTCGATCTGGAAGCGTTGCCGGATGGCCTGATCGCCTTGACCGGCCCTAACGGGGCGGGCAAGACAACGATCATGGACAACTTGCACCCATATCCGATCATGCCGTCGCGTGCGTCGAAGCTGTCGGTCGATGCTTTCTCGTACTGGGATCACATCTGTGGCACCAGTGCATTGAAGGAACTCGAATGGGAGCACGATGGCATCCGCTATCGCTCGTCCTTTACGTTTCGCAAGCCCGGCAAGACAGGCAAGGCGGAGTACTACCTTGCCTATCGCGGCGTCGACGGTACTTGGCGCCCGGTGTCGCTGCCTGACGGAACGGTGTCGGACGGCAAGGCGGAGTCGTATAACCGCTGTGTCGAGGCGATCAACGGTTCGTTGGAAACGTTCTTCACGAGCGTGTTCTCGGCTCAAAACCGGCGGCCGCTCGCGTCCTACGGTGCGGGCGAGATCAAGACGCTGCTGGCCGAACTCCTTGGCATCGACCACCTGAAGGCATTGTCGGCGAAAGCCGCTGATGTCGCGAAGGTGCTCGGCAAGTCGCTCGAAGGCATCCAGTCTGAGCTTGGTGCGCTAGCCGGAAAGCGGCAACGTAAAGCCGACGCTGAGCAGTCGATCGTCGCGCACGGCAACACCCTGCGTGCCGCTCGGGAGCAACGCGATGCCGCGCATGAGCAAGCGAGCAAGCTGGCTCAGGAGCGGGCGACGCTTGCGGCGAAGCAGACTGAATCTGCGACGACCGAGGCCCGCCTGCGAGAGCTGGGCGTACGCCGAGACGAGTTGGGGCGTGCCCTGAAAAGCGCGGCCGACGACGAGCAAGCAGCAGCGGTTCGTTGTCAGCAGCGCGCTTCCGTGCTGAGTCGAACCGTGGCCACGCACCAAGCAATGCTGGCTCGCCGCGAGGCGATCATGGGTGCGGCGGCTAAGCGCGAGGAGGCCGAGTTGGCGATTCGGCGCGAGGAAGCGAGGTTTGCTCCCCTGCAGCGCGACATTGCCGATTTGGAGGTCAAACGCGCGACGTTGACCACGCTCGATGCGACGCTTACCAGCTTAATGAACCAGGGCACGACGAAAGCCGCGCACTTCGAGACGCTGAGTAAGCAGGCGGCCGTGGCTGAGCAGGTGCCGTGTGTCGGTCATTCGATACATGCGCAGTGTCCGCTGCTCGCACAAGCCTTTCAGGCGAACGAGCAAGCGGAAGCGCAGCGTATTTCGGTGGCGAGTCTTCGCGCGGAGTATCGCGAGAAGAGAGCGCAGGCCGAAGCCCTGGCTCGCGTGCCGGCCGAGTTGGCGGCAAAGCGTGTCGAGATGCTGGCCATCACCGATGCCGCCGCGCAGCTTCGCCGTGCACTGCAGGCAGCCGCCGAGCTTGCTGCGACGAAGCCATTGCTTGATGCCTCCGTGGCGGGACTCGAAGCGGCGCAAACCGAGTTGCGTTCGATCGCTGAGGAGAGTACGGCACGCACCGCCAAGTACCAGTCTGAGAAGACGCGTACAGAAGCAGAGCTTGCTCGTATTACCGAGGAGGTCGGGCGACTGGCCGCTGTCGACGTTAGCGCTGTGATTGCAAAGCTGGATCGCGACATCGCACTGAACCGCGAGACTGTCGCGGCACTTGATGGTCGGATCGAGCAATCCATTCGCTCACAAAGCGTGTTGCAGGCCGAAGCGGAAGCCCTGGCTGTGGAGTTGGAGAAGTTCACGGCCACGCAGTCGCGTGCCGAACGCCTCTCCGACGAGATCGCGCAATGGAAGCTGCTGGCCAAGGGCTTGGGCAACGACGGCGTGATCGCGTTGACCATCGATGACGCGGGGCCGGCGCTGACGCACACCGTCAACGAGCTATTGCTCGCGTGCTACGGCATGCGCTTCACCGTTGAGATCCGCACGCAGCGCACGCTCGCAAGCGGTGAATTGCGCGAAGGCTTCGAGATCCTCGTTCACGACGCCGAGTCCGACAGCAGCAAGTCGGTCTCCGTTATGTCCGGCGGTCAGAAGGTCTGGATAAACGAGTGTCTCACGCGGGGCATCGCGCTCTATCTCGCGCAGAACATCGGTCAGCCGTATCAGACCTTGTTCAGCGACGAGTCAGACGGCCCGCTCGATCCCGAGCGCAAAGTGCAGTTCATGCGAATGAAGCGGGAGGTGTTGCGCCAAGGCGGGTATCAGCGGGAGTTCTTCATCTCGCAGACGCCCGACCTTGTCGCTGAGGCCGACGCCGTCATTGACGTTCAGTCGCTTGCCGCCTGATTCCTTATCTACCCTTGTGGGGAGTCGCCCCACAAGGGCGCTCCCGCTTCCCTCTCTTTCTCGCGCCTTTCGGCGCTATCCACTATGGCAAACCTTTTAATGCTGCTGCTCGCGGCAGCCGGCAGTCCGTCTCACGCAAACGTGGTGCCTCACCAGCCTCCAGCGCAGCAAGCCGCACCGGCTACTGCTCAGTCGCAGCCGCCGCGCGCGCCGTACCTGCGTCGCGCGGCAGCGTTCGATACCGGCCGTTTCCATCGCATCTGACACAGCAGCTCATTTCTTTTGAATTTTGACTGGAGACTTCCATGACCTATTCCTGCACTGATTTCGTCGACGACGTTCTTAACGACATGGTGATCCGAAGCTGGATCAAGCCCGAGCAGTACGGGGCCGACGACCCGCAAGCTCAATGCAATGCGGTGCTGGGCGCGATCAACGATGCTGATGTGTCGCTGCGCTTCGCCGCTGACGCGAAGCAGTTTCATGCGGAACTGCTCGATTCCGTCGAAACGCTGACCGGCATCGCCGAACAGCACGGCGCGCTTGCCCTCGCGAATGTCGCCTATCTCCAGACGGCGATCTTGAAGGGCGGTGTGATCGAGCTCACGCGCGAAGAAGCGGTTGAGTTCTCGTTCGTCAGAGACCTGCCTTCGGGCGGTCGCTGGTGGCAGAGCGTCAAGCTGATCGACTGAGCAGCGGCTGTTTGCGGCCAACGTCCTTTCTCAACCCTGGCGGGCAAGCGGCCCGCTGGGGTTGCTGCGCGTTCTTTCTGCGGAGTGTATTCATGTTTGAAGCAGCAAAGCTGGGCGCATCGCCGGAGCAGTTCGCCAACCTCGAAGCGGCGATCGGCTACATCGCCGGCACCGCGACGCACGCGGGTGAAGTTCGCCCCGGGGTCCGCAACGTCGAGACAAAAGTGTTCTTGATCATCGGCGGTAGATTGCAACCCCAAAAAGGGGTGCGCCGATGACCCCCCCCGTGGCTGGAGCAATATGCCAGTGGCCAGAAGGCCGGCTACGCGCAAGCGTTCATGGCCTACGCGGACTACTACGGCGTCGATGGCTCTGCCGATGATGACCCGGAAATCGAAGAGCGGATCGCCATGCATCGGCAACCGATCGTCGGTTACGCCAGTCGCACCGGTACCCGCCGCAACCTGGCCGCCCTGCAGGGCGCGGATTGGCGCTTGTTGGTCTCGGCCAAAGGCGAGCTGCGTACTGAGGGCTTTCGCCGCTATGCATTGGATAACGGCGCTTGGACGGCCTACCAGCAGGGCCAACCCTTCGATGAGCACGCGTTTGCTGTCGCCGTCGAACGGCTCGGCGAGAGGGCCGACTGGCTCGTCCTTCCGGACATCGTCATGGGTGGCATGGCTTCGCTCGACTACTCGCTGAAGTGGCTGGATCGACTTCGGGGGATGCCCTGCCGGATGCTGATTGCAGTTCAGAACGGGATGCAGGTCGACGACCTTGCGTCGCTTTTGTCTCCTGCGGTTGGCATCTTCGTCGGCGGCTCAACGGAGTGGAAAGAGCAGACGGCGCACGTGTGGGGGTCCCTCGCGCGACGGCGTCACTGCTACTTGCACGTCGGTCGCGTGAACTCGGCGCGGCGCATCCGCATCTGTGCGGCCGCCGGTGCCGACAGCTTCGACGGTACCAGCGTTAGCCGGTATGCCAAGACGCTGCCGCGCCTTGATCGAGCAACGCGCCAGAGCGACTTGTTCGCAGCGGCGCACGACGGTCTCGAAGAGGCGCAACAGGCGACGGCTGACCTTTTGATTTGATTTGACCATTAACCCTTTCGGGAGCGCATCCCGAAAGGGTCGCTCCCATATTTTTTGGAGCGAAAAAGATGGAACAGCAAATTTTCTCGAAGATGGAAGCCGCGATCAGCGTCATGCAGCGCTATATCGAGCAGGGCTATAGCCTGAGTTGCGGGTATAGCGGCGGCAAAGACAGCACCTGCACCTTGGTGTTGATGCTCGAAGCAATTGGTCGCGCGAACCGCTCGACGATCGGGCACCACATTCAGTCGGCTGACACGACGATTGAGACACGGATAAGTTTTTCCCGGGGTGATTTACCTGGTAAGTACCACAGGAAATGGACATTGCTCGTCGGTACGTGCAAGCACCGATGCTTACCAGTCGCTGAGACCTGTCAACGGCCTTTGTTGAACGCCAGCGGGATCGTGGAGCACGATGGAACGCGCGGGGTTCATACTCTGGCGGATCTGATGTTGGATGGCTCGAGCGAACGAATTCAGACAGCCTTACGCATTTCCTCGACAACGCAATACGACCACTTCGCGCCGTAGTCTATCGACCCAGCCGCATAACGTTCCGCACTGACGACTTCATCCATTGTTGGAACACGCAGGCCGAGTTTCTGCGCTTGGTGCGTTGCTTCGCGAAACACGGCATCGCATTCTGCAGCTTGCCACTGGTCGATGCTGCGTCCTTTGCGTTTGGTCGCTTCGGCCTGGAACGCCTGGTAGATGCTACGCGCAGGTTCGTGGCGGGGTTCAAAGATGTCTTGCATGATGTCGTGTCTCGTAAAAGTGCGGTCCAGGGCTAGAGGCGCACCGCATTATTTCACATACAGCCTTTGCAGCAAAATCGCTATCTGACCTGCCGATAGATGGCTGGGCCGCCGATCAAGCCAATCGCTGTGATTTTGGTTCGGCCGTAATTGCGCGACTCCCTACGGACCTCGTATCCGTCTTCATCTTTGCGAAGCCGAGCCAAATGCTCCGCAACCGTGGCAACTTCATTGCGAACTGCCGCGAGGTCACGCATCACCAGATCGCTTGGAAGCGATCCGAGGCATTCCATTAACGTTGGCACTTCAACTCCCAATATCCGTGTTTCAAGCCGGTGCTTGACTGATACGCGTCATCTTACATGGTGCCGTAGCGCGTCAAGTCTGGCGACCTGCCGTAGGATCAGGAGACCCCTGTATGACGAATCGGAGTTCCGGTCAATTCGTCGCTGGTCGGACGCTTACTCATAGACGAAAATGATAAGTTTTGAAATGTTGAACAAGTTACAGCCGTTCCTGCCAATCATGGCCACGTACAGTCCGGTGGCCGCATGCTGAACCCGCCGATCAAATGTGCGGTTCTGCCGGCTTTCATCCTGACTGAAACGTGCGACGCAGCAGATCCTCTCGGCATAAAACGCGTTATCCCCGCAGGTGCGCAGCGGGCCGAACAAACCTATCACATGCGGGAAGTCGCCAAGGCCGTCGACTCTCACGGCGGCTATCCGAAGTGGGTCAAGTTCAATTACAACCTTCTCCCGCTCGTTCTGGATAGCCGTGGTGTTCTATGGGACGCGGCTACGATTTATATCCTCGCTCGATGTCAGGCACATCTGAACCCAGACATGACAACGTTCCAGAGTATTGCAGAGGATCTGTCGATTTTTATGAGGTTTCTCGAGGAATTCGAGGTCGATTACCTTGCGTTTCCCCGTTTCAAGTTGCAGCGGCCGACCTATCGGTTCCATGGTTATCTCAAGAACCGCATTCTTCAACGGAAGACGGCGCCCGCAACGGCCAAAAGAACCATGGGATCGGTGATTGGCTTCTATCGGTTTTTGGTCGCCGAGGGGATGCTCGTGCCGGAGAATCCGCTCTGGGAAGATCGAGACCAGTATTTGACGTTCAAGGATGCTCGTGGACTGTCGATCAGCAAACGGGTGAACGTAACGGACGTGAGTATTCGCGCGCCGAAGCAGCTTGATCCATACGATGGCTGCATTAGCGATGGCGAACGATTGCGGCCCCTACCTCAAAACGAACAGGAATGGCTGTTCGAGGCACTGGCCGGCCTTCAGAATCCTGAGATGCTGTTGATCCATCTGCTTGTGGTGACGTCCGGAGCCAGAATTCAGACGGCGCTGACACTTCGAGTCGCGGACGTGCGCAATGAACTACCGGATTCAGCGCGAGAATTTCGGTGTAAGGCCGGCCCTGGAACTGGGATAGACACGAAAAACAATAAGCAGCTTACGATCCATATTCCTCGCTGGGTGTACGAGATGCTCCGGAAGTATGCGTTCTCCGATCGGGCAGCTGCGCGCCGTAGCCGGGCGAAGGGCGGCAACAACGATGACCAATATCTTTTCCTGACGCAGCAGGGGTCCCCTTACTACCAGCAGAAGGCTGAGAGCCTACGCTTCGATCCAGATTTCGACAGGCGGTACCGGGAGCGAGGTCAGGCTCTTCGCATGTTCATTCGTGACCGGGTGATCCCGTGGGTTCGCCAACGCCACGCGCGGGACTTCCACTACAAACCGCACGACTTGCGCGCGACTTATGGAATGAACCTCACTGATGTTCAACTAGCAGCGGTTGAACGGAACGAGAAGACGCTGTCTCAGGCGCGAGATTTCGTCCGTGTGCGGATGGGCCACGAAAGCTCCGCCACGACTGACCTGTACTTGAACTTCAGGTCGAACCAAGCAACGGTCTATGCAGCTGTAGACGGACACGAGGCTTATTTTCGCGATTTGATCGAGAAAGCGTGGCGGGGAGCACTCAATGCAGAAGCGTAAATCAGTTTCGAATGGCGGCGTGCAATTTTGGGCAAGACCGACAGAGCGACACTCAGTCCCGCTGGCCAAAGGGATGTCGGTCCTTCATCCGGAGCGCGCGGTCCTTGTATTCGACGGCATGGCCAAGGACGTAGGGGCGCTTTGCTACATGCGCCGCCAAGGTAGCGTGGAGCCGCGCAATCGACGTGCTCGACAGGCGCGGGAGGTGGACCTAGGATCACTTGACCTGACTCGTA
Source organism: Caballeronia pedi (assembly GCF_001544915.2). Taxonomy (GTDB): domain Bacteria; phylum Pseudomonadota; class Gammaproteobacteria; order Burkholderiales; family Burkholderiaceae; genus Caballeronia; species Caballeronia pedi. The sequence continues at coordinate 86,628 of NZ_FCOE02000013.1, read as the reverse complement.
CACGGCTGATAGGCCGCTTTATTGAATTCGTTTCCAGCCTTCTTCTGGACGGCGGATTCACCAATTCGACGGTTCACGGATGGGTGGGATTGTGGATCAACCTGATGGATTGGGCCGATGAGAGCGGGCATTCAGATATTCTCAGCGGTGGGGATGCAACCTACGTTGGGTTCCGAGCGTACGTGGACTATTTGAGGCATCGACTTGATACGAACCAAATTACGCAAAGAACCGCAGCCTCTCGGCAATTTGCGAATCTGAGGTTGATGGAGCGGTTCACGGGCCTCCATGACATTCATCGAGGCGTTCGGCTGATCGACATTGCTCGTCCCGATGACGCGCGTACTGTACCACCGTCTGAATATGATCTCGGGCGACTGGAGGGGCTATGTGATGCAATTTTCCACGGGCATACAGATCTGGTTCTCACCCAGCGCGAATTCCCCTACAGAATGGCGGTTCCGAAGTCTCTCGACTGGAAGCGCGATTACGTGTGGTTATTTCCGCTGCGAGCCTGGTCGGTCTCTGTGGGCAGGATTGAGAACAGGGCCACCGGCGGCAGCACGTATGCTGCCTATGATTTCGAAAATGGCCGACTCGCCACAATCCAGGAAATTCGCACGCAGTTCAGTTCTTTTTCCAAGGCGAATACTGCCATCCGGCACGCGCGCAATCGACTCGCCGAGGCAAACCGGAATCCCCGACATCCGGAACGACTCGCCGCGGCAATGCGGGCTCATCATGCATTCGTGGTCCTGTTCCTCGGTCAGACGGGCATGAATGCGTCGGTCGCGTTTGCCCTCTCCTGGGGCGCAGAGTACAAAGTGGGGGCATCACAACAAGGGTTTAGAGAGATAAAGTGGCGCGCCGGCGGAAAAATGGTATCCGTCGTAATCCGAAACAAGTTCCTGCCGTTGTTCGTGAAATTCATTGAGATCCGCAGTTACCTGCTGAACGGTCGTGAGGCCGCCACGTTGTTCTTCAATCTCGGTAATCAGAACCGAAGCGCACCGAAGCCGTTGACAGTAAGGGGGTTTGAATCCTTCTATGCGTCGTTGCGGAGACTAGGCCCAAATATCCCGCTGATCAGGAACCGGCAGTTGCGTGCAGCAAAACAGGATTACCACGTACGCAACGATGATTTCTCAGTCGCAGCCACGATCATGGGCCATTCGGAAGAAACCTCGAGGCGCCACTACACCGCTGGTAGCAAGTCCGCTCACCATGAAGAAATCTCGACGTTTTTGACGAGGATTGAAGAGTCTGCCCTGAACAAGCGGATAGTGCTACAAGCCGACGAAACGGTAGATGGCGGCACGCACGGGCATCTTGGTACCTGCGCGGCGTTTGGCTCTCCTCATTCGATTTCCGAAGATGTCCCCGTGGCGCCAGATTGCGGTCGGCAAGAGGGGTGCCTCTTCTGCGACAAGCACCGTGTACATGCCGACGCCCCTGACATTAGAAAACTGGTGAGCTGCGCCTTTGTTGTTCAACAGGCGACGTATCTGCCAGGTGCGGAGGCCTATTTCGAGCCTGTCCTCCGCCGAATTGCGTCACTGCTTGATCAGGTCAAGGAGTTTGACGGGATGGCCTTGATCGTCGCCCAGATTGAGAATGAAGTCGAGGAGTACGGCCAACTCGATGCCTATTGGGCGGAGAAGTGGGCTTTGCTCAACGAACTAGAGGTGATCGTATGAGTCGTATGTTTCAGGCTAAGTTAGATATCCCGGAAAACGCTGCATTACCGGATGAATGGGACGTAGCCTCCACCGGGTTGGCGCCCCCGGACGATTTCGTTGTCAGTCGGTATGCGAACGGGGTTGCGGCGTCGACTCTCGCCGACATTTACTGGAACTGGACCCCGTACGACCCTGACGGGCGGCCCAGGTGGCTGTGTTTCGACTATTGGCAGAAGACAACATCCAGAATCGACCGACCCATGCGTCAACGTATGTCGAGGTTGAGATCCGGAATCGTCGCGGACATGCAGCGATTTATGGCGTTGTTGATCTACAAAAAGAGAGGCGCCTCGCTTAGTTTCTCCTCGTTGACCGAGTCCCTGAGTGTCCTCCGCCTCATGGGCCAATACAGTGAGAAGCATGAAATTGGATACGAGGATTTTTGGAGTTCGTCAACCCTACTCGAAGATTTCTGTTCATCGTTAGATACCAAAACGGCGGTCACCAAGGTTGCCAGGCTCATGGGTGTGTTCATGGCGATGAACCCGGAAACAGATTTGGGCTTTACTCTCGGGTGTGCGGAGTTATTCGCAACGCTGCAAAAGCGTGTCAGCGATTTCCCGGCAAACAGGCAGACGCCGCCGATGCCGACCCGGGTCTATTCGTCCGTGCTGACCGCGCTGAATACTGAGTTAAACAACTTCGACGTGATTTCCGATTGCTACCTCGCTTTGGTCGCACGCTTGGCGGCGTTGCGGTCGATCCCTGGTGGAGATCGAAAATCTTTTTGTGATGTAGGGTCGATGCTGGCCGAGTATGGGCTGACTGAATACTTTCGCGAGAAAGGAATCACCCCGACGATGCACGGAGTATCCAGTGGTCTTTCAAATATCCAGACCGTTTGCCGCCTTACGGTTCAGGCGTACACCGGAATGAGACACAGCGAAGCCCAGATGCTTCCTTACCACTGCTTGTCGGCGGAAAAGCGACCGGGGGCAACGCATTATTTTCTGGGTGGCCGAACAACGAAATTCGAGAACGGACGCATTCGTCGAACGCAGTGGGTGACCAGCAAAGAGGGCGCTCGGGCCGTTGACATAGCTCGTCGTGTCGCTACAGCAATATACGAGGTAATCGGAGATACTCCACACCAAGCCGACGAGCGAATCAGCAGGTATCCGTTGTTTGTCGCGACATCGTACCTGGAGTTCGCTGGTAGGCAGACATATCAAGTGGTGACTCAGGATGCGTACCTGACTTCTGACAACCGATTGACCAGCCCGCCGTTCGCGCAGCTATTGAAGCGGTTGCGCCCTGTCATCAATGAAGGGGACCTCCGGGAATTGGAAGAAATCGACCCGCACCGCGCCTGGGGAGATGACCCGGATTACGGTGTCGGTCAGGCATGGTCGCTGAGATCACATCAATTCCGGCGGTCGCTTGCCTTGTACGCACAACGTAGCGGCCTGGTGTCGCTCCCGTCGTTACGCCGACAGTTGCAACATATCACGCGGGAAATGTCACTTTACTACTCGAAAGGTTCGGTGTTCGCCAAGAACTTCATTGAGAACGATCCGACAGACTACAAAGAACACATTTGTAAGGACTGGCGCGACGCCAAGCCGGTGTCAGAAGCAATGGCGTTCCTTCGGGACGTAGTATTCGCCGATGAACCTCTGTTTGGTGCTGCTGGGATATTCGAACAGCAGAAGAAAAATCGTGGCCAGATTGTTGATCGAGCCATAACGCTCAAACAGTTTCAGAAGGGATTAACTGCCTACAAGGCAACCCCGTTCGGAGGTTGCGTCAAAGTCGGTGAGTGCGACAAGGCTGGCCTGAGAATGATGGGCGTGCTGTGCCTGGAGGATTGCAAGAACATCGTAATCAAGCTGTCGAAGCTTAATCGGGCCATCGATCAGCAGCAACACCTGGTCAACTCCCTCGAACAATCATCGATCACCTATCACCTCGAGAAGGACGACTTGGATTCGATGGTAGCGGCGCGAAAGCGTTGCCTCGAAATTGCCAATAGGGGTTCAGACCGTGTCTGAGACACTCAATGACTACTTCAAGGCGCTCGAACGTCTGAAAAACGGCACCCCGGCGTCAGTCCCGAAGGGAACGCGAATCTCGAACGATGCCGTTGCCCTAGAAGCTGGCCGGGGAAAGGGGAGTATCAAGAAGTCTCGACCCATCTTCAAAGATCTGATCGAAGCAATCGACCACGCGGCCGCTGACCAGGCTAAGCCGAAGGGGGAAGCCAAGGAGCAGCTCGCGTCGGCTCGAATGTCAGCAAGCAAATATCGCCTGCTCTGGGAAGAGGCCCTTGCTCGAGAAGCCTCCCTGCTCGTTGAGCTGTTTGAGACGAAGAAATCCCTCGCAAAGCTTACCGGAGAGACGGTGTTGCCGCTTCGCGGGCGAAGCCGATAACGTCCCATGCCTGCATTCTGATGGACAATTTCCACGAGAATTGTCCATCAGTCGGGCCGATGGGATGGACACCGCTGTTTTCGAGATCGCTTTATCTGACAAGGCATTGAGCAGTGTCCATCTGCACACCCTTATCCGTATTGAAAACCCGACGATCGCCAACTTCCTGCACTTGGTCCTCGATGAACTGTAGTTGTACATCGAGGAGACGGCGATGCCGGTCGCGATTCACGTAACAAAGCCGTCGCTCGCCAGTCAGTTCGTTGTTTCGACAATCGGACGGGGAACGCTGGTCCGCACGCCGGAAAACGGTGTGCGCGATGGTAGACGCATGCGTGCGTGCGCGGACGAATGGAAGGTGAGGCCGGGAGGGCGCCTGCGAACTTTGCTCGAGCGCCGCGCGGCAACTGACGGCGCTCGCGAGGTCATCACGGTGCTTGGTCTGCGCAAGGACGAAAGTGCATCGCGATCCTTGGCGATGGCAGAGCGCGAAGACACCGCCGACGTTGCGGTCCGGAATCGAGGCGGTGGGCTCACGCTTAGTCCCCTGGCCGACTGGTCGTCCGACGATATTTGGACGATGCTCGCGTTGTTAGCCGATCCGGGAAGTATGCCGTTTGGTTCGCCGTTGCTGCCAGCAACGATCCACCAGCTGTCGGAGATCTACCGAGCTGGCAACGGAGGAACGTGCGGCGTCGTAGTGGGGGAGTCGGGTGCGCGGGCATCTTGCGAAAGCAGGTTCGGGTGCGCTTTCTGTTGTGTCTCGGGCGACCGTGACAAGTCGCTTGAGGCCATGATCGAGGATGAGCAATACGGGCATCTGCGGCCGCTTAACGCCTTTCGCAACTATCTGCTCGCGATCCAGTGGGATATGTCGCGTCGGGAGTTGGTGGGGCGCTCGCTGAGCGATGCGGGCTACACGCGCATCCAGGCAGACACGTACAGCTACCTGACGCGTGTCGATCTGCTCAAGAAACTCTGCAGTATCGACGCGGCCGAGCGCGACCGCGCGGAAGCCCATTCCGGGGCACTGGCGAACGGATCGATTCCGGATACGGAAGACAATCGGCTGCTGTGCGAGCCGCAGTTCGAGTTCGTGACGCCGCAGCAGTTGGTGGGGATCGATTTCTTTCTGTCGATGCATCACTACGCGGCGCACGCGTTCCCCGCGCTTGCGGTCTGGCACGACGTCAATGTGTTGGGGCGTCGCTATCCGATCCCGACGCTTGAACCGCTTCCAAAGACGGATATCGTCCTGCACGGCTGGTATCCAGTTGGTCAGTACGACAAGGAGGCGCCAGCGACCGGATTGCGCTCGTTCGATGCAGAACAGTGGAACCCGTACCGGCATCCTGGTCGGCCCGGGCGATATGCGAGGACGACGGGCGGTGAGCAGACCGTCTATTTCCAGGAAGCCTTGCAGTTCGAGGTGGATGCGGAAGCGGCGTGCCTGTTCGTCACCTGCACATACGACACTGCCTTCATGCTGGACGCGCAGCATCGCGACACGATTGATTCAGCGCATTTCTGGCTGAACGAGGGCATCGTGAAATTGCCGACCGGCATGGCCCAGAGGTATCAGGACATGGCCAAGCGCGGGCAGTACTTCACGAGGCTTGCGCAGCGACTGAACCTGACGCCAGCCGACCTGGACGCGCATCTCGTGTCGGGTGCAATCAGCGATACGGAGCATGACGCGATGTTGGGTCATGACCGGCAGCAGCTGAGCCTTTTTGCGGAAGCGGCTTGACCGCGACCGGTACTTTTCGACAATCCCGGGGCCTATCCCCGGGATTTTTTCTTCAGTCGACTTAATCGAAATCCGGAGTTGTGAGCGTCTCGCCCGCCTTGACGCCCGAGAATAGATCTGCCGAGTCACCGGGACGTGCGCTAGACTACAGATGAACGAGCAACTGCGTCGGCCCGCGACACTGCCGCGATCGCTCGGCTTCTGCAGACTGAAGCCGCACGAGAAAGGGCGATGAGCGATGCACGAGGAGGAGAGAAAGCTCCTTCTGGTTTAGATTGCTTGGCAAGGTCTATTACGCTGAGGTCAGCTTTTATCGAACTTTACTGGCCAAGGTTCCTGAGAACAACCGTCCGCAAACGGGATCAGGTTTTGCTGCACAGTCTCTGCACGGGAGACGATCATGCTCAGACTTCTCAGCATTTTGACACTCGCAGCGGCCTTCTCTGGATGCGTCGCCGCTCCGCCGTATGGTTACAGCGATCCCGCATATGGTCCCGCGCCGGGTCCGAGGGTTGGAGTGGGCGTGGGTGTGGGTACCGGCGGCTTCGGGTCCGGAGGGGGCGTTGGAGTAGGTGTCGGGTTCTGAGCGTTGCGCCCGCACAAACTTGGATTGCCCGCTAGTGTCTCTGTCCGAGCGATGCTGCGCAAAAGATTCGAGCCGCCGCAGGAGCATTGCGGTCAAAAACGCCGCTGCGATCCAACTCACGTCGGCCGCTGCCAAACTTCTGAAATAGGGTCCCGACTACCCTTCTTTGTTATCCCGGCGGGATTTGCTGACATTCCGTTTGGAACCAATAGTCGACGAGCCGTTGGGCCGCTTGTAAGTCATCGGGGTAATACGGATCGTCGTACCACGGCGACGGGTCGTAGCCCGCTTTGCGCAATGCGCCCAGTTCGCTTTGGTGTTGCGCCATCGTAGGGGACGTGTTGCTCCGAAGCGCAGCCAAGTCACGACACTCTGTTGGACTCAAGTGCCTTCCGGTGTACGGCATTCCACTGGCAACACAGCCGCCAAGAAGAAAAATCATAGCGCAAAGCGCTGATCGGTGTCTCTGAAGTTCGCTCACGATTTAACTCAGCCAGAACGATCAAACTAATAACGGCGAACGGGCGAGATTCGCAAGCAGACCGGCGGGCCCGGGATAAACTGCAACGCAGCCGGCGTCTCGCAGTGACTGTTCGGGAAACGCTCCAGAAAGAAGGCCGATCGTGTGCAAGCCCGTCTTCGACGCCGCTTGCGCGTCGTAGGGTGAATCGCCAATCACGATCGCGCCGTCGGGCGACACTTCGAGCTTTTGCAGGGCGACCTTGAACACATCCGGTGCAGGTTTCGATTGCTCGACGTCCTCCGAGGAGACCGTCACGTCGAGTAAATCAGCGATGGCAGCGATCTTGAGATACACCTCGAGTTCATCCTTCTTCGCTGATGAGGCGACGGCAAGTTTCACCCCGGCCTCGCGCAGTTTTTTAAGAAGTTCGGGCACCGCTGCGAAAGGTCGCACCATCGACAGGTAATTTGCCTTGAAATGCGTTCCCCTCCAGGATTCGAGCTGTTTGCCATGGTCCCGCAGCTGGGCGTCAGACAGAAAGACCGGCATCAGTTTATCTCCGCCCTTACCGATTTGACTGCGCGCCTGTTCGAAGCTGACTTCATGTCCGAAATGAGCGAAAGCCTCATGCCAGGCGAGCGCGTGGAGATCGACCGAGTCAATTAGTGTCCCGTCGATATCGAAGATTGCAGCGTGTGGCATAGGGCCTCCGTGGATCAAAGCGTTGTGCAAGGCACGTACCAGCCCAGTCTTTTCATGGGCTTCTCGCTGGCGGCAACGACCGCCGCACAACGAGGCCAAGCAAGGCTACGTGCGATACGTTGCCATCAATCCAGACTACGCCGATGTGGACCACAATTTGGCTATTCTTCTGGACAAACGCAAAGAAAGGCACGGCCTCATCCGACATCGGAGCGCCTACCGCAGACCGAGCCGCTAACAGCGTCATTCGGAATATCGCGAGTTGAGCGCCAGGAGGCAACCTGTTAAGGTCGCGCTGATAATTTTGTCCTCGGAGTCGGAATGCTACCCACGTCCAACCTTGCCTTAGCCGAAGAGCATATTCGAACACGCGCCTATCTCTTGTGGGAAGCCGAAGGCGGCGCGCACGGCCGCGACGACCACTACTGGCGCGAGGCCATCGCGCAGCTTCAGGCGGAAAGCATCCAGCCATCGCTGGATGTGTCCTCAGAGCCCGATGTTGCCGTGGTCGCAAAGGACCAGAAGACGTCGAAGACGGGCAAGAGCGTCGCAGGGAAGGCCGCGAAGAATACCGCTGAGCTGGCCGGTAACGGCAAGGCTAAAGCCAGCAAGAAGTCCAGCGAGAATGCCGGAACGAAAGCTCGCGATAGAGTTGCCAATAAGGCGGCCGGAGCCGTCGATGAACCCAAGAGCGCTGCGAAGAAACCGAAAACTGTCAAGAAAGTGAGTGAGGTCGGTGAGGGTAACGCGGCGTCGCCAGCTCCAGCGCGTCCGAAGAAGCCTCGGAAGACTGCGTCCAGCGAGTCCAAAGTTTTGGCGCAGCGTTCCGCGGAATAGAGAGTTGATCTCGGTCTCTCAGCGTGATCGTCTTCATACGTTGTGAAGGGTTTCCTCGACGCCTGATTCAGCAGAAATTCCGGCTGACGGTCGTGAGTCCGCCCAGAAGATGTGACATGTCGACGAGCCGCTGAGCGACGAGGTGGCGGACCTCGCCTTCGCATTGCCACGTGCCGTACACGGCAAGGAGCGCGGCACCCAACGCTTCCTTCCGTTGCTTCTCAAGGAGCGACGGCCAGATGATCACATTGACGTTGCCTGTCTCGTCCTCTAGCGTCACGAACATCACGCCCTTGGCTGTGCCCGGCCTCTGCCTCACTGTGACTAGCCCACAGCCGCGTGCAAGTCGGCCGTTTCGATAACTCCGAAGCGTAGAAGCGGGCATGAGTCGTTGTTCGAGCAGTGTCGGGCGCAAGAGTGAAAGAGGATGGCGCCCCAAGGTCAACCCTGCGGCGTTGTAGTCGCTGACGATGTCTTCAGCCTCAGACGGCGCGCCGAGTTCGGGCGTCTCGTCGTCGACCCGGCTGTCGGCGAGGATGTCACGATCAGGCACGGCTGCAACCGACTGCCAAAGCGCTTCACGTCGATTGCCGGCAAGCGACTGTAACGCGTTCGACGCCGCCAACACCTGCAGATCGTGCCGATCGAGCTGCGCTCGGCGTGCCAGATCACTGACGCTCACGAAGGGCTTTACGGCGCGCGCGTTCTCGATGCGCTCTGCAGCGCCGTCACGCATGCCCTTGAGCAACGACAGTCCGAGACGCACAACGGGCTCTGCACGATCGGTGCGTTGCTCAAGCACCGAGTCCCAACCGCTGATCGTGACGTCGATCGGTACGACTTCGACGCCATGACGCTTTGCGTCTTGCACAAGCTGCGAGGGCGAGTAAAAGCCCATCGGCTGCGAATTCAGCATGGCAGCAAGGAAGGCGGCGGGTTCGTGGCACTTGAGCCAACTGCTCGCATAGACCAGCAGCGCGAAGCTGGCCGCATGACTTTCCGGAAAGCCGTATTCGCCGAAGCCCTTTATCTGCTCGAAGATGGCTTCGGCAAATGCAAGTTCATAGCCGCGCTCGCGCATGCCGTTGACGATGCGATCGTAATATTGCTGCAGGCCACCCTTGCGTTTCCACGCGGCCATCGCGCGGCGCAGTTGGTCTGCCTCGCCCGGTGTGAAGCCCGCAGCCAGGATCGCCACCTGCATCACCTGCTCCTGAAAAATCGGCACGCCGAGCGTACGACCGAGCGCCGTTTCCAATTCCGCACTCGGATAGGTCACGGGTTCGATCTTCTGGCGTCGCCGCAGATAGGGATGAACAGCGCCGCCCTGAATCGGACCAGGACGCACGATGGCGACTTCGATGACGAGGTCGTAGAACGTTCGCGGTTGCATGCGCGGCAACATGCTCATCTGTGCGCGCGACTCGATCTGAAACACACCCACCGTATCGGCTTGGGAAATCATCTCGTAGGTTGCGGGATCTTCCGACGGGATGTCCTGCATCTCGAAGCGCTCACCGCGCTGCTCGGAGACGATGTCCAGCGTGCGGCGGATCGCCGAGAGCATGCCGAGCGCGAGCACGTCGATTTTGAGAAGTCCGAGGGCTTCGAGGTCGTCCTTGTCCCACTGGATCGCGCTTCGATCCGCCATCGCGGCATTCTCGACGGGTACGAGCCGGGTGAGCTTGCCTCGGCTGATGACGAAGCCGCCCGAGTGCTGCGACAGGTGCCGTGGAAAATTCAGAATTTCCGCCGCCAGTTTCGCCCACATGGTGATGAGCGGATTCGTCGGATCGAGTCCGGTCTCTTCGAAACGACGTAGCAGATCCTGCGAGTGATCGAACCATTGGTGTGACTTGGCGACTTTGTCGACGATCTGCGGATCGATGCCGAGCGCCTTGCCTGTTTCGCGCAGCGCCCCGCGAGGGCGATAGGTCGAGACAGCAGCCGCAATCGCCGCGCGGTCGCGGCCGTACTTGCGATAAATGTACTGAATGACCTCCTCCCGCCGCTGATGCTCGAAGTCGACATCGATGTCGGGCGGCTCGCCGCGCTCCTTGCTGATGAAGCGCTCGAACAACATGTTGCCACGCGACGGATCGACTTCGGTGACGCCCAGGCAGTAGCAGACCGCGCTATTGGCCGCGGACCCACGGCCTTGACACAGGATGTGCTGGTTTCGCGCGAAGCGCACGATGTCATAGACCGTGAGGAAGTACGCTTCATAGCGCATCTCGCGGATGAGCTGTAGCTCATGCTCGATCTGTTGCTGAACCTCATGCGGAACGCCGGCTGGAAAGCGCTTATGCGCGCCGATGTAGGTCTCCTGCCGCAGATACGCTTCATGGGTGAAACCGTCCGGCACGAGCTCGTCGGGATATTCGTAGCGCAGTTCGTCCAACGAGAATGTGCAGCGCTCGAGGATGTTGAGCGTCTGGGCGAGCGCGTGTGCAGGGTACAGATTGGCGAGGCGCAGGCGAGAACGAAGGTGCTGCTCGGCATTGGGCGCGAGCTCGTATCCACACTCGGCCACCGGCTTGCCGATGCGGATCGCGGTCATCGTGTCCTGCAGGGGCTTTCGCGAGCGCACATGCATCACCACATTGCCGAGTGCGACCACGGGCACGCGGTGCTGTTCGGCGATGTATTCGACGCTGCCGCGATGAATGTCATCCATCGCGCGTTGATGCAGAATCAGGCCCACCCATGCACGAGCGGGAAACGTCTCGTTGAGCCATTCGACCTGCGCGGACAGCGCATCTTCCTTCGCAGGAAAGTCCGGCACCAGGATCGCCAGGCAATCCGGCATGCCGCGTAGATGCGCGTGCCCTTTCTCGGGCTTCGACAGGTCGTGCGGCGTGAGCAGGTAGGTGCCCTTCGCGGCACGCATGCGTCCGAGCGTGATCAGTTCGGACAGGTTGCCGTACCCATTGCGGTTTTGAGCGAGCAGGATCAGTCCGAACGCCGAGCTTTTGTCCGCATGAACGAGACGGAAGTAGGAACCGATGATCAGCGGCAGCTTTTCTTCCTTGGCCTGGACGTGAGCACGAACGACACCTGCGAGCGAGCACTCGTCCGTGATCGCCAGGCCTGAGTAGCCGAGTTGGGACGCGCGCAGCACGAGCTCTTCGCCGTGCGACGCACCGTGCAAGAACGAAAAATTCGTGAACGCGAAAAGCTCAGCATAATTGGGCAAGGCCGACGAGAAAAGATCCACGGCAACACCGACTATCCGAACAGACCGTGGAGGAACCAGCGGACTTCCTCGGTCGTCACGCTCGGTCGTTCGCGGTAGATCCAGTAACAGCTTTTATCGGTGGCTTCCGCGACATAGTAGTCGCGCGTGACCAGCGCTCCGTCGTGCCAGCCCGCTTCGATCCGCTCGCCCGTCGAAACCAGCTTGAGCGGGGATCCGTAGAACGGTCGGTGATTCTTGATCATCAGTCGCACGGGCGCGTCAAGCATCCATGTCGGACGGGGCAATTCGGCCGGGGCTGTGCACGCTTTGGCCGTATCCTGGACCGGAACCCATTGATTCGCCTGCTCGGGTCGATGATCCGATGTCGGCGCTGGCCGCAGCACATTCTCCGCACCCAAGCGAGCAACCAGCAGTTCGAGGAGGAGGTTGTGATCTTGCGCGGAACCACCCGGGTCCGGAAAGAGCGAGTCGCTAGGCGGCTCAGCGGGCTGTACTTTCGATGCCGTGAGTCGGAGCGCAATGACGGCCGCTTCGAGTTCGACGCGCCCGAGCCGCTCCTTGAGCAGGCGAACAAGGTGTTCCTCGTGCCATGTGGGTTCCGCGAGTGCAATCTCGATGACCGTCGGCTCGATGGCCTGGCGGCCGCGCTCGTGCTCGAGCGTGATGGTCGCCTGCGTGAGCGCGAGCTGCTGCGCGCTCAACCAGCCACACAGCTGCACGATCAGTCGCCGTGCGGAAAACAGAATGGCCTCGGCGTGCTCGACGCGATCGGGCAGCTCGGTGCGCGCGCTGAAGGAGGGCGGTAGCTCAAGCCATTCGTAAAGCTCGGGCGACAGGCCGTAGGCGCGGTCAAGAGAATCCAGTAAATCCACGCCACACCTCTTTTTGAGACCTGCACGCGGCAGGCGTCGAATATCGTTGAGCACTCGGCAACCGAGGCCGTTAAACCAGTCGCCGAAGGACCGGACCTCGGGGACGACCATGAAGGGCAACTCGCCGAGAAAGCGTTCGAGCGATGTCATCTTGAGCACGCGCCGGCGACCGCGTTTGGCGAGCAGCCACGCGCCTTGACCCGTAGGCGCGACGCTCATGCGGGCGGTGACGCCGATGGCTTTAACCGTCTCCCGAATCTGTCGACAGACGTGCACGATGCCGCCGAAGAGTCGAAGACTTGCCGTCACGTCGACGACGATGGTTTCTTCTTCGCGCACGGCGACCTGAGGCGAGAAGCGCAGCAGCGCGAAAGCGACTTCACGTTGCACATCGAGCTCGCGCGCGGGGCTACGGTCATACATCAATGCGTCGGCCGTCAGTGTCGTGACGCCACCGCGCTTCATCCCTACCATCACCCCTGCATCTCTGGCTGCCTGATCGAGCACGATCACCTTGTCACGCTCGAGCACCACACAGCCGTGTTCAGTCGGTGATGACCATCTCGGACGGAAGACCTCCAGCGAAAGCCGGGGCAGGAAGATGGCGACGAACACGGCCATGAGGGCTGAGCAGAATCGGAGTCGGTTGGAGGTGGATGGACAGTGAGTCGGTTCGGGTTGGACCTCGTCGCTTGATGACATCGACGACGATTCCGCCGTCGGCGGGCCGCACCCCCAGCCGTAAAGTTGCCGGCGACGAATCCTGGGCGGCGGCGAGCGGTCGAACCAGAATCAGTAGGGTCTCTGTTGCTTGGGCCGCCAGATGCAATCGCCTCAAGGCTTCAGATCGGATGTGCTGCTGCCAGAAGAGCAGCGCACCGCAACTTCGGGCGTTCAGCACGCGCTCGGCGCACCAGAGCGCATCCGCCGTCTTCGGCGCCCGCAGTAGCATGAGTTTGTCCAGCGGCAAGCCCAGGTATGCGAACGCCACGCTGTTCGGTACATGCGGCGCCTGCAGCAGCGCGACCGGGCGCTGACTTGCGGCCACCAGTGCGGGCTTGAGCAACCTCATCTCTCCGATCCCGGGTTGCTGGACCAGCAACTCCACTAGTGCGCCGATCGGCCAGCCGCCACCGGGCAGTTCGGCCGACAGGGCGGCGTAGCCGGTGTCGATCGTCTTGCCGTAGGCGCGCGCCAGTTTGTCGGCCTTCCACAAACTGGGATGAATCGACTCGATGTGTTGAGGCAGGGCGGACATGGTGGAATCGGTTGATCGAAATACTGTATATTTATACAGTATTCTATCTCAAAAAAACCGTTCGGAGGATGTGCCCCTGTTTGATCAGAGCAATCGAAATCGGATGCGCGTGTTCTGCAGCCTCGATGCCGGAGCCCGTGGACTTTATTTCCAAGCGGCGGGAGGCTCGCGGAGATGCGACGATCGATGGGGCCCGGTCGCCTGCGCCAAGGCGGGTGAATCGATTTTCTCGGGCGAGAAATGGGCGGACGGCAGAGATCAAGTCAATTGAACATTTCAATTGCTGACCGGTCGACTCCACCGTGCGTGATCGGCATTATTACGAGGGGTGCGATGTCCCTGTGTCGGAACGGGACTGTGTGGTAAAGCCTAGGGCGCGGACACGCGCGGTTGAAAGTCGCGAACTTTGTCCGCACCTGCGTCAGACGGTGATCGTTGAGAATAGGCAGGGAGCGAGATGAATAAACCCGATATTGGTGAACTAGAAGGGGCACGAGCCGATCTGCTGTGCTTCCTCGTGGCAACGGTTGCAGCCTCCTATGCGCTGACGCACGAATGGCGCGTCGATCATGTCGTTGAGAGTTGCCGCATCTGGCTCAAGCGCAACCTCGTCACGATGCATTGGCTTGAGCGGATCCGCATCGGCCAATTGGCCTTCAAAATCGCTCGACGCGACCTGAAGGGAGCGGGCATCGCCGTGCGCCAATCGGACGTGCAGGCGCTCTTTACCGGCGACATGGGGCTGAACCATGCGAGCACCGTGGTGCAGAAGATGATGAGACTGTGCCGCGAGGCTACGGGCACTGCAACCTAAACAGATCGAGTTCGAAGGGGACGGCCGTGTGCTATTCGGCGCAAATTCAGGCGGACTATCGCAAGTACGTGAAGATGTTCGGCGCGCAGATGGACATCCGCGAGTTCGCGCGCCTGTTCTGGGAGCGCGCCGAAGGCAGCAAGGTGAAGATTCCAAAGGCGATGGAAGACGCGTTCCTTGAACCTCAGACGGACGACGAGCGCCAGATCAAGCGATTCATCGATCGGTTCAATGCTGAGCAGGCGGCCACGCTCGAACAGGATCTCTTCAAACAGCGCAAGCGTCTCGCCGACGCTGAGCGCGCTTTGGAGACGAAAATCACGAAGGCAGCGAGTGAAAGTCGTCGCATTGCGACTGACAAGATCGACTCGAATCTACGCAGGCTCGAGGACCTGAGTCGAGCGACGCCGAAAGACCGCGACTCGCGGATTTTCCCCGGTCATTACGCGCCCGTGCTCGTGGTCGAGGACGGACAGTATGTCGTGAAGCCGATGCGCTATCAGTGCCGCATTGCTGGCAAGCCGGCGAACTACGACGCGCGCTTCCCCGGCACCTACAACGCCCGGCGCGACAATCTCGAAGGCTTCTGGAAACCGTGCTTTGGCGTATCGCACGGCGTGATGCTGGTCGGCGTTTTTTACGAGAACGTCAAGCGAGCAAAGTACGAGAATACGCTGCTTGAGACGCACGAGCGGGACGAGAACATCGTCCTCGAGTTTCGACCGAGCAACCGTCAGTTGATGCACGTCGCTTGTCTTTGGTCGCACTGGAGCGCGCCTGGCCAACCGGATTTGCTCTCGTTCGCAGCTATCACGGACGAGCCTCCGCCTGAGGTCGAGGCCGCCGGCCATGATCGTTGCATCATTCAATCAAAACCGAAAACATCCCGGCGTGGCTGAATCCGAAGGCGCCAAATTTGGATGCGATGTACGCCATCCTCGATGATCGCGATAGGCCGTACTACGAGCACCGGCTTGCCGCATGAATGCGAGTGAAAGCTGTCCAGATCTGCTGAGCCAGTGATTATCGAACGGAGTAAGTGGACGGGCACAACATGACGCAACTGGCCACCGCACTTGCCCTTCGCGCCGCGATCAACGTCCTTCGTGATTCGGCCAAGTCTCGCCGCATGCCTTCTGGTGGTCCGCTTGATGATGCGGGCGCGAATATCTTCATGTTGAGGCCGCGGAGGTTCTGGAAGAAGCGTTTTCGACACTCCGCAACCATGAGTAGTGCTCGACCAAGAGACCGGATGGAGCCTGGGTGTTGCTCGCACTCAAGCGCTCCGATGTTCGAGTTTGATGAATACGATTTCGCCGCGGCAAACGAAAACCCAACGACGGAAATAAGTAGGGCCTTGCGTAATCGCTGCTAATTCACGCAACTGTCACGCGGTTACTGGTGCGTAATCTTGAAGGGTGGGAGCGGAAGCGTCTCACCGTCAACAAATGCAAACGCGCAGCGAATCGCGAAGCGGTACGCACCGTCTTTGCTCGCAAACAATCCGAGATCCCCTAGGGAGGTCGCTTCGCCGTCTTCTTCGAGGATAGACGCGCGGGCAGCAAAGGCTCGCCCGACACGGGTGACCGAGGGCTGGATGGCTGCACCATGGTGATAGAAGATCATCCTGTCTGTCCCCCTATATGTCGTGCGAGTAAAAATAGCGTACTGCGGAAAAAAATCTAGCAGTTCGAGAGTTACCTTTTTTGAACGGCCGCTTAATTCTGCTGTGCTCTCGTCAATCGCCGTCCAGCGAATACCATCATCAAAGGATTGCAGGAAGTCACCGTCGCATGTTCCCTACATTGGATAGCCGGTGGTTTCCCCGATATAAGTTGAGCGAGCAGAAGTCCTTATACTTTCTCCTCCCAAACTTCGAGGACTGGCCATGTGGCAGGCGCAATGGCAGCAGCTGCCGGCATTTCTGACGCACATTGAGTTGCCGAACTGGCCGAGTTGGCTAGGGATAGTCGGCGCTTCGAGTGCCGTGAGTTCCATCGTCGTTTTGTTGATGCAGGGGTTGAGGAATCGAATCGTCCTGCGACGAGAGCGGCGCGACGTCGCGCTGGAAGTCGCGATCTCGCTCGAAGGCTATGCGCGCGAGTGTCGTTCCATGATGCACCGCGCCGACTGGGCACGCGCGGAAGTTGCGCGCTCGGGCAACCGTGACGCCGCAAAAAGCGCGATGCTGCCGAAATTCTCGTTCCCCGAAAGAATCCAGTGGATCAGGCTCAGCCATCGCGTTGTGTCAGAACTGCGTGACTTCCCGGCCCATGTGCATGCGGGTCGGAGCGACCTCGACGCGTTCGCCGAGTTTGGCGATCCGTCCGCCTATTGCGAAGAGGTGAGCTTTGAGAGCGCGAAGGCGGCGCGAGACGCGCTCGTCTTGGCACGAGAAACCCGAAAGAAGCACGGCTGCGTGCCGTGGCGCCCAGGTGCGAAGGATGCGGATCTGACTCGCGAGCTGCTGACGTTCATTTCGAGCGCGAACGAGAAGCGCCAAGCGCATCAAGATCCTCTCGGCCAGCACCGGGCTGCGCCGCGTTCGTTACACGCGGCGTCGGCCGGCGGTGAGCCAGCCATTGCGCCGCAGTGAGTCAACGCCGTTAGTCTAGTCAGCGAGAAGGCATTCGAGATCATGCCCGTATCCAAGAAGCGGAAGGCCCCAAAGCGGACTGCGCGCGTTCTTTCAAAGCGATATCTGTTGCCGATGCCGCGGCAGGACGCGGACGGACTCTGTCTGCAGACGCGGCTTGCACTCGAAGCGGCGCGATCGCGGCGTGCCGCCAGTCGGGAGATGACCGTTCTTGCACAAGCCGTCCTGCTGACGAGCTTCCTTACCGAGTCGGGGCACGGACTGCTTGCACTGAGCTGGGTCCGTCAGGTCGAGGAAGCCGTGCTTGCGGTACTGGACGAGGGTAAGAAAACTGGCGAATGGAACGTCGACGAGACGATCATCAAGTCGCTCACTGTCATCGTCAACGAACACGATCGCCAACTTCGGGAAGTTCGCTTCTCTGAAGTTGTCGCGGCGACAGAGCGTCTGGACAAAATGATCGTAGCTGCGCGTTAAGGAACTAGGCGATCCGTCGCGGTCCAGTAGCGATCTCATCATGACCCAGTGAGCGTCGCTTGCCGCTACGACGCTCTTCGAAAGCGTTTCGTTACCAATGGTCAAGGTTTGGAGGCTCATGATCTTGGGACTGCGTGAGTAACCATTCTTCCGCCTGTTCAAGCAGGCAGCGGGCATACTCGGAAACGAACACGCTGTCGATGTGATCCGTCTTCCCGAAAACGCTCACCATCACGCGCCGTGCTTCGGTCGCGAAAGCTGCCCGGTCTTGTTCCGAGTCGAAGAAAACATCGGTGACGATCCTTTCGGCAAAGTCGTTGATTGTCCCGACGACTTTGCCGTCCAGCAGGATCTTGCCGGTCGCATTGAAGCCGCGTCGTGTCTCGGTGAACTGGATGCTGAAGGGATCGATGGTGTAGGTCATATTGGCCTGATTAAGAGCGTTAAGTGACGCGCCGGTCCTAGCCACCACGATTCGGCGCATCTCCCAGACTAGGCCTACCTTGCGTAAGTCAAGGCTGCTTGTCTCTCCACGGCCACGTGTACCAACCTTTGCCACCATCGAGCTTTCCATGTCACGCTGCCGCTGCCCGCAGACTTCGAATTTCGTGATGAAGACGGCAGGTGTCTCGTTCTTCCATAGGATGACGCACAAGGAGATCTGAAAAATCAGGGGGCAGTCGAATGATGTTGCTGACGAATGTGCTAACCGCGACGCGGGCGCGATGAAACGCAAGCTCCCGCGTTTCGAGCCCGTGGGCGTCAATGAGGGCAGGGCGCTCTGGGTGAAATACCGCGGAAATTCAGAGGTTCAGCGCATGCTGTTGGAGATCGCGCAGGCGCGCGAGGCGATTCGCGAGATCGCGGACTACTTTGCCTTGGTGCAGAAGGCATGGGAGGAAGAGGATCTCGGCCAACTCGTTGCGCTGGAGAAGATCCGACTATTGCTCATGGAGCAAAATCTTCGGCACCGTGCGCTTGCGGGGTTGAAACCGCCGCCGTGCGACAAGCCAGACGAGCCCGAACCGGCACTCGTCGACTGAAAGAGCTAAAAATGACTGGCATGCTGCGAAAGCTGCGCCAATCCGGACATTGGGAGCCGGTGAGCGTGGCAAGCCGGTTACCGATCTCTCGTCCCGAATTACTAGCCGTCTGCCTGTACCGTTGTCGGGGACGCCTTGCACGAGCGGCATGCCTCTGCGTGCAACCTTCGGCCAGATTCTACTTCGATCGATTGAGGATCTCGACGTCAAAGCCTTCCGGCCATCCCTGATTGACGACGCGCAAGGCGTCTTCCGCAATCAATTCCGGTGCAACATTTTCGTAGTCGCCTTGCGGCGTAATGAGCAGCAGCGCGCACGGAGCGCCCTTTGCGGTGGCAATTTTCTCGGCAAGCGTCGTCATCTCCGAAGCCCACCGATTGATCTGATCCTCAAGGATCTTCTTTTCTTCCTTTTTCATCGTTCGCTCTCTCTTCTACTTCATCAGCCGACGATACTCGTCGGCTCCAAGGTTAGTCGCAGCCGGGTCACCGTACGGTGGCTCGACAGTCCCAATAGATTGCTGACTTGTTCGTTGGTCCCACCAGCCGCAATGTGCCGACGGCCGTAGGTATTGCGGAGCAGTCGAGGACTCTCATCGGACGCTGACAGGCCGGCGCGTCGCAGAGCGATGCGAACGCACTTCACCAGCGTATCTGGTTTCATCGGCTTACCGCTGCTCGTTGCGACGAAGAGCCACTCGGTCGGGCACATCGACTCGGTCCGGACGTGATGATACACACGGAGAATGTCGTAAGCGAAGCGGTCGACTGGAACACGTCGAGCCAAACGTGGTCCGTGCTTTTGCACCAACAGGCTAGGTCGCACGCCTTCCATGTCAAGGTCTTGGACGCGAAGGAGGCTTAGCTCGGCAGCCGTGACACCACAGCTGAGAAAAAGCGCCACGATTGCCGTGTTCCGCAGGTCTCTGGCTGACTCGGAGTTCGTCAAACCGCAAACAGCCTGCAGTCGCTTGTCATTCTCTTCTGACAGATAGATTGGTGTCGGTTCTTCGTCCGGCCAGTGCTCTTGAGCCAGCATTTCGGCAGCGGGATTCGCGGCGCGCAACTCGATCGCAACCAGGTGTCGCGCGAACCGATCGATCAGTTTGAGATATCGATGCCGTGTGGTCGTGCCGGGCTGACAGTCGTTCGCAAGCTCATCAAAGAATCCTTGGATATGGTCGGACCCGAAGGTGGTCACACTTTGACGACGCGCCAACAGAAAGTCGTTAAATCGAGAAAACATCGAGCAATGCTGGACGACGGACTGGTCGGCAAACGCCCGCCGATCCGCGCCGGTCGCCTCGGCGCGTTGCCATTCGGAGTACGCTGTCTCGGGATCGGATAGCCACAAATCTGTCGACATGAAAATCGATATACTGAATTTTGCCAGCCTCTAATCTAACGCGAAGCTCACGCTTCGCCAACACCTGTATTCAACCGGAAGTCTCTAGTGCCCGCTCAAAGCGAGATGAATACGCGTGAAGTCACGAGACTTGTCTGTGCATTGAACTATTTCAATGACGGTTTAGTGCGTCATCGCTAGCTCTATTGTTTGCATTCGTGGCATAGTGCCGATACTTTTCGAATGCGGAGGATGAGATGGCAACTCTAGAAGCAATTCAAGCGCGCATCAAAAAGCTTGAAGCACAGGCGCAGGCGCTCAAAGCCAAAAGCGTGAGCGGGGTACTTAAGCAGATTCATGACTTGATGGGTTGGCACGAGATCTCAATGGAGGATGTTTCTGCATTCGTTGGCGGCGCCGCACGTAGTATCAAAGCGAAGGCAACGGGAAAGGCCGTTTCGGCGAAATACGTCGATCCGAAAACGGGCGCATCTTGGAGCGGACGGGGCAGGGCGCCAGCATGGATTGCGAACGCGCGCGATCGAAGCGCATTCCTGGCGGACGGAACTGCTCCTGTTGAAAATCCGAAGGCCACGGTAACCCGCCGGAAAGCTGCCCGGAAGGGTCCTCAGCCCGCCCTTTATCGCGATCCGGTCTCTGGGAATACGTGGAGCGGATTTGGTCGTGCGCCGGCGTGGATCGCAACAACCAAGGATCGCAGTACGTTCCTCATTGCTGGAAATGCCGTTGCGAGCGAAAGCGGGAGAAAGGCGAACGCCGCTCCGGCGAAGAAGACCGAAGTAGCAAAGAAGACGCAGGCGAAGGCAGTGACGACAGCGAAGAAGGCGGCGCCTCCCGTCAAGAAGGCGGCAGCAAAGAAAGTGACGGTAAAGAAGGCGACGGCAAAGAAAGCCACCGCAAAGAAGGCGACGGCAAAGAAAGCCACCGCAAAGAAGGTGGCGTCAAAGAAGGTCACTGCGAAGAAGGCCACATCCGCGAAGAAGGGCGCGGCAACTAAATCGGAAGGTAACTCGGCTGCGTCGAAGCGGGCCCGTTCGATCGGTGTTCGTTCAGCTCGGAAGGCTCCGTCCACGGCGGAAAATGTAGTGCCGGCGCCTGAGAGCTCCGTGCAATCTGCCGATACCGAATCGCAAACTAGCGCAAGCTAAGAAAGTAAGTCTCGATTGTCGCCTCGCGGCAATCGAGACTGCAGGAAAGACCCCGTCGAGGCTGGCGATTGATCGGCCGCCGAGGTCTGGAAAGCTGAAGCGCTTTTCCCGAGACGATCGCTATACGGGGAGCGCTGAAGCTTTACCGTACCGAGGCGGCGGCGCAATCAAACACACCGTCAAGATTTCAAGGCGCTTGTACTTCTGGGAGCCCCTTGCGGACCTCGTGTTCGTCCGGGTCATCGTGGCTGCGAGCGATGTGCCCTGCGATGGTCACCGCCTCATTGCGCGTTGCCGCTCGATCGCCACGATCCCAGCGACTGCCTTGATCGGACGGCCGGCCATCGGCCTTATGGAAAGCTTCACATAAGGCCGACAAGGCGTACGACGCGAGTTCATCGACCAGGCGTCGACGCCTTTGTTGCGCCTCTGCGTAGTGGACAGCGTCAAGCAGCACGGCCGTAGGCAATTCACGGCCGGCAAAGCGTTCAAGGATGCGGTCAATCGGTCGTGACCTGGCGCGCGGTTGTTATCGAGCCACTCAGAAAAGTTGGCCGACAAGCGGTTGCAGACTGGTGAGCTTGACAGCGCTCAGGCGCTCCGAGCCATCCGGATGAATCGATCTGATCATCACGCGTTGACCTCGTGCTCCACCCAAGACCTCGACGATGCGATCGCCATAGCGTGCGATGGTGCCGCGCGGCGGCTTTCGCCTCATGATGTTTCGTTTAGAAGAAGAGGGCATAGACAGATCTTGCAGATGCGACGTCAGTTCTACTTTCCTGGCGTTACGTCAACGCCGATGCGGTCTGCAAGATCCAGCAGTTCCGCGTAAGCCTGCTCGTCTCTCAATAGATTTCGTGGGCTGCCGACCTGCTGCAGCGTCCCCTGCGGAACGCGATCACCAAACAGCACCACGGCGCGCGCCGTGTCGTCCTGGCGCGAGATCCAGGAGAGCCCTTGGATGTCTTCGTGCTTTTCATGAATGGCTTCAGCCCACAGACGCGTGTTCGGGTATTCGTTCTTCTCTGTGTCGATCAACTGCCTGCGTTGCACGCCGAGTTTGCGTAGCGCGAGGCTGCTGAGGTCGGCAAGCTTTAGGTCGCGCTGGGCCTGCACCTGGGAATGCACTTGACCCTCGAGCTTGTCCTTGGCGTAATTTTTATAGCCAGGCGCGTGGGAGACGTCGTGGAACACCGATTCCATGGCGGCTGCGTCGAACGTGATCGCCGCGTAGATGGTCGGAATCGCGTTGCCTTTGTTATCGCGGATCGGACTGAAACGCGCATTGCCTTTCTTTCCCGGATTGAACTCGCCAGCTTGGTACTGATCGGAGTGCACCCGGTGCAGCACCTGCTTGCTGGTCAACGTCCATGGCGTAACATGAAGTGTCGCCGTCGGCGCCGGAGTCGGCGCCGACGTTGAATTCGACTGGATCTTGCTAGCGTCACCATCGCCCGAAGATGCGGCCGTACCTGCCGCTGACGAAGGCGTGCGGGGTTTAGCCATGCAAGACGCCTTCCACTTCGTCCTGGGCGGCGGCGACAACTTGCTCCGGTTCGACCGCAAGTACATCCTGAGGGCGTCGGCCGCCCAAGAAGCTGTTGGCCGAGAGAAACCAGTAGGCTAGCCCCCAACTATCCTTCTTGTCGCCGAAGACATCCAAAACGGGTTTGAGAGCCTTGCGCGGTCGCCATCCGGCCGCAGGATCAAGGCCGTAACCCGGAAAGTAGTCGATGCCGTTGTGGTGAATCGCGAAGATTCGGCGCTCGCGTTTCCACTTGTTGGGCTGGGTGCTGGGATTGGTTGCGCTCAAACCAGCGAGTTCGGCGACCTTGGCCGCGGTCAGCCAGTCCGCTCCTTCCAGCACGGCTTTGCGCGAACGCGCGAGCATTGCTGCTTCTTTGAGCAAGTTCGGTGTCGGAGGCGCCTTGGGTACGATGGCATTGACCAAGGCCCTGAGCGTCTGCTCATTCTGCTCGCTTAGAGTCTCGCCAATGAACGAGACGACGGTGGATAGCGCTTGGGCTAGCAGCACAGCCTGCTGAATACTCGCATGAGCCAGAGGCACCACGATGACCTGTTCAGCCTTGAATTGCTCGAGCCGGGTTCGCACCTCCTGAGGGGTGCCTACCAGGGGGGCGAATTCGGTGGGTTCATGAAGAGCAGGCATGGCAGGCTCCTAGATTGATTATAACGAGTATCTAACATAATGATATCCGAAATAATCTCGTGTGTCACCGTCGGTGCAACCGGCTAAGCGCTTGTGCTGCGCGGAAGGTCGCCATATCGCTGAGTAGCATCATGTATTAAGCGATCCACGAAATGTTGATCATGTTAGTTTCGTCAAATTCGACAAGGTGAGGGTTACATCCGACCTAACTCCGACGATGCGGTCGCCCGTGCAACCTACAGATTATTGTTTTACAATAAATCCTATTGTTGATGATAATTGAGGCCAGATCATGGTTGCCGAGACTCGCACGCTGACGGCGCAGGTGCCGATTGAGTTGGCTCAGGAAGTGGATGCCCTGTCTGAGTTGCTCGAGCGACCTCGTCAATGGATCATCAAGAAAGCATTAGTTCAGTTTCTTGCACGTGAAGCGGAGAAGCGCCGTTTGATTCAAGAAGGTTTAGACGACGTAAGCGCCGGACGAATGGTATCAATGGAACAAGCCCGCGCTTGGGCCAACAGTATTGGAACGGACGAAGAACGACCGGTGCCCAAAGCGTGACCGTTAAAGTACTTCCGACCAGTAAAGCGATGTCCGACATGGCGCTGATCGTTGAACACGTAAAGAAATTCAATGATGGCGCGACGGCGCGTCGGATCGTCAACGCGCTGTTCGACGAAGCGGAGCGCCTAGGACAAGATCATTTCCATCGTCTCGGGGAAGAGCTTGACGGTTATGACGGGCCGCCGGCGCGAGAAGTGCACCGCTGGGTCTGCCTCGCAGGTCGATACGAGTTGCATTACGAAGTCCTACCCGCTTACGCTGAAGAACCGAGCACGATTGCTATTTTGCGGGTGTGGGACACTCGCCAGGACCGATAGCAACTGGCAGCATCGCGTCCACCTGAGAGCCTTGCCATTGCCGCCCTAGACATTCGCTAAGCGCGCGAACCTTCCAGTGAGAAGTCAACGGCATTCTCGACTTTGCATAGGACTATTTATAATAAGCTCACTATGCTATTTGTGTAAAAGGTCGTGGACGATAAGGTGAGTTTTCGAAGCGCGTCCGCTAGGTCGGCACGCTTCACCTGCAGCCCGGTTGACCAACTGGAAGCGGGCGATCTTGCCGCGGACCGGCTTTGTCGGTTTATTCGGCAGGAAGAGTCGAACCGATCTGCACGAGGACTGACGGGCGTACCGCGGGCCCAGCGCGGTCAGTTTTCTGCGCTCGGCAGGTCGGACAAGCAGGACTCCGGTCCGGCGATGACAATCGCGTTTTATGAACGCAAGTTTTTCGCAGGAATGCGGCTATTAAGAAACTGAGAGTTATCTAAATAGCTGTGTTTTGAACGCGTCAGCGAGCTGAGCCGACGATTGCTTGATGCGCTTTCTGCGCCGACCCGGACACCAGCGAGACATTAAAACCATGCCTGATAATACGAATTATCAGGCATGGAAGGGGCGTCCGTGTCGCGCACCGTTTCGGCGACAAGTGGATCGAGGAGGGGAGATCAGCGGTGTTGGTGGTCCCGTCGGTCGTGGCGCGGGCGGAATGCAATGCCGTGGTGAACCCGGCACACCCGGATGCCGGACGTCTAGTCGTCTCGGCGCCGCAGCCTGTCGTGTGGGACCAGCGGCTGTTCGCGGGCGGACCGGACGTGTCACCGAACAAGTTGAGCCGTGTCGCGCCACCGAAGCAGCCCGATACCATAAAGATCGTGTTCCAGCGGCTTCAGGGTGCGCGTCGATACAGGCCCGTACGTCCGTACCGGCCGTCAATGAACCTCATCTTTGGAATTGCGCAGGTTGTCGCGCACGCGGCGCGCCACGAGGACCGACAGGTAGTCCACGATGCGTGCCCCTTCGCTGAATTCGGCCCACGTCTCTTCGAACATCCTCGAGACCGTTTCCTCAGGCGTGTCGCCACCGAGACAAGCTCAGTCGCGACGAGTCTGAAAGGACCGAGCGGCTCCCACGGATCGTCGCGACCGCACCCTATGTGTGGGACGACAGGGTGACGCGCGGGAGTTTCTGAATACGGTGCACCCGTTGCTCGAAGGGCGCACGCCGGTGGAAGTCGCTTTGAGCGAGCTCGGCGCGCGGCGCGTCGGAGCAACTGTTCTGGAAGCTGGTTCTATTGGCGGCCGGCATGACCTCCTACATAGAGGTGTTGAGGTGCCGGCCTGATGCGGATTTCTAGAGTTGCAGATTGCAGATCGACGTCATCCGTTGGAGTGGAACGGGGGCGATCTTGGTCGGCGGCCGCTTGAATAGCACAGGGCGCCCGGTCGTGTGGGACCGGCTGATCGTGGGCGGACCGGACGTGTCGCCCGAAAAAGCTGAGTCTTGTTTCCTGAAAAGAGGTCGGGTAGGCATCGACCAAGCGGTTGCAGAAAAGGGCGAGCGAAGAAGGCGTTTCGCTCGGAATGCGTCCGGTGCACCTCCCGTTCCGACCGTTGATTGTCCAGCGCGTGAACAATGCCAGTTGGCTCCTCTGCCGCCGGCCTGCCATGTGCGCGGCACTTCGCTGCGCTAAAAATACTCTGCATCATCAGGATTGCAACTGAGGCGACATGCTTGACGTGGCACATGAAAAGGAACTGAGCTCTCCGATGGGAGCGGGCCGCGAGCATATTCGACGTCCCGTTTACGAAGCCGTGGCCAACGCGTGGAGCGCCGACGCGGTTGTGAGCCATCGGCCACCACTTGACGCTAGAACCACCGGCGAGTCAGCAGGCGCTGGCATTGTTTCGGCGTAAGATTGAGACGTTCGATTTGCCATTGGTTAAAATTTTTAGGTGCCGTTTACCATTAGGAAAATTTCTTTGATTTTTTTTCCGAGTGACGTAGTATGGAGAGCATATGCAGGACACAGAAAGCAGTTTGGACGCCGCTGCGGCTCATGAGGACGACGGCGAGGTCTCGCAACAGGGTGCGGAAGATCGGATTGGCGAAGACGTCCGCAGTCTGCGCAAGGCGAAACGGATGACGCTGGCCGAGCTGGCGAGCCGCATCGACCGGTCGATTGCTTACCTCAGCAAGCTGGAGCGCGGGCTGACCAGGCCTTCGATTACAGAGCTGAACGCAATCAGCGCTGCGCTGGATATCAAGATCAATTTCTTCTTTCACGAAACGACGGCACGCAAACCGTCGGAGCGGCGGATGGTCGTCAGAAAGGCGGAACGGAGAAAGCTGAACTTTGCAGCCGGCGTGACTGACTTTCTGCTCTCGCCGAATCTGGATGGCCCGTTGGAGTTGTTGAAATCAGTCTTTGAACCGGGCGCGGGAAGTGGCGACGTCGCCTACAGCCACGAAGGCGATGAGGCTGGCGTAGTCCTGTCGGGAACGCTGGAGTTCTGGGTCGGCGACGATCACTTCACCGTGGAAGAAGGGGACAGTTTTTCTTTTAAAAGTTCTATCCCGCACAGATACAGGAATCCTGGATCGGTCGAAGCCGTTGTCATCTGGGTCATCACGCCACCGTCATACTAGGCGGCGAATGCTACCCCGACTCCGGTGGACCACTGTGCAAAACGCAATGGTTTTTCAAGGAGACGGAAATGTGGCGTGTTGGCGTTGATGTAGGGGGTACGTTTACCGACCTGTTCGCCTGGAACGTGAAAACGGGGGAACGGAGAACAGCCAAGGTTCTGACGACAAGGCGTGACCGGTCCGAAGGCGTTGTGAATGCCGTGGAGAAGGCGAATATCCCGTTTGGCGAGATTTCGCACTTCATGCACGGCACGACAACGGCCACGAACGCGCTTTTGGAACGCTCGTTTCCGGACGTCGCATTGGTCACGACTGATGGGTTTCGCGATACCATCGAGATTGGCCGTCAGCATCGCCAGTCGCTATACGACCCGTACCAGAAAAAACCGCGTCCCATCATCCCGCGTCGTTTTCGCTTCACGCTTACGGAACGCATGGGTGCGCACGGCGATGTCGTCACTCCGCTCGACACCGCTCGGGCCGTCGAAATCGCCAAAGATATCCATCAACTTGGACTGCAGGCGGTCGCCGTCGGATTTATAAACTCGTACGCGAATCCGGCTCACGAACGGCAGATGCGCGACATCCTGACCGAGCATGCGCAGAATTGCCAAGTAGTCCTCTCGGCTGAAACGCGTCCCGTGTTTCGCGAGCATGGTCGCTTTACCACCACCGCAGTCCGAGCCGCGGTCCTGCCGGTCATGAAGAGCTACTTCGACCGTCTGGCTGAGCAATTCGCAAATCGCGGATTCACTGGCGCGCTTCTGACGCTCAAGAGTAACGGGGGGGTGATGGGCGTGGCTCTGGCGAAGGACCACCCCGAGGAGCTAATTGAATCGGGACCGGCGGGCGGTGTTTCCTATGCGGCGTATTTGAGCCAAACATGCGAGCATGAGCGACTGATTCACACGGATCTCGGCGGCACGAGCTACGATGCTTCCATTGTCGAGAACGGCACGGGACTAGTTACCCGCAATTACGAGCTTGAATGGGAAATTCCCATCGTCGTTCCCATGCTTGACATCCACAGCGTAGGTGCGGGCGGTGGGTCGATCGCCTGGATCGACGATGGCGGCTCCCTGCGCGTGGGTCCTGCCAGCGCGGGTTCCGAGCCTGGTCCGGCTTGCTACGGTCTCGGCGGCACCAAGGCAACCATCACGGATGCCAATCTGATCCTGGGCCGCATCCAGCCCACGCTCGGCGGCAAGATGGAACTGGATGTTGAAGCTGCTAAGCGCGCATTGCAGCCCATCGCAGACACCATTGGACTTTCCTTGCTCGACACGGCCGAGGGGATGATTCGCATCGCCTGCGAGAACATGGGCCAGGCGGTCAAGATGGTGGTGCTCTCGCGAGGCCGGGACCCACGTGATTTCGCGATTGCGAGTTTCGGTGGCGCGGGTCCGATGCACGCCTGCTTCGTGGCTCAGGCGATGAATATTCCGACTGTGGTCGTGCCGCCATATGCCGGCGTAGCGTCGGCGTTCGGCGCGACGTGCATGGATATCCGTCACGATCTCGAAGAATTCTTCTACGCACCAGTGAGCGGCGTAGACATGCAGACGATCACGCGTCTTTACGAACAGCTAGAGGCACGAGGCCGGGCTCTCCTCGCCGCCGACGGCGTGAGTCCCGGCGATGTCGTCATCGAGCGCAGTGCACAGATGCGCTATATCGGTCAAACCTATGAAGTCGATACACCGATTCCCGGTGGCAAGTTGGATGACTCTCATCGCGCCGGTATCGTTTCGGGGTTCCATCACGAGCATCGACGTGAGCATGGCGTCAGCTCCGATGATTTCGACGTGGCGATTGTTTCCCTCGGGATCAAGGCGATTGGCGCTGTTCCCCATCCGCCCATGGAAAAGCAGGCGATCGATCAGGCGAACAAAAAGGCGAGCGCAGCAGGTGCGCGCCCGGTCTACTTCTCCGGAAAGTGGGTCAATACCCAAGTCTACAGCGGGCAGACCCTGACGCCAGGCGCGTCGCTCGACGGTCCTGCAATCATCGAATACGAGGACTCATGCACCGTGATTCCTCCCGGTTGCAGCGCGCGGGTCGACGGGACCAACAATCTGGTGATCAGCGTGGAAACCGAGGCCGAACTGGACGAGTACAGCACGGAACATGCGCTCGTTGATAGCCACTGAAACCGATACGATCTGGAGACAAAGATGAACGACATGAAGATTCCCGCTGCGGGTGCCGGGCGCAAGGTTGACCCGGTCACTTTCGAGGTTTTGCGCAACGTGTTCAACTATGCGTGCGAGCGCATGACCTCGGTGCTGCAACGCTCGTCATTCTCGCCCATTCTCGCCGATATGCTCGATTTCTCGAACGCTGTCTACACAGCAGACCTGAAACTGGTGGCGCAGGCGGCGAATTGCCCAGTTCACTTGGCCGCAATGGCGTTCTCCGCAGAAGCGGCAGTCGAGGAAATCGGCTACGAAAATCTGAATGAAGGCGACGTTCTCGTCCTGAACGACCCCTACCGCGGCGGGACGCACATCAATGACATCACGTTCGTTATGCCGATCTTCCACGAGGCCGAGTTGATGGGCTTCGCGGTGAGCCGCGGACATTGGATGGATCTGGGTGGCGGGGCAGCCGGCGGACAGGCATTCTCTGGGACGCACATCGCGGGAGAAGGTCTGCGCATTCCGCCGATGAAGATTTACGAACGAGGTGTCGTGAACAAAGGCCTTCTGAGCCTGATCATCAATAACACTCGGACGCCGCACTTCGTTCGGGGTGACCTACAGGCGCACGTCGGCGCGCTTCGCGCAGCGGAACTCGAATTCCATCGCGCAGCGAAGCGATATGGAATCGATACTGTCAAATCGGCAATGCAGGATCTCATCGCGTACACCGAGCGCATTGTGCGCAAGAGCATCGACGCGATTCCCGACGGCGTCTACGAAGCATTCGACTACGCCGACACGGACGGCATTTCGGGTAAGCCGGTCAGGTTACAGGTGAGGGTCGAGGTGTCGGGTTCGAACATCACGGTCGACTTTGAAGGAACCGATCCGATTTGCGCGGGCGCAATCAACTCCCCGTTTGCCAATACGTCCTCGGCAGTCTACTACTCGCTGCAATTCTTCCTCGCGCCCAGTGCCCCGGCCAACGCAGGGATGTTCAATCCGATTAGCATTCGCCTGCCTGACAATTGCTGGCTTAATGCGAAGTGGCCGGCGCCCACCATCGGCTGCACGACGCTGACCTCGTCCAAGATCACAAGTGCCATCTGGCAAGCCCTTGGCAAAGCGATTCCGAATCGCATCACGGCCTCGACCTGCTCGGACAGCAACTGGTTTGTTGCTTCCGTCAAGGACCAGAACGGACTGGTCGACGTGTTCTCGGACCTGCCCGCTGGTGGCTGGGGCGGCACGCCCTATGACGACGGCATGAGCGTTACGATGGACCCGCTCGGCAATTGCATGAACATGCCCGCGGAGACCGCTGAACTGCTATTCCCGATTCGCTACGAGTCGTTCGAGTTGCGCCGGGATTCGGCTGGCGCGGGACGCAATCGGGGTGGCCTAGGCGCCGTCTTCAAGGTTCGCTTTCTGGGCGACGGCGAGCTCAGCATGGAAACGTCGCGGACAATCGAAGGAAGCCCCGGTGCAAACGGTGGCACGCGCAGCGCGGTACAGCGCGGCACCAAGATCGGACCCGACGGGAAAACCGAAGTCATCGGTGGCCTGGACGAGAACGGGCAATGGAAAAATCCGCTTCTCTCCGCGCACAAGTTTGCGCCCGGCGAAACTTTTATGTTCGAGACGACCGGCGGCGGCGGATGGGGCAACCCACTCACGCGATCCGTGGAGCGCGTCTTGAACGACGTCAAGGATGACTACATTTCGGTCGAATCGGCAAAAGCGCACTACGGTGTGGTCATCGATGCGAGCTCGATGACAGTGGACGAGGCGGCAACCGCGAGACTGCGTCAGGCGGCCGTTGGTTGATCGCGTATCGGATGACTGCGACGCAACCGCGGTCATCCCTTGCCCTTTCTCGCGTTTCGGCGTTCGCTCCCGCCGGCGCGCATTGTGAACGGCTAAGGTGGAGTGTCCAATGGATGTGAGAAACAAATACGCGCCCGCAGATACAGCACAGGTAATGTATCCGCGAACGTTGCCGACCGTAAATGCCTCAAAGCACCTGCTTCGGAGTTTCTGGATGCAAGATGCCGGCTGGCCTCTGGAGGCGTGCAGCCCGTTGACAGGCTCGACAACTGCGGACGTCGCGGTGATTGGTGGTGGTTTTGTCGGATTGTGGACGGCGCTGGAAATCAAGAAAGCTGCGCCGGGCTCTAACGTGGTGGTGCTTGAGCAGGATGTCTGCGGGGGTGGCGCGTCGGGCCGAAATGGTGGCTTCGTCATGTCTTGGTGGCCGAAGATCGCATCATTGCTGTCCTTCTGCGATGCAGAGGACGCCCTGTTCTTGGCGAAGTCGTCCGAGCAGGCCATTGATGAAATTCGCTTGTTCTGCGAGTTGAATCAAATCGATGCGCATTTCCGCCAGTCTGGATGGCTTTGGACGGCGACAACCGAGGCACAACTCGACTCGTGGCGAGAAACGGTCGAGGCGTGCGCGAAACTTGGCGCGCGGCCTTTTGAGGCCCTATCGCCGCAAGAGATCGTTTGCCGGACGGGGTCTGCGGTGCATCGGGCGGGGGTTTTCGAACGCAGCAATGCAACGGTGCAACCGGCTGCCCTTATCAAGGGCATGAGAAATGTTGCACTCGCGGCGGGAATTCGTATCTTCGAAAATACGAAGGTTCGGGATTTCAGTCGTGGCAGGCCGAGCACAATCAGTACCGACGATGGTGCAGTTCGCGCGACAGCCGTAGTACTTGCCACGAACGCATGGGCTGCGGCGATTCCCGAACTTTCGAGACTGATTGTCCCAGTCAACAGTTCTATTGTGGTTACCGAACCGATTCCGGACAGGCTCGCACAAATCGGCTGGACGGGAGGAGAGTCGATTACCGATTCGCAATTGATGGTGGACTATTACCGGACGACGCGAGATGGTCGCATCGCTTTCGGTAAAGGATCTGGTGCAATCGAATACGGGACGTCCATTGGAAAACGGTTCAGCTACGATGAAGAGAGCCGCGAGTTGGCGTACCGTGATTTTCTCCGCACGTATCCCATGCTTGAGGATGTTCGTATCTCGCATGCGTGGGCCGGACCGATCGACAGAACATATGACAGCCTTCCTGTGTTCGGAACGCTCGCCGGCACGCAAAATATTCACTATGGCATCGGGTGGAGCGGGAATGGCGTAGGCCCGAGCCGGATAGGGGGCAAAGTTCTTGCCAGCCTTGCGCTTGGGAAAAAAGACGAGTGGAGTACCTGCCCCCTCGTGGGCCGCGAGACGAAAACATTCCCGGCTGAACCCTTCAGATTCATCGGCGGTTCACTGGTAAGGCGTGCCGTATTGCGAAAGGAACAACGAGAGAACCTCGGACTTCGCCCTCGCGCATTTGACAGAGCTCTTGCGAAATTCGCGCCTGCAGGTCTTGAGGATAAGGCATAGCCTAGGTACGAAAATGGAAAATGGACCCATCGTATACTCATATGGCAAACATGATTTTTCAGATTGGAAAGATGTAGCTGAACCGATAGGCTCGCTCGTGTCCATGACACGTGCAGCAGAGGCGATGGAGGCTCATGACCGTGCAGTCTCAATGGGGATTTGGGAGTGTTCACGTGGGGTCTGGCGTCGCCAGGTTCTGGCAGCTGAATTCAGTTATATCCTGCGCGGGCACTGCTTCTTTACACCGGACGGGATGACGCCAGTGGAACTCAGGGCAGGAGATAGCGTTTATTTTCCGTCGAACTGCGTCGGCACTTGGGACATACGCGAGGATCTCGCCAAATCCTACTTCATCGTGAGCAGTTGAGGGCGCTTTTGCGCGAGTGCAAGGTGGTCCCGCAATGGCATTGAACAGCTAGTCGGTACTCGGGTCCGCCAGTTCACGGCCCGATACCCCATCCTAAACGTAGTTCGGAAAGTAGTCGAAGCTTGAAAGAGTGCCCGATAGTGCTCGACGACGGCTATAACTATCTGTTTCGGCAAAAACACCTCCGGACGTCAGCATAGCTCGTTCTTATTTTTCGACTGCAATGATTCGCCCGCCGGAGTCAAAATCTACAAGCGCGGCAAGATAGGTCGACTCGGATATCTTTGGTCAATTAATGAAACAAAGTCGCTTAGCCCGAGTAATAGTTAGGATAACGTAAATAAAAAATCTTGAAGGTTGAGGAAAGTGCGTCACTGAATATTTGGCAAAAACACCGGGGCAGATATCTGTTCCATATCGGTCGGAAAGATGAGGAGAAGAGCATGGCAAACCTGGAGAAGGCATCGAACTCGGATATCGATTATGCGAACGCGCCGATACCGCCCACCCAACGGATGGGGCGGCTTGCACTCAGCATGGCTTGGTTTGCATTGTGTAGTGCAATGTTTTGGTTAATGGTGCCGGCGGTGCTCGCTCAGAGCTTCGGGACCGTGAACGTCCTCATAGGATTGGCGCTATCTGTTGTTGTATATGGTCTTGTTAATCGCGTGATCGTCAAGTACGCGATACGAACAGGTCTTTCCGTTTCTCTTTTCTCGCGATTGGTATTCGGGAAAGTCGGGGCGGAGTTGGCAACCTTGATTTTCTTTGCGACAGCAATATATTACGCCGTGTTCGAAGGGTCCGTGATTTCGATTGCCATTCATAGTCAATATCCGTCTATATCGCTGAATTTGGCATATGGAATAGTCGTTGCGTATAGTGTCCCGCTTGTTTTCGGAAGTGTACAGAAATGGCTAGATAAACTTAATGGCGTGCTGCTGCCATTCTTTCTTGTTGGACTGGTTGCAGCGGTGGTGATGAGTTTTAGTCATTATGGCTACAGCGATGCGTGGTTGCATATCGGTCCTGCGAGTGGTGATCCCGCTGGTGGTTGGTGGCAATGCTTCACATATTTCATGGGCGTATGGATCATGATGATGTACACCTGGGACTATGCGAGATTTGGCAAGGAGAAGGACGCCGGTTTCCATCGTACAGTCACCTTCGGATGGTTCTTCTATGGCTTCACCTTCATGATTAACGCCCTCGTCGGTATGTTTCTGGTCGGCAGCTTCTCGGTCGATGGTGGCGTCAATGAGGTCAGTGCCGTGGTTGCCTTGCTGAAGCTGATGGGAATTTCCGGACTCGTATTTGTCTGGATCACTCAGACTCGCATCAACACAGCAAATTTCTACCTTTCGGCTGTGAACATGAAGTCGTTCTTCGGGATGTTTTTCGGACTCGACATTCCAAAGTTTGCATGGGCAATCGTCGTTGGCGTAGTCGTTTATCTTCTTATGCAGCAGAACGTGTTTTCATTCATCCTCCAGTCGCTCGCATATCAGGGAATTTTCGTTGTAGCTTGGGTTTCAATCGCGCTCACTCACATTCTAGTTAATGACTCGACGACACGCCCAGAGGAAATCGAGGTCGCTCTCCGCACCGCTCCGCGCTTCAACCAGAAAGGGTTGGTCGCATGGTTCGCGGGAACGGTGGCTGGCATTGGTGTGATGCATATGCCTGGTTTTGCCGCGTCATTTTCTGCTCCGGTCACCGCATTGTGCGGCGCCTTGGTGTTCGCGGCACTGACTAAACCTGGCCGTAGCGCGCAGCGGGCAGGCGTCATTCGTATCGATTAGGCTTCGGTCAATTTCGCGGACGACTCTGATTGAATCACGGTGGCAATCGACGGGCAGGAACTATTCGGCCTTTTCATAAGGATGCCTGAGTGCTCATAGGAGTATCCTAGCAAGCGACCCTGGTCGTGCAGAGCTCGACGGCACAATATCGAACCGTTAACGAAATCGCGCCCGTCTGAGGGCGCAAAACGACAACGCTGAGGTACCAAGTGAAGAAGTATCATGCAATGGTGGGCGTTGCATTCGCCCTGACGTCTTTGGGTGCGCACGCCCAGAGCGCTGTAACGTTGTACGGAATTGTCGATCTCGGGATCGACTACGCAAACAATGTGAGCGACGCGTCGAACGGGGTCGCGGTTCCGGGAAGTGGCGGCAAACTCTTTCAGATGCAGAGCGGGGTGCCACTGGGAAGCCGCTGGGGGCTGCTTGGGAGCGAAGACCTCGGCGGTGGCCTACAGGCGGTGTTTCGGCTCGAAAGTGGTTTCGACGCCGCGAACGGCGCGCTTGGAGGTGGGCTCGCATTTTCCCGCAACGCCTACGTGGGCTTGTCGTCGAAACAATTTGGTACCGTTACGTTTGGCCGGCAATGGGATTCAAACGTTGACCAGCTTGAGGTATTTACTCTCAACGGGCAGTACGGCGGCTGGTACTTTGCTCACCCGAACGATATGGACAACCTCGACAATGGATTTTCCGTGCCGAACGCAATCAAATACGTTAGCCCTTCGTTCGGCGGAGTGACGGTGGAGGGCCATTACTCGCCAGGCGGTCTTGCTGGACAATTCTCGACGAACTCGACGTACAGTGCGGCCGTGGCCTACGCTGGCGCCCCATTCAGCGCGGCGATTGGTTACTTGCGTGTCAACGACCCGTCAACTGCTGTCGCGGGATACGCTTCTGGCGGTGGCTTTGCAAACGCGGTCTATGGAGAAGCGCTCGTTGCCGCGCGCAGCCAGTCTGTGCTTGCCGTTGGCGCATCGTACACGCTCGGAGCGTTTAAAGCGTCGGCTGCTTTTTCGAACACAGAGTTTCGCCCGAAGTCCGGCGGGGCCAATCTAACGTTTCAGAATTATGAGCTATCTGGCTCGTATCACATGACGCCTGCATTTGTTGTCGCGGGTGGCTTCACTTACACGGTCGGACACGACGACGCGGCGGGCACCTCTCCGAAGTACGAGCAACTCAATTTGATTGCGCAGTATGCGCTTTCGAAACGGACATCGGTATACGCGATGATAGCTGGGCAGCAAGCTTCGGGGGACGCTGCGGTAGCGCAGATTACGGGTTTTAACCCGTCTAGTTCCAAGCGGCAACTCGCGACACGACTCGGAATCACTCACTCGTTCTGACTCGGGGCAAACGCGCGACGCATGCGCGACTCAACGCGCGTGCGTCGTTTTTCAGGTCAAGACTGCGATCGCTGCACGGAGGCGTGAAATGGTTCTGATCCACGCATTTCAACATGCCAGCGGGCGACCGGGGCCTTCGTTTGTTCGATGGGACAGTCGGCAGCGTCGACTGGAGGCGGGCAAGCGTGAGCTTTTTTAATATGTAGCCCCGAAGTGGCCCAAATCGTCTTCAAGTTGCGCCTATCCGTAGTGTTGAGCCCTTTCCTTACCGTTGCCGAGATCATGTCTGGCTCGACGTAACTACGTGGCCCTCTCTTTTCGTGGGGCGAGTTTCGAGTTTGCATCTCAAAGGACTTTCGGGCAAGTAGACATCTGATATGGTCGCTGAGTGTCAATAGAGAGGCTGTTGTAAATCTAAGGGTGATCGAACGATGCGACACAAGTCCGTTGCAGCGACGATGGATCAGACCGATACCCGTGGGTTGGTACCACCGTGCATAGATCCGTCAGGGAAGCGGCCTCGCTTTGGTTGACACAGGTTGCACGCAGGCCTTCTGTACATGGTGTCGACGCGGATTCTTGCTATCGTGACCCGTACCGCATCGCCAGATTGCCCTTTTTATCTGGTGCCCTGCCGCCTTAAGTTCGCAATAGTCAGCGCCATGCGGGCGATCGCCTAGACGAAGCCGGCCAGTTCGCGCGCCACGGCGACACACACCTTGTTGGCCTAGGCGCCGGACTTACACCGTCGCGGGAATCTCGCGCACAGGCGAACGGTTGCCTTCCACGCAAGTTCGCGGATCGACTGCGCGAGCGCTCGTTGACGCGTACACAGTTCGTTGTGCACGCGCGGTGCGAACGGATAGTTCCAGGCCGATTCGGTTAGCGGGCGATGTGCGTGCGCGCTGCCGGTCTTGGTAATCGCGCGGCGTCGCACAGTGCCACCGCTGGGATGCTCAGCGGGGACCAGTTCGAGGTAGCCCATGAGCTGACGGGCAGTGGCAAAACGCCCGATATCACCGATCTCGGCTGCCGTAGCGTCGGCACGTCATGCCTAATGGTGCCGGAAAACCGCGCAGGTTCCTGACCGGCTTCACGCACGCCAATCGAGATGCTTTCCTTGTGTAGGTCGACGCCAAACGAATTTGATAATCTTGTCCATGGCGCGTCTCATGAAGTTCCGCGCCTGGCCCACCCAGGCGTTTGTGGCTTGACACACTTCGGTGCGCAAATCAAGATATCCGAGACGGGCCCCTGCGCTATTCAATCAGCAGCGACCAATATGTCAGCCGCTTCGGTCCGAAACCACGGAGAATCAATTTGAGTGTCGTGCGCTTCGCCTCTTCTGCCCGACGTTCATTTTGTTGTTGGGTTCCCGGACGCGCCTGCGGACACCGACTCCGCAGAGTGCCCTGCGAAATCGCTCGGACGCAGGCGCGGCTGCTCGAGTCAGTCACAGTGCTTCAATCAACTGAGGGACGACCTCGAAGAGGTCTCCCACAAGTCCGTAGTCCGAGACGCCAAAGATTGGCGCGTCCGCGTCCTTGTTTACCGCCACGATAACCCTCGAGTCTTTCATGCCGGCCAAGTGCTGAATGGCGCCAGAGATTCCCACGGCGAGGTACAGCTCCGGCGCGACGATTTTGCCCGTTTGACCGACTTGCAGGTCGTTTGCGGCGTAGCCCAAATCGACCGCTGCTCGCGACGCGCCGATAGCTGCCCCCAGCTTTTCTGCCAACGGGTCGAGCAAGGCGAAGTTCTCGGCGCTGCCAAGCCCTCGACCACCAGAGACGACTACTCGAGCAGCGGTTAGGTCGGGGCGGTCGCTTTTCACAATCTCGCGACGTACGAGGCTCGACAGCCCGGAATCGGGGAGCGCTGTCATCTCGTCGACCGACACATTACCACCATCCTTCGCCGCGTCAAAAGCGGTAGCGCGTATGGTGGCCACAATTACCGAGTCCGATGACTGCACGGTAGCAATCGCATTTCCTGCGTAGATGGGGCGTTGAAAAGTGTCGAGGGAATCCACTGCAACGACGTCGGAGATCTGTGATGAGTCGAGCTTCGCTGCCACACGCGGTGCGATGCTTTTGCCTGCAGCAGTGGCTGCGAAGAAGACATGCGAATAGTCCTTCGCGAGTGCGACGACCTGCGTGGCGACGTTCTCTGCCAGACCATCGGCGAGGTGTGGGGCTTCAATGAGCAGCACGCGTCCAACCCCTGCGATTTCGCGGGCGGCGTCGGCGACGGCACGCGCATTTTCACCCGCCACCAAGATGTCCACGCCGTTCGAGAGCGCCAGCGCGGCCGCGACGGTGTGGAGGGTAGCGTCCTTCAACTGCTCGTTGTTGTGTTCAGCAATAACTAGGGTCGTCATTTAAATCACCTTCGCTTCGGTTTTCAGCTTTTCCACGAGCGTCGCCACGTCGGGAACAATGACACCAGCCTTGCGAACAGGCGGCTCCACAACCTTGAGGGTCTTCAGGCGCGGCGTTGGGTCAACACCCAGTTCAGCCGGCGTGACGGTGTCGATAGGCTTCTTCTTCGCCTTCATGATGTTGGGCAGCGTCACGTACCGTGGCTCATTCAGGCGGAGGTCCGTCGTGATGATTGCAGGCAGACGAATCGAAACAACCTCGAGACCACCATCTACTTCGCGCGTGACAGTTGCGTTGCCATCACGGATTTCTATATTGCTGGCAAAGGTGGCCTGCGGCCAGTCAAGCAGCGCGGCCAGCAACTGCCCGGTCTGCCCGGCATCGTCGTCGATAGCCTGTTTGCCGAGGATGACGAGTTGAGGCTGTTCTCTGTCAACAACTGCCTTCAGGAGCTTCGCGACAGCGAGGGGCTGAAGTTCGACATCGGTCGACACAAGTACACCACGGTCCGCGCCGATTGCAAGGGCCGTGCGCAACGTCTCCTGGCTCTGCACGGTGCCACAGGAAACCGCCACAACCTCGATCGCTTGGCCTCCTTCTTTCAAGCGAACCGCAGCTTCCGTACCAATCTCATCGAAGGGATTCATCGACATCTTGACAGAGCCAATATCGACCCCTGTCTGGTCAGACTTAACGCGCACCTTGACGTTGTAGTCAACGACCCGCTTGACAGCAGTAAGTACCTTCATTTGTCTTTCCTCGGTGTTCAGAGCCGAACCATTAGGAGACCGCGCCGAGACCATACTTGCCGGTCAACAACTCGCCGGTGTCGAAGCGTTCGATTGAGTACGGCTTGAGGGACACGTCGGTGGGCATACCGAGCGCTTCTTGCGCGAGCACGCGTCCGACCGTTGGCGAAAGTTTGAAGCCGTGGCCTGAGAATCCGTATCCAACGACGAGCCCTTCGATGCCCGGTAGCCTTCCGAGAACCGGGTTCCAGTCGGGCGTCACGTCATACACGCCCGTCCAGGAAGATGCGATACCGGCGGTTTCGTATTCGGGGAAGCGTTCAGCGACTTGCGCGCCGACTTCGACGATGTAATCCATCGGAATGTCACCCTGCTCGGTCTCCGTGGTATTGAGCTTCTCGCCCACGATGCCTTCGCTGACGAGCATCTGATTGCCGCCGTAGCTGCGGTAGTACAACATGCCCGGCGAAGCCAAGTCCTTGAAGACAGGCATCGAGAACGTGTACTTGGCGGCATCACATTCCAGCGCAAGCACCGCATGGCGTTCAGGAACAAGCGGGAGGGTACGATTAGTCCAGCCGGCGAGTTGGGGCGTCCAGATGTTTTGTGTGCTGATGACCATCGAGGTCTTGAAGTCGCCAATGCTGGTGGAGACGCCGATGACCTTGTTGTTGTCGATGAGAATCTTGTCGACGGAGACGTTCTCGCGAACGGTGACGCCGCCACGGCGCGCTGCGCGCGCGAAACTGGTCGCAACGAGGTACGCATCGGCGAAGCCCGCTTCAGGTTCATACCCGATGAGGGCGGCATCCTCGAACTGCGCAATCGGGAGCAATTCCCTCGCTTGCTGCGCGGAGAGCAACTCGAGCGGTATGCCTTGCGTTTTTTGCTGGTTGAGTGACGCGCGCAGCGGTTCGACCTTGTCGCCTTCGCTCGCTACAATCATGTAGCCGCACTTGACGAGGCCGCAGGACGCCTCGTCGTCGCCGAGGTAAGAGGCGAAGTCGTTGAACACAGCCCAGGATTTGCGAGCCAACTCAACGTTCTCTTTCACGGAGTAATGGGTCCGCAGGATGCCGGAAGACTGTGACGTCGTCCCGGCTCCGATTGTGCCTCGGTCGAGCACAAGGACATTCTTCGCGCCAAGCTTGGCGAGTTGAAACGCCACTGAGCTTCCGATGACTCCGGCACCAATCACTACAACGTCATATGTGTTCACGGTTGTGTTCCTTCAGAGAGCAAACGAGTGCTTACAGTGTGTTGCGTGAAAAGTGATGATTGGCGTGTATAAGAGAAATCGATTGTTTGCAGAAGCGAAGTGCCAGATACGTTCGGCTTGATTCCGTGCCGACCCGCGAGGAAACCGCTCGGACGGATCGCGTCAGCAGCTACATATTTGAATAGTTAGGGCCGCCGCCGCCTTCTGGAGTGACCCACACGATGTTTTGCGTCGGGTCCTTGATGTCGCACGTCTTGCAATGCAGGCAGTTCTGCGCGTTGATGACCAGCCGGCCTTCGCCTTCATCGTTCTGCGCGAACTCGTATACGCCGGCGGGGCAGTAACGGCTCTCTGGACCCGCATAAGTAGTGAAGTTGACCTCTATCGGCACGGTTACTTTCTTCAGCGTGAGGTGCGCGGGCTGATTCTCTTCATGGTTCGTGTTCGAGGCGAACACAGACGACAGCCGGTCGAACGTCAGTTTGCCATCCGGCTTTGGATAGTCAATTTTCTGGTGCCGTGCCGCTGGCTCGAGCATTTCATGGTCCCAGTGCTTGTGATGAAGCGTCCACGGCACTTTGCCACCGAGCAGCTTTTGTTCAATGCCCACCATCAACGTGCCCAGATAAAGGCCCTTGCTCATCCATTGCTTGAAATTGCGTGCGCGGTATAGCTCGTCGTACAGCCACGAGGCTTTGAAGGCCTCTGGGTAAGCCGTGAGTACGTCGTGCTGACGTCCTGCTTGCAAGGCTTCGAATGCTGCATCAGCCGCGAGCATTCCGGTCTTGATGGCAGCATGCGAACCTTTGATGCGTGAGGCGTTCAGGAAGCCCGCGTCGTCGCCGACCAATGCGCCGCCGGGGAACACCACTCTGGGCAACGACATCAGTCCGCCCGCGGTGATGGCGCGAGCCCCGTAGGAGACACGCTTTCCTCCATCGAGGAACTTGCGAACCTGTGGATGCGTCTTGTAACGCTGAAACTCTTCGAATGGCGACAGGTAGGGATTTTTGTACCCAAGCCCGACAACGAAACCGACCACGACTTGGTTGTTGTCCGAGTGATAGAGGAATGAGCCCCCGTACGTGTCGTTCTTGAGCGGCCAGCCGGCGGTGTGCATGACCAAGCCAGGTTTGTGCTTCTCGGGCGAGACTTCCCAGATTTCCTTGATACCAAGCCCATACACCTGCGGGTCGACACCGTCGCCCAATCCAAATTTGTCGCTCAGTTGGCGCCCGAGGTGCCCACGCGTTCCCTCGCTGAAGAGCGTGTACTTGGCGTGCAGCTCCATTCCGGGTTGGAAACTTGCAGTGGGCTCACCATTCTTGCCGATCCCCATGTTGCCAGTCGCAACACCTCTGACGGAGCCGTTATCGTTATAGAGGACCTCGGCTGCGGGGAATCCGGGGAAGATGTCGACGCCGAGCGCCTCAGCCTCTCGGCCCAACCATCTGGTCACATTAGCGAGACTGACGACATAATTACCGTGATTCTTGAAGTTGTCCGGTAGCGCCCAAGCCGGAACGGGCCTGGCGTCGCTCTCGGTGAGAAACAGAAAGCTGTCCTCTGATACCTCGATATTGAGCGGCGCGCCCTTTGCTTTCCAGTCGGGAATAAGCTCGTTAATGGCGCGCGGGTCCATCACCGCACCGGAGAGAATGTGCGCTCCGATTTCAGAACCTTTCTCCAGAACACAGACACTGATGTCGGCATCGTTCTGATGAGCCAGATGCTTGACACGGATGGCGGCTGATAAACCTGCAGGGCCGCCGCCGACGATTACCACGTCGTACTCCACTGACTCTCGCGGGCCGTACTGCTCAAGAAGTTCAGGGTTCATAGCTTAACGTTCCACTGATTCAATCGCTATTGACACGAGCTTGCACGATGGGCCAGCCGCATGCACTTCGAGTTCGCCCGCGCAGTCTTCCAACAGCACGCCATTCATCG
Source organism: Caballeronia pedi (assembly GCF_001544915.2). GTDB lineage: Bacteria > Pseudomonadota > Gammaproteobacteria > Burkholderiales > Burkholderiaceae > Caballeronia > Caballeronia pedi. The sequence goes on along the minus strand of NZ_FCOE02000013.1, from coordinate 44,380 downwards.
ATTGCAGAAGGACGCTGTTGAGAAGCGGGCTTGACACGCTCCATTGACCCGCCACGCACAGCAGCAGATGCACACGCGACAAGGTCAGCCGAAGCGAGTGCGAGGCTGCGGACACGTTTGCTCGTAGGGTGTTGCGACGAATCATCACGTTCACGACCTCCAGGTGTTCGGTCGGAACAGATGCCCAGATGTGAAGGTCGCCGGAAAACGAAACAGGCTGGCCAGGGCGCGCCGTTCTGGCGCCGTCCTGTGAACGCAATTCCACCGCACCATCACCCAAAGGCATCAGTACGCGTTCAAGCCCAGGAAACTGCGAGAACTTCGATGGGCCGGTCAGCGTCGCCAGACTCACTCGCCAGTTCATCTCGCCGTCGACGCCGAGTTCACTTGCGACGGTTCGCGTGGTGCCCGCACCGTTCTTCCAAGGCTCCGGGGCTAGCTTGGCGCAGTCCAACAAGCGGAGCGCACCATGGGCGAACGAATTTTTAGGAATAACCACGGAATTCTCCTGGTGGGCTGCTGGCGCGACGAGTCGCGGTTTCGGGGAGGAGGCGCCAGCCTGCGCAACAGTCGGCGACGTCTCAGTGATGGACCGGATTCTAGAAAGCCAAAAGCACCGGAAATTTTGCATAAGGCAAACTAATGCTAGATCCCTCCGAACACTGGCGACAGCAGAAATCAATTTGGACAGAGGCACGATGTCGCGAAAGCGCGTACCTCACAGATATGGGGATTTCCATGAGACGGACTCAATCACCGATTGACCTTCGCGCCTTGCAGGCTTTTGTCGCCGTCTGTGAAACAGGGTCGATGACGGCCGCAGCGAAGCGACTGGGCATCAGTCAGAGTGCGGTTAGCCAGGCCATCGCGACCCTAGAGCGCGACCAGGCAACGGACTTGTTCGACCGCGAAAGTCGTCCGCCCAGGCCGAACCTGGCGGGAAGAACGCTATTCGAACTAGCTGGACCGCTTCTGGAGCATGCACACATGGTCAGCACGCGAATCGGCGATGCATCGGCTTCCGGTACATTGCCGGTGCGCCTAGGCTGCGTCGATTCGTTCGCGGCAACAGTCGGCCCCGAGTTGATTCGGGCGCTCTCGGGCTCAACCCGGCACATTGCTTTGTGGTCAGGGCTCACGCCAGGACTCTCGCAACAGATACACGACCGTGAAGTGGACGTCGTGGTCTGCACGCAGACGGTGTTGCACGACAGTCGCATTGTCGAGATGCCGGTGTTCTCTGAGGCTTTCGTCGCGGTCGTTTCGCGTCGGTGGCTCGACGAGCAAAAGTCGCGAGATATCGACTGGCGGACGTTGGCGGCCGAACTGCCTCTTATCCGTTATACCGCGCGGTCTGTGATAGGGCAGCAGGTTGAGCGGCTTGCTCGTCATCTTGGAATCGAAAGCCCACGCCGATTCGAGTTCGACGCGACGGACCCGCTTCTCAGCCTTGTGACTGCAAGGCTTGGCTTCGGTATCTCGACGCCACTGTGCCTATGGCAGGCACGACAGTATCTGGACGACATCGCGGTGCTGCCTTTGCCGGCAGGGCGGCTCTCTCGCAGAGACTTCTTTCTGCTGCACCGGCAAGGCGAATGGGACACGCTGGTCGGCGAGATAGCGACGCTTACGCGCCGCGTAATCGACCATGTCATCCGACCGGCACTCACGCATGCGCTCCCTCAGCTTCCAGAAGATGCGATAACTTGAAACTCAAAGAGGACATTGAAAGACGATGACCGAGTTCTACTCCTTGACGCGTGGCGATGCACCGCTGATTGTGTCCATCCCGCACCTGGGTACGCAGATTCCCGATGAACTGCGCTACCAATACACGGACGTGGCACTCACGGTCGCTGACACCGACTGGCATCTGGACCGCCTCTACTCATTCGTGAAAGACCTCGGGGCGACGATTCTCGGAGCGCGAGTATCTCGCTACGTCATCGACCTGAATCGGCCGCCGACGGACGAGAGTCTTTATCCAGGGCAGACGACCACGGGTCTTTGCCCGACAGAGACATTTCGCGGCGAGTCTGTATATCGGGCCGGGGGCGAGCCCGACATGTCGGAAAAGCAGCGCCGCGTCGAGACCTATTGGCAGCCATACCACGATGCATTGAGCGCCGAACTCAAGCGATTGCGCGGGCGGCACGCGAACGTTCTTCTGTGGGAGGCGCATTCCATCGCCAGCCTACTGCCGCGCTTATTCGACGGCAAGCTGCCAGACCTGAATCTCGGCACCCAGGATGGGCGAACGGCAGCGCCTTCTGTTTTGGAGCCAGTGGTCGCTGCCGCTGATAGCAGTGAATTTACATGGGTAGCCAATGGTCGCTTTAAGGGCGGATATATCACACGGAATTATGGTGCGCCAGACCAGGGTATCCATGGCGTTCAACTGGAGATGTGTCAGAGCGTCTACATGGACGAAAATCCACCGTTCGGCTATCTCGATGAGCGCGCTCAAGAGGTTACGCCCGTACTAAAGCAGATGTTTGACGGCGCAATGCAAGCCCTCAGTAAGCTATCAGCCGATCAGACACCACCACAGTAAATGCTTCAGAGAGCAAAACGATTACGGGCGACCAGGGGTCGCCCGTTTGCTTTTCTGGCCTACCCGAAGGGGAGTTAAGTAAAACTGTTGAACCTTCATAACCTTGGTGTTCATCGTGGTGCTACGTCGCACGCTTGTGGTCCAAGCGGCACCAAGGATACGCGCGCCCTAATTTCTCCCCCTCTTCCCTCAGTTCGTCAGACCCGCGTCGCTGTTTCATTTGAGGAAAATTTGATTCACATAGAGAAACTTGGCACGGCTGTTGCATCTGACGCTGAGACAGGAATCACTCTTCGCCTGGCGACGGATAGACAAAGATGGACAGGAACTGAATGGGTAGCTTAATCAGTCGTTCCGGTCCGTGTGGCACCGAAGCCTGGAAAGTCAGCGTATCGCCTGGATGAAGCGTATAGGTCTGCTGCCCGTGGCGGTACTCGATGACTCCTTTGAGCATGTGGATGAACTCGGTCCCGGGATGCTCGAACACAGGAAACTTCTCAGCAGCATCTTCGATGGTGATGAGAAAGGGTTCAAAGAGTTTTCTCGGACCTTGGTCGTAAGCAAGCAGGTGGTAGGTATGACCGCTTTTTGTGCCTCGCCGAACGACCTCCATGCCCGCGCCCTTGCGTACCAGTTGAGCGCCGCCTTCCGGAACGTCGTAGTTCCGGAACAGCGTGGCCATGGAAACACCCAGTGCCTTCGCGATTCGGTTGAGCACGTCGAGTCCCGCAGTGGCCTGCGCGTTCTCGATTTTCGACAGCATTCCGCGGCTGATAGCGGCTTGCTCGCAGACCTGGGCGATGGTTAGTCCGTGCCGCTGACGAAGTTCACGGATGGTCGCGCCCAGTGAGCGTTCAAGTGAGTGCTTGCCGTCGTCGCCGTTTTGCATGGTTGCCTCAGAGGAAAAACAAAGCGTAACAGAGGAGCAGCAAAGTGCGTCCGCTTAGTTTCACTACAGGAATCATTGTTGCACAGCAAGAAAATAGATTGCATACTACGGTCAGGCTTGCAGCGTGTCGCGCCGGAGAAACGGAATCAGTCGTTTCTACCTGCCGTAGAACCGTACGGTCAATGAACCCGCGCATCACGCGCTGTAAGGAGTTTCGATGAATACGATGGATTCAAAGCAGCTGATGTCCAACGCTCTCGGCACCGTGCCGAGATTCGAGTCAGCAGATGAGGCTGAGACGTGGCTGGCCAACCAAGGCATCAAGTACGTGCTCGCGCAGTTTGTCGACATCCACGGTGTTGCCAAAGCCAAGTCGGTCCCCGCGGCACATCTGAAAAGCATCCTTACGGCAGGAGCCGGCTTCGCAGGATTCGCAATTTGGGGTGTGGGCATAGAGCCGAATGGGCCGGACTTCATGGCAGTGGGCGACCTCTCGACGCTCTCGCCGATGCCATGGCAGTCGGGACTTGCCCGCATCGCTTGCGATGGTCACGTCGACGGTGAGCCGTGGACGTACGACTCGCGTGTGACCCTCAGGAAGCAAGTCGCTCGGATGACCGAGCGCGGATGGACGCTGTTCACCGGCCTCGAACCGGAATTCTCGCTGCTGCGCCGTTCTGCCACGGGACAACTGGAGCCTTGCGACCCGAGCGACACGTTGGCGAAGCCTTGCTATGACTACAAGGGCCTGTCGCGTACGCGTGTGTTTCTCGAGCGTCTCACCGAGGCGATGCGTGAAGTCGGCATCGATGTGTATCAGATTGACCACGAGGATGCGAACGGTCAGTTTGAAATCAACTACACGTACACCGACTGCCTGAAGTCGTGCGACCACTACGTGTTCTTCAAAATGGCGGCCTCCGAAATTGCCAACGAGCTTGGGATGATTTGCTCGTTCATGGCAAAACCGTTCGCAAACCGTCCGGGCAACGGCATGCACATGCACATGTCGATTGGCGACGGGAAGAGCAACCTCTTCTCCGACAAGAGCGACCCGAAGGGCATGGGTCTGTCGAAGCTTGGTTACCAGTTCACTTCGGGCCTGCTTGCACACGCACCTGCGTTGGCTGCGCTCTGCAATCCGACCGTGAATTCGTATAAGCGACTGGTCGTCGGCCGTTCGCTGACTGGTGCAACTTGGGCGCCGGCGTACATCAGCTATGGCGACAACAATCGTTCGACGATGGTGCGCATGCCGGGTGAGCGTATCGAACTTCGTCTGCCCGACGGTTCATGCAACCCGTACCTCGCGACTGCCGCTGTGATTGCCGCTGGACTGGACGGCATCGACCGCGAGTTGCCGTTGGGGCCGCCGGCGAATGAAAACCTTTATGAGTGGACGCCTGCAAAGCTCAAGGAGCACGGCATCGGCGTGCTACCGCAGAATCTCGAGCAGGCACTCGACGCCCTCGAAGCGGACCATCTTATCTGCGAAGCACTCGGTCCCGTGGCGCAGGAATTTCTCAAACTCAAGCGCATGGAGTGGCTGGAATACATGCGTCACGTATCAGACTGGGAGCTGAAGAGCTACCTCGAATTTTTCTAAGGAGAAGAATCATGTGCGGTATTGTGGGTCTGCTGGTCAAGACACCAGAACTACGCGAGCGCTTGGGCGAACTGATGGTACCGATGCTCATCGGCATGACCGAGCGCGGCCCGGACTCGGCGGGTCTTGCAATATTCGGCGCTCCGGTCGCGAGCGAGGAACGCAAGGTCAGCCTCTACGCCGGCTTCACCGATGAAGGCGCCGATTTCCCGTGGAAGCGGCTTGTAAGCGCATTGGAAGGACGTCTCGGCTCGAAGGTCGGACTTGAAGCGAAGGGCAATCACGCCGTGCTCATGGTGCGCACCGACGTGAATGCCGTCAAGCACTGGCTGAGCGAGCACTATCCGAAGGTCTATCTTCTGTCGGTTGGAAACTCAATTGAACTGTACAAGGACATCGGCACACCCGCTCAGGTGGCCGATCGTTACAGCTTCGAGAAGCTGAAAGGCTCGCATCTCGTCGGCCACACACGCATGGCGACCGAATCCGCTGTGACGCCCGACCGCGCGCACCCGTTCACCGCGGGCGAGGACTTCTGCCTCGTGCACAACGGCTCGCTTTCGAACCCGTACGGCGTGCGTCGCAAGCTTGAGCCGCAAGGCATTCGTTTCGACACCGACAACGACACGGAAGCCGCGTGCCGTTTCCTCGAATGGCGCCTTCGTGAGGGAGACACGCTTCCGGACGCGCTGCAAAAAGGCTTCGAGGAACTAGACGGGTTTTACACTTTTTTGATGGGAACCTCGACGGAACTCGCGCTGATTCGGGACCCGTTCGCTTGCAAGCCGGCAGTGGTTGCAGAAAACGACGACTACGTCGCTATCGCATCGGAATTCCGCTCGCTGGCCCATCTGCCCGATATTCGCCACGCAAAGGTGTTCGAACCTGCACCAGAGGAGATGTACGTATGGAAAGTCTGACCTTTAACCTCGAACGAAAATCGGTTCGTGACCTGAATCAGTTCCTTCACGCCGACGCGAATGAGCTCGCAGGCCAGCACGTCGTGGTCGCTTCGCCCGATGGAGCACACAACATCGCCGTCGGCGTTGATGCAGACGTGAGCATCCGAATCGACGGTCACGCGGGCTACTACGCTGGCGGCATGAACAAACGCGCGAATATTGTGATTGACGGGAGCGCCGGCACCGGCGTCGCTGAAAACATGATGAGTGGCAAGGTGCATGTTCGCGGCTTCGCATCCAACGGTGCGGGTGCATCCGCTTGTGGCGGCTTGCTGGTCATTGATGGCGATGCGGGATTGCGCTGCGGCATCTCGCTCAAGGGCGGCGATATTGTGGTGGGCGGCTCAGTGGGAAGCTTCTCGGCATTTATGGCTCAGGCCGGGCATCTCGTCATCTGCGGCGACGCAGGCGACGCGCTTGGCGACTCGCTTTACGAGGCAGTGCTCTACGTGAGGGGGGAAGTGAAGTCCCTCGGCGCTGACGCGCAGTTCGAGCCGATGACCGACTCGGATTTCACGACGCTGGCGAAGCTCCTCGATGCGGCTGGGTTCGACTACGACCCGCGCTCGTTTAAGCGCATCGCATCTGCACGCACGCTTTATCACTGGAACGCAGACGCGGACCAGGAATATTGAAAACAGAGGGTCCCCATGGAAGCCAAAATCGAAACGAAGCCGAATCACTTCGCCCGCCTGCAGCAGGAAGAGTCTCATGGCTACGATAGAGCAACTATCGACTATATCCATACCGCAGCACAGCGCGGTCTTTATGAAATTCGCGGTCTGGGCGCTAAGCGCCGCGTCCCGCACTTCGACGATTTGCTTTTCCTCGGCGCGTCGCTCTCGCGTTATCCGCTCGAGGGCTATCGTGAAAAATGCTCGACCACGACGGTACTCGGCACCCGGTATGCGAAGAAGCCTATTGTTCTTGACTCCCCGATTACCATTGCTGGCATGAGTTTCGGCGCGCTGTCGGCGAACGTGAAGGAGGCGCTAGGTCGCGCCGCGACTGCAATTGGTACTTCGACTACGACGGGCGACGGCGGCATGACGCAAGAGGAACGTATGTCCTCGAAGACGCTTGTATACCAGTGTCTACCGTCCCGTTACGGCTTCAATCCCGATGACGTGCGTCGAGCAGACGCCATCGAGGTCGTGATTGGACAAGGTGCGAAGCCGGGCGGTGGTGGGATGCTGTTGGGGCAAAAAATCAATCCGCGCGTAGCCAAGATGCGTACGCTGCCGGCGGGCGTTGACCAGCGGTCCGCGAGCCGCCACCCGGACTGGACGGGGCCGGACGACCTGGCCATCAAGATCCAGGAGCTTCGTGAAATTACCGACTGGCAGAAGCCGATTTACGTGAAGGTCGGTGCTACCCGTACTTTCAATGATGTGAAGCTTGCGGTCCATGCAGGCGCAGATGTTGTCGTCATCGACGGCATGCAAGGCGGCACTGCGGCGACCCAGACTTGCTTTATCGAGAACGTCGGCGTCCCGACGCTCGCTGCGGTCCGTCAGGCGGTGGACGCGCTGGAAGACCTGAACATGAAGGGGCAGGTGCAGCTAATTGTCTCCGGTGGCATTCGTACGGGCGCAGACGTCGCGAAGGCACTCGCACTCGGTGCCGACGCAGTGGCGATTGGCCAAGGTATTCTGATGGCGCTCGGTTGCAACAGTTCAACCTACTTCCAGAAGGGTCAACTGCATTCCGCGGAGGCAGACTACGCGGCGCTGAATACGTCGCCAGGGTTTTGCCACCACTGCCATACGGGGAAATGCCCCGTCGGCGTGACCACTCAAGACGCCATCCTCGAGCAACGCCTGGAGCCTGAGGAAGGTGCACGTCGTGTGCGCAACTACCTTAAGACGCTCAACATGGAATTGACGACGATTGCACGTGCTTGCGGGAAGCAAAACGTTCATCACCTAGAGCCTGAAGACCTAGTTGCTATCACCGTCGAAGCGGCGGCGATGGCCCGTGTACCACTGGCCGGTACCTCTTGGATTCCGGGTCACGGGTTCTAGGCCCCTCATCTTTCAATAACCCATGTCGGGCTTCTCGGCCAATCGAAATGCGGGAGACGGACGAGGCATATCATTTTCTCCCGCCTTTTTTCATCGTGAAGCGCTTAAAACATACGAAGTTGAGCTTTAGATGCTAGTCGAGACGAGTTGCCGGAACTGCGAGAAGAGCGCGAGGTCCCTTCGATTTCGCTTATCACAAGCAGGTGCTTAGCATGGTTGAGTCCGGGGAGTTCGAGCTGTAGCTGGGTGGGTAGACACGCCCCAAAATATCTGCCGCTTCGAGACCCGGTATGTCACTTTCTCATCGTGACCACCGGTGCAATCCGGGATTTAGCCTCTGCTCAGTTCAAATCGAGGCCCTCTGATCCCGATCTGCGCGCACATGAGGTTGTGCTCGGCATGCCCTGAAGCGAAGCGGCGCATGGCACGCACTTGTCAGCGGAAACATCGTTCATGCCGCTGAACTACCTCCCGTCGGCGACGCAAGGGGATCAGTTCGAACCTCGACACATGGAGCCGATATGGCCGAGCGGCCGTTGCTGCTGCAGGGCGAGATCGTGCTGTACGCAGCGCGTCAGAACCCGAGATCAATTGCGACGACGTGCAAGTGGCGTGGCGGTGCGGGTTACCGTGCCCGGTATCCAATTACATTGTCGCGAGTGAACCCGCGCGTCGGAGTTCCCATTGCCTCCCACGACGCCGACTCGGATTTGAGCATTTGTTCGCGCGCCGACATCGCCTGAGCAGCCAAGCGTGCGCCTGCGAGTTCCGCCGCGACCGTGCAGGCGTGGCGATCTGGCGCACGATAAAAGCGTTCCCCCGAGGCCCAGTCGAATCGTCCGGAGCAACATCGCCCGATTTTCCTCCGCGATCCGTCTGGCATCCGTGGAGACGCCACGCGAAACAGGCCCTCCGACCGCCCGGCCATCGCCATCGGGCGCTTCGCTGCTCCGGCCCGAACCGTGCGGGGACGATCGGAAAGGTGTGCCGGACTGCCGAATCCGGAATCATCGCCCGTCCGGACCGCTTGTAATTCTTGGCTTGCGACCGCCTCTTCGTTGCTTTAGGAGATACCCTGAGTGGCAGCCACGTCATAGCAATTGCCCCATTCCTTATATGCAGGCGCGGCGCTGAGATTCGATACTCACTACGCCCAAGAGGTAATCACTAATTCAAGAATCGCGTGACGGCAAGCCACTTCAGACGCTCGACGGATATTCAAGTTTGATATGGCGCGGACTTATTGCAGACGAGGGAAAACTTTTTACCGCTACACCCGCATGAAGTCGAGACTATTCCAGGCGTCGCCGCATGATGTGGGCATGTTATCCGCACAATTGCCGCCGCTGATGACTGAAGGCGCAGGAGCAGGGAGCTTACGCGTAGTACTTTCGTGGATTTGCGGCACGACATAGTTGTCGCGCTATGGATCTGGATATTAGTTATGCAGAGTAAATAGCAACACAAATGAGACCTAAGTCGAAGAGGTTTAAGTTTGTCGATGGCTAAAAGCGGGTGCCTTGACAAGGCAACTTTAGCAAGCGGCAATAGTCACCACAAGTTTCAGGAGTTGAGGAGGCACAAATGGAATGGCTAAGTAAATTTCCCCACATGCAGGATGAATCGCTTCTTCACTTGAAGCGGTCCATCGACGACGGATTCCGGGTTTTCACCGCCGCATACGGTGACTCGATCGATCACGCTTTTCAGCCGCTGCAGAAATTTCTCATGGGAGCGGAGCGCTTCATGACGCAAACGCCTTGGCCCATCATCATGCTGTTAGTGCTTGGGGTCGCTTGGGTGGCCAGCAGAAACTGGAAAGTCGTCTTTGCGTGCCTAGTAACCCTTTTGCTCATCGGCTATTTCGATATGTGGCAGGACACGATGAGAACCGTGTCCATGATTTTTGTAAGCACCCTCATGTCGATCATCATTGGCCTGCCTGTAGGTATTTTCATGGCGAAGTCGGACCGCGTTCGTCGAGTAGTCGATCCGATTCTCGACGTTATGCAGACGATGCCTAGTTTTGTCTATCTCATTCCGGTCGTGATGTTGCTCGGCATCGGCCGCGTGCCTGGCCTTATCGCTGTCATCATCTACGCACTTCCGCCGATGATCAGACTGACGAATCTCGGGATTCGCCTTGTTGACAAAGACATCCTTGAAGCTGCGGACGCGTTCGGATCCTCGGGTTGGCAACGACTTGTGAAGGTGCAATTGCCGCTCGCGCTTCCAACCATCATGGCAGGCGTCAATCAAACGATCATGATGGCTTTGGCAATGGTGGTCGTGGCGGCCATGATTGGCGTTCAAGGTCTCGGACAGCCGGTGTTGAAGGCTATCGCGAACCAATACTTTACGCTCGGTATTTTCAACGGACTCGCTATTGTTGGCATCGCAGTCATTTTCGACCGCGTTAGTCAGGCATATGGCAAGCGACTCCAAAAGCATCTGGAGGTGGTTCATGGCTGATGTTAAATCCGGCGGTATCAAAATCCAGAATCTTTATAAGATTTTCGGACCAAAGGCAGCATCACACGTTGCCGCCGTTAAGAATGGCTTATCCAAAGCGGACCTGTTGAAGCAGACTGGTCATGTGCTTGGCCTCCGGGACATCAATATTGACATCCCCGCTGGCTCCATTCAAGTGATCATGGGCCTATCTGGCTCCGGCAAGTCGACGCTCATTCGACACATCAATCGGCTAATCGACCCGACTTCAGGCGAAGTCCTCATTGGTGGAGTCGATGTGTGCAAGATGAAGTTTCGAGACCTGCGCGAGTTCCGCCGGCGTCAGACCGCAATGGTGTTTCAGAAGTTTGCGCTTCTGCCGCATCGGAACGTTCTGGACAACGTCGTCTACGGCCTCGAGGTGTGCAGTGTCGGCCGCAAGGAGTCAGTGGACACGGCGATGCGATGGATCGAGCGCGTAGGCTTGAAAGGGTTCGAGCAGCGTTATCCTAACCAACTATCCGGCGGCATGCAGCAGCGCGTCGGTCTCGCACGCGCCCTTGCGATGGATGCGCCAGTTCTTCTCATGGACGAAGCTTATTCGGCGCTCGATCCGCTTATCCGCATGGATATGCAGACTGTTCTGCTCGACCTCCAAAAAGAGATTCGAAAGACGATCGTCTTCATCACGCACGATCTCGACGAAGCGCTTCGACTGGGCGATCAGATTGCGATTCTTCGTGACGGCTGCATGATTCAGCAAGGCACAAAGCAAGACATTGTGATGCGACCGGCAGACGAATACGTAACAAACTTTGTAAAGCAAGTGAATAGGGGACGCGTCGTGTCTGTCGATGGCGTGATGTCACCTATTCTTAGGAGTGTTGATACAGTCGGAAAGCAAATCGCGGTGGATACGACCATTGAGGACGCGATCTCAATTCTGACCCGCAGTCCAGACGCGGATCACTTGGTTGTCGTTAGTGAGGCAAATCAGCCTCTCGGAACCGTGAATCTCCGTCAGTTGGCTTCTGCGCTTGTCACACCGAGTGAGGATGTCGACGGTTTCACCGATCCCGCGGAAGAGTTCGTTGGAGTTGAAACTCGAGCCGCGGTATCCGCACTAAAAGTAGCACGATAGGCGTTAGATCAAATGTTATCGATAAGTCGAAACCTAATTCGAGGTCGAAAACGCGTGAGTCGCCGCGCATCAACTAACCCTCCATTCACAAACCTCGCAGCCCGAGAATTGCGACAACTCGTGCTGCGACAAAACCACGTCGCTTGGTGATACGGAAGGAATGAAAATGAAAAAGGCAATTTCGTCCACATGCGTACTGCTTGGTCTTTTGGCCGGCGCGTCGGTGGCCAACGCGAAATGCGGGCACGTAACGATTGCTAGCATGAACTTCACAAGCGCCGAGGTGCTGGCGAATGTGGACAGACTCATTCTTGCAAATGGCTACGAATGCGATGCTGAACTCGTTCTTGGTGACACTGTTCCGACGATGACTTCCATGGTAGAGAAGGGGCAACCGGACATTGCGCCGGAAGTGCCACCCGCACTTTTGCCACAGCTTATCAATCGCGGGCTGTCCGAAGGGAAGTTGCTCCAGACGGTGGAAAACATCTCCGACGGTGAGACAAATGGATGGTTCATTCCGAAATACTTCGCAGATAAGCATCCTGAGATCAAGACCATTGGGGACGTCCTCAAGCATCCTGAACTTTTCCCGTCGCCGGACGACCCCAAGAAAGGTGCGATCTACAACGGCCCTCAAGGTTGGGGCTGGACCGTGATCACCGCTCAACTATTCAAAGCGTTCGACGGGACGAAGGCGGGCTTCGAGTTGATCAATACTGGTTCGGCCGCGGGGCTTGATAGCTCGATTGTGAAAGCGTTCGCAAATCACCAGGCTTGGGTGGGCTACTATTGGTCACCGACCGCGCTCCTGGGCAAGTATCAAATGGTGCGGATCGACCCGGGCGTGCCTTATAACGACGCCGAATGGAAGCGATGCATTACAAAAGCAGACTGTCCGGATCCCAAGGCTACCGGCTGGCCGGCCACTGATCACGTGTACTCGTATGTTACCAAGTCGTTCTCAACCCGAGTGAGCCCGGACGTGATGCAGTACATGAAGACCCGCTCTTGGAGCAGCGCAACATTGAACAAGCTGATGGCCTGGATGTCCGATAACCAAGCAACCGGCGAGGACGGCGCAAAGCACTTCCTCAAGGAGAACAAGGCACTGTGGAGCAAGTGGGTTTCTAAGGACGCCGCCGACAAAATCAGCGCCTCACTCTGAGAAAGACACATATACGCGCTCTGCGCGTCACCGTAGAAGAGTGGAAATAGAGGGAGATGAACCTGAACGGGATGCGTTCGGGTACATGGGGCGGCAACAACTAATCAAGATTCAGTTGCCGCTCGCGCTTCCGATTATTGTAACGTGAGGCAATCAGACCGCCATAACCATCCTTGCGTGGCGGGCGTAATCGGAATCGCTTTCGCTATCGAAATCCTGTAGAAAGGCCCTTAAAGCGAGGCCTTGGTCGGTTGACCTTTTTCGCGTTGGCCTACTGAATATACGCAAGCCGGCGTTCTCTGGGGGCCAGCAGTACCGTGTAGATCCGTGCGCTCCTGTCTGGTTCGATCACACTTCGGTCTGGACGGATGCCCCAAGAAAGTGCGGTTATCTGCTTAGTGGACTGCCAACTGCCGTCCGCAGCGAACCCGATTTTGCGAAGGCAGCGAACGAACGTGTGACCGATGATTGCGGTGACGTCTGAGTCTCATGCACGTTGCTGGATGGAGTATTAGCGCCATCCGAGCCCGTCTTCGATCCCCGGATCCTTGAAGTCGCCGCGTGCATGCTCAACGGCCCACATCAGGCACATGACGTCCGACACCCTCGGCACGGACTACCTCAGCAAGCTTGACACCAGCGGACTCATTCGCCCTTTTTGAAGCACCTAACTGATGTCGGCCATTGACGTATCGAAAACGGCCGGGTACTTCGCCCGCGACGCTCCTACCATTGCTGCTCAACAATGGACGCGCGCCGCGCGTTCCCTGGAGGCGAGTAATGTTCCCTTCGAGTTACACAAAGATCGCGTCGAAATGGGTCGTCTTACGGGGGTGCCCTTCACATCGAGCAAGTAGTGCTGGCTTGGCTTACCATAAAATATACCAAGCGAAGTTTTCCTCGTGGAAAATTTGTTTAATCTATTTTCCGTCGCTATACTTCCGTGTACATCGGACACAAGCGCAGCTTTGGGGCGACGAGCCGCGATGTTGCCCGCAACAGACGCCGTCCAAGCATCCGTGGCAAGGACGACGGCCCTTGTCGTGATTTGTCCCTGTGCAGAACTGATGACCGATGGGTAGTCTCGCGTGCATTCGACTACCGGCGTGTTTTCGTAGATGAGGATGCCACGGTCCATGGCCACGCGCCGCATTCCCCTCGCGAGCGCGGACGGCCGAACCGTCGAATTACAGCGCCCGACGACAGCGGAACGCGATGTGGATCAAGCAATCGATTTTTTCGGGAGGTCGTACATGGCAAGTGCAGGATACTCGGACACACGTCTTTTCATCGATGGCGAATGGTGTGACGCCACGTCCGGCGAAACGATCAACGTCGTGAGCCCCGCGACGGGCGAGGTCATCGGCAAGGTCGCGAAGGCGGGCACGACGGACCTGGAGCGCGCGGTCGCCGCATCGCGGCGCGGCTTTGCGACCTGGCGCAGGATGACCGCGCTCGAACGCGCCAACACGATGCGCAAGGCGGCCGCGCTGATCCGCGAGCGCGCGGATTCGATCGCGCGCCTGATGACGCAAGAGCAGGGCAAGCCGCTCGCCGAAGCGCGCGTCGAAGTGAACTCGGCGGCGGACATCATCGAATGGTTCGCGGATGAAGGGCGCCGCGTGTACGGCCGGATCGTGCCGCCGCGTAACGTAAATGCGCAACAGACGGTCGTCAAGGAGCCGGTAGGCCCGGTCGCCGCGTTCACGCCGTGGAATTTCCCGGTCAATCAGGTGGTGCGCAAGTTGTGCGCGTCGCTTTCGACGGGCTGCTCGTTCATCGTGAAGGCGCCGGAAGAAACGCCGGCATCGCCCGCCGAACTGATTCGCGCATTCGCCGATGCAGGCGTGCCGAAGGGCGTCGTTCAGCTCGTGTATGGCGATCCGCCGCAGATTTCGCAGTTCCTGATCGCGCATCCGGACATCCGCAAGGTGACGTTCACCGGCTCGACGGCAGTCGGCAAAGAACTCGCCGCGCTCGCCGGTCAGCACATGAAACGCGCGACGATGGAACTCGGCGGTCACGCACCGGTGATCGTCGCGGAAGACGCGGATGTCGAACTCGCGGTGAAGGCATCGGGCGCGGCGAAGTTCCGCAACGCGGGCCAGGTCTGCATTTCGCCGACGCGTTTCCTCGTGCACAACAGCGTGAAGCAGGACTTCATCGCGGCGCTCGTGAAGCACGCGGAAAGCCTGAAAGTCGGCGACGGCCTCGCGGACGGCACGACGCTCGGGCCGCTCGCCAACGCGCGACGCATCTCGGCGATGAACAGCGTGATCGAGAACGCGCGCAAGACGGGCGCGACGATCGCGACGGGCGGCGAGCGCATCGGTACGGCGGGCAACTTCTTCGCGCCGACGGTCATCACCGATGTCTCGCTCGAAGCCGACGTGTTCAACGCGGAGCCGTTCGGCCCGGTCGCGGCGGTGCGCGGCTTCGATTCGCTCGAAGACGCGATCGCGGAAGCGAACCGTTTGCCCTTCGGCCTCGCCGGCTACGCGTTTACGCGTTCGTTCAAGAACGTGCATCTGCTCACGCAGGAACTCGAAGTGGGCATGTTGTGGATCAATCAGCCGGCGACGCCCTGGCCCGAGATGCCGTTCGGCGGCGTGAAGGATTCGGGTTACGGCTCGGAAGGCGGACCTGAAGCGCTGGAGCCGTATCTGGTGACGAAGTCGGTCACGGTGATGGCGGTTTGATCGTCGCGGGGCCCGAGTTTACCCGGGCCCCGGACGAACAAAATGAGCGTTTTCGCCGTGTTCGCGCCGCGCGCTTTCACACCTCGAACATGTTTCTCGACTCTCGATCTGAGGCCGCATAGCGCTTATCGATAGCACCAAAGCAGCGTCATTCTAAAAAGGACCGATTTAGCCATTGATCTCGATGGAGGGTGAGCTTGTCAAATATCGCGTCAAGCGTCCTCCGTTCTTCTTCGTCTAGGACAGCGAGCATGGCCTCTTGAAAGTCGGAAGCCATTGGGAAGAGCTTGTCGAGCATCCGACGTCCCTTCGCCGATATCACAAGACGGGTATTCCTGCGATCCTGTGAATCGGTCTCCTGCGAGATCAAGTTCTTCTTAGCCAGTTCGCTGACCCCTCGGCTGATACTGTTTTTCGGTCTCGCCGTGACGTCGCAGATTGTTTTCGCACGCAGCGGCCCATATCTGCCAAGGCAAGCCAACACATTGAATTCATCGCGGGAAATACCGTGCACCGCGGTCATCTCTGCAAACAACGTGTCTCGGTAGGCGTTCGACCAGAGCGTGATGTTCCACGCGGTCTTCATAGGGCCATCGTTGACCACTGATTGAAAGACTTGATCATCTTCAACGCTCGAGAGTTTCGTAGATTTCGCGGTTGCCTCCAACCGCCCTCGGTCTCCGCTTCGTTCACGCCGCGACATCATCGTTTCCTTAGGTTTGGCAAGAATATTATCCACGAATCGGAAGCACTTCAACGCTCCGATGCGACAGGGTGTCGGTTCGCAATGACGCACGCGCGCTTCGTTGGCGCCTTTGTTCACAGGGGAATTAGTTTAGGCTAGCAGCGGCGGATCGAAGCACAGCAGTTGCAGGCGTCTCGCGCGTGCCCCAGTGTCGCGCTCACACATGGCCACACCGGGTAAACGTCCAACCTTGACTTCTTGACGAATGGTTCTAGATGGGACTAATCTGCTAATACGCTGGTTCGTTCCGACATGGCCCTGGCCGGTCTGACCGAAACTGCACCGTCATTGACGAGATTCGTGTTCAAGAGATTGGCGTTCCTAATGAATAATCTCGATGAAGCGCGTGCGTTTTTAGACCGGGCTAGCCAATCAAGTCTGGCGCGCTAACGTTGGCTTGTCGTTCACGACTCCGAGGCTGTGACCACTGGTTGTTCGATCCCACTGAGCCGTCCAAGGCGGCGGCACCATTGGTGATCAGCGGGCGTGATGAGTTATCGCATGCGGTAACTCTTCTGATAGATGCACAACGCTGTTTGTCCCTTACACGTATTCTCAGAATGAACTACCGCCCAATCATGAAAAGAATCTTTCCCATAGTATTTGTAGCTTGTTATCTTACTGCGGGCTCGTCTTCAGCGAACTCTCAAGAGACCGTCAAGATCGGAGTGTCCGCACCCCTCACCGGCATCAACGCATCGAACGGGAAGGATCTCGAAAACGGCGTGCGACTCGCAATCGAGGAAGCAAATGGGCAGCACGTTAAGGTTGCGGGACGCGAGGTGCACTTCGAACTTGAGTCGGTCGATGACCAATCAGACCCGCGAATTGGCGTGCAGGTTGCTCAAAAGCTCGTCGATGAGGGCGTCGTCGCAGTTGTGGGTTATTACAACTCTGGCGTCGCTTTGCCGGCGGCCCCTATCTTCGCGAAAGCAGGCATCCCTCTGATCGATCCGGCAGCCACCAATCCCGCCATCACGCGTCTGGGCGGAAAAAACGTGTTTCGCATCATCGCGACCGATGCTCAGAACTCGGGCAATGCAGGCAAGTACGCGGTGACGGTGACCAAGGCGAAGCGGATCGCGGTCATGGATGATCGGACGGCTTTCGGGCAGGGAGCAGTCGACGAGTTCAAGAAGGCTGTGGAGGCAGCAGGCGGCCAGATCGTGGCGACTGAATTTACGAACGACAAGGCTGTCGAATTTAATGCTCAGCTGACCAATATCAAAGGTGCAAACGCGGATCTGCTCTTCTATGGCGGCGGCGATAATCAGGCCGCGCTCATCACAAAACGCATGAAGCAGCTTGGCATGCGCACGCAGTTCGTCGGCAGTGGAGGCATCGCCGACTCCATCTTCATACAGGTCGCCGGCAACGCGGCGGAGGGTGCAATGGCATGGGAATATGGCCGGCCGGTGGAATCGCTTCCCGAGGGCCGTGCATTTGCCGCGAAATTCAAGAAGCGTTTTGGTAATGAGCCGTTGACTTACTCGCCGTTCGCGTATGACTGCGCGTGGGTCGCGATCAATGCGATGAAGCAAGCGAACTCATCGAAGCCCGAAACGTTCATGTCCGCGCTGCGTACGATGCAATACAAGGGCATTACAGGGCAGATCGCATTCGACAGTAACGGCGACCTCAAGAACCCCACGTCGACGCTCTATCAGGTCAAGGCTGGCAAGTGGGTTCCGGTGACGACGATTGGAGAATAGGACTAACTCGTGCGTTTCCATTGGTCAGTAGGGTTTTTCAGCACGGGACAAACGGCCATTCCAGGAATGAAACCAACGCGGGTAACGTTTCGTTCCTGGCTGGACAAAGCAGGTAGTCGCTGAGCCGGCAGTGCGCGTTTGATTTCGTGCGTTCTTTTGCCAGCAGGAGTCACGTAGCGGCTAGAGTTCTGAAGACTCCCTTCGCCATGAAGCCAGCCTCCCGCGATCCACCGCGCCAACGCTTGACGCTATTCATGGTCCTATACAGAGGTAGATGCAATGCAATCGAAGCAAATATTTCCTGCGGGCACTGGCATCGCCGACAATAACGGGGGCAGCCACCCTGGCGTGAACGGGGACACCTGTCCGAGCGATTTTGACCTTCTTTTCACAGCCCTGTTGGCGGTCGTGGCCTATCACGCGACGGAAGAACAGTCCGCCGAAGGCGTCCAGTTAGTGCAGGCTATCAAAGCTGAAGTCGAGAAGGGGCCCGCAGGCGGATGATAGCCGTATTGGAAAGGCCATCGACCATCTCGTAGACATGGTGCCGGGAGCCGCTAAGTCACTCGTGGTCCTGTTTTCCGCGCCGATAGTAAGAAGCTCCTCCGGTCCGGTTACAGAATCCGTTCTGCAGACACTGGACCGAAAGTGAGCCACCTGTCTTTGAGTCGCTGATCTTCGATCCAGCGACGAAACTTTACGGCCCTTAAGGCGGAGGCCATCGAAGCGAAAGCCAAAACGCCCCTGTCCACACTGCGTGCAAAGCATTACAACGGTGTCACGGAACATACCTTATTCGGTACGCACGGCAATCTCAAGAATCCCATCTGGGGACCCTAGGTGACTTACTTGCGGGTTTCCGTTTAAGGTAGGGTAGTTCAGCACGCGCTCAATAGCCATTCGCGAAACGCAACCAACGCGGGTAGCGTTTCGTTCCCGCTTGGATAAATTAGGTAGTAGCTTCGCTCACTGGTAATCGCGTGTCCGATCGCGATGAGTTCGTTTCTGTTCAACTCGTCCTCCACCAGAACTTTTGGAACGAGACCGATCCCCATTCCCGCACGAACAGCCTGTATTAAGTGCGACGTTAGCTCGAAGCTGGGCCCAATGCGCATTTGGCGATGGTCAAGGCGATAGTGCGAAAACCATTCCGCCCACGCCTGCTGGTTGCTCGTCACGCCTAGCAGTGTTTGTTTCGTTGCCCAGGCCGGAGCGCAGCTTTCGGGTGTACCAGCCGTCGCCTCAGGACTGGCAATGGCAATGAGAAATTCGTTATAGAGACGGTGAGCGTGCAGGTCGGGCCAATCACCTGCGCCGACAGTAATTGCTGCATCAATATCTGCGTTGCGAAAATCGATGCTGCCAATTCGCGAGTGGAGGTGGACCGTCATGCCGGGATGGGCGGCATAGAAATCGTGCAGATGCGGCAATAGCCACTTTGAACCGAATGTGGGCAACGTCGCGAGCCGGAGCGTTCCTGCACCCGCCTGGTAGGACATGACTTGCAGGGTCGCACTGCGGATGCGTCCCAGCGCACCGCTCAACTCAGTGAAATAGCGACGTCCTACTTCTGTCAGCTTGACGGACCGTCCTTCACGCCGAAAGAGGGGCACACCAACATGCTCCTCGAGCACCTGAATCTGCCGGCTGATCGCGCTCTGGCTGAGCGACAGCTCTTCGGCCGCTCGCGTGTAGCTTTCGTGACGCGCGGCCGCCTCAAAGACGAGAAGCAGCGACATGGAAGGGGTTAGACGTCGGTAATTCATGAGTTTTATGCAGCAATCGAGGGACTAGGATTCGTTTGTTTTTCGTTTGCGCCGCCACGATACTTGAATCTCCCCGAGCGGAAACTTGCGCAGATGTCATATGTTAGCTGCGTTGGTGCGCCGACTCTACCCGCGATTCATACTTATTGCGCCCCATGTCAATCGTCCCGTTGCCCCGTCCCGCAGACCCACTCGAACCCCAGTACCGTGATTACCTCGCTGCGCTCCAAGCAGCGGGGTTCGAGGGAGAGATTAGCCCGGACTATGCGAACAGAACCGTACTGGCAACTGACAACTCGATATACCAGCGCTTGCCGCAAGCCGTGGTCTGTCCGGCCCATGCTGACGATGTTCAGCTGCTGGCTAAACTATTGGACGACGTCGCCCACCGCGGAATTGTTGTGGCACCGCGTGGCGGCGGCACTGGGACCAACGGGCAGTCGCTGACTACAGGTCTGGTCGTCGATCTCTCCCGAAATATGAACAGTATCCTCGAGATCAACGTCGAGGAACGGTGGGTCCGGGTGCAGGCGGGGGTCGTCAAGGATCAGCTTAATGCGGCCTTGGAGCCGCACGGCCTGTTCTTCGCACCCGAGCTGTCAACGTCGAACCGGGCCACCATCGGCGGAATGATCAACACGGACGCCAGCGGGCAGGGAAGTTGCACCTACGGGAAGACCCGTGACCACGTCCTGGCATTGGATTTCGTATTGCTCGGTGGCGAGGCGCTGCACAGTGAGGCACTGGATGTCGAAGAGTTAGAGCGCGTGTGCGCCCGGCAGGACCGTATCGGCAAGGTCCATCGTACCGCGCGGCGGATCAGCGAGGACAAGGCCGAGCTGATCGAAGCAAAATTTCCCAAGCTCAATCGTTGCCTGACGGGGTATGACCTGCCGCACCTGCGCGAGCCCAGCGGACGTTTCAATCTCAACAGCGTTCTATGCGGGGCGGAGGGCTCGCTCGGCTTCGTCGTGGAAGCCAAGCTCAATGTGTTGCCCATTCCGAAGTACTCGGTGTTGGTCAACGTGCGCTACGCTGGCTTCATGGACGCCCTTCGCGATGCGCAGGCGCTGATGGTGCATCGGCCGCTGTCCATAGAGACAGTGGACTCAAAAGTGCTGCTTCTCGCCATGCAGGACTTTGTCTGGACCAGCGTAGCTGAGTATTTCCCGCAAGATGAACAGCGCGCGACGCTCGGCATCAACCTGATCGAGTTCAGCGGAGACGACGTGGGCGAAGTCGACGCCCAAGTACACGCGTTCATTGATCATCTGAGGACCGACCCGAGCGTAGAACGACTCGGTCACACGCTGGCGATTGGCGAGGAAGCTGTCACGCGCGTCTATTCGATGCGTAAGCGTGCGGTAGGCTTGCTGGGCAATGTGCAGGGCGAGGCTCGTCCTCAGCCCTTCGTCGAAGACACCGCTGTTCCCCCTGAAAATCTGGCCGCATACATCGCTGAATTCCGCGAGCTGCTTGATAGTCATAACCTGCAGTACGGGATGTTCGGCCATGTCGACGCGGGCGTCCTGCATGTGCGCCCCGCGCTGGACATGAAGGATCCACGGCAAGCGGCCCTTGTACGACCGATTTCTGACGGTGTGGCGGAGCTAACGCAACGTCATGGCGGCTTATTGTGGGGAGAGCACGGCAAAGGCGTGCGGTCCGAGTATGCACCTCGCTTTTTTGGGGAACTCTATTCCTCGCTTCAGCAACTGAAGGCCGCATTTGATCCGCGGAATCAGTTCAATCCCGGCAAGATCGCCACCCCGGCGGCCACGACGATGCAATTGCTGAAGATTGACGAAGTACCCACGCGCGGACAGTTCGATCGGCAGATCGATGAGCGCGTCTGGCAGAGCTACGGAACGGCCATGCACTGCAATGGTAATGGCGCCTGTTACAACTTTGATCCGGACGACGCCATGTGCCCGTCCTGGAAGGCCACTCGCGAACGGGTGCATTCGCCCAAAGGGCGAGCTTCGCTCATGCGGGAATGGTTGCGCCTGCAGGGCCAGGCCGGCGTCGATGTCGTTGCCGTAGCGCGTACACGACAGCCATTTCTGACCAGTCTGGCGGGCCGCTGGCGTAACAGCCGTGCCGCTCGCGCCCGCGATTCCGACTTCTCGCACGAGGTCTATGATGCGATGGCTGGTTGTCTAGCCTGCAAATCATGCGCCGGACAGTGTCCGGTCAAGGTCAACGTCCCAGAGTTCCGCTCACGGTTCCTGGAACTGTATCACCGACGCTATCTGCGACCGGTGCGCGACTATCTGATTGGTTCACTGGAATTCACAATGCCCCTGATGGCGCATGTGCCGAGGCTGTACAACGGCTTGATGCGTACAGAATGGGTGCGTGAGTTGCTCGAACGACGCGTCGGCATGGTCGACAGTCCGCTCCTGAGCCAATACGATCTGGCGCCTGTCTTGCGGCAATGGCAGGTCAGACCAGCGGATCCGCAAGCGCTGGCAGCGTTGACCCAGGCGCAGCGCGAACGCAGCGTCATCATCGTTCAAGATACGTTTACGCGTTTCTTCGATACCGTGCAATTAGCCACGCTGATCGAGCTCGCGGCGCGTCTGGGTTTTTTGGTATGGCTGGCGCCGCTCAATCCAAACGGCAAGCCGCTGCATGTACAAGGCTTTCTCGACGCTTTTGCCAAGGCTGCGATTCGCAACGCTACGCAACTGAGCGCACTCGCCCAATATGGCGCTCCTCTTGTCGGGCTTGATCCCGCGATGACGCTGACGTATCGCCAGGAATATCTGAAGGTGCCGGGGCTTGCTGAAGCGCCACAGGTCGCCTTGCCACAGGAATGGCTGCTAAAGGCACTGCCGAAAGCCACCCGTGAAGGTTCGCCGTCGACTTACCGGCTGCTACCGCATTGCACCGAGAGAACCAATGCTCCCGACAGTTCCAATCAATGGACGGAACTTTTCGAGCGTCGTGACCTGCGCTTGCTGGTCCAAGAGACCGGTTGCTGCGGCATGTCCGGCACTTATGGTCACGAAGCTCGAAATGTCGAAACGTCCCGGACGATCTACACCCAGTCCTGGGCCGCGCATGTCGACGCATCGGACGATCACGGGGAAGCCCTGGCCACTGGATACTCCTGCCGAAGTCAGGCCAAGCGCCTGTCGACTCGGCAACTGCGCCATCCGCTGCAAGCATTGCTTGATCATGTCCGTGCGTCGCAATGACAGTTGGTCAAGTTTCTGTTGCGGCCGGCCCGCTTTGAGGCTTTGAGGGCGGGGAAATGGATCTCGCGGCAGGCGATGGTGCTCGGCTTTCTTGAGCGTCGCCGCGATCAACAGCACTGATATCAAAAGACGGCGGATGCCGCTCAGGCACTGGCGGTGGGTGTCCTATCAGGGCAAAGATGTTACAGGAGCAGTACTCGCTTGGAGGCAGGCAACACAAGGCTGTGCGGGTCAGTCGTGCCTCCGTCTCTCCAATCGTAGCGCCCAAACCGTTCACCGCGCAGTGCGAACTGCCAACCGCGTAAGCCGCCGCGTCGTTCGTCGTGCGCTCAATTCTCTTCGTCCTTCGCTCCATCGCTTCTTCTCCACGGGCCGCGCGAACCATCGCGAAGGCCGCCGGCGCGTTCGCATTTCAGTCTGTCTCTCGACAGCCGGGGCCGCTTTAGGGGGATACCCTAAATGGCAGCAACATCACAGCAATTGCCCCATTTCTTATATGCGGCGGTCCTACCCAGAACCGATACTTTCGTCAAATTCGGTGTTCTATATGAAACGAGTAGATTATTTACCTGCTGACGACAGATCCTGCGGCTGGTTTCACTTGAGTCGGAAACGGCAAGTTAGTGCACCACACTCAGGATATACATCAGCACCTTGGGTAGTTATCGGCGCAGGGCTTACAGGGCTGGCAGCAGCGCGGCAAATCGCGTTCCATTATCCCAATGAGCAAGTCATCCTTCTGGAAGCCCAGGAGGTGGGCTATGGCTCATCGGGAAGAAGCTCTGGAATTGCGATTGACTTACCGCATGATATCGGTGCGCCTGATTATATTGGGGATCTCGCCACCGCGAAGATGAACCTAAAGCTCAATAAGGCAGCACAGGAAATCATTAAGAGACTGGTTTCTGAGCACAATATCGAATGCGACCTGCGCCCGATTGGTAAGTACGAGGCCGCCGTCGAGCCGCGCGGCATTGCTGTTTTGGATGCTTACCGCCGAGGATTGGAGAATCTTGGTGAGGAAAGTGAAGTCATCTCCGAAGCAGACCTTCCAGAACGCATCGGTACGACTTTTTATAAAAAGGGACTTTTCACGCCAGGCACGATTCTCTTGCAGCCGGCCTCATTAGTAAAAGGTCTAGCAGACAGTCTGCCGGAAAACGTCACGTTGCACGAGAATACACCGGTTTCTGCGGTGGAATACGGTAGCAGAATTACTTTGAAGCATGAGCACGGCGAAATCGTCGGGGACAAACTGCTGTTGACTAACAATGCTTTCGCATCGAGCTTTGGTTTCCTGAAGAGACGGTTGCTTCCTATATTCACTTACGCCAGTATGACAAGAGTGCTGACCGAGGAAGAGCAATTCCGGCTCGGAGGCCTGCCGGCCTGGGGCATTATTCCAGCCGACCGTTTGGCAGCACGTTGCGGCGGACCCCAGACAATCGTTTGTTGGTACGCAACAGTTTCAGTTTCAACCCGGATGGCCGCAGCGACGAAGGCTTCCTCCATCGAGTTGTGCACCGCCACCGGGAGTCCTTCGACCGGCGCTTCCCAATGTTGCGGGACGTCGAGTTCGAATACACGTGGGGCGGAGCCATGTGTTTGGCACGTAATCACATGGCGCATTTTGGCCAATTGGCTCCAAACGTGTACGGCGCTCTCTGTTGCGGGGGGTTAGGCATTACGCGCGGAACGGTTACAGGCACGTTGCTGGCGGACTGGTTGGCTGGTCAGCGCAACGAACTTATAGAGTTTCTTCTGTCCTCTCCAGGCCCCAATCTGAATCCGTCCCAACCGTTTTTGTCTCTGGGAGCGAATTTGAACCTGATGTGGGGCAAGTGCCGTGCAGGCAAAGAGAGCTGACAATTCGTCGTTCGAGGTCGTCATGATAAAACTAGGTATTCTCGGCGTAGGAGATCTCACCGAAAAGATGGTGCGCGGCCTGCTTCGCGACGCTGGTGAGATGGAAGTCTTTTTGTCGCCTCGCGGTCGTGAGAAAGCTTGCACTCTCTCGAGGGATTTGTCGTGCCGCGTCATGCCCGACAATCAAGCTGTCGTGGACGCGGCCGACATCATACTCATCGGAGTGCGGCCTGGCCAGTTGATTGAACTTGCACAGCAAGTCACTTTGAGAAACGACCAGAAGTTGATATCCCTGGTCAGTGGTGTATCGGTTAATGAACTGCGTCGGCTGTTCGGAATTCAACGCTGTGTACGGGCCATGCTGTCATACGCCGCTGAGATCAATCGCTCAACAGTTGCTATTTTTCCAGCAGACGCCGAAGCACAAGCGCTGCTTCGCCCGCTCGGCAATCTTATTTCCTTGGCGAGTGAAACCGAGTTTGAACTTGCAACTGTCAGCGCGTGCATGAATGGCTGGTTCTACTTCTTGCTTCACGACTTGCAGCATTGGCTGATCGAAAAAGGGCTGCCACCAGAACGTGCCAGAGCGCTCGTGACGAGCAGCATGGAAGACTGTGCAGCTTATGCCAAGCATCAGGATTCTTTACCAATCCGCGACCTTGGTCAATCCATCGCGACGCCGGGTACCTTTACTGCCCAAGGACTCGAGATGCTCGGGTTGCATCAGGCCAACGCAGCCTGGAACGCAGCATGTGAAGTCGTATTCGACGCGCTTCTGACGCAGTCTGGAAGAGGTTCCTTGTGCAACCTCGATACGGCAGAGCACTAGCCCGTCGACTACCGAGTATCCGGTAATCAACGACCGCAAATTCAGGTTACTAATACATTTAGGTAAGCGAATGTTGAATTCGAGTGTCATTGGGGCAGAGATCAAGGCCAATAGAGATGTAGCCTCTCTAGAGGATGCGCCGCTGAATAGCTTCCATAAGCGACTGACGTTTTACTCGTCTGCCGCACCGTTTCTGGATGGCTATATTCTGAGCATCATTGGTGTGGTGATGCTACAAATGAGTCACGCTTTGCAGTTGACTTCCGTCCAGGAGGGGCTGATCGCAGCATCGTCGCTTATCGGCATGTTCTTGGGTGGCTTCATTGGTGGGGTGGTTACCGACAAGCTGGGTCGGAAAACTCTGTACCTTCTGGTTCTCGTTGCGCTCGCACTTTTTTCGTTGGGACAGTATTGGGTGACGTCCGCCTGGCAATTGATCGGGCTGCGGCTGCTGTTAGGCATGGCGATCGGGGCCGATCATCCGCTCGCGACATCCCTGCTGGCTGAGTTCCTTCCTCGAAAGCACCGTGGTTCCCTTCTGGCTAGCTTGGTGATGATGTGGTTTGTCGGGGCTTCGGCGGCTTATATTTTTGGCGAGATGATCATGCGATCCGCCGGAGCCGACGCCTGGAGAGTTGCGTTGGCCAGCGCGGCGATCCCCGGCGTCATATTCCTCATGCTGCGAGCCGGTACGCCTGAGTCTGCGCGTTGGCTCCTGAGCAAGGGCAGGGTTTCCGAAGCCGATCAAGTCATCAAGAAAGTGTATGGACCGCAGTACTCCGTGCGCAATCTGCATGAAGTCACTCCCCAAAAGCATTTGTCGGTTTGGTCCTTGTTTCATTCCGGCTATGGCAAACGGATTTACTTTGTCAGCATGTTCTGGACTTGCGCGATCGTTCCGGTGTTCGCGATCTATTCGTTCGCGCCAAGGATTCTCGCGGCCTTCGATTTGACCGGCGACCGAGCGTCCTGGGGTTCGGTGGCCATCACGGTCATCTTCGCTATAGGTTGCTTGGTGGCTCTAAAGCTCATTAACCCGATGGGGCGACGCAAACTGCTGATTCACAGCTTCCTTTGGTCTGGTCTGTCCTTGTTGCTGCTGGGGATTTTCCCCAATAGTTCCGCGCTGGTGACGTTGCTGCTGTTCGGGGGCTATGCCTTGTTCATTGGCGGTGCACAGGTTCTCGAGTACGTGTACCCGAACGAACTCTTCCCGACGGAAGTACGGGGCAGCGCAGTTGGTTTGGCGACCTCTCTTTCGCGAATTGGGGCTGCGATGGGAACTTATCTCGTCCCGATTTCGCTCAATTCGATCGGTATCGGCAATACGATGTTGGCGGCTTTTGGCGTTTCGATGGTAGGCATGGTTGTGGCCATCTTGATGGCGCCCGAGACCCGTTCATTGGATCTGCAGCAGGCGGCTTCCCTTCGGAAGTCCTGACGCCCCACGACGAGGTGCTTCAAAATGATTCGTTTGCCTTTGGATGCGCTTTCAGCCGCCACTTACGACGTAGTCGTGGTGGGGGCGGGGGCAGTCGGGTGCGCCACTGCGCGTGAGCTGTCAGCGCGGGGCCATCGCACTTTGCTGGTGGATCGTGGCGATATCGGAGCAGGCACCTCGTCTCGTTCGAGCCGGATGCTCTACTCCGGTGTGGGTTATCTGGCACCGTATTTTCCGTTGTGGCAGATCGCCTTTCGGCCAACCGAAGTGTGGCAGCGATTTCAATACGCTCGAAACATCATGCATTGCCGGGGTGAGCTGGTCGCCGACATGCCCCATCGCTTGACCAAGCATCGCTTTCACTATCCGTTCCGCAAAGGCGACCGCTATCCCCATTGGCTTGTCGAATTCGGGTTTCGGTTGATGGAAACCGTGGCCAGCCGCGGCGTGCCTTTGGCGTACCGCAGGCTATCGCCGAAACAGGCCGCCCAAGAGAGCGCGCTGGTCGCTGGTTTGGGCGGCCGGTTGTCCAGCGTTGCAGTGTTCGAGGAGTACATGTATGACTGGCCGGAGCGCATATGCGTGGATACGGCGCTGGATGCGGAGCAACGGGGCGCAACCATCCGCACTTATGCGAAAGCGACCCGAATCGAACGGTGTGGCGAGTCGTGGCACATCACCCTGGAAGAACAGGCGCCCGGATTGACTGGACAGGCTAGCATCAACACACGAACCATCGTGAATGCCGCCGGCCCCTGGGTTGACCGAGTGAGGGGTGGAGGAAGCGGAAAAGTGAAGCGGATGCTCGGACGCAAGGGCGTCAATGTAATGGTACGCCTGCCGGATGCGTGGCGTGGCCAAGGGCTGGAGGCCTTCTCAAGCAAGGGTGAGCCGTTCTATGTTTTTCCTTGGGGTGAATACCATTTCATCGGACCGACTGAAGCGGTAGTGGACGAAGACCCAGACGATGTTCGCGTGCTGGAGGCGGAGATCGACTACATTCTGGGCGAAGCGAATTTTCTGTTCCCAGATCTTCGCCTGACGCGCCAGCACGTGCAGCATAGCTGGTGTGGTGTGCGGCCCATGTCGACGCTGAATGGTGAGACGGTCAGCCTGCCGGTGCGGGCCATTGAAGATCCGGACATGCCGGGGTTGGTGACCGTGACTGGCTCCTACATCATGATGCATCGTCATGCCGCACGTCTCGCGACACAGGCCATTGAGAAATGGCTTGGCGCAGGAAGCGGTTTGCCGCCGTCGGGAATGCTCATCGGTGCGCGCGATGTCCGCAGCAACGAAGACATCGCGCGAATCGTGGAAACGGAGCATGTGGTGTGTCTTACCGATCTCATTCGTCGCCGGCTGCCCGACGGCTTGAATCCAAGCTTGGGGCGCGACAGGGCCCAACACCTCTCAAACATCGCTGCGGCGACACTGGGGTGGTCCGAATTTCACAGGCAGCACGAGTTGAAAAGGTTCGACGAAGATACAGAGCGAGTGTACTGGCGGCCCTGCGTCGATGAAGCATCAACCGAGCTTCTGTCAAACAATTACCTTTGACGTTCGTCCGGGTTAAAGCTAGTACTTGATCCACGCTTTCGTCAGCCTAAAACTCATTCGAAAGCGTTCCATCGTGTCGTAATGCCCATCGTGCCATTTTGAAGCGCCTGGGCGGAGAGAAAACATGTCATTCAAGAGAACCATTCATGCGGTTGACACCCACGCCGGCACGCCGATGCGCGTGATCACCGGAGGTGTAACGCACATCCCTGGCAACAGCGTCTATGAAAAGATGAAGTGGCTGGAAAAAAACGATGATCAATTGCGCAAGCTGATGTTGCGCGAACCGCGCGGCTACCCGGCGCACTGCTGCAACATCATCGTACCGCCATCCCATCCCGAAGCGGACGCGGGCTACATCATCATGGAGCAGATTGAGTATCCCGTCATGTCCGGCGGCAATACCATCTCTGTTGTGACGGTTTTGCTCGAAATGGGCATGCTCCCGATGAAGGAACCTGTCACGGAGTTGGTTCTGGAAGCACCTGCAGGGCTCATCCGTGTAAAGGCCGAGTGCCGAAACGGAAAAGTGAAGAACGTTACCTTCCAGAACGTGCCGGCCTTTGCCGCCCATCTGGACGCAGTGATCGACGTTCCGCACCTGGGCAAGGTGACAGTCGATGTTGGCTGGGGCGGCATGTTCTACGTTATCGCCGATGTCCGCCAGTTCAAGGGCCTGAAATTGATCCCTCAGCATGGTAAGGAGATCGCGCGCATTTCTTCGATGATCAGGGAGGCCGCCATTGAGCAACTGCCGGTGGCTCATCCGGATTATCCGGGCGTCGGCATCACCATAACCCAGCTCTCCGGCCCGACCGACGACCCCAATGCGGATTGGAAGAATGTGGTGACCATGGCCTCGGGGGATTTTTCCTGGGACGATCCGACTACTTGGACGGGTGCGCTGGACCGCTGTCCCTGTGGTACCGGTACTTGCGCCAAGATGGCTGTCTTGCATGCGAAGGGTGAACTGCCGCTGAACAAGGACTTCCGTCACCAAAGCATCATCGGAAACGTGTACACGGGACGACTCCTCGAGGAAACGACCATCGGAGATAAGACCGCTGTCGTTCCGACCATAACAGGGACGAGCTGGATTTACGGATTGAACACGTTCGTTCTGGATCACGACGATCCCTTCACGGAGGGGTTCACCGTAGGCGATATCTGGGCTTGATATCCGCACTAAGCTCGCTTAAGTCGAGATGGATCGATTCGTTCGTTTCGGTCCATTTAGATGATTGCAATTTGTCCGCCAGTACCCAACGTTCTGGCGATCGTGTTACCTGAAATCCATAAGGTTCATCTCATGACTCAAGTTCTTACCATTGTTCGGAATGCCGAAGGCGCCGCTATGGGCCAACCCCAGCCGGCAAAGTTGCCCATGGGTGATGTCGTTGCGAATCAAAGCACAGCGCAGCATCAGGATGCGGCCGACGCGGGCGCCGGTGTGGGTGTTTGGGAAAGCTCGCCTGGGGTGTTCCGTCGCCATCTGAAAAATCGTGAGTTCAGCCATATCGTCAGCGGCTGGTGCATCTTCACGCCTGATGGCGGCGAGCCGGTGGAGTTGCGTGCCGGCGACGCAGTATTGTTCCCGGCG
This sequence comes from Caballeronia pedi, assembly GCF_001544915.2. Classification (GTDB taxonomy): domain Bacteria; phylum Pseudomonadota; class Gammaproteobacteria; order Burkholderiales; family Burkholderiaceae; genus Caballeronia; species Caballeronia pedi. The sequence continues at coordinate 14,164 of NZ_FCOE02000013.1, read as the reverse complement.
AACTGCGAAGGTGTTTGGGATATCCGCGAGACGCTTCGCAAGACTTACGTTCTGTTCTGAGGTGAGTTCGAACATGAGCGAGATCAAGCGATTTGCGATCAGTCGGCGAGCTAGCGGCGTCGTAGTGTCCGGCGATCACTTTGAGACATCGGGCATCGTCGCTGCGCCAGGCGCATCGCGGGGCATTGCCGAGCAAACACATTCGGTTCTGTTGCAACTGGAAGATTTGTTGCGGCAGGCGGGGGCCGCGAAGAAGAACCTAATCCGCATCCAGATCTGGCTGGCGGACATGAAGGACTTCGATGCGATGAACCATGTCTACGATGAGTGGATTGGTAACGTCGATCAGCCAGCGCGGGCCTGTGTCGGTTCGCGACTCGCACACGAGAGCTACCTCATCGAGATTCAGGCAACGGGTGCTCTCTGACTCATGCAGCATATCGATGCCGCCCATCCCTTTGCGATCGCATCGGAGAAAGGTTCAGGGCGGCATCAACTTGGGGCAGCTTCCGCGAGGCCTCGTTGTTAGCGCGGGAATCGCCTACAGCCCGATTTTTCGTAGCATGCAATCGGCAATCATGAGATCCAGATGAGCGCCACCGCCATTCTTAAATACCGTGATGCTATCTGGAGTTCGAGAGCTTGCGTCCGGGTTAGCGACCAGATCGTATAGGTCACCACGGACGTGATCGTGCGGTACCGCACCGGAGGCGATAGGGTCCGCAAGCTCCCCGATATGACGGGTGGTCTCGCGACTGTCGACGTAAAGAAGGCCCGCTGCAATTAACGAATCATCGGCTTCACGCATTTCCTTCGTGAACGCGCCGATCAGATCAACGTGCGTTCCAGGGCGAATCCATTCTCCGAGCAAAACGGGCTGCCGCGCCATGGTTGCGCTCGAGACAATATCCGCGGTTGCAAGTGCTGAGGGCAGGTCGGACACCGCCGTGACTGAAACAGGCAAGGCGTCTAGTCGATTGCTGAGTTCCTGGGCTTGCTCGATACGGCGTGTCCAAATCGAGATTTTCTGCAACCTCGGGAACAGTGCGCTGTAGGCGCGGGCGAGATTGCCCGCGACGCGGCCGGCACCCACAATGACCAAATGACGGCTCTCTGGTCGTGCCAGCAACGTAGCGCCCAGCACAGAGTCTGCAGCAGTCTTGAGGTCGGTGATAAGGTGACTGTCGATGACGGCGCGTAAGATGCCAGTGTCTGGCGAGTAAAGCAGCACGGCGCCATGGGTGTTCGGGAGTCCTTTGCTTGAGTTTGCACTGAAAACCGATTCGACTTTCACGCCGTAGCCCATGCCTTCGATTCGCGCTGTGCGATTCAACAGCATTTCGTCCGTCGGACCAACCAGTGAATCATGCGTTTCGGCCCTGGGCAGCAGATGGCCTTTACGCAAGGCATCAACTGCGTCGGACCAGCTCAATACGTCTTTCGCACCGTCATAGGTCAGGAAAGAAGACATAGCAAAAATATTCCTCTAAACGAAATCGCTATCTATACGCCTTCGACGATAGAAAATGTGCGCTCCATCGCTTTCTGTGCGAATTCCTTCGCCTTCTGGTATTTCTCGCTATAATAACAATCTAACGCGACCTGATAAGATCGAAACTCTACGACAAGAACGCGAGGTTTATTCGGGCCTTCTACCGTACTTGTCTGCTTGCCCCCCGCAACAAACTTAGCGCCATATTCATTAGCAATCTCGATCCAGGCTTCTGCATATTTCTGCATAGCCGATGAATCGGTTATTTCTTGACATTGAATTACCCAATATCCTTTAGGCTGTTCCATATTATTCCTCGTGCTTTGAAAGTATGTCGAAGGCGTGACATTGGCAACTGTTAGTCCACTTGTGTCACACCTCGATTGTCGGATCGATCGAAGAGTCTGTAGATGAGATTCAGGACCATATCAGGAAGACCGATGCCACTTTAGACATCTTTAGGTATCTAACTTGACCCTTCCCGCTCGGGTTGGGCGCTCTTGATATCCACGCCCCATCAAAGCAGTTTCTATACGCTCGGGACATCGGGCACTGCGGGGCGTAGTTGGTTGCTCAGCTGGTCGGAAGTCGTCTCGCCACAGTTATAGGCCTGAGCGAACGCGGCGAAGCTCTTAAGCAGGCTCGCTGCTTCGGGGGTTGGGTCGACGACGGTATGCAAGGCTCCCGTTTTGGTCGTCGGCTTGGAACCGGCCACCGCGGTCTCAACGTAAGCGGTCGATATTCGACGTCTGGCAGTGAGCGACAGTAGCGAGGACCATAGGTGTCCACCTATTTTGAGGTGGACACCTATGACTGGAATAGACTCAGAGTTGGCAGTAGTACGTCGCAGCAGCGATGGCCGTCGCCGCTATGACGAAAAAAGTAAACGCGCCTTGATTGAGGCAGCACTTCGTCCTGGAGTATCAGTCGCCGGTCTGGCTCAGGAGCACGGCATCAACGCCAATCTGCTGCGCAAGTGGATCGCGAAGTACCTGATGGAGCGCGAGAAAGGCATTTCGGCACCGCCGCAGCACAATGGCGACGACGAATGCAACCTGCCTCGGCCCGAAGAGTCGATTGATGGGGTGGCCATCGATCTTCCCGGCTCGCATCAACCCGTCCCCGTCAAGGTAAAGCGATCTGCGTTCGTGTCGGTTGTTTCAGCGTCGCCGACACAGCCGTCCACACCGCCATCGATGACACTGGCCTTGCATGTGCGTCTGCCGAATGGCGTCGAGCTTGAACTCGGCGGGGCAATCGCGACCATCGACGAGTTGATGACTATGGTTCAGATTCTGGGGAGGATGCCGTGTTCCGGTTCGACGAAAATCTGAAGGTCTACTTGCACCGCGATCCCGTCGATTTCCGCTACGGCATGAACAGTCTGTCGATCCTTGTCGAGCAGTCGATGCGCCTGAATCCGATGGACACGTCGCTTTACATCTTCGGCAACCGGCGCCGCGATCGGATAAAGATCCTCGGCTGGGATGGCAGTGGTTTCTGGCTCCTGTTGAAACGATTGGAGACAAGCCACTTCATATGGCCTGACAACAAGGCTGACATTGTGACAATGACGACCAACGTGCTGCACGCGTTGCTCGACGGCGATGACATCACCGCGATTCAACGACATCCAAAACGAGAATATGTCCGCGTGAGCTGAACAGTGAGGCGGGGTGCAGGTCTAAGCGGGATGCCGACCAACGTCACGATCACCGCCGAGGAGTTGAAGGCGTTGCTCGCCGAGCGCGATGCCGCTCGTGCATTGCGAGAAGAACAGGAGGCATTACGCGGCGCTTTGCGGCTCGTGACGGCCGAGCGCGATCTCGCCGAGGAGCGCCTCCGAGCCTATCGTCGCGAACTGTTCGGCGCCAAGAGTGAAGCACGAGATTCTAATCAACCTAGCCTGTTCAACGAAGCCGAGACGCTCGGCGCGAACAGCGCGCCCGCACAGGAAGACACGCCGGAGACGACGGTCGCCGCGCACAAGCGCAAGAGGCGCGGTCATCGCAAGCCGCTAGATCCGAATCTGCCGCGCGAGGTCGTGCGACACGAACTGCCCGAAGCCGAACGCTTCTGCACGAACGATGGGCATGCGCTCGTCGAGATAGGCGCGGAGATCAGTGAGCAGCTCGATGTGATCCCCGAGCAGCTCCGAGTGATCCAACACCAGCGTGTTAAATATGCGTGTCCGTGCTGCGATCTTGGCATCAAGGTCACGCCGGCGCCGCTGCGCATCATCCCGCGCGGACTGTTGAGCGAATCGGCGCTCGCATGGATTGCCACCGGCAAATATCAGTTCGGCATGCCGCTCTATCGTCAGGCTGGTTTGCTATGTCGCTTCGGCGGCGACATCTCTTCGAACACGATCGCCGCCAGCATGGTTCGCGTTGGCCTCGCGACCCAGCCCGTGATCAACTTGATGCGCGATGCGTTACTCGAGGCAGAGCTGATCTACTGCGACGAGACAACGTTCCAGGTACTGAAAGAGAAAGGGAGAAAACCACAAACGAAGAGCTACCTCTGGGCGCAGATGACCGGCTCTGGCGTCCCTATCCGCTGCTTCAGCTATACACCCGGACGCGGCGCCAAGCTGGCCGACAAGCTGTTCGCGGGGATTCGCAAGGGCGCGGTTCTGGTAACTGACGGCTACGAGCCCTACAACGACATCGCTCAACGCTACGACCTCGTGCACCTCGGATGTTGGGCACACCTGAGACGGTACTTCATCAAAGCCGAGGAGAACGTGCCGAAAGCCGCGCGTTCCCCCGATCTGCTCGCGACACGCTTCATCACGCTGATCGGCAAGCTGTTCGCTGCGGAGGCCCGCTCTAAGAAATGGAAGCTTGAGCGACGACAGCGATTGCGACGGCGATACAGCACGCGCATACTCGACGCCATCTACGCCCTGGCGCTCGCGCAGTCGCCCGGCATCGTGCCAAAAAGTTTGCTTGGAAAGGCACTGACCTATCTGCGCGAGCAGTGGCCGAAGCTGATCCGCTATATCGAGAACGGCAGTTGGCCCATCTCGAACAACCCTTGTGAAAACGCGATTCGCCCCTTCGTCGTTGGGCGCCGTTCATGGCTTTTTAGCGACACGGTTGCGGGGGCAAACGCAAGTGCAAACCTCTACAGCCTGATCGAAACGTGCAAAGCCGGCGGCATCGATCCCTATCGTTACCTGCACTGGTTATTCCAGTGCCTTCCTCTGGCGAAGACCGTCGACGACTACGACGCGCTGCTTCCCTGGAAGATGCCCGCAGATCTCCGCTGACCCGCTTCGCTATCACACATCACGCGCTCTACCATCTTACTCTGAGGGGCGTCGTTCGTGGATCGCATACGTCTCAACCAGGTACCCGTTCATCGCAGAGGTCGAGAACTCCGGATGAAACTGCAAGCCCCATGCGCATGGACCAAATCGAAACGCTTGATGTAGATCGTGTTCGCTGCGGGCCAGCGATATCGCACCATCGGGCAACCCAAGCACCGACTGGCAATGCACCAGATGCGCGGGAAATTTCTTTGGCAAGCCCTTAAGCAAGGGGTCCCGAGAGGCCGACTCCAGAAGTTCGACGCTTTTCGTGCCAATCTCAATGCCTGCAGGGTGATTATCTACATGTCCACCTAACGCGTGGGCCAACAACTGATGGCCGTAGCAAATCCCCAGTACAGGCACCGCCGTCTCAACGCAAATTTTTAGCCACTGCCCCAACTGTTCGCTCCAATGGGCCCGATCCGTCACCATCGCATGCGAACCGCTCACGATAACCCCAGAGAAGTCCAGCGGCGATGGAAGCTCGCGCGCAAGCCGTGCATCGAGACAGCAGTACTCCACGCCTTCTCCGAGCCCCGATGCGATCCAGTTGTCGAAGTCGCCATTTGATCGGCTAATTGACGGAAAGGTTCGGCCGGTGAGAACGATAAGAATCGGTTTAACTAGGAGGTTTCGCATAGCTTGGCCCAAGAAAGATTAGGGTCATAAAGCATGGTAAAGAGATGACCGGCGATCAGCGTTCGAGAACTAACAGCGGGCCACCGCTGCAATTTGAGACGCGTTTGCCGGGGCGTTGCATACCGACGCGCTACAAACCGCGCTTGGACACGTCCGGCGACTGATAGACATCGATTTGACCTTTCTTTCGGACCGGGATTGCCAGCCGAACAGAATCCCTTTCCGTCTCGCGCATGCCAGATCTGCTGGCGCTATCGATTGCTGCAAGTCCTTCTCACGTCGTCCCTAGCAGACGTTCCACCTCATGTCGACGCTTCCGATAGGCCGACGGCGTCTCTCCGTATTGCTTTCGAAACCAGAGGATAAAATGCGACGCATCGGAGAAACCACACTCAATGGCGATCGTGGTGACATTCCTGCTCGTATCCGCAAGCTGCTTGCGCGCGTGCTCGAGCCTGAGCTTTCGCCAGTAATTTGCGGGCGCGTCGTTGGTGTTGTTGAGGAAAGCGCGATTCAACTGCCGGGGACTGGTACCTGCATGGTCTGCAACCTCTTTCAATGTCGCCGTCGAGCCGAGGTTGGCCCGCATGAACGCAATCGCCTTCCACACAATTTCGTTTTGGTAAACATGCGGCTCGGCGTCGGGTTGGGATTCTGGCGCCTTTTCAAGCGCCGTGTCTGCAAGCAGATACTTGAGGCCCTTCTGCGCGCGAATCTCGCCGCAATGGCGGCGGATCATGTTGGCGGCCAGATCGATAGCTGTCCCGCCGGGACACGTAATAATCCCTCCGTCATCCACATAGCTCTTGTCGACCAACGCCGTGGCCGAGGGGAACCGTTGCAAAAATTCCTCGCGGATCGTGAAGTGGATAGCGCATCGCCGGCCGTCCAACAAACCTGCCCTGCCGAGCACAAAAGACCCAGAGCACAGTGCGACTATTGGCACGCCGGCCGCATGTACTTTGCGCAGCGCATCAAGCAGCCAGCTAGGCGGGTCTCGCGTTTCCCCTAGCAATCCGCCCGCAAGGACGATGTAATCGTAAGATTCAAGCTGCTCCAACGGCTTCGTTGGCAGGATTGGCATGCCGCAACTCGCAGCGATAGGCTGGTCGTTGCATGTCATCCAATCCCATTTACAATAAATCTGCCGGCTTCGAAACGATTTATCCGCAGCAAATCTTAATGAATCTACCAAGCCGGCTACGGGAACCAGCGTGAATTGATTCATCAGAATAAAGCCGACTCGAAGATCTGGCCTGGTCGGCGGCAAATCTTCAGATTCTGGACTCTCGTCTCCAGTGTCTTCGTCTTTTAGTTCCATCGCTCATCTCCGGAGATTCCGGTACAAACTGCGCTCGCAGTGTACGACGTTGTCGATGTCCTGTATGTTGCAGATATACCTAAAAATATAATACTACTGCCAACTTGCAATTGCAGCGTTTCGGCGGTCATTTTATTAGGGCACGAAGGCCTCCGCGCAATGACGTCGCGGGGCAATAGGTGCCGGGGCCGAGCGAGCGCGGCCGATTCCGGCGTAGGGAAAGTCCTAGTGTGGCTAATACGGCGCATTCTAAGAATTGTCCTTCGCGTGATAGCCCAGTGATCTGGACAGCAGGAAAATCGGTCCCAGTTTGATTTTCTATCAGGGCGAAAAATATGTACCGAGGTTTCTGGTATGCACAGGCGCTGGATCGTGAATGTGCATTGGCGCCGGCACTTGAAGGAACGACGCAAGCCGATGTGTGCCTCATTGGAGGCGGTTACCTGGCGATGTGGTCTGCGATCCGGATGAAGAAGGCCGATCCGAGTCTGGATATCGTGATAATCGAGAAGGACCGCTGCGGCTCCGGCGCCAGTGGGCGCAATGGTGGTTTCGTCAATAACTGGTGGGCAAAATATCTTTCGCTGATGAGTATTTGCGGCGAAGCCGAGGCGCGGCGCATTTGCGAGGCCGCAGAATCGGCGATCGACGAAATCGGCGAATTCTGCCACGAACACAACATCGATGCCCAGTTCCGCAAGGACGGTTGGCTGTGGACTGCAAGCAATCCGCGCCAGCACAATTCCTGGCTGGTGCTGACTGAGAGCCTGGCAAAGTACGACGTCAACCCGTTCAAGACGATGACGCCCGAGGAGGCAAGGTATAAATCCGGCTCTCCGCGCATCTTGTCAGGCATTTTCGACCCTAATGCCGCCACCGTGCAGCCGGCCCTGCTCGCCCGCGGTCTGCGCCGCGTGGCGATCGAGCTCGGCGTGCGCATCTATGAAAAGACGCCGATGACCCGCCTGGAGCGCAGCAAGCCGCCGGTGGTGCACACTGAGCGCGGCCAGATCCGCGCCAAGAAAGTGGTCATTGCCATGAACGCATGGAGCGCGCAATTTCCCGAACTCAAGCGGATGTTCGTGGTCATGTCCAGCGACATGATTGCAACCGCTCCGATGAAGGCGCGGCTTGACGCCACAGGATTCAAGACTGGCGTCTGCGTGAGCGACTCGCGCACTGTGCTCAACTACTGGCGCAACACACCGGACGGTCGCATTGTGTTCGGCAAGCCGCTGGGGCAGTTCGCCTTCGCCTCGAGAATCGGCAATCTGTACGATAAGCCATGCCCGGCGATCGATGGCGTCACGAAGGAAATGCGTTCCTTCTATCCACAACTGGCCGACGTGCCCATTGTTAGCAGTTGGACAGGACCGCTGGATCGTGCCATGAAGGGGCTGCCCAACTTCGGCTATCTCGGCGGTCATCGCGACATCGTCTTCGGCGTGGGCTTCTCCGGCGCCGGCGTAGGCCCAACGGTTTTCGCCAGCCGCATCATTAAGTCGCTGGTCGAAGAGGCCAACGATGAATGGGCCAATTGTGGGCTGGTCAACCAGAAGATGAAACTCCTGCCGCCCGAGCCATTCCGCTACCTTGGCGCGCGCATGGTGCGCGATGCCCTCGTACGCAAGGAATCACTGGAGGACCAGGACCGTGATGCGAATCCGCTGACCAATTTCCTGACCTCGCTGGCGCCTGCTGGTTACGCGCCGAAGAAAGTCGTTACGAAAGGATGACCATGTCACATCACGTCGTATTTCTCGACAACGAAGGCATTGCGCCTTCGGTGAAAGTGCCTCAATTGCCTTTCGCACACACCTGGTCCAGCTATGACTACACGTCACCGCAAGATCTAGTGGCGCGACTGCAAGACGCGACCATCGCGCTCACCTGCAGCGTGCCGTTGCGTGCCGAGCATCTCCGGCAACTGCCCAAGCTCAAGATGATTTCGCTGGCGTTGACAGGTACAGACATTGTCGACCTCGACTACTGCGGTGAGCATGGCATCGTTGTGACGAACGTGCCCGGATATGCTGCAAATACTGTCGCCGAGCATGCGATTGCCATGATGTTCGAATTGCTGCGCAAGCCTTCGAGCTATCATCGTTTGATGCAAAAGATACATCGTGGCGAAGAACCTCCGCGAAATATCTATTTCGATTTCAGGATTCGCGATGTTGGCGGCAAGACGCTCGGGATCATCGGAAATGGTGTCATTGCTCGTCGGCTGGCTGAGTTGGCGCGAGGCCTGGGCATGAAGGTGTGGTTCTACGACAAGGGCGGTGAATTTAAAGGCGATGAGTACGTTTCAATGGCGAAGCTTCTCGCGATCAGCGATGTGATCTCACTCAATGTGCCGCTCACATCTGAAACACGGGACATGCTTGGTGCGAAAGAACTTACCCAGATGAAGCGCGATGCCATTCTGATCAATACCGCACGGGGCGGCGTTGTGAATGAATCAGCGTTGATCGACGCGATTCTCAACGGCACGATTGGCGGCGCTGCGCTGGATGTCTTGGTGAATGAGCCGGTCGATCCTCAGGATCCCATCTTTCAACTTATTGATCTGGACAACTTTATTTTAAACCCGCATGTCGCCTGGAGTAGCGTAGACGCCATGCAAGGTCTGATCGACAAAGCGCTCAACAACATCGTGCAATTCGCGAACGGTGAGACGCCTCAATTTGCTATTCAAAAGGTACCCGCATGACCTCCGACATCAAAACCAGCTTTATCGACGGTGCCTTCGTCGAAGCAGACAGCCACGGCGATATCCTCGAAAATCGCAATCCTTCCCAGCCCACAGATATCGTCGACCGGTTTGCACGTGCGGACGCGGCGTTAACGGAGAAGGCCATCCATGCGGCTAAAGCAGCGTTTCGCGACTGGAGTACGAGCAGCCCACAATTGCGGGCCAATGTTCTCGATCGGATCGGTAGTGAGATCCTCGCGCGCCGTGCGGAACTCGCTGAACTGCTCGCCCGGGAGGAGGGCAAGATCGTGCGCGAAGCGCTGGGCGAGGTCGACCGCGCCGGCCACTCCTTCAAGTTCTATGCGCAGGAAGCGCTTCGTGCCAAAGGCGAAAAGTACGATTCGGTGCGAGAGCGCGTGAGCGTCGACGTCTTCACGCAGCCAGTCGGCGTGATCGGTGTCATCAGTCCGTGGAACTTCCCGTTCGCCATCCCCGCGTGGAAGATCGCGCCGGCCCTGGCGTACGGTAACACCGTCGTGTTCAAGCCGGCCGAACTGGTTCCTTCGTCGGCGTGGGCGCTCGCGGATATTATCTCGCGTTCCGGTCTGCCGGCCGGCGTTTTCAATATGCTCATCGGGCCGGGACGCGTTGTTGGTGACACCATTCTGCGCTCGCCGTCGATTGACGCCATTACGTTTACCGGGTCCGAATCCACCGGCCGCCAGGTTGCCCAAATTGCCGCGGAACGTATGATCCGCGTGCAACTGGAAATGGGCGGTAAGAATCCGCTCGTTGTGCTCGACGATGCCGACCTGGACGTCGCAGTCGAAGTGGCATTGAATGGTTCGTTCTATTCCACTGGCCAGCGTTGCACGGCCAGCTCTCGAGTGATCGTGACCGCTGGAATCCACGATGCCTTCGTTCAGCGCCTCGCCGAGCGCACTCGCGCACTTCGTGTAGGCGATGCGCGTGGCCCCGAAACCGACATCGGCCCAGTCGTCGATCCGAGCCAGCTCAAGCAGAATCTTTCCTATGTCGAGTCGGGGCTCCGAGAGGGCGCAACGTTGATGTGTGGCGGAAAGCATCTGGAAAATGAAAAGGGTGCCTACCACTTCTCACCAGCACTGTTCACCGAAGTTCAGCCGGATATGAAGATCTACCGAGAAGAAATCTTCGGACCGGTATTAGCTGTCCTCAAAGTGGCGGATTACGAAGCGGCGCTCGCGGCTGCAGAGGATACACCGTTCGGGCTCTCCGCTGGCATCGTGACAACATCGTTGAAATATGCAGAGGACTTCAAGCGGCGTTCGTCTGCCGGCATGGTGATGGTCAATCTGCCCACGGCAGGCGTGGACTATCACGTCCCGTTTGGCGGAAACCGTGGCTCGAGTTTGGGCCCGCGAGAGCAGGGAACCTACGCCCGTCAATTCTTTACGCGAGTGAAGACGACATATCAATTAGCCTGAGCACGCACGATGGCCGATCGGCGGTGCGGGATCGCGCAGGGGCGAAAAGCTCTAAAAGACTCCTTCGGCGCTGAACCCGTGCTGCCCTGTCGTCGGTCGACTCTTCCCGGTCGTATCTCCTGTTGTCCCCGAGAGTTGGGGTTGAAATGAACGGATGTCGCCCATCCGATCAGTGAAGCTGACGAGAGTTCGCGTCGCGGCATTGCCGCCGATGCTTGACCCCTTTACATATGAATCGACAGCGTCAATGTTCGCTCGATGACGACAAATTTAAATGGGGGAGCCCGACATAAGGTCTTGGACGGAGCGTAGCGGACAATACGTGGGGCAATCAATCAGCGGACACGAGCGCTCCACTGGTCGTCTCATTGCCCTATGCAAGCTCCGACTTCGTGATCATCAATTGATGTTCGAGTTGATTAATTGCATTATTACATTGTTTGTGCACGGCCGTATTTATAATCGGAAGCTGGAAGGAAAGTCGGGAATCGTAGCTTAAGGGGATACCCTGAGTGGCAGCAACATCATAGCAATTGCCCCATTAGTTATATGCAGGTAACGCGCTCTGATTCGATACTTAATACATCAGTAGCTCACGCCAGCCGGAGATTGGGCGACTAGCCTACCGAGATATTCAGCTTCCCGTCAGCTGACACGCGACCGTCATAGTCGTGTGAGTTGTCGTAGCTTGCATCATGAGTCACTGTTCGATCGACTAACCGAGCCGTTCCACGGAACGCGGAACTTCGGGCGCTTTAGAAGCGTGATCGATTTCACAATAACGCGTCATTGTTCTAGACACTGACTCAGAAAATATCGAGTCATAAGTACAACGATCGATAGTGTCAGAACAAATGGCTGCAACTTAACGAGACGTTCTGTTATGCGGAGCGATCTGAATAAATATTCAGTTTTCGGTCGCATGAAAATAGGAGGAAATACCATGTCATTTCAGAGTAAGCCTTTAACCGCCACCGGTGAGATCGTTAATGCCGAGACGTCCCTAGCGTTCAAACGGCGCTTCATGATGAGGATGATTTTCGTCCTGACGGGCGGCATGTTCCTCGATGGCTATATCCTCGGAATCGTCGGCCCGGTGTCATCCAGACTAACGGCCGAGCTTGGCGTTTCAACATTCTGGGAAGGTCTGATCGCTGCGGGCGCTTTATTTGGCATCTTGTTCGGTTCCCCGCTGGGCGGCTGGGCTGCCGACAAGTACGGCCGCAAGCCTATGTTCATGGCGGACATGGCGCTGTTCCTGATTTCTTCCGCGATGCAGTTCTTCGTGAGCACGCCGATGGAGCTTTTCATTGTGCGCCTAATGATGGGCGTCGCGATCGGCGCCGAATATTCGGTCGGCTGGCCACTCATGTCGGAGTTCGCGCCTGCCAAACTACGAGGGCGGCTTATGGGCGTAACGCTGGTCGCCTGGTACGCCGGATTCATGGTCGCCTATGCGGTTGGATTTGCGTTGAACGAGTCGACACACCTCGGCTGGCGATTCATCCTGGGTACGAGCACGTTTATCGCGGTGATCCTGTTCTTCGCTCGGGTTGGCCTGCCAGAGTCGCCCCGCTGGCTGTGGAACCAGAAGCGCGTAGACGAGGCTCGTGCCATTGCTCGCCGCTATATGAGGAGCGCCGATGCGGCTGACGTCGAGCGCGAATGCAGCACCCACAATGGTCTGAAGCTGGGCATGCTCTTCTCGCCGCTGTACTGGCGAGCCACGCTCTTCATGTCGATGTTCTGGTTCTGCGCCGTCACACCCTACTTCGCGATTGGAACATTCGCGGACAGCGTGCTCCAGAAATACGGCCTCAGTGGTGGCCTCGCGGGCGGGATCGGTCTCTCCGCAGTTGCTCTGGCCGGTGTCGTGGCCACGGTTCTCCTGATCGACAAGCTCGGGCGCCGTACGCTGACCGTGCCGCCGCAGTGGCTGTGCACCGTAGTCCTCGCAATCATCGGCCTTTGGACTGCTGCTCCGCCCGTCGCGGTGTTGGCGTTGTTCCTCGTTTTCTCTTTTTTCAACGCTGGATACAACACGCTGACCGGAATCTACCCTGGCGAGGTTTTTCCAACTGAGGCTCGCGGCATCGGTACCGGCTTCGCGACCGCCGTCAGTCGTGTTGGAGCAGGTCTTGGCACGTTCCTTCTGCCCTGGTCTATGAGTCACATTGGCGCATCAGGGACCATGCTGATCGCTGCTGCGATCGCTGGTGTGGGAGCGGCACTGTCGCAGTGGCTTGCGCCCGAAACCAAAGGCAAAAGCCTTACCGAAACGGCCGCTGGATATGCGCACTAGGCTGATATCCACCAAGGACAATTGAATTGATTTAATGGACCGAATTTTGAAGCAAATCGAAATCGTCGCGATGTCACGGCACATCTCTCCTTTGTTTAGCGACCTGTCGTAAGGATCCGGCATGCATCGACGTGTTGTGGTTCAAGCACAGAGCAGGTTCACGTCGCGAGCGTAACTAATGGAAGGGTTGTGCTCGCAACTGTGCGACAGGCGTGCGGCGGCTGTTAGCGTCTCGAGCGTCTCGGGAAACGCGGATTGGAGATGATGCTCAGCCTGCCTTTTTCGGCCAGTGACAACTTGCCCCAACCGCGTACCCGACCTTGACTAAGCCGAACCGGGGCGTACCTCGCCTCATGCTGCGCGTGGCGAGCGTCGAATAGGGTCGCTGCTTGGCGCAGGAAATAGTCTGACATTAGGTGTGTTTGCGTTTGTTTAAACATAAAAACCTTCTATGACAGCAAATCGTCGTTTTCTTCGCACGATCGATCGGGTTAATTTTGAGTGATTGCGGTCGTGGTCCGCTCTAAAGGGTAAACGATCAGAGGCGCTGAAGAGGCCCGTGGCGCCTTGCTGAGAGCGTCACCGCCAATCTCCGGATTTTCTGAATTGCGTTTTTGCATTGACAAAGCCAACCTTCCAAAACTATTCTGATTGCGTTTCTTAGATCAAATAGTAAATATGGCGGTGGCGCAAAAACACCACCAAACCAATTTTCGAATCCGGCCGGAGACAAGCCATGACTTCCGCAGCACACGCAAATCCCGCAACGCTTATTTCGCCAGACGAAGAGGAGCTTCAGCGGCAAGCCGTATCGAAGACCGCGTGGCGGTTGCTTCCTCTTCTGACGCTCGCTTTCATCTTCAACTACATCGACAGAACGAGCGTTGGATTCGCCGCGCTGAGCATGAATGCGGACCTTGGCTTGTCTGCGAC
>NZ_FCOE02000006.1 GCF_001544915.2 Caballeronia pedi | reverse complement strand
TCGCCTGTGCCGCGGCCGGTATGAAGCGTTCCGGCTGGGACAAGCTGTTTCTTTGGTTACTTTCTTTGCAGCAGCAAAGAAAGTGACTGCCGCCCCGCACAGGGGCAACACTAATAGACCGACACGAATACGGGATCCGGCGAAACCCCCACGTATGCCACCCCATACGGGTAAACCTAAATTCAACAATATAAAACGTCTTGTACAATAATAAACAGATAACCGAAATCGAAGCAATTCGCACCTGAGCCCGAAGCGTCATACCACGACGAGAGGAGGCTCCACGATGGAGACGATCGAATGTCCGTGAACTACGCCACGCTGCGTTTCGACTACGCCCGCGCCCCCGAGCACGATGCGCCCGCATCCTCGCCCTATCCCGTCGCCGTGATCGGCGCAGGCCCGGTGGGTCTCGCGACAGCGATCGATCTCGCGCAGCAAGGCGTACGCACCATACTCCTCGACAACGACGACACCGTATCCACCGGCTCACGCGCAATCTGCTTCGCCAAACGGACGCTGGAAATCTTCGATCGCCTCGGCTGCGGCGACAGAATGATCGAGAAGGGCGTGAGCTGGAACGTCGGCAAGGTGTTTCTGCATGACGATCTCGTCTACACCTTCAATCTTCTGCCGGAAACGGGGCACGCGCGTCCCGCGTTCATCAACTTGCAGCAGTACTACGTCGAAGGCTTTCTCGCGGAACGCGCAATGCAGATGGAGCAACTGCAATTGCGCTGGAAAAGCAATGTGATCGGCGCGACGCAACACGACGAATACGTCGAACTGCAAGTCGAAACGCCCGACGGCGTCTATCCGCTCAAGGCGCAATACGTCGTGGCCGCCGATGGCGCACGCAGCCCGATGCGCCGCGCGCTCAATCTCGATAGCCACGGCCGCACGTTCAAGGACCGCTTTCTGATCGCCGACGTGAAGATGAAAGCGCCATTCCCGACCGAACGCTGGTTCTGGTTCGATCCGCCGTTTCATCGTAACCAGTCGGTGCTGCTGCATCGCCAGCCGGACAACGTATGGCGTATCGATTTCCAACTCGGCTGGGACGCGGACCCCGTCGCGGAAAAAGAACCCGAACGCGTGATTCCACGCGTGAAGGCGCTGCTCGGCGAAGATGCCGAATTCGAACTGGAGTGGGTGAGCGTCTACACGTTCTCGTGTCTGCGCATGGATAGCTTCAGACATGGCCGCATCATTTTCGCGGGCGATTCCGCGCATGGCGTGTCGCCGTTCGGCGCGCGCGGCGCGAATAGCGGCGTGCAGGATGCCGATAATCTCGCGTGGAAGCTGAAGCTCGTCGTCAATGGCGATGCACCGCCCGCGCTGCTCGATACCTACGCTTCCGAGCGCGAATACGCCGCCGACGAAAACATCCTCAACTCGACGCGCGCAACCGATTTCATCACGCCGAAGAGCGCGGTTTCACGCCTCTTTCGCGATGCGACGCTCAAGCTCGCGAAGGATTGCGCGTTCGCGCGGCGCATGGCGAACAGCGGCCGGCTCTCGGTGCCCGCGGTGCTGCGCGACTCGACGCTCAACACGCCCGATGCAAACGACGATGCCTTCGACTGCGCGATGATCCCCGGTGCGCCTTGCGTGGATGCGCCCGTGCGCGTCGATGATCGCGATGCGTGGCTGTTGCCGCAAACCCATGGCGGCGCGTTCACGGGCATCTATTTCTGCGGACTGGGCCACGGCCCCGACGTCTGCGCGCAAAGTCTCGCTGAATTGTCGAAGACGCCGCTGCCGGTGCGTACGCTGATCGTCGTGCCGAGAGGCATGGCCTGCACGGTGCCGGGCGTGACGGTGGTGGAAGATATCGAAGGCATGGTCGCGCATCGCTTCGACGCGCGGCCGGGCACGTTCTATCTGCTGCGTCCCGATCAACACGTATGCGCCCGCTGGCGCACCTTCGAAGCCGCATCGGTCACGGCCGCGGTCAAGCGCGCAACCTGCAACGGATGATGAATCGTATGAAGCTCAATCTCGAACTGAATATCGCGGACCACGACGCGTTCTATGAGCGTCTCATCGACACGCATAACGGGCTTACCGATGAAGAAAGCCAGATGCTCAACGCGAAGCTGATCTTGCTGCTGGCGAATCATATCGGCGATAACGACGTCCTGAAGGAAGCGTTGACGATGGCGCGTCACGGCCTCGCCGCCAGTTAAATCTTCAGCACGATGCCCGCGCGCGCGCAGATGAACGCGCCGATGCCCGCGATGTCGTCGAGCGCGAGCAGCGGCAACGCGGAATCGATCGCGGCGGGCTCATCGGTTGCGATTGCCAGAATCTCCACATCGGTCTTGTAGAGTGGCTCGCGGCCGGCCGACGGACGCACGACTTCCAGACGCGGCATCGCTTCGCGCGCGAATCCTTCGACGATCACGAGGTCCGCGTGCGACAGCCGCGCGGCCAGCTCGGTCAGCGGCGGCTCCGCGTCGCCGTTCAGTTCACGCACGATCGCATACCGGTAAGGCGATGCGATCAGCACTTCGCCCGCGCCCGCGCGACGAAAGCGCGCACTGTCCTTGCCAGGCGGCTCCAGTTCGATCGAGTGATGACTGTGCTTGATGACGTTGACCGTGAGGCCGCGTGCGCGCAACCACGGCAGCAGCGCTTCGATCAAGGTGGTCTTACCCTGGCCCGAGCGGCCCGAGATGCCGAATAGCGGCGGATGTTGCGGATTCATGCGAATGGTCGGCACTTTGTTCTGGTTTCGATCAGACGAGTTTAACGGGTCAATGGCGAGCGAGGAGAAATCGCGCTATCGTCGGGCATTGCCTTTGCGGCACTTCACGCCAGCGCGCGCAACGCGTTTCCGACGCCATCGCGCGAGGCAGCAATCAAAGGATCTCCGACATGGCCGAAGACAATCCCAGCACCGCTCTCGCACCGCAACAGTTCTCCGTCGACGTGATGCTCGAAAAATATGCCAAGGGCGACGAGACGCGCGTCGAGGATATTTATCGCCGCGTGGCGCGCGGTGTCGCGCAAGCCGAGCCGAACGAGGCGCGCGCGAAGATCGAAGCGGAGTTCGTCGACAACTTCCGGCGCGGCGCACTCGGCGCCGGACGCATCATGAGCGCGGCCGGCGCGGGCATCGACGCGACGCTCATCAATTGCTTTGTGCAGCCGGTGGGCGACGCGATCCAGAGCGCCGACAGCAACGGTCTGCCGGGCATCTACGTCGCGCTGTTGCAGGCGGCCGAGACGATGCGTCGCGGCGGCGGCGTCGGTTATAACTTCTCCGCGATCCGTCCGCGCGGCGCGCGCGTGCATTCGACGGGATCGGCGGCATCGGGTCCGTGCAGCTACATGGACGTGTTCGATGCGTCGTGCCGCACGGTGGAAAGCGCCGGTTCGCGGCGCGGCGCGCAAATGGGCATTCTCGATTGCACGCATCCCGACCTGCTCGAATTCATCGCGGCAAAACATACGAAAGGACGCTGGAACAATTTCAACGTATCGGTCGCGGTGACCGATGAATTCATGCAGGCCGTCGCCGACGACGCCACATGGCAGCTCACGCACAAGGCCGAGCCTTCGCCCGCGCAGCGTGCAGCCGAGGACATGCATCGGCGCGATGATGGCCTGTGGGTCTATCGCGAAGTGAAGGCGCGCGAAGTGTGGAACACGATCATGCGCTCGACCTACGACGTCGCGGAGCCCGGCGTCGTGTTCATGTCGCGCATGAACGACGACAACAACTTACGGGCGGTCGAAGCGATCCGCGCGACCAATCCATGCGGCGAACAGCCGCTGCCCGCATACGGCTGCTGCAATCTCGGTCCGCTCAATCTCACGCGCTTCGTGCACGATCCGTTCGCGCAGATGCGTGGCGGCGTGCCTTCCTTCGACTGGGACGGCCTCGCTCACACGACGCGCACGCAGGTGCGTTTCCTCGACGACGTGCTCGACGTCACGCTCTGGCCGCTCGACGAACAGGCGCGCGAAGCGGAGGCGAAGCGTCGTATCGGCGTCGGTTTTACGGGTCTCGGCGACACGCTCGTGATGCTCGGTCTGCGTTATGACGAACAGGAAGGGCGCGACTTCGCCACACGCGTCGCGCGCACGATGCGCGATGAAGCGTATCGCGCGTCCGTCGAACTCGCGAAGGAGCGCGGCAAGTTTCCGCTCTTCGATGCGAAGCGTTATCTGGAAGAGGGCACGTTCGCTTCGCGGTTGCCGGACGACATCAAGAGTGCGATTCGCGAGCACGGCATTCGCAACAGCCATCTGCTGTCGATCGCGCCGACGGGCACCGTGAGCCTCGCGTTCGCGGACAATGCATCGAACGGCATCGAGCCTGCGTTCTCGTGGACGTATCAGCGCACGAAGCGCATGGCGGACGGCTCGCGTCAGACCTTCGCCGTGGAAGATCACGCGTACAGGCTGTATCGCGAGATGGGCGGCGATGTGAACGCGTTGCCCGCGTACTTCGTGAGTGCGCTGGAGATGTCCGCGCACGATCACATGGAAATGATGGCAGCGGTGCAGCCGTTCGTCGACACGTCGATCTCGAAGACCGTGAACGTGCCCGCCGATTATCCGTTCGACAAGTTTCAGGATCTCTATTTCGAAGCGTGGCGGCGCGGCCTGAAGGGGCTCGCGACGTATCGGCCGAACGAGACATTGGGTGCGGTGCTTTCCGTCACGCCCGCTGAAACGCCGAGCGATTCGCCGGACCCCGAACTCGATCTCGATCCGCTGCGCATCGCGATCGATCATCGGCCACGAGGAGAATTGCCCGCGATCATCGAGAAGGTCGAGTATCTGACGCAGGCAGGGAAGAAGTCGATCTATCTCGCGGTGTCGTTCATCGAGGTGACGGGGCGGATTTCCGGTGAAGACGTGACGATCGAGCGGCCGATCGAATTCTTCATTCCCACCGGCCAGCGCGACGAATCGCAGCAATGGATCACGGCGACGATGCGTTCGCTTTCACTGGCCGCGCGCGGCGGCTTTGCGGCGCGCACCTTGCAGGACATGCGCAAGGTGTCGTGGGATCGCGGACAGGTTCGTCTTGGCGATGTCGAACGGCTCGATGGACATCGCAGCCCGCGCTGGCACGATTCGGAAGTCGCCGCGCTAGCGTATGCGATCCAGCAGATTCTTCATCGCCGCGGTTTTCTTGATGCAGAAGGAAACCAGGTACCGTCGCGCGTGCTTGCGCGCAAGGGTGCCGATCGCGCGCCGCATGCAGTAGCTGTAGCGGACGAGGGCGAAGAAGTATCCGAGGGTATCGCGCGAGTCGAGATCGATCCGCATAGCCTTCCCCTGATGCACGGCCGAAAGTGCGCGACATGTGGTGCGAATGCAGTGATCCGCAAGGATGGCTGCGACTTCTGCACGGCGTGCGGCGAAATCGGCGCGTGCGGTTAAGTTGAAGAAAAAAAGGCGCGGGCTTTCGTCCGCGCCTTCTGTCACGCTCGATGCGAGCGTTCGGTCTTACTCTCTTCGTGCGATTCGCGCGCAACATCCGACCCATGCGATGCGTGCTGCGTGAACGGATGCCATACCGGCGTGAGCGAAGGAAGTTCGTCGAGAAGCGAGAACTGATCGAGTGATGTGTTTTCGAACATGATGACCTCTTGAATCTTTTCCTGACGACGCGATCAGCGCGCCGTCACGTTTGCATGCGTGGCCGAGCCGTTGGCGTACTCGACGATCTCACGGTTGCGCGCTTCCGCTTGCGCAGCGACGGCGTCGCCCCACATGCTGCGCTCGGGATAGGTGTTGCGGTTCAATGCGGGCAGCGAGCCATTCGAATACGCAGCGACGAGTTCGGCACGTACTTGCGCGCGGGTCTTGGGCGTATCGCTCGCGCTTGCTTGCGTCTGCGTCGAAACCTGATAGGTGCCCGCGCGGCCGATGCCTTGGCCGCCCTCCGCAAATGCGGTGGTCGAGACGACGGCGGAGATGGCGGCGAGAGAGAACCCCGTGATGAGCTGTTTCATGCTTGCGACTCCTTTCTTTCCGATGCGGCGTGCGGGCAAATGCGGATTGCATTCGGTGTGAAGCACGCTGCGTTAGGAGCGAATGTAGCCGCGCGGACCGGGCGGATAAATGCCGTATCGGCGAATAGATTTATCGATTTCGGCGAATAATCGTGCGCAGGCTTGATGGGCGGGCGTTTGCGGCCCGCGTCAAACGAGTTGCTTATGGAAGAAAGTGGTCCCGCATGGGGTGCCGTCGGGCATCAATGCGTAGTTCGGCACCACGCCCACGCGCTGCCATCCGGCGCGCTCGTAGAGACGCTCGGCATCGCCGCCGGTGACGGTGTCGAGCACGAGAACGGACTTGCCGGCGTTGCGCGCGGCATCGTCGGCGGCCGTCATCAGTCGGCCTGCAATGCCCTGGCGCCGCGCTCGACGCGCGACGAGCATCTTCGCGACATCGGCGCGATGCGGCTGATTCTCCGGTTGATCGATGACGAGCTGCACCGTGCCCAGCAAATGCCCTTCAACGTTCTCGGCGACGAGCAGAATGCGTTCGTCGCGCGCGACGCCATGCGCGACGCCCGTCCAGAACGCGACCGCCGTCGCGCGTGAGATCGGCAACATGAAGCTGACGGACGCGCCACCTTCGACGCAATCGATGAGCACATCCGCCAGCGACTCGACATACCCCGCTACTTCGTTCGCGCCTATGCGGCGCACGGTGACGTTTTCGTTCATTGGTGTTCTTGTCCCGCTTGCAGCGCCGCCAGCGGCGGATGGTTAGCTATGCAACGACATCCTCGGTGCTCGCAACTTCCGGCGTGCCGTGACGCACGATGGCAGGCGACGACGTGCTCGTCGGCAGGCAGCGCTCTTCCGCATCCTTTTGACCTTGCAGCAGCGGGCAACGCTCGAACAGCTCGGCGGCCCAGTCGACGAACACGCGCACCTTGGGCGAAAGATGGCGGTTATGCGGATACACCGCCGAAATCGGCATCGGCAGCGGGTTCCATTGCGGCAATACTTCGACGAGTTCGCCCGCGCGCAGATGCGGCAGCGCCATGAAGCGCGGCACCTGAATGATGCCGACACCCTTCAGGCCGCAGCTCAGATACGCTTCGGCGTCGTTCACCGCGATCATGCCGCGCATCTTCACTTCGATGGTTTCATCGTCGATGACGAAGTCCATGTCCATGACGCGTCCCGTGCGGCTCGAAAAATAATTCACCGCCGTGTGATTCTGCAAATCCTCGATCGTCTGCGGCGTGCCGTTGCGTTCGAGATATTGCGGAGCCGCGACGGTCACGCCCTGAAACACGCCGATGCGCCGCGCGACGAGACTCGAATCCTGCAGCGTGCCCACGCGAATCACGCAGTCCACGCCTTCCTGAATCAGATCGACCGGTTTGTCGCCGAAGCCCATCATCAGCTCGATTTCCGGGTAGCGCGTGTGGAAATCGCATAGCTGCGGCATCACGATGAGCCGCCCGATCGCGCCCGGCATATCGACGCGCAGCTTGCCGTGCGGACCCTTGCCATTATTCGAGAACGAGCCTTCCGCTTCCTCGATGTCGGCGAGGATGCGCACGCAGCGCTCGTAGTACGCCGCGCCATCGGGCGTGAGGTTGAGCCTGCGCGTCGTGCGCTGAAGCAGCCGCACGTTCAGATGCGCTTCCAGATTCTGGATGATCGTCGTGACCGAAGCGCGCGGCAGATTGAGCGTGTCCGCGGCGCGCGAAAAGCTGTTGGTGTCTACGACGCGAGTGAAGACCTGCATTGCCTGAAGCCGATCCATGTTCTCTCACCTTCCTTGACTAGCGATGCACTAATTAAGCACGCGCTAAAGAGTGGCCGAAAAAACAATCGCAAGGGATAACCACGATTGTTCGGTGCGACCGAATTGTGTTGCCGGATTATAGGCATTTATCTAAAAAGGCGCGGACTCCAGAATTCGGACCATCGCAACTCATGCGTGAAGGCCTTGCAGCATCGGCCCTGCACCGAAAATAACCATGGCAACACTGTTGGATCTCGAGTCGGGCCCGCGTTTGTGCATCGAGGATGTGCACATCACGGGACACGCGCAACCGATCACCCTGCGCAGCTATCGCCCGGCGTCGGACGGCACGGTGCTGCCCATCGTTCTGTACTTTCACGGCGGCGGTTTTATTCGCGGCGGACTCGACGACGCGGATATCGCCGCGGCGACGATTGCACGCGATACGCCCGCCTGGGTCGTCGCGGTGGGCTATTCGCTCGCGCCGAAATTTCCGTTTCCCGCCGCACCCGAAGACGGTTATCGCGCGGCGCAATGGGCCGTCGCGCATGCGCGTTCGCAGCGCGCGGACCCGCAGCGCATCGGCGTGATGGGCCACGACGCGGGCGGCAATATCGCTACGTGCGTCGCGGCCATCGCGCGCGATCGCGGTGATATTCGCATGTCCGCGCAAGCCTTGCTCGCGCCGCTGCTCGATCCCAGCATGACGCGCCTCGCCGACGAACGCAAAGTGCTGTGCCCCGATTTCGAAGCCTGCGAATGCGCACAGTGGTATCGCGCGTATCTGCCGAATCCGTCGCAGCGGCTGCATCCATATGCGGCGCCGCTCGAATCGCGCCGTCTCGCGGGCCTGCCGCCCGCGCTCATCGCGAGCGCCGAGCACGATCTGCTGCATATCGAAGCCGAGAAATACGCGGGCGAACTGATCGCCGCGGGTGTCCCGACCGAAGTCACGCGCCACGGCAAGACATCGCATCAGGCGCTCGCCGCGCATCCCGATGCGCTCGCCGATGTCGTCACGTTCTTCAGAAAACGGCTTGCGCGCGGGAAATGAGCGCAAGAAACGGCACGCCGCACACGCACCAGACAACAACAATCTCAACGTAACCGGAGCCTTTGACCATGTTATTCACTCGCAAACGCATCTACGCCGCGCTGGGCGCGACGCTGATCGTCGCCGGCGCGGGCGGCTATACCGCCTGGCGCGGTCACGGCGACGCGGCGATCAATCAGGCGCAAGCCGCCGCACACAGCCCGACCGCCACCGAGGTGGACGTGGCCACCGTGGTCTCGAAGACCATCACCGACTGGCAAAGCTATTCGGGCCGGCTCGAAGCCGTCGATCACGTCGACATTCGTCCGCTCGTGCCGGGCACGATCGTCGCCGTGCATTTCAAGGATGGCCAGCTCGTGAAGAAGGGCGATCCGCTCTTCACGATCGATCCGCGTCCCTATGAAGCCGAAGTGGATCGCGCGCAGGCGCAGATCGCGGCGGCGCAGGCTCGCAACGGGTATACGTCGACCGATGCGGCGCGTGCGGAACGTCTGCTCGCCGATAACGCGATCGCCAAGCGCGACTACGACGAGAAGCAGAACGCCGCGCGCGAGGCCGTCGCCAACCTGAAGGCCGCGCAGGCCGCGCTCGAAACCGCGAAGATCAATCTCGCCTATACGCATATCGTCGCGCCGGTCTCCGGGCGCGTCTCGCGTGCGGAACTCACGGTCGGCAACATCGTATCGACGGGCGCGAACGCGCCTTTGCTGACGACGCTCGTATCGGTCTCGCCGATCTACGCATCGTTCGATGTCGATGAACAGACGTACTTGCGCTATCTCGGTCGCGACGCGGGCAGCGCCGTGCCGGTGTCGCTCGGTCTCGCGAACGAGGACGGTTATTCGCGCGATGGCGTCGTCGATTCGGTCGACAACCGGCTCGATACCACGTCCGGCACGATCCGCGTGCGCGCGCGCTTCAACAACCCCGACGGTACGCTCGTACCGGGTCTCTATGCACGCGTGAAAGTGGGCGGCGGCACGCCGCACCCGGCCGTGCTCGTGGAAGACGAGGCCATCGGCACCGATCAGGACAAGAAGTACGTCATGGTCGTCGACAAGGACAACCGCGTGCAGTATCGCGAAGTGATCACCGCGCAGACGCATGAAGGCCTGCGCGTGATATCGAAGGGCCTGCAGCCGGGCGAGCGCATCGTCGTGAATGGCTTGCAGCGTGTGCGCCCGAACGATGTGATCAAGGCCAACAACGTCGCGATGAACGACAGCGATGCACCCGTCGTGAAGACCGCGTCCGCACAGTGATGCGCGTCCTCCGCAACAGACAGAACTCGTCATGAACATATCCAAATTTTTCATCGATCGCCCGATCTTTGCGGGTGTGCTATCGGTGGTCGTGCTGCTGGCGGGCATCATCGCGATGTTCAAGCTGCCGATCTCCGAGTATCCGGAAGTCGTGCCGCCTTCGGTCGTCGTGCATGCGCAGTATCCCGGCGCGAACCCGAAGGTGATCGCGGAGACCGTGGCCTCGCCGCTCGAAGAGCAGATCAACGGCGTCGAGGACATGCTCTACATGCAGTCGCAGGCCAATAGCGACGGCAACCTCACGACCACCGTCACGTTCAAGCTCGGCACCGATCCTGATAAGAACACGCAGCTCGTGCAGAACCGCGTGAACCAGGCGCTGCCGCGCCTGCCGCAGGATGTGCAGCGCCTGGGCGTGACGACCATCAAGTCGTCGCCGACCTTGACCATGGTCGTCCACCTGAACTCGCCCAACGGCCGTTACGACATGACGTATCTGCGCAACTATGCGCTGATCAACGTGAAGGACCGGCTCGAACGCATCGCGGGCGTGGGCGAAGTGCAGTTGTGGGGCTCGGGAGATTACTCGATGCGCGTATGGCTCGATCCGCAAAAGGTCGCGCAGCGCGGCATGACGGCGACGGATGTTGTCAACGCGATCCGCGAGCAGAACGTGCAGGTCGCCGCGGGCGTGATCGGCGGTTCGCCGACGCTGCCGAATGTGCCGCTGCAACTGAACGTGAATGCGCGCGGCCGTCTCACGAGCGAGTCTGAGTTCCGCGACATCGTGCTGAAGACATCGCCGGATGGCGCGGTCACGCATCTCTCCGATGTGGCGCGTGTGGAACTCGCCGCATCGGAATATGGCTTGCGCTCGTTGCTCGACAACAAGTCGGCCGTTGCAATCGCAATCAATCAGCAGCCGGGCGCGAACTCGCTGCAGATCTCCGATGAAGTCCGCAAGACGATGAAGGAACTGCAAGCGGACATGCCGGCTGGCCTGGAATATCAGATCGTCTATGACCCGACGCAGTTCGTGCGCTCCAGTATCGAAGCGGTGATCCACACGCTCGCGGAAGCGATCGCGCTGGTCGTGCTCGTCGTGATCGTGTTCCTGCAGACGTGGCGCGCATCGATCATTCCGTTGCTCGCGGTGCCGGTGTCGATCGTCGGTACGTTCTCGCTGCTGCTCGCGTTCGGCTTCTCGATCAACGCGCTGTCATTGTTCGGGATGGTGCTCGCGATCGGTATCGTCGTTGATGATGCGATCGTGGTCGTCGAGAACGTGGAGCGCAACATCGAAGCGGGGTTATCGGCGCGGGAGGCCACGTATCAGGCGATGCGCGAGGTGAGCGGGCCGATCATCGCGATCGCGCTGACGCTCGTCGCCGTGTTCGTGCCGCTCGCGTTCATGTCCGGTCTCACGGGCCAGTTCTACAAGCAGTTCGCGATGACCATCGCCATCTCGACGGTGATCTCCGCGTTCAATTCGCTGACGCTGTCGCCGGCACTGGCCGCACTGCTGCTGAAGGGTCACGATGAGCCGAAGGACTGGCTCACGCGTGGCATGGACCGCGTGTTCGGCGGCTTCTTCCGCGCCTTCAACAAGGTGTTCCATCGGGGTTCGGATGCGTATGGCAAGGGCGTGAAGAGCGTCATCAATCGCAAGGCGCTGATGATGGTCGTGTATGCCGTGCTGCTCGCGGGCGCCGTGCTGATGGGCAAGGTCGTGCCGGGCGGCTTCGTGCCCGCGCAGGACAAGGAGTATCTGATCAGCTTCGCGCAGTTGCCCAACGGCGCATCGCTGGATCGCACCGAAGGCGTGATCCGTCAGATGTCGGATATCGCATTGAAGCAGCCGGGCGTGGAAAGCGCGGTCGAATTCCCGGGCTTGTCGGTGAACGGCTTCACCAACTCGTCGAGTGCGGGCATCGTGTTCGTCACGCTGAAGCCTTTCAAGGAGCGCGTGCATGACAAGGCGCTGTCGGCGAATGCGATTGCCGGTGCGCTGAATCAGAAGTACGCGGGCATCAAGGGCTCGTTCATCGCCGTGTTCCCGCCGCCGCCCGTTCTCGGTCTCGGCACGCTCGGCGGCTTCAAGATGCAACTGGAGGATCGCGGCGCGCTCGGCTATGCGGCGCTCGCCGATGCGACGCAGGCGTTCATCAAGCGCGCATCGCAGACGCCCGAACTCGGCCCGACGTTCTCCAGTTATCAGATCAACGTGCCGCAGTTGAACGTCGATCTGGATCGCGTGAAGGCGAAGCAACTGGGCGTCTCGGTGACGGACGTGTTCGACACGATGCAGGTCTATCTCGGCTCGCTCTACGTGAACGACTTCAATCGCTTCGGACGCGTGTATCAGGTGCGCGTGCAGGCGGACGCGCCGTTCCGTGCGAATCCGGAGGATATCGGCTTGCTGAAGACGCGCAACGCGAACGGCGACATGGTGCCTTTGTCGTCGCTCGTGAAGGTGACGCCGACGTACGGCCCCGAGATGGTGGTTCGCTATAACGGCTACACCGCGGCCGACATCAACGGCGGCCCGGCGCCGGGTTACTCGTCGGGTCAGGCGCAGGCGGCGGCGGAACGTATCGCGGCGGAAGTGCTGCCGCGCGGGATCAAGTTCGAATGGACCGATCTCACGTATCAGCAGATCCTCGCGGGCAACGCGGCGCTGTGGGTGTTCCCGATCAGCGTGCTGCTCGTGTTCCTCGTGCTCGCGGCGCTGTATGAAAGCCTGACGTTGCCGCTCGCGGTGATCCTGATCGTGCCGATGAGCATTCTGTCCGCGCTGGTCGGCGTATGGCTCACCGATGGCGACAACAACATCTTCACGCAGATCGGTTTGATGGTGCTGGTGGGCTTGTCGGCGAAGAACGCGATCCTGATCGTCGAGTTCGCACGCGAGCTGGAGATGCAGGGACGCTCGATCGTGCAGGCCGCGATCGAAGCGAGCCGGCTGCGTCTGCGTCCGATTTTGATGACGTCCATCGCGTTCATCATGGGTGTGGTGCCGCTCGTGCTGTCGACGGGGGCGGGCTCGGAAATGCGTCACGCGATGGGCGTCGCCGTGTTCTTCGGCATGTTGGGCGTGACGCTCTTCGGTCTGATGTTGACGCCGGTGTTCTACGTGATCCTGCGTAAGCTGTCCCGCACCGAGCATGTGACGGACAAGCACGGCTCGCATCCGCAGATGCGCGGTATCGGTGCCTCCTACGAGGCGCAATGAGGTCGATGATGATGAACAAGCTACATATCGTATCGAGTCTGATGGCCACGCTGTTGCTGGTGGCAGGCTGCTCGCTCGCGCCTACTTACGAGAAGCCGGACGTCAACGCGCCGTCCGCCTACAAGGAAACGCCGCAACAGACGCTCGACGCGTCCGAGGCGGGCACCTGGAAGACCGCGCAGCCTTCGGAAGAGATGTTGCGCGGCGAATGGTGGACGATCTTCGACGACGCGACGCTGAACGATCTGGAAAAGCAGGCGCAGGATGCGAACCAGAACCTGAAGGCGACGGCGGCGCGCGTGAAGGAAGCGCGCGCGATCAACCAGACGGCGCGCGCGGGCCTGTTCCCGACGCTCGACGCGGGCTTCGGCCCGACGCGCGAGAAGTTCTCGCCCGCATCGCAGTTCCTGCCAGCCGATGGCAACGTGCCCGCGCAAACGCTGTGGCGCGCGCAGGCGAGCGTGTCGTATGAAGTGGACCTGTTCGGCCGCGTGTCGAACTCGGTGCAGGCCGCCAACGCCGACACGCAGCAGAGCGAGGCGCTGTTCCGTTCGGTGCAGCTTGCGTTGCAGGCGGACGTCGCGCAGAACTACTTCAATCTGCGCGAGCTGGATGCCGAAACCGATGTCTTCACGCGCACGGTGCAGTTGCGCGAGCAAGCGCTGAAGCTCGTGCAGAAGCGCTTCACGGAAGGCGATATCAGCGAACTCGACGTCGCACGCGCGAAGTCGGAACTCGCGACCGCGCGCTCGGACGCGATGACGGTGCAGCGTCTGCGCGCGGCATCGGAACATAGTCTCGCGGTGCTGCTCGGCAAGGCGCCCGCCGAGTTCTCGATGGCCGCGAATCCGCTCAAGCAGGTGACGGTGCGTGTGCCGCCGGGTCTGCCTTCGGCGTTGCTCGAACGTCGTCCGGATATCGCGGCGGCGGAACGTGCGATGGCGGCGGCCAATGCGCGCATCGGCGTGGCGAAGGCGGCGTTCTTTCCGTCGCTGACGCTGACGGGTTCGGGCGGCTTCGAATCGGCGACGCTCGGTGATCTTTTCAAGTGGTCGAGCCGCACGTTCCTGCTTGGGCCGTTCGCGGGCACCGCGCTGAATATCCCGATCTTCGATGGCGGTCGTCGCAAGGGCAATCTCGCGAATGCACGCGCCGTGTACGAAGAGGATGTCGCGAATTATCGGCAACAAGTGCTGGTTGCATTCCGCGAAGTTGAAGACAATCTTTCCGATTTGCGCATCCTCGAAGGTCAGACCGCGACTCAGGACGATGCCGTGAAAGCTTCGGTGCGGGCCGCGCAGCTGTCGCGGACGCAGTACACCGAAGGCGCGGTCAATTATCTCGATGTCATCGATGCGGAGCGGACGGTGCTTCAGACGCAGCGAGCGTCGGTGCAGTTGCAGGGGACGCAGGCGATATCGACGGTGAATCTGATTCGCGCGTTGGGAGGCGGTTGGGGCGATGCCATGCCCAAGCCTGTGGCGGAGCCGAGCCTCGCGCAGAAGTAGGTTTTGTTTCTTTGGTTTTCGTCGCCGGATCCCGAATACGAGATCCGGCGAAAGCCTATTTACTCGATAAACAAAACCGATTGTTCGTCGAATGGAACATATGTCTTCACCTACGGAGCGTTTATCCGCAAGCCCCAAATCCATAAAATTCTAACTATGGGATAGGGAGCCGAAGATGAAAGACTTGATTGCAAGACAACTGTATCAGCCGGCGGTGGTGCTGCCACTGCTACTGTTGACGCGCCTGATGGTCACGCTCGACTTCAATCTCGCGCAGGTGATGTTCGTGATCATGCTGAGAGGTTCGCAGCACGCGTATCAGTTCGCGCTGCGTCTTGCAACGGCACGTCAGCGCAGCAATGCAACAGTGAAGCATCTTCCCTGCAGCAACTGCTGCTGACGCAAGCCGCGACGATATCGACGCTCAATAGATCTCGGGAACGTACATCTCATCAGGCACAGGCTGCCGCAAATAATCGGGGTTGAACACGCGATCCGGCAACTCGATCTGCTGATGTTCGACCTCGTGATACGGCACCTGACTCAACAGGTGATGAATGCAGTTCAGTCGCGCACGCTTCTTGTCGACGGCCTGCACGACCCACCACGGCGCTTCGGCGATGTGCGTGCGCTGAAGCATCACTTCCTTCGCCGCTGTGTACGCTTCCCATCGCCGGCGGCTTTCCAGGTCCATCGGGCTCAGCTTCCATTGCTTGAGCGGATCCTCGATGCGCGCCTCGAAACGCACTTCCTGTTCGTCGTCGGTGATCGAGAACCAGTATTTGATGATCTGGACGCCGCTGCGCACCAGCATCTTCTCGAACTCGGGGACCGAACGGAAGAATTCCTCATACTCGGCGTCGGTACAGAAGTTCATCACGCGCTCGACGCCCGCGCGGTTATACCAGCTGCGATCGAACAGCACGATTTCGCCGGCCGCCGGCAAGTGCGACACATAACGCTGGAAATACCACTGCGTCCGTTCGCGATTGTTCGGCGCGGGCAGGGCCGCCACGCGACACACGCGCGGATTCAGCCGCTGCGTGATGCGTTTGATCGCGCCGCCCTTGCCAGCGGCGTCGCGTCCCTCGAAGATCACGACGAGCCGATGCCCCGTATGCACGACCCAGTCCTGCAACTTCACGAGTTCGCCCTGAAGACGGAACAGCTCGCGGAAATAGGTCTTGCGCAATTGCCGCTCTTCTTCCGAGAAGGTCGATTCGCCGTCCAGGAAGCGATCGTCGACCTCCATCTCGAACTCTTCGTCGTAACTGTCGATGATATCGGCGTGAAAACGGCGCTGCTTGTCCGTCGTGTTCATGAAGGGCTCCATGGGCGTTCTGGGGCCGCCGCCGGATCGATACCGGTTGCGGCGCGGAACCGCCGATTATGCCGATATTCGATGGCAGTCATATGACAGCGGCTGATTCGGGCATTGTAGTAACCCGATGTCGCGCACCGTTAGAATGTTCCCGCACTTCGATGGCATGCCGATGGCATTGCCAGCCTCCATTCAACGCCCACAGCGAGCGAATCCGATGACCGCAACGATCCAGAGTTTCGACGAAGCCCAAACCGCGCGCCTCGTGCCGTACGACCGGCTCGTGGACACGCTCGCCGCGACGATGCTCGATTACGCGGCGGGCCGCATCGTCAGTCCCGAGCGCATGGTGGTGCCGATCGAGGGCGGCGTCATGCTGTCGATGCCCGCGAGCGCCGCCGATCTCGCGATGCACAAGCTCGTGAACGTCTGCGCCGGCAATGGCGCGCGCGGTCTGCCGACGATCCACGGTCAGGTCACCGCATACGATGCCGTGACCGGCGTGCCACAGTTCATGCTCGACGGCCCGACGGTGACGGGTCGCCGCACCGCTTCGGTGTCGATGCTCGCGATCCGCGCGCTTCATGCGAACGCGCCGCGCGAAGTGCTCGTGATCGGCACGGGCAAGCAGGCGGCGTATCACGTCGAAGCGCTCGCAGCGGTTTATCCCGAGGCGCGCATTCGTGTGCAGGGCTCGCGTCCCGGGCGCGCGCGCGAATTTTGCGCGGCGCATGCGTCGGCGTCTGCGCTGGACGAAGCCGCGATTCCCGATTCGATCGATGTCGTCATCGCCGCGACCACGAGCAAGACGCCCGTCTACACGATGCCTGCGCGCGCGGGCCGCCTCGTGATCGGCGTGGGCGCCTTCACCGCCGACGCCGCCGAGATCGCCGCCGCGACCGTCCATGCGAGCGAGCTTTATGTCGACGATCCCGCGGGCGCGCGGCACGAAGCCGGCGATTTCATTCTCGCGGGCATCGACTGGAACGCGGTGCATGCGCTGGCCGAAGCGCTCGCAACATCGTCGAGCACCGTCGATACCGCGCGTCCCGTGATGTTCAAGTCGGTTGGCTGCGCGGCGTGGGATCTGGCGGCATGTTGTGTCGCGCGGGCGGTTTTGTCGGAAGAAAGCGGGACGGCGTAAAGCAATCGAGCTTGGAACGGTACTTGCTGCTGGTTTACAAATATGGACGGGCGCCAAGCGCCACCGGACAAACGGCGCAGCAATGCGCCACAGCAACCGAGCCAGTGAACCAACCCATGAAAAGTCGATACGACAGCAAATGGCATCCGTGGATTCCCGCGCGCGAAGACGGGCGCGAAGGCGCGGGCGGGGACCGCCGTGCGGCTTCCCAGACAAGCGCCTCACCGCCAGCGGCCTACTTCATCTCCGTACTGGAGCTTGCCACCGGCGAGAAGCTTGGAAGTGACGAGCGCGTGCGCGCCGTGGCCATGCTCGAATCGCAATTCGGCGAAGGCAGGCCGCGCACGCTGAAAGAAGCGGTTCGAATCTGCGCCGCCGCGATCGATTCATCGACATTGCAGCGCATGGCGCGCGGCGCGAAGGCGTAAGCAAAACAACATCACGCGAGGCGCGTTTTTTCACACGAGTGTAAAACGAGCGTGCTCGCCATAAAAACGCGCGCTCGTGCGGAACGCGCGCCTTCATCGCCTATTTGACGGTCTGAATCACCTCGAATCCTTCGAACTCCGGGTGGCCGAGATAAAGCTGGCGCGTCTCGCCGCCGGCATTGCGATGCGCCGCGCGGAACGCGTCCGAGCGCGTCCAGTCCTCGAAGGCCGCCTGATTCGCCCAGATCGTATGGCTCGAATAGAGAACGTGATCGTCCTTCACGGGCCCCTTGAGCAGATGAAACTCGACGAATCCCGGCACATCCTTGAGATGCGTGTCGCGGCTGGTCCACAGGCGTTCGAAATCGGCCTCGGCGCCGGGCACGATCTTAAAGCGGTTCATGGCGATATACATGTCGATGCGTTTCCTTCAACGTAAGCGGTCAAAAGTAAAAAATATCAGCTGCGCCCGAGTTCGACGATCGTCTTGAAGCCGCCGAAAAACATTCGCTGCGGGTCGAACGGCATGTCGGCGGATTCCATCATCGACTTGAGGCGCGGGTCTTCCATCACCTTCGCGTTGACGCGGTCGCGCTCCTCGCGCGATGCGTAGACGATATACGAGAACACGACGGTCTCGCCGTCCTTCAACTGCACGCTCTGCGGAAACGATGTGACCTTGCCGGGTTTCACGTCGTCGGCGAGGGTCTCCACGAACTGCAGCGCGCCGTGCTCCAGCCAGATCTTGCCGGCGGCTTCGGCCATCGCGCGATAGGCATCGATCTTGTCGGCCGGCACGGGTACGACGAATCCATCCACGTAGTGCGCCATCTGAGTCTCCTGAATCGGTTCGGGAAAGGCCGCGCATGTGATGCGCTGCTCGTTGGAGCGCTTTGTAAGGAACGAAGTTCAGACGAGCGTCCAGGCATCTTCGGGCGACGCGCGTTTGAGCACCGTGGACGAAAGCGGCGCGAGGTCCATTCCGTAGACGGAGGCGAGCGGCGTGCCGAGCACATGCGCGAGCGCCACTTTCACGACGATCGCATGCGTGACGACGATGCAGCGCTCGCGCGCATTCAGGCGGTCGATGAAGGTGAGGCCCTGCGCAACGCGCATCGCCAGCATGCCGACGCTCTCGCCGCCGTGCGGGCGCGCAAGCGGGTCCGCGAGCCACGCCGCAACATGCTCCGGCTCGCGCTCGCCCATCTCGCGGATGGACAGGCCACGCCAGCGGCCATAGTCGATGTCGTCGAACGCGGGCACGATCTCGAACGCATCCGCGATCCATCCGGCCGTCTCGCGCGTCACGCGTGCGGGGCTCGCGATCACGCGCGTGTCGCCATACGCGCGCAATGGTGCGAGCAGCGCGCGTCCGTCGAACTGGGCGGGTTCGTCGCCGGTGGGAAAGCGGCCGGTTTTCATCGCGCGCGTGGCGGCGTGGCACAGGAGGATGAGTTCCAAGGGAGCGGGACCGGCGGGATGAGATCGTTTTACTTTGCCGTCAATCGTCATAGAATGGCAAGCTTGCAGTGCGAGGAAGCCGGTGCAAACCCGGCACGGTCGCGCCACTGTATGCGGTTCGTGTGTCGAAAGGCGCTGTGCCGCGAGTCAGACCCCGCTGCACGCTCTTCATCAATCGGGACGCGCTTTTCCCTGGAGAACCATAATGAATGCTTCCAACACGCCGGCCTTTTCCGCTCCGGTTTCCCCGTCGCTCGACGTACCCGTGCCGATTCCGGTGCGCGAAGTGCTGCCCTGGGCCGTGTTCATCGGCCTCATTTTGCTGATCGCAATCTATTTCGTCGGGGCCGAGCAGGGCGCGACGTCGATTTTCTCGGGCACCTACGTCCACGAATTCGTTCACGACGGCCGGCATCTGCTCGGCTTTCCGTGCCACTGAGGTCCCGTCATGATTCGCACTTTGCTGATACGCGGCATGATCGCGGGATTAGTCGCGGGCCTGATCGGCTTCGGTTTCGCGCGTGCGTTCGGCGAGCCGTCCGTGGCGCGCGCGATCGCATTCGAGGCGCAGCATGAGCACGCGCAGGCGCCGCATGACCATGAACATGCCGATGCGTCGGCCACCGCCGCACATTCGCACGATCACGGCGACGAAGAACTCGTCTCACGCGATACGCAAGCGGGCCTCGGTCTGCTGACTGGCGTTGCGGTGTTCGGCACCGCGCTGGGCGGTCTTTTTTCGCTCGTGTTCGCGTTCGCTTATGGACGGCTCGGCGCACTGCATGCGCGCGGCACGTCGGCACTGCTGGCGTTATTCGGTTTCGTGAGCGTCGCCATCGTGCCGTTTCTCAAGTACCCGCCGAATCCGCCGGCAGTGGGCAATCCCGAGACCATCGGCCCGCGCACGGCGCTTTTCTTCGGCATGGTGGCGATTTCGATCGCGGCGGCTGTGTTCGCCGTGCGGCTCCAGCGGCGCATGCAGGCGCGGCATGGCGGCTGGAACGCGACGCTCATCGGCGCGGCGGCGTATATCGTCGTGATCGTGGTGGCGCAGGTCGCGTTGCCGCGCATCGATGAAGTTCCTGCCGAATTCTCCGCATCGCTCTTGTGGAATTTCCGCCTCGCCGCGATCGGCATGCAGGCGCTGATCTGGGCTGCGCTCGGTCTCGTGTTCGGCGCGCTCGCCGCGCGGGAACTGGAACGGCCGGCAGTCAGGCGCATGGCCACGGCCTGAGCGGCCGCGTTGCCTATTTCGTTATCGCCGCACGCCGCGCAAGCAGTTCGTCGAACAAGGCGAGTTTCGCGGCGTCATCCATCGCGCGGAAGGTCTTGATCTCTCCGCGGCTTCGGAAGCAGCCGAGGCACAGTCCGGTATCGGCATCGAGCTTGCAGACGTCGGTGCAGGGCGAGCCGACTGGCTGCTGAGTTTTGGCGCGTTCGATGGTGAATGCGAGGTCGAGCGGCGTGCGAATGTCTGGCGTGGTCGTCATAGTGATTCACCGCGAAAGAGCGCGGCGGCTGCGGCCGGATTCGACGGCCAGTATGCGTGCATATACGTGGCCGTGACCGGGCCGTGTCGATAAAGCGCTTCGCCCGATGTGCCGGTGGTCGCGTGCATCGCCTGAAGCGTGGGCTGCATCGGCGTCTGCAAGGTCGAGTAATGGAAAGTGTGGCCAGTCATCGGGCCGTGCGTCGTATCGATGCGCTGCATCGCGAGGCGCGACAGCTTGCGTTGCATCGCCGCATCGCCGGGCAGAACGCCGAGCATCGCGTGCCGGGTGCCTTCTATATCTGTCAGCGTGTCGAGCAGATATAGCATGCCGCCGCATTCCGCGACGACCGGTTTATTTTGCACGACGTGCTCATCGATCGACGCGCGCGTGCGCGAATGCGCAGCGAGCGCGGCGGCATGCAACTCGGGGTAGCCGCCGGGAAGATAGAGCGCGTCGGCATCGGCAGGCGCGGGTTCGTCGGCGAGCGGCGAGAACGTGCTGATGCGCGCACCCATCGCGACGAGCAGATCGACGTTTGCCGGATAGACGAAGGAAAACGCGGCGTCGCGCGCCATCGCGATATGCAGGCCTTCGAGCAGACGCGGCGGCGCGGGAAGCGTGGCATCGTCGAAATGAACCGGCGGCGGCAGATCGGCCAGCGCGGTTTGCGCGATGGCGTCGGCGGCGCGTTCGAGCCGCGCGTCGAGGCCCGCGACTTCTTCGGGCTGCGTGAGACCGAGATGACGCTCGGGCAAGGCGATATCGTCGGCATTCGACAGATGGCCGCAATAGCGCAAGCCTTCGGGAATCGTCTCCGACAACATTTGCGCATGACGCGCCGACGCGACGCGATTCGCGAGCACGCCATGAAACGGTACGTCCGCGCGATAACGCGCGAGCCCGAACGCGATGGCGCCGAACGTCTGCGCCATGCCGTGCGCGCCGATCACCGCGAGCACGGGCACCTTGAACGCGGCGGCGAGATCGGCGCTGCTCGGCGTGCCGTCGAACAGGCCCATCACGCCTTCGATGAGAATGAGGTCCGCCTCGCGCGCCGCCTGCGCGAGCAATGCGCGGCACGCGTCGAGCCCGACCATCGACAGATGCAGCGAATAGACGGGCGCGCCGCATGCGCGTTCGAGGATCATCGGATCGAGAAAATCCGGACCGGTCTTGAAGACGCGCACCTTCAGGCCGCGTCGCGTGTGATGGCGCGCGAGCGCGGCCGTCACCGTGGTCTTGCCTTGATGCGACGCGCTTGCGCCGATGAAAAGAGCGGGGCAGTCGGACATCGCGTTCAGAATTCCACGCCGCGTTGCGCCTTCACGCCCTGCTCGCGATACGGATGCTTCACGAGGCGCATCTCGGTGACGAGATCGGCGAGCTCGACGAGGGCATCGGGTGCATGGCGTCCCGTCACGACGACATGCAACATCGCGGGCCTTGCCTTCAGCACGTCGAGCACTTCGTCGAGCGGCAGATATTCATACTTGAGCACGGCGTTCAGTTCGTCGAGCACGACCATCTGATACTCGCCGCTTTCGATCATGCGCCGCGCCTCGTTCCAGCCTTTGCGCGCGGTCGCCATGTCGGCTTCGCGGTCCTGCGTGTTCCAGGTGTAGCCGTCGCCCATCGTGATGAAATCGCAATGTGCGATTGCGCCGAGGAAATCGCGCTCCGATGTGTGCAACGCACCCTTGATGAACTGCACGACGCCGAGCTTCATGCCGTGGCCGAGGACACGGACGGCCATACCGAAGGCGGCGGTGGTCTTGCCCTTGCCGTTGCCGGTGTTCACGATCAGCAAGCCTTTCTCGTGGTCGGCGGCGGCCTGTTTCTTTTCGTGGCCTTCCTTGCGGCGCTGGGTCATGCGCAGATGCGATTCGGTATCGGTTTTCACATGAACTCCGGTGAATGGGGTGGCGGTCTGTGCCCGCATGACGAAAGACGGCCGTATCGTACCTTGGCGAGCGGCCTCGGTGTGGCCTGTCCACGCGTTAATTCTGCGCTAACAGACGGTGTGCATCATGCAATCAGGCAATGACGCAATCACCGAAATCGGGAGCAAGGAAATGGACGCGATCTACCTATATCTGGAACTCGTGGCGCTGGCGATCCTCGCCTGGCTCTGCCGCGACAAGCTGATATCCATCGTCGCCAAACCGTCCGCCAGCAAGGAAACCGCGCGCACGACCGTCAAGCCGCGCCCGCACAGGACCCGCGCGCCACTGCGATCGCGACGGTTACGCCACAACCGATCGTCTTTGGCACGATGAGCGTTTGCGCGTTGCCCGCGAGCAGCGCGCATGGCTCGCATACGCCGTCCACGTTCAGATGCTTCGCCGCGTGTTGCGAAGTCGTAGTGCGCGGCGCCCGCGCAATTTCATCGGCGCGATAGAAACACAACGGCAAACGATGACGCTCGCAGAACGCGAGCAACCCCGCTTCGTCGCGCTTCGCATCGATGCTCGCGACGATCGCGATATCGCCGAGCGAATGCGGCCCGAGCGCCAGCCGCACGGCGTGTTCGATCGCATCCGCGCTGGCGCCGCGCCTGCATCCTATTCCTACCGCGAGTCGCGCGCTGACGGATTTCATGTCGATTCGAAGCGGTTGCATTTCAAGGCGGCCCAACATTAACACAGCACGTCGCGCGCGCGGCCCTTCCATTCTTGACGCTCGTAGCCGCCGGGCCTAGACTTTCACGCAGTTTTGGTGCTCGCGCGCGGATTCTCTCGCGCGCAGTTAAACGGGAAGCAGGACGCGTTCCATTGCTCCGATCGAACGGACGTCAACCTGCGCTGCCCCCGCAACGGTAAGCGATGCCCTTGTATGGTCGATGTTTTCATCGCATGCATGGGGAGCCGGCTTCGAGGCCACTGCGCGTGAACGCGCGGGAAGGCGAAGCGGCGTGGTCGTCAGCCCGGATACCGGCCAGACTTCAGAAGGATCGCTGCCGCGGGGATGCGGCGCGGTCCGTGATCCATCGAAGCGTGCGTTTCCTTTTTGTCCAGCAGCGTTGCCACGCATCGCGCGACACGAAGCGCACGCACCTGAAAAGCCACGGAGCTACGATGCAAACCCGCAAGATCCCCGTAACCGTCGTGACCGGCTTTCTCGGCAGCGGCAAGACCACGCTGATGCGGCATATCCTGTCCCACGCGCAAGGAAAGCGCATCGCGGTGATCGTCAACGAGTTCGGCGAACTCGGCATCGACGGGGAAATCCTCAAGGGCTGCGGCATCGGCTGCGACGATGAAGCCGCTTCGAAAGACCGCAATCTGTACGAACTCGCCAACGGTTGCCTCTGCTGCACCGTGCAGGAAGAGTTCTATCCTGTGATGGAGCAGCTCGTCGAGCGGCGCGACAGCATCGATCACGTGCTGATCGAAACGTCGGGACTCGCGTTGCCGAAGCCGCTCGTGCAGGCGTTCAACTGGCCGTCGATCAAGAACGCCTTTACCGTCGATGCGGTCGTGACCGTCGTCGATGGTCCCGCTGCCGCGAGCGGCCAGTTCGCGGCGAATCCCCTCGCGGTCGATGCGCAACGCAAGGCCGATCCGAATCTCGATCACGAATCGCCGCTGCACGAATTGTTCGAGGATCAGCTCGCGTCGGCGGATCTCGTCATCGTCAACAAGACCGATCTCATGGATGCCGACGCGCTGCGAAAGGTCGAAGCGCTCGTGCGTCCGGAGATTCCGCCCGAAGTGAAGATCGTGCCCGCGCAGATGGGCAAGCTCGATGTGCATACGCTGCTCGGGCTCGAAGCGGCATCGGAAGAGACCATTCATCTGCGCCATGATCATCACGGCGCGCCCGACGATGAAGGCCACGCCGATCATCATCATGACGCGTTCGATTCGGTTGTCGTGCATGGCGAGATCGAATCGCGCGAACAGGCGCTTGCCGCCTTGCATGCGCTCGTCGAGCATCACACGATCTATCGCGTGAAGGGCTTCGCGGCGCTGCCGGGCGCTGCGATGCGGCTCGTCGTGCAGGGCGTCGGACGACGCTTCGACAGCTATTTCGACCGGCGCTGGGAAGCCGGCGAAGCGAAGACGCGAAGCCGTTTCGTGCTGATCGGCGAAGACCTCGAACGCGATGCATTGCAGCGCGCGTTCGATGCCGCGCTCGCGGGCACGCCGGCGCAGGTCTGACGCGATGCATCTGCTTCGCACCACGCCGGGAGGCTTCGTCGACGATGCGCAAGGCGTCATGCGCATCGAGCAGACGCGCGCGCCGATCGTCGTGCTCAGTTCCGCCGACACCACGCTCGCCTTGCTCGCCAGCGTATTTCCGCGTCTGGAAGCGGGCTTTCCCGAAGTGCGGCTCGCGAATCAATCGTTTCTGCGTCAGCCCGCATCGGTCGATTTCTATGTCGACGATGTATTGCGTCACGCGAAGGTCGTCATCGTCGATCATCTCGGCGGCGAATCGTACTGGCCTTATGGCATCGAGCGGATCGTCGCGCTTGCGAAAGAGCGCAAGCAGATGCTCGCGATGTTCTCGGGCGACCTCACCGAAGACCCGAATCTGACCGCGAAAAGCACGGCGGACGCGGCGTTCTGCCGTGAGTTGTCGCGCTATCTGCGCGAAGGCGGCGCGCGCAACGCGGAAGAATTCCTGCGTTCGATCGCGTATGCCGCATTCGGCTTCGGGCGCGAGCCGCAACGCCCGAGCCCGTTGCCCGCGGTCGCGATCTATCATCCCGAACGCGATATCGCGGCTATCGAGGACTGGCAGGCGCGCTGGACCGAAGGCGCGCCGGTCACCGCGATTCTGTTTTATCGCGCGCATTTGCAGTCGGGCAATACCGCCGTGTTCGATGCGCTGATCGAAGCACTCGAACAGCAAGGCATGAATCCGCTGCCCATCGCGATTTCGTCGCTGAAGGAAAGCGTGAGCCGTGAAGTGGTCGAGCGTTTGTGCGCGGAGCATCGCGCATCGCTCGTGTTGAATACGACGGCGTTCGCCACGAGCGTGATCGGCGAAGACGATGCATTCGAAGTCGCGGGCGATGCGCCCGTGCTGCAGGTCATTCTGAGCGGCGGCAATCGCGACGACTGGCAAAAGGACAATCACGGCCTGAATTCGCGCGATGTCGCGATGCACGTCGCGCTGCCCGAAGTCGACGGCCGCATCATCACGCGCGCGGTGAGCTTCAAGGGGCTCGCCTATTACTGCAAGCACACGCAGGTGGATGTCGTGCGCTATCAGGCCGATGCGGAGCGGGTGCGCTTCGTGGCCGAACTGAGCCGCCGATGGTGCAGGCTGCGGCATACGCCGAACGCACACAAACGTATCGCGCTCGTGCTTGCGAACTATCCGGCGAGCGAAGGGCGTATCGGCAATGGCGTGGGTC
Source organism: Caballeronia pedi (assembly GCF_001544915.2). Lineage (GTDB taxonomy): Bacteria > Pseudomonadota > Gammaproteobacteria > Burkholderiales > Burkholderiaceae > Caballeronia > Caballeronia pedi. The sequence continues at coordinate 299,698 of NZ_FCOE02000006.1, read as the reverse complement.
TCGATACGCCCGCATCGGCGATCGGCATTCTGTCGATGCTCGCGCGCGAAGGTTATCGCGTGGGCGAGATTCCCGTGCATGGCGATGCGCTCATCGCCGCGCTCACCGAAGGCGTGACCAATGATCCCGTCGTGCGCGATTTGCGCCCGGCGTTGCAGAGTCTTTCGCTCGACGAGTATCTCGATGCGTATCGCTCACTGCCCGCCGATGCGCGCGCCGCGCTGGAAAAGACCTGGGGCGCGCCCGAAGACGATCCCACGATCAGACGCGGCCGCTTCATGATCGCGGGCTATCGCTGCGGCGAAGTATTCGTCGGCATTCAGCCTTCGCGCTCGCGCGCACGTAACGATTACGCAAGCTATCACGACGCCGAACTCGTGCCGCCGCATTCGTATCTCGCGTTCTATTTCTGGCTGCGTCTGCGCTTTCAAATGGATGCGCTCGTGCATGTCGGCAAACACGGCAATCTCGAATGGCTGCCGGGCAAGAGCGTCGCGCTATCGTCGTCATGCTGGCCCGACGCGATTCTCGGACCGATGCCGCATCTCTATCCGTTCATCGTGAACGATCCGGGCGAAGGCAGCCAGGCGAAGCGTCGCGCGCAGGCGGTGATCATCGATCATCTGATGCCGCCGCTCACGCGTGCCGAAAACTACGGGCCATTGCAGGATCTGGAACGTCAGGTCGACGAGTACTACGAAGCATTGATGGTCGATGCGCGCCGAGCGAAACTGTTGCGCAAGTCGATTCTTGCGAACATCGTCGAGAACAGGTTGCATGACGAACTCGGACTCGATGCGCCGCGCGATAGCGTCGGTGAAGATGCGCTGCTCACGCGCGCTGATGCCTACCTCTGCGAACTGAAAGAAGCGCAGATTCGCGACGGCCTGCATGTGTTCGGCGTGTCGCCACAAGGCGTGCAACGTCGCGACACGCTGCTCGCGCTCGGCCGCTTTCCTGTCGGCGACGGGCAGGGCGGCAATGCGAGCCTCATCACGGCGATCGCGCGCGATCTGCAATTGCCCGCCGGTTTCGATCCGCTCGATGCCGACTGGGCCGCGCCGTGGGACGGACCGCGTCCACGCGCGCTCGTCGAAGTCAGCGATGCGCCATGGCGTCATCATGGCGACACGCGCGAGCGCATTGAATGGTTCGCGATGCAACTACTGTCGGACGACGATGCCGCCGCGCCCGGTCCGTATGCATCGCTCGTGCTCGAACGCCTGCGTGGCGACGTGCTCGCGCGGCTCGATGCGTGCGGTCCGCAAGAGCTTTTGCAACTGAAGCGCGGACTCGAAGGACGTTTCGTGCCGCCGGGTCCGAGCGGATCGCCGTCGCGCGGACGGCCCGATGTGCTGCCCACGGGCCGCAACTTCTATTCCGTCGATACGCGCGCCTTGCCGACGCAAGCGGCATGGTCGCTCGGCCTCAAGTCCGCGAATGCGCTGGTCGAACGGCACGCGCAGGATCACGGCGATTTTCCGCGCGCGATCGGTCTGTCCGTGTGGGGCACGGCGACGATGCGCACGGGCGGCGACGATATCGCGCAAGCCTTCGCGCTGATCGGCGTGCGGCCGAAGTGGGCGGCGGGCAGTCATCGCGTGACCGACTTCGAGATTTTGCCGATCGCCATCTTCAACCGGCCGCGCATCGACGTGACATTGCGCGTGTCGGGATTCTTCCGCGACGCGTTCGCGAATCTGATTCATCTCTTCGATGCGGCCGTGCAAGCCGTCGCCGAACTCGACGACGAGCCCGCCGACGTCAACCCGATCCGCGCACGCATCCTGCGCGAGCGCGACGAACTCATCGCGCGCGGCATCGATGCGAAGGAAGCGCGGCGTCGCGCGGGCTGGCGCGTGTTCAGCACGAAGCCCGGCGCATACGGCGCGGGCCTGCAGGAACTGATCGACGCGAAGCAATGGCAGACCGATGCAGATCTCTCCGCCGCGTATCAAAGCACGGGCGGCTACGCGTATTCGCAAACCGGCGATGGCGTCGAAGCACGCGCGAGTTTTGGCGCGCGGTTATCGACGCTCGATGTCGTGCTGCAGAATCAGGACAACCGCGAACACGATCTGCTCGATTCGAACGACTATCATCAGTTTCAGGGCGGCATGGTGGCGGCCGTGCGTTATCTGTCCGGCGTGCAGCCACAAGCCTATAACGCGGATCACAGCAATCCCGCCGCGCCGCGCGTGCGCACATTGAACGAAGAGATCGCTCGCACGGTGCGTTCGCGCGTCGTCAATCCGAAGTGGATCGACGGCGTGAAGCGCCACGGCTACAAAGGCGCGTCCGAGCTTGCCGCGACCGTCGATTATCTGTTCGGCTATGACGCCACCGCGCGCGTCGTGTCGGATCATCAATACGCGCTCGTCACCGATGCGTATGTGAACGATGAGGACACGCGCGCGTTCATCAAGCAACACAATCCCCACGCACTGCAATCGATCTGCGAGCGTTTGCTCGAAGCGATGCAGCGCGGTTTGTGGCAGGAGCCTGCCGATTATCGCGAGCAGGTCGAACGGCATCTGCTCGATATCGAACAGCGCATCGAAGGCCGACAACATTGAATCCACTCAATTTTCCCTTTACCGCGCTCGTGGGTCAGGAGCCGTTGCAACAGGCTTTGCTTCTTGCGGCGGTCGATCCCGCGATAGGCGGCGTGCTCGTCAGCGGGCCGCGCGGCACAGCCAAGTCGACGGCGGCGCGCGCGCTCGCGGAGTTGTTGCCTGAAGGGCGGCTCGTGACCTTGCCGCTCGGCGCGAGCGAGGAGCAACTGATCGGCACGCTCGACATTCAAAGCGCGTTGCGCGATGGCGGCGTGCAGTTTTCGCCGGGCTTGCTCGCGAAAGCGCATCTGGGCGTGCTGTATGTCGACGAGGTCAATCTGCTGCCGAATCCGCTCGTCGATCAGTTGCTCGACGTCGCGGCGAGCGGCGTGAACATCATCGAGCGCGATGGCATTTCGCATCGGCATGACGCGCGTTTCGTGCTGATCGGCACGATGAATCCGGAAGAGGGCGAGTTGCGTCCGCAATTGCTCGATCGCTTCGGGCTCGCTGTTGAGATGAGCAATTGCTTCGATGCGGGCGTGCGGCAGCGCATCGTGAAGGCGCGTCTCGCCTTCGATTCGGATTCCGATGCATTCCGCGCGCGGCATGCAAGCGAGCAGACGTCGCTGAGCGCCCGCATTCATGCGGCGCGTGCGGCGCTCCCGTCATTCGAGTTCGACGATGCGGTTCACGCGCGCGTGAGCGAGCTTTGCATCGAGGCGCATGTCGATGGTTTGCGCTCGGACATCGTGATGTTGCGCGCAGCGCGGGCGCTGGCTGCGTTCGAAGGCGCATCGAATGTGGTCGTGGCCCATGTCGAGCGTGTCGCCGATGCGGTGCTGAAGCATCGTCGGCGAGAGGTTGAAGCGCCTGCGCGTGAGCCGGCCGCACGTGAATCGGTGCAACGCGATGCAGGTTCGGGCGATTCGGACTGGGGCTATCTGCCGCCGGAGCCGACCGGAACCGCGAAGATCAAGCAAGTGAGGCCGCTGCCCGCAAAAAAAGCCTGAACCATCGAGGGCGCGACGCGGATGCCTTCAACACAGGGCATCGCCTTCGATGGAACGAAGCGCGTGTGAAAGGCCGCATCGCCGCGCGCGATGGGGAACGCAGCAGGACCATCGACTGGCTGGCGACATTGCGGGCGAAGCGTTCTGCGCGCCTCGATACTCAACATTTGCGCTATCGACGTACGCAGGGCGAAGGCGCGGTGCTGCATTGCTTTCTGCTCGATTGCTCCGGTTCGATGCTCGCGGGCGAGCGGCTTGCGCGCGCAAAAGGGATGCTCGTCGCGTTGTTCGATCGGGCTTATCGCGAGCGTGCCCAAATTGCGCTCGTGTGTTTCGGCGGCGGACGTGCGCAGGTTCGCCGGCAACCGGGCGCAGCGCATTGGTTCAATGAGCGCTGGGTTGCCCCAATCGCCGGTGGCGGCGGCACGCCGCTCGCGCTAGGACTGGCGAGCGCGGCGACGGTGCTCGAACGCGCGGCAAGGCGCAGACCGTCGCAGCGGCGCAGGCTTTGGGTGCTGACCGATGGGCGCACGAATGAACGGCCGGACGCGCCGGTATCGGCGGATGAAATCGTCGTTGTGGATTTTGAAGAAGGGTTGGTGCGTGTGGGGCGATGCGGGGAGTTGGCGCGTCGTTGGGATGCGGAGTATTGCGTTATTGGGGAATTGATTGGAGAGGTGGGCCGGTAGTGTTATGGCCTTTTGTGCAAGTAACCAAAGAAAGCAGCTTTTCCCCTCCGGAACGCTTCAAGCCGGCCGCGGCACGGGCGAGCGAGTTTGGGCACAGCAGTAGCACGTGCCCTCGTAGGTCTAACGGGGCGTGGACCGCGCACGGTACACGATCAGGGGATCAGGCGAGAGCCAGCTTGTGTTTGTAGCGTGTACCCCACGAGGCGGAATGACAACCGAATGCCGCGCCCCGATCTCACCCATACCACCGCGGCGTATAAACCCAATCCCCCACCACCCGCGTAGTCGATGACCCCACGATCACCATCGTCCGCATATCGACGAGATCGCTTTTCAACTCGCCCAGCGTAACGACACGCAACGCTTCGGCCGGACGCCCAATATCTCGCCCGAGCACGACAGGCGTCTCCACGCCACGATACCGCTTCACGATTTCAATCGCACGATCGAACTGCCACGGCCGCGCCTTCGATAGCGGGTTATAGAACGCCATCACGAGATCGGCTTCGCCCGCATGCGCGATGCGTTTCTCGATCACGCTCCACGGCTTCAAATTATCCGACAACGACATCACGCAAAAATCATGACCCAGTGGCGCACCCGCCCGCGCGGCCGTAGCAAGCGATGCCGACACACCCGGCACGATCGCGAGTTTCACCGCGCTCCACTCGGGATGCGCGGCGCGCCCTTCGTCGAGCGCTTCGAGTACGGCAGCCGCCATCGCGAACACGCCCGGATCGCCCGATGACACCACGACCACACGCCGTCCTTCGCTCGCCAGTTCGAACGCGTGACACGCACGCTGCAATTCCTCGCGATTGTCGGTGATATGCACGCGTTGATCGTCGCGAAACGGCCCGGCCATGCGGACATAGGTTTCATAGCCGAGCACGTCTTGCGCGGCGGCGAGCGCATCTTTCGCGGCGGGCGTCATCAGTGCGGCGCTGCCGGGGCCGAGTCCGATCACCGTCAGCGTGCCGCGCGCGCGGCCTATTGTTTGCACGTCGATGGGTGCATCGCGCACCTGCAAGGCGATATCGCGCGCATCGCTCACATCGAACGGCGCGGCATCGCAAAAGCGCAGCGGCACATCGAGTGCATGAGCGGCATCGGCAAGCGATTGCGCTGTCATGTCGCGCACGGGCGCAATCAGCGCCGCGAGCGCAAGCGGCGCGAGACCCCGTTCGTGCATTGCGCGACGCACGCGTTCCACGATGTCGTCGTCGCGCGAAGAATCTTCGATCCACGCTAGCACGCAACGCGGGTGAATCACGAGGCTATCCGCATCGCTGACGGCAAGCGGCGTGATGCGCACCGCGCGACTTGCAGCGTCGGCGCGGGGCAGCGCGGCATCGTCGAGCCAGGGCGCGTGGCCTTCGATGCGCGTCGTTTCTCCCGCGAGCAAGTCGGACACGAAGCGCTTGCCTTGCTCGATATCCGCGAGCGCATAGCCTTCGGGCGGCGCGAGCAGACATTGACCGAAGCGCAGTTCGCCGCTTGTCGTGATCGCGGGCGCGACGTCGAGCGCGGCGCCGATATCGCGCGCCAGCACATTCACGCCGCGCACGCCGCCGAGCAGCGGCACGACCGCGCTGCCATCCTGTGCGATGGCGAGCACGGGCGGCTCGGCGCCCTTGTCGGCGAGACACGGCGCGAGCGCGCGAATCACGATGCCCGCGGAACACAACGCGACGATGGGCGTTCCCGCTGCATACAGCTCGCGCACGTGCGCGCCGAAATCGTCATAAGCGATGTCCGCGCTCACACGGCTCGCCAATCCATGTACGCGCGATTCCGGAAAGCGCGCCTGTATGCGCCGCGCGGTCGCGAGCGCGCCCGCACCCAGCACGACGAGCGCCATCGGCATGGAAGCACTCATGCGCGCCATTTTTTCCCCGGCACGACGAGCAGTGAAAAATACGGCGACGCCATCGGATCGACGTCATCGAGCGGCACGATGCGCTGATTGGCCATCGTCGCGCGTTCGACATACAGCGCGCGCTCATCGAGTCCGAGTTCGCCGAGCACGCGCCGCACCTTCTCGAAGTTGCGTCCGAGTTTCATGATGACGGCCGCATCCGCCGCTTCGAGCCGGCGCTTCAGATCGTCTTCCGGCAACACGCCCGACAGCACCGACAGACTCTGATTGCGATACACGAGCGGCACGCCCAGTACCGCGACGCCGCCGAGCATCGAACACACGCCCGGCACGACCTGCGCATCGAAGCAACCGGCGAGCCGGTCGTGCAGATACATGTACGAGCCATAGAAGAACGGGTCGCCTTCGCAGATCACCGCGACATCGCGTCCGGCTTCGAGATGAGCGGAGATCGTGAGCGCGGCTTCGTCGTAGAACGCGCTGATGATCGTCTCGTAGCAGAGTGGCGGCTCCAGCGCCTCGGTCGTCACCGGATAGACGAGCGGCAGGCGCGTCTGGTTATCGCCGAGATGCGCTTCGATGATGCCGAACGCGTTGCCCTTCTTGCCCTTCGCGACGAAATACGCGACCACGGGCGCGGCCTTCAGCAGGCGCAGCGCCTTCACGGTGATAAGTTCCGGATCGCCCGGACCGACGCCCAAACCATAGAGACGTCCGCTCATCATTCGGCCTCCGAAGCAAGAGCGTTCACTGCCGCTGCTGCCATCGCGCTGCCGCCGCGACGGCCGAGCAGGGCGACGAAGGGCACGCCGCGGCTATCGGCGGCGAGCATCGCCTTGGATTCCGCCGCGCCGATGAAGCCGACCGGAAAGCCCAGAATGAGCGCGGGCTTCGGTGCGCCGGCATCGAGCATGTCGAGCAGATGAAAGAGCGCGGTCGGCGCATTGCCGATCGCGATGATCGCGCCTTCGAGATCCGGCCGCCACAGTTCGAGCGCGGCGGCCGAGCGCGTGTTGCTCATCGCGCGGGCGCGCTCGGGAATCGACGGATCGCTCAACGTGCAAATGACCCGGTTGTCCGCGGAAAGGCGTGCCCGCGTGATGCCTTCGGCGACCATGCGCGCGTCGCACAGAATCGGCGCGCCGGCTGCGAGCGCGCGTCGGCCCGCGTCGCCCGCGCCTGGAGAAAAGCGCAGATCGCTCACGATATCGATCATGCCGCACGCGTGGATCAGGCGTACCGCGAGCTTTTCCAGATCGGCGGGCATGGCGGCGAGGTCGGCTTCGGCGCGGATCGTCGCGAACGACTGGCGATAAATCTCCGCGCCGTCGCGGATGTAGTCAGGCATCGGCATGGCTCCGGGCGAGCCGTTCGGCCGCCTCTTCGATAGTCAGATTGCGCGCGACGATGCGACCGTCGCGATGAAAGTCATAGCGTCCCGGCGCGACCGCAAAGAGCGTCACCGGGACCGGATGCGCCGCCGCGCACGAACGCTCGCAGCCGCTCAGATGCACGGGCGTTTCGTCGTGCGCGGGCAGAAGGGACGCGAGGCGATGCGCGTCGGCTTTGGTGTCGGCGTGGCTTTTTGCGCAGCCCTCGGACCCGGCACACGCGATCAGGCGCGCGAGCGGATCGCGCGGGTCGGTGGCGAGCCCGAGCGCGCGCAAGGTTTGAAGCACTTCGTGCGTGTCTTGCGGCGCGATGCCTGGCAGCAGCACGCTTTGCCACGGCGTCATCGTCAGGCGCCCTTCGGCGTGCTGTTCAGCGAGATCGGCGAGGGCTTCGAGCGTGCGCGCGTCGAGGCGTCCGAGCGGCGTCTGCGCGCCTGCGTACCACGTCGCGCGATACGGTTCCGCGTGCGCGCCGAGCCGCAGCGATGCATCGGCGGGGGCGCGTCGCCAGGTCTGCACGTCCGCGTCGAAATCGAATCCTTCGAGAAATTGCGCGACGCCTACACGCGCGAGCAGATCGCGCATACGATGTTCGTCAGGCGTCGCGAGCGCGAGAAACCTGCGCAGCGCGCGCGCAACGAACGTCACCAGATTCGCGCGCGGCACCGCGCCGAGCGCGCACTGCGACATCGTTCCCGCGAAACCGAAGGCGAAGCGCGCGCCGTCGTCGAATGTGGAGAGCCAGAGATCGTGTGGGTGATCGAGCATCGCGAGACGTTCGCCGGCATCGAGTTGCAACGCGAACTTGGGCGACAGCGCGTGCAGCGAGGCATCGGCCTGCATCGCGTCGATGATGTCCGCGGCGAGCGCGCGCGTGGCGTCGCTCGCGAGCGGGCTCAGCATCACGTTGCGGATGTCGTCGGCGCTTGCCGTCGACGGACCGAGGGCCGCGTCGAGTGCGATGTCGATCAGCGCGGCGTGGGCGTCGTCGCGGATGCCGCGCAATTGCAGATTCGCGCGATTGGTCACTTCGATCACGCCCGAGCCGCAGTCGCGCGCCGCACGCGCAACGGCCCGCGCCGCGTGCGCGCTCAGTGCGCCGCCCGGAAGACGCAGACGCGCGAGACCGCCATCGCGCGCGGGCACGATGCGCATCAGGCCCGGGCACGCCGAAGCGCGCGGGGCGGCGTTGAGCGATGGGCGGTCGAATGAAGTCAAAAGCAGGACCCGTTGGGCTTCGCACGTGATGAGCGAACCGGTACACCCCGCCCGGTCGGCGTCGCGCGAAAGCGATGAGTCGGCAGGTCTCTTGGCTGGCAGGTCTTCATTCGCGCCGGCCTTCCCGGTAAAAACCAGTGGCAGTGGAGCGCGGACTCGCTGCGTACAATTGCGGGGGCAGCCACAGTTTTGCTGTGTTCCCTCTTAGGCCCCAACGGGCACCGACGGACCTGTATTATGCCCGCTTTTATCGACCATCCAGGCGCTTCAGGGCACAAGCCCGAAGCGCGATTCGAATCGCAAGGAGGCGGCGCATGTCGACCTGGCTGACCGTGGTGGGGATCGGCGAAGACGGCTGGCACGGCCTTTCCCGTGTGGCGCGCCGCGCGCTGCTCGACGCGCAATCGATCCACGGCGGCGAGCGCCATCTCGCGCTGCTGCCGGTGCGCATCGCCGCGCGCCGCGTGCCGTGGCCGAAGCCCTTTTCGATCGATGCCGTGCTCGCCGGGCGCGGCGACGGCAAGACCCGCATATGCGTGCTCGCGAGCGGCGATCCGATGTGCTTCGGCGTCGGCGCAACGCTCGCGCGTGAAGTCGCCAATGGCGAAATGCGCGTGATTCCCGCGCCGTCGTCGCTGTCGCTGGCGGCGGCGCGTCTGCGCTGGGCGTTGCAGGACGCGGTGTGCGTGTCGCTGGTCGGGCGGCCCGTCGCGTCGCTGCTCGCGAGCCTGCATCGCGGCGTGCGCCTGCTCGTGCTGAGCGGCGACGGCACCACGCCCGCCGCCGTCGCCGCGCTGTTGACCGCGCACGGTTTCGGCGCGAGCCGCATGACCGTCTTCGAACACTTGGGCGGCAACCACGAGCGCCGCGTCGACGAACGCGCCGACGACTGGCGCGAGCCGCTCGTCGCCGCGCTCAATCTCGTCGCGATCGAATGCCGCACGCATGCAGGCCACGCCGGCCCGCCGCTCACGCCCGGTTTGCCCGACGACGCCTATCGTCACGATGGCCAGCTCACGAAGCGCGACGTGCGCGCCGTGACGCTCGCGCATCTCGCGCCGCAGCCGGGCGAATTGCTGTGGGATGTGGGCGCGGGCTGCGGCTCGATCGGCATCGAATGGATGCGCGCGCATGGCGCGTGCCGCGCGATCGCGATCGAAGCGAACGAAAGCCGGCAGCGTCTCATCGAATCCAACCGCGATGCGCTCGGCGTGCCCGCGCTGCAACTCGTGAAAGGCGAAGCGCCCGCCGCGCTCGACGGCCTGCCCGCGCCGGATGCCGTGTTCATCGGCGGCGGGCTGACCGTGCCGGGCCTGCTCGATGCCTGCTGGACGCGGCTGCGTCAGGGCGGCCGCCTCGTCGCCAATGCGGTGACGCTGCAAAGCGAAGCGGCGCTGGTCGAATGGCGTGCGCGGCATGGCGGCGAGCTGACGCGCATCGGCATCGCGCAGGCGGAGCCGCTCGGCAGCTTCGATACGTGGCGGCAGGCGCTGCCGATCACGCTTCTGCACGCCAGCAAACCGTGAAGCGTCATGCGTGAAGAAACGCCGGAACAGGCCGCGCCGCTCAGAAGCGGCTACACGACCGGAAGCTGCGCGACCGCGACGAGCCTCGCGGCCGCGCGCCTCTTGCTGCTCGGCGAGACGGGCGAGCGCGCGGAGATCGTGCTGCCGAAAGGCCAGTGCGTGACCATGACGCTTTCCTTCTGCCGCCGCATCGCCGAACCAGCCGACGCAGCGGAAGCCGGCGTCATCAAGGACGCGGGCGACGATCCCGACGTCACGCACGGCGCGCTCGTGTTCGCACGCGTGCGTCTGTCCGACGAAACCGGCGTGCGTTTTCATGCGGGACCGGGCGTCGGCACCGTGACGCGCGCGGGGCTGGCGCTCGCCATCGGCGAACCGGCGATCAACCCGATGCCGCGCAAGATGATGGCGCAACATCTCGACGCGCTCGCCGCGAGCACGGGTTATGGCGGCGGCTTCGACGTGAGCATCGGCGTGGAGAACGGCGAGGCGCTCGCGCAGAAGACGATGAATCCGCGCCTCGGCATCGTCGGCGGCTTGTCGATCCTCGGCACGACAGGGATCGTCAGGCCGTTTTCGTGCTCGGCGTATATCGCGTCGATTCATCAGGGCATCGATGTCGCGCGGGCGAACGGGTATCGGCATATCGCCGCGTGCACCGGCAATCAGAGCGAGGACGCGATGCGCGCGCATTACGGCCTGCCCGATATCGCGCTGATCGAAATGGGCGACTTCGCGGGCGCCGTGCTGAAGCATCTGCGCCGCGCGAGCGTCGACAAACTGAGTCTGTGCGGCGGCTTCGGCAAATTGTCCAAGCTCGCGGCGGGGCACATGGATCTGCATAGCCGCAACTCGAGCATCGACCTGACGCTGCTCGCCGTCTGGGCCGCCGACGCGGGCGCGAGCGACGCGCTGCAGGCGGCCATCCGCGCGGCCAACACGAGTCAGGAAGCGCTCAAGCTCGCTCGCGTCGAAGGCATCGCGCTCGGCGATATCGTGTGCCGTCGCGCGCGCGCCGTCGCGCTCGATGTGGTGCCGCCGGGCATCGAAGTCGAGACCTTCGCGATCGACCGGCACGGCAATATCGTCGGGAGCGCGGCATGAGGCGCGTGCTTCTGCTCGGCGGCACCGGCGACGCGCTCGCGATCGCGCGCAGCCTGCCCGCCGCGCATGTCTACAGTCTCGCGGGCCTCGGGCGCGTGCCCGGCGATCTGGCGTGCGCGGTGCGCGTCGGCGGTTTCGGCGGCGTCGACGGGCTCGTGCGCTATCTGTGCGATGAAGACATCGCGCTCGTCGTCGATGCGACGCATCCGTATGCCGCGCAGATGAGCCGTCACGCGCGCGAGGCCTGCACGATCGCGCGCGTGACGCTCTGGGCGGTGCGCCGTCCGGCGTGGCAGCCGCAGCCCGGCGACGACTGGCGCGACACGGCGGACTGGCGCGGGATCGTCGAACGGATCGCGGGGTTTCATCGGCCGCTGTTTACGCTCGGACGCGAACCGCTCGCGCATCTGCACGAAATCCCCGCATTGCAGCACTGGACGATTCGCTGTCTCGACGCCCATCCGGGCAACGAACGCGCCGATATCATCGATGCGCGCGGGCCGTTCGATCTTGCCGGCGAACGCGCGCTGTTCGACGCGGCGCGCATCGACGTGATCGTCAGCAAGAACAGCGGCGGGCGAGCGACCGAAGCGAAACTGGCCGTCGCGCGCGAGCGAGGCTTGCCAGTCGTGATGCTCACGCGTCCCGCGCTGCCCGACGCCGACCGATCTTTCGACGATGCCGTGAGCGCCCGCGACGCGCTCCAACACTGGCTCACCACACAATGACTGTTTACTTCATCGGCGCCGGTCCGGGCGATCCGGAACTCATCACCGTCAAGGGGCAGCGGCTCATCCGCGCGTGTCCCGTGATTCTGTACGCCGGGTCGCTGGTGCCGCGCGAGGTGCTCGACGGCCATCGCGCGACGACATGCATCGACACGGCCGAACTCGATCTCGACGCGATCGTCGCGCTGCTGCGGGACGCGCACGCGAACGGGCAGGACGTGGCGCGCGTGCATTCGGGCGATCCGTCGCTCTACGGGGCGATCGGCGAGCAGATCCGCCGGCTCGACGCGCTCGCGATTCCCTATGAAGTGGTGCCGGGCGTGACGGCGGCGGCCGCATCGGCGGCGGCGCTCAAACGCGAACTCACGCTCCCCGGCATTTCCCAGACTGTCATCCTCACGCGCTACGCAACCAAAACGTCGATGCCGGAAGGCGAAAGCCTGGCGGATCTCGCGCGCCACCGCGCGACGCTCGCGATTCATCTCGGCGTGCGGCATATCGAGCGAATCGTCGCGGAGCTCGTGCCGCACTACGGCGCGGATTGTTCGGTGGCGGTCGTGTTCCGCGCGAGCTGGCCGGACGAGACGCGCGTGCAAGGCACGCTTGCCGATATCGCGTCGAAAGTGCGCGCGGCGGGCATGGAGCGCACGGCGATGATTCTCGTCGGGCACGTGCTGAGCGCCGAAGGTTTCGCGGATTCGACGCTCTACGCCAAGGACTGATCACGCCATGCGCGACCTCGACGCCGTGTTCGATGCGCTCGCGAAATCGGCGTTTCGGCGGCGCTTCGCGCTCGGCGTGCGGGAGGGGAAGATGCTGCGCGAGACGGGCATCGACAGGATTGTCGCGCAGGCGCATGAACTGATCGGCAAGCGGCTCGCGCCGCAAGCGCCGCTGAACGACGGCAAACAGACGTCGTTTCGCGGGCATCCGGTGTTCATCGCGCAACACGCGACGGCGACGTGCTGCCGCTCGTGCCTCGCCACGTGGCACGGCATCGCGGCGGGCAGGGCGCTCGATGAAAGCGAGCGCCAGCATGTCGTCGATGCGATCGAACGCTGGCTGCGGGCGCAACCGCTGCCGCCCGCGAACGCCGCCACGCCCGACGATCCGCAGCTTCGCCTACCGTTCTGACGGTCGTTCGAATGCGGCAAGCGTGCTGCCATCGGCCGCTTCGAGACGCGCGCGCCGTATCGCCACGAATATCAGCGACGCGAACACGAGCGGCCCCGGCCCGAAGCCGAAATGCTTGGCCAGCAGATCGCCCATCTGCGGATACAGCCACGCGAGCACCAGAATGGCGATTTCGCCGCGCAACCAGCCATCGCGCATGGCGCGGGCGGCGAGAAGCGCGAGCGGCACGCCGAGCCAAACCGCATCGTAGTTATAGATGTAGGGGCTGATCATGAACGTGCCCGCGACGAGCGCGGTGGCGCGCACTTCCAGCGACTTGGCGTTGCGCCACACCCACGCGACCGCGCAGACCGCGACGAGCGCCTGACACGCCTGCGCGACATACGCCGGGCCGGTCGCGAAGTGCGCCATGCGCAAGGTCGCGAACAGGCTCGCCGTCTGATCCCAGGGCAGCACGCCGCTTGCGATATAGCCGTTGGCTTCGCTGAGCCCGTGCAGAAACTCGGGCACGATATCGAGCCCGAACACGGCGACCGATGCAGTCGTGAAGAGCACGGCCGTCACCGCGGCGGCGATGAAGGTCTTCCACATGCCCGCGCACGCGAGCGCGACCGGAAACAGAATCGCCAGATGTGGCTTGATCGACAGCAGGCCGATGAAGACGCCCGCGAGCACGGGCCGCGTGCGTATCGCGAGGAATGCGGCGAGCGCGAGACTGGCGGTGATGCAGGCGTTCTGTCCTTGCGCCGCGTTGAGCCACAGGCCGGGAAACGCGAGTATCCATATCAGCATGGACCGCATCGGCAGCACCCGGCGGATCAGCAAGACGAACAGCGCCGACGACAACCCGATGAAAAGCGCGTAGCCGACGGGCGCACAAAGCAATGCGAACGGGCGCACCAGCAGCAGAAAATTCGGCGGATAGAACCACGGGCCGGGCATCACGATATCCGGCGACAACTGCAGCAGAACGTGCTTGATCGCGCTCCAGGAATAGGCCGCGAGCGGCGTGCCGTCGAGCGTGAGGCGCGACGCGGCCCAGAACGTCAGGAAGTCCCAGCCGCCCGGATGGCCGTATGCGGCCCAGGAATGCCGGGCATTGAAGCAGAACCCGAAGCACTGGAAGGCGAGCAGGGCCGTGGCGCACCAGGCGCCCGCCCGCCAGCCGTTGAACCAACGGCGTGCGGGCTCGCGTGCGAGGGAAGCGGGTTGGGTCGTCATCCGTTCGATATCGGCGGATGACGGGGGAACTTTAACCGGGCTTCGTCCGGGATTCGAAGCCGCCGGTGACTTATCATGTATTTGCTTAACAATTCTTCAGACCATGTAAAATGACGCCCTACAAGAGGTCGCACGATCGCGACCCGAATCAATAAACGGGTTATGCAAGTAAAGAAAGTCGAAGTCGGGAATGTTTTTCTGAGCAGTGCAATTTTTCTGATTGTGTTCGTTGTTTCGACGGCGTTTATTTTCGCCGTTCTGCAAGGCTCCGGAATTGCCAGTCAATGGGCTTTTATCGCTCCTCTACTCGCGGGTGGCGCATCGCTGACCGTGACGAAATATGCTTCCCCAACGGTATTCGTCAAAAGCGCCGTATGCGGCGTTACGCTCATCGCGCTTTCCTTCGCGCTATCGAACGCATATTTTGATTTCTCGAACGATGGCATTGGATACCACTCGGAGGCGATCATCGAACTCGCGAGACGATTCGATTTTCTTGAATCGACGCTGCGCGGAGTGAACGCAATCTATACGAACAACTATCCCAAGCTCGCGTGGTTTTATGGCGCGGCCATTTACAAGCTCTCTGGAAACCTTGAACTCGCGAAGAGCATCAATTTCCTGCTGCTTGTCTCGGTGATGTTGATCTGCCTTTCCGTGACGAGCAAGCTGCGAGCCGATGCGCGCCTGCTCGTGTGCGTCGGCGTCGCGGCGAATCCCGTTGTGTTGGCGCAGCTCTTTACGCACTACGTCGATGGTTGCATGGCAAGCTTTCTGGCGATTCAGATTCTTACGCTCTACGGCTTTTTCTGGGGCGCGCCTTCGAGAAATCTCGTGTTGGTGTTTGTTTTGTCGCTGATCGGCTGCGCAGCGTTGAAACATACTGGACTCGTCTTTTCGACCATTTCCATGGTTGCATTTCTGGCGATAGCCCACCGAAAGAAAGTCGACTTGCGTCCATATTTTTTCCCGTGGTGGCGAATTGCCGGTCTGGCCTTGGTCGGCATCGTGCTCTGCGTGAATCCGTACGTGAAGAATCTCATTGAAGGACATCATATTTTCTATCCTTCGATGGGCGAAGGGCGTGTGCAGAATCTCATTTCCGCGCAGACAACGCCCGAATTTCACGCGCTCGACAGATTTTCCCAGGTCGCCTTGAGCGTCTTCGGCGAGACGGCCAATCAAAGCCCGAGCAATCCGGCGACACCCCGGCTGCCCGAGATTAAAATGCCATTCTCCATGACGGACGCGGAAGTGTCGGCTGCCGGCGCCGCGGACGTTCGATGGGGCGGGTGGGGACCGCTCTTCGGCGGCGCGTGCCTCGTCGCAATGGTCTTCGCCGCGGTTCGATTTCGCTCGATGCGCTCCGAAGCGCCGGTCTTCATCCTGGTCTGGGTGCTGTGTTTCATCAGCCCCGAGTCGTGGTGGGCAAGGCTGAATCCACAGATTTATCTCCTCGTGGCCTTGGTCGGCGCGCTCGCGATCGGAAGACATCGGCTCGCGGGCTACGCGATTTGCCTGATTCTCCTAGCCAATTCAGCAGTCGTGGAATATAGCGCGCTAACGATTGCCCGGAACGGCAATGACTATCTTCATAAGGCAGTGAACGAATTGACGTCGAACGGGCAAGAGCCGGTTTATTGGCGGCGCACCGGTGTCGCGCTAGGACCGATGTTCGACCGTTTTCACGTCCGCGTCATCAACGATGCGCCGTGTGCCCGTGATTCGTGCAAAGACTTCCGATGCAAGACGCTGCTCTGGAATTCGTTGGTCTGCGTGAAGCACCGTCCATCGGACGATATTCACGATAATCGCAAAGCCACGGCGACCATCGCGACGAATTAGGCTTCGCCTGTCGCCGGAACCCGATATCGCGCCGACGCGGAGTTGTGTTAAGTTCGGTCGGCGAGCGTAATGGCGCGCCCGCATCAAGCGTCCGCGGCCGTCTGTCCGCCGGCGATTCGAACTCGAATGTGATGCAGAGGAGCCGTCGATGAATCTCGTAACGCAGCTTCGGCGTGGTCATCTTTTGAAGCACACCGACCTGTCGGGGCTCGGGTTGGAACTGGGCCCTTACGACCAGCCGACGGTCTTCAAGACCGAAGCTCAGGTGCGTTATCTCGACTGGAAGAATCGCGAGCAACTGGTGCGCGAATGCACGCATCCTGATCTGATCGAGCAGATTCCCGAGATCGATTACGTTGTCAGTTCGAACCGGTACGGCGATTACATCAGCGACAAGTTCGACTACATCATCGCGAATCATGTAATGGAGCACGCGCCAAACATGATTCAGTGGCTTGCGGATCTCTGCGCGATGATGAACGACGGCGGGATTCTTTTCCTCGCCTTGCCCGACAAGAAGTTCAGCTTCGACAAGTACCGGCCGGATACGGCGCTGAGCCACTTCGTCGCCGAGTACCTGGCGGGCGTGGAAGAGATTCCGCGCGAGCATCAACTGGAGTGCGAAATATATTACGACGAGGCCTTCGTCAATCGGCCGATGGACGTGCGCGACAAGCTGAATCTCGATCGCATCAGTGAAAAGCTGAAGGCGCCGCCGCATGTCGGCATTCACAGCCATGTGTTCGACAGTGAAACGATTGAGAGCAAGGTGCTGAAGCCGATCCTCATGATGGGCTTCCTGACGTTCAATCTCGTCGATTTCGTGGCTGCCAGGGGCGAGACCGGCGGCGAAATGATCATCATCCTGCGCAAGGAACGTCCGGACGTGCAACTCACGACGGAGGAGTTCTACACGGCGAGTGGGGGAATGGAAAAGCGGGCCGCCGAAGCCGAAAGCCGTGCCACGCTCGCGGAGAGCGACCTCGCGCGAGCCCAGGCCATGCTCGCGGACACCCGTCGTATTCTCGCCGATGCCGAAGGCAAGCTCGGCGAAACGATGGACAAGCTACGGACTTCCCAGACCGAACTTCAGGCCAGCAACGCGGTCATCGCGGAGTTCGTCTCTTCCACGTCCTGGCGCATCACCGCGCCGCTTCGGCGCATCGTGACCGCGCTCCGGGGGAACGGTGCGCGCGGTCATACCCATGCCGGCTAATTAATCTGCGCAGGCGAGCGTTTCATCGAACGTTTTCGCGGGGGGCTCGCCGCCCCTTCGCGCGCCGCGCCAGCATGTTCAACCCTTCCACCAGCGCCGAGAACGCCATCGCCGCATAGATATAGCCTTTCGGTACGTGCGTGCCGAAGCCTTCGGCGACCAGCGTCATCCCGATCACGAGCAGGAAGCCGAGCGCGAGCATGACGATCGTCGGGTTGCGTTCGATGAAGCGCGACAGCGGCCCCGCCGCGAACAGCATCACGGTCACGGCGGCGATCACCGCGACGAACATGATCGGAATGTGCTCGGTCATGCCGACCGCCGTCACGATGCTGTCGATCGAAAACACGAGATCGAGCAGCAGGATCTGGCCGATCGCCGACAGCGGTGTCAGGCTCGCGCCGGATTCGGTTCCGGCGTGGTCACCGGTGTCGAGCGCGACGTGATGGTGGATTTCCGTCGTCGCTTTCCAGACGAGAAACACGCCGCCCGCGATCAGGATCAGATCGCGCCACGAAAAGCCGTGGCCGAACGCTTCGAAGATCGGCGCCGTGAGGCGCACGATCAGCGCGACCGTGCCGAGCAGACCCAGCCGCATCACGAGCGCCAGCCCGATGCCGATCCGCTGCGCGCGCGCCCGATGCGCGACGGGCAGCTTGTTGGTCAGGATCGAGATGAAAATCAGGTTGTCGATGCCAAGCACGACCTCCATGACGACGAGCGTCGCGAGGGCGGCCCAGGCTGCGGGATCGGCGAGGAGAGCGACGAGATAGTCCATGTTCACGAGGGTTCGACGGTGAGGGCGTGATATTAGCCTGAGAATCGCCAGAAATGAAAGGAACTTGAAACCTTCTGAAGAGATCGAAGGATTTTGTCGGCACAACTGGCGAATCGGCCACAAATACCGGATTAGAAACGTTTATTTGCGCTTCTTCTGATGATGCACTGCGTCATTTACGGGTAAACTCCTATGCTTTCGTGCCGCGTGCCCGCGGCCGCCGTCCAATCTCCTGTCGCCGCAGGACATCACGCGAAGCCGCATGCAGCAAAAATCACAACGTCTCATCGAGCTGGACTTCTTCCGGGGACTGGTTCTGCTGATCATCGTCGTCGATCATATCGGCGGCAGCATGTTGTCGCGCTTCACGCTGCATTCGTTCGCGCTGAACGACGCCGCCGAAGTGTTCGTCTTCCTCGGCGGCTTCGCTACGGCGACGGCGTATGTGTCGCTGGCCGCGCGCCGCTCCGAGCACGCGGCGCGCATGCGCTTCGTCAGGCGCGCGTTCGAACTGTACCGCGCGTTTCTCGTCACCGCCGTGCTCATGCTCGTCGCGTCCTTCCTGCTGCGGCCCTTTTTCGGCCACGCGCCGAATCTGGCGCTGCATGATCTCGACAGTTTCGTGTCGGAGCCGGTTGCGTCGATTGCGCAGATCCTCACGTTCGAGCGTCAGCCTTATCTCGCCGCCGTGCTGCCCATGTACGCGCTGTTTGCGCTCGCCGTGCCGGTCGTGCTGCCGCTTGCGCGCAGCAAGCCGTGGCTCCTGCTGGGTCTGAGCCTCGCGCTATGGGCTTTCGGGGCGCAGATCGGCGAATACCTGCCTTCCGTCGACGACAACCTCTGGGACTTCAATCCCGCCGCATGGCAGTTGATGTTCGTGCTCGGCGTGCTGGCGCGTTGCCAGCCGGTTTATCAGCGCGTGAGCGCGAACCGCTTTGGCTGGATCGTGAGCGCGGGCGCCGTCGCGCTGATCGCCGGCATGGCGTATTACAAACTGCTGGTGCTGCCGCCCGTGCTGGACAGCGCCTTCAAGCGCGATCTGGCCGGCCCGCGCGTCGTGAATTTCCTCGCTATCGCTTGGGTCGCGGCGAATCTCGCGCGGTATGGCGTCGTCAAGGCCGTGGCGCGACGGCTGCCGTGGGTCGGCGCGTTGGGGCGTGCCGGCATGGTGTCGTTCGTCGCCGGCACGGTGATTTCGCTCGTCGTCGATTCGATCCTGTTCACGCTGACCGATGGCCTCATCAACGTGCCGGCCGGGCTCGCCGCCGATGCGATCGCCATCGGCGCGCTGCTCGCCGTGCCGCGTGTGCAAGAGGGGATCGCCAACTGGCTCGGTACGCGAAAGCCGGTGCCTGTACTAGCCAAAGCCCCCGCCCCCGCGACCGTTGCGGCGACGGACAATCGCCTGCGCTGAGTCCGAGCGAAGCGGGCGGTTCGCCGCCCGCTTTTTATTCGTGCGAGTCACGCAACTAACGGTCTTTCCAGCCCGCAACCATCAACAAAAGCGCGACGCGGCACGCGCCTTGCAGGCAAGAGTCATCACAACAAAACCGGACCTGCCATGCTCAAGCTCGCCATTCTTTTCGCGGTCATCTCCGTCGTCGCCGGCTTTTTCGGCTTTACGCGCGTGTCGTCGGGCGCGGCGGGCATCGCCAAGATCTGCTTCTTCATCTTCCTGATCCTGTTCGTCGTGTTCCTGGTGATCGCGATCACGGCGGGGTCGCTGGTGCTGTAGCGATCGCGGGAAGCACGCGCACCCGCGTGCTTCCTCGAATCGACCGCCACGTCACGACGGTGTTACATTGCCCCGAGGAGACATTCACGCGACGACGCACGTTGCGATGAACCAAAAGGAGGAGGCGATGCAGCATGCCATCGGCGCGGCCTTGCAGCCTGCGCAACGCGAGGTCATCCGTCACTCGCACGAGCGCTCGGCCACGTTCGGCCTGTTCGAGACGATGCGCCCGGAATACGCCGTGCTCTCCGGCGCAGAACTCGCCGTCAAGCTCGATGAAAGCCGCGCGCTGTTCGCGCACGCTCTGCCGGTGATGGAAACGCTGTACGCGCAGATCGCGAACACGCACAGCATGATCGCGCTGACCGACGCGAGCGGCCTCATCCTGCATTCGCTCGGCGACGACGACTTTCTCGCCCGCGCCGAAAAAGTCGCGCTGCGGGCGGGCGCGGTATGGAGCGAGGCGCATCAGGGCACGAACGCGATCGGCACGACAATCGCCGAGCGCACCGCCGTCACCGTGCATGGCGACCAGCACTATCTGCGCGCCAATCATTTCCTCACTTGTTCCAGCGTGCCGATCCTCGATCCGCACGGCAATCTCTCCGGCGTGCTCGACGTCACCGGCGATCGTCGCGGCTATCACCAGCACACGATGGCGCTCGTGAAGATGTCCGGGCAGATGATCGAGAACCGCCTGATCGCGAGCGCGTTCGGCGACGGTTTGCGCATCCGCTTTCATAGCCGGCCCGAGTTCCTCGGCACGCTGATGGAAGGCATCGCCGTGTTCGATCTCGACGGCCATTTGCTATGCGCGAACCGCAGCGCGCAGTTCCAGCTCGGGCTCGAACTGGGGCATCTGCGTTCGCAGACGCTGGAGACGCTGTTCGGCGAGCGCGTCGATGCGCTCATCGCGTGGTCGGGTGACGCACCTTGCCGGCTCGAACTGCATAGCGGCGTCGTGGTGTTCGCGAGCGTCGATGTCAACGCGCGTCTCACGCCGAACGTACGGGCCACGACGAACGTACGGGCCACGACGAACGCCGTCGTCGTGAGGGAACGGACGACCTCGGGGCTCGCCGATCTCTGCACCGGCGATGCGCAGATGAACGACATCGTCGCGCGTGTGCGCAAGGTCATCGGCAAGAACATCCCGATTCTGATCGGCGGCGAGACGGGCGCGGGCAAGGAAATGCTCGCGCGCGCGATTCACAGCGATTCGCCTCGTCACGCGGGGCCGTTCGTCGCGGTGAATTGCGCGTCGCTGCCGGAGACGCTGATCGAATCCGAGCTGTTCGGCTATGCGCAGGGCGCGTTTACGGGCGCGGCGAAGCGCGGCGCGACGGGCAAGATCGCGCAGGCGAACGGCGGCACGCTCTTTCTCGATGAGATCGGCGACATGCCGCTCGCGATGCAAAGCCGTCTTCTGCGCGTGCTGCAGGAACGTGTCGTCGAGCCGCTTGGCGCGGCGCGCGCCATGCCGGTGGATTTCATGCTCGTTTGCGCGAGTAATCGCAAGTTGCGCGAGCGCGTGGCGCAAGGGATGTTTCGGGAGGATCTGTATTACCGGATCAATGGTCTTTCGGTGACGCTGCCGCCGCTTGCCGAGCGCACGGACCTGCGCGCGGTCGTCGACAGGATCGTTCGACACGAGCGTTTCGCGGGGCGCGTCGTGAGTATCGACGATGATGTGCTCGCGCTTTTCGCGCGTCATCCGTGGCCGGGGAATTTGCGGCAGTTGAGCAATGTGCTGCGCACGGCGTGCGCCATGCTCGACGATTACGATACGCATATTCGCGTCGAGCATCTGCCGCATGATTTCGTCGATGAACTCGGGGCATGTGTGCAGAGCGACAGGACACCACCGCCTGCGAGCGGGGCGCGGCTCGTCGATATCGAAGCGAGCGCGGTGGCGGCTGCGCTTGCGGCGCATGGCGGGAATGTATCGGCGACGGCACGCGCGCTGGGGATATCGCGGACGACGCTGTATCGAAAGTTGCGGGTCTAGGCTTCGATGATTCCAGCATCCGGCGCCGGCAGCGATCCGCTGTGATCCTTGAGCGCGACCCCGGTGAGCTTCAACCTGCGCGCTTCGTTCAACAGCCACGTCAACTTGAACGCAGCGGTTTCGTAATCAAGTCCTTCGGGCCGCACATTCGAGATGCAGTTGCGCTCGGCATCATGGCGGCCCGTGCGCGGCGCATACGTCACATAGAGACCGAGGCTGTCGGGCGAACTGAGTCCCGGCCGCTCGCCGATCATCACGACGACGATCCGCGCCCGTAAAAGCTCACCGATACGATCGCCCAGCGCGACACGCGCCTGCGTCGCGATCACGACCGGTGCAACGCTCAAGCCACGGAGTTTCGCGCGCACGCGCGTGAGCAGTGGCACGACGTGGCGTTGCGCGGCGAAAGCCGAGAGACCATCGGCGGCGATGAAGAGCAGATCGGGCGCATCGCTGTTCGCCGCAGCTTGTTCGGCAAGACGCGCCTCACTCGCATCGTTCAGCATGCGACCAAGATCCGGGCGACGCAGATAGTGATGACGATCGGGCGCGGCGCTCTGCACATCGAGCGTGTCGAATCCGGCGGCACGCAGCGTGGCGGCGAGCGCGGCCGTGTCGAGCGGCTGATGCACCGCGTCGCGCGCCTGCGCATGCGCGAGTTCGAACGCGAGCAAGGGCGCCGTCGGCAGGCTGCTGCCCGCGCGGCCAAGCGCGATGCGCGCGTTGGTGAAGCGCCGCAGCGCATCCCAGGCGTTGGCGTTCGTCATGAGTCGATCCAGTCGAGCAAAGGCGGCGCGCTTGCCGCGAGGAGGTCGCCGTGGCCATCGGTGACGCGCATCTTCGCGAGCCATGCTTCGAATTCCGGCGCGCGTTTCAGGTTCAGCACGCGGCGCACGTAGAGCGCGTCATGAAACGACGTGCTCTGATAGTTGAGCATCACGTCGTCCGCGCCCGGCACGCCCATGATGAAGTTGACGTTCGCCACGCCGAGCAGCGTGAGCAGCGTGTCCATGTCGTCCTGATCGGCTTCGGCGTGGTTCGTGTAACAGATGTCGCAGCCCATCGGCACGCCGAGCAGCTTGCCGCAGAAGTGATCTTCGAGCCCCGCGCGGATGATCTGCCGCCCGTCGTAAAGATATTCCGGGCCGATGAACCCGACCACCGTATTCGTCAGCAGCGGGCTGAAGCGGCGCGCGACCGCATACGCGCGCCCTTCGCAGGTCTGCTGATCGACGCCATGATGCGCGTTCGCCGACAACGCGCTGCCTTGCCCGGTCTCGAAGTACATGACGTTATCGCCGACGGTGCCGCGTCCGAGCGACAACGCCGCGTCGCGCGCTTCCTCCAGCAGCGCGAGCGACACGCCGAAACTCGCGTTCGCGCGTTCGGTGCCCGCGACCGACTGAAACACCAGATCAACGGGCGCGCCTTGCTCGATCGCCGCGAGCGTGTTGGTCACGTGGGTCAGGACGCACGACTGCATCGGCACGTCGTAGCGCTGGCGGAAGTCATCCATCATCGCGAGCAGTCTGCCGATGTCGGCGGGCGAATCGGAGGCGGGATTCACGCCGATGACGGCATCGCCGCAGCCGTAGAGCAGGCCGTCGAGCATCGATGCGGCGATGCCCTTGGGATCGTCGGTCGGATGATTCGGCTGAAGGCGCACCGAGAGATGTCCGGCCAAGCCGATCGTCGTGCGAAAGCGCGTGATGACCGGGCGCTTGCGCGCGGCGAGAATCAGATCCTGATTGCGCATCAGCTTGGAGACGGCGGCGGCCATCTCCGGCGTGACGCCCATCGTGATGCGTTCGAGCGCGGCGGTATCGGTCGTATCGGCGAGCAGCCATTCGCGGAATTCGCCGACCGTCAGATGCGCGATCGGCACGAAGGCCTCGCGCGAATGCGTATCGACGATGAGGCGTGTGACTTCGTCGTCTTCGTAGGGAATGAGCGGTTCGGCGAGAAACGCGGCGAGCGGCACCTGCGCGAGCGCCAGTTTCGCGGCGACGCGCTCTTCCTCCGTCGCCGCCGCGACGCCCGCGAGTTCGTCGCCGGAGCGGCGCGGGCTTGCGCGCGCGAGCAGCGTCTTCAGATCGTCGAAGCGGTAGCGGCGCGCGCCGATCGTCTCGTGATAAGTCATCGCTCCCCCTGAATGGATCGATGCAAGCACTTTAGCCGCTTCGCGCACGCCGCGCCTCGTTCAAAAATACCCGCCGAGGGCGAAACGCGAGCGCGTGAGATAATTTTTCGCTCGACTCAGCCTGAGCCTCGTCCGTAGCCCGTGAAAAACCTGCTCGTTTCCATCGACCGTCTGGGCGATTTCGGCGAAATCGTCGATGTCCGCACGCCGCTCGAATTCGCCGAAGATCACATTCCCGGCGCGATCAATGCGCCGGTGCTCAGCAATGAAGAGCGCGTGATCATCGGGACGATGTACAAGCAAGTGTCGCCGTTCGAGGCGACGCGCGTCGGCGCGGCGATGGTCGCGCGCAACATCGCGATGCATCTCGATACGCTCTTCTCGGCCAGGCCGCGCAACTGGCGCCCGCTCGTCTATTGCTGGCGCGGCGGCAAGCGCTCCGGCGCGATGACCACATGGCTCAACATGATCGGCTGGCAGGCCCGTCAACTGGAAGGCGGCTACAAGAGCTACCGGCGCGACGTGATCGAGCGGCTCGGCACGCTGCCCGGGCGCTTTCGCTATGTCGCGCTGATCGGCCATACGGGCAGCGGCAAGACGCGGCTCCTGCAGGCGCTCGACGCCGCGGGCGCGCAGACGCTCGATCTCGAAGGGCTCGCGGCGCATCGCGGTTCCTTGCTCGGCGCGTTGCCGGGGCGGCCGCAGCCGTCGCAGAAGGCGTTCGATTCGGCGCTCGTCCACACGTTTTCCGGCTTCGATGCAGCAAAACCGGTTTTCGTCGAAGCGGAGGGGCGGCGCATCGGCTCGATCACGGTGCCCGACGCCGTGCTCGACAAGCTCCACGTGGCGTCGTGCGTGCAAGTGGAAGCGCGCCGCGAAGACCGCATCGCGTTCCTGTTGCAGGACTACGCGCATCTCTTCGACGATCCCGCGTCCTTCAAGGCGCAGTTGTCGAAGCTCGTCGCGCTGCATAGTCGCGAGCGCGTGGCGCACTGGCATCGGCTGATCGATGAGAACGCGCGCGCCGCGCTCTTCGCCGAGCTGATCGAGCGTCATTACGATCCCGCGTACCGGCGCAGCAATCAGGCGCTCTATACTGAATTGCCGCATGCGGCCCGCGTGCTGTTCCGTCCGAACGATTCGGACAGCATCGATCAGGCGAAAGCCCTGCTCGCGCAGCTCGAATCGACACTCGCCACTTGAAAGAAAAAACTATGACCACGCTCCGACAACCGCGCGTCGCGCTTGGCTGGTTGGTGTTCCTGCTGATCGCCGTTGCAGGACTGTTCTACGTGAAATGGTTTCCGTACTACAACCGGGCGTTCGTCGCGGCGAGCCAGCACTCGATCGGCAAATCGATTCTGATGGGCACGGCGACGAGCGCGCCGGAGCCATCGTGGCAGGCCGCCCTCGATTACGCGATGGCCTACGGCCGCGCGATCTGGCAGGCGATGGTGCTCGGCCTGTTGCTCGGCTCGGCGGTGCAGGCGCTGATTCCGCCGCGCTGGGTCGCGCGCGCGCTTGGCGAGCATAACTTCGGCAGCGTGGTGAACGGTGGCCTGATGTCCCTGCCGGGGATGATGTGCACGTGCTGCGCGGCGCCGGTCGTCGCGGGCTTGCGTGCGCGCGAGGCGGCGCCGGGCGCAGCTGTCGCGTTCTGGCTCGGCAATACGGTGCTCAATCCGGCGGCGCTGGTTTTCATGGGCTTCGTGCTCGGCTGGCAGTGGACCGGCTTGCGGCTCGTGCTCGGCGTGCTGATGGTGTTCGGACTCGGTTACGCGGTGAACCGCATGGTGACGCCCGCGCAGGCGGCGGCGTCGCGCGCGACGCTCGCGAAGCTGATCGAGGAAGACGAACCGGGCACGGCGTTCTCGCGCTGGATCAAGATCCTCGGCCGCATGACCTTGCGGCTCGTGCCGGAGTACATCGTGCTCGTGCTGCTGCTCGGCGCGGCGCGCGCGTGGCTCTTTCCGCACATCGGACCGGATATCGACAACGGCATGCTGTGGATCGTCGCGTTCGCGGTCGCGGGCACGCTGTTCGTGATTCCGACGGCGGGCGAGGTGCCGATCATTCAGGCAATGCTGTCGCTCGGCATGGCTGCGGGGCCGGCGGGTGCGTTGTTGATGACCTTGCCGCCGGTCAGCGTGCCGTCGCTCGCGATGCTGGCGCGGTCGTTTCCGCCGCGTGTGCTGGCGTTTGTCGCGGTGGCGGTGGTGGGGTTCGGGATTGCGAGCGGGTTGATCGCGGCGGCGGTGTTTTAGAGTTTTTTGAAGCAGGGTGCTTTCGGGCATTAGTCTGAAAGCACTCTTGCCTGCTGAAGTTCAGCTTTGTCTGTGAGTTAACTGCGATAAGACATTAATTATTTAGGATTACTCGTGGTGACTTCGATTTAATCGCGTCCATAAAATGTCCCATTCGCCATTGACACAGGGGCAGAAAAAATGGCCCAGGATATTTTCCTGAACCTCAGCGGCATCGCAGGCGAGGCACTGGATGCCGCTCACGCGCAGCAGATCGATGTGCTCAATTGGGAGTGGGCCGTTTCCCAACCCTCCAGTACGCATGTTGGTCAAGGCGGCGGAGCGGGCAAGGCGCAGGTCGACGACCTGGTTTTCGAGCACTACGTCGATCGTGCGAGTCCCAATCTGATGATATATAGCCTCACCGGCAAACATATTCCTACCGCGACGCTTACCGTGCGTAAGGCCGGTGGTGCACCGCTCGAATATCTGACCATCAAGATGCATGACGTCATCGTCACTCGCGTGGCGCCGCACGCGCAACCCTCGATGACGGCGGCACGGGAAGAGGTGGCGCTGTCATTCGCTCGCGTCGAACAGGAGTATGTCGTTCAGTCGCCCAACGGTGGGAGTGCCGGCACCGTTCGGATGGCGTTCGACATCAAGAAAAACTGTGAATTCTGACGCTGGAGGCGCGCATGCTGTTCATATCGAAGCAAGGCCATGTCGATCATGATCGGGTTCGGATCAGGATATTCAATGCGATCGAGCACGGTTCCATGAACGTCGTACATGGCATCGTCGTGCACCAGACAGGAGCCAGCACGGCTGAGAGTACGTTCAGCAGCTATCAGCAGAAGGGCGCTAATGGTGCTCACTTTCTGCTCGACCAGGACGGGACGATTTATCAGACGGCGTCATTGACGCGAGTCACCTATCACGTGGGCAACATCAAATCGCGGTGTCTGGAAACGTTGCAATGTTCACCGGTGGAAATCGCCGCAAGTCGTGAAGCGTTTCGCCAAGGCAAATACAAGGGTTTGAATCGGCACGAGATGACCAAATCGTGGCCGGACCGCTTGCCGTCGAACATCGATTCCATTGGGATCGAACTGGTTGGAATGTATCGAGGCGAGGGCAAAGAGCAGATCTATGAAGATCCAACCAGCGAGCAGAACGACTCCCTCAAATGGCTGATCGCGGAATTGATAGAAACGCTCAGCATCGACAAAGCCGAGGTTTATGCACATCCGGCGGTGTCCTACAAAAATCCAACGGAAGCGAAGGCAGCACAATGGTGAGGTTCGGCGCACTCTCCAGAATCAAGTCCGTCGTGCTCTTTCTCATGTTGCTCGCGTGTTGCGAAATCAGCCTGGCGCGCGGGATAAAAAGCGTGACGATCGACGAAGTGGGCATCGTGCGGCCTGAGTCGGAACAGAAAGACGAGGCGCTGATCTTCTGGTGTCGAGCGTTTCGGCCGACTGTTGCTCAGGTACGCCGATATTTCGCAAACGCAGTCCCTGTTCCCCCCGTCGTAACCAGTCACGACCGCTATTCCCCTTGCGCAGCCAAAGGAACGGTCACGTTCAAGGACGGCTTCCGGGCCGACTGGATCCTTTATTCCGATGGGTCGGCCAGGATCGACTGGCAAGCCGGCGGGCACGTCTATCTGCTGCTCAAAGACAACAAATGGTACGACCCGATCGGCCCTTATGACCAGGGCTGACCACTCAGCCGCTCAATGAATCGCCGCCCCCGCCTTGATCAACAACTTGAACGGCAGCGCGAGCAGCATCGTGCCCCCGACGCCCGCAGCCCACAGCGCGACGAACCAGAACACCTTCCGCGCACGCTCAGTGGTAGTGATGTTCGCCATGGCGCACCTTTCCTCTGAATACCCAATACCCCAGCATCGTATAACCGACGATCAACGGCAAAATCACCGCCGCGCCGACGATCGTGAAAAGCTGGCTCGAACGGGGCGCGGCCGCATCCCAGATCGACACACCCGGAAAAATCTCGTGCGGTGAAATGCTCGCGACCAGTCCCGCATAGCCGAGCAGCACGAAGCCGAGCGCCATCGCGAACGGGCGCTTCTCGTGCCGCGATCGAATCGAGCGACGCATCGCCCACGCGCACGCGGCGACGAGCACCGGCACCGGCAGCAGCCGATAGAACAGCGGCGAATCGAACCAGCGCGACGCGATGCCCGCATCCTGCAACGGCGTCCAGATGCTGACCACCGCGATCGTTGCGAGCTGCAAGACGGTCAGCGGCCACACGACGCGATACATCCGCCGCTGCAGATCGCCTTCGGTCTTCGCGATCAGCCAGCACGCGCCGAGCAGCGCATACGTGACGACCAGTGCGCCGCCCGTGAAGATCGAGAAGGGCGTGAACCAGCCGAAGGCATCGCCGGAAAAACGGCCATCGGCGACCGGAATGCCGCCGAGGAACGCACCGAGCGCCACGCCCTGAAAGAACGTCGCGCCCGCCGATCCACCGATGAACGCAAGGTCCCACATGTGCTTCGTGCGCTGCGCCTTCGCGCGAATCTCGAACGACACGCCGCGAAAAATCAGGCACACGAGCATCAGCACGAGCGGCAGATAAAGCGCGGACAGTACGGTCGAATAGACCATCGGGAATGCCGCGAAAAGTCCCGCGCCGCCGAGCACGAGCCACGTTTCGTTGCCGTCCCAGACGGGCGCGACGGTGTTCATCATCACATCGCGATCGTGCTGATCGGGAAAGAACGGAAAGAGAATGCCGATGCCGAGGTCGAAGCCGTCGAGCACCACGTAGAGGAACAGGCCCAACGCGATGATCGCGGCCCAGGCGAGTGTGAGATCCATGTCGTTACGCTCCTTCGATGGACTGATGCGGGAGGCTGAGCGGACGTCGCGCGCTGCCGTCGGAAGGTTGCGAAGGCGAGTCCGGCAGAGCAGGACCATGACGCAGCAACTTCAGCAGGTAGTAGATGCCAGTGCCGAACACGATCGTGTAGACGATCACGAACGCGAGCAGCGACACGCCGACTTGTTGCGCGGTAACGGGCGACACGGCATCGGCGGTGCGCATCACGCCGTAGACGACCCACGGCTGACGGCCGGCTTCGGTCGTGACCCAGCCCGCGAGCAGCGTGATGAAACCGGTCGGACCCATCGCGAGTGCGAAGCGATGGAACCAGCGCGCATCGAACAATGCGCGCTTGCGATGCAGCCACCACGCGGCCACCGACATCACGATCATCAGCACGCCCAGACCCGCCATCACGCGGAAACTCCAGAACACGAGCGTCGAGTTCGGACGGTCTTCCTTCGGAAATTCCTTCAGGCCGCGAATCTCGCCGTCCCAGCTATGCGTGAGGATCAGGCTGCCGAGATGCGGAATCGACACGGCGTACTTCGTGGTTTCGGCTTCCATGTCTGGGATGCCGAAGAGATTGAGCGCGGTGCCGCCTTTCTCGGTTTCCCAGATGCCTTCGATCGCGGCGATCTTCGCCGGCTGATGTTCGCGTGTGTTGAGACCGTGCGCGTCGCCGACGAGCGCCTGGATCGGCGTCAATGCGAGCAGCAGCCAGAGCGACATCGAAAACATCTTTTTGATGGCCGGATCGCGGCGGCCTTTCAGCAGATGCCACGCGCCGGTCGCGGCCACGACGAGCGCCGCCACGATGAACGCCGCGATCGCCATATGCGCGAGCCGGTACGGGAACGACGGATTGAAGATGATCGCCCACCAGTCCACCGGCACGACGTGATCGCCCTCGATGCGAAAGCCTTGCGGCGTCTGCATCCAGCTATTGGACGCCAGAATCCAGAAGGTGGAAATGAGCGTGCCGATGGCGACCATCAGCGTCGCGCCGAAGTGCGCCTTCGGGCCGACCTTATTCCAGCCGAACAGCATGATGCCGAGGAAGCCCGCTTCGAGGAAGAACGCGGTCATCACTTCGTACGTGAGCAGCGGCCCGGTGATAGGACCGGCGAAGGTCGAGAAGCCGCCCCAGTTGGTGCCGAACTCGTACGCCATGACGACGCCCGACACGACGCCCATGCCGAAAGCGACGGCAAAGACCTTCGACCAGAACAGACACAGTTCCTTGTAGACCGGCTTGCCGGTTTTGAGCCAGGCGCCTTCGAGCACCGCGATGAAACTCGCGAGCCCGATGGAAAGCGCCGGAAAGATGATGTGAAACGAGACGGTGAACGCGAACTGGATCCGCGCCAGATCGAGTGCTTCGGGAGTCGAATGCATGATGACGTGTGCCTTGAAATTCACCCGCGCTCGCATGGCGAGGCGGCTTTGTCCTGTATCGGATCAGACGTGTGACGGGCCGGAGCTTAGCGCCATTTTGAGAAAGTGTTGCGCTGCGTCAGTGAATTCGCGTTGTGCGCAAATGCCGCAGTTTCAAGGGTGCGGCGTGCCTATCGAATTGATTTTTTGGTAATTTCGAGATGAATGGATGGTGCGGTGCGGCAAGAGCGCGCAGCGGCTTTCGCGACAATCGACCGCACTAATCGGATGCAGAGCGAGCAAGCCGGGAAAGAACTTTTACGATGCACCGGCACAAGACGTGCTGTTCGCGCGGGTACCATAATGGCTTTTGAACACGCGCACCGCGTGGGCAGCAAGGAGAACCAACATGCGCCTCGATGACGAAGCGGAAAGTCGGAACGTCGAAGACCGGCGCGGCGGGGGCGGCGGCTTTCGGGTCGGCGGCGGATCGATCGGCATCGGCACGATCATCGTGGCGCTCGCGGCATCGTATTTCTTCGGCATCAATCCGATGACGATCATCAACGGCGCGCAGGTGTTGCAAGGCAACGCGCCGCAGCAACAGGCCGCGCCGAGCAATGCGCCGCCCGCCAACGATGCCGGCTCGGTGTTCGTGCGCCGCGTGCTCGGCAATACCGAGCGCACCTGGCAGCACATCTTCCGCGCGCAGTTCAATCAGGACTATCCGGCACCGAAGCTCGTGCTGTTTTCGGGCGGCACGCAGACCGCGTGCGGCATGGGACAGGCGGCGATGGGGCCGTTCTATTGTCCCGGAGACCGCAAGGTCTATATCGATCTCTCGTTCTATCGCGAGTTGCGCGATCGCTTCGGCGCGAGTGGCGACTTCGCGCAGGCTTATGTGATCGCGCATGAAGTCGGGCACCACGTGCAAAACGTGCTCGGCATCATGGACAAGGCGGACCAGGCGCGCGCGCGGATGACGCGCGAGCAGGCGAATGCGCTATCGGTGCGCGTGGAATTGCAGGCGGATTGTTTCGCGGGCGTGTGGGCGGCCGTCGCGCAGCGCGATAACGCAAAGCTGATCGAGCCGGGCGATTTCGAGCAGGGCTTGAACGCGGCCGCCGCGATCGGCGATGACCGTCTGCAGCAGCAATCGCAAGGGCGCGTCGTGCCCGAGGCGTTCACACACGGCACGAGCGCGCAGCGGCAGCGCTGGCTGCGGCGCGGCATGGCGTCCGGCGACCTCAGCCAATGCGACACATTCTCGGCGCGCGCGTTGTAATGACGACGGCGTCCTCCGGGGTGGTCCGCCCATCCCGAAATAGGCTATTCTGAATCGTCGAATCGCCCTTGCTCGCGGTCGATGCTTACAAACGCTGACAGTGCGTTTGTCTTGAATTTATTAGAATCGCTAGTTTTCCGGGGCGCGGCTGGCCGCGCCTGGTGATGTGGCGACCGCCCGGATCGGCACACGCAGCGGAACACTCTCCTACCTTTTCATGAAGCGAATTCTGGTCGTCAAAGTCACGTCGCTCGGCGATATCGTCGAGACGCTACCGGTCGTATCGGATTTGCGGCGCGCGTTTCCGTCCGCCAAGGTCGACTGGGCCGCCGACGCCGCCTTCGCCGATATCATCCGCTGGAATCCGGGCGTCGATCGCGTGCTGAGCGCGCCGCTGCGCAAGTTCAAGAAGGCGCGTAGCTGGAAGGATCTGAAGGATATCGCTGCGTCGATCGGCGAGCTTCGCGCTGAAAAATACGATGTGATCGTCGATATTCACGGCGTCTACAAGAGCGCGATCATCGCGTTCATCGCGCGTGGGCGGCGGCGTTACGGCTATCTGAATCAGGATCTCGGCGAGCGCGGCGCGGCCTTCGCGTACAACGCGCGCTTCGGTCCGCGTCCGCTTACGGACGCGTGGCGCGGCATGCGGGTGAGTGTCGCCGATGCGCTCGGATATCGATTCGACGACACGCCCGACTACAACATTCGCCTTCCGGCAGTCACGCGCGATCTGGAGATTCCGCACAATACACGCATCGCGATGCTGTTTCATGCGACATCGGCGGATGTCAAAAAGTGGCCGAAGGAGCACTGGGCCGAGGTCGGCCGATGGCTCACCGCGCGCGGCTATTCGATCGCGCTGCCGTGGGGCACGGAACGCGAGCAGGGGGAGGCGCAGGCCATCGCTGCGCTCGTGCCGGGCGCGACGGTACTGCCGAAACTTTCTGTCGTGGAATGCGCGCACTGGATTCAGGCGTCGGAACTGGTCGTCGGCACGGATACCGGACTCGTGCATCTCGCGCATGCGCTGCAGCGCCGTACCGTAATGCTGTTCGCGGCGACGTCGCGCGAGCATTTCGGCATCGACGAGCCGGGGCGCTCGGTCTCGGTCGGCGAGGAAGGCGCGCCGCCCGATGTGCCGCAAGTGCTGGCAGCCATCGAAAGCGTGACGGGCGCGCCCTTGCAATTCGGCGAGCGCGTTATCTCATAAAAGAATTTATGCGCATAAACCTGCCGGCCACGGTTTGGCGGTAGGAAGTCCACGCGACAAGCGAAAATATCGGTGCGCTAACGTAAAACTTGCCGCACGACACTTGACGGCAGGCCCGGCAAGCACGACGATTGCAAAAAACACTTAAGAATCGTCCGATAAGATGACCGAAGAAACCGTCGTAGACGCGCGCCAGTCTCTGGTTCGCCTCGAACCATCCGAGATCCCGTTGGACAGCGCGCTCGAGTTCCCGATCGTCGCCGCCGATGGCGCGTTGCTGTTCGATGCGGGCACGGTCGTGCCGGACGGCGCGTCGCGCGAATTCATGTTTCGGCACTTCGAGCCGCACCGCGCGATTCAGGAGCCGGCGCAGAGCGTGCCTGACGAGGACGCGCTCAAGGATGGTCCGCTGACGCTGGAGGATATCGGTCTCACCATCGGCGCGCGGGTCGGCTTGCGCGGTACGGGCGGCACGGGTTCGGCCATGTACGCAAGCCGGGTGATCGGGTTCTCGACGCCGCGTCGCAACGGCGAGCGGTCCCTGTTCGTGACACAACCATTGATGACCGGGTTCGATCCGCTCGATCTCACGCTCGGCGAGCAGGTCGACCTCGTCGCGCTGACGGGGCGCGGCGTGTTCCGCTTCGCCTGCACGGTCGATGCAACCTGCCGCGAGCCGTTCAACTACGCGGTGCTATCGGCGCCGGGTGCGATCCGCAGACTGCGCACGCGCAAGTTCGCGCGCATGCCGACGCGCCTCGCGGCGCATTTCGCTGCCGAAGGCGCGCCGCAAAGTGCACGTCAGTTGAGCCGCGTGAGCGATATCAGCCCGTACGGCATGTCGCTGACGGTCGCGAATCCGGTCGCGCGGATGGGCGACCGTCTGCAACTTTCGTTTCAGTTCAAGACCGATGGCGTCGACGTGAAAATCGACACCATAGCGATCGTGCGCCATGTGGGAACGCTCGATCCCGCCGACGGCAGCGCGGCGTACGGACTCGAATTCGAATCGATCGAGCCGTCGCAGCGAATCGCACTGAAATCGTTCATGGCCGAGCACAGTTAAGGTTTTAGTTTCCCGGAAATCCATCCGGAAAGAGCCGTTCGACCGCCGCTTCGAAATGCTGGACCGGCGCTGCGCCGCGCAGCGCGATCGGCGGCGGCGCTTCCTGACCGGGCGCCGCTTCGCGCGACAGCACCGCGAACGGCACGCCGCTTACGCCCAGCTTCGTTGCAAACTCTTCGTCCTCGATCACGAGATCGGTGTAGGTGCCGTCATCGAGCGCTTCTTCGAGCATTTCGGGATCGATGCCGCAGGTCGCCGCGATGTCGAGCAGTGCGTCGGTGTCGCCGATATCGATGCCTTCTTCGAAGTACGCCTTGAAGATCGCGCGATGCACGAGATCGAAGCGTCCGGATTCGCGCGCGAACATCGCCGCTTCGAAGGCCTTGCGGCTGCGCGGCGTGACGGGCGGCATGCGCATCGTCACACCGCGTTCTTCCGCGAGCGGGCGAACCGAGTTTTCCCAGGATTCGACGATCTTGTCGCTGTTGGGATCGGTAAGCGGCGTCGGCTCCGGGCGCAGCTCGAACGCGTGCCAGCGGATTTCGATTGCATCGCCGTAAGCGTTGCGGAACTGATCGAGCACGGGCGTTTCGAGATAGCAGAACGGACACACGAAGTCCGACCAGACGTCGATAAACAGAACAGGCGTGGATGCCATGTGAGCCTCAAAAGCGAACGGCGCATGTGCGCCGTTTGACTGAACCGGGCGAACGTCGCGCAGCGGCGACGGACGCAAAACCGGTATGTTAGCGCGAGCCGACAGTCGGCGCGCGCGTCCAGGATGTGTCAGAAGCCACCGTCGATCTCGATCTTGCTGCCGTCGAAGAAGCGCGACAGGCGAAAGGCGCGTGGATCGACGAGCGGCGCATCGTTCGCGACGAGATCCGCCATCAGCTTGCCCGCGGCTGGCCCGATGCCGAAACCGTGACCCGAAAAGCCCGTCGCGATGAACAGCCCGGGTTTCCGGTCGACGCTCGAGATGACCGGCACGGCATCGGGCGTCACGTCGATGTAGCCGGCCCACGCCTGTTCGATGCGCAGTTCGGCGAGCGCCGGGAAAAGCTTGCGGAACTCCGTGACCGCGGTACGGTTGAACGACTCGACGGGCTCGGGATCGAGCGTGCGCGCGGTTTCGAAAAGCGTCGGCTGATCGAGCGGCCAACGGCGCGGCCGACGCAGCTCGTCGAAGAAACGCGCGTTCAGGCCGAGTTTGATCGAACCGATCTGACTCTTCAGCGCGGGCAGGAATTTCGCGAACAGACGGAAGCTGTCCGGCGTGATGTCGTGGTAGCTGTGAAACGCGTTGGCGATGGTGTAGCCGCCGTCGAGACGTTTGCGGTAGCCCATCTCCTGATTGCACGCGCTCACGTCCGGTCCGTTTTCCAGCGGGGACGTGCGCATGACCGACGAGCGCACCATGAGTTGCGGCACATCGACGCCGAGGCTCCCAGCGAAATATCGCGTCCACGCGCCGCCCGCGACGACCACGCTCGCGCAACCGATGCGCCCGTATTCCGTAACGACACCGCTGATCGCGCCGCCGCTCGTCTCGATGCCGCGCACCGCGCAGGGCGTCAGCACTTTCACGCCGCGTTCGCGCAGCGCGGCGGCCATGGCGGGCACGGCGCGCTGCGGTTCCGCGCGGCCGTCGCTCGGCGTGTAGATGCCGCCCGCGAAGCGCCGCGACGTGCCGGACATCAACGCAGCGGTTTCATCCGGCGAGACGATGCGCGAATCGAGCGCGTCGCGACCCACGAGTGCGACGGCGCGCGCGAGCCATGCTTCGTGATCGGCGAGGGCTTTCGGGTCGTCGGCGGCGTAGAGGATGCCGCATTCGCGATAGCCCGCATCGATGCCGAGTTCGGCATCGATGCGACGCCAGAGCTTGAGGCTTTCGAGGCTCAGTTCGAGCTCGCGCAAGTCGCGATGCGTCGCGCGGCACCAGCCCCAGTTGCGGCTCGACTGCTCGCCCGCGATATATCCTTTTTCGCACACGGCGACCGACAACCCTTTCTCTGCCAGCGCCCGCGCGGTGCTGATGCCGATGACCCCACCGCCGATGATGACGACATCGGCGTGATCGGGAAGGGTGCGGTCTTCAGGGATGCGTTCGGTGGGTGGACCCATGTTATGTGGTGCTCTTTAGTATGGTGGTGGCGAGTTTTGCGGATTGCGCTGCGAGTGCCTGATCGATGTGTTCGTTCAGGTGATAGTCCGCTGTGACACGCGCTTCGCGGAGCGTCCTCAATGTCCCTCCAATTGCTTTCGAGAGTGCGTAATGTTCATCGCTCAGACTGATCATTGGATTGCACAATTGTTCGATGAGTTGTTCGTGGCGACCTCGCGCCCGACGCACGGTTCCAGGAGCACGCAGTCGCCGATGGAATGCGTAGGCCGCGTGGTACGCGCCGTAATATGCGCGGCTACAGACAGCACGAAACTGTGGTTCATCCGTCGCATTGCGCATCAGTTCCTCCGCGCATTCGACGAGTCCTTGCGCAGTGCTGCTCATACGCCTGTTCCCGTGATGTTGACGCTGAACGCCGCGGTGTTGAAGTACTCGAGCTTGTCCTGCTCGAGCATCGCTTCGTGATCGATCTCCAGCGCGCGCTCGAACGAAACCGGGACGACGAGCTTGTAAGAGACGATGCGGCAGACGCCCTGCATGTAAAAGACCTTGGGCCTGACCACCGGCCTCAATCGAAGTCGCCGCAATACATTTCCCGCGCAATCGAGCCGTTGGGCGATCTCCTCGTCGGTGACGCCGATCTCAGTCATGATCGCGCGCGCCTGAATGACTTCCTGCACCCAAGCGTCGTCCCATGCGAAACCGTTCGCCCGCCCATCCTCAACCAACTCCGCCGTACGCCCAATTGCGCCAGCCAGAAACCCGTACCGCGCGATGATTCCCATATCCCCATTCCGCGTCACATCAAACTCGCGATACAACGCCTGCGCCGCTGAAAACAAACCGAGATTCAACCGCGTGATCATCCAGTTCTCGCGATTCACACCCGTCTCACCGAGCGCCACGCTGTTCCTGAACGCCGCCTCCGCGCCCTCGACATCGCCGGCGAGCGCGCGCCATGATCCCGTCAACTCCCACGCGGCGCACGCGTCCACGCGCATCAACTGATCGATGTCGTGTTTGATCGCGCGCCATTCGCGCGAGAGCGGGGTGACTTGCGATATGTCGATGAAGCGAGGCGAAGCGCTTTGCAGCGCGTTGATGCGATCGACGATCTGATGCGTTTTCGGTTGCGGTATTGCGTTCATGCCAGTTGCCGGGAGGTGCGAAAAGCGATGCCGTATCGGATGCGTGACCCGCGCGAGCCTTATCGCGCATGGGTCAAAACGGCGGGTCAAGGCATGCTAAGTGAATCGTCCGTTTTTGACCATACGAATGAAATTGCCTCCCGGCAGCGTGATCGCGAATGCTTGTCGCAAACCCTTGTCACGCAAGGCAAATCGGCCTGCATAGCCCGGCCGGCATAAGCCGATTGGCCAGCTCGCTGCGCCCGCTCGCGCGTTCCGCTACGATGCAGATCGACGCGCTTGCGGCAACCACGCAGGCTATCGAAGGACGCCGGAGCGGGCACGGCGCGTGCGGCTCGTTATCACCTGCAGGTCAACGCAGTTCCACTCATATTCTGGAGAACTCTCGTGCAAAAGACAGCATCGGCAAAATGGAGCGGCGGCATCAAGGACGGCAAGGGTTTCATCTCGACACAGACCGGCGTGCTCAACGAAGCGCCCTACGGCTTCAAATCGCGCTTCGAGGAAGGTCCGGGCACGAATCCGGAAGAGCTGATCGGCGCGGCGCACGCGGGCTGCTTCACGATGGCGCTGTCGCTGCAACTCGAACTGGCGGGCCTGAAGGCCGAGAGCCTCGAAACCAAATCGACGGTCACGCTGGACAAGGACGGCGACGGCTTCACGATCACCGCCTGCCAGCTCGATCTGAAGGCGAAGATTCCCGGCGCGGACAAGGCCGCGTTCGACAAGGCCGCGCAGGCCGCGAAAGAAGGCTGCCCGGTCTCGAAGCTGTTCGCGGGCAACGCGAAGATCACGCTGAACGCCGAACTCGTGTCGTAACGCGTGATGTAAATCGCCAGACGGACGGGCACTTCACCCGTCCGCGTTTTTTTCACGCGTGAGTTCCTCGATGATGAGTCGCGCGGGCGCCGGCAGCGTCGCGCCTTTGCGCGTCACGAGGCCGTACGGCTCCGTGCGCGAGCGCACCGCAATGGCCAGCCGCTTCGCGAGCCCGTGAGTTTCAAGGAACGTCGCCATGTCGAGCGGCATCATCGCGACGAGTGTCGGATCGCGTTGCAGCAGCAGGACGGTCGTGATGGTCGAGGCCGTTTCGATCGGATGAAGCGGCAGCGGCAGGCCCGTTTCCCTGAACTCGCGCTCGTAGAGATTGCGGATCGGCATGATGGCCGGATAGACGATCCATCGGCTCGATGCGAGTTCGGCCAGTTCGACGCGCGGCGCATCGACCAGCGCGTGCGCGACGCCCGCGACGATCGCAAGCGGTTCGTCGCGCAACTCGACATAGTGGTAATGGTCCGGCTGCCGCGCCACACTCGCGCGGCAGATCGCGACATCGAGCCGTCCCTGATCGAGCAGCGCGAGCAGCCGCGCGCTCGTGTCCTCGACCACTTCGACGGTCAACGCCGGTTGCCGCTCGCGCAGACGCGCGAGCGCATCGACGAGCACGCCCGACACCGCGCCGGTGATCGCGCCGATCGCGAGCCGCCCGCCCGTTCCTTGCAGAATCCCCGCCATTTCCTCGCGCAAGTGCGCGACGTCCATGTGAATAAGCCGCGCGTAGCGGATCACGCAGCGCCCGAGTTCGTTCGGCTGGATGCCTTGCGCGGAGCGCGTGAAGAGCGTCGCGCCGAGCGTGGCTTCGATCTCGCGCAGCGCCTTGGTCGCGCCGGGCTGCGTGAGCGCCATTTCATCGGCGGCGCGATGCAGCGAGCCGTGATCGTCGAGCGCGATCAGAAGGCGCAGTTGCTTGAGCCGCAGGCGCGCGGCGATGGAATCGGTATTCGGCAGCATGGATCGAAGCGGCTAGGGGATGACGAGAAGATAACGGAAAGTTATCGCCAAGGCAGCAGCTTTCATTATCCAAGGCCGGACGGCTTCTCTACATTGTGGGCTTCCGTTCAACCTGTTCAAGGAAACCCCGACTCATGAAGCTGCTGCGATACGGCGCGCCCGGCCAGGAAAAGCCCGGCCTGCTCGATTCAACCGGCGCGATCCGCGACCTGTCCGGCGTGATCGGCGATGTCGCCGGCGACGCGCTTCTGCCCGAATCGCTCTCGCGTCTCGCGAAACTCGATCCGTCGACGCTGCCGGCCGTGCCCGCGGGCGAGCGCATCGGGCCGTGCGTGGGGCGCATCGGCAAGTTCATCTGCATCGGCCTGAATTACGCGGATCACGCGGCGGAATCGAATCTGCCGGTGCCGTCCGAGCCGGTCGTGTTCAACAAATGGCTGTCGGCGGTCGTCGGCCCGAACGACGACGTGCGCATTCCCCGCGGCTCGCAAAAGACCGACTGGGAAGTGGAACTGGGCGTCGTGATCGGCAAGGGCGGCGCGTATATCGACGAAGCCGATGCGCTCAACCACGTCGCCGGTTATTGCGTGATCAACGACGTGTCCGAGCGCGAGTATCAGATCGAACGCGGGGGCACCTGGGACAAGGGCAAGGGCTGCGACACCTTCGGCCCGATCGGTCCGTGGCTCGTCACCGCCGACGAAGTGCCCGATCCGCACCGGCTGCCGCTCTGGCTCGAAGTCGACGGCAAGCGCTATCAGAACGGCAACACCAGCACGATGATCTTCAAGGTCGGCGAAATCGTCTCGTATCTGTCGCGCTTCATGAGCCTGCAACCGGGCGACGTCATCTCGACGGGCACGCCGCCGGGCGTCGGCATGGGACAGAAGCCCGCAGCCGTCTATCTGCGCGCGGGACAGACGATGCGCCTCGGCATCGAAGGGCTGGGTGAACAACGACAACGCACGGTGGACGCATGAACCAATACGACTTCACGAATCGCGCGGCCGTGGTGACGGGCGGCGCGCAGGGCATCGGCTACGCGGTGGCGGAGCGTCTGCTCGAAGGCGGCGCGCGTGTCGCGCTGTGGGATCGCGATGAAGGCGCGTTGTCCGAGGCGCGCGCGCGTCTGGGTGACGTGCAAACCGTGCTCGTCGATCTGACGGATCGCGACGCGGTCAGCAAAGCCACGTCGCGCACGCTGGAACACTTTGGACAAGTCGATGTTCTCGTGCACAGCGCGGGCATCGCGGGCGCCAACGCGACGGTCGCCGAGTACGCGCCGGATGAATGGTCGCGCGTGATCGACGTCGATCTGAACGCCGCGTTTCTCGTCAATCAGGCCGTCGTCCGGACGATGATCGCGCGCGGCTATGGCCGCATCGTCAATATCGCGTCGATCGCGGGTAAGGAAGGCAATCCGAATGCATCGGCGTACAGCGCGGCGAAGGCCGGCGTGATCGCGCTGACCAAGAGCCTCGGCAAGGAAACGGCAGGGCTCGACATCGCGGTGAACGCCGTGACGCCCGCCGCCGCGCGTACGAAGATCTTCGACCAGATGAAGCAGGAGCACATCGACTACATGCTGTCGAAGATTCCGCGCGGGCGCTTCGTCGAAGTGAAGGAGATCGCGGCGATGGTCGCGTTCCTGGCGTCCTCGGAGAACTCGTTCACGACGGGCGCGGTGTTCGATCTGTCCGGAGGGCGCGCGACGTACTGATCAACGCGGTATCGCAATAACAAAACCAGGAGACAACCACCGTGGATTCCATCGCCGCCCCGCGTGAACTCGCGCACGACGACGCCCAGATTTACCGCAAGGTGTTCTGGCGCTTCGTGCCGCTGTTCGTCGCGTGCTTCGTGTTCTCGTATCTCGACCGCATCAACATCAGCTTCGCGAAGCTGCAGATGCAAAGCGAACTCGGCTTCTCCGACGCGATGTACGGCTTCGGCGCGAGCGTGTTCTTCGTCGGCTATTTTTTGTTCGAAGTGCCGAGCAATATCGTTCTGCATCGCGTCGGGGCGAAGCGCTGGATCGCGCGGATCATGATCACGTGGGGCATCGCGTCGGCGTGCATGATGTTCGTGCGCACCGATACATGGTTCTACGTGCTGCGTTTTCTGATCGGCGCGCTCGAAGCGGGCTTCGTGCCGGGCGCGCTGTACTTCTTCACGAAGTGGTTTCCGTCGTCGCGGCGCGGGCGCATCAATTCGTTCTTCATGGCCTCGATCGCGCTGTGCGGGATCATCGGCAGTCCGCTGTCGGGCGCGATCATGAAGTTCTGCGACGGGCTGAACGGCATGCCCGGCTGGCAATGGCTCTTTCTGCTCGAAGGCATTCCGTCCGTGCTGCTCGGCTTCGTCGTGCTCGCGTTCGTCGATGACGAAGTCGATCACGCGAAATGGCTCGACGCCGGTGAAAAACGCGCGCTGAAAGCGCAACTCGCAAGCGATCCGAAAGTCGGCGAAGTGCATTCGCTGAGGGCCGCGTTCAGCGAGCCCGTCACGCTCGTGATGGCGCTCATCTATCTCTTCCTCGCGATGGGCATCTACGGTCTCGTCTTCTGGATGCCGCAACTCGTGAAGACCGCCGGCACCAGCGATCCGTTCATGATCGGCCTGATCTCGATGTTGCCGTACGCGGTCGCGGGCGTCGGCATGATCCTGATCGGCAGGCATTCGGACCGTACCGGCGAGCGGCGCTGGCATCTCGGCGCGTGCGCGCTCGCGGGCACGGTCGGTTACGTGCTGTGCGGCTTCTTCCCCGGCAACACGGTGATGCTCGTGATCGGCCTCACGATCGCGGCGACCGGCATCATCACATCGCTCGGGCTGTTCTGGATTCTGCCGACGCGCTTTCTCACCGGCATCGCGGCGGCGAGCGGCATTGCGCTGATCAATTCGGTCGGACAGTTCGGCGGCATCATCAGCCCGTACATGGTCGGCAAGGTGAAGACGATGACCGGCAGCGCGACGCCCGGTCTCTACGCGATCGCGTTCGCGTGCCTGCTCGGCGCGATGCTGATCGTGTGGGGCCTGCCGCGCCGTCTCTACTTCCGCGAGAGCGGCAGCGAATGACGCACTTCAGCGCTCCTGGCCGTTCTTGCGGGCGGCCTTGTGCGCGTACATTTTGCTGTCGCTCGACGCGAGCAGGTCGATGACCGACGCGTGCCGTTCCGCTTCGAAGCGCGTCTGCCCGACGCTGAAGCGAATCCGATAGCCACGCGACGTTTCCGCGTCGCGCGCCGCCAGCGCGTCGCGCAAGCGGTCGAGTGCGTGGCGCGCGTCGTCGTCGCCGGCGTCGGTCAAAAGCGCGACGAACTCGTCGCCGCCCAGCCGCCCGATCACATCGCTTTCACGCAGCGATTCGCGCAACGCGGTCGCGAAGATCGTCAGCGCGCGGTCGCCTTCGGCGTGGCCGAACGTATCGTTGATGCGCTTGAAATCGTCGAGATCGAAAAACAGCAGCGACGCGTCGCGGCCCATGCGCTTGCAGACATTCAACGCGTGCTGCGCGAGCGCCTCGAAACCGCGCCGGTTGGCGATCAGCGTCAGTTCGTCGACGGTCGCGAGTTCGATCGCCGTGATCTCCTGTTCGACGATATGCGCGAGGTCGCGCAGCAATCCGCATTGCTCCGTGTCGAGTTCGCGCGGACGCGTGTCGATCAGGCACAGCGTGCCGAGCCGCGTGCCATTGGGAATCGACAGCGGCTGGCCCGCGTAGAAACGGATGCCCGGACCGCCCGTGACGAGCGGATTGTCGTGAAAGCGCGTGTCGGTGCGGGCGTCGGGGATCATGAAGACGTCGTCGTGCATGATCGCGTGTCCGCAAAACGAGATATCGCGCGATGTCTCCTGCGCGTCGAGGCCCGCGCACGACTTGAACCACTGCCGGTTTTCGTCGATGAGGCTCACGAGCGCGATCGGCACATCGAACAGGCGCCGCGCGAGGCGCGTCAGGCGATCGAAGCGCTCTTCCGGCGGCGTGTCGAGGATTCTGAGGGTTCGCAGCGTGGCGAGGCGGGTGGGTTCGCTCTCGGGTATCGGTGCGACGAGCATGTGTCTCCGGTTCCTGGGCGTGGCCATCGAAAGCGCTATTCTCCGACAATTGCGCGATAGATTCACCCGCTGACGTTCTCGCACGGCTTCGAACGCGCGGCCGGCCGCGTTTTCGCTATCATGCCGATGGGCTGCGGCCTTATTGCGGCGGTTTGCGGCCGTTTGTCGCGGCAAACTCTTCGCACGCCCGGCGTTCGAGCGGGTCCGACGCATTCGGCGCGCTTTGCAGACCTGCGGCCACCTCGCATGAGCCGACGATCCCCTTCACCCGATCCGCCCGGAGCGCCGATGAAATTCAAGCTGGACTGGACCCTTCTAACCCCGATCCTCGCGCTCGTCGTGCTCGGCGCGACCGCGACGTTCCAGAGCACCGCGCTGATCGTGCTCGCGGCCGTCGCGCTCGCGTTCGCTGTGTTCGCGGCCGTGCATCATGCCGAAGTGGTCGCGCATCGCGTCGGCGAGCCGTTCGGCACGCTGGTGCTGGCGATCGCGGTCACGGTGATCGAGGTCGCGCTGATCGTCTCGGTGATGCTCTCCGGCGGACCCGATAAAGCCGGCC
The DNA here is from genome assembly GCF_001544915.2 of Caballeronia pedi. Classification (GTDB taxonomy): domain Bacteria; phylum Pseudomonadota; class Gammaproteobacteria; order Burkholderiales; family Burkholderiaceae; genus Caballeronia; species Caballeronia pedi. Next base: position 255,790 of record NZ_FCOE02000006.1, on the reverse strand, counting down.
TGCCGCGCGACACCGTGTTCGCCGCGATCATGATCTGCTGCGGCGCGATCGTCGGCTTGTGTCTGCTCGTCGGCGGCTTGCGGCATCACGTGCAGGACTTTCAGCTGCAAGGTGCGAGCGCCGCGCTCGCGATGCTCTGCGCGCTGTCCGTGCTCACGCTCGTGTTGCCGAACTTCACGAGCACGGTCGTCGGTCCCGGGCTGTCTACCTCGCAGTTGATTTTCGTCGGCGTGATCTCGCTCGTGCTGTATGTGACCTTCGTGTTCGTGCAGACGATCCGCCATCGCGATTATTTCCTGCCCTTCACGCCGCCGGTCGTGGCGGGCGCACTGGACGAAGACGAGGCGCCGCATGCGCCGCCGCCGAGCAACGGCGAAGCGTGGCTCGCGCTCGGCTTCCTGATGTTGTCGCTCGTGGCGGTGGTCGGGCTCGCCAAGCTCCTGTCGCCGGCGGTGGAGGCGGGCGTCGCGGCGGCGGGCGCGCCGGAAGCGGTCGTCGGTATCGTGATCGCGGCGCTCGTGCTGCTGCCCGAAGGGCTCGCGGCACTGCGCGCGGCGCGCCTGAACCGCCTCCAGACGAGCCTGAATCTCGCGCTCGGCTCGGCGCTCGCGAGCATCGGCCTGACGATTCCGACGGTCGCGGTCGTATCGATCGTCATCGGCCAGCCGATCTCGCTCGGGCTCGCGCCCAAGGAAATCGTCATGCTGGCGCTCACGCTGCTCGTGTCCGTCATCACGCTCGGCACCGGGCGCTCGACGGTGCTGCAAGGCGTCGTGCATCTCGTGATTTTTGCGGCTTTCCTGTTTCTTTCGGTCGTGCCTTGATCGGCGTCGTGCGGCGAACCGTGTGGTTTTGTTACCATTCCCGGTTTTTCGCGCGACGGTTCACATGCCGTCGCGCGACGTTTCGCCGTCTCATCGAAAGTCACGAAGGAAAAGCATGTCATTCAAGAAGTCCGCGTCGCTGGCGTTGCTGGCCGCGCTCACCGCTGTTTCGTTTTCCGCGCAAGCCAAAGAGATCACGCAAATCCGCTTTGCAGTCGATCCGTCCTATCCTCCGTTCGAATCCAAGCAGGCCGATGGCAAGCTCGCCGGCTTCGATATCGATCTCGGCAATGCGCTGTGCGCGCAGATGAAGGTCAAGTGCGTGTGGGTCGAAAACAATTTCGACGGCATGATTCCCGGCCTGAAGGCGCGCAAGTTCGACGCCGTGCTGTCCGACATGGGCATCACCGAAGAGCGCCTGAAGCAGATCGATTTCACCGATCCGCTCTACGATACTCACGCGCAGCTCGTCGCGCGCGCCGGTTCGGGCATCCTGCCGACGCCGCAGGCGTTGAAGGGCAAGCGCGTCGGCGTGGAGCAGGGCACGGTGCAGGAGCGTTTCGCGAAAGTGAAGTGGGAGCCGCAGGGCGTGACGGTCGTGCCTTACGGCGATCAGGAACAGGTCGAGGCCGATCTCGTCGCGGGCCGCATCGACGCGATGTTCACCGACGCCGCGCAAGCCGCCATCGGCTTTCTGAAGAAGCCGCAGGGCAAGCCGTTCGCGCTCGTCGGTCCGATCGTCGAGGATCGCGCGATCATCGGTCCGGGCACGGCCATCGGCCTGCGCAAGGGCGACGCCGATCTGAAGAACGGCCTGAACAGCGCGTTTGCCGAGATCAGGAAGAACGGCACGTTCAAGCGCATCATGGCGAAGTACTTCGAGACGGACATCTCGATCCAGTAAGCGTTTTTTCCGACGCATTCGACCGGAAAGGCATCGCGCGCGATGCCTTTTCTTTTCGATGAGAGATTTTCGAAGATGCAGGTTCATCATCATCGGCTCGTCGGCGCGGCGCTCGGCACTCAGCGCGCGATCACGAGTTACGGCTTCGGTCCGCAAGACGGCGAGCTATCGCGCAAGGTGTACATCCAGGCGTCGCTGCATGCGGACGAATTGCCCGGCATGGTCGTCGCGTGGTATCTGAAGCGGCGCTTCGCCGAGCTGGAAGCGGAAGGGCGGCTGACCGCGCGCGTCGTGCTCGTGCCGGTCGCGAATCCGGCGGGGCTGAATCAACACTGGTTCGGCGCGCAGATGGGCCGCTTCGAACTGCGCTCGGGGCAGGACTTCAACCGGCGCTTTCCCGAGTTCGGGCCCGCACTGGCGCTCGATCTGAAGCATCGCCTGACGGGCGACGCAGCGCACAACGCGCGGCTCGTTCGCGCCGCGCTGCGTGGACATCTGTCGGCGCTGCGGGCGGCGTCCGAGCTCGAATCGCAGCGCATCGAACTGATGAAGCTCGCCTGCGATGCCGATCTCGTCATCGACCTGCATTGCGACTGGGAAGCTGTCGCGCATCTTTATACGACGCCCGACGCGTGGCCCACGATCGAGCCGCTCGCGCGCCATCTCGGCTGCGCGGCGCAATTGCTCGCGGATGTGTCCGGCGGCGAGCCGTTCGACGAGGCGTGCGCGTCGGCGTGGCGCTATCTGCGCGGCGCGTTCGGCGATCGTTTTCCGATTCCGATGGGCACCACGCCGGTTACGCTCGAACTGCGCGGTGTGCGCGACGTGTCGCATGACCTGGCGGCGCGCGATGCGCAGGCGATCGTCGACTATCTGACGCAGATCGGCATGATCGCGGGCGAGGCGCCGGAGCCGCCGCCGCTGCGTCATCCCGCGACGCCGCTCGCCGGATGCGAGTACGTGCACGCGCCGATATCGGGCGTGATTCTGCATCGGCGGGAGATTGGCGAGACGGTGCGCGCGGACGACATCATCGCCGAAGTGCTCGATCCGCTCGATGACCGGCTCGTGCCGCTCGTCGCGCAAACCGAAGGCGTGCTGTACGCGCGGCACTGGACGCGCTTCGCGACGGCGGGAATGCTGGTCGCGCGCATCGCAGGCCGCGACGCGGCACGCACGGGCGACCTGCTCGTGCCCTAGCCGTGCCGCGCGGTTACCATAGGTTCGGCCGGTTTCACGTCATGGAGAACAAGAAAACATGCTGAAGAACATCGATCCGCTGCTCAACGCCGACATCCTGCACGCCCTCTGCGCGATGGGCCACGGCGACGAAGTCGTGATCTGCGACGCCAACTTTCCCGCCGATTCCGTCGCGCGCCAGACGGTGCTTGGGCGTGTGCTGCGTCTCGACGGCGTCGATGCGCCGCGCGCGGTGCAGGCAGTGCTGTCGGTGTTGCCGCTCGATACGTTCGTCGATCATCCCGCCGAGCGCATGGAAGTCGTCGGCGACGCCGCCGCGCTGCCCGCCGTGCAGCGCGAAGCACAACGCGAAGTCGACGCCGCTGAAGGCCGCGCGGTGCCGTTTGCGTCGATCGAACGTTTCGCGTTCTATGAGCGCGCGAAGCAGGCGTATTGCGTGATCGCAACCGGTGAATCGCGCGGCTACGGCTGCTTCATCTTCAAGAAAGGCGTGCAACTCGCGCCGGACGCGCCGCGGCAAAATTGACCGGCCAACCTAGGGAATACCCTGTTGCATTTTTGAGAAGTTGTTGCAATGCAGCGTAAAAAGCGTATAGTCAGGGTTATCCCCTAGCTACTTACCCTGAGGCGCACATGAAAACCACCGCTCAACAATCCCTGCTCGTTTCGTTCGGTTCCTGGCTGCGCGCTTCGAAGGCTGCGGTGCGTCGCGAGTGGAACCGTGCGCTGCAACTGCATCTGCAGAACTGCGAGATTCTCGTCGAATCGTATCGCCGCAAGTAAGCAGCGCGCGACGCAAACCCGGTCAAGGGCATCAAGCAACGCCCCGGAAGCGAAAGGCTTCCGGGGCGTTGTCGTTTATACGCTGTCCGTTTCAATGATCGAAGCCGCTTGACATGCAACCATATGGTTGCATAATGCGTTCATGGATGACGATTCGGTATTTCGCGCACTCGCGGACGCGAGCCGCAGGCAACTGCTCGACCGGCTGCACGCGGAGAACGGTCAGACGCTCGGCGATCTGTGCGACGGCCTTCGCATGACGCGCCAGGCCGTGTCGAAGCATCTCGCGATACTCGAGGCCGCGAATCTCGTGTCGACACAGCGCCACGGGCGCGAGAAGCGTCATTTCCTCAATCCGGTGCCGATCCACGAGATTGCGCAACGCTGGATCAGCAAGTTCGAGCGTCCGCGCCTGGACGCTTTGTCCGACCTGAAACGCACGCTTGAAGGAGACGATCATGAGTAGCGACACGTTCGTGTATGTCACTTACATCCGCACGACGCCGGAAAAGCTATGGGAAGCGCTGACGACACCGGAATTCGTCCGGAAATACTGGTTCGGTATGCACCAGGAATCCGACTGGCAGGCCGGCTCGTCATGGAAGATGCTGTTTTCCGATGGACGCGTCGCGGATGCCGGCGAGGTGCTCGAAGCCGAGCCGGGCAGGCGCCTCGTGCTGAAGTGGCGCAACGAATTTCGCGAGGATCTGAAAGACGCGGGGTATTCGCGCTGCACCTACGAACTGGAGCAGCAGGGCGAAGCGGTGAAACTCACCGTCACGCATGTGAGCGAGAGCAAACCGTTCATCGAGGCCGTGTCGGGCGGCTGGCCGAAGATTCTGTCGAATCTCAAGTCGTTGCTGGAGACGGGCGCTGTCGCGCTGACGTCGAAGTAGCCGCGCAATGAAAACGGCGCGCTGTCCTTTCGGGCAGCGCGCCGTTTGCGTTTCAAGCGATGCAGCCGTCGATCAGATCGCCCAGCCGCCGAGGTAGAACACCGCCAGCACGACCGCGATCACCACCGTGCCGACATTCAGCTTGCGCCATTCACCCGCGACGATCCGGCCGATCACAAGCGTCGTGAAGCCGAGCATGATGCCCGTCACGATGTTCGCCGACAGCACGATATACACCGCGCAGACGAGACCGGACATGGTGTCGACGGTGTCGTCGAAGTGCAGCTTGCTGACGTTGCCGAGCATCAGCAGGCCGACGTACATCAGCGCCGGAGCGGTCGCGTAGGACGGCACGAGTGCGGCGAGCGGCGAGAGGAACATCACCGCGAGGAACAACACGCCGACGACCGTCGCCGCCAGACCCGTCTTCGCACCCGCCGCCACGCCCACCGACGATTCGATGTAGGCCGCCGCCGGCGCGCCGCCGAAGCAGGCCGAGAAGATCGAGCTGAGCGAATCGGCGGTCAGCGCGCGGCCGCCGTTGACGATGCGCCCGTTCTTGTCGATCTGGCCTGCCTGGCCGGCCACGGCGCGGATCGTGCCGGTCGCGTCGAACACGGCGGTCATCACGAGAGCGAGCACGCTCGGCAATACGGCCATCGAGAGCGCGCCCTTGATGTCCATCGCGCCGATCAGCGACGCATGACCCGGCGCCGACAGTGCGGGCCACGCGAACACGCCGTGATAACGCACCGACGGATCGAACATCAGGCCGATCACCGACAGGCCGATCACCACCAGCAGGATGCCGCCCGGCACGCGCCGGCGCTCCAGACCGAAGATCGCCGCGAGGCCGAGCACCGACATCAGCACCGGAAAGGCCGTGATGTGCCCGAGCGAGACCGGCATGCCGGGCGCGGGATTCTTGATGATCAGGCCGACATCGTTCGACGCGATCAGCAACAGGAACAGCCCGATGCCGATGCCCGTGCCGTGCGCGACGCCGGTCGGCAGATTGCGCAGGATCCACGAGCGCACGCCGGTGACGGAAATCGCCGTGAACACGACGCCCATCAGGAACACCGCGCCGAGCGCGATGGCGGGCGTGAGGCCCTTGCCGAGCACGAGCCCGAACGCCGTGAAGGCGGTCAGCGAAATAGCGCAGCCGATCGCGATCGGCAGACGCGCCCAGACGCCCATCAGCAGCGAGCCGAACGCGGTCGTGAGACACACGGCGACGAACACCGCGCTGGTGTCGAAGCCCGCCTTGCCGAGCATGCCCGGCACGACGAAGACGGAATAGACCATCGCGAGGAACGTCGTGACGCCCGCGACGACTTCGACCTTCTGGGTGCTGCCGGTTTTGGAAATGCCGAAGTAGCGATCGAGAAAACCGCTGTTTCCGGACGGAACGTTGTCCTCTCGTTCTGTGGGGGTGATGTCGATATCGCCAAGCTGCTGGGCGGAGGATTCCAACATGACTGCTCCTTTATCAGCACGCTGAAACGAAACTCCGTGCGCCGCGCATCAGCACGTCGGGCACTGCGGGTCCGTCGTCAGGGTCGTCTCGTATGTAGTTCTGGATGGTGCCGAGTGACGGGCGTTAGCGGCTGCACTCGGTCAGGACAGAGACTAGGGGAACAGAACGCGGGGTCCAATCCCATGAAAAACATGCCGGTCATGCCGAGGGGCTTATATGGGGCGAGTCCCGCGCGGGGCGGGGCTCTCGCGAGACCGGAAGAAGGCCGGACTAGGGCAAACGCCTAGTCCGGCCAAGGGCGCGATTTTACGCGATTGGCGTTGTGCGCCGCATCATTGAATCACGCGCGACACGCCGCGTCCGCGCGGGTCGGACATCGGTTCGGGCTTGTCGCCGTCGATGCGGATCGCCTGGATGTCGCCGTTGAAACCCTGCATCGTGAACTTGTAGCCCTTCGCTTCGAGTTGCTTCACGACCTCGGGGTCGAGCTGATGATACGGCTCCTGATAGATCGTGTTCGGCGGCAGCAGTTGATGATGGAAGCGCGTCGCGCCCACGGCTTCGGCGAGCGGCATCTCGAAGTCGTACACGTTCGTGATGACCTGGAAGATCGACGTGAAGATGCGCGAGCCGCCCGGCGTGCCGATCACCATCGCGACCTTGTCGTCCTTCGTGAGGATGGTCGGCGTCATCGACGAAAGCGGGCGCTTTTTCGGCGCGATGGAGTTCGCATCGCTGCCGACGACGCCGAACATGTTCGGCACGCCCGGCTTCGACGCGAAGTCGTCCATCTCGTCGTTGAGCACGACGCCGGTGCCGTCCGCGATCACGCCCGCGCCGAAGTAACCGTTGATCGTGTACGTGTTCGAGACCGCGTTGCCCCACTTGTCGACGACGGAGTAATGCGTCGTTTCCGCCTTCTCGGGCATCGACGTGCCGAGACCCGGCTGCACGCTCTTGGTGTCCGAAGGCTCGTCCGGATTGACTTCCTGCGCGCGCTTCAGGATGTAGTCGTCGTTGATGAGCTGCGCGACCGGCACCTTGTAGAAGTCGGGATCGCCGAGATACTGCGCGCGATCCGCGAACACGCGCTTCTCGATTTCCGCGACGAGGTGGATGTACTGCGCGGAATCGAGCGGCACGTTCTGGAACTTGTCCTTGATATCCGCCTTCATCTTCAGCAACTGCACGAGGCCGATGCCGCCCGAGCTCGGCGGCGGCGCGGTGATCACGCGGTAGCCGTTCCAGCTCGCGGTGATCGGCTGACGCCACACGGCCTTGTAGTCCTTCAGGTCGCGCTTGGTGATGAGGCCGTGACCTTCCATCGACTTCGCGATCAGATCGGCGGTCTCGCCTTCGTAAAAGCCTTTCGAGCCCTTGTCGGCGATGCGTTGCAGCGTCTTCGCGAGATCGGGCTGCTTGAAGACTTCGCCCGCCTTCATGCCACCGAAATACAGATCGAAGTTGGTCTTGCCGGCGAAGTCCTTCGAGGCGTCGTCGCGGCGCTTGACCAGTTGATCGTCGACGACGAAGCCGTCCTGCGCGTACTTGATGGCCGGTGCGAGCACCTGCTTCCACTTGAGCTTGCCGAAGCGCTTCTGCGCTTCCCACATGCCGTCGACGGTGCCGGGCACGCCCACCGCGCGATGCCCGAACAGGCTCATGCCCTTGATGACCTCGCCCTTGTCGTCGAGATACATGTTGCGCGTGGCGGCGAGCGGCGCGCGCTCGCGGTAGTCCAGAAAGTACGGACGATGATCGACGTAGAGCGTCATGAAGCCGCCGCCGCCGATATTGCCCGCTTCGGGATAGGTGACGGCGAGCGTGAAGGCGATCGCGACGGCCGCATCGACCGCATTGCCGCCGAGCTTGAAGATCTGCTCGGCGGTATCGGCGGCGTATTTGTCGGCCACCGCGACGGCCGACGCGGTGAGGACCTGCGGCTGGCTGTCGGCGGTTTTCGCGTAGGCCGGCGCGGTCTCGACGAATCCCGCCGTCATGAGCGCCGACGCGACGAAGGCGCCGAGCGCGAGGGAGCGGAAGCGCGGTTTCTGGTTCACGGACATCTCCTGCGTTCTCCTGTGTTATCTGCGACGAAAGACCAGACGTTTATATACCATGCGGCACGCCGCGCAAGAATCACGGCATCAGCTGACCGCCGTTCACGTCGATGATCTGTCCCGTCACATAGCGCGACATCGCTTCGGACGCGAGATAGAGAAACGCGCCGCTGCAGTCGTCGGGCTCGCCGATAAAGCCCATCGGAATCGACTTGCGGAACGACTCCAGTTGTTCCGGCGAGGTGAAACGCTCCTGAAACGGCGTCTGGATCACGCCGGGCGCGACCGCGTTCACGCGGATGCGATCGGGCATCAGCTCCTTCGCCATGCCCTTGGTGATCGTGCTGACGAAGCCCTTCGAGGCCGCGTAAAGCAGCGCGCCCGGGCCGCCGCCGTTGCGCGCCGCAACAGACGTCACGTTGATGATCGAGCCGCCGCCGCCCTCGCGCAGCGACGGCAGCGCCGCGCGCGTGAACGCGACGACCGAGCGCGCGTTGATGTGCATGATCTCGTCGAAGAGTTCGTCGCTCACGGAGGCGATCGGCTCGCGCTTCACGAGGCTGCCCGCGTTGTTGATGAGCACGTCGATCTTGCCGAAGCTGTCGACCACCTGCGCGACGGCGGCGTCGATCGCCTTCGAATCGCGCACGTCCGCGCCGACCGTGATCGCCGTGACGCCGAGCGCCCGCACGTCCTTCGCGACTTCTTCGGCTTTGTCTTTCGAGCTGTTGTAGTGCACCGCGACATTCGCGCCGTACTGCGCGAACGCGCGCGCCGCCGCCGCGCCGATGCCGGTGCTCGCGCCCGTGATGAGGATCGATTTGCCTTTCAGATCGTGCATGAGTGCTCCGTGTGGATGAGGATTGGCAACAAGCGAGAGTATGGGCGTGTCAGTCCGCGGCGAGAAGAACCTCTTCCGGGGCGTCCCCCGGGGCGTCAAACGAATAATGCTCGACGATTCGCTTCACCGAATCCCGGAACGACGCGACGAGATCCGAACGGATGCCGCTGCTCGGATACGACAGCACGTATTCATACTCGATGTCGGTCTCGAACGGCCGCACGACCACGCCGTGGGGGCGCCAGACCTTCGCTGCGAACGGCTCGACGATCGAGATGCCGAGCCCGCCCGCGACCATCGCGTAGCGCGTGTGGGCCGTGTCGGTGAAGACGGTGTAGCGCGGCCGGTCTTCCGTCGATGAAATCAGCGATTGCTCGGCCTCGTAGGGCTGGCGCGAATTGGGCAGCCAGCCGATGAGCTTTTCGCCGCGCAAGTCGGCCGGACGCACGATTTTCTTTTTTGCGAGCCGGTGCGTCGCGGGCATCGCGCACGACGCGGGCGCCTTCAGCAGCGTCTCCACCTCGATGCCCGCGACTGCCGGGAACGCGAGGCTCAGCGCGATATCGGCCTTGTGGTTCTGCAGGTTCACGAGCACCTCGGGCACCTTCACCGAATCGACCCTGATCGGCACGCCGGGGTGGCGCTCGGTGAAGTCGGCGAGCACGGGCGGCAGGAGCGTCGTCGCGAGCACGGGCATGCATGCGACGGTGAGGCCATCGGAGGCTTCCTCGCGGATCATGTCGGCGACCTGCTTCAGACGTTCCAGCCCGAGGAAATTCTCCTCGACGGACTTGTAGAAGCGCAGCCCGGCGGTCGTCGGATTGAGGCGGCCGCCGATGCGCGAAAACAGGCTGAAACCGAGATCGGCTTCGAGATCGGCGATCAGACGGCTGATCGCGGGTTGCGTCACGTGGAGTTTTTTTGCTGCGCCGACACTGGTGCCGGTCATGATGAGGCTGCGAAAAGCCTCGATCTGGCGAAAACGGATCATCTTGCGCAAAGTCGAAAAAGGCGACGCAATCTTATAGGAAACAAGCACTTGGTGCCGCAACCCTGTGCGCCTGCCAGGCGCTCACAAGTGCGTCTAACCAACAAATTGAACGAGTATTCGAAAAATTTAGTGTCTATAAGCACATGTGAGTGGCATCCGTCTTATTGATGCGAAATACTCGCCGCCAGCCTGAAGCGCGAAAGAAAGCGTCTGCGTAAGAAAACCTGCGTCGGACGCGCGTCCCGCGTGTGCGTGACCGCAGCGCACCGACAGAAATCAGAAAGCTTTTCGTTAGCTTTGCTAATTTCGAGCGCGGTTTGTTTATCCCGATCGAGATAAACAGCCGAGGCACGAAGACCGCGAACGTCCGCAAGGACAACGAAAAGTTACAAGCGTTAAACGAGACTAGGAAGGAGGATCCCCCATGACAATTTTTGCCATTCCCCACGCATCGATCCAACGCACGAAGCTCGCCGCCGCAGCGGCGCTGCTCTCGCTGTCCGCATTGCACGCGACGGCCGCCATCGTGCCGTCCGGCGTCACGCTTGCCGCGAAGCAGGAACTCGTGCGCAACAACGGCTCCGAGGTCGAGACGCTCGATCCTGCGCTGGTCGAAACCGTCGTGGCGGCCAACGTCGCGCGTGACCTGTTCGAGAGCCTGACCGCCACCGATTCGGACGGAAAAGTGGTGCCGGGTGTCGCGGACAAGTGGGAGCAGAAGGACTCGACGACCTGGATCTTCCACTTGCGCAAGAGCGCCCGCTGGTCCAATGGCGACGCCGTCACCGCAAACGATTTCGTCTACGGCAGCCAGCGCTTCGTCGACCCGAAAACGGCGTCGTCGTATGCGAGCGTGTTTGGTCCGTTCCTGCAAAACGGCGCGGATATCGTCGCGGGCAAGAAGCCGGCGAGCGCGCTCGGCATGCGCGCCATCGACGCGAACACGATCGAAGTCAAAACTGACGGTCTCGTGCCGTTCCTGCCCGAACTGATGTCGAATCCGAATTTCGGCCCCGTTCATCGCGCGACGGTAGAAAAATTTGGCAAGGAGTGGACGAAGCCGGGCAACCTCGTCAGCAACGGCGCGTTTCAGCTCAAGGACTGGCAGGTCAACAGCAAGCTCGTGCTGACGAAGAACGCGAACTACTGGGACAAGACGAACGTTCAGTTGACGCAGGTCACCTATCTGCCGGTCGAGGACGAAAACACCGACGTCAAGCTGTTCCAGTCCGGCGAAAACGACATGACGTATCAGTTGCCGACAGGCACGTACGCGAAGTACAGCCAGCAATTCCCGAAGGACATCCGCAACTCGCTGATTCTCGGCACGCGCTATTACAGCTTCAACAATCGCGATCCGCTGCTGAAGGACGTGCGCGTGCGCAAGGCGCTCTCGATGGTCATCGACCGCGATCTGCTCGCGCAGCGCGTGACCGCCGACGGCCAGACGCCGCTGTACGGACTGCTGCCGAAGGGCGTAAGCGGCGCGGACGTATCGAACTACGAATGGTCGACGTGGCCGATGGCGAAGCGCATCGAAGAAGCGAAAAAGCTGCTGGAACAGGCGGGCGTGAAGCCGGGCACGCAGCTGCGTTTCGCGATGAACACGAGCGACTACAACAAGAAGATGGCGATCTTCGTCGCGTCGGAATGGAAGACCAAGCTCGGCCTCACGATGGAAATCGAGTCGATGGAGTTCAAGGTGCTGCTGAAGAAGCGTCATAGCGGCGACTATCAGATCGCGCGCAACGGCTGGGTGGCCGACTACAACGACGCGACGACCTTCCTCACACTCGTGCAATGCAAGTCGGAGCAGAACGACAACTTCAACTGCAGCCCGAAGGCCGACGCGCTCATCAAGGAAGCGGCCGGAACGACGGATCTCGCGAAGCGCACGCAGTTGCAGACCCAGGCGGCAAAGATCGTGATGGACGACTATCCGATGCTGCCGCTGCTGCAATACGGCTTGCCGCGTCTCGTGAAGAGCTATGTCGGCGGCTACTCGCTGAAGAACCCGATGGATCACTACAGCAGCAAGGACCTCTACATCGTCAAGCACTGACATCATCGGTTTCACTGACATTAGCGAAGGGGAACGCTCATGTGGTCCTACACGTTGCGGCGCGTGCTGCTCACGCTGCCCACACTTCTGATCGTCGTGACGATCTGCTACCTGCTGCTGCACGCGACGCCGGGCGGTCCGTTCGACGGCGAGCGCAAGGTGTCCGCGGAAGTGCTCGCGAACCTGCAGGCGAAGTATCACCTCGACGAGCCGTTGTGGAAGCAGTACCTGCTCTATCTCAACGGCCTTCTGCACGGCGATCTCGGCGCGTCGTTCCGTTATGCCGACTGGAGCGTGAACGACCTCGTGCTGCGCGCGCTGCCGGTGTCGCTCACGATCGGCGGCGTGTCGATGCTGCTCGCCATCGTGACCGGCGTCGCGCTCGGCTGCACGGCGGCCCTGCGCCGTAACAGCATCGCGGACTACGCGCTCATGCTCGTCAGCAACGCGGGCAATGCGTTTCCGTCGTTCGTGCTCGGACCGGTGCTGATTCTCGTCTTCGCGATCCTGCTGAAGTGGCTGCCCGCAGGCGGCTGGAACGACTTCCAGTCGCGCTACATGGCGCTGCCCATCGCGCTGCTCGCGATGATCAACGTCGCGACGGTTGGCCGCGTAACGCGCGCGAGCCTGATCGAGGTGCTGAACACGAACTACATCCGCACCGCGCGCGCCAAGGGCTTGCCGATGCGCACCATCGTGCTGCGCCACGCGCTCAAGCCGACGCTGATTCCGGTCGTCTCGGTGATCGGGCCGCTCGCCATTTCGTCGATCACGGCGGCGGTCGTCACGGAATCGGTGTTCTCGCTGCCGGGAATCGGCAAGCTGATCGTGAACGGCGCGGCCAATCGCGATTACACGCTCGTGCTCGGCCTCGTCGTGCTGGTGACGGTGGTCGCCGTGCTGCTCAATCTGCTGGTCGACGTTGCGTACGCATGGCTCGATCCGAAAATCCGCTACTGAGAGGGCGCGCGATGAAATCTGCTTCTCTTGCACCCATGCTCGAAAAGGCGGTCGCGGGCCGCAGCCCGTGGCAGGACGCGCGCGCGCGTTTCCTGCGCAACAAGGCCGCCGTCGTGAGCGCAGCCTTGCTCGTGGTGATCACGCTAGCGTGCATCATCGGGCCGTGGCTCCTGCCGAACGCGTTCGATTCCACCGACTGGAACGCGACCAGCACGCCGCCCACGCTCGACAACTGGCACCTCTTCGGCACCGACGACACCGGCCGCGATCTGCTGGTGCGCTGTCTGATCGGCGGACGCGTGTCGCTGATGATCGGCGCGCTCGCCACGCTCACGTCGGTCACGCTCGGCATCGTGTGGGGCGCGATCGCGGGCTTCGTCGGTGGGCGCGTCGATAACGCGATGATGCGCATCGTCGACATGATGTACGCCATTCCGTATCTGCTCATCGCGATCCTGATGGTGACGCTGCTCGGCCGCGAGTTCTATCTCGTCGTCATCACCATCACGATCTTCTCGTGGATGGACATGGCGCGCGTCGTGCGCGGCCAGACGCTCTCGATCCGCTCGAAGGAGTATGTCGAGGCGGCGCGCGCGATCGGCGTGCCGACGCGGCGCATCATCGCGCGGCACGTGGTGCCGAATCTGCTCGGCATCGTCGCGATCTACACGACCGTGACCGTGCCCGGCGTCATTCTCACGGAATCGGTGCTGTCGTTTCTCGGTCTCGGCGTGCAGGAACCGATGACGAGCTGGGGCGTGCTGATTCAGGACGGGGTCGGCGTGATGGAATCCGCGCCGTGGATTCTGCTGTTCCCGGCGGCGTTGTTGTCCATCACGCTTTACTGCATCAACTTTGTCGGCGACGGGCTGCGCGACGCGCTCGATCCGAAGGACAGGTGAGCCATGCCGCTACTCGAAGTCAATGACCTGCAGGTCGAATTCAGGACGCACGACGCCGCCGTGCGCGCGGTGAACGGCGTCAACTTCACGCTGGAAGAGGGCGAGACGCTCGGCATCGTCGGCGAATCGGGATCGGGCAAGAGCCAGAGCGTGCTCGCGATGCTGGGGCTGCTCGCATCGAACGGGCGCGCGCGCGGCCGCGCGATGTATCGCGGCGAGAATCTGATCGGCCTGTCGGATCGCGCGATGAACCGCATTCGCGGCAATCGTCTCTCGATGATCTTCCAGGACCCGATGAGCTCGCTCAATCCGTATCTGACGATCGAGCGGCAAATGACCGAAGTGCTGGAGCTGCACAAGAACGTCACGCGCCGCGAAGCGAAGAAGCGCGCGATCTCGATGCTGGAAGCCGTGCGCATTCCGGAGGCGGCGCATCGCATCGGGCAGTATCCGCACGAGTTGTCGGGCGGCATGCGCCAGCGCGTGATGATCGCGATGGCCTTGCTGTGCGAGCCCGAAGTGCTCTTCGCCGACGAGCCGACCACCGCGCTCGACGTCACCGTGCAGGCGCAGATTCTGCAACTGCTGCGCAATTTGCAGCACGACTTCGGCACGTCGATCGTGCTGATCACGCACGATCTCGGCGTCGTCGCCGGGCTGTGCGAAAAGGTGATGGTGATGTACGGCGGCCGCGTGATGGAGCAGTGCGATGCGGCCACGCTGTTCGCGAAGCCCTCGCATCCGTACACCATCGGTCTTTTGCGCGCATTGCCGCGACTCGACCACGACGGCGGCGAGCTGACCGGCATCCCCGGCAATCCGCCGAACATGGCGCAGCCGCCGGCGGGCTGTCCGTTCCACGAACGCTGCGCGGACGCCAACGGCGAATGCGCCGTCGATGCGCCAGCGCTGAAGGCCGTCGAACCGGGCTGGCTTCGGGCCTGTCATCGTCCGGTTCATCAGATCACGAAGGAAACGAGCCATGTCTGACGCGACGATTCTTTCCGTGCGCGACATGCGCGTGCATTTTCAGGTGAAGCCGAAGAACCGCCTGCCGTGGGCGCCGCGCCGCACATTGAAGGCGGTCGACGGCGTGAGCTTCGATCTCAAGGCGGGCGAGACGCTCGGCGTCGTCGGCGAATCGGGCTGCGGCAAATCCACCTTGTCGCGCGCGATCCTGAACCTCATTCCTGCCACCGCCGGCGACATCGTATGGATGGGCGCGAAGCTGTCGGGCGCATCGACGCGCGAATGGCATCGCGTGCGCGGCGATGTGCAGATGATCTTTCAGGACCCGCTCGCGTCGCTCGATCCGCGCATGACGATCGGGCAGATCATCGCGGAGCCGCTCGTCGAGCATCGGCCGGGCATGAACAAGCGGGAAATCGATGAACGCGTGCGCGCGATGATGGCCAAGGTGGGCTTGCGCGAGCAGATGATCAACCGCTATCCGCACGAGTTCTCGGGCGGCCAGTGCCAGCGCATCGGCATTGCGCGCGCGCTGATCGTCGAGCCGAAGCTCGTCATCTGCGACGAGCCGGTATCCGCGCTCGATGTGTCGATCCAGGCGCAGATCGTCAATCTGCTCAAGTCGCTGCAGAAGGAGATGAAGCTGGCGCTCATCTTCATCGCGCACGATCTGGCCGTGGTGCGCCACATCTCCGATCGCGTGATGGTGATGTACCTCGGCCGCGTAATGGAGCTCGCGGACAAGCACGCGCTCTACGACACGCCGCGCCATCCGTACACGCGCGCGCTGCTGTCGGCGGTGCCGGTGCCCGATCCGGCGGTCGAGCGCGCGAAGACCGTGCAGATCCTGTCGGGCGATATTCCGAGCCCGATCGATCCGCCTTCGGGCTGCGTGTTCCATACGCGTTGTCCGATGGCGCAGGCGCGCTGCTCGCGCGAAGTGCCCGCGCTGCGCACGCTCGGGAGCGATTCGTCCGCGGCGTGCCTGTTTGCGTGAACGGCCTGCCGCGCTGATAAAAAACCCACGACACTCGAGGAAACGATTCCCCCGCAATAAATCACACTGACCCATGAGGCGGCCGCGCCGCCTCTGTTGCCCCGTTTGCCAATCCGCCTGTACACCTCGACGCTTCATTCGCGCCGCCGGGTGAGGCTTTTCGCAATCCTTAGTTTCGATCAAGCCGTTAGAAGTTGAATCAGAAAGTGGAGATTTTTTTCGTGAAAAAACAAAAACGTTCACTCGCGCTATCGATTTTGTTGTTCAGCGGTTTCATGGCTGCCGCAGTCACCGCGCAAGCCGATGAAACCGATGCCCAGCCGCCTTCGCGCCACACCGAGGCGCCGCCGGATTCGCCGCCCAATACCGAAGCGGACGCGCCGGTGAGCAGCCAGGCGAAATCGAAGGGCTTCGTCGAGGATTCGCATCTGAATATCCTCGCGCGTTCCTTCACCGAACATGACGAGTTCAAGGGCGCGGGCAAGAAGGACGCCTGGGTGCTCGGCGCGCAGGCGGTGTTCGAATCGGGCTATACGAAGGGGTTGATCGGGCTGGGCGGCGATGTATCGCTGTTCGGCGCGTTCAAGCTGAACGGCGGCAATGGCGCGGGCAATCGCGTGCACGTCGGCACGGACGGCGGCGGATCGAATCAGCTCGCGTGGGCGTATCCGGGCGTGTGGGACGTGAAGGCGCGCGTGTCGAATACGGTGCTCAAATACGGTCAGCAACTCTTCGACAACCCGTTCCTCGTGCCGCACGACAACCGCGCGCTGCCGCCGACCTATCGCGGCTTCTCGCTCGCGAGCGACGAGATCAAGAACCTGACGCTCAAGGCCGGCACGGTGGATGGCGTCATCGCGCGCGGCATGACGACTGTTACCGGTCTCACGACCGAATACGGCGGCACGCACGTCTCACGATTCACGTACTTCGGCGGCGACTGGACCCGCGGCGACGACACGGCGGTCACGCTCTACGGCAGCATCGCGAACGATGTGTGGCAGCAGTACTACCTGACGGCGACGCAGAGCATCGGCGATCCAAAGAGCATCCGCTGGACGGGCTCGCTGAACTACTACTACACGGGCGCGATCGGCGACAAGCGGCAGGGTTCGATCACCAACAACGCGTACTCGCTGGCGCTCGCCGGCACGCATGGCGCGCACACAGTGCAGTTCGCGTTCCAGCAGATCGTGAGCGATCAGACCTTCGACTACATGGGCCAGTCGGCGGGCGATTACCTCTCGAATTCACTCGATGTGGACTACAACCAGCCGCACGAAAAATCCGTGAGCCTGTCGTATTCGCTGAACATGAAGGACTACGGCGTACCGGGCCTGAAGTTCACGATGTGGGGTGCTTATGGCTGGGGCGCCGACGGCAGCACGATGGCCAACAGCGGCACCGCGCAGGCCGCCAACTACGTGATCAACGGCGAACCGCTCCATGGCACGCACTACGAAATCGGCGTGATTCCAAGCTATACGATCCCGGACGGCAAGTTCAAGAACACGTCTGTCAAGTTCTACTACATGCATCATCACAGCAACAGCGCGTACTATCCGGATGGCACGAGCAACGTGTATCGCCTGATGGTCAACGTGCCGGTCAACGTCTTCTAAAACCGCGAGAAGCACCGCAGCGTAAACCCTACAAAAATACCAGTTTACATTACGTTTAACTTTCATTTATAAAGAAGGTGCGTGTTGCGGATTGCCATGTCTCGCCACGCTCATCGCCCGGCAGGCCTGTCTCTGCCGGGCTTTTTTTTGTCTGCGCAAAGCAGGTGCACTGCAGCTTTCATGCGCTTACGCTGAAAGCTTTCATAAGTGAAAACCCCGTCATTTCTTTCGCTTGACTTACTTGATATATCACATACTGTGTATATGCGGCGCGACATGAAAACGCGTCGCAGGAGGCGCCGTTCGGCGTCCGAATACACAAGGCAAGCTTGCCAAGGAGACAGGCATGGGAATGAACCAGATGGGCCGCGAAGACAAGGTGTCGCGCCTGGCGTCGCCGTGGGTGCAGTTGGTTTTCGGCGTGATTTGCATGGCGATGATCGCCAACATGCAGTACGGCTGGACTCTTTTCGTCAATCCGATCGACGAGAAGTATCACTGGGGCCGCGCGGCCATTCAGGTGGCGTTCACGATCTTCGTCGTGACGGAAACCTGGCTCGTACCGGTGGAAGGCTATCTCGTCGACAAATACGGGCCCAGGCCCGTCGTGGTCGGCGGCGGGCTGCTATGCGCGATCGCGTGGGCGCTCAACTCGGTGGCGTCGTCGCTGCCGCTGCTGTACTTCGCGGCGGCGGTCGGCGGTGTCGGCGCGGGCGCGGTGTACGGCACGTGCGTCGGCAATGCGCTCAAGTGGTTCCCGGCGCGCCGCGGACTGGCCGCGGGCATCACGGCGGCGGGCTTCGGAATGGGCTCGGCGGCGACCGTCGTGCCGATCGCGCACATGATCAAGTCGAGCGGCTATGAAGCGACGTTCCTGTGGTTCGGTCTCGGCCAGGGGCTCGTCGTGTTCCTGCTCGGCATGGCGCTGTTTGCGCCGCCCGAGAAGATGATCGCGTCGGTGAAGAGCGCCGTCAAAACGGCGGTCTACAACGCGAGCCCGAAGCAGGTGCTGGCCTCGCCGATCTTCTGGGTCATGTACCTGATGTTCGTGATGATGGCCGCCGGCGGCCTGATGGCGACCGCGCAGCTCGGGCCGATCGCGAAGGACTTCGGCCTGCACGATTCGCCCGTGTCGCTGCTCGGTCTGACGCTCCCCGCGCTGACCTTCGCGCTGACCATCGATCGCGTGCTCAACGGGCTGACGCGGCCGTTCTTCGGCTGGGTATCGGACCGGATCGGGCGGGAGAACACGATGTTCATCGCGTTTGCGATCGAGGCGGTCGGCATCGTCATGCTGTCGAAGTATGGGCACAATCCGGTGGCTTTCGTGGTGCTGACCGGCATCGTGTTCTTCGCGTGGGGCGAGATCTACAGCCTCTTCCCGGCGACGTGCGGCGACACCTTCGGACCGAAGTTCGCTGCGACCAACGCGGGTCTGCTGTACACGGCGAAGGGTACGGCCGCGCTGCTGGTGCCGTTCTCGAGCGTCATCACGTCGATGACCGGAAGCTGGCACGCGGTGTTCATGCTGGCGGCGGGCATGGCGGCGATATCGGCGCTGCTCGCGCTCTTCGTGCTGAAGCCGATGCGCAATGCGCATTCGCAGAAGCATGCGCGTGCTGCATCGCTGGACATGTCGTCGTACTCGACCGTGAAGGAATGATGTTCAGGGCGTGATAGGGGCCTGGGCGGGCGACCCGGCGTGTCGCCCGTTTCTAGTTATCGAGCTCGCGCTTTCCGCATGCGGATGCGCGTTTTATCGTGCCGCCGGCAGGTGGTCTCCTCGCTCCCTTATCCCCGTGATTTCGAGCGATCCCGCGGCAGCAGGATGGGCGTTCAACGCCGCCGCGCACTAAGGCGACGCACGGAACGAGAGCAGATGCCGCCTCGGATTGGACGCGCCGCGATGCACGGCGCAACAGGCGAGGCGCGGCACGCATGCGTCGATGCTGGCGACCCACACCCGGAAGGCCGGCGCGCAGGCCGGCGCTACGAGAGCGAGAAGAAGCAGACTTACGTGAGCGTTCATGCCTATCTCCAGTCGATGTCGGTGTGAACTGCCGCCGACGGTTGCCCAATGAACGTAGTGTCCTCGCGAGCGGCGCGCGGGCAAACCCGGCACGCGCGGGGGCGGCGCGATTATTCAGGAGATAGACGAAGTGAGCCCTGCATGCGCAGGGACCGCGCGGTCAGAACCGCGTGCCGACGCTGCAGCCGCCGAAGCCGCCGCCGTTGCTCGCGAAGCCGCTGCAGCCGAACAGGCCGCAGCCGGAAAGTGTGAGGGAGGCGCCGACGAGCAGGGCAGCGGCGCAAAGAAGACGAAGGTGTTTCATGGCGACATCGGAATGGGGGAGAGCGGACGCGATTGTCGCGGAAGCCGCGCATTCGGATGTCAAAAGCCGTTGCCGCATCAACCCGGCTTGCCGTCTTCGCGTGGCCGGGAAAGCGGGGCCGCGTAGCTGGCGACGTACAGCGCAAACGCGACGACCCAGCAGATGCCTGCGGCGAAGATCCAGGTCGAATGCCACGAGGGCGCGACGAGCGGCCCGAGCACGCGCAGCGCGCCCGCCGCCATCACGAGCGCGTAACACGCGACATCGCGCCTGTCCGCGACGAGCGGACGGCCCGTATGTCCGCGCGCGGTGCGCGTGATCATCGCGATGATCGCGCCGCCGATCGCGCCGGCTGCGAACGCGTGCATCGCGAGGCTGTGCGGCACGCGTGCCGATCCGAGGGCGGATAGCGCGAGCATCGCGAAGCCGAGCGGCAGCCATGCGTACGCGAGATGCAGGATCGCGAGAATAGGGCGTCCGCGCACCGCATGGGAGCGCCAGCCGATCATCCGCGCGAGATGCACGCCGCACGCCAGCAAGGCGAGCGGCGCGACGATCGCGGCATGGAGCGCGAAGGCGTCCGCGAAGAACGCCGCCAGCGTGAGCGGCGCGACCGTCAGTTCGACGAAGCGCCAGCGTCGCGCGACGAAGCCGGGGATCGCGTTGGCGGTGAACATCGGAATCACGCGCCCGCTGATCACGCTGACCAGCAACACGACGATGCCCGCCGATGCGTACACGGCGCGCATCGCGAGATCGGGGCGCGCATCGATCGAGAAGGTATGGAAGGCGGCGTTCAGCGCGCCGAACGCCAGCAACACGACGGCGATGAAATAGTTGCGCCGGTTACCCGCCTTCACGAGCACGCGCAACAGCAAAAGCGCCGCGACGGGCAGAAACACGCTGTCGACGACCGCAGCCGGCAGCGCCGGTCCGCTCCACACGAGCACGCGGCCCGCGAGCCAAAGCAGTGCGAGCGAGGCGAGCGCCGCGCCTCTCGCGGTGTCGCGCCCGGTCCACGCGCGCACGGCCGTCAGCAGGAAGCCGACGACGATCGCCGCCGCGAAGCCGAACACCATTTCATGGGCGTGCCAGCCGATCGGGTCCGCGCGCAACAGATAGCCGCCGAAGAGCGGCTCGCCCGCGAGCACGAGTAGCCAGATCGTCAGGGCAAGCGCGCCGAACGCCGCGCCGCACAGATAAAACGGGCGAAAGCCGAGATCGAACAGCGCAAGGCGCCGCCGATGTTCAGGCTTGCGCCCTTCTGGCGCGGCAACGAAAACGGCGTTCGGTTCTGCGATCTTCATGACATCCTCACGTTGAAAACATCGACCCGGTCAGTGCGGAATCGGCTGCTTGACCGGATCGTTCTCGCCGACGACCGCGAACACGAGCAGCTTCGCGGGCTTCGTCGCGCTCGCATTCCTCGATACGACGTGATGCGCGCCCGGCGGCTCGTACCACGATTCGCCCGGACCATACGTCTTCGCCGCCGAGCCTTCGAGCTGCGAAGTCACATGGCCTTCGAGCACGTACGCGAAAATCGACCCCGGATGCATATGCGCTTCGGACGCCTGTCCCGGTTTGTACGAGACCGTTGCCATCAGCACGTTCTTGCCGGCGGCTTCCGGAATCGCCTGCTTCATCACCGGCGTGACGACCTCCGCGCCTTGCGTGTCGTGCGCGCCGGCGTTGGCCGCGCCGAGCATCAGCGCGGCCGCGACGACGAGAATCTTGCGCATGCTCATGTCGATGTCCTCACGCCGGCGTCTTGCGGAACGCGATCGCAAAGCGGTTCCAGCTATTGATCGCGGAGACGAGCAGCGTCAGGTCGACGATTTCCTCATCGCTGAAATGCGGCTTCACGGCTTCCCAGACGGCGTCGGGCACGTGATCGTGCGACACGAGCGTCAGCGCTTCGGTCCACTCCAGCGCGGCGCGCTCGCGATCGGTGAAGAACGGCGTTTCGCGCCACACGACGACCGTCGCCAGACGCCGGTCGGTTTCGCCGCCCTTGCGCGCATCGGTCGTGTGCATGTCGACGCAGAACGCGCAGCCGTTGATCTGCGATGCGCGCAGCCGCACCAGTTCGGTCAGCGATTTTTCGAGCGCCGACTTCGCGATGCGCTCTTCGACACCGACGAGCGCCTTGATTGCGGCGGGGCTGGCTTTGTAGAAGTCGAGACGGGGTTGCATTGAAGTATCCTCTTTGACTGGGTTCGAAAAGTGCGCCATATCGGCGCGGCAAGAGAAGATTAGGCGTTCAGGCGGCTATTTGAAATGACCGGTTTTTGGAAATTTCAGGTGACCAGCAAGACGACATCTTCGATGCTGCGCGGGCGCGCAAAAAACCCGCGGCCGACTGCACCGCGGGTCGGAAAGCGCCGCGCTACCCGCGCAATCAGTCGAGCGCCGCAGCCGGGCCGAAGAACTCGAAGCGGCTCTGCGCCTCGGGCACGCCGAGCACCTTCAGATGCTTCTTCACGGCCTTCATGAACGCCTTCGGTCCGAGGAAATACGCGTCGACATCGCGGTTCTTCGGCAGCCACGTGTCGAGCAGCTTTTCATCAACGAAGCCGATGCCGTGCGCTTCGTGATCGCCGTCGCGCTTGTGCTCATAGCAGTAGAAGCGCTTGAGCTGCGGATGGCGCGCCGCCAGATCCTCGATGACCGCGCGGAACGCGTGCACGCCGCCGTGCCGCGCCGAGTGAATGAAGTGGACCGGACGCTTGGTTTCGAGCGCGGCCTGCAGCATCGCGAGCGTCGGCGTGATGCCCACACCGCCGCTGATCAGCACGAGCGGCTTCTCGCTTTGCTCGAGCTTGAAATCGCCCGCGGGCGGATAGAGCTCCAGCACATCGCGTTCGCCCACGTTTTCGTGCAGGAAGTTCGACACCTTGCCATTCGCTTCGCGCTTCACGCTGATGCGATATTCGCGGCCATTGGGCGCGGCGGACAGCGAGTAATTGCGGCGCAGTTCCTCACCGTCGATGAGCACACGCAGGCCGATGTACTGCCCCGGATGAAAGTCGAGCAGCGCGCCGCCGTCTTCGGGCACCAGATAGAACGAGGCGATTTCGTCACTCTCCTTTTCCTTGCGCGCGACGGCGAAACGCCGCGTGCCGCGCCAGCCGCCCGGCGCCTTTTCGCGCTCGCTGTAGATGCCTTCCTCCAGCCCGATCAGCAGATCGGCGAGTTGCCCGTAAGCGGCGGCCCACGCGTCGATGACGGCATCGGTCGCGATCTCCTCGCCGAGCACTTCGCGGATCGACGCGAGCAGGCAACTTCCGACGATCGGATAATGTTCCGGCTGGATGTTCAGCGCGACGTGCTTGTTGATGATCTGGCCGACGAGCCCGCCGAGCTTCTCCAGTTGATCGATATGCCGCGCGTACATCAGCACGCCGTTGGCGAGCGCGCGCTGCTGCGCGCCGCTGGCCTGATGCGCCTGGTTGAACATCGGGCGCACTTCCGGGTACTCGGTGAGCATCTTGTTGTAGAAGTGCCGGGTGAGCGCTTCACCGCCGCTTTCCAGGAGGGGGACGGTTGCCTTGACGATGGCGCGGTGTTCTGCTGACAGCATGCTTCGGTTCCTCGTGTGATGGGCGGAAGCGGGGCGCTTCCGCATCGAAAGTCTTCGGCAACTTCTCATACACGAACCGTGCCAGAGTAGAATCGTCGATAAATCAATCAGTTAATTTCGCATATGGTCGATTCGACTCTAGTCAAAAGGACTGCCTACGTAGTCGCAATGACTTCACGGGTGCTGCTCGACGCCTTGGTTCCGCTGATCGAGGACCTGTCGAGCGAGATGCCCGACACCGAGCGCTACCGGCGTTTGCTGCACACGCTGCGCGCGCTCTTTCCCGGCGACGCCACCGCGCTGTTGCGGCTCGACGGCGACACGCTGGTGCCGCTTGCCATCGATGGCCTGTCGAGCGATACGCTCGGGCGGCGCTTTCGGGTGAGCGAGCATCCACGTTTCGCGCGCATTCTCGCGCGCGAAGAGCCGACGCGCTTCGCCGCCAGCTCCGATCTCCCCGATCCCTACGATGGCCTCGTGAAAGGCGTGAGCGGCCATCTGGAGGTGCACGATTGCCTCGGCTGCCCGCTCTTCATCAACGGGCACGCATGGGGCGTGCTGACGCTCGACGCGCTCGATCCCGCGCGCTTCGACGGCATCGACATGGCGTCGCTGCAAGCCTTCCTGAGCCTCGCGGCGGCGACCGTGAGCGTGGCCGAGCGCATCGACAGGCTGTCGAAAACGAGCGAGGCCGAGCGTCAGCGCGCGGAGGTGTATCGGCAGGCGAGCGGCCCGCGGCGGCGCGAGATGATCGGCAGCAGCGCGCCGCATAACCGTTTGCAGGAGGAGATCGCGATCGTCGCGTCGAGCGATCTCACCGTGCTCATCACCGGCGAGACGGGCGTCGGCAAGGAACTCGTTGCGAGCGAGATCCACGCGCTCTCGCCGCGCGCCGACAAGCCGCTCGTCAGCCTGAACTGCGCGGCGCTGCCCGATACGCTGGTCGAAAGCGAGCTTTTCGGGCATGTGCGCGGCGCGTTCTCGGGCGCGTCGTCGGACCGGCGCGGCAAGTTCGAACTCGCCGATGGCGGCACGCTCTTTCTCGATGAAGTCGGCGAACTGCCGCTGCCCGTGCAGGCGAAGCTTCTGCGCGTGCTGCAGAACGGCCAGTTGCAGCGCATCGGCTCGGATAGCGAGCACGAGGTCGACGTGCGGCTGATCGCCGCCACGAATCGCGATCTTGCCGAGGAAGTGCGCGCGGGGCGGTTCAGGGCGGATTTCTATCATCGGCTGTCGGTGTATCCGCTGGTGGTGCCGCCGCTGCGTGAGCGTGGCCGCGATGTACTGTTGCTCGCGGGCTACTTCCTCGAAGAGAACCGTTCGCGTCTCGGCCTGCTGAGTCTGCGTCTGTCCGCCGATGCCCAGGCCGCGCTGCTTGCGTATCGCTGGCCCGGCAACGTGCGCGAGCTGGAGCATCTGATCGGGCGCAGCGCGTTGAAGGCGCTGGCGGCGCATCGGGAGCGTCCGCGCATCCTGACGCTGACCGCCGACGATCTCACGCTGTCCGGCGACGGCGCACCCGGCACACCGGCGATCGCGCCCGCGCCGCCGTTGCCCGCGCCAGGCACCGACTTCCGCGACGCGGTGAGCGCGTACGAGCGCACGCTCATCCTCGACGCGCTCAAGCGTCACGATCAGAACTGGGCATCGGCCGCGCGCGAGCTCGGGATGGATCGCGCGAATCTCAACCGGCTGGCGAAGCGGCTCGGTCTCAAATGAGCGGTCCGCGATCCATCGCTTGTCCTGAAATAATTCGATCGACTGTTCAAAGCGATGATCTGCAATCCACAGCGGATGGGCACAAAGTCATTGCTCGTCTCAAAAAGATGCTATTCATTGTTCAAACGCAAAGAACGGTGCGTTGTGCGAGTCGAATCGACATCATGCATTGAGACAATCTCCAAGCTGGGAAAAACGGGCGGTCTCTTCTAAGATCAGAAAAGCCAAGCGCAACCCATCGGCACCAAGAACATCGCAGCGCCTGAAGAACCGCGTCGGACGCATGCCTCACGCCCGACTAATCGAACACGGCAAATCGACAACGGGGGTTACGTGCGAAACGTGGCAAAGCTCGGCGCTTTCCTTTTGTCCGCGCTGTTCGCGTTTTCCAGCTTCGGCGCGTTCGCGGCTGACGCCGTCCCACTGGAGCGCGCGCCCGATACGATGCAGGCCCGCGTGATGGGCTGTGCGGCCTGCCACGGCGCACGCGGCGAGGGCACCGACAACGACTACTTCCCGCGTCTGTCCGGCAAACCCGCCGGCTATCTGTACAACCAGTTGCTCGCGTTCCGCGATGGCCGGCGCAAGTATCCGCCGATGAACTACCTGCTCGCGTATCTGCCCGACGCCTACCTGAAGCAGATCGCCGACTACTTCGCGAGCGAGCGTCCGCCGTTTCCGCCGCCCGCGCCCGTCAAGGTCGATACAAAGACGCTCGATCTCGGCAAGACGCTCGTCGCGAAGGGCGACACCGCGCGCAAGGTGCCTGCCTGCGTGAGCTGCCACGGCGCGGCCATGACCGGCATGGAACCCGCGATTCCCGGCCTGCTCGGCCTGCACGCCGACTATCTCAGCGCGCAATTGGGCGCGTGGCGCTACGGCACGCGTTCGACCGTCGCGCCGGATTGCATGGCGCAGGTGTCGAAGCTGTTGAACGACCGCGACATCACCGCGATCGCGGCCTATCTCGCGTCGCTGCCCGCGCCGGCCGATCCGGTGCCCGTCGCCGCCGGTTCGCTCAGAATGCCGCTCGCCTGCGGCAGCGTTCACAACTAACCGAGGACCCGACGTGCTCCGATTTCGCCCGTTCCGAGCGCTGACCGTCGCGGTCTTTCTTGCGGCCTGCGCCGCGCCCATCCAGCAGGCCACGGCGCAGGCCGCCGACGCCGCCACCATCAAGCGCGGCGAATATCTCGCGCGCGCGGGCGATTGCATCGCGTGCCATACGCTGCCCGCGGGCAAGACCTTCGGCGGCGGCCGCCCGATGGACACGCCCTTCGGCACGCTCTATACACCCAACATTTCGTCGGACAAGGAGACGGGCCTGGGCAAATGGACCGCCGCCGAGTTCTACACGATGATGCACACGGGCAAGTCGCGCGACGGCTCACTGCTCTATCCGGCGATGCCCTTTACGTCCTATACGAAAGTCACGCGCGCCGACTCCGACGCCATCTACGCGTTCCTGATGTCCACGCCGCCGGTGCATCAGCCGAACCGGCCGCACGAGCTGCGTTTCCCGTTCAATCACCGCGAACTGCTGTTCGGCTGGCGCTCGCTTTTCTTCCGCGCAGGCGAGTATGAGCCCGACGCGACGCAATCGGTCGAATGGAATCGCGGCGCGTATCTGGTCGAAGGGCTCGGACACTGCTCGATGTGCCACACGGCCATCAACGCGCTCGGCGGCAATGTGAAGTCGAAGGCGTTCGAAGGCGGCCTGATCCCGATTCAGAACTGGTACGCGCCGTCGCTCACGTCGAACCGGGAAGCGGGTCTGGGTGACTGGAGCCTCGACGACATCGTCGGCCTGCTGCATGCGGGCGTGTCCAATCGCGGCGCGGTCTACGGACCGATGGCCGAAGTCGTCTACGACAGCCTGCAATATCTGACCGAGGACGACGTGCGCGCGATGGCCGTCTATCTGAAGGCGCTCCCCGCGCGTTCGGGCGACAAGGCGGAGCCGCCGAGCCAGGCCGCCGTCGAGGCGCGCTCGGATCTCGCGCCGCTCGGCAAGAAGGTCTACGACGCCCAATGCGCCGAATGCCATGCCGCGCAAGGTCAGGGCAAGCCGCCCGATTTCCCGCCGCTCGCGAACAATCAGTCGATCGTGATGAACTCGTCCGTCAACCCGATCCGCATGGTGCTGAACGGCGGCTATCCGCCCGGCACGTTCAAGAACCCGAAGCCCTACGGCATGCCGCCGTTCGCGCAGTCGCTCTCGGATCTCGAGGTCGCGGCGGTGGTCACGTATATCCGCACCGCGTGGGGCAACCACGGCACGCCGGTCACCGTGAAGGAAGTGAACGAGCTGCGTTCGGCGCCACTTTATTGAGCATCGATCACACCATGAACGAAGACCCGAACGAACTCACGAAGGAAGACGCGAAGCTCGACGAGATCGTGAAGCGCGGCCCGTCGGGCGCGATCGCGCTCGCAGGCATCTCGACCGCGATCGTGATCGGCATGTGGTTCATCTTCTACTTCGCCGTATTTCTGCCGCGTGGCGTGATTCAATAAGGCATCGCATATGGCCATCAATCCAAGCTCGCACGACGTCGCCGAACGGGTCGAACGGCGCTGGGCGATCCTCGTTCTCGCGATTGTCGTCGTGCTGGTCGGCATGGTCGTCTATACCGGCGTGCACTGGGCGATGATGCCGCCCTCGCGCGTCGAGACGGTTCGCCCGGAAACGCTGCATGTGTCGGGCGAATTCATCGAAAGCAATCTGGGCAGCGCGCCCGAGGCGGACGGCTCGGTGACGGTGCGTATCGTCGCGCAACAGTATTCGTTCACGCCGCAGTGCCTCGTCGTGCCGGCGGGCGTGCCGATCACGTTCCGCGCGACGAGCTCGGACGTCATCCACGGGTTTCTCATCACCAACACGAACATCAATTCGATGCTGGAGCCGGGCTATGTCTCGACCTTCAAGACGACCTTCGACAAGCCCGGCGAACATCTGATGCCCTGTCACGAATACTGCGGCACGGGGCATCAGAACATGTGGGCGCATGTGAAGGTGGTCGATCGCGCCGAATTCATGCAGATGGCCGACAAGGTGCCGGTCGCTTCGCGGAGAGTGTCCTGTGTTCAATAGCAAGCGCCTCGTCCTCGCGCATTTCTGGCTGGCGTTCATCGCCTTCGGCGTCGCGCTCGTGCTCGGCGCGTGGCAGATGCTCGTGCGCAGCCCGCTGCATCCGTGGCTGCAGAATCCGGAAATCTACTATCGCTCGGTCACCGCGCACGGCTCCGCGATGGGCTACGTCTTTCCCACCCTGATCGCGATGGGCTTCGGCTACGCGGTCTCCGAGCTTGCGCTGAAGCGTCCTCTCGTCGGCCTGCGCTGGGCGTGGCTCGGCTTCTGGCTCGTGGCCGTAGGCGCGGTGGTCGCGATGGTGCCCGTCGCGATGGGCCTCGCCTCGGTGCTCTACACCTTCTATCCGCCGATGATCGGCAACGCGTTCTACTACATCGGCGTGGTGCTCGTCGTGGTCGGCTCGTGGGTGTGGGTCGCGCTGATGTCGGTGAATCTCGCGTCATGGAAGCGCGAGAACCGTGGCAAGCCGGTGCCGCTCGCGATGTTCGCGACGGTGGCGGGCGCGTATCTGTGGGGCTGGACGGCGGTCGGCGCGGCAATCGAAGTGCTCTTCATGATCCTGCCCGTCGCGCTCGGCTGGAAGTCGACCATCGACGCGGGGCTCGCGCGCGTGTTCTTCTCGTGGACGCTGCACGCGATCGTCTATTTCTGGCTGATGCCCGCGTATATCGCGTACTACACGATCATTCCGCGCGCGATCGGCGGCCGCCTCTACAGCGATGCGATGGCGCGCATCTCGTTCATCCTGTTTCTCGTCGTGTCGATGCCGATCGGCATTCACCATCTGTTCGCCGATCCGCAAGTGGGCTCCGGCTTCAAGTTCATGCATTCGGTGTTCACCGCGCTCGTCGCCGTGCCGACGCTGCTGACGGTGTTCACGATCTGCGCATCGGTGGAGATCGCGGCGCGGCTGCGTGGCGGGCGCGGGCCGCTCGGCTGGATCAAGGCGCTGCCGTGGGACAACCCGATGATGCTCGCCGTCGCGTTCTCCTTCGCGATGCTCGGCTTCGGCGGCGCGGGCGGGCTCATCAACATGAGCTATCAGCTCGACTCGACCGTGCACAACACGCAATGGGTGACGGGCCACTTCCATCTGATCTTCGCGGGCGCGATCGTCATCATGTACTTTGCGATCGCGTACGACCTGTGGCCGCATCTGACGGGCCGCGCGTTGCAGAGCCTGAAGCTGATGCGCTGGCAATTGTGGCTGTGGTTCATCGGCATGATCGTGCTGACGTTTCCGTGGCACTTTGTCGGCATTCTGGGGATGCCGCGGCGCATGGCGTTCTACGACTACAACGATCCGGAGATCGCCGCGCAAGGTTTGTCGGTGGCGATATCGGTGCTGGGCGGATTCATTCTGGTGGTGTCGGCGGTACTGTTTTTCATCGTGCTGATCAAGGCGCATCGCGCGCCGCAGGTCACCGTCGAGGAGTTTCGCTTCAGCCGCGCGGTGCATGAGCCGCGCACCATTCCGGTGGCGCTGAACAGTTTCGCGTTGTGGCTCGTGCTGATGATCGGCCTCACGCTCGTCAACTACGGCTATCCGATCGCACAGCTCATCGCGCGTTCGGACACGGCGGTGCCCGCGGTGCCGATCGGAGCGCAGCGATGAGCGAAGAACGCCTCTTCACATTCCGCAACCGCTGGTTCACGGTCAGCGTGCTGGGGACGATTGCGATTGCGGTGGTATCGGCGTTGATCGGCTTCGTGTGGCTGCCTTCGGTGCAGCGCGACGCGTCCTTCACCGGGATCTGGAACGCGATCTGCAGCGCGGCTGGCGTGCCGCGCAACTGGTATGCGGGCGATACGACGGTCGAGCCGAAGATGAAGCTGACGAGCGTCGAGGTCACGCCGCAATTGCTCGTGAACGTGAGCGCGAATTCGATCGGGCGCGGCGCGACGTTGGCCTTGCGCTGCACGATGTGTCATGGCGAGCGCGGCATGAGCGACGCCAATTCGCCGAACCTCGCGGGGCAGTATGGATCGGTGATTTATAAGCAGCTGATCGATTTTCAGAAGGGTGCGCGTACGAACGCGGTGATGTCGCCGATGGCGATGAACCTGAGCGATCAGGATATGCGCGATCTCGCGGCGTATTACGCGAGCCTGCCGCGGCCGCCCGCGCAGCGCAAGGTGAGCGATGCGCTTGCACCGGCGATCGTGGCGCATGGCGCGCCGATGAGGAATATCGCGCCGTGCGCGGCGTGTCATGGGGGCATCGACAACAAGGCGGGAAGTCCGTGGCTCGATGGTTTGCCGGCGGCTTATACGAAGGCGCAACTGGTTGCGTTTGCCAACGGGACGCGGACCAACGATATCAATGAGGTCATGCGCAATGTGGCGCGGAATATGACCGCTGAGGAGATCGATGCGGCGGCGATGTATTATGCGCGGGAGTTGAATGCGGGTAGGTGATTGGGTTTGGTTTTGCTTCTATTCCATAGAGGCCGCACAAGCCAAACAGCGCAAAAAAATCGCCGCTACCCCAACAGGGACTTGATTGCTGCAAGCAAGACCTTTCTGTATCGTGACCCAAAGAATGCTGAAAAAACCAGCAAACCAAGGAAAAGCGAAACCGAAATGGAAGCAATCAAAACCGACATCCTGATCGTAGGCGCGGGCCCGGTAGGGCTATTCGCCGCCTTCGAAGCCGGCGTGATCGGCCTCACATGCCAGATCGTCGATACACTCGGCCGCATCGGCGGTCAATGCATCGAGCTGTATCCCGACAAGCCCATCTACGACATTCCCGCGATCCCCTCATGCACCGCGCGCGAACTCGTCGACCGATTGCTAGAACAGATTCGCCCCTTCGATGTCCCGATCCATCTCGATCAACGTGTGCAATCCGTCACGCAACGCGACGACGATCATCGCTGGACCGTGACCACCGAAGGCGGCATGACCTTCGACTGCGCCGCGATCCTGATCGCCGCGGGCAACGGCGCCTTCGTACCGCAGCGGCTGCAATTGCCCGAAGCCGCCGCGCTCGAAGGCCGTGACATCCACTACAGCGTCTCGCGCGCGGCGGATTTCGCCGACAAAAGCATCATCGTCGCGGGCGGCGGCGATTCGGCGCTCGACTGGGCGCTCGCGCTGAAGGACATCGCGAGGAAGCTCACGCTCGTGCATCGGCGCAATGGGTTTTCGGCGGCCGCGAATTCCGTCGCGACGATGAAGCGCGCAGTGGAGGCGGGCGAAATGGAATTCGTCGTCGGCATGATCGAATCGCTCGATGCGCCCGATAACACGCTGCGGGGCGCACGTATCAAGCAGGTCGAAGGCGCGACGGATATCGCGGCGGACAAGATCGTCGCGCTGTACGGCCTCGTCTCGGAACTCGGGCCGATCGCGACCTGGAATCTCGATGTGCGCGGCGGGCGCATCGATGTAGATACGTCGAATTACGAATCGTCGCGGCCGGGCATCTTCGCGGTCGGCGATATCGCCAATTATCCGAACAAGCAGAAGCTCATTCTGTCGGGCTTTCACGAAGCATCGCTTGCGTTGCGCAAGGCGTATTCGTATGCATATCCCGAGAAAAAACGCGTGCACGTGCATTCGAGCTACGACGCGAAACTCGCCGAACGCGTGAGCGCCGCGCACGCGGCCGACGACGCGTAAGCGCTTCGCGTGATCGCACGCATCGTCGCGTGGCTGTTGCTGGTGTCGCTGATCGGCGCGATGGCGTTCGCTTACGCGGTGTATTCGAAGCGCATCGCGCTGCCCGAGCGCTTCGATCCATTCGCGCCGCTCGACGTGCGCGCGCCGCAAGGTCCGCTCACGCGCTTCAAGCTATGGCGCACGATGCACGACGCGCAACTCTGCGATGCCTCGCTCGCGCGCTCAGGTCTCGTCTATCGCGCGATGGCCGATGCGACCGGTCCTGGCGGCTGCGCGCTCACGGACGTGGTGCGCGTCACACGGGCCGACGATCTGCGCTTCAGCGCGCCGTTTCTCGCGACCTGTCCGCTCGCGCTCGGCATCGCGTTTTTCGAGCAGCAGTATCTTCAGCCCGCCGCGCTCGACACATATGGCGAACGCGTCGCGCGCATCGAACATGTCGGCAGCTATGCGTGCCGTAACGTGAATCATCAGCAGGACGCCGCGTTGAGCCAGCATGCGAGCGCGAACGCCATCGACCTGACGGGTTTCGTGCTCGACGACGGACGCCGCATCACGCTTGCGCGCTGGGCCGATGCAGCGTCGCCGGACGGCCAGTTCCTTCGCCGGGTTCACGAAGGCGCATGCCGTTCATTCGACACGACGCTCGGCCCCGACTACAACGCGCTGCACGAGACGCACTTTCACGTCGACATGGGACCGTATCGCGTCTGTCGTTGATTCACGCATGCTGATGCGCCGGATTGCGGCACGTCGCATGATCGTGAGGCTGGTCGTTCCACGCCGAGCCGAGGATGATGCTGCAGAAGTTCAGCCGCCTGTAGTTCGGGTCTTTCAGCGCGAGCACATCGGCCTTGACGTTGCCGAAGGTGGACTCGGGCTTGTCGATTGTGCCTTTCGCGAACGCATCGATGATGCCTTCCTTGAAGTTCGCCTCGCGCGGATGCGCTGCGACCACGAGCCGGCGTTGATCGGCGCTGAATTCGTCGTAGGCGAGGCCGAGCACGTCCATTTCCACGCCCGCCGTGACCAGCGCGACGACCGGCTTCTTGTACTGCGGAATGCCAGGCGTGGTGTGCAGCGCGATCGCGTCCCATACCTGTTCGATGTCGTATTCGACGATGCCATGCTGGCGCAGGAAATCGCGCGCCGCGTTCGCGCCATCGACTTCGAAGCGATCGTGCGGGCTGCTGTACGCTTCGGTGAGGCCCATGTCGTGGAACATCGCGCCGATATACAGCAGCTCCGGATCGTACTTCAGTTGCTTGCGCTCGCCCGCGAGCGCGCCGAACAGAAACACGCGGCGCGAATGGTGATAGAGCAGGTCGGGTTCGGTATCGCGCACGAGTTGCGTGGCTTCGCGCGCCATCTGACTGTCGGGAATCCTGATGCCTGCGATGATTTCGCTCATGAGTGTGGCTCCGTGATGTGAGTGTGAGTGTGAGTGGCTCCGGCGCGCGAACGCCTGTGCGTTGCTAAAATCGCGCAGCGCGCCGGATGCCTTCAAGTCTCGTCAAAACGCCTGCACGTCTCAATCGGAACGACGCGTCGAACCCTGCCAGGCGCACGTCGTCTCCTGCCACGCGAACCCATCACGGACATTCCTTTCGATGCGTACAGTTGCGATCGCAATCTTCCAGGGCGTGCAGGCGCTCGATGTGGCCGGTCCCGTCGATGTATTCGCGGAAGCGAACGGCTTCATTGGCGCATCGGACGCCTACGAGATCGCGCTGGTCGGACCCGAGGAGCGCATCGTGCGGGCATCGAACGGCACGCGGCTCGTCGCGGATCTGTCATTCGACGAAGCCGATCGCCGTTTCGGCACCGCGCTCGTCGCGGGCGGCCCGAGTCTTCCCGTCGATCCACCGGATCCGCGCCTGAGCGCCTGGCTCACCGATGTCGCATCGCGCTGCGAGCGCTACGGCTCGATCTGCACGGGCGCGTTCGCGCTCGGGCACGCGGGCCTGCTCGACGGCCGCGACGTGACCACGCACTGGCAGAACGCGCCGCGTCTCGCGGAGCGTTTTCCGCGCGCGCGTGTCGAACTGGACCGCATCTATATGCGCGACGGCAATCTGGTCACGTCGGCGGGCGTGACGGCGGGCATCGATGTCGCGCTCGCGCTCGTCGCCGAGGATCACGGCGCGCAGGTCGCGCTCGCGGTGGCGAAGCGGCTCGTCGTGTTCGCGCAGCGGCGCGGCGGCCAGTCGCAGTTCAGCCCGTATCTCAGCGCGCCCGCCGATGAAACATCGCCCGTCGCGAAGGTCCAGGCTTATGTGATGGAGCATATCGGCGAGCGGCTGGCGGTCGCGCAACTGGCGAGCGTCGCCGGCATGAGCGAACGCAACTTCGCGCGCGCGTTCGTGCAGCTCGCGCAGATGACGCCGCACGAGTTCGTCGAACGCGCGCGCGTCGACGCGGCCCGCAATATGCTCGAAAGCAGCGACACGCCGCTGAAAACCGTCGCCTGGGAGTGCGGCTTCGGCACGGCGGATCGGATGCGGCTCGTGTTCGCGCGGCGGCTCGGGGTTTCGCCGAATGACTATCGGCTGAGCTTCCGCACGGGCTTTACGAAGTGATCGTGACCCTCGCGCGCCGACGTCGCCGCGATGGGTTCGTTAAAATTGAGATGAACGCGGCGCGCGTGGCAGTACGTGCGCCGCAGAATCCACCCTCGACATATCGGAACAGCGAATGACGAAACAACAGACCGCCACGCAAGATCCCTACGAACGACGCGCATTGCTTCTGCATCTGGGCGATGTGCTGGAGTCGGTGTTTTGCCTGAGCCAATGCGCCGACGAATTCGCGAGCATCGGCGAAGCGGTGAAGGGCAACGACGCGCTCGCGGCCTTTACGCTGCTCGGCTTCATCGACGAAAAGATGACGCCGCGCGATTTCATCAGGCGCGCGTCGGGCGCGTTCTTCGTGTGGCCGAAGGCGCTGCTCGACGAAACGCTGAATCGGCCGATGCTCGCCAACACCGTCAAGCACGATCTCTTCGCCGATAACGCGAAGGGCTGGGATGCCTACGCGGAAGAGCGGCGCAAGGGCGTGCCGTGGTTCGGCGAGGAACTGCCGGAGGTCGTGGAAAGCGCGGCGCCGGCGCACGCGACGGCGACGGCTTCGGTTCCCCCGAAGAAGAGCAGGACGAAAGCGTCGCGCTATTCGACCTGGCCGTGGCCGGACAAGCCCGCCGACGCCTGATCGCGGTGCCGTCGCTTTATTGCTTCTTGCCCATGCTGCTTGCGCCCGCGTCGAAGCCGAGACCATTCGGCCGATCGGGCGCGGCGCCCTTGCCGGATGACGTCTTGCCCGGCCGCGTCTTCAAGGCGTCGCTGGCGTTCGCGGCTGCTGTCGCGGGGGGCGTGACGTTTTTCTCCTGATACGCGGGCGTGCTGTCGTAATCGAGCTTGTTCGGCTTGCCCGTCGACTGCTGGGCACTCGCCACGACGGCCAGCGTGCCGCCGAGCAGAATCCCCGCCATGCGTCCACAGGTGCTGAGTGTGGGTCTCATCTGCCGCCTCCCATTTGTTCTGCACTTTCCCAGAAGCGCAGCAAAGCGCGGACCCGGCCGATATGTGCCGCCGCGCGCATTGTCTGAATGTTGGCGGAAGATGCCAGTGCTTCTGGCGTGGACGGTTGAACGGCCGCGGTATCCTTGACAGCAGGCCCGGCGCAGACTCGCGACGCTCGATCACGCATGAGCGTCGCGCGCCTGCAACGACTAATAAAACTGCATCGGGGAACTGCAAGCCAATGAGACCTTCCACTTACGCGGGAATCGCCTTGCTAGCGGCGTGTAGCAGTGCCTTCGCGCAACAGCCGCTGACCGTGCCCGGACGCAGCCAGAGCACGTGGCAGCAATCGGTCGATAACGCCGCCTGCTACGGCTACGCCAACCAGACGACGAAAGTGAACATGGCGCGCGAATCGCAAACGCCGCCGCGTGATGCCCAGCGCGAAACGCGCGTGCTCACGCCGCCGCGTGCGGTCGAACCGCCGTTGCCGCCGGGCGCATCGGGTGCATCGGGTGCGCTCGCGGCCTCGGCCGCGTCGCCCGCATCGGCGGCGATCGCGGCGTCGGCCTTGCCGCCGGGGCGGGTGTCGGGCGCCAACGGGCTGCCTGGCGCGTCCGGCGCGATGCCCGGCATGCCCGCGATGCCGGCATCGATGGCGGCCGGCGCGTCCGGCGCATCCGACGCGATCTACGGCGGCGACATGAAGATGCCGCCGCTGCCGCCGCCCGAGCCGCCGATGACGCGCTACTGGCGCGCCTACAGCGAATGCATGCAGAACCGCGGCTACTTCACGCGATGAACCTCGCTGCGCGCCCGGGCGACTCAGGGCGCGCAGCGATACGCGGGAGCAACGGCCCATGACCGCTCAGCCGATCCACGAAGGCGGATGCGCCTGCGGCGCGGTGCGCGTGCGCGTCACGGGCGAGCCGAAGGAAGTGAACCTGTGCCATTGCATGACGTGCCGGCGCATCCACGGCGCGCCGTTCGGCGTCTATGCGATTTTTCCGCGCGCGGCGTTTCAGGTGTCGGGCGACACCGCCGCGTGGGCGAGTTCCGCGACGGGCAAGCGGCACCATTGCCCGGTATGCGGCTCGCCGGTGTATCTGGCGTTCGACGGCGTCGACGAGATCGAAGTGCCGACCGGCATCTTCGATGAAATCGGGTTGTATCCGCCGCAGTACGAAATCTGGTGCAGAAGCGCCGAGCCGTGGCACGACGCGCAGGGGCGGCCGCGCTACGCACGCGGCGCGCCCTGATCAGACCTTCAGCACTCGACGATCGCCTTCACGACGCCCGCCTTCGGATCGAGCAGCGACGAGAATCGTTCGGGCACGTCGGCAAGCGTCAGACGATGCGTGTTGAGCGCATCGGTCGGGACTTCGCCCTTGCGCATCGCGGCGAGCACGGTCTCGAAGTCCTCGGGCGTCGCGTTGCGGCTGGCGAGCAGCGTCGCTTCGCGCTTGTGAAACTCCGGATCGGCGAACGAGATGCGGTCCGGCACGATCGACACCAGCACATACTTCCCGCCATGCGCGATGAACTCGAAGCCGCGTTCCATCGCGCGCGAGTTGCCGGTCGCGTCGAACACCACGTCGAAGAATTCGCCGTTCGTGAGCGTCGACAAGGTTTCCTTGTCGCGTTCGCCGATCTGCACGGTCGCGTCTACTTTCAGTTCGCGCTTGCAGAAGGCGAGGCGGTCTTCGCGCGTGTCGAGCGCGGTGACGTTCGCCCCGCGCAGGCGCGAGAACGTGATGGCCGCCATGCCGATCGGACCCGTGCCGACAACCAGCACGCGCTGGCCCGGCTTCACGTCCGCGCGGCGTACGGCGTGCGCACCGATCGCGAGAAATTCGATCATCGCGGCCTGATCGAGCGTGACGCCCTCGGCCTTGTGGACGAACTGCGCGGGCAGATTCAGATATTCCGTGAACGCGCCGTCGCGATGCACGCCGAGCACCTGGATATTCACGCAGCAATTGGTCTTGCCCTGACGGCACGCGATGCACTTGCCGCACGAGAGATAGGGCATCACGTAGACCGTGTCGCCCGCCTTCAGGCCGCTCGCCGGGTCCGCTTCCTCGATCACGCCGGAGAGTTCGTGGCCCATCACGCGCGGATACGAAAGATACGGCTGATTGCCCGTGAAGATGTGCAGATCGGTGCCGCAGACGCCGACGCGCTTCACGCGCAGCAGCACTTCGTTGTCGCCGCGCTGCGGCTTCTCGCGCTGTTCGGCTTTCAGGGTTCCGGGCGTTTCGCAAATGACGGTCAGCATGCTCTTGTCTCGTGGAGTCTTTGGAATGGGGCGTTCGACAATCTAACGATGCCAACGGATTTGGTCAAGCCAATTTAAATATTGTAAAAGTGGTAAGGCCAGAGAGGCGATCAGCGGCGCGCGCGGTTTCGCCTTATATTTCCACGAGAGCGAACCCCGCAAAACGCACAAAAAGGACGGCCCGTGCAGCAGCTTCATGAATTCGTCGAGCGGTATCCGCGGCTGTTCGTGCTTTCGGGCGCGGGCATCAGCACGGAGTCGGGCATTCCCTGTTATCGCGACCGCGAAGGCGAGCGCACGGGCCGTGCGCCCATTCTGCTGAAGGATTTCCTCGGCTCGGACTATGCCCGGCGACGTTACTGGGCGCGCAGTCTGATCGGCTGGCCGGTGGTCGCGAGCGCCCAGCCGAACGGCGCGCATCACGCGCTGCGGGCGCTGGCGGCGCGTTCGCGGGTGCTTCGGCTGGTTACGCAGAATGTCGACGGGCTGCACACGCGCGCGGGCAATCCCGATGTGATCGAACTGCACGGCAATATCGGCCGGGTGCGCTGCATCGAATGCGGCGAGCGTCATACGCGCGCGGCGGTGCAGCGTTTGCTGGAAGCGGCGAATCCGGACTTCGTCGGCCATACGGCGCCCGCCGTGCCGGACGGCGACGCGCACATCGAGGATCTCGATTTCGCCGCGTTCGATGTGCCCGGCTGCACGCGCTGCGGCGGCGTGCTCAAGCCCGACGTGGTGTTCTTCGGCGAGAGCGTGCCGCGCGCGCTCGTCGACGACGCGGCGCGCTCGCTGGAAGCCGCCGACGCGATGCTGGTCGTCGGCTCGTCGCTGATGGTGTATTCGGGCTACCGCTTCTGCGAATGGGCCGCGAAGAGCGGCAAGCCGATCGCGGCGATCAATATCGGCAAGACGCGCGCCGACGCGCTGCTCGCGCTCAAAGTCGAAGCGCCGTGCTCGACGGCGCTCGAAGGTCTGATCGAGCGCCTCGACGCGCGGCCGGTCGCGGGTTAGCCGCTACTTCAGCTCGCGCGATAGCGTCGCGATGCCTTCGAGCAGCCGCTGCGCATCCGAGATGCGGGAAAACAGCGCGGGCGTCACGCGCACGACTTCGCCCGCGTCGGGACCGGGACGCGTCACCGTGAACACGCCGAAGCGGTCGCGCAGCGCGGCGACGATCGCGTCGCAGCCCGCTTTGGTCGCGCATCCGTTCAGCCGGAAGGCGGTGATGCCGGCGGTCATCGTCGGGTCGGGCGGCGTCATGATCTGCACGCCGGGCAGCGCGCGCGCCGGTTCCGCCCACGCATCGCGCAAGGCGCGCAGGCGCGCTTCCTTCGCCTTCGCACCGATCGCCCCGTGCACTTCCAGCGCGGCCGGCAGCGTGAACCACGCGGCGAAGTTCGGCGAGCCGGTATGCACGCGCGCGCGGATATCGTCGGCGGGCCAGGTGCGGTCGCCGAGATACGGATCGATCGACGCAAGATCTCCCTTGCGGATGTAGATTGCGCCGCAGCCGAGCGGCGCGCCGATCCACTTGTGCAGGTTGAGCGCGGCGAATGGCGCGTGCAGGCCGGGCACGTCGAAGTCCAGTTGCCCCCACGAATGCGCGGCATCGACGATCACGTCCGCGCCCGCTGCCTTAGCCATATCCGACAGTTCGGCGACCGGCAGCACGAGGCCCGTCGCGAAGCATACGTGCGAGAGCAGCACGAGCCGCGTGCGTGGATGTTCGCGCAGCGCACGCGCGTAGGTTTCGAGCACCGCTTCGCGCGTCGCGGGCTCGGGCATCGTCAGGCGCACGGGCGTCACGCCGCGCCGCTCGCGCAGCCATTCCATCGCGTCCTTGCCGCACGGGTAATCGAGATCGCTGTAGAGCACGGTGTCGCCCGGCGCGAGACGGTTGTAGCCGCTGATCAGCGCGAGCAGTGCTTCCGTCGCGTTGCGCGTCAGTTCGATTTCCTCGACCGCGCAGCCCATCGCCGCTGCGAGGCGTTCGCGCAGGCCCTGATACAGCGTCATCAGATGCGGGCGGATCAGCAGCGTCGTCTCGCGGTTCACGCGCTCGGTCCAGTGATGGAACATCGCCTTCACCGGCTCGGTCATCGCGCCCCAGAAGCCGTTCTCCAGATTGATCAGCGCGTCCGAGTGGCGCCACAGGCCGCGCACCGCCGCCCAGTAAGGCTCGTCGGTGGCGAGTGCGGTCGTCGGGGTGGGCGGTAGCGCCGCGAGCGCAGCGTCGAATTCGGGTGTGCGGTAGGCGAGGAAATCGGGCATCGGCAATCGAATGTGTAAGAGAAAGGTAAGGCTTGCTCAGGACTCTCGTCGTGGATGGTAGCGGTATTACCGGTGGACGTGGACAAAATGCAGACCATTTGCATCTTTTCCCTTCAGTCTGGAACTGGCCCGCCGTAATCAGCAAGAAGAGCGCCGCGCTTCACGCGCGGAATAATGGCGCCGTATGTCCACCGAACGGACCCCTGAGAGAACCCAAAACATGAACCTCAAGAACATCACGATCAAAAACAGGCTGATCGCGGGATTTGGCATTCTCGCCGTACTGGTCGTGCTGGTTGCAGGCATGTCGCTGCGCGCGTTGTCCCACGCGACAGACGGCTTCGTCCACTACGTGAACGGCATCAACGCCCGCGCCGATGTGGCCGGGCAGATCCGCACCGCCGTCGACCGGCGGGCGATCGCGGCGCGCAATCTCGTGCTGGTCACGAAGCCCGCCGACCTCGAACTCGAAAAAGCCGAAGTCACGCGCGCGCACGAGGACGTGCAGGCGCGATTGCGGCAATTGAAGGACATGGTCACCAATGCGACCGACACGAACGAGAAGGCCCGCAGCCTCGTCGCCGAGATGGCGCGCGTGGAGACGCTGTACGGGCCGGTCGCGACGGGCATCGTCGGACTCGCGCTCGCGGGCAAGCACGACGAGGCGATCGTCAGAATGGACGACGAATGCCGTCCGCTGCTCGCGCAACTGGTCAAGGCCACCGATGATTACGCCAGCTACACGGCCACGCGCCGCGAGGAAATCGTGCGCGACTACCAGGCCAACTACGAGACGCAGCGCAACGTGCTGATCGCGCTGTGCGCGGCGGCGGCGCTGTTCGCGGTGGGTGCGGGCATCGCGATCACGCGCTCGATCACGACGCCGATCGGCGAGGCGGTCGGCATCGCGCAAACCGTGGCGCGTGGCGATCTGACGAGCCATATCGTCGCGGAAACGACCGACGAAACCGGCGATCTGCTGCGCGCGCTCGCCACCATGAACACGCGCCTCACCGAAACCGTCAGCCGCGTGCGCGAAAGCAGCGGCGCGGTCGGCGGCGCGGCGAAGGAGCTCGCGACCGGCAATACCGATCTGAGCCAGCGCACCGAAGAACAGGCCGCGTCCTTGCAGGAAACGGCGGCGAGCATGGAAGAATTGACATCGACGGTGCGTCAGAACGCCGAGAACGCGCAGCAGGCGAGCACGCTCGCATCGAATGCGTCGGATATCGCGAAGAAGGGCAGCGATGTGGTGGGCCGCGTGGTCGATACGATGAACGGCATCAGCGACAGCTCCGGCAAGATCGCCGAGATCACCGGAATCATCGAAGGCATCGCCTTCCAGACGAACATCCTCGCGCTCAACGCAGCCGTCGAGGCGGCGCGCGCGGGCGAGCAGGGCCGGGGTTTCGCGGTGGTCGCGAGCGAAGTGCGCAGCCTCGCGCAGCGCTCGTCGACGGCGGCCAAGGAAATCAAGGAACTGATCGCCGATTCCACCGCCAAGGTGCGCGACGGCTCCGTGCTGGCAGGTGAAGCGGGCACGACGATGGCCGAAGTCACGCAGGCCGTCGCGCGGGTGACGGACATCATGGAGGAGATCGCGGCGGCGTCGGTGGAACAGGGACGCGGCATCGAGCAGGTGAATCAGGCGATCACGCAGATGGACGAAGTCACGCAGCAGAACGCGGCGCTGGTCGAGGAAGCGGCGGCGGCGGCCACTTCGCTCGAAGAGCAGGGACGCAGGCTCAACGAAGCGGTGGCGTTTTTCACGGTGCAGGGCGCGGCGGCTGCGTTCACCGCGCACGCTGCGACCGCGCCGCGCGCGAAGGCCGCGCCTCGCGTGACGCGGGTTCAGGTGGCGAAGGTCGCCAGCGGCGACGGCTGGAGCACCTTCTGACGCGCGTCTACGCGTTCACATCGACGATCACGCGCCCCTTGATCTCGCCGCGCAGCAAACGCGCGGCGGCTTCGGGCGCATCGGCGAGCGTGATGGTGGTCGCGACGCGCTCGATGGTCGCGACCGGCACTTCATCGGCAATTGCCTGCCACGCCGCGACACGCCGTTCGCGCGGCACGTAGACGCTGTCCACGCCCAGCAACGCGACGCCGCGCAGGATGAACGGCGCGACCGTGGCGGGCAGATCCATACCTTGCGCGAGGCCGCACGCGGCCACTGCGCCGCCGTAGCGCAGGCTCGCGCAGACATTGGCGAGCGTGTGGCTGCCGACACAATCGACCGCCGCCGCCCAGCGCTCCTTCTGCAGCGGCTTGCCCGGCTCGGACAGCGTCGCGCGCTCGACGATGTCCGCCGCGCCCAGTTCGCGCAGCCGCGCGGCTTCCTCGGGACGGCCAGTCGACGCGATCACGCGATAGCCGCGTTTCGCCAGAATCGCGACCGCGAAGCTGCCGACGCCGCCGTTCGCACCCGTCACGAGAACGTCGCCGTCTTGCGTCGCGACGCCGTGTTTTTCCAGCGCCTGTACGCACAACATCGCCGTATAGCCCGCCGTACCGACGGCCATCGCCTGGCGTGTGGTGATGGTCGCGGGCAGCGCGATCAGATGATCGCCCGGCACGCGCGCCTTCTGCGCGAGTCCGCCCCAATGCGTTTCGCCCGCGCCCCAGCCGTTCATCACGACCTTGTCGCCGGGCTGGTAATCCGGGTGCGAACTCGTTTCGACGACGCCCGCGAAGTCGATGCCCGGCACCATCGGCCACTTGCGCACGACCGGGATCTTGCCCGTGATCGCGAGTCCGTCCTTGTAGTTGAGCGTCGAGAAGTCGACGC
This sequence comes from Caballeronia pedi, assembly GCF_001544915.2. Lineage (GTDB taxonomy): Bacteria > Pseudomonadota > Gammaproteobacteria > Burkholderiales > Burkholderiaceae > Caballeronia > Caballeronia pedi. The sequence goes on along the minus strand of NZ_FCOE02000006.1, from coordinate 213,085 downwards.
GCACGAGCACGTCGACTCCGCCGTGTGAGGCGAGCCGGGATTCGTCGATCGACTGAATGGACGCGACGGTGCGATCGTCCTGTTTGTCGAGCATGAGGGCGTTGAACATCGCGTGCTCCCGGGCTTCAGCCATGAAAAGAGGCGGCGCGCGGCCGCCCCGGTTTACAACGAACGATGCATCAATGATGCTCGAATTCCGCGCGCGGCTTGGGCGTCGCCTTCACCTTGTTGTACTGGAACTCGGGCAGCGCCTTGATGGCGTCCTTGGTCGCGCCCGCGAGCACGAACTTGCCGTCCTTCACATCCAGTTGCTCGATGGGAATCGCGACATCGTGACGCGCGACGCCCAGGAACTTGTTCGCCGCGATGATCGCGAACGAAACCGACTTGTCGGGCGCGACGATGATGTCGTTGATCACGCCGACGCGCTCTCCCTGTTCGTTCACGACAGGCTTGTTGAGGACGGATTTCTTGACGCTCCAGCCGTCGATGATGGCGGTCGAAACTTCGACCGTCACCCCGAGCGGCTGCGCGCCCGCGACCTGGGCGTAGGATGCCGTGGAAGTCAGGCCGAGTGCCGACGATGCAACGAGCAGTGCCACGAGCTTCGATTTCATTGTTCGTTTCCCTCAAAGGATGAGCAGACTGTTTCAATGGACAATGCGCGATTCAAGCTTCCAGCGCGGTAGAAGTTTGAACGTTAATCGGGGTTTTTGCAGAAGCGGTGTCAGGTTGCGCCGCGCGCACTATAAAAGTGCGAACGTACGGCGCATGGCGAGGCGGATTTCGATACTAAATTCAGTGAGATAGCCGCGTGAGCGCATCGGCCCTGTGCACGGCGCGCTTGCCGCTCTTGTCGCTTTCGACTTCGTAGTGCGGATCGTCGTGCGACGCATTGACGGTGTGTCCGTCGAGCGTCATGCGCTCGGTGACGATCCGCACGACATGTCCCGTCGTCTCGCCTTGCGGCGTGTTCCAGCGGACGTGATCGCGCAGCTTGAATGATGTGCTCATGACGCTCGGCTCCCGGGACCTATCGATCACCGTGAAGCGCAACCGTCATGCCCGTCAGCGCAGGCGCGCGAGCGTCGCGTCGTCGGGCTGGCCTGCGAAGTAGTGGCGCAGCGCGCCGTCGAAGACCTCCGGCGCGTCGGCGATGTGCGCGAACAGGGTCATCGACGAATGAAATTTCATGTCGTCCGGATAGCCGAAGATCTCGCTGGCGCCGCGCCCCTGCAAGCCATCGACGATGCGCGTCAGCTCGACGAGCCGTGCGCCCAGCACCGGATGCGCCAGATAGGCGCGCGCTTCGTCGGGCGATGAAATCGCGTAGTGTTGCGCCATCGCGCTGTGCCCGAGACCGGCGATCTGCGGGAACACGAACCACATCCAGTGCGTGCGCTTGCGACCGGCCGAAAGCTCGGCGCGCACATCGTCGATGACGCTTTCCTGCGCGTCGACGAAGCGTTGCAGGTTGAAGGGATCGCTCATGGCTTGCTCCTTACGCGACCGCGTCGGCGATGCGTTGTCTCATCGCGGCATCCGGATAGACGCCGATGCCCGCGCGCGCGTTGTCGGTCATGTATTCGGGCCGTCCCGTGCCGGGGATCACGCAGGTCACGGCGGGGTTGCCCAACACGAACTTGAGCAGAAGCTGTGCCCATGAGGTGCAGCCGAGTTCACCGGCGAATGCGGGCACCGGGCGGTTGCGCAGGCTCGCGAGCAGCGAGCCACCGCCGAACGGCTGATTCACGATAACCGCGACGCCGCGTTCGGCGGCGAGCGGCAGCAGGCGCGCTTCGGCATCGCGATCGTTGGCGGCGTAGTTGATCTGGACGAAATCGATGCGCTCCGAACGCAGCACCGCTTCGACCTGGGGAAACGCGCTCGACGTGTAATGCGTCACGCCGATGTAGCGCACTTTTCCGGCCGCTTTCCAGTCGCGCAGGGTGGCGAGATGCGTGCGCCAGTCGAGCAGGTTGTGAATCTGCATCAGGTCGATGCGATCGGTTTGCCACAGGCGCATCGACTGCTCCATCTGCGCGATGCCGGCGGCGCGGCCATCGGTCCAGACCTTGGTGGCGATGAACGCCTTTTCGCGCGTGTGCGATTGGGCGAGCAGCGCGCCCGCGACGGCTTCGGAGGAGCCGTACATCGGCGATGAATCGATCACCGAGCCGCCCGCGGCGAAGAGCACGCGCAGGACTTCGGCGAGTTCGCGGCGGCGCGCGGGGTCGTCGGCGACGTCGAAGGTGCGCCAGGTGCCGCAACCGACGACAGGCAAGGGCTCGTTCGTCGAGGGAATGGGGCGTTTGTGCATGGGTTGCGGAGACGGTTCGGCGGCGTGCGTGGCTTGCGTGGCGAGCGCGGCGGCGGCGAGGCGGAGGAAGTCGCGGCGGTTGGTCATGGGCGTTGCCGGCGAAAGGGCATTTGTCTGGATCCTGAAGAGTAACCGTCCGGTCGATTCTTTCTCTCCCCGAAACGCACGATGACGCAAAGTCCGTTTTCATCCCGGCCAACCGCGCCTACCTTGAAGTTACGCTTTTTTGCGATTTCGGACGCTGCGAGGAAGTAGCATACCCAGCCTTCGCCCGACATTTCAGACGACGACAATCCGTCATGGCCCAACCAAACGACCTGCAACACATGGAGCCGCTCGAACTGATCCGCGCTCTGCGGCTGGCCGGCCGCGCCAGAGAGGCGCAAGCGCTCGGAGCGCAATTGTCCGCGTCCGCCGATCCCGGCTGCTGGATCGGCCAGCTTGGCATCGACCTGAGCTTTGCCGGCCTGCACGCCGATGCGGAAAAGCACCTGAAGCGCGCGCTGGCGGACGCGTCGGTGTCTCATCTCGATCGCTATATGCTCGCCGAAGAACTCGCGATCGTGCAATTCATCCTCGGCAAGTTCCACGAAGCGAACGAGCTATACCGCGTGATTCGCGGCCCGGCGTACGCCGACGCGTTCCACCACCTCATTCTGGGCGCTCATCCCTCGTGGCGGAGCGCAATGTCCGAGAAGCTCCTCGGCATGGAGGAACCCGTCGCGGGCAAGCGCATATTCATACCCTCCGAAGGCGGTTTCGGCGACTTCGTGCAGTTCTCGCGCTACGTCGATGTCCTGCTTCGCGAAGGCGCGCGTGCGGTGGTCATGGAGCAGTTCCCGGGATGGAACGAGATTGTCCGGCAAAGCGGCGCAGTGATGCTTTCGATGGCCACGGAGGAGCAGCGCGCGATCGAGCTCGAGCGCTGCGATCGCGTCACCTTCGGCTTCAGTCTCTACGCGCGATACCAGCGCTCGCCGTATTTTCCGGCGGAGAATCCGGCGGCGCGCGTCGCCATCGATCCGGCGCAGACCTTGTCCGGCGCGGCGAACGCGCTGCTGAGCGCCGACACCAAGCGTCCGAAAATCGGCCTCGTCTGGACGAGCGCGAGCGGCGTGCGTCACGAGCCGTATCGCTCGATTCCGCTGGAGCGGCTGGAACCGGTGCTTGCCAATCGTGCGTGCCGTTTCTATTCGTTGCAGGTCGGCGAAATCAGCGACGACACACGTGCCGTCATGCAACGCCACGATGTGATCGACATGGCGCCACATCTTTTAACATTCGGCGACACCGCCCGTGTTCTCGAACAGTTCGATCTGCTCATCACCATCGACACGGGCACCGCGCATCTCGCCGGCGCGCTGAATCGGCCGGTGTGGGTGCTGCTGGCGCAGGCTTGCGATGCGCGCTGGCTCGATTGCCAGCGCTTCACGCCGTGGTATCCGTCGATGCGCCTGTACCGTCAGACCGAACTCGGCGACTGGACGCAGCCGCTCGCCGACCTGCAGGCCGATCTCAGTGCTTTCTCAACGCAGGCGCCCGTCGAAAACCTCTGAAGCGCTCGCGCTGATGCTCTTCGTCGAAATGCTTGCGCGCGGGTTTCACGAGATCGCTGCGCGACACGATGCCGACGAGCCGCAGCGACTGCCTGTCCGCGACCACCGGCAGACGCTCCAGTTCATGTACGGCCAAGCGCGTCGCGGCGAGGCGGCACGGTTCGCCTGGCAGCGCGAAGACCGGCGCGTCCGGCTGAAGCTTCTGCAACGCGCAGCCGACGCCCACGTTCGCCTCGCGCTCCATCAACGTCCCCAGCTTCGCCCGATCCAGCACGCCGATGAGCACGCCGTCACGCACCACCGGATACGCCCGATGCGCCTGATGCGGCCCGAAGTGCCGCGCGAGCACATCGCCAAGAGGCGTGGCGGCGTCGATCGTCAGCACGTCGCGGGTCATGACTTCATCGACATGATGGCGCTCCAGCGGGTCCACGCCGTATTCGCGATAGATGTGATAGCCGCGCCGCGCGATCTTTTCCGTCATGATCGAGCGCTTCATCACGACGGTCGCGAAGCCATGCGCGACGAGCGTCGCGGCGAGCAGCGGCAAGAGCGCGTTCGCGTCGTGCGTGAGGCCGAACGCGAAGACGATCGCGGTGAGCGGCGCACCGAGCGTCGCGCCGAGCGTGGCGGCCATGCACACGAGCGGCCAGAGCGCGGCGTCGTGGCCCGGCAGGATCGCGCCGAGCGCGGTGCCGAGGCCCGCGCCGAGCATCAGTAGCGGCGCGAGCACGCCGCCCGAGGTGCCGGACGCGAGCGCGACCACCCAGATCACCGCCTTCACGGCGAGAATCGACAGCGCCACCTGAATCGCGATGTGCTGATGCAGCAGATCGCCGATCACGTCATAGCCGACGCCGAGCGCGCGCGGCTCGATATACCCGCCAATGCCGACGACCACCGCGCCGAGCGCCGGCCACCACATCCAGTGGATCGGCAGCTTGCCGAACAGATCCTCCAGCTTGTAGAGCGCCGCCGACAGCCCCGACGCCAGCGCGCCCGACAGCAGCCCGGCGACGAGGCACGACAGCAGCGAAATCATCTGCGGCGGCTGCGTTTCGAGCGGAAACAGCGCGCCCGTGCCGAACACGGCCGCGCGCGCGAAACCCGAGACGGCGCACGCGAGCGCGACCGGCAGGAAGCTGCGCGGACGCCATTCGAACAGCAGCAGTTCGACCGCCAGCAGCACCGCCGCGACCGGCGTGCCGAACACGGCCGTCATGCCCGCCGCCGCGCCCGCGACGAGCAGCGTCTTGCGCTCGGCGGCCGTCACGTCGATGCACTGCGCGATCAGCGAGCCGAGCGCGCCGCCCGTCATGATGATCGGGCCTTCCGCGCCGAACGGCCCGCCGCTGCCGATCACGATGCCCGACGACAGCGGCTTGAGGATCGCCACCTTCGGCGACATGCGGCTCTTGCCGAACAGGATCGCCTCGATCGCTTCGGGAATGCCGTGGCCGCGAATTTTCTCCGAGCCGAAACGCGCCATCAGCCCGACGATCAGGCCGCCGATCACCGGAATCACGATGACCCAGGCCCCGAGCGTGTTGAGCGCGGGCGAGCGGTCCTCGATGGAGAACGTGCCGAAGAAGAACAGGTTCGTGAACAGATGGATGAGCGCGAGGAGCACGACGGCCGCCAGCGTGCTGACGCCGCCGATGATCGCGGCGAGCCCGCATATCTTCAGCAGCCGGTCATTGACCGAAAAGTCGCGTTTGTGATGGTCCATGCTCTGTGCTCCTGGAATTCAAAGATCGATTTGCGGCACGCGGAACGCGCCTTCGAGCGACTTCAGTTCCGCGCGATGCAGCGCGGCGAGGCGTTCGAGAACGTCTTCGCCGCGCGGTTCGACATGCACCCGCACCTGGCGTCGATCGTCTTCGCTCGGCGCGCGCCGCACGAGCCCGGCCGCCTCGCAGCGCGTGACCAGCGCCACGACGCCGTGATGATGCGATTGCAGCCGCTCGGCCAGCTCGCCGACCGTCGCCCAGTCGCGGCCGGGATAGCCCTTGATGTGCAGCAGGAGCAGGTATTGCAGCGGCGTGATGCCTTCGTCCTGCGCGGCGCGCTCGGAGAAGCGCTCGAAGCGCCGCATCTGATAACGGAATTCGGACAGTTGCTCGAAGTCCGGCTTGTTGAGCGTGCGCGGGTGGTTCATCGGATGTCGTGATGGACGACGCGGATCAGGCGCTCTTGCGCTCGCCCGCGAACGATTGTCGATAGAGGCCCGAAATCAGATCGGTCTCGGTGATCATGCCCGCGAGCTGATCGTGCGCGCCGATCACCGGAATATGGTGGTGCCCGAAGTGCGCGAACATCGGCACCAGTTCGGCGATGGCCGTGTCCGTCTTCACGGTGCAGACGTCGGTCGTCATCAGTGCGGCGACGAGCGGCGGCGTCTCCGACGGGCCGCGCATGAGCCGCTCGATCGCGTGCTTCACGCCATCGGCGAAGCCGCCGCGACGCACCGGCGCCAGGTCCGCGCGCGTGACGATGCCGCACACGCGGTGCGTCGCGTCGATCACCGGCAGCGCCTTCACCTGATGCCGGTCGAGGAGCGCGAGCGCCGCCCGCGCGCTGGTCTGCGGCGTCACCGAGACGACCGCGCGCGACATGATGTCCGCGCAGGTGAACTCGGTGAAGCGGCGCGCGTAGGCCTGCAATTGGGTTTCGCGCAGCAGCGCTTCGAGATCGTCGGGATCGACGTCGAGCATTTCGCTGCGGCGCGCGAGCACCGCTTCGAGATCGGCGCGCGTGAACGATGCGGCGTCGGGCGGCGCGGCGGCGGGCTTCGGCGCGGCGTGGCCGTGCGGATAGCGATGGCCCGTCAGCGAGTGAAACACGACCGCCGACGAAAGCAGCGCCAGCGACTGGATCGCCACCGGCGCGAGCACGAAACCGTAGCCGAGCGCGTGGATCGACGGCCCGCCGAGCACGGCCGTCAGCGCGACCGCGCCCGACGGCGGATGCACGCAGCGCAGCGCGAACATCGCGCAGATCGCGAGGCAGGCGGCGAGCGCGGCGGCATCGACGGGATCGTGGACGAACATCGCGCAGGTGACGCCGACCGTCGCCGACACGATATTCCCGCCCATGATCGACCACGGCTGCGCCAGCGGGCTCGCGGGCACGGCGAACAGCAGCACGGCGGAGGCGCCCATCGGCGCGATGAGGAACGGTATGGCCGCCGCATCGCCGATGAGCAGATGCGCGACGCCGCCCGTCAACGCGATGCCGATCAGCGCGCCGAGACCCGCGCGCAGCCGCTCGACCCAGCGCAGGTTGACGGGAGCGGGAAGAAAACCATGCAGCCAGCGAAGCAATGCGTTACGCGACACTTTTCAGCGTTCCGGTCGGGTCTGTGGAGGATCACACTGGCTGGCCGGATCGGTGGCGCGGGCGCAAGCGTGCGTCAATCGCAAAATTATATCGCAATATGATACAAATTGTCGCGTGCTTCCTCATGCCACGTCGGAACGGCCGTGCGCGGCGGCGGCGTCCTCCTGTACGATGACCTTTCATTCACGCGGCGCGGACACCTCGACATGGCTCGTCGCTTCATTTCCCGTCTGGCGTGCGTCCTCGTCGGCGCGTGCGTGTGGTCGTGCGCCGTCGCGGCTTCGGACGACGATCCGTCGACTGTCGTCAGCGATGTCCACGAATTCGTCGTCGCGGCCGACGGCTCGCTCACCGAAGACGACATCACCGTGCTGCGCGCCAACACCGCCGCGGGCGTCGACGAAATCGCGCAGCGCTACGTCTGGTACGACAAGAGCGTGTCGCAGGTGGATATCGTCGAGGCGTTCACCGTCGATGCGAACGGCGTGCGCCACGATGTCTCGCCGGACCAGATCCGCGACATTCAGGAGCCGCGCTCGGCGGGCGCGCCGACCTTTCAGGACGCCAAACTGCGCGCGGTGATTTTCCCGGCGGTGGGCGTCGGATCGACCGTGCAGTTGCGTTTTCGCAAGAGCCAGGCGGCGGCGGTGATTCCGGGACAGTTCAACTATTTCGTCGATCCGGGGCAGCGGCCGGTATTGCAGCAGCGGCTCGTGTTCGATCTGCCGGCCGACAAACCGCTGTATGCCGACGCGCGCGGCTATGCCGCCGAGCCGCCCGTGACGGAGAACGGGCGCACGCGTTACGCGTTCGTGTACCGGCGCGAGCGGATCGCGCGCATCGAAGGCGGCTCGGTCGGCTATGCGCAGTACGGCGATCGCCTGATGGTCACGACCTTTGCCGATTACGCGAGCTTCGCGAAAAGTTACCGCGAAGCCGCCGCCGATCCGGGCGCGAGCGATCCCGCGATTCGCGCGCTCGCGCAGTCGCTCACCCAACACGACCCCGACGATCGCGCGAAGGCCAGAACGCTGTACGACTGGGTGCGCCACACGATCCGCTATGTCGCGATGTTCATCGGGCAGAGTCCGGCGGTGCCGCATCGCGTGACGGACGTGCTCGCGAACCGCTACGGCGACTGCAAGGATCACGTCGCGCTCTACGGCGCGCTGCTCGATGCCGTCGGCATCCGCAACGAGCCCGCGCTGATCGGCCTCGGCTCGGTCTATACGCTGCCTTCGGTGCCGGGCTACGGGGCGGGCGCGATCAATCACGTCATCACGTGGCTGCCGGATCTGAACGTGTACGCGGACAGCACGGCGGCGAGCGTCGAGTTCGGCTTTCTGCCGCTCGCGGACATGGACCGGCCCGCGCTGCTCGTGACGAGCGGCGCGCTCGCGCGCACGCCCGCGACGCAGCCGCTCGCGCGTACGGCGCGCCTGCAGATCGAGGTCGCGCCGCAAGGCGAGGCGCATTTCGCCTACTGGGTCGAGGATGCGGGCTGGAGCGCGGAAATCGAGCGGATGACGCTGCGGGCCGCGAACGGGCAGCGGCGCGACCAGATCGCGGCGGACCGGCTGCGCTTCACGAATCTGCGCGGCGCGGGCGCGCTGACCACGAGCGATGTCGATGCGACCGGCGGCCCGTTCGCGACCACCTTGCGCGGCACGCTCGACGACATCGTCTGGCCGACGGGCACGACCGCGCTGCCCGCGCTCACGAGCCTGTCGGGCGGCATCGCGACGCAGACGCGCAACTGGCTCGCCGAGCGCACGCGCACGCAGCCGTACCTGTGCATCGGCGGCGCGTTCGACGAGGTGTCGCAGATCACGCTGCCCAGGGCGATGCGCGTGGCCGAAGTCCCCGAGGATGTCGACCTGACGAGCGGGTTCTTTCGCTATCGCGCGCGCTATCTGTTCGATCCGTCGACGAACGTCATCCAGATTTCGCGCACGCTGGATGCGCGCTTCGGCAAGCAGGTCTGCACGCCCGACGACTTTCGGGCGGCGTCGGCCGCGCTCAGGACGATCGAGCGCGACACGCAGGCGCAGATCATCGTGAAGGCGGCTGGCCGATAGCGGCTCACTCCAGATCGCGCGCGACCCGGAAACCGTTCTGCGATTGCCGCACGCTCGAACTGTATTTGAAGCGCGTCGCCGATTGCATGTAGGCCGCGCCTTCGCGCCACGAGCCGCCGCGAATCACGCGCACGGAGCACGAGGGATCGTCCCACGCGCGGCCATCGGCGGGCGCGTTCTTGTATGAGCTGTGCCAGCAGTCGGCGACCCATTCCCACACACTGCCGTTCATGTCGTAGAGACCGTACGGATTCGCTGCGAACGTCCCGACCGGCGTCGGCGCTTCGGGCTTGTACGGATCGCCGCAATCCTTGCAGTCCGCCGTGCCTTTTTTCATCTGGTCGCCCCACCAGTAGGTCGACTGCGTGCCGCCGCGCGCGGCGTATTCCCATTCCGCTTCCGTCGGCAGCCGATACGCCTTGCCGCCCACCTTGCTCAGCCATTTGACATAGACCTGCGCGTCGTCCCAGCTCACGTTGCGCATCGGCGCATTGGCGGGCGGGGCCGTGTCGCCTTCCGGCGCGATGCGTGTGCAGGCGCCCGCATCGGCACAAGCGTTCCATTGCTCGACGGTCACCTCGTATTTGCCGATGGCGAACGGATGCCCGATCGACACGCGATGCGGCGGCTTCTCGGCGGGATCGTCGTTGTTGCTGCCCATCGTGAAGCTGCCGGGCGAAAGCGGAATCAGCACGGGGCACGACGGGCAATCCTTCAGTTCGCCGCCGCTCGCGGTTTTCGCGGCGGGCTTCGCGGCTGCGGCCGGTGCCGCGGGGGCGGCGGCGGCGGGCGCGGCCGGTGTGCTCGGGCGCGGCTTCTCCGGTGCTGCGGCGGTGGCTGGCGGCGGCTTCGGCGTCGGTGCGGCAGGCGTGGCCGTCGCCGCTGGCGGTGCCGATGGCGCCGATGCCGCGGGCTTGGCGGTCGCCGCCCCCGACGCACGCAGGCGCTCGATGCGCGCCTTGGCGAGCGCCGCGAAACGGCCGTTCGGATAGGACTTCAGATAAGCCTCGTAGTCGCTCGGGAAGGTGCTGTCCTTGATCGAATCCCAGAAGGTCAGTTCGTACTGCTCGTTGCTGTCTTTCGGCAGGATGCCGCGCGTGCGGATGGCGTTGGCGGATTCGGCCGGATCGATGGCGTTCGCGTCCGTCCCGGCGACGCGCATGCGCGTCGATGCATCGGCGATCGCAAAGTCTGTATCGAGCGTCGACGCGAGCCACGGCCGTTGCGCGCCGCGCGATCTAGTCGCGACATCGGAAGCGGCGGCGGCGAACGTCGCGGACGTGAGCGGCGAGCGTGCGTCCAGCGCGCGCAAAAGCGCCGCCGTGTAGCGCCCGTTGCGCTCGCCTTCGGTGGCGGCATCGCCCGGCGCGGCCGCATACGCAACGAGCGTGCGCGGCGGCAGCGGCCACGATCCCATGCTCGTTTTCCCGAACGGATCGGTGAGGCACATATCCAGCACGACGATGTTCGTCGCGTCGGGCCGCGCGCGCGTCATGCGTTCGAGGATCTCGTTCGCGGAGAGCGCGTCGCGCACGAGCGTCACGGGCTCGCGTTCGCGTGCGTCGAGCGGCACCAGCAGCGCGTCGCCGCCCGCCTGCAGGCCGTGACCGGCGAAATAGACGAGCGCCGTATCGTGCGGGCCCAAACGCGCCGTGAACGCATCGAGTGTTTGCCGCATCGCGGCTTCATCGAGATTCGTGCGGCGCGTGACGTCGAAGCCGCGCGAGGCGAGCGCGGCGCTCATGTCATCGGCGTCGCGCGATGCGCTTGCAAGGGGATGATCGGCATAGTCGGCATTGCCGATCACGAGCGCGCGATGTTTCGGCGCTTGCGCGGCCGTCGAGGCAAGGGCGGCCGATGAAGAGGGCGCCGCGCTCGCTGGCGCGAGCACTCCGCCGATCGTCATGAACACGCCCGCGATGAGTAGAGTTCGCCACATATTCACACCCTGTCCGTCCGGCTTTGAGTGGAGGGCATAGCGTCGCATTTTCGCTCGTATGCCGAGGCTTGCTTCGGGCGAGGTCCGCGCCCTCGTGAATCCGCACCAACAACGATAGCACGCGCTCGCGCGCAGCCTGAATCCCCTGAAAGAAGGGGTACGTCATGAGGGGCGAACGACCCTCCTGTGTACGTATCTTTTTTAAACGTTACGTCCTAATCTAAAAGCCGAAGACGATGCATCACGCGATACATCCCGCTCCGGGCACGAGCGTTCGCGCGTTTCGAGGCGCGATTACGCTGGCCCATCCGCGAGCCCTTCCAACGAGAGAGGCGTGCATAACATGCTGAGAAGAACCGTGCTTGGCGCGCTGGCTTCCCTGGCCGCACTGGCCGCCGATTCGTCGTTCTCCGCCGCGCGTGCGCGCACGCCCGCGCCGCCGAACGCCGAGGCGTACATCATCTGGCCGCCCGACGGCGCCGTGATCTCCGGCGGCAAGCTCTGGGTGCGCATGGGCCTGCGCAACATGGGCATCTGTCCGAAGGGCGTCGATCTGCCGAACGTGGGGCATCACCATCTGCTGATCGATGTGGATCTGCCGCCGCTCGATCAGGAGATTCCGTCCGATCGCAACCATCTGCACTATGGCGCGGGCGAAACCGATGCGCGGCTCGAACTGCCGCCGGGCAAACACACGCTGCAGTTGCTGCTGGGCGACTACAACCACGTTCCGCACGATCCGCCGGTCTATTCGAAGAAGATCACGATCACTGTTAAATGAGCCGCGAAATGACTCGCGAAACCCGCGCATTTGCCGAGGGCATACGACATGAAGAATCGATCCGCTGACGCGCTCGCGCTCTCGCGTTCGCTGCTCGTCGCCGCCGCGCTGGCGACGGCGTGCGTCGCGCCTGGCGCGTTCGCCGGGCCGACGCCCGCGCCCGCCAATGCTTACGCCTATATCGGCTATCCGAACGATGGCCAGACCGTGCCGGCGGGCAAGCCGTTCAAGGTCTGGTTCGGGCTGCGCTACATGGGCGTCGCGCCGCGCGGCGTGAAGTTTCCGAACACGGGGCATCATCATTTGTTGATCGATGTGGACCTGCCGCCGATGGATCAGGAGATTCCATCGGATCGCAATCACCTGCACTACGGCGCCGGCGAAACCGAAACCATGCTCGAACTGCCGCCTGGCAAGCACACGATTCAGCTTCTGATGGGCGACGACAAGCACATACCGCATAACCCGCCGGTGTATTCCAAGAAGATCACGATTTACGTCAAGTAAGTTCGGGCGCTGCTGGAGCGGGCTGAGCGGCGCCTTTCCCGGTTTCCTTCATCGACTTCGATTCCGCGCGCACAGCGCGGGGGGAAACGTTCGTCTGCGCGTCATGAGTCGATGTCGTTCGGAAACCGACAGTCGGAGTCCGAAGTGTTGGTCGAGCGACATCACGACGCGTAGCGAGAGTCACTCGCAGGAATCGCCGGAAGCCATATGCAGTATGGGCGAACACGAAAAACAGCAGGTGCGTGAAGCGGTTGGCACAGCCTATGCATTGAATGGTTGCAAGCAGACAAGTTGTCGAAGCCACCACCGAATGCGCGATGCGCACCCAAGGAGCACGGAAATGAAGACGCTGACCATCAAGGACCTTCCCGTCACCACCGAACTCGACCGCCGTGCGATGTCGGCCGTGCACGGAGGCAGTGCCGTGCTGTTTCCCGGCTTCATCTCGATGGACGGGGCGACGCTCTCGATGCCGTTCAACCCGCAGCAGATCATCAACCAGACGCAGACCACGTTCAACCAGAACGGCAGCAACATCGCGTTCGCCGAGGCGCTCAAGTCGCAATCCACGGTCGCGCCGAAGCAGGACGCGCGCAACATCGCCAACGTCAACTTCGGCCTGGCGGGCAATCTCGCATGAAGCGGCGAACGCGCGGAATGAAACGCGCGCCGACGCAGTAAAGCATCCATGCCGTCAGCAGTAAAAGCGGGGTACGGGGATCTCCGCTGTAATACCGCCCGCATTCCGGGGCGTCGCGGTTCGGCGAGGGTCGCATCCTCAGCCGGACCGCTTCACGGGCGCGCGACGTGTCGAAGAGCACGCGCGCGCCACGTGACTTAACCCGTATGGAGTCCCGGCGCGCCGTGTGATTTACTTGAAGAACCGAACGGGCGCCGTGCTTCTCATCACTAAAACCTGACCGTCGGTGCGCGTTCACCGGGAGCGAGATCGTGCAAGCCTTGTTGTCATCGTTGCGCGTGACCATCGAGCGAAAAGGGGCCGTGCTGCCAGCGCTCATTGCCGCGGCGCTGCTGTCGGGCTGCATCGACGTGAAAGTGCCGACCTATCAGCGTCCGGACACACCCGAAAAAACCGCCTTCACGAAAATCGACGCACCCAAGGTCGCCGCGTCCGACACCATTCAGCCGGACTGGTGGAAGCAGTTCCACGATCCGTATCTCGACTCGCTGGTCGAGAAGGCCATCAACGGCAACTTCGATATCAAGGTGCTGGCCGCGCGCATTCAGGTGGCGGGCGCGCAGATCGGCGAGGCGCGCGCGGGCGCATTGCCGTCGATGGATCTCGGCGCGGGCGCGAGCTTCGAGAAGACGACCGGCCAGCAGTTCTCGAAACAGTACAACCTGGCGACGCAGGTGAGTTGGGACATCGACATCTGGGGCTCGGTCGAGAAGGGCGTGCAGGCGCAGAAAGCCGAATTCCGCGCGACCGAAGCCGACTGGCGCGCGGGCTATCTGGAACTCGTCGCGCTGGTGTCGACGACGTACTTCCAGATACTCCAGTTCGATGATCAGATCGCGCAGCAAAACCAGACCATCGCGACCAACCAGCAGATTCTGACGATCTTCGAGGGCATGCAGAAGAACGGTCTCGTGCCGAAGACGCAGGTCCTCACGCAGCGCGCCGAACTGAACCGGCTGACGCGCGAAATGCTGGAATTGCGCCGCTCGCGCGACCTCGCCAACAATGCGCTCTCGACCCTCACCGGCGTGCCCGCCGGCGAATTCAGGGTGCCCGACGGCAAGCTGCAAAAGCGCGTGCAGGTTCCGCCGGTGCCGAGCGGCCTGCCGTCGCAACTGCTCGCGCGCCGCCCCGATCTGATCGCGGCGGAGTATCGCGTGCTCGAAGCCTATGATCTCGTCGGCCAGGCGAAGCTCGCGCAGCTGCCGACCATCAACCTGACCGGGCGCGCCGGCTCGGCGAGCTTTCAGCTGACCGACCTGCTGAAGATGTTCACGCTGAGCTTCGTGCCGAGCATCAATATCCCGATTCTCGATCCGGCCGTGCGCGCTCACGTGAAGACGACTGAAGCGCAAACGACAGTCGCCGAACAGCAATATCGCAGCACGGTGATGAACGCATTCGAGGAAGTGGAGAACGCGCTCGTCAATCTCGATTCGCACACGAAGCAGCGCGTCGAGTTGCAGCAGGAAGTCGATCAGTTGACGATCGTCGCCGCGCAGATCGATGCCCAACTCAAAGAGGGCGTGATCTCGCAACTGCAGGTATTCGAGACCGAGCGCACGCTGCTCGCCGCGCAACTCGCGCTGCTCGCGAATCATCAGCAGATTCTGTCGGACACCGTGACGCTGTACAAGGCGCTCGGCGGCGGCTGGCCGACGGTGGATGTGCAAAGCGCGAGCAAGGACGAAGTGAAGTGAAGTGTTTCACGAATAGCGTCGAACGCAATGTTATGAATAACTAACGATCGTTTTTAAATCGCCCGCCATTTGCATGACGAGCCGTTGCTGCACGATTGACTACGACGATGCGTGACTTAAACTCTCAACAGCCGCCGGTTGCACATGACATCGATTTCGGCGCGGTCCAACCTGTCCATGCGCCCGACGTTGCCGGGCATTCCTCTGGACGTACCTCGTGACATGGACATGGCTCAAGGCGTTTCCGTGGCGATACAGCAGCCGGGCGTGAGCGAGGCGTTCGACGTCATCCTCAAGCCCGCGCCGCATCCCGAGCTTCCCGGCGAGCTGGCCGAGCGGCTCACGGAAATCCGCATCGACGAAAATCTCTTCGCGATCGGCCGCACCGAGGCGCCGTTCGACACGAGCCCCGCCGAGGCCGTGGCGCAGCTTTCGCGCCGCCATGCGCGCATCTTTATCGAGCATGGGCTCGTCTATATCGCCGATCTCGGCAGCAAGAACGGCACCGCTGTGAATGGCACGCCCGTGCGCGACACGCCCGCGCGCGTGCGAAACGGCGACGTCATTTCATTCGGCAGCCGGCTTTCGTACCGCGTGCAGTTCGCGCCCCGCACAAGGCGTCTCGACGCGCCGAAGCCTGTCGGCCTCACGCTCACGCCGCAGCGCGACGATCTCGGTTTGCATCCGGTCGAACTCGCGCAGTTCCCGTTTCTGGTCAGCAAGAGCGACGAGACTTTTTCGCGCTATCGCGAGCAGTATCCGCATCAGGTCAATTACGTGTCGCGGCGGCACGCGCACGTCTTCATCAAGGGCGGCGCGCCGTTCGTCGAGGATCTCGGCAGCACCAACGGCACCTTCGTCAACGGCGAGCGGCTCGGCGCGTCGGCGGTCGAGCTGAAGAACGGCGACACCGTCGCGTTCGGCGGCACGCACTTCGCTTACAAGGTGCAGATGCACGGCGACGAAGGCGAATCGACGCTCACCGAAATGGTGGCGCAAGCCGTCGCACCGACTCACGACGACGACGAATTCGACAGCGACAAGACCACGTTCGTCGGCTCGGCGCATTCGTTCCTCGATATCTTCTGCGTCGATCAGGCTGCGGCGCGCGAGGACGAAGTCAACGAAGAAGCGCAGCCCGTGCCCGCCGAGGAAAAGCGCCCCGACACGCGCGCCGCGAAGCGCAGCAAGTCCGCGCTCTTCGTGGGGGAAGTTCGGCGCGCGCTCGCCAGCGACGACCCGCATGCCGCGCGCCGCACGCGCATCGTGCTCGCGTGCGTGCTGGCCGTGCTCGTCGCGGGCGGCGCGGCGCTCTTCTATATGGGCACGCCCGAGCGCGAGGCGAAGTCGCTGATGTCGAGCGGCGAATTCGGCGAGGCCGCCACGGTCACCAACGACTATCTCAAGACGCATCCGAAGGACACGCAGTTCGTGTCGATGAACACCGAGGCCGTGCTCAAATCGAACGTGCCGCGCTGGCTCGCCGCGTTGAAGAAGGGCGACTTCGCGGGCGCGGACGCGATCATCGCGCAGATGCGAACGCTCGCCGAGCACAACCCCGACGTGCATTCGCTGATCGACGAACTGGAATGGATCGGCAAGCTGGAAACCTTCGTGATGGGCCGTGGCGGGGCCGAAGCGCCGATCCGCATGTATGGCGACGAGTCGCGTATCAGTGCGATCCTGAAGCACTGGGAAGCGGACGCGGGCGGGCATCAGCGCGATCTGGACCGCATCGCGGGATACGTGCCCGAGTTCCGCGATCCGTATGCGCTCGCGCTGAGCCATCTGCGCAAACTGCAAAGCGACGACTCCGTGTATCTCGCCGCCATCGACCGGCTCAATGCGAGCATCGTCAAGAGTCTCGGCCAGGACGATCCCGATGCGATCGGCGCAACCTTGAAGGAATACGCCGATAAATATCCGCGCCTCGCCGGTCTCGATCGCGTGCGCGCCGATCTCGATGCCTATGCCGGCCTGCGTCGCGGCCTCAATGGCGCAAGCCTCGCGCCGCTCGCGGGCTCGGTGGGCAAGACCAGTTTTTCGACGCCGCCGTTCCAGGAAAAATTCAAACAGATGAGCGCGAGCCAGTTGCCGCCCGCCGATGTGCTCGCGCAATACACGAGCGTCGCCGATGCGTGGAACCGCGGCCAGAGCGCGCAGGCGATCGATGGCCTGCAGAAGCTGCCGCAAGGGTCGTGGTCGCCCACGGTGCAAAAGGAACTCGCGCACAAGAAGGCCGTGGCCGCCCAGTTCGCCGATGTACAGAAGGCGCGCGGCGCGAAGAATTATGAGGACGCGCTGCTGTCGTTCTACGAAACCCTCGATCTCGACGCCGACACGTTCTACGCGAAGGCGGTCGCGCCCGAAGTCGCGGCGCTGAAAGACAAGGCCACCAGCCGCGCGCAAACACTGATGACGCAGGCGCAGACGGCCTGGCAGCAGTATCGGACGAATGGCGGCATCGGTGGGTCGCAGCGGCTCGAATCGGGCGTGTCGGATGTATTCAGGACGCAGGCGCGCTTGCTGTCCGACGCGCAGGATGCGGCCACGCGCGGCATGCGCATCTTCCGGCAAGTGAAGGCAGACAGCGCAACGGCGAAATGGACCGCGCTCGCCAACGAGATCGACACCGAAGCGGACTTGCAGCGGCGTTCGCTGCAGGACCTGCGCATGGTGCTCGAACCAGGACTTCTCAATACCAAGCTGAGTCTGATCGGCGGAGGCACGAGCAGTGAAGAGAGACGCACACCTTAAGCCGTTGTCGGAGGCGCTCGGCGAGCACGGCGCCGAAGGCATCGCCATTCTGACCGCCGAGCCGGCCAGACTTACGCAAGGCCTCGTCTTCGCGATGGTGGCGCTCGTCGCGTCCGCGCTCGTGTGGTCGTTCGTCGGCCATGCGGACGTGATGGTCAGCGCGCAGGGCACGCTCGCGCCCGAATCGGAAGTGCGCCGTTTCTATGCGCCGATCGATGGCGAACTCGCGGACCTCTATATCGCCGAAGGGCAGCCCGTGCGCAAGGACGATGTCGTGGCGCGCCTGAATGCGCGCGGCGCGATCGAGGCGGCGACGAACGCGCTCGAAGCGCAACTGAAGCTCGATGACGCCGAACGCGAGTGGAAGCAGTTCCCCGAAAAGAAACTGCTGATGGAGCGCCGCATCGCCGCGCTCAAGGATCAGATGGACGTGGAAGAGCATCAGCATCAGCAGCGCGTCGCGGAAGGCACGAGCAAGCTCGCCGAAGGTCAGAAGGCGCAGTTGCAGGAAGCGCGCAGCACGCTGGAAAACGCGCGCCGCGCGCGCGACGCCGCCAAGGTCGAGTACGACCGCTTTCAGCGTCTGCTCGCATTGCCGGGCGGCGGCGGCGTGGCGGAAACACAGGTCGATGCGAAGCGCAACGCGTATCTCGAAGCGGACGGCGCGTATCGGGTCGAGCAGTCGCGCCTCGCGGAACTGGACTTTCGCCTGAGCCACGATTTCACGCAGGCCAAGCGCCAACTCGAAACGAGCGGCCAGGAAGCGACCAGTCTGCGCCTGCAATACGAAGCCGCGATGCGCGAAGTCGCCAGCACCGAAGACAAGTTGCGTCTGCAACTACAGACGGCGCGTCTGGTCGCGGATGCGGCTGCGCGCATCAAGTTCGAGAACATCGACAAGGATAATTTTCTGCTGATTCTCGCGCCGGTTTCGGGCGTGATCACCGATGTGACCTCGACGCAGCCTGGCGACAAGATTCAGGCGAACACGCCGCTCGGCGGCATCGCGCCCGCCAATGCGAAGCCGGTGCTGAAGATCGAGATCGCCGAGCACGACCGCGCGTTTCTGCGCGAAGGGCAGCGCGTCAAGCTCAAGTTCAACGCGTTTCCTTATCAGCGCTACGGCGTGATCGAGGGCACGCTCGCGTTCATCTCGCCGGCCACCAAGCCGAGCCCCGGCACGAAGCAGCCGGTTTATGAAGGACGCGTGACGCTCGATCGCGATTCGTACCAGGTTGCGGACACGAAGTATCCGCTGCGCTACGGCATGACGGCGACCGCTGAAATCGTGGTGCGCGAGCGGCGCCTGATCGACCTCGGGCTCGATCCATTCCGCAACGTGGCGGGATAGGAATGGGGGGTTACACGAACGCCGCAACGCGGACAAGATGCGCAATTCAACAGAGAACCGAACGGAGAACGATATGACGGCGATTGTGCGTATCGACGACGAAGTGGTCGACGTCGGCGAATTCATCAGGTTGTTGAAGTTGAACGGTCAGTTCGACGGTCTCATCGAGCAACTCGTGCGCGACAAGCTGACCGTGCGCGCGGCGAAGAAGTCGGGCATCGTCGTGAGCGACGATGACATCCAGAATCGCGCCGATCAGTTCCGCCGCATTCGCGGGCTGCATCGCGCGGCGGACATGAACAACTATCTCGATGCGCTGCACGTGAGCCTCGACGAGTTCGAGGTGTTCATCACCGATACGCTCTATCACGAGAAGATGCTCGACAAGGTCGGCACGCCGCGCGAGGTCGAAGAGTATTTTCAGCTCAATTCGCCGAAGTTCGACAGCATCGAGGTCAGTCACATCCTGCTCGATACCGAAGGCAGCGCGAAGGAAATGATCTCGTATCTCAACGACGATCCCGACAGCTTCGCCGAGATGGCGCGCGAGCATTCGCTTGCCGATACGCGCGACGAAGGCGGCGTGATCGGCCGCGTGATGCGCGGTCAGATGAAGCCGGAGGTCGAGGCGAAAGTCTTCAACGCGGAAGTGGGCGATCTGCTCGGACCGTTCGTGTCGGCGGACGGCGCCTCGTATGAAATCTTCGCGGTGACGGCCAAGTATCCCGCCAAGCTCGACGAAGACGTGTCCGCGGAAATCCGCCGCCTGCTGCGCGAGGAATGGATGATGACGCGCGCGCAGGAACATGTCATCGAAGCCCGCTGACCCGAACGGAATCGCGATAGAACATGGACGCTCCATCGAGCCTTGATTCGCCCGCCGAGTTCCTCTCGTCGGTCGAGATTCTCTCGCCCTTCACGCGCGAGGAGATCGAGCATCTGGCGGCGCACGCGGTGTCGCGCCGCTTCGGCTTCGGCGAGACCGTCTGCAACGCGGGCGATGCGGCCGACGGGCTCTATATCGTGAAGGCCGGGTCCGTGCGCATCTTCACCGAGGAGCACGGCAAGGAAATCAGCATGGGGGTGAAGAAGGAGCGCGAGACTTTCGCGGATATCGCGATGCTGCGCGAATACCGCCATGAGTCGTCGGTGCGTTCCTCCGGCAAGACCGAGCTGCTGCATATTCCGCGTGTCGTGATCGAGCCCGTCATTGCGAAGAATCCGGCCGCGCTCGCGTTCATCACGAGCTATGTCGCGATCAACTCGGCGGGCGGCTTCGTCGCGAAGCTGTTCGATCTGCGCGGCAAGCTCGACAAGGCCGAGCTGGAGGAATGCGTGCGCAGCGTCGGCGTGAAGCGCGTGGCCGAAGGCAAGGAGATTCTCAAGCAGGATTCGCGCGACGACCGGCGGCTCTATGTCGTGCGTCAGGGCGAAGTGCGGATCGTGCGCGAAGAGAGCGGCGTGCAACATGTGATCGCGACGCTCGGCCCTGGCGAGATTTTCGGCGAGAAAGCGTGCGTGATGCGTCAGGAGCAGATGGCATCCGCGATCGCGAGCGCCGATACGCGCCTGCTCGTGATTCCCGAGAAGACGGTGCATTTCATCATCGAGCGCAACGTGAAGCTGCGCGAAGTGCTGGAAGAGCGCATCCGCTTCAGCGAGCGCGAATTGCAGCGGCAAAAGAAGCTCGCCGAGCGCCGCAAGCTGCCCGCGATGCTCGATCTGCACACGAAGCCCGAACTGGGCGAACGCGTCATTAAGCGTTTCGCGTGGGTCGAGCAGGCCGAGGAGATGGACTGCGGCGCCGCGTGTCTCGCAATGATCTGCCGTCACTACGGCATCAACATGACACTGGGCAAGCTGCGCGAACTCGCCAACGTGACGACGTCCGGCGCGACGCTCGATTCGCTTGCGCGCGCGGGTGAATCGCTCGGCTTCACGACGCGCGGCGTGCAGTGTACGTTCGAATCGCTGCGCGGCTTCGAGATGCCGTTCATCGCGCATTGGGAGGGATATCACTACATCATCATCTATGGCGTGTCGAGCGACAACGTGTGGGTCGCGGACCCGGCCATCGGCTTTCGGAAGATGACGGTCGGCGAGTTCGAGCGCGGCTGGAGCGGCACGTGTCTGCTCTTCACGCCGGGACAGGACCTCGCGCAGAAGGAAGTGTCGCGTTCGCCATGGCTGCGTTTCGTCGGCTATCTGAAGCCGTACAAGAAGATCCTGCTGCATCTCTTTCTCGCGACCTTCGTCATTCAGGTGCTGGGCGTGATACCGCCGCTCATCATCCAGAACATTCTCGATGGCGTGATCGTGCATCAGAACGTGAATCTCCTGCACGTGCTGATCTTCGGGCTCGTGATCGCGAGTGCGTTCACGCAACTGATGACGACGATACGCGCTTACCTCGCGAACTTCATGGTCCGCAATATGGACTTCGCGATGATGTCGCAATTCTTCAGGCACACGTTCTCGCTGCCGTTCGGCTTCTTCGCGAAGCGCAAGACCGGCGATGTGTTCGCACGCTTTCAGGAGAATCACACGATCCGCGCGTTCCTCACGGAATCGACGGTATCGACCGTGCTGAACCTGCTGATGATCTTCATCTACTTCACGATCATGTTCCTCTACAACGTGAAGCTCACGTTGCTGCTGATCGCGTTCGTGATTCCGATGATGGTGCTCACCGTCGTCGCGACGCCGCGCATCAAGCAGAACGCGCGCGAAACGTTCTCGGCGGGCACGGATGCGCGCTCCTATCTGATGGAAGCGCTAGGCGGCGTGGAGACGGTAAAGGGCATGGGCATCGAACGGCCGGTGCGCCTGAAGTGGGAGAAGAAGTACGCGAAGTCGCTTGAAGTGCAATACAAGTCGCAGCGCTTCAATATCGCGGTGGGCCTGTGCAGCCAGGTGCTGAATGCGGCGACGACCATCGGCGTGTTGTGGGTCGGCGCGAATCTCGTGCTCGCGCGCGAACTCACCATCGGGCAACTGATCGCATTCAACGCGTACATGGGCAGCGTGCTCGCGCCGCTGATGGGGCTCATCAACTTGTGGAGCCTGCTGAACGACGCGGGCGTCGCGATGGAGCGGCTCGGCGACGTGCTCGATATCGAGCCGGAACAGAAGCCCGAAGACATGCAGCAGCGCGTGATGCTGCCCGACCTGCAAGGCGATATCAGCTTCAACGGCGTGTACTTCCGCTATGGCGAAGGCGATGCGCCTTATGTGCTGGAGAACATCAGCTTCGATATCAGGCCAGGCGAGCTGATCGCGATCGTCGGACGCAGCGGTTCGGGCAAGACGACGCTCGCTAAATTGCTCGTCGGCTTCTACGCGCCGAGCGAAGGCAAGATGACGGTCGATGGCTACGATATCAACGTCGTCGACAAGGGTTTCTTTCGCGCGCAGATCGGCTATGTGATGCAGAGCAATCTGCTGTTCTCGGGCACGATCGCAGAGAACATCGCGAGCGGCGATGAAGCGCCTGACAGAAGGCGCATCGAGGAAGTGGCGAAAATGGCCGATGCGCATGCGTTCATCGCGAAGATGCCGCTCGGTTACGAGCAAGTGGTGGGCGAGCGCGGCGTGGGTCTTTCGGGTGGACAGATTCAGCGGCTATGCATCGCGCGCGCGCTCTATCACGACCCGCGTCTGCTCGTGTTCGATGAAGCGACCTCCGCGCTCGATACGCAATCGGAAAGCAATATTCTCGGCAACATGCAGGAGATATTGAAGGGACGCACGGCGGTGATCATCGCGCACCGGCTGTCGACGATCATGCGCGCCGACAAGATTCTCGTGCTGTACGAAGGCGGCATCGTCGAGCAGGGCAAGCACGACGAACTCGTCGCGAGAAAGGGCATGTACTACCAACTCGTGCAAAAGCAACTGAGCGCAGCATGAAAATACTCGATCAACCGGAAAGCGATGCAAGCGCGCCAGCGACATCGGCGATTTCGTATGCGGGACTCATCGAGAAGATCGAGATTCTGCGCTCGACGCTCAGATGGACCTCGCGCCTCGAACGGCCCGAGATCGAAAAGCTCTTGCGGCAGGCGAGCACCTTGCGCGACGAAGTCATGCAGTTATCGCACAAGGAGCGTTTCGTGCAGGCGGCGGCCGCGGAGCCGAAGCGCGATCTGCCGGCCGGCGCGCGGCGGCAGGCGCTGATCGAGCGCAGCTTCGTGTTCGAGGGCACCTTCGGCGATAACCCGAAGCTGCTCGAAGCGCTGGAAATCGCGGAAAAAGCCGCGCCGACGGATTTGCCCGTGTTGATCGACGGCGAAAGCGGCACCGGCAAGGAACTGATGGCGAAGGTCATTCACGCGAACGGTTCGCGCGCGGACAAGCCGTATATCTCGGTGAACTGTGGCGCGATTCCGGATAATCTGCTGGAGTCCGAATTATTCGGGCATCGCAAGGGCGCGTTCACGGGGGCGACCAACGATCGCAAGGGCAAATTCGAAAGCGCGCATACGGGCACGATCTTTCTCGATGAAATCGGCGAGTTGCCTTTGTCGGGACAGGTGAAATTGTTGCGCGTGCTCGAAGCGCACGAGATTCAGCGCGTGGGTTCGGATGAGCCGATCGGGGTGGATACGCGCATCGTCGCGGCGACGAATCGCAACTTGCGCAAGTTCTGCGAAGAAGGGCGTTTTCGCGAGGATCTGTTTTATCGGCTGAGCGTGATTCATCTGACGCTGCCGGCGTTGCGCGAACGGCGCGACGAGATTTCGCTGTTGCTCGCCTATTTCGGCGATGAAGCGGCGGCGACGTTGAAGCGCAGGCCGGTGAAGCTGTCGCCGAGGCTGCGCGATTTTCTACGCAACTATGACTATCCGGGAAATATCCGCGAGTTGAGAAACGTGGTGTACCGGCTCGCCTGTCTGGCGGGCGATATGGCGGACATCGACCATCTGCCCGTGGATATTCGCCCGAAGTCATCGCTCTCGCTGGCTATGGGCGGCCCGGCGGTGAGCGGCAACGGCATCGCGACGGCCAGTTCGCTGGCGGAAGCGAAACGCGTCGCAAGCGATGAGGCCGAGCGCGCGTTCCTCGAGCGCGGCTTGCAGGAAACCGGCGGGACGGTCGCGGAGCTCGCGCGGCGGTATGAGATGAACCGGTCGCATCTGCAGATGCTTCTGAAGAAGCATGGGCTGCATTCGAAGGAGTTTCGGGCGGCGGCGCAGAAGAATCGGGAGGCGGAGGGGTAGCGGCCTGGCCGTCGAACGCATGTTGTGCCGCCCAAGCAGGCCGTGACGATGCGGTTGGATGCCGACGTGCTCGAATGGTTTCGTCAGCAAGGAAAGGGATATCAGACGCGTATCAATCGGCTTCTGCGCGCCTACATGCAGACTCAGCAACGGCGTCATTCCTGACCGTCGCTACTCAAATCGACGGATTAACCTGCGTCTTATCCGACGCCATCAAATCCTCCGCATGCGCGACAACCACCGAAATGTTGTCGCGCCCGCCCCGCGCCAGCGCGATCTCCAACAACTTCTGCGCCGCCGACTCGCAATTACCGGGCGCGAGTTCGTTCGCCATCTCCGCTTCGCTCACCTCATTGGACAACCCATCGCTGCATAGCAGAAACGTATCGCCATCGTTCAGGGTGAGCGTGTTCTCGTCGAGTTCGAGAATGTCGAGCGCCCCGACCGCGCGCGTGATCAGATGCTGCGCCGGATGATGCAGCGCTTCCTCGGCCGTCAGTTGCCCGCGCGCCTTCAGTTCCTCGACATGACTGTGATCGCGCGTGAGCTGCATCAGCCGTCCCTGCCGGAGCAGATAAATACGGCTGTCGCCGGCCCACACGTAACCACACGCGCCGTCGCGCGCCGCGAGCAGCACCACCGTGCTGCCGATACGCGATACCTGACGCCGCGCCGCCTCCACGCGTAGCCGTTCGTTCACATCGAGCAGCCGCGTGCGGGCATCGGCGATGACGCCCGCCAGATCGCCCGCGGGTGACACCTTCGCGAGGCTCTCGATGACCATCCGGCTCGCCAGGTCGCCGACCGCATGGCCGCCCATGCCGTCCGCGACGGCCCACAGGCCGCGCTCGGGGGCATCGAGCAGCGCGTCTTCGTTGATCTGCCGCACGCAGCCGGTGTCGGTGCGGGCGGCGGAGGTCCATCGAAACTCGGTGCTGAAGGTCATGGCAACCTCCGGAATTCTGGGTGGCGCGGCGTCGGGCGGCTGTTGCGGACGGGCCCGCCCATTGTGACCCAACCCGCGCGCGAAACGAATCTTGATGTGCACCGCTCAGCCCGCGCGGTTTCCCGCCACCGAGTTCGGATTGACCGTGAGCGTCGCACCGTTGCCGGTGTTGCTGACCGCGACGTTCTGGAACTGGTTGATCATCTGGCCGACCGTGATGTTGGTGACGTTGTTGGTGACCTCATAGATGTTGTTCGTGACATCGATGAGATTCACCACAGCGCCGCCGCTCGCGCCGCCCGACGGACGATCGACATACGGCGTGATCCAGCCGTAGACCCATGGCGCGCCACCTCCGCCGTTGATAGCCGACATCGCCGCGTGATCCAGCTCGCGGTCGTAGTGAAGATCGGTGACGGTGAGGGCGCACATGTCGGTTTCTCCGTGATGGCCAGCAGGCAGGACGCACGGACTTAATGCAAGGCTCATGCCGACCCGCATCGCATGCCGCCACTTTCCGCTGGCTGGCCGATCGCGCGGGGTTCCGGCCAGATTCATCGATATCCGCAGCGGCGACCACGCGGCCGCATCAGTTGGATTCCAGCCGACACACGATGTCGGCGCGGCGGCAACCAGCCAACACATCAAAGAAACGCGGTCGGACGCCTTTTCACGCGTGGCGCGCCGTCGTTCCGGCGACTCGGAATCTGGCGCAACGAACCCAACAAACATTGCCGAAAACTGTTGGTTCAACAAAAACACAAAGTCATCAAGAATCGCTCTCGAAATGGCATTAATCGTTAAAAATCAATTATTTAAGAAAGCTGGCAAGGAAGATGCAAATGGCTAGACAACCCGGCGTCAAACAAACACCTGACGCCAAGCCGAAAAAGAATCGGAGCCAGCCATGACCACCAACCAACAATCCGGACTGATCGACCAGCAAGCCGCCGTGAGCGGCTTCTCGCTCGACGACGAACCGGCGCTCGGCACCGAACTCGTTACGCGCCGCTCGGGCTACGAACACCACGGCATCTACGCGGGCAACGGCATGGTCATCCACTACGCCGGCTTCGCCAAGTCGCTGCATCGCGGTCCGGTCGAGGAAGTCACCGTCGAACAGTTCGCCGCTGGCCACGAAGTCACGATCCATCAGAACCCGGCCGCGAAGTTCGTCGGCATGGAAGCGGTGCGCCGCGCGCGCAGCCGCCTCGGCGAAGACAAGTATCACCTGCTGACCAACAACTGCGAACACTTCGTCACGTGGTGCCTCGACGGCCGCGCCCGCAGCCGTCAGGTGCAAGCGTGCTTCGTCCACCCGAGCGCCGCGTTGCGCGCGGTGTCGGGCCTGTTTCGCGCCTATGTCGCGGCCGAACGCCGCCGCCGCATGAACGCGGCGCTCGCAGCCTGAACCGCCTGTCTTGCCGATCGATTCCGAGGAGACCATCATGCAAACCGCCGAAAACTCGCTGCACTGGGCCGTCGACAAATGGCTCGCCCCGACACCCGCGCATCCGGCACGCGTCGTGCGCCTGTGCCGCTCGCAGATGACCGGCGCGCGCTATGTCTGCATCGAGGCGCAGCATCCGGGCGGCCCGCTCGCGATCATCTTTTTCCGCCACGACGACGGCACCTGGAACGTGTTTCCGCCGCAGGTCCGGCGCCCGTCGATGAGCGCGCAACGGCTCGCCGCCTGAGCGCATGCCGAATGTGTACGATGGACCGGGGCGCGTCGGGCTGCCCCGGCTTTGACACGGCAATCCCGCTGCCGCTACTCTAGGCGCATTCAATCCGGTCTTCGACGAAGTCGCCGGGTCGCACGGATGCGGCAGGTCGTGGTAGTTTTGCGTCCGTGAACCAGATCGTACATTTTCGAGGTATTGCCGATGACCCAGCCCGACTCCTCTTCCTCCGCCCGCGCGACGCCCGATTCGACCCTCGGCGACAATCCGCTCGGCATCGCGGGGCTGGAGTTCGTCGAGTTTTCCAGTCCCGATCCTGAAGGGCTCGCCGCGCTGTTCGAGACGCTCGGCTTTGTGCCCGTCGCGCAGCACGTCAGCAAGGCGGTGACGCTGTTTCGTCAGGGCAGCATCAATTTTCTGCTGAACGCAGAGCCCGACTCGTTCGCATCGCGCTTCGCCGAGTCGCATGGCGTCGGTATCGCGGCGATCGGCATTCGCGTGCTCGATGCGCAGATCGCCCATGAGCGCGCGCTCGAATACGGCGCGTGGGATTTCGAGGGGGAGAAGATCGGTCCGAACGAGCTTGCGATTCCGGCGATTCAGGGCATCGGCGATTCACATATCTATTTCGTCGATCACTGGCCGGGCAAGGACAGCGGCGAGACCTCCATCTACGACATCGATTTTCGGCCGATCGCAGGCGCCACTGCGGCCCCGGCAGGCACGGGCCTGCTCGAAGTGGATCACTTCACGCAGACAGTCGGCCCGGGCCGCATCCAGGAATGGCTCGATTTTTACCGCGAAGTGCTGCACTTTTCGGAGATTCATCAGGTGCATCCGGACTGGCACGTGTCGCAGGATTCGGCGGTCACGCTGTCGCCGTGCGGCTCGATCCGCATTCCGGTGTATGAGGAGGGGACCTATCGCACGGACCTGATGCAGCAGTATCTGCCCGATCACGAAGGCGAGGGCGTGCAGCATATCGCGCTGGCATCGGCGGATATCTTCGCCTCCGTCGATGCATTGCTCGCGCGCGGCGTGCGCTTCCTGCAACCGCCGCCGCGCTATTACGACGAGATCGACGAACGGCTGCCCGGCCACGGTCTCGATATCGAAAGACTGCGCACGCGCGGCATTCTCGTCGATGGCGAGATTCTTCCCGACGGCACGCCGCAGCTTTTCCTGCAGACCTTCGTCGAGCGCAAGCCCGGCGACATGTTCTTCGAGATCGTCGAGCGGCGCGGGCATCACGGCTTCGGGGAAGGCAATCTCGCGGCGATCGCGAAGGCGCGCGGGTAAGAAGCAAGCCCGCGCGCCTCTCCACTTACTGGACGACGACCGTCCCCGTCATGTGCGGATGCAGCGAGCAGAAATACTTGTACGTGCCCGGCTTGTCGAACACATGCGAGAAGCTCTCGCCGCTGTCGAGCGGATCGGACTTGAAGGTCTTTGCCTCATCGGCAACGGTGTGCAGCATGTCGTCGTGATTCACCCATGTCACCTTCGTGCCGACCGGCACAGTGAGCGTCGGCTGGCTGAACGCGAAGTTGTCGATGGAAACGGTCGGCGCGTTCGCCATCGCGACCTGTTGCACGGGCTCTTGCGCGCAGGCCGTCGGAATCGCGCTCACGACGCCTTTGACGATCAGCGCGAACGCGGCCTTGCGCAGGAACCTGCCGGCGAGCGGGCGGAGATTGGCGGGCGAGACATAGCTCGCGATCATGGCGGCGTTCATGATTGCGCGGCGGCGAGCGCCGTGTCGGTGATGGCCAGTTGCGAGCGCCCCGCGATATGCGTGACTTCGCGCAGTCCGAGCATCGTGCGCAGTTGCTCCGCCGGCACCTTCATCGGCCCGGGGCCGGATGGCGCGCCCGGCGCGGGCTGCGGAAACGCGGTGGACATCGCCGAATAAAAACGCATCTCTCCCTCCACTTTCTGCGCCACCTGATGGACGTGGCCGTTCAATACCGTCACCGAGCCGAAGCGCTTGAGCAGTGCGAGCGCCTGCGCGCTGTCGTCGGTGCCCCAGCCCCACTGCGGATACAGCGCCCACAGCGGGATGTGCGCGAACACGACGATCGGCGTGCTGCTCGATTTGCCCTGCAGGTCGGCCTTGAGCCAGGCGAGTTGCGCATCGCCGAGAAAGCCGAGGCCACCGCCCTTCAGGTCGATCACGTTGGTCAGCCCGATGAAATGCACGCCGCCCTGATCGAAGCTGTACCAGTGGCGCGTGCTGTCCTTGCCGTATTGCCCGGAGAAGCGCTCGAAGAACGGATTGCCGTCCTCGACCAGCACGTCGTGCTCGCCCGGCACGTAATGCACGTCCATGCCTGCGCGGCCGATGATCTGCGTCGCCGTATCGAACTGCGCGGGCTTCGACAGATGCGTGATATCGCCCGTGTGGATCATGAAGGCGGGGCGCTTGCTCATCGCGCTCACGCGGTTGACGGCTTCTTCGAGCGTGCTCGTCGGTTCGGTGTTCGGGTCCTTGTTGAAGCCGATATGGCTGTCGCTGATCTGCACGAAGCTGAACGAGCTGGTGTTTTCCGCGGCCTCGGCGGACGAGATCAGGCGCGAGACCGGCACGCCGCCGCTCACGGTCCAGATCACGCCCGCGCCGGCCCAGGCCATGCAGGACAGGGCGGTGCGGCGGCGTTTGCCGTGTTCGTCGAGTTCGTCGCGGGTCTGCCCGGGCGGCAGGGCGGTCGGGTCGGGTTTCATGGCGGTTCCTTGTGATGATGTCGGCCGCGGTTCTTGTCGTTGGAATCGGTAGAGTCGCGCTCATGGCGGCTCGGTGCATGAGCGCGAGGCCCGCGGCTCCCCTCGTCGGGCGAGACCGCTGTGGCATCCGTCCATCGAACCGGCGAGAGGGGCGTGATATTCCCGCTATATTTTTTCGAGCCGCCATCGCAAACGGGAATAAACCGGGTGCGTGGGGAGTAACGGAGGGGAAGGCGCGCAAAAGCGGCATCGGTGAGCGCCGGAACGATGTTTTCCGAACGTGGTTGGCGAGAGGAGACCCGCGCGATGTGGCAGAGCAGGTCGAAAGAAGACAAGTCCGGGCGCCGCGGCAAAGCGGACGCCGAGGCGGCGCACGCGCGTTTCGAGGCGACGGTGATGCCGCATCTGGACGCCGCCTACAACCTTGCGCGCTGGCTGTCGGGCAGCGCGAACGACGCCGACGATGTCGTGCAGGAAGCCTATCTGCGCGCCTTCCGTTTCTTCGGCGGATTCGAGGGCGGCGAGGAGGCGAACGCGCGGGCCTGGCTGCTCGCGATCGTGCGCAACACGTGGTTCACGGAATGGCGGCGGCGCGTGCAACTGGCGGACGCGACGCCCTACGACGAGGAACTGGGCGGCGACGAAGCCTTGCCGGGCTGGTCGGAGGAAGGCGGGGCCGATCCGGAGACGCTTGCCGTGCGCCGCGACGAAGTGCATCTGGTGCATCGCGCGCTGGAGACGCTGCCGCTTGCCTTTCGCGAGGTGCTGGTGCTGCGCGAGCTGGAAGACATGAGTTACAAGGAAGTGGCGTCCGTGACCGGCGTGCCGATCGGCACGGTGATGTCGCGGCTCGCGCGCGGCCGCAAGATGCTGGCGGGGGCGGTGCGCGCGGCGCAAAACGGGCAGGACAGGCCGAGCGTGCGCCTTGTGCGCCGCGCGGGACCGGGTCATTCAGAGGAGTCGGGAAATGGAAAATAACGACACCGCCTCGCTCGACACGAGGCTCACCGATGGTTCGCTGTACCAGCGCGCGCCGGTTCATCTGCGCTCGCAGGTGCTGGCGCGCGTGCGCGCCGAGGCCGATGCGCAAGCGCGCGAACGGGAACCCGTGCGCCGCGCGAAGCGTGGCTGGAACAATCCGTTCGCCGCGCCCTGGCCGTTCTTCGGCGGCGCATTCGCGGGCGCGACGCTCTCGGCGCTCGTGCTCGGCACGATGCTGTGGTTCCAGGCCGTGCCGCTCGTCACAGGCGTATCGGGCGGTTCGCCGATCGCGCAGGAGGTCGTGTCGAGCCATGTGCGCGCGTTGATGTCGGACCGTCCCATCGACGTGCTGTCGAGCGACAAACACACGGTCAAGCCGTGGTTCAACGGCCGCATCGACTATGCGCCGCCGGTGATCGATCCGGCGGGACCCGGCTTCGCGCTCGTCGGCGGGAGGCTGGACTACATCGATCATCGGCCGGTCGCGGTCGTCGTGTATCGCTATCTGAAGCATCCGATCGACGTGTATGTATTCCCCGAGCGCAAGGGTGAAGTGAAGAGCGACACGAACGACAAGGAGTTCTCGCCGGTCATCACGCAATCCGACGATGGCTACGCGCTCGCGCGCTGGAATCACGACGGCATGACGTTCTGGGCCGTCACCGATGCATCCGGCGCGGTGCTGCGGCAGTTCGCCCATGCGATCGAAACGGGCGCGCCGCGATAAACGCTTTTCATGCATGGAGTGCGCAAGGTTGCGCGCGGTCGTCCTCCGGGGGATTGCCGCGCGCTTTTTTTAAGCGTATACCCGCGCTGCCTTGATGCGTGCCATGAAGCAGAAACGCTTTGGCATGCTGCCTAAATCCCGCCTTGCACACTCGTGATGCATCGGACGTGCGCTAACGCTCGTGCTCTTCGGGTATGTCCGAATATGGTCATATCCTTACATTTTTCTAAACTCGCTCACAGCCCATGTAATCGATAACGCACAGCGCACTTAAAAAGCGCGTCCGGCGTTGCATGGGACTTCAAATAACGATTCAGGCGACGGAGACACACATGGGTATGAAGATGAAGCTCATCGCGAGCGCGCTGGCGTTCGGCGTTTTCTCGTTGGCGCACGCGGCGGACCCGATCAAGCTCGGCGTCGATGGTCCGTTCACGGGCGGTTCGTCTTCCATGGGTGTCAGCATGCGCGACGGCGTGCGTCTCGCCACCGCCGAGATCAACAAGTCGGGCGGCGTGCTCGGCCGTCAGATCGTGCTCGTCGAGCGCGATGACGAAGCGAAGAACGAACGCGGCGTGCAGATCGCGCAGGAGCTCATCAACAAGGAGAAGGTCGTCGCGGTCGTCGGCTATATCAATACCGGCGTCGCGCTCGCGTCGCAGCGCTTCTTCCAGGAAGCGAAGATTCCCGTCTTCAACAACGTCGCGACGGGCACGGTGGTGACGAAGCAATTCGACGATCAACCCGATAACTACGTGTTCCGCAACGCCGCCGCCGACCGCATCCAGGCGCCGATGATCGTCGAGGAAGCCGTTACGAAGCGCGGTTTCAAGAAGGTCGCGATCCTCGCCGATTCGACCAACTACGGCCAGCTCGGCCGCGAGGATCTGGAGAAGGCGCTGGCTGCGAAAGGCGTGAAACCGGTTGCCGTCGAGAAGTTCAACATCAAGGACGTCGACATGACGGCCCAGTTGCTGAAGGCGAAGGAAGCGGGCGCGGAAGCGGTGCTGACCTACGGCATCGGGCCCGAGCTTGCGCAGATTGCCAACGGCATGGCGAAGCTCGGCTGGAAGGTGCCGTTGATCGGCAGCTGGACGCTTTCGATGGCGAACTACATCGACAATGCCGGCGCGAACGGCGAAGGCGCGCGCATGCCGCAGACCTTCATCCAGGAAGCGAACACGCCCAAGCGCAAAGCCTTCATCGATGCCTACGTGAAGGAGTTCAAGCCGAAGAACGATCGCATCGATTCGCCGGTGTCGGCAGCGCAGGGTTACGACTCGGTGTATCTGCTCGCGGCGGCGATCAAGCAGGCCGGCACGACCGATGGCCCGAAGGTCAAGGAAGCGCTCGAAAACCTCAACACGAAAGTGGAAGGCGTCGTGATGGTCTACGACAAGCCCTTCACGAAGGCCGATCACGAAGCGATCAGCCCGAACGTGCCGGTCATCGGCGAAGTGAAAAGCGGCCGCGTGATCTACGCGTACGACGCCGACAAGAAGGGCGGCGGCACGCTGCGCGCCAAGCAGACGACGACCGCGTCGAACTGAGACCGGTCGCTCATCATGTCGATGTGAGCCGCGCTCGCCACGAAGGCGGGCGCGGCTTTGTCATGCTTTTTCAGGCGCTCGAAGATGATCCTTCTGCAACTCGTCTATAGCGGCATCGCGCTCGGCATGATCTACGCCGTGATCGCGTTCGGCTATCAACTCACATTCGCCACATCGGGTACGCTGAACTTCGGTCAGGGCGATGCGCTGATGCTCGGCGCGCTCGTCGGGCTCACGCTCGTATCGGCGGGCGTCAACTACTGGCTGATGATTCCGCTCGTGTGTCTGTTCGGGCTCGTGCAAGGCTCGTTCGTCGAGCGCATCGGCGTGCGGCCCGCGATCAAGATCAAGTCCGAATTCGGCTGGATCATGTCGACGATCGCGCTCGGCATCATCTTCAAGAACGTCGCGGAGAACGTCTGGGGCCGCGACGATCTGCGCTTTCCGTCGCCGTTGCCCGAAGCGCCGCTGAAGGTCTTCGGCGCGAACGTGTTGCCGATGGAACTGCTCGTCGTCGGCGGCGCGCTCGTGATGATGCTCGCGGTCGAGTTCTTCAACCGCAAGACCATCTTCGGCAAGGCCGTGGTCGCGACCGCGAACGATCGCGACGCAGCCTCGCTCATGGGCATCAACACGGGACTCGTCATCACGTTCTCGTATGCGCTTTCTTCGTTGACCGCTTCTTTCGCGGGGGTTCTGATCGCGCCGCTCACGTTGACCGGCGCGACGATGGGCGCGGTGCTCGGCCTCAAGGCCTTCGCAGTGGCGATCATCGGCGGCTTGTCGAGCGGCATGGGCATCATCGTCGGCGGGATGATTCTCGGCATCGCGGAGACGACCACCGGCTTCTACATTTCCACCGGCTACAAGGATGTGCCGGGGCTCGTGCTGCTCTTGATCGTGCTTGCGGTCAAGCCTGCAGGTCTGTTCGGCAAGACAGCGATCAAGAAAGTCTGAGGCGGCGACGATGAAAGCAAAGAACTGGATCGCGGCCCTCGTCGGGCTTGCCGCACTCGCGATTTTTCCGGTGGTGTCGGGCAATCCGTATTACATCCACCTCGTCGAAACCATCATGATCTACGCGATCCTTTTGTTCGGGCTCGATATCGTGGTGGGTTATACGGGGCAGGTATCGCTCGGACATGCGGGCTTGTTCGGCGTGGGCGCATACACGGCGGGCGTGCTGTTCATGAAGCTCGGCATGCCGTTCTACGTGACCGCGCCGCTGTCGATTCTGGTGACGGCAGGCTTCGGCGCGATCCTCGCCTTGCCCGCGTTGCGCGTGTCCGGCCCCTATCTCGCGATGGTGACGCTCGCGTTCGGCACGATCATCCAGATTCTCATCAACGAGATGGATTTTCTGACGAACGGACCGATGGGCCTGAAGATCCCGAAGCCGATGTTCGCCGGGCACAGGCTCGACGAAGTGCAGTATTACTGGCTCGTCGCGGCATTGCTGGTCGTGTCGCTGATCGTCGTGCATCGCGTGCTGAAGTCGCATCTCGGGCGCGCGTTCGAGGCGTTGCGCGACAGCCCGATCGCATCGGATTGCATGGGCGTGTCGGTGTATCGGTACAAGGTGTATGCGTTCGTCATCAGCGCGGGCTTTGCGGGACTCGCCGGCTGTCTGTATTCGTACTCCGAGCAATACATTTCGCCCAACACGTATAACTTCGAACTGACGATCCTGTTCCTGCTCGCGATCATCATGGGCGGGCGCAAGACACGCACGGGCGCGCTGATCGGCTCGACGGTCATCGTGATGTTGCCGAAGCTGCTCGACGATATCTCCAACTTCCGCGTCGTGGCGACCGCGCTCGCGGTGGTCGTCGTCGCGGGCGCGGTGCTGGCACTCGCGCGCAAGACCACGACGCCGCAGCGTGTCGCGGTGCCGGTCATCGGCACGGCGGGACTTGCCGCGTTCTCGTTCTGGATCGAAGCGCTGACCGACTGGCGGCTGACCATCTTCGGCCTGATGATCCTGCTCGTCGTGTATTACTTGCAGGACGGGATCGTCGGCTTCGTGCGCAAGACGCTCAACCTCGGCCGCGTGCGCGTGACCAAGGTCGATACCGAGGAACTCGCGAGCCATACGCGTCAGGACGACGCGGTTGCCGCGGTCGAGACGCAAGGCGCGGACACGATTCTGGACGTGCGCGGCGTGCTCATGCAGTTCAGCGGTCTCAAAGCATTGAACGACGTGAATCTGACGGTGAAGCGCGGCACCATTCACGGCCTGATCGGACCGAATGGTTCGGGCAAGAGCACGATGATGAACGTGCTGACGGGCATCTACGTGCCGACTGCCGGCGCGATCGAATACGAAGGGCAATCGCTTGCGGGACGTACCTCGTCGAAGATTGCGCTGTCGGGTATCGCGCGGACGTTTCAGAACGTGCAGCTCTTTGGCGAGATGACGGCGCTGGAGAATGTGCTCGTCGGGTTGCATCACACGTTCAGGTCGAATCTTGCAGATGTGGGGGTGATGAGTCCGCGCTATCGGCGTGAGGAGCGCGCGGCGCGCGAGCGGGCCTTCAATATGCTGCGTTTCGTTGGACTGGAAAACGTGGCGGCGGAGGAGGCGCGTAATCTGCCTTACGGGAAGCAGCGGTTGCTGGAGATTGCGCGGGCTTTGGCGCTCGATCCGCAACTGCTTTTGCTCGATGAGCCTGCGGCGGGGTTGACCGCGCCGGACATTCGCGAGCTCGTCGCGATCATTCGCAAGGTGCGCAATCATGGCATCACGCTCGTGTTGATCGAGCATCACATGGATGTGGTGATGAGTGTGTGCGATACGGTTTCGGTGCTGGATTTTGGGCAAAAAATTGCCGAAGGAAAGCCTTCCGAGATTCAGGCTAATGAGAAGGTTATCGAGGCTTATTTGGGGGGGCAGGCTGTGCAGGTTGCTTGATTTTTTTCTTGACCCAAAAAACATGCTGACGATAAAAAACCTCCACGCCGGCTACGGCAAAGTGAAAGTCCTCCACGGCATAACATTGAACGTGCCGAAGGCAAAAGTCGTGACTTTGATCGGCTCCAACGGCGCGGGCAAAACCACGACCATGCGTGCGATCTCCGGCATGATCAAGCCGACCGAAGGCGAAATCACCATGGGCGTCGGCAGCAACACAAAGCGCATCGACTCGCTGGAGTCACACAAGATCGCGCGCCTGGGCCTGGCGCATTCGCCCGAAGGCCGCCGCGTCTTCGCGACAATGTCCGTCACCGACAACCTGCTGCTCGGCGCATTCCCGCGCCTCACATGGTCACGCCCGAAAGGCGACGTCAACGCCGACCTCGAACGCGCGATCGATCTCTTCCCGCGCCTGAAAGAGCGCCGAAACCAGCTCGCAGGCACACTGTCAGGCGGCGAACAGCAAATGCTCGCGATGGCCCGCGCCATCATGCTCAACCCTGACCTCGTGCTGCTCGACGAACCGTCGATGGGCCTCGCGCCCATTCTTGTCGATGAAGTGTTCCGCATCATCGAGCGCTTGAAGGCCGATGGCGTGACGATGCTGCTCGTCGAGCAGTTCGCCGCCGCCGCGCTCAATGTCGCGGATTACGGCTATGTGCTGGAGAACGGCCGCGTCGCGACCCACGGCCCGGCGGAGCAGCTTCGCAACGATCCATCGGTGAAGGCGGCGTATCTGGGCGCCAGTCACTGACCGCTTCAATGCAATTGCCGCAGTGCGCAAAACAAAAGCCGAACTATCATGAGTGACGGCGCGCCCCCGCGCGCGCCTCCGACATCCCCACAAGGAGCTGCCATGATCAGCGGCAAGACCACTCTGATTGCTCACCTCGGCTACCCGACCGAAGCGTTCAAGGCGCCGATGATCTACAACCCCTGGTTCGACAAACAGGGCATCGACGCGGTCGTCGTGCCGATGGGCGTCAAACCCGAGGATTACGTCGCGTTCCTGCCGCATCTGTTCAAGCTCACGAACATTCGCGGCGCGCTCGTCACCATGCCGCACAAGATCACGACCGTCGGCCTGATGGATGAAGTCAGCCCGACCGCGCGCATCGCCGGGGCATGCAACGCGATCCTGAAGCGCCCGGACGGCACGCTCGTCGGCGATCAGTTCGACGGCGCGGGCTTCGTGCGCGGCGTCGAACGCAAGGGCCGCAAGCTCACGGGCGCGCGCGTGCTGGTGCTCGGCAGCGGCGGCGTCGGCTCGCCGATCGCGGCGTCGCTCGCGGCGGCGGGCGTCGCAGAACTCGCGGTATTCGATACCAACACACCGTCTGTCGAAGGGCTCGCGTCGCGTTTGCGCGAGCACTATCCCCAACTCGTCGTGCGAACGGATACGAAAGACCCAGCCGGCTTCGACGTGATCGTGAACGCTACACCGCTCGGCATGAAGGAAAGCGATCCGCTGCCGTTCGATATCGATCGCATCGCGCCGGAGACGTTCGTCGGCGAAGTGGTGATGAAGTCGGAATACACGCCGCTTCTGCGCGCGGCCAAGGACAAGGGCTGCGCCGTGCAGGTCGGCACGGACATGCTTTTCGAAATGATTCCGGCGTATCTGGAATTCTTCGGCTACGGCACCGCGACGGCGGACGATCTACGCGCGGTCGCGCAGATCAAGTACGCATAGAAAACGCTGCGCGCACATAACCGCGCATCCGTTCCTATACTGCAATCGAGACAGCAACGCAGACGCTCATCCTCTGACAAATAGGCCGCCCGCACACGCGGCGGCCCGGAAAAAGCAGGGAGGAACCATGGGATCGACTGCACCCGGCTTGCCGGCCGACGACAAACACGCGCCCGAGCCACACGGCCATCCGGCCTTGTTCGGGCTCTCGCTCGCGGCGCTCGGCGTGGTCTATGGCGATATCGGCACGAGTCCGCTCTATACGCTCAAAACGGTGTTCGATCCCGCTGGCGGCCTGCCTTTGCAGCCCGCGAACGTGATCGGCATTGTGTCGCTGATCTTCTGGTCGCTCACGATCATCGTGTCGCTCAAGTACGTGACGCTGATCCTGCGCGCCAACAATCACGGCGAAGGCGGCATCATGGCGCTGCTCGCGCTCGCGGCGTCGTCGGTCGAATCGAAGAAGCGGCTCAAACACGTGCTGTTGCTGGTCGGCGTGATGGGCGCGGCGCTCTTCTACGGCGACGGCGTCATTACACCCGCCATTTCGGTGCTGAGCGCGGTCGAAGGGCTCGAAGTCGCCGCGCCCGGCCTGCAGCCCTATGTCGTGCCGATAACACTCGTCGCGCTGGTCGCGCTGTTCGTGATGCAGAAGCACGGCACGTCGGGCATCGGCGCGGTGTTCGGGCCGGTCATGGTGCTGTGGTTCATCGTGCTGGCGGTATCGGGCTTCATGAACATCGCGGACGCGCCGCGTATTCTCGTCGCGCTCAATCCGCTCGAAGGGCTTGCTTTCTGCGTGCATCATCGCTGGCTTGCGTTCGTTGCGCTCGGCGCCGTCGTGCTGTCGCTGACGGGCGCGGAAGCGCTGTATGCCGACATGGGCCACTTCGGCTCGCGGCCGATCCGCCTCACGTGGTTCGCCGTAGTCTTTCCCGCGCTCGCGCTCAACTATCTCGGTCAGGGCGCGCTCCTGATCGCCGATCCGGGCGCGCTGCAGAATCCGTTCTACCGGCTCTTTCCATCGTGGATGCTGTATCCGATGGTCGTGCTCTCGACCATCGCGACCGT
Organism: Caballeronia pedi; assembly: GCF_001544915.2. Taxonomy (GTDB): domain Bacteria; phylum Pseudomonadota; class Gammaproteobacteria; order Burkholderiales; family Burkholderiaceae; genus Caballeronia; species Caballeronia pedi. Next base: position 174,553 of record NZ_FCOE02000006.1, on the reverse strand, counting down.
CATCGCTTCGCAGGCCGTGATCTCCGGCACGTACTCGATGACCAAGCAGGCGATGCAGCTCGGCTTTCTGCCGCGCATGAGCGTCGTGTACACGTCGGCGAAGGAGATCGGGCAGATCTATGTGCCGGGCATCAACTGGACGCTGCTGCTCGCGGTGGTGGCCGCCGTGCTCGGCTTCGGTTCGTCGACCGCGCTCGGCTCCGCATACGGCATCGCCGTGACCGGCACGATGCTCATCACCACGGTGCTGACCTTCTTCGTGATCCGCTACGCGTGGCACTACAACTGGTCGCTGTGCATCTTCGCGACGGCGTTCTTCTTCGTGATCGATGCGATGTTCTTCTCGGCGAACTGTCTGAAGATCGCGGAAGGCGGCTGGTTCCCGGTCGCGATCGGCCTCGTGATGTTCACGGTCATGGCGACCTGGGGACGCGGCGCGCAGATGATGATTCAGGAAGCCCGCCTGCGCGCGGGCGCGACGCCGCTCAAGCCCTTCCTCACCAGTCTGCTGGCGCGTGCGCCGGCGCGCGTGGAAGGCACGGCGATCTTCATGTCGAACGATCCGACCGGCGTGCCGCATTCGCTTCTGAATAACCTGATGCACAACCGCGTGCTGCACGAACACACGGTGTTTCTGACGGTCGCGACGGAGCCTGTGCCGTGGGTCGACAAGGCGCACCGCGTGTCGCTGGAGTCGCTCGGCAACGGCTGCTTTCAGGTGACGGTGAACTACGGCTTCAAGGACGAAGTCGACTTGCCCGCCGCGCTCGAAACGTGCCGGTCGTCGGGGCTCAAGTTCGATCGCGCGACCATTTCGTACTTCCTTTCGCGAGCGACCGTCGTGCCGACGCCGGGCACGGGCATGGCGTTATGGCGCGAACGGCTCTTCGCGATCATGCTGCACAATGTGGGGAACGTCGCGGCCTATCTGCGATTGCCGGCTGATCGCGTCATCGAACTCGGGGCGCGTGTCGAAATATAGAACTCACCACAAGAAACGCGCGAACAGGAGACGCCATGACCGCCAGCAGCACGCCGACCCGCCATCCGTTTCCCTCGACCGCGCGCCTCGTCGAACGCGGCAAGATCGTGTCCGCGCGCGAGGCCGTGCGCCTGATCCGCTCGGGCGACACCATCGCGACGAGCGGCTTTGTCGGTATCGGCTTCGCGGAGGAAGTGGCGATCGCGCTGGAGGAGCGCTTTGTCGAAGGCACCGATCCGATCGCCGGCCTGACGCTGGTGTATGCCGCCGGGCAGGGCGACGGGCGCGCCAAAGGCCTCAATCACCTGGCGCACGAGGGACTCGTCAAGCGCGTGATCGGCGGGCACTGGGGGCTCGTGCCGGGCCTGCAGAAGATGGCGATCGAGAATCGCATCGAAGCGTACAACCTGCCGCAAGGCGTGATCTCGCAACTCTTTCGTGACATCGCCGCGCATCGGCCCGGGCAGCTTTCGACGGTCGGGCTCGGCACCTTCGTCGATCCGCGCAACGGCGGCGGCAAGCTCAATGCGCGCACGACGGAAGACCTCGTGCGCCTCATGCCGATCGACGGCACGGACTATCTGTACTACCCGACCTTTCCGATCGATGTGGCAATCGTGCGCGGCACCACCGCTGATCTCAACGGCAACGTCACGATGGAAAAGGAGGCGCTGACGCTCGAAGCGCTGTCCATCGCGATGGCCGCGCGCAACTCGGGCGGCATCGTGATCGCGCAGGTCGAGCGGCTCGCGGAATCGAACACGCTCAATTCGCGGCACGTGAAGATTCCGGGCGTGATGGTCGATTGCGTCGTGCTCGCGAAGCCCGACAATCACTGGCAGACCTTCGGCGAGCAATACAGTGCGGCGTTTTCGAGCGAATTGCGCGTGGCCGCGAGTTCGGTGCCGCCGATGGCGCTCACCGAACGCAAGATCATCGCGCGTCGCGCCGCCTTCGAGCTGATGGCCAACAGCATCGTGAATCTCGGCATCGGCATGCCGGAAGGCATCGCGAGCGTCGCGAACGAAGAGCAGGTGATCGACCTCTTCACGATGACGACCGAGCCCGGCGTGATCGGCGGCATTCCGGCGGGCGGCCTCAATTTCGGCGCGGCCACGAACACGCAGGCGATCATCGATCAGCCGTATCAATTCGACTTTTATGATGGCGGCGGTCTCGACATCGCATTCCTCGGTCTCGCGCAGGCGGACCGCGAAGGCAATCTCAACGTCAGCAAGTTCGGGCCGAAGCTCGCGGGCGCGGGCGGTTTCATCAACATCAGCCAGGCCGCGAAGAAAGTCGTGTTCGTCGGCACGTTCAACGCGGGCAAGCTCGATGTGGCGATCGAAGCGGGCAAACTCAGGATTCGCCGCGAAGGCGATTGCCAGAAGTTCGTCGACGCGGTCGAGCATCGCACCTTCAGCGGCCGTTATGCGGCCGAGCGCGGGCAGACCGTGCTCTATATCACCGAGCGCTGCGTGTTCGAACTCACGGACAAGGGGCTGGTGCTCACGGAAGTCGCGCCGGGCATCGATGTTGAGCGGGACATCATCGCGCAGATGGGTTTCGCACCGATCATGGACAAGCCGCCGCGTCTGATGGACGAACTGATCTTCCGCGATGCGCCAATGGGCCTGCGCGCGATCCTGCTCAGGCTCGACTTGTCGGAACGCTTCAGCTATGACCCGGAAAAGAATCTTTTCTTCATCAATTTCGAAGGCCACGAAGTCAAGAGCGTGGACGATGTCGAGGCGATCCGCCGCGAAGTCGAAAAGCAGTTGGCGAGCGCGAAAACGCGGCCGCACGCTATCGTGAACTACGATAACTTTTCGATTCGTCCCGACATGCTCGACGCTTATTCGGAGATGGTTACTAAGCTGGTGGATGGCCACTACGACCGCGTGACGCGCTACACGACGAGCAGTTTCCTGCGCCTCAAACTCGGCGATGCATTGAAGCGACGCGGCGTGGCGCCGTATATCTACGAAAGCCCGGAAGAAGCGCGCGAGCACGAATCGAAACGCGCGGCGGAGTGAGTCGATGCGAAGAGGCCGCGCTGCCGGCGGCCTCTTCGAATGTCATGTGCGCTGATCGCGCAGTCTGCTGTGCCGTATGCCGTAGACGAAGTAGATAACGACGCCGATCACCATCCACACGATGAGCCGGATCCATGTATCGGCGGGCAGACCGGACATCAGGAAGATCGACGACAGCGCACCGAGCGGCGCGACGATGAACACGGCCGGCGTCTTGAACGCGCGTTCGAGATTCGGCTGCGTGATGCGCAGCACCAGCACGCCGACGCACACGACCGTGAACGCGAACAGTGTGCCGATGCTCACCAGCTCGCCGACGAGTCCGATCGGCAACAGTCCCGCGAGAATCATCACGATGACGCCGGTGATGATCGTCGTGATATAGGGCGTGTGAAAGCGCGGATGAATCTTCGATGCGAACGGCGGCAACAGGCCGTCCTTGGCCATCGAGTAGAAAATGCGCGGTTGTGACAGCAGCAACACGAGGATCACGGAGGTGAGGCCGAAAATCGCGCCGAGCTTCACGATGGGCGAGAGCCAGCGCATGCCGATCGCATCGACGCCGACCGCGATCGGGTCCGCCACGTTGAGCTTGTCGTAAGACACGATGCCCGTCAGCACGTAGGACACGAGCACGTAGAGAATCGTGCAAATCGTGAGCGAACCGAGCAGGCCTATCGGCATGTCGCGTCGTGGATTGCGCGTTTCCTGCGCGACGCACGAGACCGAATCGAAACCGATATAGGCAAAGAATACGACCGCCGCGCCGCGCAGCACGCCGCTCATGCCGAACACGCCCGATTCGCCGGTATTCGGCGGAATGAACGCGCCCGTGGGGTTTTGTGCGGTGACCCAGTGGCTCGTATCCACATACGCGATGCCTGCGGCGATGAACGCCAGCACGATCAGCACCTTGATCACGACGATGACGCTATTGACGCGCGCCGATTCGCGGATGCCGAAGACGAGCAGCAGCGTGATGAGCCCGACGATCACCATCGCGGGCACGTTGAGGATCGAGCCGACATGGCTCCAGCCGTGTCCCGGCTCATAGGCGAATGGCGCTTTCGACAACTGCTCGGGTATGTCGATGCCGAACGAATGCAGAAAGCTCACGACATATCCAGACCAGCCGATCGCGACGGTGGTCGCGCCAACCGCGTATTCGAGAATCAGATCCCAGCCGATGAGCCACGCGATCAGTTCGCCCATCGTCGCGTAGGCATACGTGTAGGCGCTGCCCGATACCGGAACCGTGGATGCCATTTCCGCATAACAAAGGCCCGCGAGCGCGCAGACGACCGCGCCCAGCACGAACGATATGATGATGCCCGGCCCGGCGTTGGTCGCGGCCGCATGACCGGTCAGCACGAAAATCCCCGCGCCGATGATGCAGCCCACGCCGAGCATCACGACATCGAGCGCGGTGAGCGATCGTTTCAGCGCGTGGCCGCCGTGTTCCTGGAGCACTTCGTCGGTTTCGGCCGCTTCGCTTTGCAGCAACGCGACGGATTTTCTTTGCATGACGGTCACGATCGCCTCCTGTGCGGCGGCAGCGTGGCCGCGCCCGGTGGCGCGGCGAAGTCTGTCCGCCTGTTCAAGTGCGGGATGTTCCACTTGCCTTCTGCTTCACGCCTGCACGTTTGTTCTGACGGACAGTCGTTCCGTGATAGCAGATTTTTCCGGGGAATTCGAGCGCAAACCCATGTGCGCGCACGCTCGTTCACGGCGACCGCATGCAGCACGAAGCGTGCCGCGTTCTGTCAGCGAGCTTGCAAAACCCCACGCGGCTCAAGGGCTTGGTCCCGCGCCCGGGGCGTCTGCGCGCGGGGCACTATAATCAGAGTCACAGTTTCGCTTTTCAACCCCGGAATCCGTTCCGCTTAATTCATGGGACGTTCACCGGACTTTCCTCACGTGTGGAGATTTGATATGGCTATACGCATTGGTGATGAAGCCCCTGATTTCACGGCAGAGACGACCGAAGGCACGATCCGTTTCCACGAGTGGATCGGCGACAAGTGGGCCATCCTGTTCTCGCATCCGAAGGACTTCACGCCGGTCTGCACGACCGAGCTCGGCTATATGGCCAAGCTCAAGCCCGAGTTCGACAAGCGCAACACGAAGGTGATCGGCCTCTCGATCGACCCGGTGACGAACCACTCGCAGTGGGCGAAGGATATCGAGGAAACGCAGGGCACCGCGGTCAACTATCCGATGATCGGCGACGCGGATCTGAACGTCGCGAAGCTCTACGACATGATCCACCCGAACGCGAGCGGCGCGAACCCGCGCACGGCGAACGACAACGCGACGATTCGCGCGGTGTTCATCGTCGGTCCGGACAAGAAGGTAAAGGCCACGTTCACGTATCCGATGAGCGCGGGCCGCAACTTCGACGAAGTGCTGCGCCTGCTCGACGCGCTGCAACTGAACGCGAAGCACACGGTCGCGACGCCGGTGAACTGGCGGCCGGGCGACGACGTGATCATCCCGACATCCGTGTCGGATGACGACGCGAAGAAGAAGTACCCGGACGGCTTCAAGACGCTGAAGCCGTATCTGCGCACGGTGGCGCAGCCGAAGTAACGCGCGCGCGTTGCAAGCGTGTCAGACGCCGGTCCGCGCAATGCGGACCGGCGTTTTTCGTTAGCGCGCGGAAATCACGTATGACCCGAGCGGCGTTCCGGCGAGGTCTCGACTTCGCCCGGCCTGCGCAGCATCTTGTCTACTTCGCCCGCGTGCATTTCCTCGACCTGGATCATTTGCCGCGCGTATTCCTCCAGCGCGACGGAGCGGTCCTCGACGAGTTTCAGCAAGTCGCGATACAGACCGAGCGCGACGGTTTCCGCCTGTAGAGATTCACGCAGGATGGTCGCGATGTCGAAGGTGTGATTGTCCAGCAACTGGCCGATTTCCAGCGACGGATACGCGCCCAGCGTCGTGATCCATTCGCCGGCCTGATGCGCGTGCATCAGCGATTCGTCGGCCTGTGCGCGCAGCCACGAGACGATCGGAATGCGCCCGAAGCCGAACACGAGAAACGAATAGTGCGTGTAGCGCACGACGCCCGCCAGTTCGGATTCGAGAATCCTGTTCAGGACGCCGACGACCTTTTCCTTTTCGAGCTCTGCCATTCTTGCCTCCGTTTTCCTGCCCCGGCTTCACTCATTGTAGTCACAGGTGGACTGCATGCGAGCCGAAACTGCGGCATCGGGGCGCGCAAGATACGCTCCCGAAGCGGAGAAGGCGGAGGAGACGGTGCGGCCGCCTCGCGGCTGCGGCACCGGACAGCACGGATACGCCGGTGTCAGGCGATTTCCTCGACCCAGAGCGAGGCCGTGCGCGTGAGCACTTGCGACATCGCATTGCGCGCACCGTCGCCATCGGCGGTTTCGATGGCGCGCACGAGCCGGCCATAGTCGCCCAGTTGCGATTCGGGCACGCGCGGCAGCGGGTGCGGCTGCGAGCGCAGCGCGGCCTTCAAGGTCCGGATGCCGACGCGCACGACGCTGCCCATCTGACACAGCAATTCGTCGCCGCTGGCATCGACGATGGCGGCCTGCAGCGCCTCTTCTGCAGCGGACTGCAAGGGCTCGGACGGACTCGCATGCACGAGCCGCTGATAGGCCGCGTTGATCGCGATGCGCTGATGCCGGTTCGCGCGCGTTGCGGCGAGCGCGGCGGCGGGCGGATCGACGAGCGAGCGGAACTCGATCAGCCTGCGAAAGCACTCCGGATCGTGCAGCGCCCGCATGCGCCACTCGGCCACTTCCGGGTCCATGATGAGCCACTCACGCGCCGGCTTGATGCGTGTGCCCGTCTTGGGCCGCACATCGAGCATGCGGCGCGAGATGAGAATGCTCAGAGCCTCGCGCATGATGGTGCGGCTCACGCCGTGCTGCTTCGAAAGAATGACTTGTGGCGGCAGCACGTTGTCCTGGTATTCGCCGCTCACGATGCCCGCGACGAGTTGGTTCACCACGCGCTTGACGAGCGATGCTTCATATCCATGATTCATTTTCTTGTTCTCGTGATAACGCCCACGCCTATGGCTCTTCACTACTCGTCGCCGAGCGGCGAAACCAGCGTTTGTCTAAGAGCACGGCGCGTCGGTGCGCCGCGCGGCCTCATGCTCGCGCAAAACGCTTCCCCCCCGGCATGCCGTGTAGTTGGTCCCCAGGTTTCAGCTACCCGATGCGGCATGCGCCGCACACCCCATAGCGGTCGGCAGTTGTTTGGACAGCATCGTCGATCCGCTGAAAGGAAGCGTATATCGGTGCGCCCCGGTTTAACAATATGGTTCACCGCTAATTCGACAGACTATCGTGCGTCGGCCCACAAAATGCCGCCCTCAGCGCATGCGGCGCAATTTCCGTCGACGTGCGCAAGCGTTTGCGCGTAATCGGTTATGCGAAGCATCGCCGGCGCCGGTCGATGCAACGGCCATGTGTTACCGTTTCGAGCCATGGCAAAGCAAACGAGGAGAAGCGAAACATGAAAGTCGCAGTCATGGGTGCGGGCGCTGTCGGTTGTTATTACGGCGGCATGCTCGCGCGCGCAGGTCACGAGGTCGTGCTGATCGCGCGGCCGCAGCACGTCGAAGCGATCGGGCGCGATGGCTTGCGACTCGACACACAGCATTTCGACGAGCGCGTGCGCGTGTCCGCCAGCACCGAAGCCAGCGCGGCGAAGGGCGCCGGGCTCGTGCTGTTCTGCGTGAAATCCACCGATACCGACAGCGCGGCGCACGCGCTCGCACCCTGGCTCGAACGCGACACGCTGCTGCTCTCGCTGCAGAACGGCGTGGAAAACGCCGAGCGACTGCGCGAACTGTTGCCGCAGGAAGCGGCGGCAGCGGTGGTGTATGTCGCGGCGGAAATGGCGGGGCCGGGGCACGTGAAGCACAACGGCCGCGGCGAACTCGTGATCGAGCCGTCGACGAAAAGCGATGAGGTCGCCCGCACATTCGTGGCGGCGGGCGTGCCGACCGAGATCTCCGACAACGTGCGCGGCGCGCTGTGGGCCAAGCTCGTGCTGAATTGCGCCTACAACGCGCTGTCCGCGATCACGCAGATGCCGTACGGCAAGCTCGTGCAGGGCGAGGGCGTCACGCGGGCGATGCGCGATGTCGTCGATGAATGCCTCGCGGTCGCCCGCGCCGACAACGTGACGATTCCCGGCGATGTCGATGCCGCCGTGCGCCGCATCGCGGAGACGATGCCGAACCAGTTTTCATCGACCGCGCAGGATCTGGCGCGCGGCAAGACGAGCGAGATCGATCATCTGAACGGGCTGATCGTGCGGCGCGGCGAGGCGCTCGGCGTACCGACGCCGGCGAATCGGCTGCTGCATGTGCTCGTCAAGGCGATTGAAAGCAAGACGTCATAGTCCGCGATTCGCGGTGAACCGAGGGACGGGCTGGCACGGGCGATGCTGAATTCATGGAGCACGCACAGAAAACACCGTGCGGAGCCCAACACATCCGGAGGTTCACCATGAAATCGTTCGTCAAGGCCGTGGCCATCGCCGCTGTAGTGGTGGCGCCGGCGCTCTCGTTCGCGCAAACCGATTCGTCGCTCACGCGCGATCAAGTGAAGCAGGATCTGCGGCAGGTCGAAGCCGCGGGTTATGATCCGGCGCGCTCGAATAACACGTCGTATCCGGCGGATATTCAGGCTGCCGAAGGCCGCGTGTCGCGCCAGAACAGCGCGGACATGAATGCATACGGCGGCGCGGCCGGCGGCGCATCGGCTGCGGGCATGCGCGCAATGCCGCCGATGAACAACGACGGCACCAAGCCCATCTACTTCGGCCGATGATGGTGGGTTCTGCGCGTTCGGCGCAACGGCGCTACCATCGATTCTTCCCTTCGCTGGAAGACAATCATGGATAGAGCCGTCAAGATCCCCGGTCCCGATCATCCGATCACGATCACGCGCAGTTCCTCGCGCGTGATCGTGAAAGCAGGCGGGCGTGTCATCGCCGATTCGACCGAAGCGCTTTCGTTGCGCGAGGCATCGTATCCTGAGGTGTTATATGTCCCGCGAAAGGACGTGGACATGTCGCAGCTGGAACGCACGTCACACGCCACGTATTGCCCTTACAAGGGCGAGTGCAGCTATTACAGCATTCCATCGGGTGGACAAAAGGCCGCCAACGCCGTGTGGACTTATAAAGCGCCTTACGATGCCGTTGCGTCGATCAAGGATCATCTGGCGTTCTATAAAGACCGGGTCGATTCGTTCGAAACCGCTTGATACTCAGTCGAGAAAGCTCTTGGCGCGATGCTTGAGCATCGCACTTAAATCGTCGAGCCAGCCGAGCGCGAGACGCCAGCTTTGCCAGTAAAGATCGACATCGAAGCGCGATCCCGGCGACACCTCCACGAGCTCGCCGTTATCGAGTTGCCGCGCGATTAGCCGTTGCGGACACATGCCCCACGCAAGCCCCGACGTGCACGCGCGCACGAAACCTTCGCCGTGCGGCACGACATGCGCGGGTGGTTCGATATCCACGCGGCTCACGCGCTTGATAAAGCGTTTCTGCAACTCGTCCTTCTCGTTGAAATTGACGCACGGCGCGCTGCGCAACGCGTCGCGTGTGAGACCGTCCGCAAAATGACGCGCGAAATACGCGGGCGAACATACTGCGCGATAGCGCATGCGTCCGAGCTTCGTTGCGCGCCAGCCGGGAACGGGCTCCGCTTGCGTGGTGATCGCGCCTTGCACATCGCCTTCGCGAATGCGCTGCGCGGTGTGATCCTGATCGTCGACGACGAGATCGAGCATCAATTCGCGTTCGATGCAGAAATCCGCTGCGGCGTCGATGAACCATGTGCTCATGCTGTCGTCGTTCACCGCGATGCGCAGCTTCGCGCGCCGCTCGCTCGGCGTGCCCGGCAAGGTCGGCATACGCCCGCCCAGTTCCGCTTCGAGCAGTTGCACGCGTTCGGTATGACGGCACAGCAGCGCGCCCGACGCCGTCGCCTCGCACGGCTGACCGCGCTTGACGAGCAGGCTCCCCACGCGCTCTTCCAGAAGCTTCACGCGCTGCGAGACCGCCGAAGGCGTAACGCTGAGATCGCGCGCCGCGCGCTCGAAGGAACCGGTGCGAACGACAGCGAGCAGCGCATCGAGCAGGGCGTAGTCAAGCATTAGCGTTCCTTAATCGAGATTAGACAGTTTAGCTTTTTGATTGTACGGATGCAGAGCAGACTACGGCTTTCTTCGATCCCGATCAAGCCACGCCATGCAACCCAACCCCTTCAAACTCGAACGCTACTTCGCGCAGCACGAATTCACCGCGCGGCATTTGCTGTGCAGCTCCGATCCCGAATCGATGTCGATCGGCGAATTGCTCGCCCTGGAACCAGACGCGATGGACGGTTTGCGCGAAACATGGCTCGGCTATACCGAATACCCCGGCGCGCCGGCGCTGCGTCGCGAGATCGCAAGCCTTTACAAGCGAATCGGCGAAAATGAAATCATCGTGCATACGGGCGCGCAGGAAGCCATCTATTCGTTCATGAACACGATGCTGACGGCGGGCGATCACGTGATCGTGCATATGCCCGGCTATCAGTCGCATTACTCGGTGGCCGAGGCACTGGGCGTGAGCGTGTCGCCGTGGAAGGCGCGCGAAGAAGCGGGCTGGGCGCTCGATCCGGACGAACTGGAAACGCTCGTCACGCCCGCCACGCGTGCGCTCGTGATCTGCGCGCCGCATAATCCGACCGGCTATCTGCCGTCGCGCGAGGTGTTCGACGCGATCGTCGCCTTCGCACGCAAGCACGGTCTATGGCTTTTCAGCGACGAGGTGTATCGCGGACTAGAACACGATCCCGCCGACCGCCTGCCCGCCGCATGCGATGTCTACGAGCGCGCGATTTCTCTCGGCGCGCTTTCGAAAACACACGGACTCGCCGGCCTGCGGCTCGGCTGGATCGCGACGAAGAGCGCGCAAGTGCTCGCGCGCATGAGCACGTTCAAGGACTATCTCACCATCAGCAACAGCGCGCCGAGCGAGTATCTTTCAGCGATCGCGCTGCGCCACACCGATGCGCTCATCGAACGCAATGTATCGATCGTGCGCGCCAATCTGCGCCTGCTCGACGATTTCTTCGCGCGTCATGCGGACCGCTTCGCATGGCATCGTCCGCGCGCGGGCACGATCGGCTTCGTGCGATTGAAGCGCGCAGGCGCGGAGCGGTTCAGCGCCGAACTGCTCGAACGCACCGGCGTGCTGCTGCTGCCTTCGACACTGATCGATCACGGCGACGCGCATGTTCGCCTCGGCTTCGGCCGCCGCAACATGCCCGACGTGCTCGCAATTCTCGACACCTATCTGGACGCGACCGACACGAGCACCGCGTCCTGACGATACGCATCCGGGAACATCTGCTTGAGATTCGCGACCTTCGGCAGATCGTTGATCGCGATATACGGGCTGTCCGGATGCTGCGTCAGATAGTTCTGGTGATAGCCTTCAGCCGGATAGAAACCCTTGTAGTCCTCGATCTTCGTGACGATCTTGCCGCCATACACGTGCGCCTTGTCGAGCTGCGCGACATAGGCATTGACGATGTCGCGTTGCGCTGCGCTGGTCGGAAACACCGCCGAGCGATACTGCGTGCCGTGGTCCGGGCCCTGATAGTTCAGTTCGGTCGGGTTATGCGCGACCGAAAAGAAGATCTGCAGGAGCTTGCCATAAGAGACCTGCGCCGGATCGTAGCTGATGCGCACCGATTCCGCGTGACCCGTATCGCCTTCGCTCACGCGTTCGTATTGCGCCGTGTTCGCCGCGCCGCCCGCATAACCCGACATCACTTCCTTCACGCCGCGCACGTGCTGAAACACGCCTTGCACGCCCCAGAAGCAGCCGCCCGCGAACACGGCGGTTTCGGTATGCACGGCGCCTGCGGTTTCGTCGTGCGCGGGCGGTGGAATCTTCACGGCATTCTCGCTGGAATGCGCGGCGCGCTGCAAGGCGAACGCGCCGGCGAACAGCACGGCCACGCTCGCGGCCTTGAACGTCTTGCTGGTGGTTTTCAACATGTCTGCTCCTCAGGTTCAACCGAAGGTGAATGCGTAGGCCTCGACACCGGGGTCGAGAAACTCGATCGTGAAGGTGCGATCCGCAACCGGGCCCGTCTGCCGCACGAGCTGATAGAGGCGTTGCTCGGTCACGGTCCCTGTTCCATCGGCCTGCACGTCGCTGCCGTGCGAGGCGCCCGGCGCCGCGCCGTCGATACTCACGCGAAACCGCACCGGCTTGCCGTCCTTCGTCGGTCCGAGCACGAGGTGCAGATCGCGCGCATGAAAGCGGTACACGATGCGGCCCGTCGCGCCTTCGAGCGTTGCATGCTCCGCGCCGACTTTCCATACGCCCGCGAGTCCCCAGTCGTTGACATCGAGCGACTTCGGCGCGGCGTAGTCGTGGAGCCGATCCGCCGCTTCTCCGCCCGGCGACATGAACTGCTCCGCGCGCTCATAGCCAATATACGTTTCGGGCGAACGCATGTCCGCGTTGTCGGCCTGCATCATCGCACCCTGACCGATGGCGTCGTCGCCGGCTTTCGCGGCCATCGCCATCGCGGGCGGCGCGCCGTGGCCCGCTTCGGCGAGCAACTGCTGGATCACATGCTCGGAGTGCGCGTAATCGCCCTCGCCGAAGTGGTGATAACGGATATTGCCCTGTGCATCGATGAAATAATGCGCCGGCCAATATTGATTGTTCAGTGCGCGCCAGATTGCAAAGTTATTGTCGATCGCGACGGGATAATCGATACCGAGATCCTGGACCGCCTTCTTCACGTTGTCGGCATTGCGCTCGAACGCGAACTCCGGCGCATGTACGCCGATCACCACGAGCCCCTGATCGCGATACTTCTGCGCCCAGCTCTTCAGATACGGCAGCGTGCGCAGGCAATTGATGCACGAATACGTCCATACATCGAGCAATACCACCTTGCCGCGCAACGCTTCCTTCGTGAGCGGCGGCGAGTTGATCCACTGCACCGCGCCGTCCAGCGGCGGCAACGCGCCTTCCACGGGCAAGGGCGCGGGATTCGGGGACTTCGGCGGTTCGGTGCTGGCGCGCATCATCGCGGGCGCGCTGTCATCGCGGTTCGCGTTCGCGTTGGCGGACATCATCATCGCGCCGTTGTTTCGATTCGAAAGATGGTCGACGAGCTGCTGTTCGATGCCTGACGTCGCCACCGTCGACACGCGCGCGAGCACGCCGGTGTCCAGCCCGAGCCCGATCGCGACGACCCCGACCAGCATCGCCGCGCCGATGCCGCGCCGCACCCATTCGCCCGCGCCGAGCGAGCGCTTCATCGCGGCGAATACGCGTCCGCCGATCAGCAAGGCGACTGCAAGCGAGGTCGCCGCGCCCAGGGCGTAGGCAAGCAGCAACAGCGTGGTGCCGACGCTCGCGCCATTGAGTGCCGCGCCCGTCAGCACGAGGCCGAGGATCGGGCCCGCGCACGGCGCCCACAAAAGCCCCGTCGCGATGCCGAGCACGAACGAACCGCCCGCGCTCGTCTTGCCGTCGCCTCGCTGCGCGAACGCGGTGAGCCGATTGCCCGCGCTGACGAGCGGATGCATCACGCGCTCGGCGAGGCTCGGCAACAGCAGCGTGAGCCCGAAGATCGCAAGCAGCGCGATGGCGGCCCAGCGGCCGTATTGATTGGCCTGTGTGACCCAGCCGCCGCCGACCGCCGCGAGCGTGGCGACTACGGCGAACGTCAGGCCCATGCCCGCGAGCAATGGCAGGCCGCTCTTCACGAACGGCTGATCCGCGCGCGAGAACACGAAGGGAAGCACCGGCAGGATGCACGGACTGAGAATCGTCAGCGCGCCGCCGAGATAGGCAAGGACGATGAGCAACATGATGGTGTCGGGTCGAGGTTGATCGTTGGGTGAGGGCGCTTTATGCCGCGCCCGGCGTGAAATTCATCGCGATGCCGTTCATGCAGTAGCGCAGGCCCGTGGGCTTCGGGCCGTCATCGAACACGTGGCCCAGATGACCGCCGCAGCGGCGGCAATGCACTTCCGTGCGCACGACGCCGAACGAACCGTCGATGCGTGTCGCGACCGCATGATCGAGCGGCGCCCAGAAACTCGGCCAGCCCGTGTGGCTATCGAACTTGGTGCGCGACGAGAACACCGCGAGCTTGCATCCCGCGCACTCGAACGTGCCGGCGCGATGTTCATCGTTCAGCGGGCTCGTATAGGGACGTTCGGTGCCTTCGCGGCGCAACACGTCGAATTGCCGGGGATCGAGCAGGCGATGCCATTCGTCATCGGTATGAACGATTTCGAAGCGTTCCTGCGGCGGCGCGGGCGCTTCGCCGCCGGCCGCGAGCGCGCGCAGACGCCCGCCGAAGGCGAACGCGGCGGCCGCGGCGGCGGCGCCCGTCAAAAGAAAGCGGCGGCGTGTTTGCATGATGCACTCCTCGTTTTCGAGTGGGTTAGCCGCATCGTAGTCGCGCGCGTATCCCCGAGTCCTCACCGAAAGTTAAATTAAATGTGATACTTGGCCGCGCGCTTTTCTGCACAATGGCACGGACGCCCGTCGCTTTGTTCTGCGGATAGCGCGCATTTTTTACCGTCCGTCGATGTCATTCGTTCATGGATCATCCGAAACGCATTCTGATCGTCGAAGACGATATGCATATCGCCGATGTGCTGAGTCTCCATCTGCGCGACGAGCGCTATGAAGTCGTGCATAGCGCGGACGGCGCCGAAGGGTTGCGCCTGCTCGAACAGGGCGGCTGGGACGCGCTGATCCTGGACCTGATGCTGCCCGGCGTCGATGGCCTCGAAATCTGCCGCCGCGCCCGCGCGATGACGCGCTATACGCCGATCATCATCACGAGCGCGCGTTCGAGTGAGGTGCATCGCATTCTCGGCCTCGAACTCGGCGCGGATGACTATCTTGCCAAGCCGTTTTCCGTGCTGGAACTCGTCGCGCGTGTGAAGGCGCTGTTGCGCCGTGTCGATGCCGTCGCGAAGGATTCGCGGCTGGAGACCGGGCGCATCGAAGTCGCGGGCATCGCCATGGACCCGCTCGCGCGCGAAGCGTGGGTCGACGGCGCGCGTATCGAACTCACGCCGCGCGAATTCGATCTGCTGTATCACTTCGCGCGTCATCCGGGCAAGGTGTTCTCGCGCATGGACCTGCTCAATGCGGTGTGGGGCTATCGGCATGAAGGCTACGAGCACACCGTCAACACGCATATCAACCGGCTGCGCGCGAAAGTGGAAAAGGACGCCGCCGATCCGAAGCGCATTCTCACGGTGTGGGGGCACGGTTATAAGCTCGTGACGCAGACGCCCGACAGCAAGGATGGCGCGCCGTGAAGCTCACGCTGTCGCAACGGCTTTTCGCGGTGTTCTGCGTGCTGCTGCTCGCGTGCTGCGGCGCGTCGGCGTGGTTGCAGATTCGCGCGAGCGACCTGCGCGAGAAAGAGGTCATTCAAAGCCTGTCGCGCGGGCTCGCGGCGCACATCGCGCGCGATAACTCGCTTGCCGATGCGAACGATATCGACGCGCCCGCCGTGCGCCGTCTCTTCAGTCAGCTGATGGTGGTGAATCCGAGCGTCGAGGTCTATCTGCTCGACAGCACAGGCCGCATTCGCGCCGACGATGCGCCGCCCGGCCATCTCAAACGCGATCATGTCGATCTCGCGCCGGTGCGCAAATTTCTCGACGGCGATCCCTTGCCGATACTCGGCGACGATCCGCGCAGCGACGACAACCGCAAAGTCTTCAGCGCCGCGCCGCTCGCCGCGCCGGGCAAGCCGCCCTTCGGCTATGTCTATGTCGTGCTGCTCGGCGAGGAGCACGATGCGCTGGCCGCGAAGGCATCGGCGAGCGCGGTGTTGCGCACGACGCTCGCATCGATGGGACTCGTCACGCTGCTCGGGCTCGTCGCTGGCGTGGTCGCGTTCGGGCTCGTCACGCGGCCTTTGCGTCGACTCACCGAAGCGATGCGCAAGTTCGACGCGCGCGGTGCGCCGGCGGAACCGCCCATGCTCTCTAAGCGTCACGTCGACCAGAGCGGCGAGCGCGACGAGATCGCCGTGCTCGAAAGCGCATTCGCGCAGATGGCCGAGCGCATCGGCGAGCAATGGCGCGCGCTCGGCCAGCAGGACCGTGAGCGGCGCGAGATGGTCGCCAATATCTCGCACGATCTGCGCACGCCGCTGTCGTCGCTGCACGGCTATCTGGAGACGCTTTCGCTCAAGGCCGATTCGCTTCCCGAATCCGATCGCCGCCGCTATCTGTCGATTGCGCTCGCGCAGAGCGCGAAGGTCGGCCATCTCGCGCAGTCGCTGTTCGAACTCGCGAAGCTCGAACATGGCATGGTCGCGCCGGAAGCCGAACCGTTCTCGCTGGCCGATCTCGTGCAGGACGTGTTCGAGAAGTTCGAGTTGCCCGCGCAATCGCGCGGCGTGCGGCTCGATGCGCACATTGCGCCGCGTCTCGTCGCCGTGATGGCGGACGTGGGCATGATCGAGCGCGTGCTCACCAATCTGCTCGACAACGCGATACGTCACACGCCCGCGCAAGGCACGGTGAACGTGACGCTTGCGAACGCGGGCGAACATGCGGACAGGGTCGAGGTCACGATCAGCGACACAGGACCGGGCATTGCTCCCGCAATGCGCGATGCGCTCTTTCAGCGCCCGTTCGCATCCGGCGGCGCGCACGGTGGAGGGCTAGGCTTGCTTATCGTGCAGCGCATGCTGCAATTGCACGGCAGCCAGATTCGACTGATCGATACGGCAGGCATCGGCGGCACGACGTTTCGCTTCGATCTGCCCGCCGCCATCGCGCAGACCGGAGATGGTGCAACGCATTCGCATGGGCGGCGCGGATAAAAAAAGCCCGGCATTCTGCCGGGCTGAATGGGATGGTCATCGCCTTCGCCTGGTCGCGCGGTAGGGATGCGCGTGCGGCGTTGCCCGGTCTGACCATCCGCGTGGACGTTCGAAGCGTGCCTCCTGTGACACGTTTTAGTCTCCGTTGCTTAAACCAGTCTTAAGGCCGGTGCCGCGCGTAATCCGGCGCACTCGCGCTATCACGCGTGTTAATCATATTTTCACGCCGGCTTCTTGCGATCTCGGGCATTCGCATGGACCATTCAGCGGCGAAGCGCTTCAGGGAAAATCCGCAATATGACGGCCGGATGATGAAAACGCGGTGTTCTTCCATGCGGAAACTTTCCTTGGTTTCCCGCAATATGTTTGCTAGCATGTAATCGGGTTGCAGCCGTGACGTGACACGAAGCGCGCGCTGACGGTGCTTCCGCAGCCTCGTGCCGGAACTGACAAGCACCGACGTTCAGCGCATTTCGCATTGTTGGCCATTGGCTTTGTTTCTTTCCAGACAGGAAATTACAAAGCACTGCGCGTAATAAGGTGCGCTCAGCCAGTATTCGAATACAGTTTGCTTTGGCGTTTCACGTTTTGGCGCAATGGGTTTCCACCATTGATGCGCACGAGACGATATAACGCAATCGCGCGATTCGCGCATCTCTCTTGGCGTTGCAGGTGAATTCCAGGCTATCCGCTGCCGTCGTTCATTATCGAACGATGGTGGAATGTCGCACGCATACGATCCGCATCATGCGGGAGGAAACGTGGAAACGGAACTCAGTCAACGGCTTGCGAAAGCGTTATGGCGCTGTGCATCGCACGGGCAGGTGCTGACCTATCAGCGCTTTCATGCATTGTGCGATAAAGGTGTGCCGTTGCCGCAACGTTATGCTGCGCTCGAATCCGCAATCGGGACACTCGCCGATGTGCGCGACATCGACTACGGCGTGCTCATGGCGCTCGATAGCGGCCTGCCCGGCGTGGAATTCTTCCAGCGCTATCTGCGGCACCGTCATGGCGAATACGTGATGCAGATGGGCGATCCCCGATACCATCGACAGACGCTCGCGGGCAAGCGCACGCTCGTCGCGCGCGAACGCGATCGCGTGTATGCCCATGCGCGCATGATCGGCGAGGAACGGGCGCGACAGGCAGCTTGAGTCAGACCCTGGCTTCGGCCTCGTCAGTCTGTTCGAGGCCGGCCTTGGCGAGTACCCAATCGCAAAAGCATTTCACTCTTTCGACATTGCGTTCATTCTCGCGATAAGAGAGAAAGTGCGTCTCGCGCGCGAGCGGTGCGAATACGCCCGCGCCCAGCTCGGTCAGATCGCCGCGCGCGAGTTCGCGCTCGGCGAGGCGCGTCGTTTCCAGCGCGACGCCCATGCCATCCACTGCCGCCGAGATTGCGAGCGCTGCCCGGTCGAACGAAGGGCGCGGACCACGCGGCATGTCCATTCCGTTGAGCGCGAACCAGCCGGGCCATGTCACGCGGCTCAATTGCGAGTCGATCAAGGTCATTCCGGCGATCTGTTCCGCGATCGGCACACCTTCACGCAGCAGCGACGGCGAACACATCGCGATGATGCGCTCCGTACCCAATGCACGCGTGACGACACCCGGGCGTTCATGCGCGAAACCATATGAGATCGCGACATCCACTTCGCGCGCGCGCAAGAGGTCGGCGGGCTCAGCATCCGAAGACAGGCGAATCGTCACGTTCGGATAGGCCTGCATGAATTCGGGCAGGCGCGGCCCGAGCCATTTCGCCGCGAAACTCGGCGCGCAGTGAACCGCGAGCACTTGCGCCAGCGGGTCCAGCGTCACCTCGGCGCATGCAGCTTCGATCACATCGAACACACGTCCCAGGCTTTCATGCAGGCGCCGGCCTTCCGAGGTCGCCTCCACGCGCCGGTTGCGCCGATGAAACAGCGGTCTGCCGAAATATTGCTCGAGTTCCTTCACCTGATGGCTGATCGCCGATTGCGTGAGATGTAGCTCGCTCGCGGCAAGCGTGAAGCTTTCCAGTCGCGCGGCCGCTTCGAATGCGCGAAGGAGAACGAAGTTCGGGATGCGCCTCATGGAAATACCTTATGCATGAGCGCCTGTCATGGTTCTATGAACAGGCATCGTTTGTCTTTCGTGGTGCGGGTGACGAACATGGGAACCATCAAAACGCATCACATAACCAGGAGACACAATATGAGTTCCCATAGTCCGGTTGCCTATCTGGCGGGCGACGAGTCGTCCACGTATGCGAAGGTGACATGGCGCCTGCTGCCATTTCTCTTCGTGTGTTATCTCTGTGCGTATCTCGATCGCATCAACGTGAGCTTCGCGAAGTTGCAGATGCTCAACGACCTGCATTTCAGCGATGCCGTCTATGGCGCTGGCGCGGGCGTGTTCTTTATCGGCTATCTGTTGTTCGAAGTCCCGAGCAATCTCATTCTGCTGCGGGTGGGCGCGCGGCGCTGGATTGCCCGCATCATGGTGACATGGGGCCTCATATCCGCCGCGATGATGTTCGTCACCACGCCGACGAGCTTCTACATCATGCGCTTTCTGCTTGGCGTGGCCGAGGCGGGCTTCATTCCGGCGATCCTGCTCTATCTCACGTACTGGTTTCCGGCTTCGCGCAGAAGCAAGGTCACGGCGCTCTTCATGACGGGCATTCCGATGTCCGGTGTGGTCGGCGGCCCGCTGTCCGGCTGGATCATGACGCACATGAGCGGTGCACATGGCATCGCGGGATGGCAATGGCTCTTTCTGCTCGAAGGCATTCCGACGGCGATCTTCGGTGTCGTGGCGTTCTTCTACCTCGACGACAAGGTCGCCGATGCGAAGTGGCTCAGCGATTCGCAAAAGGCCATGCTCGAAGCCAATCTGCGCGACGAAAAGCCGGCGCATGCGCTGCATTCCGTGCGAGACGGCCTGCTGCATCCGAAGGTACTCCTGCTCTCCGTGACGTATTTCTTCTTCACGATGGGCCTCTACGGTGTGAGCTTCTGGCTGCCGACGCTCGTGAAGGCGAGCGGCGTCACCGATACGCTCAACATCGGTCTGCTTTCGGCCATCCCGTATGCAGCGGGCGCGATCGCGATGCTCGTGGTCGGCCATAGTTCGGACAAGCGTGGCGAGCGCCGCTGGCATCTGGCGGGCGCGGGCATCGTCGGAGCGATCGGGCTTTACATGAGCGTGGCCTTCGCGCACTCGACGCTCTTCGGGATGATCGGCCTCACGCTCGCGACGATGGGCGTCGTGACGACCATCTCTCAGTTCTGGGTGCTGCCGCCCGCGATTCTCAGCGGCGGCGCGGCGGCCGCGGGCCTCGCGCTGGCAAACTCCGTGGGCAGTATTTCCGGCGTCGTGAGCCCGTGGCTCATCGGTGTGATCCAGACGCATTCGGGCTCGACCGGCAACGGTGTGCTGGGACTCGCGGTGAGTTGCGTGATCGGCAGCCTGCTGGTATTCACCGTGCCTGCCGCGCTCGTGAACAGCCCGCGGCGCAAAGACTGACAGTCGCGCGTCGTGACGAAACGCCCCGCAAAAGCGGGGCTTTTCGCGTCGATGTTTGCCGAGGCTCATCACGTGGGTTGTGCTTGACGCTCGCGTTGCTCGCTCAACACGAGGCCGAGCCGCTCGACGAGATTCTTGCGTGCGTTCGCGGTATGCAGATCGGTGAGTTGGGCGGCGCGCTGGCCGTCGCCTTCGGATATCGCCGTTGCGATGGCCGCATGCTCGTCCCAGATCGATTTGCGTTGTCCCGATGCCTGCAGCACCGCGCCCATCACGCGACGCAGATGCACCCAATGCGTTTGCGCGGTCTCGGCGATCAGGGGATTGCCCGATGCCGCGTAGATCGCGTTATGGAAGGCCATGTCGGTGTCGATCATTGCTTTGACGTCGTCGCCCTTCGAGGCGCGGCGGCCGTTGGTGATGAGCGCCTTGTCGATCTTTGCGCCGCGTTCGGCGGCGAGGCGTGCGGCGAGCGAATCCAGCGCACCGCGAATCTCATAGAGATGACTGATCCACGCGGGATCGAGCGGCGTGACGAGCAAACCGCGTCCTGGCGCGTCGATCACGAGGCCGTCTTTCTTCAGCAGGCGCAGCGCCTGCAGCACGGGCGAGCGCGAGACAGCAAGCTGCTCGGCGATCTCTTCCTGCGTGATGCGCGTGCCTGGCGCGAGCGAACCCGAGCTGATGGCGTCGAGCAGCACCTTGTAGACCTCGTCCACATAGTCCGTGCGGGCCTGAAGCTTGAGAAGTTTGGCGGGCATGATTTCGACCGTAATCTCTGGATACAGAATACGGCAAGGTTACAGCGCGGCGGTGCCGCGCGTCAACGCACGCTATTTCATGCCTGATTAAACTCGCGTTTACCCATAGAGACAAGGCATCGGCTCGTCGTTAATCTTTGTATACAGAGTTCGGAGTTCGGTAACCGGAATTCGGTTCTCAGGCGTCAATCAATCTCAACCCCCACTCAAGACAGGATTTCTCATGACCATCAAATCGGACAAGCTGGAAGGGCAGAAGAGCAGCGGCGGCGCAGCCGCGACGGTCAAGAAGCTGGTGCCGTATGGCGGTTACTACGTGAACAAGGTGCCCGGTCACGATCCGGAGCTTACCGAGACGGGGCCGGGCACGCCGATGGGCGAATACATGCGCGCGTTCTGGCATCCGGTCTGCATGTCGATCGAGCTGACCGACACGCCGCGCTTTCTCAAGATCCTCAACGAAGAGCTGGTGGCGTTCCGGGACGGCAGCGGCCGAGTGGGCCTGCTGCATGCGCATTGCGCGCACCGTGGCGCGTCGCTGGAGTACGGCGCGATTCAGGAACGCGGCATCATGTGCTGCTATCACGGCATGGTGTTCGACGTGGATGGCGCATGCCTGCACGTGCCCTTTCCGCAAGGCGAGGAAAAGGAGGCCGAAAAATACGCCTGTTCGATTCGTCAGGGCGCGTATAAAGCGGTCGAGCGCCATGGTCTGGTATTCGCGTATATGGGACCGCCCGAGAACGAGCCGCCTTTCCCGGAATGGGAGGGCGATTACACGGTCATGCCCGGCGACGAACTCGTCGCTTACAGTAACTTCCAGCATTGCAACTGGTTGCAGGTGCAGGACAATGCGGCGGACAACTTTCACCCGACCGCATTGCACGCCGCGAAGAACGTGGTAAAGGGCCAGTTTCAGGGAACGACTTTCGATGAAGTCGGCGCAGCGTCGATGGAAGTGGCGCCCG
This sequence comes from Caballeronia pedi, assembly GCF_001544915.2. Taxonomy (GTDB): domain Bacteria; phylum Pseudomonadota; class Gammaproteobacteria; order Burkholderiales; family Burkholderiaceae; genus Caballeronia; species Caballeronia pedi. The sequence goes on along the minus strand of NZ_FCOE02000006.1, from coordinate 152,405 downwards.
ACATGCACTTCCAGCCGGTTCAGCAAGGCCGCAGTCTCGCGTGTGCGGGTGCGCGCCGCGTCAACAAGGATCGGCTGTTCGTGCGCGTGCAGCATCAGGTGTTGCCGAATCTGAGCCTGCACGCGTACACATCGGAAGATGGCTCGAACAAAAAGCTCTTCAGCCGCTTCCATATCATTCGCTGGACCGTGCCCGTCGACGACGAAAACAGCAAGATGATCGGCTGGCGTGTGATGGGACCCGGTATCGACACGCGTGGCGTCGGCAAGAAAGAACTGGTGGGCTATGAGTCGATAGACTTTCTCGACGGCCAGGTCGCGATGCGCCGCCCCGAACGCTTCGGCGATTACTCGATCGAGGATATCGTGCCGATCCCGGCGAATCATCGCGAGCGCGCGAACTACAAGCAGGCGCAGTACGCACCGGGCGACTACGAGGCGATCATCAGCCAGCGTCCGATCGCGGTGCATTCGCTCGAAAACCCGACCAGGTTCGATGCGGGCGTGTTTCTGTTTCGCAAGATGCTGCGTGATGCGTTGCGCGGTTCGAACCCGGCCGCATCCGCGCAACATTTCGCCGAATGGTTCCGCGAGAATGCGGGCGCGCCGAACAGCTTCTGTTCGGGCAACGTGTTCGAAATACCGGAAGGCGCAACCGTCGAAGAAGAAGTGGTGCGGCGCCGTAAGGTGACGAAGCAGATCGTCGCGATCCTCGCTGAAAGCGAGACGCTCAAGGGCGAGGCGCGCGCCGCATTCGTGCGTGAGCGCTTCGAGGCTCTCGAACAGTCGATGAAACCGTAACGCAGCGAACGCGAGGGCGCATCGCGCTCTCGCGATATCGACGTATCGATTCGAGGAAAGGCGACCATGTCAACGCAACCCATCTCTACTCAGCCGCAAGAGCAGACGCTGAACCTGCTCGTGCGTCAGGTCCGGTTCGAAGGCCGGGGCATCAATTCATACGAACTCGTCGATCCCGAAGGCGCGGACTTGCCGGCTTTCACGGCGGGCGCGCATATCGACATTCATCTTGCGGGTGGCGTCGTGCGGCAGTATTCGATCAGCAACGCGCCGCGCGAACGTCATCGCTATGTGATCGCGGTATTGCGCGACGAGCGCGGGCGTGGCGGATCGAAGGCGCTTCACGAGCAATTGCGCGTGCAGGACGTCGTGCGCGTCAGCCGTCCGCGCAATAACTTTCGTCTCGTCGACGGAGCGCGCCGCGTGCTGCTGATCGCGGGCGGCATCGGCGTTACGCCATTGAAAGCCATGGCGCATGAACTCGACGATGCGGGCATCGACTACGAAATGCATTACTGCGCGAGAGATGCGCGCTGTGCCGCGTTCGCCGAGGAATTCGAGCCGATGCGCGCGAGCGGACGCCTGCATTTTCATTTCGATAACGGCGATCCATCGGCGGGTCTCGATCTTCGCGATTTGCTCCATGTCCCGGGCGAAGGCGAACACGTCTACTACTGCGGGCCGGGTGGATTCATGAAGTCATGCGCTGAAGCGGCGCAGCATTGGCCTTCGGGCACGGTGCATTTCGAGCATTTCAAGGCACCCGAGCGCAGCCCCGACGAGCAGGCGGCCAACGATGCGCTCGACAGTTTCATCGTGCGCGTTGCCAGCACGGGGCGGGAGATCGAAGTCGCGAAAGAGAGCACCATTGCCGATGCGCTTGCCGAAGCGGGTGTGGCATTGGAGACGTCATGCTGCGCGGGTTTGTGCGGAACCTGCAAGGTGCGCTATCTGGAAGGAGAAGTCGAACACAACGACTGCATTCTGAGCGACGAAGAAAAGACTGAATATCTGACCGCATGCGTATCGCGCGCAACGAGTAAGTTGCTCGTGCTCGATTTGTGATCCGCGCAGGCCGACTAACAGACGAAATGAGCGCTGGCGAACACACGTCTTGCCTTATGCGCCAATAGATAGCTCGTTTGGACATATACCCTCGACCGGCCTCGTTACGTAGAATCCACTTAATATAATGGGCTTATCCCTCGCGCTCCGCGTGGGGAGTCGAGCGGCTCACAAGGCGCGCAATCTCGTCCTGCCAGTCATCAGCCTCGACTCGGTAAGAGGATAAGACTCAATGAGACCGGTTGTATTCGGGAACCGCTTCGGATGGCTGCATGCTGGAACCGGCAAGCGTGGTGTTGTGCTTTGCAATACCTATGGCCACGAATACGTGTGGACTTACAGCGGCATGCGCCAACTGGCGGATGCGTTGTCGGCGCGCGGCATCTGGGTGCTGCGCTTCGACTATCGGGGAACAGGGGATTCGGCGGGCGCCGAGCTCGCACCGGATCAATTCGAATCTTCAGTCGATGATATCGGCGCGGCCGTCGAATGGCTCAAGGCATCGACGCGAATCGAACATGTCACGTTATGCGGTTTTCGGGTAGGCGCGGCGTTCGCGCTTGCAGCGGCCTTACGAAAACCCGTCGACGATCTCGTTCTGCTCGCGCCCGTTGCGAGCGGGCGCGTGTATATGCGCGAGCTGAGCATCGTGCGCAAGACCTGGCTCGAGTTGCTGGCGCCGCCGCTGCGCGACATGCAGCAAAACGACGCCCAGCTCAACGTGCTGGGTCAAGTGTATAGCGACGAATTCAAACACGCTCTCGAAGCGGTCGATCTCGTGGCGAGCGTGAATGGCGCGACCATGGCGCCAGCGCGGCGCGCATTGATCATGAACCTCAAGGCCGGCGGCAAGGACCCTGTGTGCGAAGCGCTCTGTCACAAGGGCGTCGATGCAGAAGCGCGTCCATTCGAGGATCTCACGGGCTTCATTCAGGAACCCGCATTCAACGTATTGCCGCGCGCGGCGTTCGATGTTGCGGTGCAATGGATAGCAGGCACTGCTTCGCCGATAACTTCAGAGGCACCGACGCTCGCGGCCGATGACTGGCCGGCGTTGCGAATAGAAACGCCCGAAGCTATCGAACGCCCGGTTCGCATCGGCGACGAAAGCCTTTTCGGCATCATGTGCGAGCCGCGCACGGGCCCGGCGCGCGGCCCCGTGTTTCTGATTGCGAATACATCGGCGAGTCCGCATGTGGGCGACAGCAGGCTATCGGTACGCATTGCGCGCGAACTCGCGCGACGCGGCGTGGCGTCGCTGCGTTTCGATGCGCGCGGGCGCGGCGACAGTCCGGCCGCACCCGGCGACGTGCAATCGGATACGGCGTTCGGTCGCATCTACAACCCGATCGCAACCGACGACACCGCCGCCGCCGCGCGCTGGCTCGCGCGGCAGGGCTACAAGTCGATTTTTTCGTTCGGCGTCTGCTCGGGTGCGTATCACGCGCTCAAGGCAGCGCTCGTCGAAGACGTGATCAGTGGCGTCATCACGGTGAACCTGCCGACTTTCAAAAAGCCCGCCGATGTTACTCCTGATGGGCTGCGTCAGTCGACACGCAACTCGATGGCGGGCTACGCGTTCTCGATGCTCGATCCGCAAAAGTGGAAAGCGATCTTGCGTGGCGAGAAGCATGTCGCGCGCGTGACGCGTTTCGTACTCGGCTATATGCTGACGCGCGCGCGTTCGCGTGTCGTCGACGCGCTGCGGCTCGATCGGCTCAGCAATACGCCGCCCGAAATGGCTACCGAACCCGGGCCCATCATTCGCGCACTCGATGCGAGAAAAGTGAAGACGGTACTCGTCTACGGCGCATATGACGCGGGCATGGATCTGATCGCCGCGCATTTCGGCAAGCAGGGCGCACGCCTTTCGCGGTTTGCATCGGTGCGCGTGGCGGTCTTTCCCGATCTGGATCATTCGCTCTTCATGACGAATGGCTCGGCGCACGTCGTCGCTTTGTGCGAGCGCATCGCCAGGGAAGCGCATTCGCCCGTTTTTGAACAGACGTTTCCCGCGAGGGAACCTGCCGTGTCGTGATATCGAGTCAGCGCGCGTGCCGCGTCTTGAGTATCCTTTGATGCTGGAACCCGCCCGTCCGGGGCGAGTACCACTCAATACAACGCACAGGAGTCTGGCGATGTCGATTGAAAAGGTTCTATACCGCGCGCACGCTCATGTCACCGGCGGGCGCGATGGCCGCGCAACGGTGCCGGAAAGCAATCTCGATCTCAGGCTGACGACCCCGAAGGAACTGGGTGGCGGTGGCGGCGATGGCACGAATCCCGAGCAACTCTTCGCCGCAGGTTATAGCGCGTGCTTTATCGGCGCGATCAAGTTCGTCGCCGCGCGCGACAAGATCACGCTGCCAAAAGATGTCGCGGTGGATGGAAGCGTGGGCATCGGTCAAATCCCGAACGGCTTCGGCATTGAAGTCGAATTGAAAATTTCGCTGCCGGGCATGGACCCGAGCGAGGCAAAGGCGCTGATCGACAAGGCGCACATCGTATGTCCGTATTCGAATGCGACGCGCAATAACATCGACGTCAAATTGACGCTCGCCTGAGGATCTCACAGACCGATTGCTCGAGCGTCCGTTTCATGGGCGCTCGAACTCATATGCCCAACCATCCGGAGGGAAACGATGCTGACCGCTGGAATCGATCACATTGGCCTCACCGTGCGCAATCTCGACGCCACGCGTGACTTTTTCGTTCAATGTCTCGGCTGGCAGACCGTCGGCGAGCGCCCTGATTATCCAGCTGTTTTCGTCTCCGACGGAAAGCTATTGGTCACGCTATGGCAGGTGAAAGAAGAATCGGCGCCTGTCGAGTTCGATCGTCGCAAGAATATCGGGCTTCATCATCTCGCGTTGCGCGTAGTGGATGAGAGCGCACTCTCGACGATTCTCGAGCGCGTGAAGGCATGGCCAGGAGCGAGGCTGGAGTTTGCGCCGGAACTGTTAGGCGCGGGGCCGAAACGCCATATGATGATATATGAGCCGGGCGGCATTCGGATCGAATTCGATTTCGATCCTCGCGTGTAGACAGGGAGCTGTGAACGACACGGCGGAGTCGTGAATGAACTCCGCCGGTGATGAATGCGCTGTCAGCCGATCAGAAACGGCGTGCGGTCTTCGACAGAGGCGAGCCATGCGGGCGCGCGGCCGCGTCCGCTCCAGGTCGCGCCGGATTGCGGATCGCGATAAAGCGCGGGTTGTGGACCACGCGGCTGGCCTTTGCTCTTTCCCTTGCTCTTGACCGCGGCACGTGCTTTGCCTTTTGCCTTGCTTTCTTGCGCGCTCGCGCCGACCGCAAACTTGCTGCGGTCCTTGGCCTTGGCGATCCAGCCCGGTGCGCGGCCGCGTCCACTCCATGTAGCTCCGGTCTTCGGATCCTGATAAGCAACCGTGCTTTGCTTTTGCGCGGAATTCGATCTCCCAGTCTTCTTGCGGGTGCCGGAGAACTTTTCGATGTCCGAGATGTTCAATCCGTGGCGCGCCATCAAATCATGAATCTTTTGCAGGGCGCCTTCGGATTCCTTTGCGAGTAGCGCATCGGCTTTCGCTTGAAGTGCTTCGATACGCGCCTGAATACTTTCGAGCGTTGGCATGAGTTTCCTCTAATAGATTGTTTTCTGCACTATGCCACGCAGGTGCGCCTTGCGCCAGAGGAAATTCGTGCCAATAGGTAGCAATTGAGCGGTGAACAGTCTGCTTTAAGGCATAAAACAGTGCGACAAACATTTCGCATTTTGAAGACTGTTCTTCGGCTCTGTGTTACCAATTCAGCGTTCTTTAATTGAGGTATATCTCTCTCTTCTCCCGAATTGGCACGCAAAGCAAACCGTGTATTGCGCTTCAGCTTCCGCGATAAGTCCCGAAGCTCCAGGGCGAGCACAGCAGCGGCACGTGATAGTGCTGCGCGGCATCCGCGAGCGTGAAACGCACCGGCACCACGTCCGCGAATACATCGGGTGTCTTGAAGTAATCCGCCACCCAGAAGCGCAATTCGAAGTCACCGGCGCGCGCTTGCGCGGCCGGCAGAATCGGCGAGTCGGTGCGACCGTCGCGATTGGTGCGCGTGCGCGCGAGCAACGTCGGCGGTTGTGTGCCGACGTCGAACAATTCGATCTGCATGCCGGCGGCGGGCCTGCCGAGCGCGACGTCGAGTACATGTGTAGTAATGCCTGCGGCCATGATGTGTCTCCTGATCTCGCGTTTCGTCTGTGTGCCGCTCAACTGCCGCGGTAGTAGTTGTAGCTCCACGGCCCGAATAGCACCGGCAAATGAATGCGCTGATTGACGTCGGTGATGCGAAAGCGCAGCGGTATCTTCGAGAGGAATAGCGGCTGCGGGAGATTGGCTTTGCGCGCGGCGAAGTATTCGTCCGCGTGCAGCAGAAGCTCATACGTGCCCGCGCGATAGGTATCGCCGATCAGAAGCGGCGGCTCGCTGCGACCGCTCGCGGCGAGCGTGGCCGTCTGCAGGAGTTTCTGGCGGCCGTCTTCGATCGCGAACAGATCGACGCGCATGCCCGCTGCAGGCGTGCCGTGCCACGTATCGAGCGCATGCATCGTGAGACGCGGGCTCAGGCCGTCCTGCTGCACGGGGCCGGTGGTCTGATTGGGCGCGGGTGCATCGGCGGCGAGTGCGGTCTTTGCGATCAGCATGCTGCCGCCCAGCGCCATCGATTGCAGGGCAAAGCGGCGGCGGCTCACATCGAAAGCCGCGGGAGTGTCTTTGTCGCGCATGTCAGGCCTCTTGTTTGTTGCCGAGCTTGCGGATGCCGATGAGCACGAGCACCGCCGCGATAACTTCGATGATGGCCACGAGATACAAACCGGTCGTGACCTTGCCGGTCGCGTTCTTGATGAGTCCCATCGCGTAGGGCGCACCGAAGCCCGCGAGATTGGAGACGGAATTGATGAGCGCCACGCCGACCGCCGCCGCGCTGCCCGCAAGATAGCGATTCGGCAATTGCCAGAACACCGGAATTGCGCTCATGGTGCCAACGAGCGATACCGTCATGGCCAGCAATGCGATGACAGGCGAGATCTTGCCGAAGCCCATCAACACGGCGAGTACCGCCATCGCGACGCCGCCCACGATCGCCGCGCCGCTGAAGTGCCAGCGCACTTCGTTGCTGCGGTCCGAATGCGCGCCGTTCAGAATCATGCCGGCCGCGCCGCACAGATAAGCGATCGCCGCGATCCAGCCGACCGCCATCGGCGTACCGATGCCCAGATCCTTGATGACGGTCGGAATCCAGAAGGTCAGCGTCGAATTCGCGCACAGCAGGCAAAAGAAGATCGCGATCAGGAGCCACACCTTGCGATTGCTGAAGAGCGAGCGCCAGTCGTGACCGCGTTCGCCCATCGCGGCGTTGTCGCGTTGCAGGGCGTCGAGCACGACGCGCTTTTCATCGTCGGAGAGCCAGCGCGCCTGCTCGGGCTTGTCGGTCATGTAGAACCACGCGAAGATGCCGGCGAGCACCGACGGAATGCCTTCGATAATGAACAGCCACTGCCAGCCGTGCATGCCGTTCACGCCGCCCATCGACGTCATGATCCAGCCCGCGAGCGGGCCGCCGAGCACGCCCGCGATCGCCGATGCCGACATGAACGTGCCGAATGCCCGTGCGCGCCGTTGCGACGGATACCAGTACGTGAGGTAGAGAATCACGCCGGGATAGAAGCCTGCTTCGAACGCGCCGAGCAGGAAGCGCAGGACATAGAACTGCGTGGGCGTGGAGACATGCGTTTGCAGCATGCAGATGATGCCCCAGCAGATCGTGATGCGCATGATCGTCTTTTTCGCGCCGATCTTCTGCAACAGCATGTTCGACGGCACTTCAAAGAGAAAGTAGCCGATAAAGAAAATGCCCGCGCCCAGACCATAGACCGCTTCGCTGAAATGCAGCGAATCCAGCATCTGCAGTTTGGCGAAGCCGATATTCACGCGATCCAGCCACGCGAGCACCCACAGCACGCCGAGAAACGGCAACAAGCGCCATGAGACCTTGCGATAGACGCTCGCTTCGGCGCTTTCGGCCTCGCTCGCGAACACCGGCATCTCCTGTTTGATCAGCGACATGGTTTCTCCTTTCCAGTCGGTTTGCGTCGCCCGGACGATGCCGTGCGCTCGGTTGGAAGCAAGTATAGAAACGACCAAAAAATCGGGAACGGGGGACGGGCCAATAAGCCCCATAGCAACGCGTATATGGGTTTCAGAGCCTTATGCGGCGCGGCTCCGCGAGTTTTTTTACGTCACGTTTTTCGACCTATGGATTACCCTAGCGCGGCGGCCATGAAGCGGATACCGTGATGGTGGCTGGCAAAATAGCGGCGCAGCCATGCGAATAACAGAGACACGGAACGCACCATGAATCGCACCGACGATCCATTCGATACCTATCTGCTGCGCGTGTTGTGCACGCTGATCGCCGAACGCAGCGTGTCGCGCACGGCGATTCGTATGAATCAGTCGCAGCCGGCCATCAGCTCGGCGCTCAAGCGCTTGCGCGCCATCTTCAATGACCCGCTGCTCACGCGCGAAAAAAACGTGATGGTGCCGACGCAGCGCGCGATACAACTGGCGCAGAGCGCGCAAGCCGCACTCAGCGCCCTCGATAACCTGCTCGTGTCGGACGATCATTTCGATCCGGCCACGACCGAGCAAACCTTCACCGTGGGCATGCCGGACTATCTGGCGCCGCCGTTTTTCGCGCATGTGGTGCGCGAATTCAGGCGCGCCGCACCGCATGCGCGCATCGTCGCCGTGCCGCTCTCGGCTTCCTTCAACTATGAGCAGGGGCTTTCCGAGGGGGCGCCGGATATCGTCATCGGTAACTGGCCCAATCCGCCGGAGCATTTGCACTTGTCCGTGCTGCTCGAGGACGACGTGGTGTGTGTCGTCGCGCGCGACAGCGTTCACGCACAAGCAGGCAAGTTCGATGCCCAAGACTATCTGAGCGCATCGCATATCGTGCCGACGCCGTATTCGCGCGATCAGCGCGGCGTCGTCGATACTGGACTCAGCACCATGCGCGTGCATCGCGATAACCGCGTGAGTTGCCCGTATTTCAACCTCGCGCCAAGCCTGATTCCGGGAACCGATCTGATTCTCACGACCGGTCGCCACTTCGCGAACTATCACGCGCAGCATCTGCCGCTGGCCGTGCTCGATGCGCCGATCGAATTTCCGTTCATGCGCTTTTATCAGTTGTGGCATCCATCGCGGCATCGTTCGGCATCGCACGTGTGGTTGCGCGGCATGCTGACCGAGGGCGCGCAGGAATTGCGCGCGCTGCGCGACATGCATCGCCAGTAGTGCTATCGCGTTCTGTTATGTGGTCAATAGGATCGGCTGTCTCGCCGCTGATGCGCGCGCTTCCTATACTCGGCACGAATCGCCTTCGACGCCAGGCGAATGCGGCGTGCCTTATGGGAGAAGCAGTTCATGTCACAGTCGATCAATCTCGAACCGGTCAACGCGCTCGATCACACCGCCTTCGTCGGTGCTTTCGCGAGCGTGTTCGAGCATTTTCCGCAAGCGGCGGAAGGCGCGTGGAGCGCGCGTCCGTTTGTATCGGAAACAGCGTTGCATGACGCGATGATGAATGTCATCCGCACTCTGGACGCCAACGGCCAGCGCCGATTCCTCAATCTGCACCCGCTGTTGTCGGGCGCGAACATTCGTTCTGGAACGATGACAGCGGATTCGGATGCCGAACAAAAAAGCGCCGGCCTCGACTCCATGCCGTCCGATCAGGAAGCCGCGCTCGACCGGCTCAACGCGGCTTATCTGGAACGGCATGGCTTTCCGTTCATCATCTGCGTGCGGCATTACACGCGGGAAGGCATTTTCAGTGCGCTCGAACGACGTATCGGGCGCAGCACGCAGCAGGAACTGGATGAGGCATTCGCGCAGATTGCCGCGATCACGCGTGCGCGTCTGAATGCGCGGCTTCGCACGTTGAACTGACGGCAATCAGGGCCATTGGCTGATTATTGCGGCGGCGCTGCGTTCCATGTCTGCGCGGTGGTTCGCCACTTGCCGTCCGTGCCTTTGGTGAGCACTTTCAGCACGACGCCCTTGTAGGGCGTCTTCTTGCCGTCCTTTTCCGCGACGACGGTCCAGTTCGCGGTCTGATAGATCAGATTGCCGACGTGTTTTGCACTGACGACGTCGATCGTATGATCGCGAAAGCCTGCATCGAACAGGCCTTTATAGAATTTCTCGACATCCGCGCGTCCCTGAATGGTCGTTCCATTTCCCGGCGAAACCACGGCTTTCTCGTCGTACAGGGCGCCGAGCGCCCGCGCATCTCCCTTGTTGAAGGCCGCGTTCCAGGCGGTGTTTGCATCGTCGAGTACCTTGTCGTGTTGCGCGAGTGCCGGTTGCGAAGCGACCAGCGCGAACAGCGCGCATGCACCGAGTTGCCTTAAGGACTTGTTCATCACGTATCTCCAAGTGGCGATTATGCAGATCTCGGCGATGCGTGACGGCGTGCGGATGATAAAAGCACAAGCACCGTTTGCCGGCGCCAATATTCGATTTAGCTTTCAGTCGCCCGTCTGCGCGTGGAGTATAGGTAGTGGTGTTCCTGTAATCAATTAACGCAGAACGGGCGATGCGACTTCACTGCGAGGCACAACCGCGCGGCACGCGATGAAAGTTGCGATCGAAATAAATCAGGCTGTCGCCATCGTCGCGCACGCGGATATCGTGTGTTTCGACGAACATCACCGAATGCGATCCCACTTCCTTCGCCTCGACGATGGTGCCCTGCAGACTCGCCAGCGCATCGCGCAATACCGGTACGCCGTTTGTGCCCGCGTCCCAGACGGGCAACGAGAAGCGCTCGTCCATCGAGAGCGGCGTGAGGCCGGCGAAGTGCCGCGCGATCTGTTCGAGATGGCCCGGCAGGACGTTCACGCACACGTTGCGATTGCCGGCGAAGGCGGCGTGCATCGCACTCGAACGATTGATGCAGACGAGCAGCGTGGGCGGCGAATCGGTCACCGAGCACACGGCGCTTGCGGTGATGCCGCAGCGGCCGTGCGCACCCATCGTCGTGATGACATTCACCGCAGCGCCAAGATGGGACATGGCCTGGCGGAACAGCTTGCGCGCCTGATCGGGATCGGTGAAGTCGGGGCGGGGCAGCGCTGACATAGGAGCGTCTCCTGTTCGTTTCGTGTTTAAGGTTGTGTATAGCAAACCGTGAATCAAGCGTACGCGCTGAACCGCACAAAACATATCGGCGCGATCCGCCGACTTGCCCGGCGTCGTTACCGAGCGCACTAAAGGTTTTACCTATCCCGGAAAATCGAAGTAAAGAAGGGACTTTCGCAGTGGATATGGGCTGGTTATCATTGCCTTTCCATCGAATCCTCATTTGCAATGAATCCTCCCGCTCCCGTGGTGTATATCGTCGACGACGACGACGGCATGCGTACGTCACTCGCGTGGCTGCTCGATTCGGTCGGCGTGAAGTCGGAGGGATTCGCCAGCGCCGCCGAATTCCTGCATGCCTTCGACGTGTCCCGGCCCGCCTGTCTCGTGCTCGACGTACGCATGCCGGAGATCGGCGGCTTCGACGTGCAAGCCGAACTCAATCGTCGTGGCGCGACCTTGCCGATCATCTTCGTGAGCGGCCACGGCGACATTCCGATGTCCGTGCGCGCGCTTCAGCATGGCGCGATCGATTTCGTCGAGAAGCCCTATAACTCGCAGCAAATGCTCGATCGCGTGCAGCGCGCGATGAAGCTCGCCACACAACGCCACGCGAAACATCAACGCCAGCGTGAACTGCGCGAGCGCGTCGAATCGCTGACCGCGCGCGAAAAAGAAGTCTTGCGCGGCGTGATCGAAGGCAAGGCGAGCAAACGCATCGCCTCCGATCTGTCGATCAGCGTGAAGACCGTCGACGTGCATCGCGCGAGCATCAAGGACAAGCTCGGCGCGGCATCCATCGCCACGCTGGTGCGCGACGTGCTCGAAGTATGGAGCCCGCCGGACGACGGGCTCGCATGACTCACGCTTCAGCGCATGTAGAGACCGCCGTTCACGTCCCAGCATGCGCCGTTCGCGAAGTACGCATCGGGCGATGCGAGCAGCACCGCGACATCGGCGATGTAATCGGCCGAACCCAGACGCCCGACGGGAATGCCCGCGATCACCTTGTCGAGTTTGTCGGCGGGTACGCTCTCATGCACCACGGGCAAGTCGAGCGGGCCGGGCGAGATAGCATTGACGGTCACGCCATGCGCCGCGAGATCGCGCGCGAATACCTTGGTCAGCGTGATCGCGCCGCCTTTGGCAGCCGCATAGTGCGCGCCGGTGGCCGAGCCGCCGTTCTGCCCCGCGAGCGATGCGATATTGACGATGCGACCCGCGCCGCGATCCGCGAAATAGCGGCCGAATACCTGACAGCCGAACAGCACGCTGCGCAGATTGACGTCGATGACCTGATCGAACTGCTCGGCGGTAATCTCCATCACGGGCACGACCTTCGATGCACCCGCATTATTGACGAGTACATCGATACGGCCCCAGCGTTCGTGCACTGCATCGCGTGCGCGTTCGAAATCCGCTTTCGACGTGACATCGAGTTGCAGCGCGAACGCGCTGGCCCGATCTTCGCTCAACTCGTGCGCGAGTGCTTGCGTGGCCTCGATTGCGATATCGGCCAATGCGACCTTGTAGCCCGCGGCATGAAAACGGCGCGCAACGACTGCGCCCAGGCCGCGCGCGGCGCCGGTAATGAGCGCGATTCTATTCGACATGTTCGAATTCCTTTATTGACGAAGTGCGGCTTCGAAATGCGCGGCCACTGCGCAAATCTTTTCATCGGCGCCTCTACGCCCGACGATCTGCAAGCCGGCTTTGAGCGTTGAACCTTCGATCGGAAGAGGAAGACTCAGCGCGGGATGGCCGCTAAGATTGAATGGCCTGATCAACGACGACATCGCGATCACCGACGTACCCGCGCGCGCCGCTTCAAGCGTGATCGGAAGCGCGGGCAACGTGGGAAGCACGAGCACGTCGGCATCGCCGAGCGCGCGATCTACTGCGGCCGTGAAGATGCGCCGCACGTTTTCCGCTGCGTCGAGATCGGCGGCGGTCGTGTTCGACGCCGAGCGAAGGCGTGCTTCGAGATCCGCGCCGAGCTTGCCCGTTTCGACGAGATGACCGAACGCATGCCACGTTTCCGCATTGATGACCGCAAGACCGGCAGTGAATGCATCGCCGATCGATTCGAGCGCGACGCCGCGTGATGCGAGTCCCGCGCGGCGCACGGCGTCATCGACGGCTTTGCGAATACTCGCATCTGCATCGACCGCAACGATGCCAACTCGCATTTTCGATGCATCCCTGCGCGCGCTATTCACATCGAACGATGGATCGATCGCGCCCATCGCATCGACTAGCACGCGCATCTCGCACGCAAACGGGCCGACGCAATCGAGCGTGGTTTCGACGGGCGCCACGCCGCGACGCGACACGCGGCCAAACGTCGGCTTCAATCCGATCACGCCACAACATGCCGCAGGGCCGCGCACCGAGCCGCCGGTGTCGGTGCCGAGCGCGGCATCGACGAGTCCGAGTCCGACAGCGCAAGCCGAGCCGCTCGACGAGCCACCGGGAATGCGGGTGGCGTCCTGTGGATTACGCGGCGTGCCAGTGAATTCGTTGATGCCAGTCATGCCGAAGGCGAGTTCGTGCATGTTCGCCTTGCCCTTGATACGCCAGCCCGCATCGAGCAGACGTTGAACCACGTCGGCATGTTCGGTGGCGGCGGGGGTGTCGGCGAGTGCGCGGCTCGCTGCCGTGGTCGGATAGCCCGCGATATCGATGCTGTCCTTGATCGCGATGGTCGGACCATCGATACGATCGTGCGCGCGCAGATCGAATTCGCTGATGAATGCGCTCATGCGTTCAACTCCTTGCGAGGGTTCACGCGCCACGGCGCGTCGAAGAGACGCTCGGTGCGGAAGTGTCGAATCAGCCATTCATCATGCGCATCGCGCGGCGAAAGCACGAAATCGATCTCGAGCCGCGCGGCGATGAGTTCAGCCTTTTCGTCCGCATAGCCCGACGCTTGCAGCATGATCCATCGGCCTTTGGCGATATCGCTTCGAACCTCGATATGCTCCGACGTCAGGAAGTGCACATTGGTCGAGAAATGCGGAGACGGCGGCAGATAAGCTTGCAGCATCTCGACGATCGCCGCGCGCCCTTGCATACGCCCGAACTTCTGCGCATATTGCGGGCCGATGCCTTCCCACACGGCGTCATCGGTGAAAAGCGCGGCGAGCGATTCGCCTTCGAGCGGCGCGCAAGGCACATCGCATAAGGCCATATAACGCGCGATAGTCTTGCGCACTGCGTTCTGCGCTTCGAGCACGGCGACGCGTTCGAGCAGCGCTTCGATGGTCGTGTTCGTCATGGCGTCATGCGTGATTGGCCGTGGCGGGCGGAACGGCCAATGCACGTCCGACGCGCGCTTCGATCTTTCCATAGCGCCACAGGTTGTACGGGCCAACGGGCGTCGTGCGATAAAGATTGCACACGGCGGTGGCCGTATCGAAGTCCGCGACATCGGCCATGATGTAGAACGTCCACGGCGCGCCATCGGACTGACCGACGACGAGTCGATCATCGTCCATCACGCCCAGTACGCGCACGTTCTCCATTGCTTCGACGGCGGCAAGCATCTTGCCGTAGGCTTGCCATACTTCGCCGATCTGTTCGCGCGGCAAGTCGAAGAAGTTCTGGGTCACGCCGCAGCAGAACAGCACGCGCAGGGGCAGGTTTCGGTTATCGGACATGAAGCGTTACTCCTATTGTTATGCGATGAAAGTGGATCAGAGATAGCCGGGAATCGGCGGCACGCCGACGAACACCGCGCCCGCGCCGTCGTAGTTGCCTTCGCCGAGGAAGGCGTGCTGCGTGACGACCATCGCATCGCGCATCAGGCGTTGCAGCGGATGTGTGCGATAGATCGCCATCGTCCCACCCAGCCGATAGGCGCGATTCACGACGTCCGCGCCTTCGCGTGCGATCTGCGTCGCGGAAAGACGCAACAGACTGACCTGTTCGGGCGTGACTTCATTGCCCGCGATAATCGACTGCCATACGCTATCGGTCGATTCATAGAAGAACGCACGCGCCGAGCGCAATTGCGCCTCTGCCTTGGCAAGCTCGATCCGGTAGTAGGCGCGATCGGCAAGTTGGGGCGCGCCAGTCGTCGTCTTGCGTCCGCCCGCCATGTGATTCGCAACGTCGAGCGCGGCGCGCGCCAGCCCCAGATTCACGACAGCGAGCACTTGTGCGGCATAAGCGATCGTCGGATAGCGATAGAGCGGTTCATCGACCGTCGATGCACCGCCGCGCACGAAGGTCCAGTCTTCCGCTACGAACTGATCCGTTACGCGCAGATCGTGACTGCCCGTGCCCTGCATACCGACCACGTTCCAGTTCTCGACGATCTCCACTTGCGCGGGACGAAACACCGCGGTGCGCGGCTTGCCCGGCGCTTCGCCCGGCTTGCCCGTGCCGATGCCGACGCCGAGCCAGTCCGCGCCCTTGCAACCACTCGCGAACTTCCAGGTGCCATTGACGCGATAACCGCCATCGGCGGGTTGCACGTTCTGCACGGGGAACAGTCCGCCCGCGAAGACCTGATCGGGGCCGTCCGCATAGATCGCGGCCTGCGTCGCGAGCGGCAGGGCGGCGAGATAGAGATTGGCCGAACCGAAGCTCGCGACCCACGCGGCGGAGCCGTCGGCGACCGCAATGCGCTCGATCATCGCCAGGAATTCGCCGGGCGCGCGCGCGTCGCCGCCGAAGCGCTTCGGCGTCGCCGCACGATAAATGCCGGCGCGCTTGAGCTTGGCGATGACATCGCGCGGCACATGTGAGAGCCGGTCGAATTCTTCGCGACGCTGAGCGATTTCGGCGATCACGTCGTCGAGCGTCAGGGCATCGTCCTGATTGCAAAGATCGTCGCGGATAGCGACGGCAGCGGCGGAAGCTGACATGGGGACGTCTCCTTGTTCGGTCGTATGACTCATAGGGATGGGCGAGCGTGCTTTCGAACTGCTCACGTTGATGCCAGTCTAGAAACGCAAAAAAGCCGAGACAATTGGGATGACGTGCGCGTGATTCAGTGAAGTACCCCGGTTCTCTAAAGAAATCTTTAGGGGCGCGCCGCGCGCGCCGATGCTATGGTTAGCGTTGCAACCATGTTTTCCTCGCACCGCGACATGAACTTTCCCGCCGAAGACGATTTCCGCCGCCTGCTCGACGCATTGACGCAATGCGTGCTTCTGCACGACGCGCAGACGAAGGCGATCGTGTGGGCGAATCGTGCCGCGTGCGCGGCGCTGGGCTTTTCGGTGGAGGAGCTGCTGCCGCTCAAGGCGCACGACATGACGCGCGACGACATCAGATATCGCCGTGAAATCGCGGTGAACGCGATGGACCGCTCGATCACCGAAGGCCCGCAAAGCTATGAATGGTGTTATCGCTCGCGCGCGGGCGTTGATATGTTGTCCGAGGCGATCGCAACCTACGTTCCGCTCTCCGGTCGCGCAGTCGTCATGGTGCAGTTCCGCGACATCAGCGCGGAAGATGCGATGCGCCAGAAGCTGCGGCGCTATGAAGCGCGGCTGCGCGAATACATGCAGGATCTGGGTGAGGGCGTTGCGGTGCTGTCGCCGCGCGGCAGGGTGAGTTTCATCAGCGAGTCGGGACGGCGCGTGCTGGGTGTTGCGAGCGATGCGCCGCTCGGCGTCGCGCTCGACTATTGCACGAGAGCGGATCGCGACCGGCTGATCGCGCAGTTGCGCAGCGCGACGCGCCAGCATTCGACGCCTGCGCAACGCTATGCGATTACGCGCCGTGACGGCATGAAGCGTTGGTTGCGCATCACGTTCAGGCGCATCGATATCGAAGATGGCACGCTGGTGCATTTCCGCGATATCAGCGATGAAGTCGCGATCGAAGAAGCACGCCGCAACGAAGCGCGCATGCTGGAATACGCGGGCCGCAATAACGCGATGGGCGAAATGGCGATGGCAATCGCGCATGAGTTGAGCCAGCCACTCGCAGCCGTACGCAATTTCATCGAAGGCGCGATTCAGCGGCTCGCGCAGCCCGATTCGATCGAGAGCGCGATCTGGGGCCTGCGCGCAGCCGATCGTCAGGCCGAGCATGCGGCGCATATCATCAAGAGCGTGCGCGAATTCATCGTGAAGCGCGAACCCGTCGAAGCGCAGGCCGATCTTCGCGACATACTCGCCGACGTCGCGTACTTCATTCAACTGCGCGCACGGGACGAGGGCGTGACGGTCAGGATCGAGCAATGGCACGAGCCGTTGCCGATACGCTGTGAACGCGTGCTCATCGGTCAGGTCATTCTCAATCTGGCGTTCAACGCGGTAGAAGCGTTGAGCGGTGCGAAGCCGTCGACGGGCATCGTCACGCTTGCCACGACGATGAACGGCGAGGCGGCCGAACTGCATGTGACCGACAACGGCCCGGGCGTTCCCGACGATGCGCTCGAACGTCTTTTTGACGGCTTTTCCTCGTCGAAGGCGGGCGGCAATGGCATAGGCTTGTCGTTGTGCACGAACATCGTGTCGCGTCACGAAGGGCGCATCTGGGCGCAACGCGCCGCGAGCGGCGGTCTCGAATGTTGCTTCGCTTTGCCCCTGTCGCATGGCGTTTGATCGACCGGTAGACACGCATCGGCGTGAATGCGCCGATGCGTACGTGCACATCAAAGCAGGAAGCCGATTGCGCTCAGCGCTTCCGTCGAATCGATCAGGCGGATAACCTTTTCGACGAGCTTCGGTTCGCCGCTTGCCATGCTGATCTTGTGCGTGAGATCGGCGGCGAAGATCGTCGACACACCGCGCTTGTACGCGACGATGACCTGCGCCGACTTCACTTCCACCACATCGGCGCTGTCGCTCGACAGCGTAAAGCGCGACACGGTGCGCACCGTGCGCGCCGCATCCGACGCGGACGCGGAATAGCCCGACGTCATGCGCTGCACGCGCAATTCGCGCATGTGCTGATCGTCGTAGGCGTAGTTCAGCGTGGCGGCGAAGTCGGTCGCTGCGGGATCGATCGGCACCACATAGAAGCCCGACGGCTCCCATAAGTCGAGCCATGCGCGATAGTCGCGGCGGTCCAGCAATTCGGCTTCGCGCCAGATGAATTCGATCGCCCGCGCGAACGTTTGTTGCGAGAAGAGTGCGTTGCGATCGTCCATCATGCTTTCTCCATCATTGCGCGCCATTGTTTGTAGGCTTCACGCATGCCGGTTTCATCCGTGGCGTGCGCGGTCTTTTCTCCGTTCGGTGCGGTTGTTTCGCGGTTCAGGCCGCGATTGACGAGAATCGGCACATCGGGGCCGGCGTGCGAGCCGCGCTGCACGCGTTCCCATGCTTCGGCGTCGTCGGGGCTGCCGAAACCGAACGGGCCTTGGAAATGCTCGTGAATGCGCAGGCGCACGCGATTCGCTTCTTCCGGTCCGCCGTCCATCGCGAGCGCGACGTGACGAATCTCCGTTTCCTCAGCCGAGATCGGACGCAGCACGCGGAAGAACGCCATCGAGAGTGCGAGGTTCGGAAAGAGGTTCAGATTGAAACCCACGCCCATCAGCGAGCGCACGATGCGGCGCACTTCATCGGGCGTATGTTTCTCGGCGAGCTTGGCGGCCAGATCGTTGAAACGTTCAGGCAAGGGCGCGCCGTCGTCCTTGTCGAGATCGACGATCTCGGGCACCAGCACCGCGAGGCTATGACCGTTGCCGAGCGAGCGGCAGAAGGCCTGGTCGCTCGTCATGAAGCTCGTGATGACCGCGGCGGTTTCATCGTCGATCGACTTCATCCACGACTTGTGCACCACCGGGAAGTGATAGAGATCGGTCGTGTTCTCGAGCTGGATTTTCCAGTTGCCCTTGAACTTGAATTTGTGCTCGCCGTTCGCCTTGATCGGATATCCCGCGCCCTGTTTCATGAACAGATCGATCCACGGCTTCGCTCCGCCGAGAAAGTCTTCGAGCGGTTCGATCGCTTCGTCGAAGCTCGCGAAGATCAAACCCTGATAAATCCCGACGCGCAGTTTCTTCAGCGGCAAATCGCCTTTCTCGCAGACGCCTTCGTAACCATCGCCGTAAGGCAATGCACGCAAGGTGCCGTCGAGTGCATAAGACCAACTGTGATACGGGCACGTAAATCCCTTTGCATTGCCCTTGTGTTCTTCGCACACGGTAGCGCCGCGATGGCGGCAGCGGTTTTGCAGCACATGCACCGCACCGGTCTTGTCGCGCACGACGATCACCGGCTGGCGGCCGATGGTCGTCGTGATGAAATCGCCGGGCTTCGGCAATTCGCTTTCATGCGCGACCCAGATCCACGTCTTGTAGAAAATGCGCTCGAGCTCGGCTTCGAAGAGATCGGCATCGTAGTAGAGCGACGGCGCGATACGGTCCGCTTGCGCGCGCTTGCCGAGCGCGCTGGTATCGATGATTTGGGTAGTCGGCGTACTCATCGTTGATGTGTGGGGTGAGGTTGATCGGTCAAGAGGAGGGCAATGAAGATCAGCGCATCCTCTCGTTGACATCAGTCTCGCTTTGCGAGGATCATGCGTCAAATCGATTAAAAAACGGTTGCTCGATAAGTCCCACCGATATCTTGAGAGTGCCCCGATGACATCCCTCGATCATGTCGATCTCAATCTGCTGCGCGTGTTTCAGGCGATCGTGGAAGAGCGCAGTCTCACCAAGGCCGGCGAGCGGCTCGCGCTGTCGCAGCCTGCTGTGAGCTATTCGCTCGGCCGTCTGCGCACGCTTTTCGATGACACGCTCTTCATTCGCACGCGCGCGGGCATGCAGCCGACGCCGGTCGCGCTGGAACTGGCCGAGATTGTCGGACGCGCGCTCGATACAGTGCGTGAAGCATTGCGCTTCGCCGAGCGTTTCGATGCATCGACCAGCAATCGCACGTTTCGTCTGTCTCTTTCGGATGCGGGCGAAATGGCGTATTTGCCCGCGATCTGCCAGGCGCTGCATGAAGCTGCGCCGCGCGTGAAGCTGCTGGTGGAGCCGCTGCCTGTGGAGGAGATGGAAGAGGCGTTGCGTTCGAGCCGGCTGGACTTTGCGATCGGCAATCTGCCTTCGCTATTGCCGCGCACGCGGCACGCGCTGCTTTTCGAGGAAGCCTATGTGTGCATGACGAGAAAGCGCGATGGCTTGCCCGCCGGTGAAACCTTGAACCTCGATGAATTCCTGGCGGCGTCGCATGTGCAAGTGCGCTCGCTCGAACATAGCCATCATGCACTCGACGACGCCTTGCGCGCGCAAGGCGTCGGCCGCAATATCGCGCTCGCGTTGCCGCACTTCGTCGCGGTGCCCGGCGTGCTCGCGGTGACGGATCTGTTCGCGACATTGCCGGAGCGGCTCGCGCATATCCTCAATCGCAGCGACGCGTTTCGCATCTATGCATTGCCGGTTCAATTGCCCAAAGCCGCCGTGACAATGCACTGGCACGAGCACTTTCACGAAGACGAAGGCATCGCGTGGATGCGCGGCCTCATGACCGACATCCTCGCGGGTTTCGACAAGCTGTGACTTCAGAGATCGAGCACGAGCACCGGTGAGCGAGAGCGGGACACGCAGCAGCAGATCACGCTGTTGCTCGCGCGTTCTGCCTTGCTCAGACAATGATCGCGATGCTCGGGTTCGCCGCTCACGACATCGACCATGCAGGTGCCGCACACGCCTTCGCCGCATGACGTATCCACTTCGATGCCGATCGATGCGAGCGCGTCGACGATCGAGGTCGAAGCATCGACTCGCACGGTCTGACCGCTGCTGGCGAGCTGAACCTCGAAAGTATCGAGCGACGTTTCCGTCTGCGCCTGTGGCTCGGCCTTGAAGCGTTCGAGATGAATGGCATCGGCAGGCAGGCGCTTCTTGGCCGTGTCCACAACGACATCCATGAAGGGCGCGGGACCGCACGTGTAGACATGTGCGTCCTTGCTCGCTTCGCGCAGACAGGCATCGAGTTCATCGTTCAGCGCATTGCGTTCGATACCGAAATGCAGCTTGACGTGCTTGTCGAATGGCGCGCGGGCAAGAAGCGGCAGAAACGCCGCATGAGTTTCGCTGCGCGCGAAATAATGCAGCGTGAAAGGCGCGCCGATCGCGACGAGACGATGTGCCATCGAAAGCAGGGGCGTGATGCCGATGCCCGCGCCGACAAGAATATGCTCGCTCGCGCCTTCTTCGAGCTGGAACAGATTGCGCGGCGCGCCTATCGACAATTCGCAGCCGACGCTGACTTCGTCATGCAGCGAGCGCGAGCCGCCGCGCGACTGTTCTTCTTTCTTGACCGCGAAGACATGTGATTCGCGGCGTGCCGGATCGCCGCACAGCGAGTACTGGCGCGTGATGCCCGAGGGGCTCGTTACGTCGATATGCGCACCGGGCGTGTAGGCGTCGAACGGCCGGCCATCAAGACGCGAGATGCTGAATGACCGGACGCCGTGTGCTTCCTCGCGCAACGCGTCGACGCGAACTTTGAAGGTTTGAGCTTGCATGATGCCTTTCCAGTGTTTTCGAAGGGACGATGCAATGAGCGTAGCGCCCCTTGCCGGATAAGCAAAATAGATTAAAAAGCGCGAGTCACATCAATTCAATGGATATCTTCAAGCCGTCGTCGTTGTTGCGCCTGACGGCAGGCTCTCGCGGGTGTCCGGCGCATCGAGCGTGACGCGCGCTTCACGCGCTTCGCGTTCGAGGCTCCGCCGATACTGTTTGCAGCCGATAAAGAGCAGCACGGCCGCAAGCACGATCGCCACGGCATTGATGATGGCCATGGAATGGCCGACCGCGAGCGGCGAGCCGAATAGCTTATCGGTGATCACCGCGACGAGTGTCGTGCCCAACCCCAACCCGATCAGATTCGACACGAGCAGGAACATCGCGGAGACTTGCGCGCGCATCTGATTGGGCGCGAGCGCCTGCATGGCTGCGGCGGAGGTCGGAAGCGGGAACGATGCGAAGAACATCGCCGCGACGAGCCATGCAAGCGATGCGCCGAGGCTCGTGGTCTGCGAGAACGCGATCGCAGGCACGAGCATGCACGCAGCGCCGATCCATGCGGCACGCATGGGTGCATCGCTGCGGCCGCGGCGCAGCAGCCAGTCGTTGAGCCAGCCGCCGCAGAAGACGCCTGTCGTGTTGGCGACGAGCATCACGATGCCGAGCATGTAGCCCGTTTCGACCGGCGTGAGGCCGAAGCGGCGCATATAGAACGCAGGCGTCCAGCTCATCAGGCAATAGAGGCCCATCGCGTAGAAGGAAAAGCCGATGTAATGACAGAAGAACGTCTTCCGGTGGCTGCCGATGAAACGCAGCGCATCGCCCATTGCAACGCGTTTGACCTGGCCCGCGCCGTCTTGCGCGAGTCCTTTGCGCGCGGGATCGCGCACCGTCAGCATAAAGATGAATGCGACCAGCAGACCTGGCAAGCCAACGATGAAGAACGTGACTTGCCAAGCACGCAATTCGCCGATGATCGGCAAGGTAAAGACGCTCGCATGTTTGAGCAGCGCGATCACATAACCGCCGACAAGAAACGCAATGCCGCCGCCGATGAACGAGCCGAGCGAATAAATGCCGATCGCGCGGCCCATTTTCTCCTTCGGAAAGAAATCCGCGAGCATCGAATAGGTTCCGGGCGAGAGCGCGGCCTCGCCCACGCCGACGCTCATGCGCGAGACGAACATATGCACGAAGCTCTGGCTCAGGCCGCACGCCGCCGTCGCGATGCTCCACAGCGCGATGCCCGTCGCGATGATGCGCGGGCGCGCGAAACGGTCGGCGAGATAGGCGATCGGCATGCCCATCACCGCGTAGAACAGCGAGAACGCGAAGCCATGCAGAAGACTGAATTGCGTATCGGTGAGTTGCAGGTCGCGCTTGATCGGCTCGATCATCAGCGCGAGCACCTGGCGGTCGATGAACGAGAAGACATAGGCCAGCATGCAGATCACGACGACATACCACTCATACGTATAGCGTTTGTGTCTTGGTTTCATGGTGCTTGGTGACTCCATAGTTTCTGGACGTGCGCAGGCATTCGCGCGGGCCAGCGCCGCGCGAATGCGAGTCGACTGCGGGAATAGGAAGGGCGCGCGTTACTTGCCGCGCGTTTCGTGCGTGTACTTCAGCGTGACGACCGTGACGAGGGCGAGGCCGATCAGGAATACGGAAACCGGCCAGTACGTGTGATAGTGCACGAGCAGCGCCGTGGCGATCAGCGGAGAAAGACCGCCCGCGAAGATCGACGCGACTTCGTGGCCCAGCGCGACACCCGAGTAACGCACTTCGGTGCTGAAGAGTTCGCCGACGAGCGAGGGCAGCGTGCCGATCATCGCGCCATGGCACACGGCCGTGCCGAGCACGAGCGCGAGCCAGATGAGCGGAGTGGAATGCGTATCGAGTAGCCAGAAGAACGGGAACGCCATGAACGCGAGCGACACCGCACCGATCATATACACGGGCTTGCGTCCGATGCGATCGGATAACTTGCCCCAGAGAAGCATCGCCGCCATTTCGACGACCATCGCGATCATCACGCCGGTAAGCATGGTCGAGTTGTCGATGCCCGCGAACTTCCCGTAGACAAGCGAGAACGCGAGAAAGATATATGCGCCGCCATTTTCGGCGACACGCAATCCCATCGCCATGAGGATTTCTTTCGGATGACGCTTGATGACTTCGATCACTGGCATATGCGATGTCTTGCCCGCGCGATCCGCATTTTCGAAGTCACGGCTCTCCGGAAGGTTATGGCGGATATATACGCCGAGCGCGAAGATCAGGATGCTCGCGAGAAACGGCAGACGCCAGCCCCATGAAATGAACTGATCGTGCGGCAATGCCTGTACGGCGAGAAACGCGCCCGAAGACAGCACGAAGCCGCCGCCCACGCCGAGCTGGCTCCATGCCGCGTAATAGCCGCGTTTCTCGGGCGGTGCGCTCTCGCTGATCATCAGAACTCCGCCGCCCCATTCGCCGCCCGAGGCGACGCCTTGCAGAAGGCGCAATCCGACGAGCGCGGCCGGCGCCCACAGTCCCACGTGATCGTAAGTCGGCAACAGGCCGATGCCGAAGGTCGCGAAGCCCATGATGAGCAGCGTCCATACGAGCGATGCGCGCCGTCCATATCGATCGCCGATATGCCCGAACACGACGCCGCCGAGCGGACGCGCGACGAAGCCCATCGCGAACGCCGCAAATGCGCCGAGCGTACCGATGAGCGGGTCCGCATTGGCCGGAAAGAAAAGTTGGCCGAACACGAGCGCGGCCGCCGTGCCGTAGACAAAGAAGTCGTACCACTCCATCGCGTTGCCCGCGACGGATGCGACGACGATCCGGTTCAGCGCGCGGTCCTGAGTGATGGCCACGCGGTCCGCGGAGGTCGAGGAGTGAACGGAAGACATGTGGGCTCGCTTGAAAAGGAGTGGGGCGTCTGTCGATGCTTTCGAAACGCTTCGCTTGGGAGGCAGTGTCGATGCGACAGATCACTGCGTCAAATTCGCCGAAAAGGGATCCGCTTATCAGTGCGGCAAATTTGAAATCGCATCGGCGCGCTTTATCGACGATTCGATTTTTGACTGATTTGCCGTGCGCTATCGACGAGCGCAGACTGCGTCGAAGGCCCGTGCGAGCAGGCGTTCGGCGCGAGTTCTAATGTAATGTCTGAAGTACGCGCGGGCACTTTTGCGTGAGATGCATGCTCGCGCGTATTTTTCAATCGTGCATTCCTAGCATTGCGCGACAAACAACAAGCGAGAACAATCACAAAGCTTGACGCCAAAAAAACGAATATTTATAAGCGATCGCATCAATGGCGACGCAAGTAGCAGGAGGAGGGCATGTATGCCAATTATCAAACCTTTGAAGATGCCGACCGTCACGCGCACGCGCTGACGGGTTGGGATCAGCGCTATGACCAGGTTGGCGAAGGCGCTTTTCGCAGCACGGTGAAGCAGGTTTCGGTAGCGGGCGTGCAGGTGTTTCAGGAATCGGCGAACGTTCGTATCGTTCAGCGCGGACAGCTTCCCGCGGGTTTCGTCACGTTCGGGCTCGTGCTCGGCGGCGGCGCACCCTTCTCGTTTCAGGGCGTGAGAGTCGACGAAAACGCGCTCGTCGTCGCGCCTGGTTCGAGAGAATTCCTGCTGCACTCACCGCCCGATATGTCTATGTTGGGCGTTGCCGTCGAATCGAATCTGCTCACGGCGGCGGCCGACGCGGCGGGCGTCGATATCCAGGACGAAATCTTCAATCGCCATGTTCTGAGCATCCCGGGCGCCGCCGGCGCGCGCGCGGGAAAGCGCATTATCGCGGCGGTCGAAACGGTGCTCTCCGACTCCACTCCGTTTTCTGGCGGCGATGGCACGCATCGTTTCACGCAGACGGTGACGGAAAGCCTTCTGGACCTGCTGACGTTTCATGTCCCGACGCGTGAGGACCGTCTCACGTATGCGTGCCGGGCCGATGTCGTGCGACGCGCACATGATCTCGTGCTGGCAAGTCCGGAGCAGCCTATTTCTGTTCTCGATCTGTGCGAAAAGCTGCGCATCAGTCGACGCACCATTCAAAACAGCTTTCAATCCGTCACGCAGATGAACCCCGTCAGTTATCTGCGGGCCGTGCGTCTCGCGCAGGTAAGACGGCTATTGACGACGACATCGCAAGGCGAAGTCCCGGTGCGTGAAGCCGCGATGCGTTGGGGATTTGCCAATCTCGGTCACTTCGCCAGCGATTACAAAAGCCTGTTCGGCGAGCTTCCCTCTCAAACGCAGCGCGCGCGATAGCGCGAGGCGCATTCCCTTTTCCTGAATACTTTCGAGCCGCATTGGCGCGGCTGAATCGTCATGTCGGCTGGATATGCGGGTTTGTACGCGTATCGGGCGCGTCTCTGTCGGCTCCCTTTCGAATGCTCCATTTCGGCACGTACGCGCTGCCGGTTACGAAGTGCTCTTTTTTATTGTCATCTTTAGAGTCCATTCGACGATAACTAAGGAGGAGCAGAGATGAAGCTGAGACGGCTGGCCGCCGCTATGGGGGCTGTATTGTATGGACTGCTTGCGTGTCAGTCGCACGCAGGCGCGGCCGAAAAGCCGGAAGAACTGACGGTGGCGAAGGTGCCGCCGTTCAACCCGCATCGCGTGTTCGTGGCCGATGTGGCGTTCTCGAGCATGACCGACGCACGCGTGCACGTCTTCGATGGCGACACGAAGCGCTTCGTCGGCCAGATCGACGCCGGCTTCGCACCGGGCTTTACGATCTCGCCGGATCACAAGACAGGCTATGTCGCGACGACATACTTCGCTCGCGGCGGACACGGCGCGCGCACGGACGTGGTCGAGATCATCGACAACACCACGCTCGACGTGGCCGGCGAAATCGTAATCCCGGCCAAGCACGCTCAGACCGTGCCGACGCCTTACCTCACGAATCTTTCGGAAGACGGCAGCCGCCTCTATGTGTCCAACATCACGCCGTCGACTTCGGTCACGGTGATCGATACGGCCG
This sequence comes from Caballeronia pedi, assembly GCF_001544915.2. GTDB lineage: Bacteria > Pseudomonadota > Gammaproteobacteria > Burkholderiales > Burkholderiaceae > Caballeronia > Caballeronia pedi. The sequence continues at coordinate 125,913 of NZ_FCOE02000006.1, read as the reverse complement.
CGAAGAAGGTCGTCGGCGAAATCGATATGGACGGCTGCGTGCTCGCCTATCCGAGCGGCAATGACCGCTTCTCCTCGCTGTGCGAAAGCGGCAAGGCGCTCACCGTCAAGCTCGATGCGACCGGCAAGGAAGCGAGCCGCAAGCTCTCGGACGCGTTCATCGACGTCGACAAGGATCCCGCGTTCATCAATGCCGTGCGCGACGGCAATACATACCTGTTCACGACCTTCAACGGCAACGTGCGCACGGCCGACTTCTCCGGCGATGCGCCGGTATTCGGCGCGTCGTGGTCGCTGCTCAGCGATCAGGAGCGCAAGGCCGGCTGGCGTCCGGGCGGCCTGCAGCAGACCGCGCTGCACGTGAAGAGCCATCGTCTGTACGTCGCGATGCACAAGGGCGCGGACGGCTCGCACAAGGATCCGGGCACGGAAATCTGGGTCTACGACACGCAGAGCAAAAAGCGCGTCGCCCGCTGGGATCTCGCAAAGCAGAAGATCGATCCGCTGCTCTCGATTCAGGTCAGCACCGACGACAAGCCGCTCTTCTACGGCCTCACGCCGACCTCCGATCTCGTCGTGCTGGATGCGACGACCGGCAAGCGTCAGCATGTCGAAAAGCAACTCGGCTCGACGTCGACGTTGCTGCTCAATCCCTGAGGTGATGCGATGATCGATCCCGTCATTCTCATGGTGTGCATCGCGTCCGCGACGATCATCGCGCTCGCGAGCGCGTTGCCCAAGTGGCGCGAGCCGGTGCGTTTTCGCGCCTCGCTCGAAGCGTTCGCGCTGCTGCCGTCGTTCGCGGTTAAGCCTTTGTCGTTCGTGTTTCCGGCACTGGAAACCGCGGGTGCGATCGGCTTGCTGTTCGCCGAAACGCGCATGCCCGCCGCAATTCTTCTGATCGCGTTGTTCACGCTGTTCGGCGCGGCGCTCGCATTCAACGTGCTGCGCGGTCATACCGATATCGATTGCGGTTGCTCGGGCTTCATCGCTGCCGCGCGGACATCGGACCGCACGCCGAAGTCGATCGGCTGGTGGCACGTCGCGCGCGCCGCCATGCTCGCCGCGCTCGCCGCCGCCGCGCTCGTTCCCGCAACCGGCCGCGCGCTCATGGGTTTCGATTACCTGAGCGCAGGCGCCTGCACGCTCTTCGCCGTCGCCGCGTGGTTCACGCTCGACGTGCTGCTGGTCAATCTTCCCAAGCTCGATTCTCTGAGGAATTCATGATGCAAACCGCTTTGATGATTTCGGCCGCGCTTTCGTGGGCCGCTCTGCTCGCGCTCGGCGCGATCTGTCTCGCACTCGTTCGCCAAGTCGGCATTCTGTATGAACGCATGATGCCCGCGGGCGCACTCATGATCGACAAGGGTCCGGCAGTCGGCGCCATTGCGCCGGTGTTCGAACTCGGCGATATCGCTGGCCGTGCCGTGAAGGTCGGCGGCCTGTCGAATTCGAAGCGCAACACGCTGGTCTTTTTCCTCTCGCCGTCGTGCCCCGTGTGCAAGAAGCTGCTGCCCTTGCTGCCGTCGATCCAGGCGCGCGAAGGCGCAACCGACATCGTGCTCGCAAGCGATGGCGATTTCGAAGAACACGCCGCCTTCTATCGCAAGGCCGGTCTTTCGCAATATCCGTATGTGCTGTCGCAAGAGCTCGGGCTCTCCTATCAGATCGGCAAGCTGCCTTATGCGGTCCTGCTCGACGAAGAGGGCAAGGTGCGCGCGAAGGGTCTCGTGAATACGCGTGAACATCTGGAAAGCCTGTTCGAAGCGAAGGAGCGCGGCGTCGCTTCGCTGCAGGAGTTCGTCCACGGCAAGCACGACGATCACGCGCATCACGACCATGAAGGTCAAGTCGGGCAGCACGCCTGAAGACGCCGATAAATCATTCATTCCTACAGGTGAGCGTCCATGAAATGGCTGGATTCATTCTTCGAACATAAGGCGCGCGGCGTTGCGCAGCGCAGCTCGCGGCGCAGCGCAATGGCGAAGCTCGGCAAGGTGTTGGTCGGATCGGCGATGGTGCCGCTGCTGCCGGTGGACCGCACCGCGTATGCGACGGAACCGAAGAAGCCGGGTGCATCGGCAAGCGATGATCCGATGAGCTGCGACTACTGGAAGTATTGCGCGATCGACGGCTGGCTTTGCAGTTGCTGCGGCGGCACGTCGAGCAGTTGCCCGCCGGGCACGACGCCTTCGCCGATCACGTGGATTGGCACCTGCCGCAATCCGCACGACGGGTCCGATTACATCGTGTCGTACAACGACTGCTGTGGCAAGACGACTTGCGGCCGCTGCTTCTGCAATCGCAACGAACGCGAGAAGCCGCTTTACAAGCTGTCGCTCAATAACGACATCAACTGGTGCATGGCGAACAGCAATTCGAATTACCACTGCTCGGTATCGGTTCTGTTGGGAGCGGCAACGCAATGAAGACGGCACGTGTATTGATGGCGGCAATCGCCGCCGGCGCGATGAGTCTCGGAACTCAGGCGTCGGCGCAAACGGTGCATTATCCCGGCGGCAAGTCGACCTTCGACGGCAAGTGCGCCGTCTGCCACCAGGCGGGCGGCAAGGGCATGGACGGCCTTGCGCCGCCGCTCGTCGAGTATCCGGGCAAGTACGCAGGTTCGCCCGATGGCCGCGCGCAACTCGGGCATACCGTGATGTACGGCATGTTCGGTCCGATCAAGGTCAAGGAGAAGAGCTACAACTTCAAGATGCCGAGCTTCGCATCGCTCTCCGATGAAGAGATCGCCGACGTGCTGAACTATGTCGTGTTCGATCTGAATGCGCAGCATGGTTCGGCCAAGCCCTTCGACGTGGCCGAGGTCAAGGCCTGGCGCGCAGGGCCGCTCGACCAGACCGCCGTGCATCAGCGGCGCGACGCGGTCGTGAAGGGTCTCGGGCTATGAAGCCGCGCGCGGTCATCGCCGCCGCGATGCTCGCCGCGCTCGGCACGCCGGGAGCATCGCAGGCGCAGGAGTACGACGCGGCGCGCGCGCGTCAGGACTGGGTGCTCAACTGCATGGGATGCCATACCGCCAATGGTTCGGGCATACCCGGCAAAGTGCCGGCCTTGCGCGAATCGCTCGGTCATTTCGTCTCGTTGCCGGAGGGGCGTCAGTTCGTGATGCGCGTGCCCGGCGCGGCCAACTCCGCATTGAACGATGCCGAACTCGCGAACGTCCTGAACTGGCTGCTCGCGACGATGAACGAGCGCTCCCGGCCTGCATCGTTCAAGCCTTATACAGCGGATGAAATCGCGGCACATCGCCGTCCCGCGCTCACCGATGTCGCGCGCACCCGCACGAAGCTCGTGAAGGAATTGCAGGAGAACGGCGTGAACGCCGTCCCGGAACACTACTAGGAGACACAAGATGAATAACAACCAGCATCTTTCGATGCTCGATTCGACGCGCGCCTTTCTTGCGTCGACGCAGAAGATGTTGATCGACGGCGCATGGGTGCAAAGCACCAGCGGCGCGACGCTCGACGTCATCAATCCCGCCGATGGCGAACTGCTCGCACGCGTGCCGAGCGCCGATGAAACCGATGTGGATCGCGCGGTGCTCGCCGCGCGCCGGGCCTTCGACGACTCCGCATGGTCACGCATGAAGCCGACCGATCGCGAGCGTCTCTTGTTGCGCGTCGCCGATCTGATCGAAGCGAATGCGCGCGAGCTCGCGGAAATCGAATCGCTCGACAACGGCAAGCCGGTCACGGTCGCGCAAGGGCTGGATGTGTCGATGGCCGCGCAATGCTTCCGCTACATGGCTGGCTGGGCGACGAAGATCGAAGGCAGCACGCTCGATGCATCGATCCCGTATAGCCCGTCGAATGCTTTCTTCGGCTATACGCGCAAGGAAGCGGTGGGTGTCGTCGGTGCGATCATTCCGTGGAATTTCCCGTTGCTGATGGCGTCGTGGAAACTCGCGCCCGCGCTTGCCACGGGTTGCACCGTCGTGCTCAAGCCGGCCGAAGATACGCCGCTGTCCGCATTGCGGCTTGCGATGCTGATCGAGGAAGCCGGCATCGAGAAGGGTGTCGTGAATGTCGTGACGGGCCTCGGCCGCACGGCGGGCGCGGCGCTCGCGCGTCACCCCGGCATCGACAAGATCGCCTTCACGGGCTCGACGCCGACGGGCAAGGCGATCGGCCGTGCAGCGCTCGACAACATGACGCGCATGTCGCTCGAACTGGGCGGCAAGTCGCCGGTGATCGTGCTGCCCGATGTCGATATCGACAAGGCCGCGGAAGGTGTCGCCAACGCGATCTTCTTCAACTCGGGACAGGTGTGCACGGCGGGCTCGCGCGTCTATGTTCACGACAAAGTATTCGATCGCGTGATGGAGCGCGTCGCGGCGATCGCGCAATCCTTGCCGATGGGACCGGGACTCGATGCCTCGACTCAGATCGGGCCGCTCGTCTCGGCACGGCAGATGGATCGCGTGCTCGGTTATATCAAGGCGGGACGCGACGAAGGCGCGCGTGCGATCGCGGGCGGTGCGCGCAAGGAAGGCGCGGGGTTCTTCGTGAAGCCCACCGTGCTGGTCGATACCGATCATTCGATGAAGGTCGTGCGCGAGGAAATCTTCGGGCCGGTGCTCGTCGCGATGCCGTTCAACGATATCGACAACGTGGTCGCGAAGGCGAACGATACGCCGTACGGACTCGGCGCGAGCATCTGGTCGAACGATCTTTCGGCGATTCACAAGCTCGTGCCGCGCATCAAGGCGGGCACGGTCTGGGTCAACTGCCATTCGCTGCTCGACAACGCGATGCCCTTCGGCGGCTTCAAGCAATCGGGTTTCGGGCGCGAACTCGGACGCGCGGTGATCGACATGTACACCGAATCGAAGTCGGTGCTGATCAACTACGCGTAAGGACGCTCGCATGATAACTAAAACAATCGCACGTCAACTGATGTCGACGGCGGCGCTCGCGGCATGCGCGAGCGCATCGGCGCAAAGCACGGTGACGCTGTACGGAACCGTCGATGCGGGGCTGACCTACACGACGAATCAGCAATTCACCAATGCCGACGGCAGCGTCGGCTCGGGGCATAACTTCGCGTTCTCGGGCGGCAATCTCGTGCCTTCGCGTTTCGGCTTGCTTGGCGTCGAAGATCTCGGCGGCGGACTGCAGGCGAAGTTCAATCTGGAAAACAGCTTCTATACGGGCACCGGCGGTTTTGTTCAGGGCGGGGCGCAATTCAACCGTCAGGCGTGGGTCGGGCTGGGCCACGAGCAATTCGGCACGTTGTCGTTCGGGCGTCAGTACGATTCGTATTCGGATTTCCTCGGACTTTACGTGTCGAGCAATTCGTGGGCGACGCTGTACGGCTCGCACATCGGCGACGTCGACAACCTGAACGAAGCGTTCAACTTCAACAACTCGATCAAGTACACGAGCCCGGACTGGAATGGTTTCTCGGTAGGCGGCACATATAGTCTCGGCGGCGTGGCGGGTGATTTCAGCCAACGGCGCGGCTATTCGGTCGCTGCGGCTTATACGCGATTGCCCGTGTCCATCAGCGCGGGTTATCTGAACCTGCGCAATCCGCTCGATGCGGCCCTGGGCGGCACGAACGGCTATATCGGCGATTTCGCCTGCTCCAATCCGACTGCGCTCTATTGCCAGTTGCAGAACGCGGAGGCGTTGAAAGCGTATGGCGCGGGCGCATCGTATGCGATCGGACCGGCGACCATCGCGCTGACTTACACGCATAGCCGCCTGGAACATAGCCAGTACTTCGCGGACAGCGCCAATCCGCAAGGCCGCGATATCGCGTTCGATATCGGTGAAGTGAATCTGACCTACGCGGCCACGCCGTTCCTGCAACTCGGACTCGCGTACATCTATAACAATGCGAAGCCGGATGGATCTTCATCGACGCGCTTTCATCAGGTGAACCTCGGTGCGAATTACGCGCTGTCCAAGCGCACGGCGCTGTATGGCGTCGCGATCATGCAGAAGGCGGTAGGCGCGGGTCTCGGCATCGATCCGGCGACGGGTGGCTCCGCGAATTACGCGCAGATTCCCAATCTGCCGAATTCGAACAGCGATCGACAACTGTCTGTGACGCTCGGCATACGGCATAACTTCTAAATAATTCCGAGGGCGTGTTTGACCCGGCCGGGAGCTTTCCCCGCCGGGTTTTTTCGCTTGCAACCTGGCTTCGTAGAATCAATCTTATGGATGCGCATCGCCATATATGATTGATTTGACCGATATAAGCGCGTCGTTTAATTTCGTTGCAGACACAACGAAACGGAGACGCAAGCCGTGCCATTCCCCTTCATCGGCATCGAAAAGATAGAAACGATGCTCGTCGACGTGCCGACGATTCGCCCGCACCGCTTGTCGGTCGCCACCATGAACTGCCAGACGCTCGTGATCGTGCGCGTGACCTGCACGGACGGCATCGTCGGATGCGGCGAAGGCACGACCATCGGCGGACTCGCTTATGGCGAGGAAAGCCCCGAGAGCATCAAGACCAACATCGATACGTATTTCACGCCCTTGCTCAAGGGCATGGACGCGAGCCGCCCGGGCGCGGCGATGGCCAAAATGCGCGATTGCTTTCAAGGCAATCGCTTCGCGAAATGCGCGCTCGAAACCGCGCTCTTCGATGCACAGGCGCAGCGTCTGAACGTGCCGTTGTCGGAGCTGTTCGGCGGACGCGTGACGGATCGCGTCGATGTCGCATGGACGCTTGCGAGCGGCGAGACAGGCCGCGATATCGACGAAGCGGAGCAGATGCTCGACCGCCGCAGACATCGCGTGTTCAAGCTGAAGATCGGCGCGCGCGCGTTGGCGGACGACGTCGCGCATGTGATCGCAATCAAGCAGGCACTCGGCGATCGCGGCGAAGTGCGCGTGGACATCAATCAGGCATGGAGCGAAAGCGACGCCGTATGGGCCGCCAGGCGTTTCGCGGATGCGGGCATCGGCCTGATCGAACAGCCTGTCGCCGCGAGCGATCACGCGGGACTCGCGCGCCTGACGAAGCTTGCGCACGTTCCCATCATGGCCGATGAAGCGCTGCGCGGCCCCGGCGATGCCTTCGCGCTCGCCAGCACGCGCGCGGCCCATGTCTTTGCCGTGAAGATCGCGCAATCGGGCGGCCTGATGGGCGCGGCGAGCGTCGCATCGATCGCGCGGGCCGCGCACATCGATCTCTACGGCGGCACGATGCTTGAAGGCGCGATCGGCACGATGGCATCCGCGCAATTGTTCAGCACCTTCGGCGAGATGCGCTGGGGCACGGAACTCTTCGGACCGCTGCTGCTCACCGAAGACATTCTCATCGAGCCTTTGCGGTATGAAAACTTCGCGCTTCATCTGCCGCAAGGGCCGGGACTCGGCATCGCGCTCGACTGGGAGCGTATCGAACGTTTGCGTCGCGATTCGAAGCGCGGCGCGTTTGTCGCAATGAACTGATCACTGCAGTACCCCACATATACCGATTCACGGAGACATCGACATGAACAGAGAAAGCATCGACGCCCTGCTGCAAAAGTTCAACGACAGCGCCACGAACGAGGGCAACGCGCGCACGAAAGCGATCGTGAACCGCATCGTGCGCGATCTCTTCTACACGATCGAAGACCTCGACGTGAGCCCGGGCGAGTTCTGGGCCGCGCTGAATTATCTCGGCGAAACGGGGCAGAGCGGCGAGTTCGGCTTGCTCGCGGCGGGCCTCGGTTTCGAGCATTTCCTCGATGCCCGTCTCGATGAAAAGGAAGCACAGGCCGGTCTCGAAGGCGGCACGCCGCGCACCATCGAAGGACCGCTCTATGTGGCGGGCGCGCCCGAGTCAGTCGGACACGCTCGTCTCGACGACGGCACCAGTCCCGGCGAAACGCTCGTGATGCGCGGGCGCGTGCTGACGAAAGACGGCAAGCCGCTTGTGAATGCGCTCGTCGAAGTGTGGCACGCCAATCATCTCGGCAATTACTCGTTCTTCGACAAGTCGCAGTCCGCCTTCAATCTGCGCCGCTCGATCCGCACCGATGGCGAAGGCAATTACGCGTTCACGAGCGTCGTGCCGGTGGGCTATAGCGTGCCGCCTACCGGCAAGACGCAGCAATTGCTCGATCAACTCGGACGGCATGGCCATCGCCCTGCGCATATTCACTTCTTCGTGTCGGCGCCGGGGTATCGCAAGCTGACGACGCAGATCAATATCGACGGCGATCCGTATCTGTGGGACGACTTCGCGTTCGCCACGCGTGATGGTCTCGTTCCCGAAGTGCATAAAGCCGAAGGCGCGCAAGGCAAGCCGTATGGTGTGGAAGGGCGCTTCGCGCTGATCGATTTCGACTTCACGCTGTGCAGCGAACGCGACGATGTGCCGGGCACCGAAGTGCCGCGTGTGCGCGCGGCGGTTTGATTAACTGATCGGAGCGAACATGCTGTTTCACGTCGAAATGACGGTCAATCTGCCGCACGATTTATCGCCCGCGCGCGCGGAAGAACTCAAGGCGCAAGAAAAGGAAATGGCGCAGCAATTGCAGCGCGAAGGCGTATGGCGGCATCTGTGGCGTGTAGCGGGACGTTATGCGAACGTGAGCATCTTCGATGTCGAAAGTCCCGCGCATCTGCATGACGTGCTGAGTCGTTTGCCCTTGTTTCCGTATATGTCGATGGAAGTGACGGCGCTGTGCAGACATGCGTCGTCGGTGCGGGAAGGAGACGCGTAACACCATTCGATCGCTTCGGGAGAAGCGATCGAATATACGGTCTTCTGCTAAGCGCTCGCCTTGCGATAGTGCGCCACGTGCAGCGCTTTCACACGCTCCGCGAATTCCTCGACGGGACCATCGACCACCGTGTCCGCGATCACGTCCTGAATCGCCAGCGCACGCACGCGCCCCGGTTGCGCGCCGAGTTCCGCGCGCCATCGCGTGAACTGCTGCGTCGACGCCGCATAGACGATGCGCCCCAGTCCAACCCACGCATGCGCCGCCGAACACATCGGGCAATGTTCACCGGACGTGTACACCACCGCGTCCGCGCGCTCGGCTTCGGGCACGTTCTCAGCCGCCCATTTCGCAATAGCGAACTCCGGATGCCGCGTATGATCCCCACCGCTCACGCGATTGCGGTCTTCGAACAGCACGCGCCCGTCCTTCGCGACGAGCATCGAGCCGAATGGTTCGTCGCCGTCGTCGAGCGCTTCCTGCGCCAGTTCGATGCAGCGCATCAGGTGCTGCTTGTCGGTATCGTCGATCATGCCGTGTCCTCCTTGTTTGACAGCCGGACCATGATGTTAGCGGACATCCCGATTAGCGGAACGCCCGCATCTGCGCCGTCATGAACTGCAGCATCTTGTTCGTCGCGACCGACAGCCTGCGCCCCGCGCGCGTCACGAGATGCGCTTCGGCATCGGCGAGAATCGGATGATTGATGTCGATCGCGAAGAGTTCGCCCGCTTCCATCTCGCTCGTCACCGCGAACGCGGGCAACACCGTGATGCCGAGCCCCGACTTCACGAACTGCTTGAGAATGGCGATGGAATTCGTCGTGACGACCGGATCGAGCCGCAGCTTCTCTGCATATTCGACGGCCTGCAACATTTGCCGCGTGCCGTATGACGCGTGCGTCACCGCAAGCGGATAGTGCGCGAGTTCCTGCACGCTCATCGACTTGCGGTCCTTGCGCGGAAAGCTCGCGCCGACGATCGCCATCATCGGCTGACGCTTGATCGCGCGCGATACGAGCTTCGGTTCCTGCGGCGGGTTGTAGACGAGGCCGATCTCGCCTTCGTCCTCGGAAATCTTGCGAATCACGTCGTTGGTGCCGCCGAGATCGAGATTCACCTTGATGCCGGTGTATTGCTTGCAGAACTGCTGCATCGGCCCCGATAGAAGATCTGACACGAAGCCTTCGCCGAGCACGATATTCACTTGCCCCGTGCGCAGGCCGCGTAATTCCTCGAGACGCGAAAGCAGGTCATCGCGATGCGCAAGCTGCTCGCGAAAATATTCGATCACGCATTGCCCGGCCTCGGTCGTCTTCACGCCGCGCGCGTGCCGTTCGACGAGCGCCGCATCGAGTTCCTTTTCCAGCAGGCCGATCTGCCGGCTCACCGCCGACGGCGCGACGTTGAGGTAGTCGGCTGCCGCGCGAATCGTGCCGCAGCGCACGGCCTCGAAAAAATAGACGATTCGGCTGTCGGTCAGATTGTCTGTCATGGGGGTCCCAGTGTTCTAAAAATTAGAACACTTTCAATATTGGCGTTGATTGATTGTACGGCTTCACCAGCGGAATATGACAGCACTGCAATAACGCGCGACGCGGCCGGCAGACGGGCTGACCGAACCGCCTCGCGCACGAGAAGGAGAGTTGGCTGATGAAGACGGTGGGTGTGATCGGTCTCGGGAACATGGGGCGCGGCATGGCGCGCTCGGCGCAGCGCGGCGGCTATCGCGTGCTCGGCTTCGATGCCGCGCCGGGCGTCGCGGAAGGGTTGCAGGCGGATGGCATCGAGCCACGCGCGTCGATCGCGGCGATCGCGGCCGAAGCCGACGTGCTGATCCTGTCGCTGCCGACTTCCGCGATCGTCGAGGAAGTCGTGCTCGGGCAAGGCGGCGTGGCGTCGAGCGGCAAGCCCGGCCTGATAGTCGTCGATACGACTACCGCCGATCCGGCCAGCACGAAGAAGGTCGCGGCCGCGCTGGCGGAATGCAGTATCGGCTTCGTCGACGGCCCCGTGAGCGGCGGCCCGAAAGGCGCCGCAACCGCCACGATGACGATGGTCCTCGGCGGCGCGGAAGCCGACGTCGCCGCGGTCGAACCGATTCTCGCGGTGATCAGCGCGAAGCGCGTGCACGTCGGGCCGGTCGGCGCGGGGCACGTGACGAAGATCATCAACAACATGCTGACGGGCGTGCATCTGCTCGTGGCGAGCGAGGCCGTGCGCGCAGCGCAGGCATCGGGCGTGGATCCGGAAAAGCTCGTAGAGGCGCTCAACGGCGGCTCTGGGCGCAACAGCGCGACGCTCACCAATTACCCAACGTGGATTTTCAACGACACGTTCGACTCCGGCTTCACGATGAAACTCATGCGCAAGGACGTGCGCCTCGCGATGGCATTGCTCGACGGCGTGCACGCGAACGCGCCGATCGCGCAGGAAGCGGGGCGCCTGTGGGCGGCGAGCGAGGCGAGCATCGGCGATGCGGAGGATTTCAATCGCATCGTACAGTTCATCGAATCGAAGTAAGGGGAACATCCGGACATGGAACACAACGCAGCAGAACAGCTTCTCGCGGCCTTCGCGCACTTCTTCCCGAATGCGAAGACCATCGGCTCATTTGTCGGCGGTGAATTGATCGAAGGCGCGGGCGACGCCATCCAGCTTTACGACGCTGCCACGGGCAAGCCGAGCCTCGCGTACAGGGACGGCGGCGCGGCGGTCGTCGAACAGGCGGCGAGCGCGGCCACGCGCGCGCAGAAGCAATGGTGGGCGCTCACGCACGCGGCGCGCGGCCGGGTGATGTTCGAGATCGCGCGGGAAATCCGCAAGGAAGCGGAACAGATCGCGCGGCTGGAATCGCTCGGCTCGGGCAAACCGATCCGCGATTGCCGTGGCGAAGTGGCGAAAGTCGCCGAGATGTTCGAGTACTACGGCGGCTGGGCCGACAAGTTTTATGGCGATGTCATTCCCGTGCCGAGTTCGCATCTGAACTACACGCGCCGTGAGCCCGCCGGTACGGTGCTGCAGATCACGCCGTGGAACGCGCCCGTTTTCACCTGCGGCTGGCAGGTCGCGCCCGCCATCTCGATGGGCAACGCGGTGCTGCTGAAGCCGTCGGAGCTGACGCCGTTCACGTCGCTCGTGATCGGCTTGCTGGCCGAGCGCGGCGGTGCGCCGAAGGGTCTCATCAACGTGCTGGCGGGGCTCGGGCAGACGGTCGCGCAGTCGGCGATCGCGCACAAGGCGGTGAAGAAAGTCGTGTTCGTCGGCTCGCCGGCGACGGGCGCGCGCATCGCCGAGGCCGCGGCCAAGCGCGTGCTGCCGTGCGTGCTGGAGCTGGGCGGCAAATCGGCCAACATCATCTTCGCCGATGCCGATCTCAAACGCGCCGCCTTGACCGCCCAGGCGGCGATTTTCGCGGGCGCGGGGCAAAGCTGCGTCGCGGGCTCGCGCCTGCTCGTGCAGCGTTCCGTCTATGACGAATTCGTCGCGATGGTCGCGGCGGGCGCGAAGAAGATCAGGGTAGGCGCTCCCCTCGACGATACGACCGAGGTCGGCCCGATCAATAATCGCAAGCAATATGATCACGTGATGTCGATGATCGAGAAGGGCGTCGCCGAGGGCGCGACGCTGGCGGCGGGCACGGCCGCGCGCTCGGACGCAGGCTATTTCGTCTCGCCGACGGTGCTCGCAGGCGTAACCAACGACATGGACGTGGCGCGCACGGAAATCTTCGGGCCGGTGGTCGCGGCGATTCCGTTCGACACGGAAGAGGAAGCCGTCGCGATCGCCAACGATACCGAGTTCGGCCTCGCGGGCGCGGTGTGGACCAACGACGTCGCGCGTTCGCATCGCGTCGCGAGTCAGGTCGATGCGGGCACGTTCTGGGTGAATGGCTACAAGACGATCAACGTCGCGTCGCCGTTCGGCGGCTATGGACTGTCCGGCTATGGACGATCCAGCGGCGTCGAGGCGCTTTACGAGTACACGCAGACCAAGAGCGTGTGGATCGAAACGGCGAAGGAGCCGGCAACCACGTTCGGCTATCTATGACCAAAGCGCCCGCGCGTTTCCGATGACGGCATCGCGCGGGCCATCGAGGGGAGCAGAGAATGCAAAGCACGTTGAGCGCGGATCGCGCGCAAGGAAGCGGCTTGAGAACCGCGAAGCTCTTTTTCTATGCGGCGATCATTCTGTTGATCGCGGAGTTCATCGGATCGTTCACGTTCAAGATCGGCCCGGGCAAGGTCGTCCTGCTGCCGATGATCTGGGCGCTCCTGCTGGGCGCCGCGCTCGGACTCATCTCCGAGCGCTGGCAAAGCCCGGCGCGGCTCGACGTGCGCAGCCAGTTTCACGCGGCAGCGATTCTTCAGCCCGCGCTGCTGCTGTTCGTCGCGAAGCTCGGGCTGATGGTCGGCAGTGCGCTGCCGAAGCTCGCAGCGGCCGGTTGGGCGCTCGCGTTTCAGGAACTGGGCCACTTCGTCGGCACGATCCTGCTCGGTCTGCCGCTCGCGCTCTTGCTCGGCATCAAGCGCGAGGCGATCGGCGCGACGTTTTCGGTCGGGCGTGAGCCGAGTCTTGCGATCATCGGCGAGAAATACGGCATGGATTCCGCCGAAGGGCGCGGCGTGCTCGCCGAATATCTGACGGGCACGGTGTTCGGCGCGGTGTTCATCGCGATCTTCGCGGGGTTCGTCGCGAGCTTGCATATCTTTCATCCGCTCGCGCTCGCGATGGGTTCGGGCGTCGGCTCCGGCAGCATGATGGCGGCGGCGTCGGGCGCGATCGCGGCGCAGCAGGACCCGGAGACGGCGAAATCCGTGCTGACGTTCGCGGCGGCGAGCAATCTGATCACGACGACCATCGGCACGTACTTCACGCTTTTCATCTCGCTGCCGATGGCGGTGTGGGGCTATCGGCTGCTGGAGCCGCTGATCGGTCGTACTAGCCGCGCATCGGACACGCGCGAGGCGGCGTCGTCGGCGCCGAAACTGGGCGACGTGAAGACCGAGGCGCCTCATCTCGGCTATGGCGGCAAGTTGCTCGCGTGGGGCGTGACGGCGCTGATGGCGCTCGTCGCAGACTGGATCACGCACGGCACGACGCCGCTGCAAGGTCTGCCGGGCATGGCGGTGATGGTGCTCGCGACGATCGTCGGCGACGCGATCGCGCAGGTGAGCGGCCGCAAGATTCCGGCGGTGTGCTGGGTGTCGATCGTGGCGATGTTCCTGACCTCGCCGTGGTGTCCGTGGGGCGCGCAGATCGCTGCGGCGAGCGCGCAGAACGACTTCCTCGGAGTCACGACGCCGATGCTGACCTTTGCTGGGCTTTCGATCGCCAAGGACATTCCGGCTTTCCGCAGACTCGGCTGGCGCATCGTGCTGGTGTCGTTCGTGGCGAATGCCGGCACGTTCCTGGGCGCGGCATTGGTGGCGCAGCTGTTTCACATCTGAGGGCGGTTCTGACGCGCGGAAACGCGCTACGGCGGCGGGCAGGGCGGTATAAAATCGAGAGGTATTCCCTTCGTATCGCGCTTGCATGCGCCCGCCGCCATGGAAAGTCCTTCGGGCAAAGAAACCTCTCGCAAGCGGATGTCGCCCCGCATGCTCAACGTGCTGACGGCGCTCATCGGCATTGCCACGCTCGCGCTGGGCGTCGCCTGGCTGATCTATACCTGGATCGTCCATCTGGAGATCCCGTATTTCGCCATTCCGCTGGTGCTTACGGTGCCGGTGATCGTCGCGGTGGCGTTCCGCAATTGCTGGGATTGACGCGCAAAATGAAAAACGCACCGTGGCGATGCAGATCGCTGCGGTGCGTTTTTTATATCGTTGGTAGGCTCGATTGGACTCGAACCAACGACCCCCACCATGTCAAGGTGGTGCTCTAACCAGCTGAGCTACGAGCCTACGGAAGCCGCGGATTATAGAGGATGGTATTGAATTGTGCGAGGTTTTGGGTGAAATTTTTTTGGTTCGGGGATTATTCGGGTGCGGGTGGTTGGGAGTGTGATGTTTGAAGAGTGCTTTTTGTCGAGTTTGTTGTTTGACATAACATAAATTATCGAATTTTGTATGTAGGTCTCAGATTCAAATGTCGCGTTTCTGCCAGCTAGAAATGGTCGCGTGGACTCACACCCCCCACCTCAACCCCGCCGTATGCACCGGACAATCCCAATACCGCATCATCTCGTCATCGAGCGTGCAGAGCGTGATCGACGCGCCCGCCATCTCCAGCGACGTCGTCAGCGCGCCCACTTGCGAGCGCGCGACGCTCAACCCGCGCCCATCGAGCCACGTGCGCGCCGCGTTATAGAGCAGATAAAGCTCCGACAACGGCGTGCCGCCCAGCCCATTGACGAGCAAAAGCAAACGCGCATCGGCGGCCGGCTTCAGATCGCCGACGATCGCCGCAAGCAGTTCATCCGCGATCGCGTTCGCCGTTTCGAACTTCGCGCGCCTGCGTCCCGGCTCGCCGTGAATGCCCACGCCGATCTCGATTTCATCGTCGCCGAGTGTGAAGGTCGGCTTGCCCGCGGCCGGCACCGTGCAACTCGAAAACGCCACGCCCATCGACGCAATCCGTTTCACCACACGTTCGCCGAACGCCCTGCACGCGTGCAGATCGGCGCCGGTTTCCGCGAAGCCGCCCACGAGCTTCTCGACGATGACCGTGCCCGCGACGCCGCGCCGTCCCGTCGTGAAACTGGAGTTCTCGACGGCGACATCGTCGTTGACGAGCACCGTCGCGTTCGGCATCTCGCACAGTTCCGACGCCATCTCGAAGTTCATCAGATCGCCCGAGTAGTTCTTCACGATGAACAGCACGCCCGCGCCCGTATCGGCGGCCTGGGCGGCGGCCAGCATCTGATCGGGCGTCGGCGACGTGAAGACCTGGCCGGGACACGCGGCATCGAGCATGCCGTGCCCGACGAAGCCGCCGTGCAGCGGCTCGTGACCCGAACCGCCGCCCGAGATGATCGCGACCTTGCCCGGCTTGAGCGTCTTGCGCACGATATAGAGCGGATCGAAGTTGACCGTGACGAGATCCGCGTGCGCGGCGGCAAAACCCGCGAGGCTCTCGGTCAGATAATCATCGACGCGATTGATGAACTTCTTCATGTCCCCTGCTCCTTTTTTGTGTTCAGGCATCGTCCTGCGCGAGTCGCGAGCAGACCGCCGCGATCATGAGCTGGCTCGACCGCGCGCCCGGATCGATATGACCGCGCGAGCGCTCGCCGAGAAACGACGCGCGTCCTTTCGTCGCGAGCATGTCGCGCGTGGTGAGCATGCTGGCTTCAGCGACGCGCGGCAGTTCCTCAAGAACATCCTTTCCGGATGCGCCCGTGGCGGCCATCGCGCTGAAGCGTTCAGCGACGGGAATCAGCACGTCCATCATCGTCTTGCTGCCGGCGCCGGTCTTGCCGCGCTGTCCGACGGCCTCGACGCCCGCCGCGAACGCGCGCGCGAACGGCGCCACGCCGGCTTCGTCGGACGAGGCTTTCGCCATGCCCGTCAGCATCGAAAAGAACAATGGGCCGGACGAGCCGCCGACCGTCGACAGCACCTTGGTCGCCGCGAGCTTGAGCGCGGGCGCGAAGGCTTCGGCTTCGATGGCCGCGCGCATGGCGGTGAGCGCATCCATGCCGCGCAGCAGATTGACGATGTGATCGCCATCGCCGATAGCCTGATCGAGCGATGCGATTTCGTCGGCATGCGCCTTGAGCGACGCGTGCGCCGCGTCGATGCACGCCATGACCGTCTTGCCGTCCATGCGCCGATCCTCCTTTCACGGGCCACGTGGTCTGAAAGGATACAGCGTCGCGGCGGGCCACGCAGATCGATCAGGTCCAGGGCACGTGCACGCGGTCCAGGTTTCTGTCGAGTTGATAGGCGGCGCTGATGAGCGCGAGATGCGTCAGCGCCTGCGGAAAGTTGCCGAGCGCCTCGCCGCTGGTCGCGGCTTCTTCGGAGAACAGCCCGACATGGTTCGCGTACGCGAGCATTTTCTCGAACACGAGGCGTCCTTCGTCCACCCGCCCCGCCCGCGCGAGCGCTTCCGCATACCAGAACGAGCACGCGGAAAAACCGCCTTCCGAGCCGGGCAAGCCGTCGAGCGTGGAGCCGCGCGTATAGCGGAAGATCAGCGGATCGACGCGCAAGTCGCGGCCGATGGCGTCGAGCGTGCCGATCCAGCGCGGGTCCTTCGGGCCGATGAAGCGCACGAGCGGCATCATCAGGGTTGAAGCGTCGAGCGTGGCCGAGCCCGGTGTCTGCACGAAGCTCCTGATGTCGTCGTTCCAGAACTGCTCGTGGATATCGCGATGGATCTCGTCGCGCGTCGCGAACCATTTCGCGAGCGGCGCGGGCAGCGAACGCTTTTCCGCAAGCCGCAGCGCGCGGTCCAGCGTCACCCAGCACATCAGGCGTGAATGCAACAGCGGGCGCGCGCCGTTGCGAAACTCCCAGATGCCGTGATCGGGTTCGCGCCAGTGCTCGACGACGTAATCGACGGTGCGCGTCACGTGCCGCCAGCCATCGTAGGAAATGGCCGCGCCGTATTTGTTGTAGAGATAGACCGAATCGAGCAGCGCGCCGTAGACGTCGAGCTGGATCTGGTCGCGCGCTTCGTTGCCGACGACGACCTGCCCCGGCGTATCGCCCACGAAGCTCGTCACGGCGGTTTCGGCGAGCGCATCGGTGCCGTCGACGGAATACATCACGCGCAACTGGCCGTGCGAAGCGCAATCGCGGCTGCGTTCGGCGATCCATTTCATGAAGCGTTCCGCCTCGCCGGTGTAGCCGAGTCGCAGCAGCGCGTACACGGAAAACGCGGCGTCGCGTATCCAGGTGTAGCGGTAATCCCAGCGGCGCGCGCCGTCCTGCGTTTCGGGCAGGCCGAAGGTCGGCGCCGCGACGATCGCGCCGAATTCCTCCGAGCTCAGGAGCTTCAGAGTCAGCGCCGAGCGCAGCACGACTTCGCGATAACGCCCGCGATACGTCGAGCGCGACGACCATTCCTTCCAGTAATCGATGGTCTCGGCGAGGATCGCGTCGTGGTTCGCCAAGATGTCGTCGAGGCCGTTTGCGTCGCCGAGCACGAAGCAGGCGCAATCGCCCTCCGCGAAATCGAGCGTGGCGCGCGCGCCTTGCGCGTCGATCGCGAGCGGCACGCTTGCAAGCAGACGTACGCGCGGAAAATCGCCCGCAGCGGTGAATTCGACGCCCTTCTCCACGGCACACGCCGTGTGCGTCGCGCGCGCATAGTCGAAGCGCGGATCGCAGCGCACATCGAGCGTCATGCGCCCGTACACGAGTCGCACGATGCGCAACACGCAGTTCGGAACATGCGACGGATTCGATGTCACCGGCATCAGATCGAGCAGCTCGCAGACGCCCTCGCCCGTCATGAACCGCGTGAGCAGCACGTTCGTTTCGGGCAGATACATCTGCTTGACGTTGGCGCCGGTCTCGCGCGGCGTGATCGAGAAAGCGCCGCCGCGCTCACGGTCGAGCAGCTCGGCGAAAAGCGTGGGCGAGTCGATGCGCGGAAAGCACATGAAGTCGATCGCCCCGCAGAGCGACACGAGCGCCGCCGTGTTCATGTTGCCGATCATGCCGCGCGCATCGACGGGCAACGCGGCCGGCGGAACCTGCTGGGGATGGTGTCCCATCGCGAATGTGCTCCCGACGCGCCTTGAATGGCATCGTCAGGCGGGCAGCAAGTCGTATTCCACCGCCAACAGTCAGCGCGCGGCCGTCTGCTCACCCTGCGCGGTTTCGGGCGCTTTCGGCGCGTGGGCGAAAGGCACCACGCTCGCGGCCCCGTCCTGCGCGGCGAGCGCGGACGGAGCCGGCACGGGCGCGTCCGCGTGACTCGACCTGCCGAAGCTCGCGATATACAGCACGGCCGCCACGGCGACGCCCACCAGCACGGCCGCCACCGCCACGCCCGACGACTTTCGTCTCATTTTGTCTCCCTTTCGGATACGATGACCCGGCTCGCCGCCCGGCCCCCGCGCCGATGGTAGCAGCGCAATGCGCGCCGCCTGCGTGGGACGGCGCGCATTGCGACTCAGGAACTCATCACCAAGAGGACAATTCATGCACGCCGCCACGGCATTCAATCTGGTGCTCGTCTCGCTGATCGCGATCATCGCGCTCGAAGTGCTCGCGAGGCGTTTGCGGCTGCCGCCCGCAGCCGCGCTGCTCGTCGGCGGCGTCGCGATGGCCTTCGTGCCGGGCCTGCCGCACCTCGAACTCGACCCGGAGCTCGTGCTCGTCGTGTTCCTGCCGCCGCTTCTGATGTACGGCGCGTACTTCTTCGTCTGGGACGATTTCAAGCGCAATCTGAGCGGCATCCTGCTGCTCGCGATCGGCGCCGTGGCGTTCACGACCTTCGTCGTGGGCGTCGCGGTGCATCTCGCCGTGCCCGCGCTGCCGTGGGCCGCGTGCTTTGCGCTCGGCGCGGTCGTGTCGCCGCCCGACGCCGTCGCCGCGAAGGCCGTGCTCGAACGCGTCGCGCTGCCGCGCCGCCTGATGGTGCTGCTCGAAGGCGAAAGCCTGCTCAACGATGCAGCCGGCCTCGTGCTGTTTCGCTTCGCGCTCGTGGCGGCGATGAGCGGCGTGTTCAGCGCGCCGCGCGCCGTCGCGAGTTTCGCGGGGCTGGCCATCGGCGGGATCGTCGTCGGGATCGTGGCGGGTTTCATCGCCGTCAAGCTGATGCGCGCGCTCGAAGACGATTACCTCGTCATCACCGTGTCGATGCTCACGTCGTGGGTCAGCTATATCGCGGGCGAGGAACTCGGCGTGTCGAGCGTCATCGCGACGGTCACGTGCGGGATGGTCGTCGGCTGGCATCAGCACGAAGTGTTCACGGCGGCGCAACGCATGCGCGGCACGGCGTTCTGGCAGGTCGTCGTGTTCGTGCTGGAAGCGCTCGTGTTCGTGCTGATCGGGCTGTCGCTGCGCGGCATCGCGCTGCGGCTCGGCGGCGTCGGCGATGCGTTCTCGCTGCTCGGGCCCGCGACCGCCGCGGTGATCGCCGTCGTGATCGCGTCGCGCTTCGTGTGGGTGTTCGGCGTCGAGGCGCTGAAGTGGATCGCGTGGAGCGTGACCGGCCGCAAGCGTGCGAGCGGCGAAGAAGCCGGCGCGGCCGTTCCCGACTGGCGCGCGGCGACCGTCGTGAGCTGGGCCGGCATGCGCGGCGTGGTGACGCTGGCGGTCGCGCTGTCCCTGCCCGAAGCGATGCCGGGCCGCGATCTCATCGTGTTCGCCGGGTTCGCGGTGATTCTCGTCACCGTGCTGTTGCAAGGCGCGACCATCGGCCCGCTGATCGCGTTGCTCGCACTCACGCGCGGGCACGAGCGCTCGTCGCGGCATCTCAGCGAGCCGCAGGCATGGGCGCGCATGGAGAACGCGCAACTGGCCGCGATTCAGCCGCTCGTGCACGACGCGGACGGCAACGTGATCCATCCGCGCTTGCTGGAGCAGTACACGTATCGCGCGGGGCTCACGAGGCGTTTCGAGGACATGGAGACGTTTCCGGCAGACGCGCGCCACGCGCATTACGACGTCGTGCTCGCCGCGATCGCGGCCGGGCGCGCGGAGTTGCTCCGCATGCACCGCGCCGGACAGATTCACGACGAGCTTCTGCATTCGCTGGAGCACGATCTCGATCTTCAGGAGATCATCGCGCTCCATTCGCGCGGTTGAAGGAGGATCAGGCTTGCGCTCTCGGCGTCTCGTCGGAGGATTCGTCGCACTGCATCCACGCGTAGGCGGTGACGCTCGGGCGCGCGTTGTTCCTCAGGCGAATGCGCCACTCGCCCGCCGCCGCGCGGCGCATGCCGCTGCGCGCCGCGGTCGGTGCGAGCGCGACGAGAATCATGTGACCGTCGCCGCGCGCGCCGCGTCCTAGGTGCACCACGGTGCAGATCGTTTCGTCGCCGCGTAGGTATCTGCCGATGTCGCCGAGCGTAAGCCACGCGCTCTCGGTCCCATCGGGCGGCACGATCTGCACGTCGACGCTGGGCGCCGCGGCGTCGCTTGCGAACCAGATCTCCGCGAGGCTCGGCGATGAAGAGTGCGCACGCACCGGCCAGCGCAACTCCGAGATCGCGTGCTCCCCGATCGTCAGCGCGCCACGGCAGCGCGACATGTCGACGTTGCCCGTGGGCAGCACGACGGAGCACGCGCCCGTATCCATCAATTCGTCGAGCGCGCTTTCGATGAGCGAGCTGCCATCCTGCCGCCATGCGGCATTGCCCGCGCTCACGCTGACGAGCGCGTGACATGCCGCGCCGCCGATTTCCTGCGCGCGCTGCACGATATAGCGGACCGCATCGAGCAGTTCGGCGTCGAGACAGGGACCGAAAGCATCGCGCATCGTGCGGCAGCATTTCTTGAGTTGCACGCCGATCATCGGCAAGGGCGCATCCGAATGCGCGTCATGATCGTCGGAGTCGGCACGTTCGCCGTCCGCGAATGCGTAGACACGCGCACCGCCGGATGCCTGCGCTGTTTCGGCGGACAGACGCGCATCGTTCAGCAACGCGTCCATCTGATGTTTGAGCAATTCGCTTCCGTAGCCGAGATCGGCGGCCGTATCGGCGGGATCGTTCTGATTCCAGAAGCACAGAAAGCGCGTGCGCGCGCCGCTCGCGTCCTCCGCGAAACGCCGGTGCGTGAACGCGAGATCGTCGTCGCACAGGCCGACGACGGCGTTGCCGAGTCGCGCGTGCATCGGCGCGTGATCGGCCTGCGCGTGGTCCATGTTCGCATCGGCATGTGATGTGATCGCGAGTGCTTCCGTGAAGCGCTCGAATCTGCCGGCGAGATCGGTAAAGAGGCGCGCGTAGAACTCGCGCGTCACATGCGCGGTGCAGAAGCGCGTCGCTTCGAGCGCGGGCGGCGGGTCGCGATACAGCGCCGACATCCAGATCCAGTCCTGCCAGCCGTTGCGTTCGATCGTCCGTGCAAATTCCCGCGCAGTGTCGCCGCCCTGCTTCATCTCGATGGCGATCGGAATACGGTCGGCCGGAATGCCGCCGAGGTCGCGATAGTGCGTCGCATTGGCCCACACGATGTAAGGATCGATCCGCTCGATGGACGCGAGCGCTTGCGACGCGACGGGCTCGAACCCCGCGCTTGCCGTGCCGATCTCCCAATGCGGGCTCATTCTTCCCTCCTGTCGCCAACGTTGCGAGGGAGCGAGTCCACGGTCAAAGTCCAGACCAATCGGACGCAGGCTCTTCTGTTTATTCCGACGACGATTGATTGCACTGACCGCGGCGCGCAACCATTCCTCTGCGGATGTTTCGGGAACCGAAAGGATCGAGCGGTTGCTATCGCATAACGTAGTCACTTGGCGGGGGATACGCAAGGCGAATTCGTGTTTGAAAGCGTGGCGGCTTTCGTCAGTTTCTTCAAGGCGATAGCGCGCGCGTCCCCGGCTTGTCCACAGGGTTGGTCACAGAAACTGTGGATAAGCGAGGCGCGCGCCGGCTCGACGGTCAACCGGACACGCCATCGAGGCGCGCGGGGCTTTGAGTCTGCACATCCCTTTCACGCTTGCCCTTGCCGCGGCGCGAGAGCAGATTCAACCCTTCGACGAATCCGGCAAAACCCATCGCCGCATAGATGTAGCCCTTCGGCACGTGGGTTCCGAAACCTTCGGCAATCAGGGTCATCGCGATCACGAGCAGGAACGAGAGCGCGAGCGTGACGACCGTCGGATTGCGTTCGATGAAGCGCGAGAGCGGTTGCGCGGCGAAGAGCATCGTCGCGACGGCGAAGATGACGGCGATGTACATGATCGGCAGATGCTCGGTCATGCCGACCGCGGTGATGATGCTGTCGACGGAAAACACGAGGTCGAGCAGCAGGATCTGGCCGATCGCGGACCACGCCGTGATGCTGACGACACTCGACGCGATACCGGGCGCATCGTCGTGATCCTTTCTGACGTGATGATGCATCTCCTTGGTCGCCTTCCAGACGAGGAACAGACCGCCCGCGAGCAGGATGAGATCGCGCCACGAGAAAGCGTGATCGAACACGGCGAACACCGGCGCGGTCAGTTGCGCGATCCACGCGACCGCGCCGAGCAGCGCAAGCCGCATCACGAGCGCGAGCATGATGCCGATACGCTGGGTACGCGCGCGTTGCGCGACGGGCAGCTTGTTGCTGAGAATCGAAATGAAGACGAGGTTGTCGATGCCGAGCACGACTTCCATCACGATCAGCGTGACGAGTGCGGCCCATACGGCGGGATCGGCGGCGAGCGAAAGGAGATATTCCATGAGTGAGGAGAGTTTTGATTGACTGGATGTATCGCGCCATCATCGTCCGATCGCTCTCCTGGAAAAATCAGCGATAATCGAAGCCATGCTTCGGTTTTTTCGAAGTAACCTGCTTTGCGATAACAGCGAGGACGCGGTACGTATGCTCAACTACCGACATCTGCACTACTTCTGGGTCGTCGTGAAGGAAGGCGGTTTCGCGCGCGCGGCGGAGCGGCTCGACATGGCCGTGCAGACCATCAGCGCGCAAGTGCGCGAACTGGAAAAGGCGCTCGGTCATCAACTGCTCAAGCCCGCGGGGCGCGGCGTCACGATGACCGAAGCAGGACAGGCGGCGTTCGCGCGCGCCGAGGAAATCTTTCAGATCGGCCAGTTGATTCAGGACGAAGTTCGCGAAGCGGCGAGCGGCACGCTTGCGCGTCTCGCGGTGGGGCTGTCGGACGGCATCTCCAAACTTGCGGCGCATGCGCTGCTCGCGCCGGTGCTCGGCAATCCGTCGTTGCGCCTGCTCTGTCACGAAGGCGAGACCGATGAACTGCTCGGCGAGCTGGCGCTGCATCGGCTCGATCTGGTGCTCGCGAGCCACGCTGCGCCGCACAATCAGAATCTGCGTCTCACGAGCGAGCGGCTGATCGCATCGCCGGTGGACTGGTACGGGCCCGCTTCCATCGTGCGCAAGAGCGCCATCGACCACTTTCCGGAGAGTCTCGCATCGCTGCCCATGCTTCTGCCGACGGGCCATTCGTCGCTGCGCGCGCGGCTCGATCGCTGGCTGGAGACGCAAGGCATCGCGCCGCGCATCGTCGGCGAATTCGAGGACAGCGCGCTGATGGCCGTGTTCGGCGCGCGCGGTCTCGGCGTGTTTCCGCTGGCAGAGTTCGGCGCGGGCGATGCGCCGCTGTTGCGCGGCCTGCGCTGGCTCGGCCGCTCGCCCGAGGTGAAGGAGGAAGTGCACGCGATCGTATCGCGGCGCGGGCGGCATCATCCGTTGACGCAGCAGCTTCTCGCGGTAGCTCACGACTGAACTTCGGTTTTTCCGAAGTTTTTGTTCCGTTGGTTCTGCTTTTTCGCACCGCACGGACGCCTTACTCTGAATCCACGTTCAACAAGGAGGCGTCAATGAAAGTCCTGTTCAAGTCCCGCGAGCCCGAAGCCATTGCGATGCACGATCTCGCGAAGGCACGCAGCGAATTCGTGTTTCGCCGCCTCGCGTGGCTGATCTCGAAAGCGACTGTCAGCCTGTCCGACATCAACGGGCCGCGCGGCGGCGTCGACAAGCGCTGTCAGGTGGAGGTGCAACTGAATCGGGACAACAAGGTCGTGGCGACATCGATTGCGCGCGACTGGCGCGGCGCGATCGATCTTGCGCTCGCTCGCGCCGTGCGCTCACTGGTACGCAGGCGTCAGAACGTCAAGCCGACGCGCCGGGTGCGTGCGCGCGGCTTTGCCTGGAATCTCGCCGAGGAGCCGGCGTTGCAGGAAGTCGTCGATCCGCGCGTGCGTGTCATGAGAAAGATGGCAGGCGCGTAAGCGGCGTGCGCGTGGCCTTCGCCGGCCACGCGAACATTCACGCGGTTGTGCGTATCAGGATCTGCGTGGGCGGCACGGCGCCGAAGGTCGGCCGCGGCACGTCCCGTTCGATGGCTTCGAAGCCGCCATCGGGGACGGTATCCATCGACATGTAAAGGGTCCGCAACTCGGTGCTCAGGCCATGGAAGTGGCACAGGAACGTGTTTCGGTCCGCGTAGTACCACGGCGTGTTCAGATCCCTGAAGCTCACCAGCTCGGGCGAGTCCATCTCGGGACACAGGCCGTGCGCAATCAGTTGCTCCATGAAAATGTACTGATCGCCGTGACTCGAGAACGTGTACTTGACGTCTTCGATCTCTCTCACCTTTGCGAGGATGACGTCGAGCACGCGCGCGTTCTCTTCGGTATTGCGAAAGCCCATCACGCCCGAGTTGAAACGCCAGCCGCAGATGTCGGCGGTCAGCACGCGCTCGCGCCCTTCGGTGAAGGTCTCCAGCTTCACCGACTGATTCATCGCGATGATATCCGCGTCCATCCAGAAAACCCATTCGTGCCGCGGCAGATACTTGCTGAGCAGGAACGGCTTGGCCCAGTTGCCGCAGGCGTCGCGTCCGAAATCCGGCGGTACGTCGCGATGCACGTAGAGGGTATAGCCGTTGCGCTCGCAATAGGCGCGCAGGCTTGCTTCCCCGAAGCGGGCATAGCTCGCGATATTCGGCGTGTAGAGCATCACGACCGCGACGGATCGTCCAGGCTGATAGACCGAAACCGGCTCGTTCGAATCGCTCGACAACGGCGCCGCGTTCCCGAAAACGCGCAATTCGCCCGATGCGTGGCATGCGTTGACATGCCGCGCGAACGTTGCGCGCCACAGCGGGCCGTACTTGCTATAGAGGCGCGGCATGTAGACCAGCGAAACCGCGGTGATCTCCCTGTCGCGAAGCTCCGGATGCTGACTCGACCACATCGATGCGATCGGCACCACGCCGTTCAGATCGTCCCAGTCGGGCACGGTCGGCAGATCTTCGAGCAAGGCTTCCTCGGTGACGAAGTTTCCGTATTCGTAGTATTGGCGGCATCGCGCGGCGAGTCCGCGTGCGATGCGACGGTTCTCTTCGGTGCTTCTCAGCACGAACATCTCGGTGTTGACGCCGAAGTGACCTTTCGTCAGCAGCACGTCGCGGCCGGCCATGATCTGATGGAAGTCGTGAAAGCGGATGAACAGCGCGTTTTCCGTGGCGAAGATGATCACTTCGCCCTCTTCCGCTTCACGCAGCATGTCGCTCACCAACTGGTACTTGTAGAGCGTGCGGAGTTCGATCGAATCGACGCAGCTCGACGTCGGCTGGAAGCGATGTTTCACCTGTGTGCGTCGGCAATATTCGACATGGTTGTCGAGCGACGATGTCGCGTTGCGATCAGAGAAACAGCTAATCAGAGTCACCATGGCGGTTAAGCAATCGAAAGACGGAAATCGAGATACAAGGAATGCAGACGACCTGCACGAAGCGTCGGAGCATATCCGGTCTATTCTGCGAATTTGTAAATTATTGAGTCAAACGAGGCGAGCGACGTTAGGAATCCGCCGATTCTCTTGATTTTCTAGAAGGATGCGCACACGGCGTGTTTAACGCGCATCGTCGATTCCTGTTCGAAGCGCGTCCGATAGCGCTCGCGGATCTCGCCGACGGCTGTTTCGCTGCTTCGATCGTCGGGATGCACGAGGTTCAGCACGTAGGAGGCCTCGCGCACGATGGCGCCATCGGCCGTGCGCCACTGTCCATACGCCTGCCAGACAGTGAAACCTTGCGCGAAACGCGGCGTGACTTCGACGCGCAGGAAGTCGTCCCATTCTTCGCGCGTGACCTCCCCCTTCGGGCGTCCTGTGCCGAAGTAGACGAGATCGTCGACGGCGCGTTGTTCCCCTGCCGCGCACGTCTCGATGGCCGGTGTCGCGCAAGCGGGGACGAGCGCGGCGAGAGCAAGCATCGAAATGGTTCGATATCCGGACATCGTCATCGTGAAGCGAGTGTGGAACACGATGCTATCGCGAACCCGCCGATGACCTCAGCCCGACACCGCGACCTGCGGAACGCGCGCCGTCATGCGGCCGTCGAGTTCCGCCTTGCCGCATTCGATCGCGAAGTTTGCCGCAGCATGCGCTGTTGGAAACGCGCGAAACGGCCCGATCGCGCGGCGGACGCCGCCCGGCCGCTCGATCAGCAGGGTCGCGACAAATTCACCGGCCATGTGCCGGACGATGACCGAAAGCTCGCAGCCTCGATATTCGATAGGAGTGGAGTCCACCGCTGACCTCGCTTGCTTGATTGCACTGTTGTCTAGTCAATCTACGCAAGGTCCGCGAAGCGCGTAACCCCGCGTGTGAGTGGCTGCGAACGTAGGCGAAACGATAGTCTGGGGCGGCGGCGGCGAAGGCATCGCGCAAACGTTTCACTGTGTCGGTCGATCGTCTGAATGAGATCCGTTTCGTGCAGGATTTCCCTTAAGTCGCTATCCTGCGACGGACACGCCCGACGAATGCTCACGTGATGACACACCCCAAGAGAACACGACATTGCCGAACCGCCGCCTGGGTGATCGCGTGCGCCGCGCTCGGCATGGCCAGCAAGGCGTCTCACGCCCAGGAATTTTCCCTACTCGCCGGCCCGCTCAAGAGCAGCAGCCAGAACACGTACTCCTGGGAAGTCAACTATCGCGAAGGACTCGGCCGTTACGCCGCCTGGAGTTTTTCGTGGCTGAACGAAGGCCATATTCCCGATCATCACCGCGACGGGCAGGCCTTTCAGCTCTGGGGGCGAATGCCGCTCTGGAACGACCGGCTGGAGCTGTCGGCGGGTGCGGGGCCGTACCGCTATTTCGACACGAGTCAGGCGCAGGCCGGCGGCAACTATTCGAACACGCACGGCTGGGGCGGCATGTTTACGCTGCGCGCGGCGTATTACTTCGATAACCGCTGGATCGCGGAGATGAAGCTCAATCGCGTGCAGGCCTTCGGCGGCCCGGACACGACCGCGTTGCTGTTCGGCATCGGCTACCAACTCGACGCGCCCGAGGGCCGCGGACCGCGCGCGCGCGCCGTGCCGCGTTCGACGAACGTCACGAACAACGAAGTCACCGTGATGCTCGGCACGACGATCCTGAACAGCCCCGACTCGGAAACGAATCTGGCCGAGAGCATCGAGTACCGGCGCGGGCTGTGGCATTACGTCGATTTCACCGCTTCGTATCTGCATGAAGGCGGACACGTGCAATCGCGTCGTGATGGCATCGCCGCGCAGCTCTGGGCGACGCGCGCGTTCTTCGATGACAGGCTCACGCTCGGCGTCGGTGCGGGGCCGTATCTGTCGATCACGCAGAACGACGATTTGCCGCAGAATCGCACCGGCGACGGTCGGTTTTCGGGGCTTGTATCGGTGTCGGCGAGTTACCGCTTCACGAATCGATGGCTCGCGCGGGTGACGTGGAATCGCATGGTCACGCGGTATGACCGCGACGCGGATATCATCGAGGCGGGGTTCGGGTTTCGCTTCTGACTCAGAACAGCTCCTTCTGCCCCGACATCAACGCGATGAAGTCATCACGCAGAAACGGCAGGATGCCGTCCGCAACCGGCTGAAGCTGCTTGCTCACGTAATGCTCGTAGTCGATCGGCGCATGCCGCGCTTCCACGGGCTCGGGACCGGCCGTCGTCATCACATAGCTGATCCAGCCGCCATTCTGATATTGCAGCGGGCGGCCGGCGCGCGCGTTGTATTCATCGGCGATACGCGCGGCGCGCACATGCGGCGGCACGTTACGCTGATAGTCGCCGAGCGTGCGGCGCAAGCGCTTGCGATACACGAGCAATTCATCCATCTCGCCGCGCCGCGTGCGCCCGACGTAATCGCGCACGAAGTCTTCATACGCCCGGCCCTTGAACACGCGCATGTAAAGCTCCTGCTGGAAGCGCTGCGCGAGCGGCGTCCAGTCGGTCCGCACGGTCTCCAGGCCCTTGTAGATGATTTCCTCGCCGCCGTCCGCGCGCGCGGTCAGCCCTGCATAGCGCTTCTTGCTGCCTTCTTCCGTGCCGCGAATCGTCGGCATGAGAAAGCGTTTGAAGTGCGTCTCGAATTGCAGCTCGAGCGCGCTTTCAAGCCCGAACGTCTCGCGCAGATGTTCGCGCCAGTAGTCGTTCACATGTACGACCAGCGCGCGCCCGATCCGCTCGGCATCTTCCTCGCTGCGCGCGCGCCGCAGCCAGACGAAGGTCGAATCCGTATCGCCGTAGATGACGGTGTAGCCGCGCGCCTCGATCAGTTCGCGGGTGCGATGCATGATCTCGTGACCGCGCATCGTGATCGACGAAGCCAGACGCGGATCGAAGAAACGGCAGCCGCTCGATCCGAGCACACCGTAAAACGAGTTCATGATGATCTTGAGCGCCTGCGACAGCGGCTTGTTGCGCTGGCGCTTCGCGGCCTCGCGCGCTTCCCACACCTGCGCGACGATCGCCGGCAGGCAGTGCGTGTCGCGTGAAAAGCGCGCGCCGCGAAAGCCGGGCACGGTGGCGGCGTCATCGGGCGTCGCCATGCCTTGAGCGAGTCCGGCGGGATCGATCAGAAACGTGCGGATGATCGACGGATACAGGCTCTTGTAATCGAGCACGAGCACGGAATCGTAGAGGCCCGGACGCGAGTCCATCACGAAACCGCCGGGACTCGCTTCCTCGGGCACGTCGCCGAGATTCGGGGCCACATAGCCCAGCCGATGCATCCGCGGCATGTACAAATGTGTGAACGCCGCGACCGACCCGCCGCTGCGGTCGGCCTGCAAACCGGTCACGGTCGCGCGTTCCAGCAGAAACGGCAGCAACTCCGTTTTCTCGAAGACCTTCGTGACCAGTTCGCAATCGTTCAGGTTGTAACGCGCGAGCGCGGGCTTGTCCTCGTGAAACCGGCGCTCGATTTCATCCATGCGCGCGTACGGACTGTCGATCGCCTTGCCTTCGCCCAGCAGCGACTGCGCGACATATTCCAGACTGAACGACGGAAAATTCCACGTCGCCGAACGCAGCGCCTCGATGCCGTCAATGACGAGCCGTCCCGCGATCGAAATAAAGAAGTGATTGCGCTTCATGCCGTGCTCGCGCCATTCGACCGCGCTGCCGTCGCGGCCCAGCGCGAGCGGCACGCCGTAGTCGTCGGCGTGTCGCTGAAGGATGCGCAAGTCGAATTGCACGACGTTCCAGCCAATGATCGCGTCTGGATCGTATTGCGCGATCCACGCGTTGAAACGGCGCAGCATGTCGGCGCGTGTTTCGCAATAATCGAGCGCAAAATCGGTTTGCGCGGCATCGCCATTCGGCGAACCGAGCATATAGACCTGACGCGCGCCGCAGCCTTCGAGCGCGATCGAGTAGAGATCGCCTTTCACGCTCGTTTCGATATCGAGCGACACGACTTTCAGCGACGGCCGGTAATCCGGCGCGGGCTTCAGTTCGCTGGAAACGTCGCGTCCGGCGCCTTCGAACAGGACCGGCGCGGTGATGAAGCGCTCCATCAGATAGCGTTCGTGCGGACGGATATCGGCTTCGAAGACATTGACGCCCGCGCTGCGCAGATTCTTTTCGAGCGCGAGCAACTGGCGATACTGCGGGCAGTAGAGTCCGAGCACCGGCTTCTGGCGAAAGTCCCTGAGCGGCAATTCGCGCAGGTACGCGTCCCGCACGCCGGCGACGACCGGCTCGGCCTTCGCGCGATCCTCCGCGCGGATGAACGCAACGCTCGTCTGCAAGCCGATGCGGATTTTCCTCGGACCGTCGTCGGTTGCGAGCCAGAAATCGACTTCCGCGCCGGCCGCGGTGTCGCGCCAGTGACGAGTCAGCAGAAAACCCTGTTGTGCGGAAGCCAAGCCGATATCTTCGAGAGCGCGTGCCATCGAAACATTTTACTTGGCGGCAAAACAAAAAAGCCCGGCTCGCCAATCGGCGCCGGGCTTCGGAATCAGAAATTCGCAGGAAACGGGAAGTAAAACGCGGTAGCGGCAAGCCGGTCGTCCACCGTCCTTGCGGACGGTCCCCGGAGAACGGCCGCCGCCGCTACCGCCTAAGCAGCCTGTGCGACCAGGCCTGCCCGTTGCGGCTGTAACGCCGCTACGTTACCGAGTACCGTGTGCTCCGCATGCTCCGGCACTTCGTTCTTCGACATCACCACCTCCAGAGCGGCTTCTTGACTGGCCTGTTTCGCGGCCGCCGCTTTCTTGGTCTTCCCCGCGCGTGACGGCGGCTGGCAGGCCCCGCACACCACGTTGTTCTGCAAATCATGTTTGTGTGCGACAAACTTCCCGGTGCAGCGGCAGCACGGCGTCATCTGCAGCATGCCCGCGTCGAAGAAGCGCACAAGAGTCCAGGCCCGCGTAAGGTCGAGTACCGCCTCGGCGCCGCTATGATTGCAGTGCTCGAGATACAGCCGATACCCTTTGGTCAACGCATCGAGATGCGAACAGCCAGCTTCGTTCTTCAGGAACGTATAGGTGTTATAGAAAAGCGATGCGTGGATATTGGCCAGCCACGTCATGTACCAGTCGGCCGAGAACGGCAGCATGCCCTTCGGCGGCGATACACCCTTCACTTCGCGATACAGACGGATCATGCGGTCGCGCGAGAGCGTCAGTTCGCTCTCCAGCACTTGCATGCGCGCGCCGAGCTCGATCAGCGCGATGGCGCGGAATACTTCCTGGGCGTCTTCAGTGAGGCTCTTCTTCAGCATGGCTCGCTCCGTCACCTTGGTCACCTTAACCGAACTGTTCGGCCGGCTGGCCAGCCAGCAGGATTGCCGCGTGCGTCGGCGCGATGTCCGCGTTCTTCGCGGGTTGCGTCAAGGCCGACAGCATCGTGTGATCGTTGAAGCGGAAAGCGCAAAGCAGGTTGTCCGACGACGCGAGCTTGACGACCTGTGCGAGCGTCAGGCCCGACAGCAGATCGGCGAGTTCCGCCGAAAGACCGAGCCGGAACATGCCGATGGCGCGGTCCTCGCGCAAGAGACGCTGCGCGAGCATGATGTACGACAAGTTGATTTCCCGGATCGATTCCAGCGTTTCGCGACCGTTCATGGTTGCAACTTCCAGTAAATCCCCGAATTTCCCGCCGGCTTTTTGCCGATATCTTTTTTGTGCCTCACCGGGCTTGTCCTGCCCCGGCTACGTACTGCGTAATCTTTGTTTCAGTGAGTTACATCTTGTAACAACCACCGTGAGACGAATTCTAAGTACGGTCTAAATCCAAAGCAAGCCCATCTCAATAATATTTTGTTGCAAACAACACTTTCGATCGGTAATTTTTTCGGTCAGTCGAATTCGGTCGAATTTGCCATGCGATTTCTATTCTTCTGATGTTTTCGATAGCAAATCGGAGCGCGTCTGTTTTAGTCGTAGTAATCGCGTGCCGCCAGCAATAACGAGGGATTGCGCGATCCGGTTGACACTTCGGACCGCTATTTTTGAGACGATTCATCAGATGAGAAATCGCCAAAAATGGCCGTGTCGACCGCCTTTACCGAAAGGCGGTCGAACAGGTAATAATTGCTTGTAGCGTGTTACGTCGATGTTACGGGCTTTGTTACCCGAGTTTGTAACGCGGCTTGTTACCTTTGCGGTACGCCCTTTCGCCAGACGTCCCAATGTGTAACAACATCCTGTACGAATGGATTACCGGCCCGGTACAGGTTTTCGATGGCCGGCGCGAAGCCGCCCTGCGCCGCGTAATTCAAAAGATTGTCGACCGCGGATTGCCCCTTGTAAGGACGGTCGAAATCCGAGCCGGCACGTAACACGGCCACCCGCGAGACATCCACCCGTTGCACGCTCGCCGCACGCTTGAGCGCCTCGTAGGTCGCGTTGTCTTCCTGCTGTGTCGTGCAATAGACGCCGCGGCCATCGGTCAGAAGTTTCGTCCACGCGCGCGCCCGCTCGCCGATGTACTTGCCCGACCACCACGTATCGCCCGCGAGCGTGTCGCACTGGATCACGCGCGGCGGCCGGTTCGCCGGCGTGGTGTTGAACTTCGCGCGCGCGGCCTTCGCCTCGGCGCTGTCGGAAAGCGCGACGTTGCGCGAGAGCGCGAAAGCCGTGTCGGCGAGCGTCGCGTTCAGCGCGAACACCTCCGTGCGATAGTCCGGCGCCGGTTTCTCGTTCGGCCCTTTCGTGTTGATGCCGATGAACCCGCTCGGCCAGCGGGCGGGCTTCTCGCGGGCGTCGAGTTCCCATTGCGGACCGAAATCGACGAGATACTTCGCCCATGCCGCCGAGCCGACCGTGCCCTGCGCCGGATCGATGCCGGCGATCCCGGCGATCAGGAAGTACGTGCCGCGCAAATCGAAACGGTCGGAGAACGCGAGCGCCATCGTCGAAGCGGCGGCGTTGGTGTGGCCCATGCCCGTCGTGACGATGCACACCTCGTCGCGGTTGCAACGCACCTCGGGATAATCGGGCGACAGGCCCGCTACTTTGATCGCGTCCCACGGGCCGAGTCTGTCGAGCCACGGTTTGGCCTCGGGCGCGAACATCGTGACGATCATGACCTTGACCGCGCGGGCCCCCCCCGCGCTGTCGGACGATTGCGGCGCGGACGCGCATCCGGCGAAACCCGCAGCGACCGTCATCGCGACGACGGCCTTCCCGAGTGGCTTCCTTGTCTTTTTCGATTGCGATGCGGCGACTGTCATGGCTGACGTGACCCTCGTGAACGTTCGACCTTCGAAAGAAGATCGCGCCCGTCGACAGAACGAGGGGCGCGATCAGGCCGAACGATTATAGGATCACGCCCCGCCTTGCGAGGCCCGTGGCGGCGGCGCATTCGAGGCGACGTTCGCCGAACCCGCCGCCTCGTTCGTCGGGTGCTGCGCGGCCTTCGACGGCTCGCCGCGCTGATCCGCGCCCGCCTCGTCCGCATCGGGCGCGGCCACCTGATCGCTGCCGTTCACGATCACGAAATTGCGCTGCGGATTCGCGATCTCGATGCCGCGCGCCGTGAACTCGTTGAGAATGCGCCGGTTGAACTCGCGCTGCACCGGCCAGCGCGCGCTGTCGCGGCATTGAATCTGGCCGGCGAGCGTGACGGTCGAGCCATCGACGGCGTCAACGCCCCAGAAGCTGAAGTCGGAGAGGATGCCATCGCGGAACGCTTCGTCATTGCGCAAGGCCGCGCCGATTTCCTTCAGCGTGGAGATCGCGAGATCGACATCCTGGCCGAGCGCAATCGACACGCGCACCGCCGCGTTGCCGATGCCGCGATTCGTGTTGTTCACCGTCGACACCGAGCTGAACGGCACCGTGTAGAGCGAGCCGTCGCCGCCGCGCAGGCGCACCGTGCGGATCGACAGATATTCGACCGTGCCCGAGACGCCCGCGAGCGTCACCCAGTCGCCGACCTGCATCGCGTTTTCCATCAACAGGAAAATGCCGGTGATGAGATCCTGCACGAGCTTCTGCGAGCCGAAGCCGAGCGCCACGCCGAAGATGCTCGCGCTTGCGAGCAAAGGCGCGGTGTTCACGCCGATCTCCGAGAGCCCAGTCAGGACGACGACCATCGCGATCACGATGAACAGGCCCGTGCGCATCATCGGCAGCAACGTGCGCAGGCGCGCGGCGCGCACGCGCTCGCCGCTCGCGGTCCACTGTTCGAGCCGCTGCTCGACGGCGATGTTCGCCGCCTCCCACACGAGCACGGCGAACAAGGCGGCGAACACGATCGTGACGAGCGCCGACGCGAGCCGGTTGCCGATCCCGCCCGCCGTGAAGAAATGCACGATATCGATGTGCCACACCTGCAGGAGCGCGATCACCGTGACGACCGCAATGAGCGCCTGCACCCCACGCCGCAACACCGGGTAATAGCGGTACGCGCGGCGGCGCACAAGCGACTGGCCGGTGAAATCGTCCTCGTCATCGCGATGGAACAGGCGCCCGAGCGCGCCGAACGCGACGATCGCCACCACGCGCGCGCCGACCAGCACGAGCAGCGACAGCCCGCCCAGATGAAAGAGCGTCCGGTAGCCGTTCTGCACGTCGAGCGCCCACACGAACCAGAGCGCGAGCACGAAGAAGATCGCCACGCCCGCCCAGACATCGGCGACCCAGTTGCCGAAGAGCCTGAAGGAACGGTTCGCCCGCGAGCCGCCGCGAATGCGCTCGGCCACCGGCGTGCGGCATTCGAAGATCATGTACGCGATCATCACGTGCACGATCAGCAGGACGACCTTCGTAATCGCAATGCGCGCGTCGCCGGACAAGCCGAGCGGCTCGGCCGCGTTGGCGAGCGCGAGGCCCGCGCCCGCGACACACACGATGCGGCCCACCCAGCGATGCGTGTAGGTCGCGTAGACATCGCGCATCTGGATGAGACGCAGGCCGGGCGCACGCGGCGCGACGAAAAAGCCGCTCACGATGACGATCGCGCGGCACACGAGATAAACGTCGATGAGCGAGCCCGCGACGTGCGCTTCGGGCGTGTTGTCATCGATGAAAACCGACATCAGCAGCGTCACGGCCGCGATGAACACGATCAGCGGAACGAGCGACAGCAAGCCATACAGCAGCGCGCTCGGCAGGCGTTGCAGCAACGTCCAGTGACGCGCCGCATGGCGCTGACCGCGCGCGCTGTCGACATTGCGCTCGGCGAGATGCAGCGCGGTTTCGTCGCCGCTTCGCTCGGCGGCGTCTTCCGCGCGCTCGGCGGCGCGTTGCTGGCGCACGAGGTCCGGCTCCTGCGCCTCCGCGTCGGCGACGCCCCGCGCCGCGATCCGCGCGCGTGGCCGCCTGAGCAGCCGCGAGCACAGGAATTCGAGCAGCAGCGCGGGCAACAGCGACGCCAGCACGGTCCACGCGACGTGCCCGATGAGCGCGCGTCCGCCATCGGTCGATGTGCGGTCGTGCCACCACGACATCACCGAGCCGAAATCGAGCAGCGCGGCGGTCGAATGCCGCAGTCCCCCGCCGATCTGCACGAGCCAGTGCCCCGCCTGCCGCGACAATTGCGAGGCGAGACCGTTCGCGGTCAGCGAATGCGCGAGCACGCTGGACGCGCCCGATGCGGGCGTCGCGGCGGCCGTCGATGCGGGCTGCGGCGCGCTCGCGGGCGCGGCCAGCGCGCCAGCCGCCGCGATGGCGCGCAGCGTATCCGCGACCTGCGAGCGGCGCGCGGGATCGTTGAGCACCGAGAGGGCGTCGCGCGCCTGTTGCGGCGTCAGCGCTACGGCGGGCTGCGACGCGTGCTGCGCGGGATCGGCGGCGGCGAAGCAGGACTGCGAAAGGATAGGCAAGACGCTCGATAAAACGACGAGCAGCACAGCAAGGAGCAATTTGCGCATAAGTCGGATGAAGATCACGAAATGTCAGGGACTCGATGCGGACGACGCGCACGCCGTATGCTAACGCGATGCCGTCAGCGCGGCAGAAACGGTCCCGGTAGCACGCGGCGCGCCTGCCCGGTCTGCGCTTGGTGACTCAGAGCGTCGCCGGTTGATCGCGATCGCGCGCGACATCGGGTTCGAAGAACACCCAGCGCACTTGCGGAAACGCACGCTGCAGATCTTCTTCGATGATGTTGATGGCATCGATCATCGCGCGGCCGCTGGCGTAGTCGATCATCTCGGCCTGTACCGCGACGACCACGTGCTTGCCCCATTGCAGCGTGATGAGGCTGATGATGCGCGTGATCTCGGGACGCGCGCGCAGGTGCGCATCGATCGCCTTGCGCACTTCGGGACTCGCGGATTCGCCGACGATCATCGACTTCACTTCGCGCGCGACGAGATACGCGACGATCATCAACAGCACGCCCACGCCGATCGAACCGGCGGCATCGTAGGCCGGATTGCCGGTGAGCATCGTCATGAGCACGGCGGCGAACGCGATAGCGAGACCGAGCAGCGCGGCGACATCCTCGCCCGCGACGACCAGCAGTTCCGACTCGCGCGTTTCGCGGAACCATCGCCACAAGGTCTTGTTCGGCGCGCCCTTGCGAATCTCGCGGATCGCGCCCGCGAGCGAGAACGCCTCCAGCACGACCGACACGCCGAGAATCACGAGCGCGACGAGCGGATTGGACAAGGGTTCGTGATGCAGCAGCCGATGCGCGCCCTCATACACCGAGAACGCCCCGCCGACGAAGAACAGCAGAAGCGCGACGATCAGCGCGTAGAAATAGATCTCGCGCCCCGAACCCAGCGGATGCAGCGCGTTCGCAGGCTGCTGCGCGCGTTTCAGGCCGAACAGCAATAGCAACTGATTGCCGCAATCGGCGGTGGAATGGATGGCTTCGGCGAACATCGCGCCGGAGCCGGTATAAGCCGCCGCCCCGAACTTGCAGACGGCGATGCCGAAGTTCGCGGCGAGCGCGTAGAAAATGGCTTTCGGGGATTCTTCCTTCATGCGTTTTTATGTTCGCTCAGATCACGTCGACGCGGCTCGGGCCGTCCACCATCTCGCCGATGACCGCCGCATCGTCGAAGCCGTCCGCGCGGAAGATTGCGAGCACATCGTTCACGGCTTGCGGCGCGCACGATACGAGCAGGCCGCCCGATGTCTGCGGATCGGTCAGCAAGGCGCGGGCCGCGTCGCCTTCGATGTTCAATGAGACATCGCTGCCGTACGCGGCCCAGTTCCGTCCCGACGCGCCCGTGTAGATGCCTGCGTCAACGAACTCGCGCACCTGCGGCAGCCACGGCAGATCCGCATAGCGGATGCGCGCCGTCAGCTTCGCGCCGCGCGCGAGTTCGAGCGCGTGGCCGAGCAGACCGAAGCCGGTCACATCGGTGAGCGCGTGCACGGCGTCCAGTTGCGCGAGTTCCGCGCCGGGCCGGTTCAGTTTGGTCGTCGCGTCGATCATCGCTTTGTAACCCGCCGCGTCGAGCTTGTCCTTCTTCAGCGCCGCCGACAGCACGCCGACGCCGAGCGGCTTGCCGAGCACGAGCACATCGCCTGCGCGCGCGGCGGCGTTGCGCTTCACGCGCGACGGATGCACGATGCCGAGCGCCGCGAGCCCGTAGATCGGCTCGACGGAATCGATCGAATGGCCGCCCGCGACCGGAATGCCCGCTTCCGCGCACACTGCTTCCCCGCCCTTCAGAATCTGCGCGATCACTTCATGCGGCAGCACGTTGATCGGCATGCCGACGAGCGCGAGCGCGAGTATCGGCTTGCCGCCCATCGCGTAGACATCGGAGAGCGCGTTGGTCGCGGCGATGCGGCCGAAGTCGAACGGGTCATCGACGATCGGCATGAAGAAGTCCGTCGTCGCGACGATCGCCTGTTCGTCGTTGAGTTGGTAGACGGCGGCGTCATCGGCGGTGTCGTTGCCGACGAGAAGATTCGGGAACGCGGGCAGCGGCGTCGCGCGTTTGAGGAGATCCGCGAGCACGCCGGGCGCGATCTTGCAGCCGCAGCCGCCGCCGTGGGACAGGCTCGTGAGACGGGGGGAAGTCGGTTCGTTCATCGATTGAAAGTCAGTTTGAGGTGTCAGGGTATCTCACACGACGCGCTTGTAGAGTCCCGGATAATCGAGCACGAGGCCGCTTTCGTCGACGGTGATGTCCGCCGTGAAGCCCGTATCGAGCCCTTCGTAACGATAGCGATGATTCGGCTCGATGCATGTGTACGCCTGCTCCACCGCGCTCACGCTTAGCTCCGGCACGCGCACGTAGACGACGCGAATCACGCGCCGCTCGCCGCGCTCCAGTTGCAGACGGCGGATAGGCAGCGTGTTGGTGAAAGGCGTCGCGGTGATATCCACATCGATGCAGCCGCGCAGCAGTTCCTGCGGCTCGCCGTGCGCATTGCTCCATGCGTGCGCGTCGCCGTTGTCGCCGTCTCTTCGATGCAGATCGAGCGTCGCGCCGCCCGCGAGCTTCAGCGCGAGACGCGTGACCTGCCAGCGTGCATCGCATTCGATCCGGTACACGAGACCGAATGGATGCGACTCGTCTTCGCCCACGACCGCACTTTCGACCACGACGCCATCGCCCGTCTCGTCGAGAACGAGATGTTCGAGCCCCGTGCCGTCCTGCTGCGACCATCGCACCGCTTTCATCGTGCACCTCGTCGACGTGTGTTCATCCACATCAAAGGATACAACGCGGCGCGCAATGCTTTCGATCGGCATTCGAAATGCGCTATTCGCTCGACGTCACAAAACTTCACACGGTATACTTCGCGCCATTCCTGCGCAGGCGTGTTCCTGTCTGCCCGAACGCCTCTTTGTCATCGCTCATCGCATGAAGAACACTCTTGCTCCCGCCTTGCTCGCGCTCGCGCTGTCGGCGTCGATGTTTCAGCTCGTCCAGGCGCAGGAAACGCCGGACCTGCCCGAAGATTATGCATATCTGACCAGGCTTCGCGTGCCGGAGGCCGTGGCGCAATGCGTCGCGGCATTCGATCGCTGGGCGGAAGACGCGCCGAAGTACGACACGCTCATCGTGCCCGACCGGCGCGTGCTCTCCGCGAAGATCGACGATGAAACTCCGATCTTCAGTGTCGGCAACCCGATTCCGGTGGACAAGGTCATCGTGATGCGCGCGTTCGCGAAGGCGCGCGGCAAGGAGCAGTGGACGCGCATGGACAGCCGTTGCGGCGTGCGCGATGGTCACGTGGTCGGCGTTTCGCTCACGCCGAACATGAAGCCGAAGATCGTTCGCTGAGTTCCAGTTCTTGCGTTAGCTCTTTGAGGCGCGCCGCTGGCTGGTGCGCTCATCGAGCCACTTGACGACTTGCGGTCCGAACGTACGCGGCGCCTTCGCATGCATACGGCCCGCGAGATCCGACAGCCGGTCCGCCGCGAGCGCCTCGCGCATACGCTTCTCGGCGTTCTTCATCACGGCGTGAACGGCACACACGCCGCTCGTCGCCCACGGCGGCGCGTCCTCGCCGAACACGGCGCAACGCGCGCGAATCTCGCGGCAATCGAACAGCGCCTTGTCGCCGTCGATCGCATCGACGACATCGAGCACGCTGATCTCCTGCGAGGGGCGCGCGAGCGCAAAACCCCCGCGCGCGCCTTCGGTCGCAACGACGAGTCCCGCCTTGTGCAGCTTCGTGAAGAGCTTGGCGACGTACTCCGCCGGCACGCCCTGCAATTCCGCGAGATCGCGCACACTCGCCTCGCGCACGCCGTGCGGCGGCTCCGCGAGATAGAGCATGCAGTGCAGCGCGTACTCCACGCCCGTGCTGATGTGGGGCATATCCACTCCGACAATATGAATCGTAGTTCAGGATAACGCGTCGCGCGGCCGCGTGCAACGACCGCCACGCCTTTACAGACGCCAATCTTAAATATTTCAGGTTACACGTTTGCTTACAAACGATCACGGCTTGTCATTTTGCGGTCCGCTACATTGGTCTCCATGGATTCACACGGAGAAACCCATGAAGAAACTAGCGATCCTTGCAGCGTTGGGCGTGGTGCTGAGCAGCGCGCTATCGGGCTGCATCGTCGTGCCGGGTGATGGCGGCGGGTATCACCATCACCGGGATTACTACCGCTACTGAAGCCTTTCCGAAGCCACACCGAATCACCACGAAACTACACCCTGGTGGATCGCGGTTTCGATTGCAAAGCAAACGACCAAGGAGCAAACCTCATCATGAACAAGACGAAGAAGAGCCTGCTGATCGCCTCCCTTGCCGCAGCACTGGGCATGGGCCTCGCAAATGTCGCTTCGGCGGAAGTGCATCACGCCCCGCCCCATCATGTGACCGTGGGTTGGCATGGCGACCGCTACTGGGATGGTCATCGTTACTGGCAGCGCCAGGAATGGGAGCGTCATCACCATCCCGCGCCGCCCGCGCATCGTTACTACTAAACCGAAAAGCCCATGAGAAAAGCCGCAGCGAAATGAATCGCTGCGGCTTTTTTGTGTAATAGCGAAGGCCTCACCAGCTCTTCGGATCGCCACCCAGCTCCTTGCATGTGTCGTAGGCGATCGCCTGCAACTTCGCTTCGCCGATCTGCCCCGAGAGCGCATACCCGACTCGGTCCCACGCCCAATAGAACGTCGTGCGCTGACCATCCTTCAACGTTCTGATCTTGCTGTCGTTGCGCCTGATCGTGGCCGTCGTCATGTAAAGCGTGAGGCGCTCGCCGGCCGCGTTCTGATACATGAACTGCGCGGCAGGCCCTTCCTCGTCCGGCAACAGACGTCCGCCGACGAGCTGAAAACCATACTCCGCCAGCGACGGAATCGTCACCGCGCGGTTCAGCCGCTTCGACAGCCAGGTCACGAGATGGTCCTGCTGCGACGCCGCCACTTCCACCGCGTGCCGCTGCTCCGGCGCGTACACCGCGTAGGCGATATCCGCGCGCTCGGCGAAGCGAGGCTTGTCGCCGAGCGCCGGCACGAGCATGTGAAGCAGGAATCCGCACGCGACGCCCACGACGAGAAAGCACGCCGCGATCAGATAACGCTCGCGATTGCTCGGCCGCAGACGTACGACCTGCGGCTCGCTCTGATCGGCGAACATCGCCCGCAGCGCATTGTCCTGCGCGCGATACGCGGCGACGGTCGCCTCGCTGGCCGGATCGCTGGCGATGCGCTCGGCCACGGCGTCACGCTCGTCGCCGTGCAGTTCGTCGTCGATGAAAGCGGACAGCGCCTGCAGATCGCGATCGGGTTTGGGGGGACCCATACGGTCGCCGCCTTCGGATGGACGGTCTTGATTGGTCATGAGCGGCTCACCACTTTCAGCGACGAAGGCGTCGACTTGCGGCCCGATTCCTCGCCGAGCAGAACGCGCATATGCTCCCGCGCCCTCGACAGGCGCGACATCACGGTTCCGGTCGGCACGTTCAACACCACGGATGCCTCCTGATAACTCATTTCCTCGACGCACACGAGCAGCATCACTTCGCGCTGCTCGACCGGCAGACAATACAGCGCGCGCTGCACGTCGCGCAGCACGAGCCCGTCGACTTCACCGCGCGGCGCGGCCATCTGCCGCCAGGGCGCGGTTTCATCGTCGACGGCGATATCGCGGCGCCCGCGCAACTGGTCGATATACAGGTTGCGCATGATCGTGAACAGCCACGCTCTCAGGTTCGTGCCCGCCTGGAACGACTTCGCGCGGTTGAGCGCGCGTTCGGTCGCGTCCTGCACGAGATCGTCGGCCCACGCGCGATCGCCCGTCAGCGCGCGCGCATAGCGGCGCAACTGCGGCAGATGCGCAAGCAGATCGCTCTCGAAGCTCAAGGCCGTGCGCCCGCTTGTCTGCACGAAGCGTCGGTGGCGCGCGCCATCAGTAGCTGCCTCCGCCGGACGGCGCGCTCGGCGCGCCCGACGAATTCGGCGCACTTTGCGTGCCGCTCGCGCAACCGGCAGTGCCGAGGGCGAGACTGAGCGCGATCAGGAGCATCGTCACTCCGATCGATCGTTTCATGATCGTTACCTGTTTCATTGATTGACCGGCGCGCGCGCCGTTTTATTCCGCGCGCGCGCCGAATCGCGAGTTTTCCGTTCCCTTGCGCGTAAAGAATCGCTCAGGGCTTCACGACGTGCCAGACGTCGCGGAAGTTGTCCCCGTTCTTGTCGCCGGGCTTCGTGTCCTTGGCGAAGCGATAGACGCGCTTGCCGTCGTAGGCCCATTGCTTGCCGCCATCGGCCGCTTCCGTGGTCCATTTGCCGGACGGCTTGTCGGAATCGCTCGCCATCGCGGCGGGCCATGCCTGCGCGCAGCCGCCGGTGCAGGCGCTCGCGCCGCCTTTGGTGTCCTTGTCGAAGGTATAGAGCGTCATGCCGTTTTCATCGACGAACATGCCGTTCGCTTCCTTCGGCGCCGCAGCATAGGCGGACGAAGCGAGCGAGGCGAAAGCGGTTGCGACTGTTGCGGCAGCGGCGAACATCTGGATGCGCTTCTTCATTTCATCTTTCCTTTTTTGTAGAAGTATCCGTAGAACGTTCGGAAGCGCTGCACTATTCCGCGGACGATGAAATAAATCGATGCGGCAGCGCCGTCGCATCGCCAGTCGGCAATCCATTCAAGACCATTCGCGCGCTCGTGAATAGTGGTTCATCGAAATTTCTTCGTCAGACGCCGGCGGCGGCCGCGGTCGCATCGCGCCAGCGACGCGTGTCGCGCAGCGGCGGCGCGCCGAACAGGCGGCTGTACTCGCGGCTGAATTGCGACGCGCTCTCGTAACCCACGCGATGCGCGGCCGTGGCGGCATCGACGATATCGAGCATCATCAGGCGGCGCGCCTCCTGAAGCCGCAACTGCTTCTGATACTGCAACGGGCTCATCGCCGTGACGGCCTTGAAATGATGATGCAGCGACGACACGCTCATGTGCACGTCGCGCGCGATATCCTCCACGCGCAGCGGCTGATCGAAGTGCTGACGCAGCAACTGGATCGCCTTCGCGATGCGCTGCGTCTGGCTGTCCTGCAGCGCGATCTGCCGCAGCCGCGCGCCGGAGCCGTTCATCAGCAGCCGATAGAGAATCTCGCGTTTCACGAGCGGCGCGAGGATCGGCACGTCCTCGGGCGCGTCGACGAGGCGCAGCAGGCGCAGCACGGCGTCGAGCATCGAGTTGCCGAGGCGGTTCACGTACAGGCCGCGCGAGGCGTCGGCCTGCGTCGCGGGCGGCAGATGCTCGTCCTGGATCAGCGAGGTGATCTCCTCGACATCGAGTTCGAGCCGCATGCCGAGATACGGCTCCGACTCGCTCGCCACCGAAACTTGCCCGCAAACGGGCAAATCGACCGACGACACCAGATAGTGCATCGGATCGTAGATATAGACCTCGTCGCCGACCATCAGACGCTTGCTGCCCTGCGCAATCAGCGCGAGCGCGGGCGTCTGGATGCCGTGCTTCGGCCCGCCAGGATTCATGATGCGATGCAGGCAGAGACCCGGCACCGGCGTTTCCACCGAGCCTTCGCAACCGGCGGTGAACCGATCGAGCAGCGCGACGAGATCGAGGCGCGCCTGATCGAGCGCGGGGTCGTGGCGGACTTCCTGTGGCGAATCGTGAGTGTCTTTTGCGGCGAGGCCGGGCGTGTCGTTCAAAGCCATGATTTCCGGACCATTTTCGAGATGAGATGGGTTCGACTAGCTTACTCGCG
This sequence comes from Caballeronia pedi, assembly GCF_001544915.2. Classification (GTDB taxonomy): domain Bacteria; phylum Pseudomonadota; class Gammaproteobacteria; order Burkholderiales; family Burkholderiaceae; genus Caballeronia; species Caballeronia pedi. Next base: position 82,277 of record NZ_FCOE02000006.1, on the reverse strand, counting down.
CGGGCGCGAGATTGCTCGCAGCCACCCCCAGCGTTTGCAGGAACAGGCAAGGATTGAACAGGATCAGGCTATGAGCCCGCCGCGCGCCGGGACGATACTGCATTGCCGGCGCGGATCGCTCACGCAGTTCGTTCGATGCCGCGCCTTTCCAGTCAATCGGGAGCAACCATGCGCTACAGGAAATTCGGCAATACCGGTCTTTTCGTCTCGGAACTGTGCCTGGGCACGATGACCTTCGGCGGCGGAACGGGCGGCATCTGGGACAACATCGGCCAGTTGCAGCAGGCCGACGCGGACAAGCTGATCGGCCGCTCGCTCGACGCGGGCATCAATTTCATCGACACCGCCGACGTCTACGCCGACGGTCAATCGGAAGTCATCACCGGACAGGCGCTGAAGAATCTGAAGGTGCCGCGCGAGAACGTGGTCGTCGCGACGAAGATTCTCGGCGAAACCGGCACCAAGGGCGCGAATTCGCGCGGCGCGTCGCGCTATCACATCATCGACGGCGTGAAGGCGAGCCTCAAGCGCCTGCAACTCGATCACGTCGATCTGTACCAGATTCACGGCTTCGATCCGGCGACGCCGATCGAGGAAACGCTGCGCGCGCTCGACAACCTCGTACAGCACGGGCATGTGCGTTATATCGGCGTGTCGAACTGGGCGGCGTGGCAGATCATGAAGGCGCTGGGCATTTCCGAGCGGCTCGGGCTCGCGCGCTTCGAGTCGCTGCAGGCCTACTACACGGTCGCGGGCCGCGATCTGGAGCGCGAAATCGTGCCGCTGCTGCAAAGCGAGAATGTGGGTCTGATGGTGTGGAGCCCGCTCGCGGGCGGCTTGCTGTCGGGCAAGTACACGCGCGAGGGCGGCAAGGAGGAAGGCAGCCGCCGCACCAAGTTCGATTTTCCGCCCGTCAACGTCGAGCGCGCGTACGACTGCGTCGACGTGATGCGACGCATGGCCGAGACCAAAGGCGTGTCGGTGGCGCAGATCGCGCTCGCGTGGCTGCTGCATCAGAAGGTCGTGTCGAGCGTGATCATCGGGGCGAAGCGGATCGAGCAGCTCGATGACAACATCGCCGCGACGAAAGTGCGCCTGAACGAAGACGAACTCGCCGCGCTCGATGAAGTGAGCCAGTTGCCTGCGGAATATCCCGGCTGGATGCTCACGCGCCAAGGGGAGTTCCGGCGCAATCAGTTGAAGGAAAAAGCGGCGGAATAAGGCGGCCGGCGCGGGCAAACCGCCCGCGCCTTCTAGGGATTTACCCGTAAATCGAGCGATTTCAGGCCATTTTCGGCCCTTTATCTCAAAAACAGATAGACCTTATCCTTCGTATCGCGTTGCGGCATAAGGCCGCTCTGCCGACACTGTACGCACAACATCACCACTGCCTCACGGAGACTAACATGCGTACTCAAGTCGGCATCATCGGCGCGGGCCCCGCCGGGCTTCTTCTCTCTCATCTGCTTCATCTGCGCGGCATCGAATCCGTCGTGCTCGAAGCGCGCAGCCAGAACGATATCGAATCGACGATTCGCGCCGGCGTGCTCGAACAAGGCACGATGGACACGCTCAACCAGGCCGGACTCGGCGCACGCATGCAGGCCGAAGGCGCGCTGCATCACGGTTTCGAGCTCGCGTTCGAAGGCCAGCGCCGCCGTATCGCGCTGACCGAACTGACCGGGCATTCGATCACGGTGTACGCGCAGCACGAAGTCATCAAGGATCTGGTCGCGGCGCGGCTCGCGGCGAACGGCGCGTTGAAGTTCAACGTGTCGAACGTGTCGCTGCACGACTTCCAGGAAGGCAGCGATCGCAAACCGCGCATCAAGTATCAGCACGAAGGCCGCGACGAAGAGCTGGAATGCGACTTCATCATCGGTTGCGACGGTTCGCAGGGTGTAGCGCGCCAGTCGATTCCCGAGGCGGTCAGGCAGGATTATCAGCGCATCTATCCGTTCGGCTGGTTCGGCATTCTGGTCGAAGCGCCGCCCTCCTCCGACGAACTCATCTACGCCCGCCATGACCGCGGCTTCGCGCTCATCAGCACGCGCTCGCCGGGCGTGCAGCGCATGTACTTCCAGTGCGACCCGAAAGATACGGTCGATGCCTGGTCCGACGACCGCATCTGGGCCGAACTGCACGCACGCGTCGATACCGCCGACGGCTGGCAGATCACCGAAGGCAAGATTTTCCAGAAGAACATCGTCGGCATGCGCAGCTTCGTGTCCACGCCGATGCAGTCGGGCAAGCTCTTCCTCGCAGGCGACGCTGCGCACATCGTGCCGCCGACCGGCGCGAAGGGCCTCAACCTCGCGGTCTCGGACGTACGCGTGCTGACAGCCGCGCTCATCGACTTCTACAAGGAAGGCGGCAAGGAACAGCTCGCGCGTTACACGGAGACGGCGCTCAAGCGCGTCTGGCGCGCCGAGCATTTCTCGTGGTGGATGACGCGCATGCTGCACAAGCTCGACGACACGTCGCCCTTCGAGCAGCGACTGCAAGTGGCGGAACTGGAGCACGTGACGACGTCGCGTGCGGCAGCCACTGCGCTCGCCGAGAACTACGTCGGCAGCGTGGCGGTTTAAGCGCATGACACACGCACAGCGCCTTTGCGGCGCTGTGCGCCTGCCGCATCACAGCACGGCGACCACCCGTACGTCGCCTTCCACCGACGGAATCACCTGCCCGCCGACGCGCCGGAAAGTGATCGTTGCGGTCTTGTCGCCGAGGCGCAGATCGCCGATTTCCAGCCAGTCGATGCCCTCCGGCAGTTCCGGCCGGTCGATCCGCACTTCATCGTTGATGGCATCGACGGTCACGCCGAGACACGCTTCCAGCACCATGAACGGTGCGCCCGCCGCCCACGCCTGCGGCAGACACGCAACCGGATAGGCAATCGGCCGCTCGCCGCGCTGACGCGTGAAGCCGCAGAACAGCTCCGGCAGACGCATATCGAAGGTAACAGCCGCTTCGAACAGCGACTGCAACAGACTGACGGCCGCGCCGCGATCGCCATAACGCGCGAGACCGCGCGCGCACAGCGCTGTATCGTGCGGCCAGACCGAGCCGTTGTGATACGACATCGGATTGAAGCGCGGCTGTCCGGCCGCCAGCGTGCGCACGCCCCAGCCGGTGTGAAAGAGCGTCGATTCGAGCTGACGCGCGACGGCCTCGCCGCGCTTGCGCTCGACGAGATCGAACGCAAGCAGATGCCCTGCATTCGACGACAGCACGCGGCACAGATCGCCCTTGCCGTCGAGCGCGATGCCGTAGAACTCCGCCTCCGGCATCCAGTACATCGCCTCGACGCGTTCGCGAATGTGACGCGCGCGCCGTTCGTACTCGTGCGCGTGCTCGTCTTCGCCGCGCTCACGGGCGAGACGCGCCATCGTCGAAAACGCGGTCGATGCGTACGCCTGCACTTCGACGAGCGCGATCGGGCCGATCGGGAAGCGCCCGTCCGCGTGGAACACGGAGTCCTGGCTGTCCTTCCAGCCCTGATTCGCAAGACCATGCTCGGATGCGCGCTGATAGTCGAGCAGACCGTGCGGATTCTTGTCGCAATGACGCGCGACCCATTGCGCCGCGAGTTGCAGCGCGGGCCAGATTTCATCGACCAGTGCGTGATCGCCGGTGCGTTCGGCGTAGGCGCCCGCCAGCACGATGAAGAGCGGCGTGCTGTCCACCCCGCCGTAATACAGCGCGAACGGCACCTCGCCCGTCGCTGCCATCTCGCTCTTGCGCGTTTCGTGCATGATCTTGCCGATCTCGGCATCGCGGAACGCCGAGTCCTCGCGCGCCTGATGCGCGGCGAGAAAGCGCAGCACGCCGCGCGCAAGTGTCGGATGCAGCCAGAGCATCTGTAGCGAAGTGATAATCGCGTCGCGCCCGAACGCCGTCGAGAACCACGGGATGCCCGCATACGGATACGGGCCGGTTTCGAGATCGGTCGTGAGCAAGCCGAGATCCGCGAGCGAACGATCGATCCATTCGCTGAAGAGCGGATTGCTCGACCGCACGCGCGCGCTCGCCTTGCGTCGGTCACGCATGCGCCGATGCGCCTCGACGAGCGCCTCGCGGATTGCCGGACGACCCGATTCGGGCGCGCACTCGGCCGCTTCGGCCGCGTTGCGCTTGCTTTCCTCGCTGGCGTCGCTCAGGGCGTGCGTGACCGCCGTCACCGACAGATACACGGAGATCGCCGTTTCCGACTGAATATGCAGCGCGTAGTCGGCGCGCGTGGGCGAGAGGACATCCGGCGCGGGCGTGAACTGAATGCGCGCCGTGCGCTCCACTTCGTCCAGACCGACATAGCGCAGCACGACTTCACCGTTTTCCACCACCGGCGGCCGCAAGGTACCGCGTTTGCCGCGTTTGGCGCCGCGCACCTCGAACATGTCGAGAAAATCCGCGGCGAAGGAAATGGAGAGCGGCACGGTAGACGGCTCCGTGCCGTAGTTCGTGAGCACGATGCTCTCGTGCAGCACATGCCCCGACAGCACGCGCTTGCGTTCGACGTGAATCACGCCTTCAGGCGTGCGCGCCCCGCCGATGGGTGGCAGCGGGCGGTTCGTCAGGTGCGCGGTAAATACGGCGTTATCGCTCGATACGCTGCCGGAAAGCAGCGACGGCGCGCGTCCGCCGAAGGTCAGCACGAGCTCCGAGAGCACGCGCGTATCGTTGACGAAGAGGCCATCGTCGCCGCCGCGGATGTCGCCGTTGGCATCGTAGACGGCGAAGGTGTTGCCGGACTTCAGCACGAATTGCCGTTCGCTCGGCATGTTGGAGCGCTCGGTCGGAATGAACGCTTCGTCCACGCTCGCGGGCGTCGGCTGCGCCTGCTGCATCTGTTGTTGCTGTTGTTGCTGCGTCTGTCCTTGCGTCTTTTCCTGTGTATCCATCTCGCCTTCCTGAAAGTAATCTGAAGGGTATTCGTGAATCACCCGTCACGCGTTCGAGTGCCGACAGCGTTGCTTTCATGCAGCAACCAAGCGGCTTACCCGCTATCATCGACGGTTTTTCGACCCACCCACGCCTGACGGGTTCTCCGCGCGCAATGTCATTTCCGCATATCGACTTACTTTATTCTGCCTCAGGGCTCGCGGTGGGCTTCCTCGTCGGTCTGACTGGCGTGGGCGGCGGCTCGCTGATGACGCCCTTGCTGGTCCTGCTGTTCGGCATCCATCCCGCGACCGCCGTGGGCACCGACCTGTTATACGCCGCCGCGACCAAGACCGCCGGCACGCTCGTGCACGGCATCAAGGGCTCGGTCGATTGGCGCATTACCGGCCGCCTCGCTGCGGGCAGCGTGCCGGCTGCGGCCGTCACGCTGTATTTTCTGCATACGCACGGCATCTCGGCGCCCGGCACCGCGCGGCTGATCCAGGTGATCCTCGGCTCCGCGCTGCTCATTACAGCCATTTCCCTGATCTTCCGACCGCAACTCGCGCGTCTCGCTTACAAAAAGGGCCACGGCCGGCCTGAACACCCGGTGCGCACTGCCGCCTGGACCGTATTCACCGGCGCGGTTCTCGGCGTACTCGTTTCCATCACCTCCGTGGGCGCGGGTGCGATCGGCGTGACGGTGCTGCTTCTGCTCTATCCGCGCCTCGCGACCGTGCGCATCGTGGGTTCGGACGTGGCCCACGCGGTGCCGCTCACGCTGATTGCCGGCGCGGGCCACTGGATGCTCGGCTCGGTCGACTGGTCGCTGCTCGCCTCGCTCCTCGTGGGCTCGATTCCGGGCATTGCCGTGGGCAGCATGCTGTCTTCGAAGGCGCCCGAAGCACTGCTGCGCCAGGTGCTCGCCGCGACGCTGATTCTCGTCGGAGCAAAGCTGTTGTTCAGTTGATGTTAGTCACGCCGCATCGCGGATTCCAGTCGACCGAAAGATATAAGCCGAATCACGCAACGTTCCGTTTTTTTGCCTATGCCGTTTGGCCGGGTTTCCCGCGGCCCGACGATGCGGCATCATTGCCGCTCAGTCACGAGGAGTCAGGCGATGAACGAGAACGAACATCCGCAGCACGAACTTCCCTCCAGCAACGACACACCCGCGGACCCCGCGCGGCGGCGGCTGCTTGCGGCTGGCGTGGGTCTCGCAGGGCTATCGCTCGGCGGGTGCAATCTGTTCGAACAAAAGCCGTCCACGCCGAAGACCGCGGTCGATCTCGAACTCGACCGCACGCTCGCGGCGAAAGTGCAGCATATCGTCGTGATCTATGCGGAGAACCGCAGCTTCACCAACCTCTACGGCAACTATCCGGGCGTGCAATATCCGCTCTCGGCCGTGCCGTCCTCGCGCTACACGCAGCTCGACCGCGACGGCGTGACGCCCATGCCGACGCTGCCGAAAATCTGGGGCGGACTCGTGCCGCAGGCGCAGGAAGTCGGCGGCAAGCGCTTTGCGATCAGCGAGCAGCAGATCGTCGATCTGCGCAACGCGCCGTTCCAGATCATGGACGCGCAGGGCGCGCCGCTGCCCAATTCAGTCATCACGCGTGATCTCGTACATCGCTTCTATCAGAACCAGATGCAGATCAACGCCGGGCGCAACAATCAGTTCGCGGCGTGGGGCGACTCCGGCGGCCTCGTGATGGGTCACTACCAGAACTCGCCCGATACGCTGAAGCTCTGGGGACTGGCGCAGCAATACACGCTCTGCGACAACTTCTTCATGTCGGCTTTCGGTGGTTCGTGGATGAACCATATCTTCCTGATCTCCGCGCAGGCGCCCTTCTATCCCGACGCGAAGAACGGTCCCGCGGCCAAGCTGCTCGCGGTCGTCGAAGGCGACGACCCCACCGGCTCGCGCCTGAAGCTCGCGCCCGATTCACCCCGATCGGCGCTCGAAGGGCCGCCGAAGTTCGTCCGCGACGGCGCGCTCACCGCCGACGGCTACGCGGTCAACACCATGTTCCCGCCGTATCAGCCGAGCAATGTGCCGCCGCCGAAAGACGGCGATCCGCGTTACGCGGACCGTGCCAATGCGCTCGTGCTGCCGCCGCAGACCTATGCGACCATCGGCGACCGGCTGTCGGACAAGAATATCGACTGGGCCTGGTATAGCGGCGCGTGGCAATACGCGCTGGAGCATCGCGATACCGGCGCGGTGCCGGATTTTCAGTACCACCATCAGCCGTTCAATTACTTCGTGAACTTTGCGCCGGGCACGGCGGCGCGCGCCCGGCATCTGCGGGACGCGGGTCTGGGCAACGATCCATCGACGAACAAGCTGCTCGCGGACATCGACGCGGGCCGTCTGCCGGCCGTCACGTTCTACAAGCCGCAGGGCAATCTCAACATGCACGCCGGTTACGCGGATGTCGCCTCGGGCGACCGGCATATCTCGAACGTGATCGAGCACATCCAGCGCGGGCCGCAGTGGCAGAACACGGTCGTGATCGTCACCGTCGATGAAAACGGCGGCTGGTGGGACCACGTCTCTCCGCCGAAGGGCGATCGCTGGGGTCCGGGCTCGCGCATTCCCGCGCTCGTGATTTCGCCGTTCGCGAAAAAGGGCTATGTCGATCACACCGTGTACGACACGAACTCGATCCTGCGTTTCATCTCGCGCGTGCACGATCTGACGCCGCTCGACGGCGTCGCCAATCGGGATCGCGCGTTCGCCGCGAACGGCCAGGCGCCGCTCGGCGATCTGACGAAATCGCTGGATCTGGCTTAGCCGCTACGCGCGCTCGACCCACGCGCGCGCGGAAATTTCGAGCAGATAGCCGTAGTGCAGCGCGCCGACGGGAACGACGGCGCGCGCCGGCTTCCACTCGCCGAAGTGGCGCGCGTAGATTTCGTTGAACGCCTTCCAGTGCTCGACGCCGACGAGATACACCGTCACTTCGATGCAATCCGTCAGGCGCGCGCCCGCCGCTTCGAGCACGGTACGCAGATTCGCGAGCGTCTGTTCGGCCTGCGCTTCGAACGGCAGGTCGCCGGTATGCGTGCCGTCGGGGCGGATCGGCAACTGGCCGGACACGCAGACGAGTTTGCCCGCGCGCGTCGCGTGGCTGTAGTGGCCGGCGGGAATCGGCAGGCCGGGCGCATTGATGGTTTCGATCGGTGGCATCGTCGGTTCGGGTTGAGTGCAACTCAGTTGGTGAATTGTTGATTCTGAGTCAAGTTTCATTTGAGACTATCACCGTTTTTGCGAAAGTCGAAGCGGCTCATACTGTGCCCATCGTAGTTTGAACATTCAACGGAGCACAGACATGAACATCTTCATTACGGGCGCGGGCGGTTTCATCGGCGGATCGATTGCGGCGGGACTCGCGCGCGACGGGCATCGCGTGCGCGGGCTGATCCGGCGCGCGGAGCAGGCCGACGATCTGAAGCGGCTGAACATCGAACCGGTGATCGGCAGTCTGGACGACACGGCGCTGCTCGTTGCCGAAGCCCGCGCCGCCGACGCGGTCATCAACGCGGCGAGCAGCGATCATCGCGGCGCGGTCGAGGCGCTGATCGGCGCGCTGGAAGGCTCGAACAAGCCGTTTCTGCATACGAGCGGCTCGAGCATCGTCGGCGACGCGTCGGGCGGCGAGGCGTCGGACAACATCTACACTGAGGACGACCTGCCCGAGCCGACGCCCGACAAGGCGCCGCGCGTGGCGATCGACAATCTCGTGCTCGCGGCCGCCCGGCGCGGCGTGCGCTCGGCCGTGCTCTGCAACACGCTGATCTACGGCCACGGCGCGGTGCCGGATACGGCGAGCGTGCAGTTGCCGCGTCTGGAGCGGCAGGCGAGGAAAAGCGGCATCGTGCGCCACGTGGGACGCGGTCTGAATATCTGGTCGAACGTGCATATCGACGATGTCGTCGCGATCTATCGACTCGCGCTGGAGAAATCGCCGGCGGGGACGTTCTATTTCGTCGAGAGCGGCGAGGCGCAATTTCGCGACATGACAGCCGCGATGGCGAAGACGCTGAACCTCGCCGGGCCGCAAGACTGGCCGCTCGAAGACGCGATCGAGGAATGGGGCTATGAAATGGCGTCGTACGGGCTCGGCTCGAACAGCCGCGTGCGCAGCAAGCGCACGCGCGAGATGCTCGGCTGGCAGCCGAAGCGCACGTCCGTCGTCGAGTGGATCGAGAAGGATATGGTCGGCTGATCGCGACCGGCGCGGCAAACTGGCTTGACCAATTTGCCGCGCGCGCCGTCGGGGAATTACTTCAGCGCGGCCGCAAACTCTTCGATTTGTGTTTGCGGCATGCCCGAAGTCGTCGCCGATTCGCGAATCTGCTTCCATGTCGTCGGATCAATGGCGATGCCGTTCGCCGTGCGGTCCGCGCGACGCGCCTCTTCCGGCTCGCCAGGCGCGTAGATCGCATCGACGCCTTCCGCGCGCGGCGACGCCTTCATCCATTCGAGGAACGCTTCGGCTTCGGCTTGCGCGGCCGGCGCGTCGAACGCGTTCGGATCGAGAATCACCGAGGTCATGCAGTTGATGATCGCACTCGACTGTTCGAGCGTGCTGTCGTGCGTCGTGTAGCCGCCCGAAAGCGCGCCACCGAAAATCTCGCACAGCGCGGCGAGCCCCGAACCCTTGTGAAGGCCGAACGCGGTGAGCGAGCCGAACGGCTCCTCGTGCATCACCTTCGGCTCGACGGTCGGCTTGCCTTCGTGATCGAGCAGCATGCCCGGCGCGACATTCACACCCTTGTTGTACGCCACACGCGTCTTGCCGTACGCGATGCCGGCCGTCGCGAAATCGAGCACGAGCGGGCTCTTGCCGTCGCGCGGATACGCGGCGCAAAACGGATTCGTGCCGAAACGCCGGTCGATGCCGCCGAACGGCGCGACGAGCGGATCGCCCGCCACGTTGACGAAGTGGAACGACACGAGCCCCGCCTTCGCGCACTGCTCCGCCCAATGGCCGATGCGCCCGATGTGATGCGCGTTGCGCAACCCGACCGCGCACACGCCGAGCTTCTTCGCACGCTCGATGCCGTGCTCCATCGCCTCGAAGGCAACGACCTGTCCGAAACCCTTGCGGCCATCGACGGTCAGCACCGCGCCCGCGTCGCGCACGATCTCGGCGTGCGTGTTCAGCTTCAACTGGCCTTCGCCGAGCGAGGCGACATAGCGCGGGATCATGCCGACGCCATGCGAATCGTGGCCCGACAGATTCGCCATCACGAGGTGATCCGCAACCAGTTCCGCCTCGCGCGGCGCGCTGCCGGCGGATTCGAAGATCGCGCGGACATAGGCGTGCAGCGTGTCGGCGGCGATGCGCTGTTCGGTGGCGGAAGTCGTGGACGTGGGGGATGCATTCATTGCGGCACTCGTCTCCTTGGTTGATCGCTCGCGCGCCCGTCTTTTGTTGAAGCGCGCGCGGGCCTATCACTTTACAGACGATCAACTGGCCTTACCAGTTTGTTTTTATAAAATCGCTGAAAACGGTCGAAAAAAAGCCCGGACACGCCGGGCTTTCCATACGATCGATCGAGCCGAAAATCTCAAGGCGCCGCCGCGATTACCTCCGCGACCGATGCCGTCAGCTTCTTCGCATACGGAATGTGCAGGAATTCGTTCGGACCGTGCGCGTTCGACTTCGGGCCGAGCACGCCGCAGACCATGAACTGCGAGCGCGGGAAGCCTTCCTTGAGCGTATTCATCAGCGGAATCGTGCCGCCCTGCCCGATATACGCGACATTCGCTCCGAAGTGCCGCTTCGACGCCTCATTGAGCGATGTCGCGAGCCACGGCGCGAGATCGGGCGCGTTCCAGCCGGTCGCGGCGCCCGCTTCGGGCTTGAACGTCACCTTGGCGTTGTACGGCGGGTCCATTTCGAGCAGGCGCTGCAGTTGCACGACCGCCTTGGCCGCGTCGACGAGCGGAGGCAGGCGCAGCGACAGCTTGAAAGCCGTGCGCGGTGCGAGCACGTTGCCCGCATCCGCGAGCGGCGGCAGGCCCGATGCGCCCGTGACCGTCAACGAAGGACGCCAGGTGGAATTGAGCAACGCTTCGCGCGGATCGGTCGTGGTCGGCAGAACGCTGCCGCCATCCGCACCGCAAGCCCACGGCAGCTTCTTCCAGACATCGTCGCCGAGGATGCGCGCGGTCATTTCGGTTTCGCGGCGGCGCAGCATCGGAATCGGACAGTGAAAGCCCTCGGGCAGCAGATTGCCCGTGCTCGCGTCTTCGAGGCGCTCGAACAGTTGCCGCATGATCCGGAACGTCGATGGCGCGATGCCGCCGTAGCCGCCCGAGTGAATGCCTTCGTCCAGCACCTGCACTTCCAGATCGCCGGCGACGAGACCACGCAGCGAGGTCGTAAGCCAGAGCTGATCATAGTTGCCCGCGCCGGAATCGAGGCAGATCACGAGCCCGACATCGCCGAGCCGGTCGCGCAAGGCGTCGATGTAAGGCAGAAGATCGTAGCTGCCGGATTCCTCGCACGTCTCGATGATGCCCACGCAGCGCGGCCGCTCCACGCCCTGCGCGTCCAGCGCCGCGAGCGCGGTGATGCTGGCGTAGGTGGCGTAGCCGTCGTCGGCGCCGCCGCGGCCGTAGAGCTTGCCGTCTTCGAGTTTCGGCGTCCACGGACCGAGGTCGCTGCGCCATCCTTCGAATTCCGGCTGCTTGTCCAGATGGCCGTAGAGCACGACCGTTTCCGTGCTGCCCGAACGCGTTGCAGGCGCTTCGAAGAAAATGACGGGCGTGCGCTCGGCCAGGCGCACGATTTCGACCTTGAGTCCCTTGACCGGCTGTGTCTTGACCCAGTCGACCGCGTCCGTGACCACCCGTTCGATGAAACCGTGGCGCGCCCAGTCGCTGTCGAACATCGGGCTTTTCGCGGGCACTGCGATGTAATCGGTCAGTGCGGGCACGATCTCGTCGTTCCATTTGCGATCCACGAAACCCTGCAGCGCGGCTGGGTCGAGCCGGACTGTTTCGTCGTGTTGCGTGTTGTCGCCGATAGTCATGACCGTGTTTCCATTCGAGGCAAACTTCAATGATAGACGGGTTTTGCACGCGACTCGACCGGCGGCGGGCCGCGCCCGCGCGTTTTACGTGATTTTTTTCAACGCCGCGGCGCGCCCGTCCCTTCGTCGCGCGCTCCCGAGACGACGACGCGCGTCACCGCCGGATCGGAAACGATCGCCTGTTCGGTGAACGGAAAGCGCGACCAGCGTTTGGCCGCGAACGCGCGCGTGGCGTCGCCCGAATGCGGCGAAGCCGGGTCGTCGGATTCGGAGTGCGAGAGCATGGTGTCGGCTTCCACGCCGTTCTCGCCGAAGGTGACGACCTGCACGTAGCTGTCGCCCTGGCCGCTGATGTCCATCGGATAGCCCTTCGGATCGAGCGGACGCCGCGCGCAGACGATCGTGAAGTAGCCCGCTTCGTCGCAGCCGCCGTAGAGCGGCACGCGCGCGCCGTTGCGTTCGGTGTAGAGAATGTCGCCGCGGCGCGAATCGAGCGCGAAGCCGTTCAGCTTCAACGCGAGCGCCGCGCCGCCGAGCGCCTGGCGCAAGTCCTGGAGCACGGCGGGATTGTCGACGCTGAAGCCGCCCGGCGTCGCGAGCGGCTTGTTCGGATCGAAACCCGCTTCGTACAGGCGCTCCGGCGCGATGCGCGTCGCGCGCGACCAGAACTCGTCCCACAGATTCGCGCCGCGCGCGTCGATGTCCGCCGTGCCGTTCCAGTTGCGCAGAACCTCGCACGCTTCGTGCAGCGGGCCGACCGCTTCGTTCACCGTGCAGACCGCGTCGAGCAACGGCTTGCGGAACAGCCGCTCGGACATCGAATGAGTCTCCAGCACGGCCGATTCGAGCGCCTCGCGCGTGATGCCGCCTCGCTCGCGCTGCAGCCGCGCGGCGAGCAGATGCCCGTAACGCGTGCGCAGCGACTGCTCGACGCGCGTCGCGCCTGCGATGCGCGGAGAGCCCGACAGCGGCGCGTTCGCGTTCGTGAGCCAGTAGCTGTCGTTGAAATTGCCGACGTAATCGCCTCTCACGGTATTCGGCAACTGCTCGACGGGCAGCGCGCCCGGCTGCACGCTCGTCGAATCCACGCGCCATGCGCACGCGCTCTTCGAGCCGTCGAGGAACGGCACGCCCGGCACGCGCCCCGCGAACGCGCGGCCTGCGGGCGTCGTGCACGATTCCGCGAGCGCGTCGGGCACGTTCGGGATCGGGCCGATGTCGGCGAACCAGACGCGGTCGTCGCCGCGCCCGATGGCGAAGGTGTTCGCCCACGGCATCGCGGCGTAGCGCTTCTGGATCGCCATGAAGTCGTTGAGCGAGCGCGCCTGATTCCACGCGAAAAAGTTCTGAAACGCGCGCGCGTTGTCGATGTTGACGTCGGCGAGCGCGTACGCGCGCTGCGTGCTCCAGCCGAGGCCCTGCGCCATCGGCGAGAGATCGACGACCGGCCCGAAACGCGTGCGGTAAAGCGTGCGCGACACGGATTCGTAAGCGCCGTCGGCGCGGCGCGAGCGCACCGTGAGCGCGACGGGCGTCATCGGCTCGCTACGGCCATCGACGAGATAGCGCGTCGGATCGGCGGGATCGAGCGTCAACTGGAAGATGCCGAAACGCCGCGCGCTCGACACGGTATGCGTCCACGCGATGTTCTCGTTGAAGCCGAGCACGATCAGCGGCACGCCGAGAAACGACACGCCGGCGACGTTCACCTGACCCGGAATCGTCAGTTGCGCCTGATAGAAACGGTCGGGCCCGCGCCAGAACCAGTGCGGGTTGCCGAACAGGATGCTGCGTTTGTCACGCGTGACCGGCGCACCGAAGGCCAGCGCATTGCTGCCGATGCCCGGATGCTCGCCGATGGAAAAGCGCAATGATTCAAGCGCGCCCGGCGATGCTGCCGACGCCGCGGGCGACGCGCTGTCGCCGCGCTTCGGCGGGTGCGCGATCGCGATCGGCGTCAGAAAGCGGACCGAGCCCACCGCGAGATTCGCCGCGATGAGACGCAGGTAGATATCGTCGGCGCCGATCTTGCCGACCCACGGCTTGCCCCGGCACGCCGCGTGCGCGTTCGGAAAGGCGCCCGCGTTCAGATCGGTGAGATAGCGGTTGTAGCCGTTCGCGAAACCGTCGATCAGATTGCGGAGTTCGGCCGGTTGTGCGGCGCGGTAACGGTCCACGGCCGCTTGTTCGCCCATGAGCCGAAAGAAGAAATCGGCGTCGATATTGCGTGGCTGGCCGAAGGTCGCGCTCGCGGGTGGTCGCGCGTCCGGACCGAAGTACGCCGAGCGTTCTCCGCGATACGTAACGAAGGCATCGGCGAGCGTGCACAGGTTGTCCTGCGCCTGCGCATAGCCGAAACCGAAGCCGAGACTGCCCCAGTCGGCCGCGCGGATATGCGGAATGCCGTCCTGCGTGCGGCGAATCTCGGCGCTCCAGGCGGTTTGCGCGCCCGCGTTCGTCTGAAATTCCGCGCCGGGTCCGCCCGATGTGTCAGGCGGCATGGCGCAGCCGCTCAGCAAGGCGCCCGCGAGCGCGGCGGAGATCGCAAGGCTGACGATCTGGTTCATCGCGTGAGTCCCTCGGTCCGATCCGACGTCATGACGGGCGGATGACTGCCCCGCGCGCAGTATCGCATTGCGCGCGGCGCGATCCGACGCCAAAGTTTAGCCACTCGCGCCCGCGCCGCGAAGCCGATGCACGATGAACCGATTACGCCTTGCTCATCGCGATGACCAACCGCCACGACCCCGCCGACGATCCGCGCCCGACGCCGCCCGAGCGTCCGTTGCCGGAGGATTGCTGCCAGAGCGGCTGCGACCCGTGCGTCTTCGATCTTTATCAGGAAGCGCTCGAAGGTTACAGGACGGCGTTGCGCGCGTGGGAAGCGCGGCATTCAGGGCCGTCCGGGCAGTGAGAGTCGAGCAGGCTCGCGCAGCGAGCGCTATGCTTGTGGCCCCTGTCGTCATCGAAAACAGAACTTCAAGGAGCACAAGCCCATGTCACTCACGATGTATCGCGCATCGATTCCGGTTTTCATTCGCGGGCTCGAAGTCTGCGCGGATCTGCTGAAGAAAGGCGCCGCCTTCGCCGATGAAAAAGGCCTCGCCCACGACGATGTGCTCAACGCGCGCCTCGCGCCCGACATGCTGCCGCTCGTCGCGCAGATCCAGCGCGCAAGCGACACGGCGAAACTGTCGGCGGCGCGTCTCGCGGCCATCGAAGCGCCGCGCTTCGAGGACAACGAGGACAGCTTTGCGTCGCTGCACGGTCGGATCGAGAAGACAATCGCGTTTCTGAAGAGCATCGACAAGGCGTCGCTCGCGGGTAGCGAAACGCGCACGGTTACGCTGAAGTTTCCGGACTTTTCGCCGTCGTTCTCGGGCGACGATTATCTGTTCGGCTTCGGGTTGCCGAACTTCTATTTTCACGTCGTCACGACGCATGACATTCTGCGCCATCTCGGCGCGCCGATCGGCAAGCGGGACTATCTCGGACCGCTCAAGTGATCAAACGCGGACCACAGGCCGATCCGCGCCTCGCGATATCAGCGGATCAACCCTGCCGCGCCGCGATCTGCTTGCGCCAGCCCGCGAGAATGCGCCGCGCGAGCGCATCGTAGTCGCCCCCAAAGTGGTGATCGCCGGGCAGCTTCACCACTTCGATACCCGTCTTCGTGAGCTGCGGACACAGCGTGTCCTCTTCCTTCTCGCCGTAGATGCATTGCACCATCGACGGCGGCAGCTTGTTCAGCTCCGGCCGCACCTTGAGCGCCTTCTCGCTCGCCGGCATGCCGAGCCAGCCCGTGACGCGAATCTGAAAATCCGCCGACGGCGAAAAACCCATCAGCGAGATATACGAAACCTGCTCGCGCACCGCGTCCGGCAGACGGTTGTATGCGAACGGCATCACGTCCGCGCCGAACGAATAGCCGACCAGCGCCACATGTTTCGTATGCCAGCGCGCGTTGTACGCGCGGATCACGCGCGCAAGATCGCTGGCCGTCTGCTGCGGCGTCTTTTCGCTCCAGAAGTAGCGCAGCGAATCGATGCCGATCACCGACACGCCATCGCGTTGCAGCGCGAGCGCCATCGTCTTGTCGAGATCGCGCCAGCCGCCGTCTCCGGAAATGACGATCGCGAGCAGATCGGTCGGTTGCGCGGCGCGCAGTTCGATCAGCGGGAGGTCGGAGACATCGCCGTCAACAACCGGCTCGGCCTTCTTCAGATGCGGCGACGTCATCGCGACGAGCGCGTCGGCCTTCGAGCGGCCCGCTTCGAGCACGGCCGTGTATTCGAAGAAGCCCGGCAACCCGTTCGCGTGGATGATGGTCGAATCCGGCGCGCAGGGATTGAAACGCGCGTCGAGCATCGGGTCAGCCGCGAGCGACACCGCGCCCTTGACGGTGTTGTCCGGCGCCTGCTTCAGCGCGCTTTCCGCGATCATCGCGCCCTGCCCCGTGCCGACGAGAATCGGCGAGAAATAATGGTTCGACTGAACGGTGCGTTCGAGCTGATGGCTCATGTTCTCCGCATCGCCGACGAGGTTGTGACAGGACTTCTCGGTCTTGTCGGCCGCCACACGCGCGGCATAGCGCGGCGTGTCGACGCCGATGACCATCGCGCCTTTGGCTGCGAGTGCATCGGCGGCTTGCTGGTCGGACGGGCTCCAGCCGCTTTTCTCCGAGAACAGCACGACGAAGCCGGTCATCGCACCGGTCGGCTTCGTGAGCGTGACCTGGCCGTAACGGCCGCCGGAAATCGACTCCGCCGCATGTGCGAAACCGGACAGAGCCACACCACAGGCGACGGCCGCTACGAGCGCCGTCGCTTTCTTGCAAAGGAATTTCATGAACGCCAACCGCCCGCGAGGAGCGAAAGATCCGCCAAAGTGAAAAATACGCCGACCGAACCGGACGCCGCCAGATAGCGCGGCTCCCAGCGCGGCTGGAACTTGCTTTTGAATCCGCGCAGCCCGCGGAAGTTGTAGAACCGCCCGCCGAAGCGCCACACGAGCCCGGCAAGCCGATGCCAGTGCGAGGCGAGCGGCGTCGGCTCCATGCCCGACAGCGGCGCGATGCCGAGCGACAGCGACTTGAACCCCGCTTCCTTCAGATGCAGCGCGAGCTTGGTGAAGAGGTATTCCATCGCGTACGGCGACGCTTCGGCGACATGGCGCATCACGCCGACGGTCGCTTCGGTGTTCATGTCCGTCGTCATGAAGGTGACGAACGCGACCGGCGCGCCCTGCTGGCGCACGAGCAGCACCGATTGCGCCGAGAGATAGTCCTCGTTGAACGCGGCCACCGAGAAGCTCTTTTCGCGCGCGGAGCGGCTTTCGAGCCAGTCGTCGGAGATTTCGCGCAGCATCGGCAGGCTGGCGGCGATCTGTTGCGGCCCGATCACTTCGGTATCGAAGCCATCGCGTTCGCCGCGCTTGAGCGCGTAGCGCAAATGCGAGCGGTGCGAGCCCTTCAGATCGAATTCCGACAGCGCGACGTGGGCTTCCTCGCCCAGCTTCATCAGCGTGAGACCGGCGTCGAGATAGAGCGGCAGCGCGTCCGCGCGGACCTGATAGAACGCGGCGCGGCCATTGTGGGCGTGCGCCAGCGCGACGAACTTGCGGATCAGTTCCGCCCATTCGCGGCGCGGGCCGACCGGAT
Organism: Caballeronia pedi; assembly: GCF_001544915.2. Classification (GTDB taxonomy): domain Bacteria; phylum Pseudomonadota; class Gammaproteobacteria; order Burkholderiales; family Burkholderiaceae; genus Caballeronia; species Caballeronia pedi. The sequence continues at coordinate 64,678 of NZ_FCOE02000006.1, read as the reverse complement.
CGTGCAGCGCGGCCCACGTGCGGCCGTGCTTCGCGTACATCAGAAAGGCTTCGCGCGACTCGGAGAAGATGAAGCTCTTGTCGCCCATCATCGCGAGGCCGGCGTCGCTGCGTTCCTGCGCGCGGAAGATGCGCGCGGCATCGGCGAGATCCTGCGGGACCGGTTTCACGAAACGGCCAGCGGCCGGGCGCAACAGTTGCCACACCCCGAACGCCGACGCGAACACCGCCGCCGCGAGCGTCGCGCGCAGCGCACGCGGGGCGCGCTCGTCGAAGGCGAATTGCCACCAGAGATCGCGGCTGTACGGCACATCGCGGAAGGCGAAGAACATGATCCAGACGGCGAGCGCCATCACGACGCCGATGGAAATCAGCCACGTCGCGGTGAAGCGCTCGGCGAAGAGCGACGAACGGCGGTTGAAGCGCTCACGCGTCGCGACGAGCAGCACGACGAGGAAGGCCAGCACGCCCACTTCGACGAACGCGAGCCCTTTCGCCAGGGACAATGCAAGGTTCGTCACGGCGAGGATCACCGCGAGCCACCAGGCGGCGTCCAGACGGCGCATCAGGCCGCGCGCGACGAAAAGCAGCAGCACGCCGAGCACGGAGCCGAGCAGTTGCGAGCTTTCCAGCACCCACAGCGGGAGGATCGTCTGCAACAGCGCGATGCGCATCTTGAACGCGGGCGTCGCGCCCGAGATCACGAGCATCGAGCCGGCCGCGAACGTGACGATCGACAGGAACACCGGCGCGAGCTGCGAGACGTTGCGCGGGCTCAGGAAACCGAAGCGGCCCTTGAGCGCGCGGCCTTCGAACGCCGCCATCACGCCCGCCGAGAGGATCAGCGGCAGGCCGAAGTAGATCGCGCGATACGCGAGCAGCGCGGCCAGCACGTCCGGCGTGTGGGCGCTGCCGCCGAGCGCGAACACCATCGCCGCCTCGAACACGCCGACGCCGCCGGGCGTGTGGCCGATCATGCCGAGCAGCATGGCCGCGGAGAACACCGTCATGAAGTCGCCGAAACCGACTTGCGCGTTCGGCAGAAGCGCCCAGAGCGCGAGACCGGCGCCGAGGACGTCGACGACCGCGAGCGCGGCCTGCGCGACGAAGTCGCGGCGCGCCGGGACGGTGAACGAAAGCCACTTCCAGCGCGAGCGCAACGTGCGCGGCGCGCTGCCGCAGACGATGACCATCGCCGCGAACACGGCGAGGAGCAGCGCGCCGGTCACGCGCAACGCGGCCGGCGACAGGTGCATCATGCCGGAGAGCGTGCCCGCGCCGAACAGCATGCCGGCAGCGGCCATGAACGCGAGGGAGAGTGCGAGCGTGACGCTCGTGAAAATCGTCAGCCGGCCGACCTGCGCCGGGGTCACATCGGCCGCGCCGTAGACGCGGCAGCGCACCGCACCGCCCGTCAGCGCGCCGAAGCCCGTCACGTTGCCGAGCGCGGAACCGACCGTCGCTCCGACCCACAGCAACGAACGCGGCATCGTCACGCCGATATGACGCAGCCCGACCGCGTCGCGCCCGACCAGCGCCGCGAAGGAGAGCGCGGTCGCGAACAGCGCGGCGACCCAGGCCTGCGGCGTCATCACGCGCAGCGAGTGGATCACCGACTTGTAGTCGACCGAGCGGGAAAGGTGCTGGAAGACCACCAGCAGCAGCACGCAGATCACGACCGTGAGCACGGGCGCGGCGAGCCGCTGAAGATCGAAGCCACCGGACGGACGTCCGGCAGGGGAAATGGCGCGAAGCCGGGCAAGCAACTTTGTGCGAGACATGCGTTCTATCAAACTGGCTCACGCTGCAAATCGGCCGCGAACGGTCGACAGCAACGCAACATCACGGTTATCGGGGACCCGCGCACCACACGCGGTCGGAGAGCGCCACTTCGGCTCCCGCCGCCCGCGCTCGCGCCATACAAACGGCTTCTAAGCGTGAAACGCCTATATAACGGCGCCGGTTGACCCGACTTGACTAATATTGGGAAAACTACGGATCGAAAGCTTGTAATCAGAGCTGGCGCGGCTTTCCGGGGTGCTCGTTAGGCACGAACGAACGGTCGCGTTCGCCTTACGGTTTGTCAGCGGAAGGGTTACGATCGACGGCCTGTGGCGTCGACGAGGACACAGGGCGCAAGCTTAAGCGGTTACTGCAAAAAAAGGCATAGGAACCATGACAAAAAACAACATCGCAATGCTGTTCGCCGCAATCGGCGTATCCGTTTTGAGCGCCTGCGCCGCGACGGACGACACACTGCTCAGGACCGTGCCCATCGGGTCGGGCACGTCGCAGGTCAAGCCGTACGATTTCGTCCGGTGCGTGAAGGAAAAATGGACACCGATCGCCGGGCGCGTGCGCGAATACTCGCCGAGCACCGATACGCAGGCCGTTTCCGTGCCCAGCGGCGGATATACGAGTCAGTCGGTGGTTTTGGTGATCGCGCAGGCATCGGCCAACGGGACGGGTTACACGATTTACGGCGATGTCGCGGTCGCGAGCCGCTACGTCACCGCGACCCACACCTGCGATTAGGAAGGCTTGCCGTTTTTCATATCGACGCCGGCCAGATGCGTCCCGATGACGCGCCCGATCAGATAACCGTCTGACGAGCACGCGTTTGTGCGTTCCTTGCCGTCCCACTGGATCTTGTACTGGTCGTCCTGGGAATGGACCGTGGACGCGTCGAACTTGCGCTTCGGCTTGCCGCCGTTGCGCACTTCTTCGCCGACGAGGCGATTCCACGTCAGCGCGTAGCCGTAGCGCACGCCATCGGCGAAGGCGTCGCTGTCGCAGACTTGCGATGGCGGGGTCGTCTTGACCATCAGGTGGTAGCCGTTCGCGGTGCCGACCATGATGCGTCGCTCACCTTGCTGCGCGGGCGGCATAGGCGGTCTGGGCGCCGCCTGAACCACTTGCGGAGCCGATGCGGCCGACGCCGCAGCGGCGGCATCCGTGCCATTCTGCTGCGGAAGCGGCGCACACGCGCCGAGTAGCAGCGCCGCTGTCACCGTGAATGCCGTGCCGGCGCCTTGCATTTTTATGAACGTCATCCTGCGAATCACCTACGCTGACTCCATCTCGAATATAGTCCGGGCTCTACCTTACCATCCCTCGGCCTATTCCTCGGAACGATAAGAAAAAGGTCGCGCGCATGCGACGACGCAGGCGCCCTTGCGGTTGCGCCCGCGTCGAAAAAAGAGGATGAAGCGGCTGCTCAGGAGGCCGACGACGTGTTGCTCATCGGCATTTCGATCCCGCGCCGCGCCATTTCGACGATCAGGAAGGTTCGGCGCGTGACGTGAAAGCGTGCCAGCAGATCGCTCGAATATTCCTTGGCGGTGTTTTCGCTGATATTCATCTTGCGCGCGATCGCCTTGTTCGAGAGTCCCTGCAACAAGTAACGCAGCGTTTCGGTGAGCCGTGGCGGCAGATCGAGCGATTCGACCGTCACGCCCGCGTGCGGCGAAACCGGCTTCGGGCTGTGACCGCCCTTGCCCAGCACGGTGTTCGGCAGGTAGACGCGCCCGTTGAGGATCGTCTTCAGCGCCTCCCGAAACACGCCCGCGCCCTGCTCGCTGCCCTTGGAAATAAACCCGCACGCGCCGTTCTTGATGCAGTCGAGCACCGTATCGCGGTCGTCCTGCGCGGACAGCATGATCGTCTGGATCTCGCGTTCTTCCTCGCGGATCCAGTTGAGCAGGTCCATGCCGGTGGCCTGGCCGCGCAAGTGGTAGTCGAGAAACATCAGATCGTAGGTGTTGGCGGAAAGCTTCGCTTTCGCCTGCTCGAAACCATCGGCTTCGTCGATTTCGAGCAAAGGCTCGTTCGCCAGGATGAGGCTTTTCATGGCGCTCCTGGTGAGCCCTTCGTCCTCTACTAGCAACACAGTTTTGAAATAGCCATTTTCCATTGCGACGCTCCGAGAACGGTTCCGATATTACGCGCGCCTTGCCCGACTACTACCCCCCTTTCGCAGGGATACATTCGGCAGTCTCCCAAAATCCTCCGCAGCCCCCTCCCGTGCCGGGTTCAGCGATAAGCACATTCGGTCGAAACTGGTCGCAGTCGAATCAACCACGTAACCCAATACGAGCACGGAGGATGAGATGTCAAGCCGTCTGGCCGACAACGAAAGCGAATTCGCCTTGTGGCGCATCAAGCGGGCACGCGCCGGAGACGCATCGCGCCGTGTGCTGATCGCGCACAAGGACAAGTCGATCGGCGATTCGCTCGCCGTGCAACTCCGGCTCAAAGGCTTGCAGGTCATCCATTCGCAGGAACTGAGATCCGTGCGCGCGCTGGTGCATAGCTGGCAGCCGCACGCGCTGTTGCTCGATACGAGCCTCGACAACGAATCCGGCTACGTCTTTCTGCGCACGCTGCGCATGGACGCCGACGTCACCGGGCGGCTGCTCGTCGCGATGAGCAACGTGTGGCCGGCCGATCCGGTGCAGACGCTGAAGGAAGCCGGCTTCGACGCCCATTGCCGCCGGCCTTGCGCGACCTGGCGCATCGTCGATCTGGTCGAGTCGTTTTTTTCCATGCCGCTCACGCGCTGATACACGAAACCGGAGATGCCGCCATGAACACGGATACTTGCCTCGTCGGAGGTGTGCTACTGGCGAATGCATCGCGGCTTCCCGCGGCCCGTGAACGCGCCTGCGTGGAGGCGCGCGTCAGGCGGCGCCGCCGTCGCGCCGGGCCGGGTTCGCGCCGGCTGCCATCACGAGCGACACCTGTATTTCACTACCTGGCTCGATGACGGCGACACCCGTGCCGGCCAGCCCGCGTGCCGCGAGATTGAAGCCGTCGCTCACGTGCGAAACCGGCTCGACGCACAAATACGCCGCTCCAGCCGGACAATGCACGACGACATGGTTCAGCGCGCCGTCGGCGTGCAGTTCGAGCGTGCGGCCGTCGGCGTAATGCAGCTTCGCGCAGCCGTCCCAGCCGCTCAGATAACGCGTGTATCCCTCCATTTCCCGCACATGCCGATACACCGGCCGCTCGACGGTCGGTTCTATCGCGATTTCCGCTTCGTGACGCCAGTGTGTCGTCGTGTGCAGTTCGGCTTCCTGCGCGCCGAAGTACGGATGAAAGCCGAGGCCGACCGGCATCGGCCTCGACGAGCGGTTCGCGACGCGCATCGACAGCCGTGCGCCATCCGCGTTCGCCTCGATCAGTTGCACGGCCTCGAACGCCCACGGCCAGCCGTGCTCGCCCTCGCCGTGCAGATACCGCAGCACGACGCAATCCGCCTCCTGCAATTCGACGCTCCACGCCGCGAACTGGCCGAAGCCGTGCAGCGCGTGCGCCATGCCGGGAAACGTCGCGAGCTCGACAATCGCGCCGTCCGGTGCAGGAAAGCGCGCATCGCGCACGCGATTGGAAAACGGCACCAGCGGATAGCTGCCGCCCTTGGGCCACGTATCGCACGGCCAGCTCGACACGGTCACAGGCGCGAGCCATTCGTGCCATCCGCGCTCGCCCTCGGTGGCGAAGCGCGTGATGCGCCCGCCCGCCTTCGGTGCGATCTCGATGACATGCGGCCCGCTCGAAATACTCAGGCGCGGCCCGGCGTCCAGCTCCACGACTTCACGAAATTTGGTCACGACACGACTTCGGTATGAAAAGAGCCCGCGCGCGGCCGCGCGGGCAAACATCACTGTTTCTGTTCCTTGACGCGAGACACAAGCTGCGTCGGGCTCACGAACTGCAGCGCGATCAGCACCCAGATCATCGTGATGGCCATGTAGATCATCGCCATCGCGTCGATGGATTGCGGCGCGCGCACCCCTGTGGAGAACACCGCGTAGTACAGCGCGACGACGAGCGTCTGGGTCGTCGGCCCGGCGGTGAAGAACGTCAGCTCGAACATGCCGATGGTGCGCACCAGCACGAGCAGACCCGCCGCGAGCATCCCCGGCACGAGCAGCGGCAGTAGCACGTAGCGGAAATAGCGGAACGTGTTCGCCCCGAAAATGCGTGCGGCCGATTCCAGATTCGGATCGATCTGCTCGATGAACGGTGTCATCACGAGAATGACGAACGGCAGCGCAGGCACCAGATTCGCGAGAATCACGCCGGTCAGCGTGCCCGCGAGGTGGAACTTGTACATGACCGTCGCCATTGGGATGCCGTAGGTCACGGGCGGCACCATCAGCGGCAGCAGGAACACGAGCATCGCGAAGCGCTTGCCGGGAAACTGCACGCGGGCGAGCGCATACGCCGCCGGCACGCCGAGCACGATGGACAGCAGCACCACCGCGCCCACCACTTCGAGCGTCACGAGCAGCACGCTCGAAAGCTGGAAGTCGCTCCACGCCTGCGCGTACCAGTGCAGCGTGAAGCCTTGCGGCAAGAGCGTGCCGAACCAGCGCGTCGCCACCGAGTTGACGGCGACCGTCGCGATCAGCAGCAACACGTTGACGAGAAAGAAGCCCATCGTCGTCCAGACGAAGAACTTCCATAGCCTGTCGCGCAAGCTTGCTTGCTGTTTCATCTGTCTGCCCGTGCGTTGATTGAGCGTGCCGGCCTGCCAGCCGGACGCCGCGCGGTTATCGGTCGTCATTATCCCTTGCCTCCCGTCACCGGACCCGTGTAGAAGAAGCGGCGCGCGCCCAGCATGCCGCCCACCACCAGCAACTGCACGAAGCCCATGACGATCGCAATGGTCGATGCAAGCGCGTAGTCGTAGCTCTCGAACGCGGCTTCCGATGCGGCGATCGAAATCACGCGGGTCGGGCCGGCCGGCGCGCCGAGCAGCACCGCCGAAGGAAACACCGAGAATGCCTGCACGAACGAGAGACACGCGGTCATCGTGAGACCGGGCAACAGCAGCGGCAGATAGATCTGACGGAACTGCTGCCACGGGCTCGCGCCGAGCGTCGCGGCGGCGCGCGCGAGCGTCGGATCGATGCCCGTCACGTACGACAAGGTCAACAGGAACGCGAACGGAAAACCCGACACGATCAGCGAAATCAGCACGCCCCAGTAGTTGTGCGTGAGGCGCACTTCATCGCCGTAGAGATGCAGTGCCTGCAATGCCTGCGGAAACCAGCCGTTCGGGCTGAAATACGTGAGCATGCCGTCGGCGATCAGCACGGTGCCGAGCGTGACCGGCACCACGAGCAGCGTCGTGACGAACTTCTGCCACGGCGACGTGCGCCGCAGCGCGAACGCGACCGGCACCGACACGCCCACGTTGATGATGGTCGCGGGCACGGCGAGCTTCAGCGTGACGATGATCGTCGGCCACATCGACGAGTCGGTGAAGAACGTGACGTAGTTCGCCCAGATGCCGCCGCCGTTCATCGGATTGAACGACAGCATTAGCCCGTAGGCGAACGGATAGATGAACAGCGCAAGAATGAAGATGAGCGCCGGAGCGACGAGCCAGCCCTTCGGATCGCGCTGCGCGGGAAGCGCGATCATTTGTCTTCTCCGTAGACGAGTGTCTTCGAAGGCGCGACGCGCAGCGTGATGCGCTCGCCCTCGCTGCATTCGCCCGCGATGCGCGCCCACAGCTTGCCGAACGCCGTATTGACGATGATCAGCGAATCACGGCCGCCGTACTCGACGACCTCGACGTGCGCATCGAACGCATTCTCCGCGCCGGGCGACGCCCGTTCCATGTCTTCCGGACGCAGCGCGACGCTGACGTTCTTGCTGTCGAAGCCTTCCATCGGCGTGCCGACGAGGCGCACGCCGCTGGCGTTCACCGCCACGCTTTCGCCCTGCGTGCCTTCGAGGGTTGCCGGCACGACGTTGCGAAAGCCCATGAATCGCGCAACGTGCAGGTTCTTCGGCCGCGAATAGACTTCCTTCGGCGACGCCACCTGTTGCACGACGCCCTCCCTCATCACGACGATGCGATCGGCCATCGACAGCGCTTCGTCCTGATCGTGCGTGACATAGATGGTCGCGCGCTCCAGCTTGCCGTGAATGCGGCGGATTTCGGCGCGCATCTCGATGCGAAGCTTGGTGTCGAGGTTCGAAAGCGGCTCGTCCATCAGGACGAGCGGCGGCTCGATGACGATCGCGCGCGCAATGGCGACGCGCTGCTGCTGCCCGCCCGAAAGCTGGCCCGGCAGCTTGGCGTCGTGGCCGATCAACTGCACGAGCTGCAAGGCGGCCTTCGCGCGCTTCATCGCTTCGGCTTTCGGCGTGCCGCGCATCTTCAGACCGAAGCCGACGTTGTCCAGCACCGACATATGCGGAAACAGCGCGTAGTTCTGAAAGACCATGCCGAAGCCGCGCTTCTCGGGCGGCAGCACGTCGATGCGCTTGTCGTCGAGCCAGATGCCGCCGCCTGTCAGCGGTTGCAATCCGGCAATGCAGTTCAGCGCGGTCGACTTGCCGCAGCCCGACGGCCCGAGCAGCGCGATGAATTCGCCGCGCTGAATGTTCAGATCGAGGCCCTTCAACGCCGCGAGCTGCTGCCCTTCCGCGTTGGTGAAGCTGCGCGAGACCGAGTCGAGGCGCAACTGCTCAAAAGTGTGCTTCATGACGATTTCCTGCGCTTATCTTGTGCAAGCGGCGACGTCCCTCGCAGGGAACGTCGCCGTCTGATGACAGAGATCTGTCGCCTTACTTGGTCTTGGCCGCGCCGATTTCGCGGTCCCACTTCTGGAACGCGGCGACCATCGCCTGTGCATTGAGCGGCAGCACGTGCGGACGATCGGCGAGCAGCTTCGCGTACTCGGGCCGGCCGAACTTCTGGATGACTTCCTGGCTCTTCGCGGGCGCCATCGAAAGCGGCACGTCCTTCACCGCCGGGCCCGGATAGAAGTAGCCGTCGTCATACGTCAGCGCCTGCTGCGCCGGCTCGAGCATGAAATTCATCAGCTTGTAGAGCACGTCGAGCTTTTCCTTCGGTACGCCCTTCGGAATCACCATGTAGTGCGCGTCGTTGACCCACGTCATGTTGTCGAACGCGCCGACCTTGAATTCCGCCGGCACGATGCCCAGTGCGCGCGGGTTGATGTCCCAGCCCGTCACCGTGACGGTCATGTCGCGCGTGCCCTCACCCAGTTCCTTCATCACGGCGGAGGTGCCGCCCGGGTAGTAAGGGATGCAGTCGTTGAGCTGTTTGAGGAACGCCCAGGTCTTGTCCCAGCCGTTGATCGGGTCCATCGGGTCCTTGTCGCCGAGCACATACGGCAGGCCCATCAGGAAAGTGCGGCCGGGGCCCGAGTTGGCCGGACGCGCGTAGATCAGCTTGTTCGGATGCGCCTTGCACCACGCGAGCAGTTGATCCGGCGTCTTCGGGACATCGGTGACCTTGGCTGGGTTGTATTCGAGCAGCGGACCCGCGGGCATGTACGTGACTTCGAGACCGTAGCCTTGCGCGATGTCCTGCATCTTGCGCGGGCCGGGCGCGTATTTGTCGAGCACGCCGGGGAAGGCCTTCGCGTTCTCGGGCAGCAGCTTTTCCCACAGGCCTTGCTGGATGCCGGCCGCGAGCGCATCGGTGCCGGTCACGACGAGGTCGATGTCCGAGCGGCCCGCCGCCTGCATCGCCTTGATCTTGCCCGGCAGTTGCGGCGCGGGCGCGTTCGTGAACGTGATGCTGGAAACCAGGTCGGGATATTTGGCCTTGAACGCCTCGAAGCCCTTTTGCGTCAGTTGCAGATTGCCTGCGACGTCGACGATGTTGATCGATACGGGATCAGCCGCGTGTGCCGCGCTGATGCCGAATACCGCGCTGACGGCGACGCAAACCGCCGCCAGTTTCACTGACAGTCCTGCCTTGAAAGCCATTTTGTCTCCTCACTTCTCTCGCAACCACGGGTCGGGAAGAGGTCCGGTCGTATCGTCGATATTGTCGATTGTGTCGATCGCCGGCCTGTTTCTGCTGATTCTGATTCTCGCCTGTCTCTGTGCGCGTGCGCCCTCGTTGCGACTGGATGCTGAAAAATAGCTAACGAGGTTATAGGATGTCAAGCAAATTGGTCGCATCGGATGGGTGTTAACGAAGCGCGTTCCAAGCGCTTTTCCTCTGCCGATAGCGGTTTGCAAGCTTGCCTCGGGAGATACCCCGAGCGCCTGTTACCTCACCGTTTTACCTGATTTTAACTAGTGTTTCCTACCGATTTCTCGCGAGTTTTTTTGGCTGCGCGCGGTGCGCTTCGCAGCATGCAAAAGCAAGCCTCGGCACAGTTGTCAAACAACTTTTCTTCGATTCGACAGTTTTGACGCGCTTTCGTCAATGTTGTGTGACAACTGCAGCGGCGATCCGGCTAACTGCCGAACATCCGATCGACGGCATTTTCAAGATGCGCTCGCATCGCCCGTCCCGCGCGTACGGGATCGCGTGAGCGGATAGCATCGAGTACATCGAGATGTTCGCGCTGCACGAGGCGCTGCCGTTCGAGCGTTTTCACGAACGACAGGTTGCGCGACAGGTTCATGCTGAATGCGATCTGTTCCTCGATGAACGACAGCACGGTGATGAAGAACTGATTCTTCGACGCCCGCGCGACCGCGAGATGAAACGCGTAGTCGTCTTTTGCGCCGATGCCCTGCTGCGATTCGACGACGCGTTCGAGTCGATCCCAGGCGTCCTGAATCGCGCGGATATCGTAGTCATCGGCCTTGATGGCGGCGAGTTCCGCTGCGCCGGCTTCCGTCACGATGCGAAATTCGTAGCAACGGCGAATGTCCGACAGGGTTTCGAGAGGCGCGAAACGGCGCACGTCCGGATCGGGGCGGCGTCCGACGATCGTCCCCGAGCCGCGCCGCGTCACGATGATGCCGTCCGCGCGCAATCGCGCGAGCGCTTCACGCACGGTCGGACGTGAAGTCGCGAAGCGTTCAGCGAGTGCGTGTTCGGTGAGGAGCCGGTCACCCTCCTTGAACTCGCCTTCCATGATGCTGTTGAGGATGTCGTTGTAGATCCGGTCGGCGAGCCCGGATGACTTACGCTCGTTCATGTTCGCGCGGCGTGCTTGTCAGGGTGGAGAACGATTGTAAGACAGATTTTTCGGCGGTGGATGAGCGGCACTTATGACGCGCGTCCCAAAAAATCGGTCGACACAATGACTGTGTCGACCGATTCAGATGCCCGGATGCTTCGTCAGGCGCTTACCACTGATGACCCGCGCCGATGGTGAACCCGACATTGCCGGAGCTGCTGGTGTTGCCCGAGGCCTTCACGACCCACCGTTCGTCCTGCGTCACGTACGAGATACCGATGGCCGCACCGGAGGCGCTCGCGTATCGCGCACCCGCGATCGCCACCATGGTCTTGCCGGGAGCGGTTGGCTGCGGCAGACCCGCTGCGGCCATTGCAGCCGCGATACCGCCGTAGGCCGTGCTCGCCACGTTGTTGATCTGGCTTTGCACGCCGGCGATGCGCGTATCGGTATAGGCTTGCGACTGCGCGGCCGACAGATTCAACTGACCAAGATTGACTGCGTCAGTGTTCTGCGTGCCGTTGGCGACATTGGTGATCTGCCGCTCGTTGCCTGCCGAACCAACCGACACCGTATTCGCCCGATCCGCGACCGAATTCGCGCCCAGCGCCACGGAGTTGTCAGCGCTCGCGTTCGCATTCGCGCCCATCGCGGTGGCATGCGTGCCGGTGGCGCTGGCGACCTCGGTGTTGCGATCGCCGGACGCCGCGAACATCGGATTGCCGCCGCTCTCGGCGATGTTCGACACGCGATCCAGCGCGGCGTTCATCTGATCCACGTTCACGGCATCCGTACCGCCGACGCCTGCCGCGACGTTGTGGATCGTCGTGGTGCCGGTGCCATTGCCGAGATTGAGGTTCGAGTAGTCCGGCTTGCCGTCCGCGCCGTTGTCGTACGTCACGGCCGTCTTCGAACTGCCGTCGCCGTTGATGAGCCCGGCCTGCTTCAACTGCGACACGTTGACGGCGTCGGTGTCCTCCGTGCCGGCCGCGACGTTCGTGATCTGACGTTCCGCGCCTGTTGCGCCCACTGACACAGTGTTTGCCCGATCCGCCACCGAGTTCGAGCCGATCGCCACCGCGTTAGCGCCCTTCGCTTGCGCGTTACCGCCGATCGCGACTGATTCCACGCCCTCGGCCTTCGAATCCTCCAGTGTTGAATTGGCATGGAAGTACTTGATGCCGCCACCGGTGGTGATGTCGTTCAGCGTGTTGTTGATCGTGGTGATGGCGGACGTGTTCTGCGTCACGCGGCCGTCGAGGTTCGTGAGCGCTTCACCAACGTTGTTGAACGTCGAGTTGTCTTCGAACGTGTAGGTCGGTTTGGTGATCTTTCCGTCAACGTCCACGGTTGATCCACCGCCTAACGCGTCTGCCGCGCTTTGTGCTGTCGCGAAGAGTTGCGAGCCGTTGATTGCTTGCTTGCTCGTCGCGTCCACCTTGCCGGCTTCGACGCCATCCAGCACGCGCGCGCCCGCCGTGCCTGTGAAGTCCACCGTTGTGCCGTCGGTGTTCTTCGCCACGGTGATGTTGCGCGACGTCGCGTCCTGCTGCACCAGGCCGATCTCGCCATTGTTGATCTGATTGGTCAGGTCGCTGATGTCGGTCGTGTTCTGCGTCGTGCGGCCGTCGAGGTTCGTGAGCGCTTCACCAACGTTGTTGAACGTCGAGTTGTCTTCGAACGTGTAGGTCGGTTTGGTGATCTTTCCGTCAACGTCCACGGTTGATCCACCGCCTAACGCGTCTGCCGCGCTTTGTGCTGTCGCGAAGAGTTGCGAGCCGTTGATTGCTTGCTTGCTCGTCGCGTCCACCTTGCCGGCTTCGACGCCATCCAGCACGCGCGCGCCCGCCGTGCCTGTGAAGTCCACCGTTGTGCCGTCGGTGTTCTTCGCCACGGTGATGTTGCGCGACGTCGCGTCCTGCTGCACCAGGCCGATCTCGCCATTGTTGATCTGATTGGTCAGGTCGCTGATGTCGGTCGTGTTCTGCGTCGTGCGGCCGTCAAGGTTCGTGATCGCGTCGCCGACGTTGCTGAACGTGGTCGTCGAACCATCAGACTTGTGCACTTCGTAGCTCGGAGGGGAGATCGTGCCGTCTTCGTTTACCACCGATCCGCCGCCCAGCGCGTCTGCTGCGCTTTGCGCGGTCGCATGGAGTTGTGAGCCGTTGATTGCCTGCTTGCTCGTTTCGTTCACCGCGCCTGCGTCGACACCATCCAGCACGCGTGCGCCCGCCGTGCCTGTGAAGTCCACCTTCGTGCCGTCGGTGTCCTTCGCCACGGTGATGTTGCGCGTCGTCGCGTCCTGCTGCACCAGGCCGATCTCGCCATTGTTGATCTGATTGGTCAGGTCGGTGATGGCGGTCGTGTTCGTTGTCACGCGGCCGTCGAGGTTCGTGAGCGCGTCGCCGACATTGTGGAACGTCGAGTTGTCTTCGAACGTGTAGGTCGGTTTGGTGATCTTGCCATCGACGTCCACGGTTGATCCGCCGCCCAACGCCTCCGCAGCACTTTGCGCGGTTGCAAAGAGTTGCGAGCCGTTGATTGCCTCAAGGCTGCTATCGCTTACCTCACCAGGAGCGACATTCTTGAGGATAACGGGCGTTCCAGGGTTGCCGAACGTGACGCTCGTGTGACTATTCGGATCATCGTACTGAACTGTGTTGTCCATCGCGACCGACAGCGAAGTGAATCCGGTCGACAAAGAAGCGATACCGGAGGTCACTGTACTGAGGCCCGTCGAAAGCGAGGCGACGCCCGACGTCACGGTGCTCAAGCCGGTCGAGGTCGAGGTCGACAGCGAGTCGACGCTCGAGGTCACGGTGCTCAGGCCGGTCGAGGTCGAGGTCGAAAGCGAATCGACGCTCGAGGTCACGGTGCTCAAGCCGGTCGACGTTGAGGTCGACAGCGAGTCGACGCTTGAGGTCACGGTACTCAGGCCGGTCGAGGTCGATGTCGAAAGCGAGTCAACGCTCGACGTCACCGTACTCAAACCGGTCGAGGTCGATGTCGAAAGCGAATCGAGGCCGGACGTTACCGTGCTGAGACCCGTGGAGAGAGAAACAACGTTCGATGCAACCGTGCTCAGGCCGGTCGAAAGGGAGTTGACGCCCGAGGTGACCGTGCTCAGTCCCGTCGAAGTCGAACTTGACAGCGAATCGAGACCCGAGGTCACCGTGCTCAGACCGGTCGAGGTCGAGGCCGACAACGAATCGACGCTCGAGGTCACGGTGCTCAGGCCCGTCGAGGTCGATGTCGACAGCGAATCGAGGCCGGACGTTACCGTGCTGAGACCCGTGGAGAGAGAATCAACGTTCGATGCAACCGTGCTCAGGCCGGTCGAAAGGGAGTTGACCCCCGAGGTCACGGTGCTCAGGCTCGTCGAAGTCGAACTTGACAGCGAATCGAGACCCGAGGTCACCGTGCTCAGACCGGTCGAGGTCGAGGTCGACAACGAGTTGACGTTCGAGGTTACGGTACTCAGACCGGTCGACGTCGAGGTCGACAGCGAATCGACGCTCGAGGTCACGGTGCTCAAGCCCGTCGACGTCGAGGTCGAAAGCGAATCGAGACCGGACGTTACCGTGCTGAGCCCCGTGGAGAGAGAATCAACGTTCGACTCAACCGTGCTCAGGCCGGTCGAAAGCGAGTTGACACCTGAGGTCACGGTGCTCAGGCTCGTCGACGTCGAACTTGACAGCGAATCGAGACCCGAGGTCACCGTGCTCAGACCGGTCGAGGTCGAGGTCGACAACGAGTTCAGACCCGAAGTCACCGTGCTCAAGCCCGTCGAGGTCGATGTCGAAAGCGAATCGAGGCCGGACGTTACCGTGCTAAGCCCCGTGGAGAGAGACTCAACGTTCGATACAACCGTGCTCAGGCCGGTCGAAAGCGAGTTGACGCCCGAGGTCACGGTGCTCAGGCTCGTCGACGTCGAACTTGACAGCGAATCGAGACCCGAGGTCACCGTGCTCAGACCGGTCGAGGTCGAGGTCGACAACGAGTTGACGTTCGAGGTTACGGTACTCAGACCGGTCGACGTCGAGGTCGACAGTGAGTTGACGTTCGAGGTCACCGTGCTCAGGCCGGTCGACGTCGAGGTCGACAGCGAATCGACGCTCGAGGTCACGGTGCTCAAGCCCGTCGACGTCGAGGTCGACAGCGAATCGACGCTCGAGGTCACGGTGCTCAAGCCCGTCGAGGTCGAACTCGACAGCGAGTTGACGTTCGAGGTTACGGTACTCAGACCGGTCGACGTCGAGGTCGACAGTGAGTTGACGTTCGAGGTCACCGTGCTCAGGCCGGTCGACGTCGAGGTCGACAGCGAGTTCACGCTCGAGGTCACGGTGCTCAAGCCCGTCGAGGTCGAACTCGACAGCGAGTTGACGTTCGAGGTTACGGTGCTCAGACCGGTCGACGTCGAGGTCGACAGCGAGTTCACGCTCGAGGTCACGGTACTCAAGCCCGTCGAGGTCGAACTCGACAGCGAATCGACGCTCGAGGTCACCGTGCTCAAGCCCGTCGAAGAGGAGGTCGACAGCGAGTTCACGCTCGAGGTCACGGTGCTCAAGCCGGTGGACGTCGAGGTCGACAGCGAATCGACGCTCGAGGTCACGGTGCTCAAGCCCGTCGAGGTCGAACTCGACAGCGAGTTGAGGTTCGAGGTTACGGTACTCAGACCGGTCGACGTCGAGGTCGACAGCGAGTTCACGCTCGAGGTCACGGTACTCAAGCCCGTCGAGGTCGAACTCGACAGCGAATCGACGCTCGAGGTCACGGTGCTCAAACCGGTCGACGTCGAGGTCGACAGCGAATCGACACTCGACCTCACCGTGTTCAGGCCCGTCGACAACGAATTCACGCTTGACGTCACCGTACTCACGCTCGCGGACAACGAGCCGACGACCGTTGACAGCGAATTGACTCGGCTTCCTACGGTACTTATGCCCGCTGACATTGAACTGGACACGGTGTAAAGCTGCGAACCGTTGATCGCGTCCATGCTTACACTGGAGATCGCTCCATTATCCAATCCTGTGACAAGGCGTCCGTTCATGTTTAGGTTCGCGTAGGCACTGATCGTCGTGCCTATGCCAGGAACCGTGATGATCGTTAACCGATCCGTGCCCCCGGTGCCTATCCTAAGCGTGTTTCCGTCAGACGCCAGAGCGTAAGCGCCCGCCATAGCAGCCGAATCGAACGCTATGAAGCCTGCGCCCGACCTACCCCCGCCATCGCAAGTAGACGAGTCGCTTGGCCCATCGGCAATCGATGTAAAGCAATTGGAGAAATTATTCGAATCAAAGACGCCGCTGGTATAGCTGTTCGCTTCCGCAGCATACGCACTCCCTCCCGCCAACGTTACCACTGCAGAAGCAGCAACAACCACCGAGCGGCTCGTACCCTTGCCTCTCGTCCTGGCGACTTCAGACACTGCAACCCACTTTCCCTGCGCCTGGCTCCAAACCACCTTGTACGTTCTGTTCACTCAAAACCTCGTAGATTCAATCGCTCAAAATTCGATGGCGCAGCACGGGACGCCCACCATAACTATGGTGGTAAATTAGGATGGCGAAATTAATACATGTCGACACAACCGATTCCAGACAACTCTCCCTGCACGATTGTCGAATGGAAACCCGACATGTCGTTCGCTTGCCCAACCCTCCTAAATACTCAGGCACCCCTTACCAATCGTCCATTCCTGCACAGCAATGGAGTGCAATCTTTGGTTTTATTCGGTGGACTTTCAATTCAACAATTCTTAAAAACATGCTTTCTGCGTATGATTTGCAAATAATTCACGAATTATCGCGTTAAGCATCAAGAATTCGACACACAAAAAATGCCTAATGGCAGGAATTAATTATTCTTAATTGCCATTAAGCACGTAAATTTGCTTTGTCGATTTGATGCGGAAAGCAGTCGAATATCAAGGTCCAGTCGGCATGCGATCAAAGCACCGTCGGAATTAAGGCATGCGAGTGAAAACAGAAAAGGGCGACTTTTTTTTGAATGACCCTGGAAAGGGCGCTTTTGACCGGCGCCCCGATGAACATCCATTTACCACCGCGACTACAAAAAAAAGCGCGCCGCAGTTTCCCGCCGGCGCGCCCTACACCACAAACCACCAATCCACCCCTCAAATCGACAACAACTTCCTCGCCTCCTGCGCTGTCGCGACCGGCCTTCCATACTCCGCACACAACGACGCCACCCGGCTCACCAACTGCGCATTGCTCTTCGCGAGCGTGTCTTTATCCCAGCGCACATTGTCTTCGAGTCCCGTACGACAATGCCCGCCCAGTTGCAACGTCCAGTGATTCACTTCCAGCTGATGCCGCCCGATGCCCGCCGCAGTCCACGTCGCATCCGGGAGATGCTTCTTCAGCTGTTCGACCTCGAACTCGAGAATCTCGCGTCGCGCCGGCAGCGCGTTCTTCACCCCGAGCACGAACTGCACGTGCACGGGCGACTTCAGCAAGCCCTGCCCCACCAGATCGACCGTGCTGTAAAGCATCGCCAGATCGAAGATCTCGATCTCGGGCTTCACATTGTGATCGAGCATCATCTGCGCGAGCGAGCGCACGAAGTCGGGCGGATTCTCGTACACGATCGTCGGAAAATTGACCGATCCCGTCGCGAGCGACGCCATGTCTGGCTTCAGATCGAGCATCGCGCCGCGCTGCTCGAACGAGCGCCCGCGCCCGCCCGTCGAGAACTGGATGATGATGTCCGGGCAATGCTTGCGAATGCCCTCCTGCAATTCCGCGAAGCGATGTCGATCCGAACTCGAGCGTTCATCCTCGTCGCGCACATGCAGATGCACGAGCGTCGCGCCCGCTTCATACGCCTCGTGCGTGCTTTCGATCTGCTCCGGAATCGTGATCGGCACGGCGGGATTGTCCTTCTTCTTCGGCACCGATCCGGTGATCGCTACCGCTATGACGCAGGGTTCTTTCGTAGGGGATTGGGTCACGCTTCGCTCCTTGACGGCGCCATCCTTCCGGCAACACTGTGAGGATCGGGAATGGCGCTCAAATTTGAACTAACTAGTACGTTTGTCATGATGGGACATTGTCCAGCGCGCTGCAAGCCACACAAACCCTAATCGTGTTGGTACGACGAATCGGCGCTCTTCCGGCTACTGTCGCTCCGCGTATTCGGCCAGCATTTTTCCGACCTGTTCGTCGGTGATCGCAGGCTTGATGTCGAACATGAACAAGTCGGCCCATTCGTGCGCCCAGCGCGCGAGCGGTTCGAGGCTATCGCATTCGCACACGGCGATGCCCCAGATCGAGCCGATCGCATGCCAGCGGCCCAGCAGATGGATGCCGTCGGGCGGCGCGCCGCGGGTCTGCAGAAATCGCTCGGCCGCCTGCCGTTCGACATTGGGCTGCGCAGTCCAGTTGACGATGAATAGCATGGCTCGATCCTCCTGTTGGAACGCCATGAACCGGCGCGCGGCGCCGGGCTCGCCGCCGCGCCGGCACGCACGCGCGGCCGATGCGGTTCATCCAGTATAGAAGGCGGCCGCGCATTGCATCGCTGCGTCATCCAGTACTCATTCGATGCGGCCGAATTGCACTATGCTCTCAACGCACCACGACGACCGGCGCCGCGAGCACCGGTTGTGCATAGGTCACCCTGACGGCCGGCGCGACCGCATACGGCGCCACGACCACGGTCGGTCGTGGCGGAGGCGGCGGCGCCATGACCACCACGGGCGGCGCCACCGGCGCGACGACCATGGTGCGCGCGGGCATGTAGTAATAGGTCGGTCTCGGCGGCGGCGCGTAGTAATACACGGGACGCGGCGGCGGCGCATAGACGACGGCGGGCGCCACGTAGGAAACCTGCACGCTCGTTCCAGCCGACGCGGTCTCCGTGCAGGTCAGGGTGATGGCGGCAACGGCGGAAACGCTGAGCAAACGGAAGTTCATGATTGAGTCCTCATGCATCGCAAGACATTGAATTCGGCAGCGCAAGCAAGCGGCAGCCGGCGATGAGAACGATAGCGAAGTGCCGCGCGCAGCACGAGGCGTAACTTGTGTCACGAAATGTCGGCGAATGCGTCGGGCATCGCGCATGAAATACGGCGACACGATTCGCAGCGTCCGCGAGATTGCGTTCGCCGTGCGGCTCAATAGAATGGCATCACCGTTCACGTTCAATCGCATCCGAACCAGGAGAGCGCCATGCGAAAGATCCTCGTCATCCTTGCCGCATGCGCGGCCTGCGCCACATCAGGCGTGGCCTTCGCCCAGACCGCCACGCAACCGATGGGCGCGAGCCCGCGCGTCGAACGCGCGCTCGGCCAAGTGCAGACCCGTTTCGCCAGCGCCAACACCACGCACGACGGCAAGCTCACCCGCGAGCAGGCCGCCACCGGCATGCCGATGGTCGCCAAGCACTTCGACGAAATCGACACGCACAAAAACGGCTACGTGACCCTGCCGCAGATCGAAGCCTTCATGCGCGAGCACGCCACGCAACGCTGATCCGGAGCATCCATGGAAACCCTGCCGAAGATCATCGTGCTCGACGACGAAGCCGAGTTGCGCAACATGCTGCAGCGCTTCCTGAGTTCTCAGGGTTTCGAGGTGCGCGTCGTCGAGAACGGCAAGCGGCTCGACCGCTACCTGCAGCGCGAGCCCTACGACCTGCTGGTGCTCGACTGGATGATGGAGCCGGAGGACGGCCTTTCCGTCTGCAGGCGTCTGCGCGCCGAAGGCCAGACGCTGCCCATCCTGATGCTGACCGCGAAAGGCGATCCCGTCGACAAGGTGGTCGGCCTGGAAACCGGCGCCGACGACTACCTCGCCAAGCCGTTTCTGCCGCAGGAACTCGTCGCTCGCGTGCGCGCGTTGCTGCGCCGTCAGAAGATCGCGGCCGGCGATCCGACGCTCACGCAGCAGATCATCCGCTTCGGCGAATTCCGTCTCGATCTCGGCAAGCAGAAGCTCTATCGCAACGGCGAGGCGTTCGACATCCACTCCGCGCAGATGCAGTTGCTCACTGCGCTCGGCTCGTCGCCGAACCGCGCGGTCAGCCGCGACAATCTCATCGCCCGCACGCGCGGCCGCGATCACGACGCGCTCGACCGCAGCATCGACGTGCAGGTGCTGCGCTTGCGGCAGATCGTCGAGGAAGACCCGGGCAAGCCGCGCTTCATCAAGACTGTGTGGGGCGTCGGCTACATGCTGCTCGCCGAGCTGGAATCGTGACGCTCGTGCCGCGCTCGCTCTTCGCGCGCAACATTCTGCTGCTCGTCGCGCTGGTCGCGGTGAGTCAGGTGTGCGCGTTCGCCGTGCTGCTGCATTTCATCCAGACGCCGCGCATCGAGCGCGCGGCTGCCACGTTCGCGAGCTACATCGTCACGCTCGACACATTGCTGAAGACGACACCGCCCGACGCCGCGCATCTCGACCTTCGCGCGGAACTGCCCGCCGGCGCGCGCGAAACCGCGCCGGCATCGCGTCTGCGCTTCTATCAAACCTATCAGCGTCAGACCTTCGTCGAGAGCCTGCGGCGGCATCTTCCTGCGGACATGCCGGTGCGCTGGCAAGGCGGCGACTCCGCCGACGACGGTCAGCAGCGTTTATGGATCCGCGTGCATCAGTCGGGCGAGCCGCGCTGGCTCGCGCTGCCGGTGCCGGAAGCCGCCCACGACGACGGCCTGACCACCGCGCTGCTGCTTTCGCTCGGACTCGGCGCGCTCGCGTTCGCGACGGCCTATCTGATCCAGCGGCATCTGAACCGCCCGCTCGCTCATCTCGCCGATGCCGCGCGGCTGGTTTCGGCGGGCGGCGAACCGGGCGTCCTGCCAACCGACGGCCCGACCGAAATCGCGCAGGTCAGCGGCGCGTTCAACCGCATGACGGCCGCGCTGAAGGAAGCCGACGCCACGCGCGCGCTGATGCTCGCGGGCATCTCGCACGACATTCGCACGCCGATGACCAAGCTGCGCCTCGCCATGGCGATGTCGTCGGTGCCGTCGACGGACGCGGCCTTCGCGGCATCGGCGGAAGGGTATCTCGACACCATCGACACGATTCTTCAGCAGTTCATGGATTACGCGGGCAGCGGCGCGAAAGAGACGCCCGTCGTCGGCGATCTCAACGCGTTGATCGCGAACCTCGCCGCCGATTTCGCCGGACTCGGACACGAATTCGCGCTCGATCTCGGCGACATCGAACCCTTTGCGTTTCGGCCGATCAGCATGATGCGTTTGCTGATGAACCTGATGCAGAACGCGATACTGTACGGCGTCGTCGGGCTGGAAGTCCGAACGTGGGCCGACCGGCAGGCAAACACGGCGTGCGTCGTGATCGCGGATCGCGGCAAGGGGCTCGGTGGCCAGGACCCGGAAGCGCTCAAGCAGCCGTTCAAACGCGGCGGCGGTGAAGGCCAGCCGAAGGGCACGGGACTAGGGCTCGCGATCGTCGAGCGCATCGCGCGGCTGCATGGCGGCACGCTAACCTTGCGCGCGCGCGAAGGCGGCGGGGCCGAATCGTGCATCGTGCTGCCGCTTTCGGACGATGCGACCCGCTGACACCTCCCGTACACGCGACGAATTTTCCTTTCCTCCATCCGTGAACCATACTGGTCTGTAGGAGGAAACCGTCATGGAACCGTCGATTGACCCGGGAGCTTCGCTTAAACGGACAGCGCACGGCGTCGCGCCCAGTCTGCACGTGCGCCTCTCGGACGCCGACGCCATCCCGTTTCCAACGCGCACCGTCGAGCGCGGCGATGCCCTCTATTGCGCGGGCGAGCCGCTGCGCAGCCTCTATACGGTGCAAAGCGGCTGCTTCAAGACCGTCTCGACCTACCCCGGCTCCGACGACGACAGCACGCTGCACACGCAGGTCACCGGTTTTCACTTCGCAAACGAAACGCTCGGCCTCGACGGCGTGTGCACGGGCCGCCACGAAAGCGACGCCGTCGCGCTCGAGCCGAGCGTCGTGCGCATCATGCCCGTCGGCATACTGGAGCCGTTGTGCCGCGAGTATGCGGCGATGCAACACACGCTCCTCGCGATCATGAGCGCGGAGATCGTGCGCGCGTCGCGTCTCGCGCTGATGCTCGGAACCATGCCCGCCCGCGAACGCGTCGCCGCTTTCCTGCTCGATCTCTCGGAACGGTTGGACGCGAGCGCGGCGACATCGGGCGAACACGCGGTGGAATTATCCCTGCCGATGACACGCGCGGATATCGGCAGCTATCTCGGGCTGGAACTGGAAACCGTGAGCCGCATGCTCTCGAAGCTGCAACGCGAAGGTGCGATCGGGCTCAATGGGCGGCAGGTGCGTATCGTCGACCGGACGATGCTCGCGCATCACTGACCGTCAGCACCGCCGCGCCGGTGAGCCTGCCTTCACGCAGGTCGGCGAGCGCGCGATTCGCTTCGTCGAGCGGATACGGCGTCGTATGCAGATCGAGGTGAAACTGCCCGGCGATGCGCATGAACGCGCGTCCGTCCTCACGCGTGAGATTCGCAACTGATACGACACGCCGTTCGCCCCACAGCAGATCGTAGGGAAACGAAGGAATGTCGCTCATGTGGATGCCGCCGCACACCACCACACCGCCCTTCGCGACCGCCTTCAGCGCGACGGGCACGAGCGCGCCCGCCGGCGCGAAGATGAGCGCGGCATCGAGCGCGTCGGACGGCGTCTCGTCGCTGCCGCCGGCCCAGTGCGCCTTCAGGCCGAGCGCGAAACGCTGCGCGGCGATGTCGCCGGGGCGCGTGAACGCATAGACCGCGCGCCCCTGATGCCTCGCCACCTGCGCGACGATATGCGCCGCCGCGCCGAAGCCATAGATCCCGATGCGCTTCGCATCGCCCGCCATCGCGAGCGTGCGATAGCCGATCAGTCCCGCGCACAGCAGCGGCGCCGCTTCAACGTCCGAATAACGCGGCGGCAGATGCAGGCAGTAGCGCGCATCCGCGACCACGCGCTCGGCGTAGCCGCCGTCGATCGTGTAGCCGGTGAAACCGGGCGTATCGCAAAGATTCTCGCGGCCCGCCGTACAGTAGCGGCAATGTCCGCACGTATGCCCGAGCCACGGCACGCCCACGCGATCACCCGGCGCGAAGTCGGTCACGCCCGCGCCGAGTTGCGCGACCGTTCCGACGATCTCGTGCCCCGGAATCACCGGCCGCTTCGGATGCGCCAGCTCGCCGTCGACGACGTGCAGATCGGTGCGGCACACGCCGCACGCATGCACTACGATGAGCAGTTCGCCCGCGCGCGGCATCGGATCGGGCCAATCACGCGATTGCAGGACGGGCGTGTTGCCGTTGAAGACCATTGCGCGCATCGTGTGACTCTCCGGTTCGCTATTGCAGTGCAGCGCGGCTGGGTAATCAGAGCGCGCGCGTCGGCGACGTCGTGGGGCGACGAAGCCCGCGGTGGTGCACGTGTGCACGCGTAACGAGCGTCCGCGTAACGTGACATCGTTCGATGGTGCGCCGCATCCATCGAACATGCGTCACTCGTTGCATGCGGCGATATGCCTCCGACGCTTGTCGCTGAACAGTCAGATTGTCATACTAAACTTGAATCATGCAGTCACGATGCGAACATGAGTCACGGACGCATTTCGGCATCGGTCTTGCTTGTGTGATTCGAACGTCGTCGCTGTTGCGTTGCCGCAAGTCGTTCAACGCGTCGTCGATGGAACCCATTACATATGGTGCGATTAAACTTATCTGTCGCACACTGTTCGAATCACTCATCGCGGCCTTCACGGACCGCGCTGTAACGCCTTAACAATACGCGTGGCGAAAGCCGCCATTCACCGATGACGCTCATGGCCGGTGCGAAAGTGCTGAGCGTCTCGTCCATCGAATCGTTTCATGGAGGATGACATGCGTATCACAGTCAAGCTGGATGGCTTCGAAGACGCTCAATCGGCGGCCTACGCCATCCTGTGGCTCGACAAGGAAACCCGCCGCTGGTCGCGCGAGGGCCACCAGGCCGTCGAAGTGCCGGACTGGGGTGGTCTGCGCTCAGGATCGAACGGAACGATGATCTGCGGCCAGCACGTCGAAGATCCCATCTGCGTGCTGGAACGCCTCGATTTCGACGCGCCGGACGGGCCGTGCGAAGGTCTCGCGGGACGCGTGCTGTGGTATGCGGACGGCGCGGGTCTGAAGAGCACCGGACGCTGGCACGTGCAGTGCATCGACCGCGAGCAGATCAAGGCGGAGCACAGCGTATTCGCCGGAGAGACGGACAGTTGATCAGTTGATCGACCCGAGGAATCGTCAGGGCTCGTCGCTCGGCAATGGTGTGAGCATCACGACGAACGACGCAGCCCCGATCAGAATCGCCAGCACGCCGTAGTACATCACCGCTGTCTCGTCGAAGAGCAGGCCGCGCAGCGCAGCATGAATGCCGCCGAGCGAGACGAACACGGCGCCCAAGGCCGCGACGATGCGCCCTTCACCCCTGATCATGATGTCCTCCCGCACGCGTGCAAATATTGCGCCGCCATGATTCATGGTCGCCCGCGCGGCGGAGCGCGACTTGACCTGCATCAACCGGGACGAGCGCCCGCTCTGGTGTTTTCCCTTGCCCCATTTCCACGGCTTATATTGGTAGTATCAGGTGCCGGCCGCGCGTTGGCATGATTACGTGCGACGGTACATGCTGCCCGGGCCATTTCTCGCCTTTTGCCCGCAAGAGTGGCTCTTATTCGACCGCAAGAACCCCTGGGGAGGCACGATGAATCAAAACTTCAGCGATCCGTTCAGCCAGTTCGCCGCCATGTTCCAGCAGTACCAGCTTCCGGGGTTCGACGTCACAGCCATCATGGAATCGCGGCGCAAGGATGTCGAAGCGCTCGCGGCGACCAATCGCGTCGCGTTCGGCGGCATGGAGGCGTTGCGGGACAAACAAGTCGAAATCCTGCGCCGGACCCTGAGCGATCTCGAATCCATCGCCAAACAATTCGCCACCACGTCCACTCAGCCTCCGTTCAACGCCAATGAAGTCGTGCAACGCGCGCTGCACAACGCTCTCGCCGACATGCAGGACATCGCGCGCACGACCCAGCAAACTCAGGCCGAAGCCTATGCGCTCGTCAGCAAACGCATGGAAGACGCCCTGAGAGAGCTGAAAGCTTCCATCGAGAAGCCCAAGACCTAGCCTCGCGCGTTTTCGCGAGGCCCGGCCTCCGGCTTTGGCCCGAGCCGCGCGAGCGGCGAGCGGAGGTACGTCATGCAATTCGACGAGTTCGCGGCGTTCGAAAAGGACGGCTGGGAGCATGTCGCCCGGCCTTATGAGGATTATTTCGGAAGGCTTACTGTTCAGTCGCATCCGGCGCTGCTGGATGCGCTCGGGATCGGTCCCGGCACGCGCATGCTCGATGTCGCCGCCGGGCCCGGCAATCTCGCCGAGGCGGCGATCGAGCGTGGCGCGACCGCGACGGCCGTCGATTTCTCCGCGTCGATGATCGCGCATGCGCGCCAGCTTCATCCCGAGATCGAGTTTCAGATCGCGAGCGCCGATCATCTGCCCTTCGACGCCGAAAGCTTCGACGCCGTCGGGATCAGTTTCGGCATGCTGCATTTTCCCGATCCCGAACGCGCGCTCGCCGAAGCGGCGCGCGTGCTGCGCCAGGGCGGACGTGTCGCGTTCACTTCGTGGGCGGCGCCGGAACGCGCGGTTGGCTTCGGCATGGTGCTCGACGCGATCCAGCTTCACGGCAAGCTCGATGTCGGTCTGCCGCCCGCGCCGCCCTTCTTTCGCTTCAGCGATCCCGACGAATGCGTGCGCGTGCTGACGGAAGCGGGCTTTGCCGCCGCGCGCGCCGATGAAGTCGAGCAGATCTGGCATCTCGTGCTGCCGGAAACGCCGCTCGACGGACTGATGCACGGTGGCGTGCGCATGGCCGCGCTGCTGCGCGCGCAATCGAGAAGCGCGCTCGCATTGATCGAGCAGGAAGTGAAAACGCGCGTGAAAGCCTATTCGCAACACGGCGAGCTGCTCGTGCCGATGCCTTGCGTGCTCGCCTGCGCAGTCAAGCCTTGAGCGCTGCTATTTCCTGGCTTGCGTGGTGATCTGGAAGATATCGACGGCCACGTGGTCGCGGCCGTATTTGCCCGCGAGCGCCGCAAGGCGCTTTTCGACGGCGCGCAGATATTCCGGTTTGGCCTCGCTGTCGGGGCGCGGCGTATCGAAGAGCGGCGCGGGCGCGACCGTCAGCACGATCATCTCCGAGCCGAACGGCTTGCCGACGACCCAATCGCCCATCGTGCCGATGGTCGCCGTGTAGTTCGCCGGCGCCTGGTTATCGCGCGAGCGCGCATTGGGCACGAGATGCACCACGCTGCCGTCGAGCATGAAGTAGTCGACGTAGACGTAGGACTCGAACGCGGGCGTCATCAGATCGACGATCAGCGGATCGCCTTCGGTGAGGTGCGTCGCGCGCGAACGCGTGTGCACCGACGCGGGCCTGCCCAACTGCCGGTTGGCCGTCCAGAAGGGGCCGAACACCTTCAGCAGATCGCACTTGTCGTCGGCAATTTGCTGCACGCCGAAGTTCGTCGTCTTCACGCCGGGCACGCGGCCGAGCGCTTCCTTGAGCCGCGCCTGACCGTATTTCTGCGACACGAAACCCTGCACGTCGACGGTCTGATCATGCACCGACGCGACGAGCGCCGAGCACGGCACACTCGCGAGCACGGGCGTGACGGCGGCCATCGTGAGTTCGGGAACGGGCGTGGCGGGCACCGCGGGCGTAACGGCCACCGTGGAAACGGGCGCTGCCGCGGCTCCGGGCGTATGCGGCGTGACCGCGCCCGTGGCGCTCCCTTCGGACGGCCGCGCCGACGCCTCGTGCGCGGTTTCCTCGCCGCCTTTCGACTGGTCGTAGAAGTAGTAGCCCCCGCCCGCGATCAGCAGCGCCGCGACCGCCGCCACGCCGATCGCGATCTTCGGCCCGGCGCTCTTCTTCGCCTTGCGGCCTGCTGGCGATGTGGCGTGCTCCTCGCTGATCTCATCGAGAAATTGCGCGACCGCCGGCGTGCGCGCCTCGCGCTCGAACGCGAGCGCTGCCTTCAGCGCTTTCCACTGCTTGCTGCCGAGATTCTCCGGACGCTGCGGCTTCATGCCCGCGCTTCTCGCCTGCAACGCGGGCACGCGGTCGAACGGGTGTTTTCCCGTCAGCAGCTCATAGGTGATGCAGGCGAGCGCGTAGATATCGTCGCGCGGATCGGGCTCGCGATGCTCCATCATCTCCGGGCTCGCGTAGGCGGGCGTCATCGCGCCGAGGCTGCCGGGATCGAACACGGTCGCCTCGGATTCCTCCTCGGGACGCTGAATCACGCGCGAAATGCCGAAATCGATCACCTTCACTTCCGACGTGTCCGTCAGAAACACGTTGGGGGGCTTGAAATCGCAGTGCACGAAACCGCGCTCGTGTGCGTAGGCGAGCGCGTTGGCCATGCCCTTGAAGATCGGGAAGACTTCCGGGAACGGCATGCCCTTGAAATTCGGGTTCCGAAGCAATCGCGAGAGCGGCTGTCCGGACAGATATTCCATGGTCAGATAGACGACCTGACCGTCGCGATCGAAATCGTAGACGGTCACGATGTTCCGGTGCGCGAGCTGCTGCGCCTTGCGCGCCTCGCGCTGCAACGCGATCAGCGAGTTCGGATTGCCGCGGAACTGAAGATTGAGCACCTTGATGGCGACATACGGACGCCGGTCCGATGCTTCCAGCTTGCGCAGATCGAGCGCCTTGTACACGGTGCCCATGCCGCCGATGCCGAGACACTCTTCCAGCACGAAGCGGCTGTTGAGCGTGTCGCCGACGCCCTTCATCTTCTGATTGTGATCGACGATGACCTGAGTCGCCTGGCTGCCGGTGCCGCTGCTCGGGTCGCGCGACGCCGGTGGCGCGAAGCCCGGCGAGGTTTGCAGGCGCGTTTCGTCGAGGTTCACGGGGCCGGTGGCGGAATCGGCTTCGGAACGCATGCGCGCCCCATGCTCGATGCGGCGGCGGATGGCGGCATAGATGTCGGGCGGCAATGGTCGCGCCGCGTGCTCCTCTTCGAGGATCTCCATGAGTCGCTTGGCCGGAGTCTGTTCGGTCGCCAGGGCGCCGTCCACTCCCGCAAAGAACTCGTCGCGCGACCCGCCGTCGCCCTTATATGTACGAATCGCTTGCGCAAAACTTGTCATCTGTGCGACGCGACGCGGCTCCAAATCGATCGACAACTCACTTGTCGTAACAAAACCCCGGTGCTCGTTCGATACTAGCCTCCGCATGAAGCTTTCGCAAATGGCGTTTTCGATCATGAGCGGTATCGCGCACATGTCGTTCGGAGACCGACACATCGGTCCGAAGTGTTGGCGGGACGATGGCTAAGTCATTCGCCGACGCGCGATCCCGATCGAATAAAACGCAGATAAATCATGGCATTGCGACGTTTCTTCCATCCACAGGCCGGCTGGCACGCGTTTCGCATGATCTGGCGCGAACGTCTTTGCGGCAGAAGGCATGCGCCTTTTGCCGCCATTGGCGTTTTCCGACCGTTGCATGGGTCTATACTCAACCGCGACTCCCCACACTCTGGAGGAAGCTCATGGCCGTCATCAAGATCAGGGATCTCGCCGACAGCGTCGAACTCGACCGGCAGGCGATGCATACGATAATCGGCGGCGCGCGCGACGGCTTGCGTGCGACGTTTCGCATCCGTCCGGCTTCGGCCACGAACCGTGTCGTCGATTATCCCGGCGTGCCGGTGAAGGACGTGCCTGCCGCACGGACCGGACCCTTCACGACCAAAATCGTGAAATAACCCTCGCTGTTTCAATGGCGCGCCGGCACGCCGGCGCCCGTCATTCCGCCTGCAACCGAAGTCCCGAGCGAACGCGCCGTGCGCTTGACGAGCGCCAGACGCACGCGTTCACGCCCTTCTCCTTCGACATCGCCGAAATAGCGCGTCTTGCCCGCGATCACCGCGCCGACCGGCACGCCGTCGAGATACAGCACGCGATTGCCCGCGAGCGCCGGTACTTTCTCGCCCGGCAGCAGCGTGCCGACGAGATTGAGCGGATCGACCGCCGAGAGCGCCACGAGCACGCCGTCCTTCGGTCGCTTGCGCATGTCGCGCAACAGCGGCACCGCGTCGGGCAGCGCGAACTGTTCGCCGGCCAGCCCGGCGACGAAGCGGCCGCCGCGAATCTCGCCGCGCGCCTCCAGCCGGTGATACACGCGCAGCAGCTCGCGCCACGGCGGCAGCCATTGCGCCTCGCGCTCCAACAGGCGCCAGAACACGACGCCATAGCGCCGCAGCAGCGTCAGCGCGACGTGCTCGATGTCGATGTCTCCGCGTGCGTCGTCGTGCTTCGCGCGCCGCAGGAGCGCCCAGCGTCCGGCATCGTCCATGCCTCCGATGAACAGGCCGCCGCGCCTCGGCCGACGCGCAAAGGCGTTGCGTTTCGCCGCCGGCGCGAGCAGGGCGCGCAGGCCCGCGAAACTATCCGCATTGACGAGCCCGAGCGACACCAGTTCGCCGAGCGCATCTTCGAGCTCGGTGCGCAGCAGACGCGCATCCGCGAGCAGTTCGTCGAAGAACATTGCGCCGTGGGTGTTCAGCGCGTCGAAGACACGCTCGGCGCGCGACGAGAGGCGCGGCGCTTCATCGGCGGACATGAGCGCGTTCCACGCTTCGAGATGACGGCGCGGCAGCAGCACGATCGGCGTGCCGCGCACCGGGCCGCCCGCCGCGCGCGAACGTCCCGCGGGGCGCGTCCACACGAGCTTGCCCGCGCGGCAGAGCTCGTCGAGCCAGCTCCCCGAATAGTCGGCGATGCGCGCCGGCAGAATCTCGTCCTCCCACGCGACGGCCGGCGCCTCGAAGCCTTCGAGCTGTTCGAGCACGGCGCCGAGCGCGTCGCGGCCTTCGCCGTGCGCGCCGGGCGCGGCGCGCTGCCATTCGAGCAGGAAGCGCATGAAATCCTGCCGCTCGACCGGTTCGATTTCACGACGCAGCCGCCGCACCGTATAGCGATGAATCCGCGCGAGCAGATGCCGCTCGCACCATTCCTCGGCTGGCGCGCCCGGCGTGAACCGTCCGCGCATCACATAGCCTTGCGTTTCGAGGCGCGTCAATGCGAGCGCGATCGCCGACGCCGGCAGCGCGAGCGGCCGCGCGATCTCCGGCACCGTCAGCGGCCCGAAGCCCGACAAACGCGCGCGCACGATTTCGACGAGCGCGTCGTCGGGCGCCCAGGCTTGATCGAAGCCGGACGGTGGTTGCAGCGGCGGATGCATCGGCGCGTGCTCGTAGACGGCGCGCACGCACGCGAGCCGCTCGACGGGCGTCCAAAGCGCATCGTGCTCCGCAATCTGCAGACGCGTCGCGCGGCCCGATTGCGCCAGGGCGTCGAGCCACGCCATCCATTGCGGACAGCGCTGCGCTTCCGCTTCGGCGATGCAGGCGAGTCCCGTCAGCGCCTCGTGCATTTCATCGGCGCTCGTGACGTCGGGCCACGCTTCCTCGCGCACGCTCGTGATGGCTTCGGGATCGAGCGCGCCCAAATCGTCCGCCGATTGCGGATCGGTCCAGCGGCGCGCGAGCACGGCCTGCGTGCGGCGCTCTTCGAGCGGCGCATCGTCGAGGAATGCATATGGCTTCGCCGACAGGATTTCGGCGGCGAGCGGCGACGGCGCGGGCAGTTCGCGCGTGACGAGCCGCATATCGCCCGCTTCGATGCGTCGCAGCAGCGCGAGCCAGCCGTCGCTGTCCATCGCGTCGTGCAGGCAATCGTCGATGGTTTGCTCGACGAGCGGATGCGCCGGCACGTCGCGCTCGCCCGCGAGGTTTTCGGCGCACGCGACCTGATCCGGAAACACCGCCGCGAGCAGATCCTCGCTTTTCATGCGCTGCAGTTGCGGCGCGACCTTGCGCCCGCCGGTGTAGCGCGGCAGCGCGAGCGCGTTGGTCGCGTTCCAGCGCCAGCGCACGCCGAACAGCGGCGCATCGAGCAAGGCCTGAATCAGCACGTGTTCCGCCGTCGCCGATTTCAGATAACGCCAGACCTCGTCGAGCGCGAAGCTGTGGCTGCCCGTCAGCGACAGCACGATTGCGTCCTCGGTCGCGGCCGCCTGCAATTCGAAATTGAACGTGCGGCAAAAGCGCTTGCGCAGCGCGAGACCCCACGCGCGGTTCACGCGACTGCCGAACGGCGCGTGGATGACGAGCTGCGTGCCGCCGGATTCGTCGAAGAAGCGCTCCATGACGAGCGTGTCCTGCGTCGGCAGCACGGAGAGCGCGGCGCGCGAACGCGCCAGATAATCGACGATCTGCCGCGCCGCTTCCACGCCGACGCCGCACGATTCCGCAAGCCATTCGACGGTTTCGTCGACGCCGCCCTGCGCGAGCCGCGTGTCGATCTTGCCGCGCAGCCGCGCGATCGCGTGAGAAAGCTCGTCACTGCGGCCCGGCGCTTCACCGAGCCAGAACGGGATGTTCGGCGGCTGGCCGTTCGCGTTCTCGACGCGCACGCGCCCGCCTTCCACGCGCATGATCCGGTACGAGGTATTGCCGAGCTGGAAGATATCGCCGGCGATGCTCTCGACGGCGAAATCCTCGTTCACCGTGCCGATCTGCAAGCCCTGCGGTTCGAGGATCACGGCGAAATCGGCGTTGTCGGGGATCGCGCCGCCCGAGGTCACCGCCGTCAGCTTGCCGCCGCGCCGGCCGCGCAGCGTGCGCGAGACGGCATCGCGATGCACATACGCGGCGCGCACGCCCTGACGTCCCGTGTAGCCTTCAGCGAGGGTGCGCAGCACGGCGTCGTAATGCGCGCGGTCGAGCGTCGCGTATGGATATGCGCGCGTGATGCGCTCGAAAAGTTCGTCCTCGCCCCATTCGCGGCACGCGACTTCGGCGGTGATCTGCTGCGCGAGCACGTCGAGCGGCGCGCGCGGGATGGTCAGCGCGTCGAGCTCGCCGCGCCGCACGCAGTCGAGCAGCGCCACGCATTCGATCAGATCGTCGCGCGAGGTCGGAAAGAGCCTGCCTTTCGGCACGCCGCCGACCTGATGCCCCGAGCGCCCGACGCGCTGCAAAAACCCGCCGATCGAGCCGGGCGAACCGATCTGGCAGACGAGATCGACATCGCCGATATCGATGCCCAGTTCCAGCGAAGCCGTCGCGATCAACACGCGCAATTCGCCGCGCTTCAGGCGCTGCTCCGCCTCCAGCCGATGCTCGCGCGCGAGGCTGCCGTGATGTGCCGCGACGGCCTCCTTGCCGAGACGCTCGGTCAGATGCCGCGCCGCGCGCTCGGCCATGCGCCGCGTGTTGACGAAGACGAGCGTCGTGCGATGCTGCGCGGACAGTTCGGCGAGCCGGTCGTAGACGCGCTCCCACATGTCGTTCGACATGATCGCTTCGAGCGGCATCGGCGGGATTTCGAGCGCGAGATCGCGCGCGCGGACGTGGCCGACATCGACGATCTCGCACGAATCGCCCTCGTTGCCCCCGCCGACGAGAAACTTCGCGACGAGTTCGACAGGCTTTTGCGTCGCCGACAGGCCGACGCGCACCGGACGCCGCCCGCCCGCGTCCTCGCACAGCGCGTCGAGCCGCGCGAGCGACAGGCTCAGGTGCGAGCCGCGCTTGCTGCCCGCGACGGCGTGAATTTCGTCGACGATCACGGTGCGCGTGGTCGAAAGCATCGCGCGGCCCGAATCGGAGCAAAGCAGCACGTAGAGCGATTCCGGCGTCGTCACGAGAATATGCGGCGGGCGCTTCTTCACCGCGTTGCGTTCCTGCTGCGTCGTGTCGCCGGTGCGCACGGCCGCGCGAATCTCGGGTGCGGCCACGCCGGCATCCCGCAGCGTCTGCGCGATGCCCGCGAGCGGCGCCTCCAGATTCACATGAATGTCGTTCGACAGCGCCTTCAGCGGCGACACGTACACGACGCGCGTCTCGTCCGGCAGCGTCCCGCCGAGCGCGATGCCATCGCGCACGAGTTCGTCGATGGCCGCGAGAAACGCGGTAAGCGTCTTGCCCGAACCCGTCGGCGCGGCGACGAGCGTCGAGCGCCGCGCGTGGACGAGCGGCCACGCGCGCGCCTGCGCGGCGGTCGGCGCGGCGAAGCGCGCACGGAACCAGCCGGCGACGGCGGGATGGAAGCCCTCCAGGGCGTCAGTCGCGGGAGCGGATTTTCGGGTCATTCGACATTCTATGAGCGCAAGCGAAACGACGTATTGCATGCGGTTTTCGGACAGTTCCCATCTGAACAATGCGTGGTTCCGGCGATGCTTAGCGGTTCGCCCGTCTGGACGTGCTTCCGCGCGTCGACGCGGCGCCTGTCGAAGCGCAATTTCCATTCACCCGCAGCTCTCATGATCGTCATCAGCCTTCTGTTCGACCGCGCGCGCGCCGCGCTTATCAACCATCGCCACTATGCGCGCGAGCACGCTTACCGGCACGTCGAGATCGACCTTTCCGATCTGTCCGGCACCAGCAACGAAATCCGCTGGGTCTACAAGTACGAAACGCTCCTGCGCCAACTCGAACAGGCCCAATCCAATGAAATCGTGATGCTGCTGAGCGAGAACGCAGCCATTCTGCGGTCCATTCCCCTGCCCGACCTCATGGCGGGCCGCGACTGGCTCCTTACTTGCAGCGATTCCGATTTGCCGCAAACCGACGTCCTCATGTTCCGTAACACGCAGGCGGTCCGTGAGAAGGTCGCGGATCTCGTCAGGCGTTGCCGTTTCGGCGTCGTGCTGCCGGAACGCGAGGGGGAACTACTGCATGCTTTCGACGCGTGTCCGCAACAGCATCGCATCGACGATGTGTGTGTCGTCATTCCGGCCGCGACCAACCTCGAAAGCGCCTGGGCGAAGTGGCAGGCGTTCTCCGTGAGCATCGCCGACGAAAAGCAGCATCGGCGGTTTCGCACGGCGCTCATCGAGCACATCAACGAATGCCAGATTCGTGGCCTACCCTATCTGACGCTGACAGACACCGGCGTGCGCGAAAGTGAAACGCACAGCGTTTACCAGCCGCACCGGCCGATCGCGGTCGTCACGCTCTACACACCGAACGTCGCGTGTTACGGACGTATCGCGGAGGCGAACTTCAGGCGCTACTGCGAGCGTCGGGGCTACACGCTTTACGTCCATCGCGACATTCCGGCGCGTCTGAACGACGGCAAGACCGCCGGCAACTGGTTCAAGGCCGCGCTGCTGCGCGAGTACCTGCCGAATCATCAATGGGTATTCTGGATCGACGCCGATGTCCTCATCAACGACATGAACCAGCGGCTCGAACCGTTCACGCACGGGCGCGAAGCCGTGCTCGCGCGCGATATGGGAGACTGGACTTTCAATTCCGGCATCATGGGCTTTCAGTGCAATCAGCAAAACTATGACGCGTTTGCGCGCGTGATCGACGAGTGCGCGAAGCTGGAAGACAAGTCCGGTGTCTACGCGAGTCGCGGCGATCAGCACTACTTCGTTCGCGCGTTCGAAGCGTTGCCGGATTTGCAGGTGTCGACGTTCATCGACATCAACACGCCGTGGATCTACCGCCGTCCGGACAGCTTCATGGTCCACTATGTCGGCATGTGGTACGACAACCGCGCGCTGCTGATGGACTACGACCTCCGCCAAAGCGCGATGGAGTGACGCACCCGGCTCATTGATCGCAGGATCGCCGATAAGATATTCCGCTGCGCGTCGCGCGCGTGCGCTGCAACCAAAACGCCACAAACACCTCCGATCATTGACACACGCGCGGGATCCGATCCCGCGCGCCCGCCCGCACGACGCTCGACCAATCCTCTCACTCGAAGGAGAAGCAATTGAACGACGACGTCACCGCCACGACCGCCCCGCAGACCCCACTCGACCCCGATCTCCTCGCCAGAATCGATGCCTACTGGCGCGCCTGCAACTATCTCTCGGTCGGCATGATCTACCTGCGCGCGAATCCGCTGCTGCGCGAGCCGCTCCAGTCCGGGCACATCAAGCGGCGTCTGCTCGGCCATTGGGGTTCGGACCCGGGCCAGTCGTTCGTGTGGGTGCATCTGAACCGGCTGATCCGGCGCGACGATCTCAACGTGCTGTTCGTTTCCGGTCCGGGCCACGGCGCGCCCGCGACGCTCGCCAACTCCTGGCTCGAAGGCCATTACTCGGAAATCTATCCCGACCGCAGCGCCGACGAGCGCGGCATGCTCAGGCTGTTTCGCGCGTTTTCGTCGCCGGGCGGGATCGGCTCGCATTGCACGCCGGAGACGCCGGGATCGATTCACGAAGGTGGCGAGCTCGGCTATAGCCTGTCACACGCGTTCGGCGCGGCGTTCGACAATCCCGATCTGATCGTCGCGACGGTCGTCGGCGACGGCGAGGCGGAAACCGGCCCGCTCGCCACGTCGTGGCACTCGAACAAGTTCCTCAATCCCGCGACCGACGGCGCGGTGCTGCCGATCCTTCATCTCAACGGCTACAAGATCGCCAATCCGACGATCCTCGCGCGCATTCCGCACGACGAACTCGAAGCGCTCTTCAAGGGCTACGGCTACGCGCCGCATTTCGTCGAAGGCGACGAGCCCGAGGCGATGCACCAGCGCATGGCCGCGACGCTCGAACGCTGCATCGCCGATATCCGCGCGATCCAGGCGAACGCGCGCGCGAATCCGGGCAACGTGACGCGCCCGCGCTGGCCGATGATCGTCCTGCGCACGCCGAAAGGCTGGACCGGGCCGAAGGAAGTCGATGGTCACAAGGTCGAAGATTTCTGGCGTTCGCATCAGGTGCCGATCGCCGATCCCGCCAGTAACCATCGCAACCTCGCGTTGCTGGAAAAATGGCTGCGCAGCTATCGGCCCGAAGCCTTGTTCGATGAAGACGGCCGCCTGATCGAATCGTTGCGCGCGCTCGCGCCCGAGGGCACGCGGCGCATCAGCGCGAATCCGCACGCAAACGGCGGGTTGCTGCGGCAATCGCTCGACATGCCCGACATCCGCGATTACGCGTTCGAGTTCAAGCGCGCCGCGAGCGTCTATCAGTCGCCGACCGCCGTGCTCGCCACCTTTCTGCGCGACGTGATCCGCCGCAACATGACGAGCTTCCGGCTCTTCGGACCGGACGAAACCGCGAGCAACAAGCTCGATGGCGTGTACGAAGCATCGGGCAAGCGCTGGCTCGGGCAGACGCTGCCCGAAGACGCGGACGGCGGCGCGTTGTCCATCGATGGTCGCGTGATGGAGATGCTCTCCGAACACACGCTCGAAGGCTGGTTCGAAGGTTACGTGCTGACGGGCCGCCACGGCCTGTTCGCGACTTACGAAGCCTTCGTGCACGTGATCGACTCGATGTTCAACCAGCACGCGAAGTGGCTCGAAAAGGCCAAGACCGAACTCGACTGGCGCAAACCGGTGCCGTCGATCAATCTGCTCATCACGTCGCTCGTGTGGCGGCAGGATCACAACGGCTTTACGCATCAGGACCCCGGCTTTCTCGATGTCGTCACGAACAAGAGTCCGGGCGTCGTGCGCATCTATCTGCCGCCGGACGCGAACTGCCTGCTGAGCGTCGCGGACCATTGCCTGCGCTCGCATGATTACGTCAATGTGATCGTCGCGGATAAACAGCCGCATTTGCAGTATCTGAGCATGCGCGACGCCATCGTGCATTGCGCGAAGGGCATCGGCATCTGGGATTGGGCGTCGACCGATCAGGGCCAGGAACCGGACGTCGTGATCGCGTGCGCGGGCGATATCGCCACGATGGAAGCGCTCGCCGCCGTCGAAATCCTCAAGGCGAACTGCGCCGATCTGAAGATCCGTTTCGTCAACGTCGTCGATCTGTTCAGGCTATTGCCGGACACGGAGCATCCGCATGGACTCTCGCATCGCGATTTCGATTCGATCTTCACGCGCGACAAGCCGGTGATCTTCAACTTCCATTCGTACCCGACGCTCGTGCACAAGCTCACCTACAACCGCACGAATCACGAAAACATGCACGTGCACGGCTATCGCGAGCGCGGCAACATCAACACGCCCTTCGAGCTCGCGATCATCAACGGCGTGGACCGCTATACGCTCGCCATCGACGTGATCGACCGGGTCTCGCGCATTGCGGGCAGCAGCGCGCATACGAAGGAATGGCTCAAGAATCAGATCATCGAGAGCGTGCGGTATGCGCATGAGGAAGGCATCGATCGCGATGAGATTCGTGAGTGGACGTGGAAGGAGTGATCCTCATCGCGCGCTTGCGGGCTTGAAACGCGTCACGACCGAAGTGGAAAGAACGGCCGGACGGCATTGCCGTCGGCCGGAATCCGAACAAAACCATTCAGGTAAATTTTAGCCTTATTTGTTGTTATTTGAGGTTTATCCGGATTGGTTAATAAATAAGAATATACGCGCGCGGGATCATTACGCTTCCCTCTAGAATCTTTCATGTCGCTTGCATGAAAGCCGCGCTAACTGCTTCTGCAAGTGAGGCCTAACGGTACTTCATCAAGCGGCCTCTAAAAACATCGTTATCCTTAATACCACTATGAAAAAAAACGAAAGGCAAATGAACCTGCGCAAGAGACCGGCACAACGGCATGCTTTCCGTCTTGCAATCATTCCTTCCCTGATGATTGCGGTCATGAGTTGCTCGGGCAATGCGCTGGCGGTGCAAGGCGGCGTGGTGGCGGCGGGCGCCGGCAGCATCAGCACGAACGGCGGCAATACGACCATCTCGCAACAGAGCGACAAGATGGTCGTCAACTGGAAAAACTTCGACATCGCGAAGAACCAGTCGGTGACGTTCAGTCAGCCCACCGCGAGTTCCGCTGTGCTGAACCGCGTCACGTCCTCGGATCCGACGCAGATCAACGGCGCACTCACCGCGAACGGGCGCGTGTTCGTCGTCAATCCCTCTGGTGTGATGTTCGGCAAGGCCGCGAAGGTGGATGTCGGCAGTCTGGTGGCATCCACGCTGGATATGGACGACAAGCAGTTCATGGAGGGCGGCCGGAGCTATGGCACGAACGGCGCGCGGGCTCTAGTCCTTGACGGTATCGGCGGCAACGGCGTCGTTTCCAACGAAGGTGACATTCACGCGACTGAAACCGTCGCGCTGCTCGGGAGTCAGGCGATCAACCGCGGCACGATTCGCGCGAAGGACGTCACGCTCGGCGCGGCAGACAGTGTGTCGATGGAAACCGCCGGCTCCGGATTCACAGTCAGTATCGGCCGGGCGGCGCGCAATGCGTTGGCCGCCAACTACGGCGATATCTCCGTGCGGGGCGGCAATATCGAACTCAACGCAGCGGCTGCGGGCGCCGTCCTGGCAACGGTGGTAAAGAACACCGGAACACTGGAGGCGACCGTCGCGGTACCCGACCATCAAGGCGGGGTCATGCTGAACGCGCAAGGCGGCGACATCAGTACGGGGCGAATAACGGCAGACGGCGGTATTTACGTAGGCAGCAGTGACAACGTCACGGTCAGCGGTCCCTTGACGGGGTATTCCGTCGTGGTGGGCGGGGGGCGTGACGTCACGATCAACGCGCCGATCGCGGCACCCCAACTCGTGAACGTCTCCGCAGGTTCCGGAAATGCGGGCGATCTGGTCCAGAACGCGAACATTTCCGGAGACGGTGTCTTCCTAATTGGCGGGAACATCTTCCAGGCAGATGGCGTGAAGACCACCGGCACGAGTCAGGTGGTCCTCACCTCGTTTCCCGGAAGCGATGCTGGCGGAAAGATCGTGGCTTCAAACCTCAGCAGCAACATGGTCTACGTCTCGGGCGGCGACGTCGAGTTGAACGGCAAGGTGAAGGGCGACTACTCGGTAGGCGTCTCCGCAAGCTCCCTCCGTGCTGAAGACATCAGCGGCGAATACATCTACCTCTCTGCTGACAAGGCTCTTACGACCGGCGCCATCAAAGGCGACACCGTCAACATCTGGGGCGGAGACGTCACATTGAACGGCGATGTGAAGGCGAAGAACGACATCTACGTCAACGCATATGGCAAGCACGCTGAATGCGAAACGTCGACCTCGTGCGTCTACGTGACCGATGGCGGAACGTGGGGATTCTCCGGCGGCTCCATCACCCAGAACGGCAAGATCGTCAGCGACGAGGGCAGCGTTGCGTTGCACGCCGACGGCGCGCTCACCCAGACCGCGCTTGCTAAAACAAAGGCGGCCTTTGACGTCCAACTGGATTCGTTCACCGCGTCTGTCGGCGACATTACGGCAGGCCGCGAGATCGCGATCAACTTCAACCCGGATGCCGTCCGTAACACGTACGGCGACGCGGTAGCGATGCCTGCCGTGACCACGCAGCTCAACGGTAAGTTGAAGGCACCCACGATCCTGGTTCCGGAAGACACGCAGAACCTGGCGGGCAACACTGTCGGTTACGTGGCCAAGATCCCGCTCTGAACGGGGTGGAGTGTTGACGGACCGGGCATAGCTCATCGCAGCGGCCGTTGCGCTCGATAGTCAAGCCAGCCGGACCACAAGGCGAGGGGGAGGCGTGTATCGCCTCCCCTTTTGTTTGCGGTCACTTCCCTTCTCATTTCCGTGGCACGACCGCGATGAGATTCGTGAGTGGACGTGGAAGGGGTGATCACATAGCGGATGCTCGCGCCTGAAACGAACGGTGGGCGAAGAAAAAACACATCGGCAGGCGCGTTGCTCGTGACCGGAGAAAATACAACTACTCGAATCAATTTTCGCCTATTTAGTTGCGAATTGAGGTTTATCTGGAATGCTTAATAAATAGGAAGTTTCCAGACAAAGATCAATCGCGCTCCACCTAAAATCTTTCATGCCGCTTGCAGAATTGCCGCGCGGAATATTGAAGTGAAAGGACCAAAAGGCGTTCTGCAAGAGGCCTCTGAAAACATCGTTATTCTTAATATCACTATGAACCATAACGAAAAACATTTGGAAGATCGAAAGAAATCGAATCGGCGACAGGTTTTCCGTCTCGCGGTGATCCCCTCCCTGCTGGCCGCGGTCATCGGTTACTCGGGCAGCGCTCTGGCGGTGCAAGGCGGCGTGGTGGCGGCGGGCACCGGCAGCATCAGCACTAACGCCGGCAATACGACCATCTCGCAACAGAGCGACAAGATGGTCGTCAACTGGAAAAATTTCGACATCGCGAAGAACCAGTCCGTGACGTTCAATCAGCCCACCGCGAGTTCCGCTGTGCTGAACCGCGTCACGTCCTCGGATCCGACGCAGATCAACGGCGCCCTCACCGCGAACGGGCGCGTGTTCGT
The DNA here is from genome assembly GCF_001544915.2 of Caballeronia pedi. Taxonomy (GTDB): domain Bacteria; phylum Pseudomonadota; class Gammaproteobacteria; order Burkholderiales; family Burkholderiaceae; genus Caballeronia; species Caballeronia pedi. The sequence continues at coordinate 24,484 of NZ_FCOE02000006.1, read as the reverse complement.
CGTCAATCCGTCCGGCGTGATGTTCGGCAAGACCGCGAAGGTGGATGTCGGCAGTCTGGTGGCATCCACGCTGGATACCGACGACAAGCAGTTCATGGAAGGCGGCAAGCTGTACGGCGCCAACGGCGCGCGGGCTCTAGTCCTTGACGGTATCGGCGGCAACGGCGTCGTTTCCAACGAAGGTGACATTCACGCGACTGAAACCGTCGCCCTGCTCGGCAGTCAGGCGATCAACCGCGGCACGATTCGCGCGAAGGACGTCACGCTCGGCGCGGCAGACGGCATGGCGATGGAGACCGCCGGTTCCGGATTCAAGGTCAGTGTCGGTCGGGCGGCGCGCAATGCGTTGGCCGCCAACTACGGCGATATCTCCGTGCGGGGCGGCAACGTCGAACTCAGTGCCGCGGCCACGGGCGCCGTGCTTGCAACGGTGGTGAAAAACACCGGAAAGCTCGAGGCGACCCGGGCGGAAAGCGGCGAAGGCGGATCCGTCATCCTGAATTCGCAACAAGATGGCAATATCAGCGTCGGCGGCCGCGTAACGGCGGATGGCGATATCTCGATCGTATCGGAGCCGCTGTTCAAAGTCCCTCCATATTTGGACGGGACCAGCGGGTATAGCTCTTACGGGATGGACAACTCGCACGGCATCACAGTCGCAAGCAACGCAACGCTGAACTCGTCGCAAGGCGCAGTGCGGATCTTCACGCAGAGCGGAGATGTTCTGCTGAATGGTCGCGTGAATGCCGGTGGATATGGCCTGCTGGATGTCTACGGTAATAACATCACGGTCAACGATCTCATCAGTGGGACCAACATCAACCTCGGCGGAAACCACGATGTCACGATCAATGCTCCGATCAAGGCAGCCAATGTGCTGTCAGTCGGCGCAGGTTGGGACGGCTCGGGTGACCTCATCCAGAACGCGAACCTGTCAGGGGACGGCGTTATTTTGGGTGGGCGGAACATCTTTCAAGCGGATGGCGTGAAGACGACCGCAAAGAGCCTTTTGTCCCTCATCGCGCTTCCCGGCGGTGAAGGTGACGGGAAGATCGTGGCGGCGAACCTTAACGGCAGCCAGGTCTACGTCACGGGTGGCGATGTTACGTTGGGCGGCACAGTGAAAGGCGACTACGAGGTAGGCGTCTTAGCGAACTCCCTCAAGACGGCAGACATCAACGGCGGGAGAATCCTCATCACTGCCGATAACGCCGTCACGAACGGAAACATCAGAGGCGACTCCGTGGATATCGTTGGCGGTGATTTCACATTGAACGGCGATGTGAAGGCGAAGAACGACGTCAACGTCTATGCAATTGGCAAGCAGGCTGAGTGCGATGTGTCGACCTCGTGCGTCTACGTGACCGATGGCGGAACGTGGGGATTCTCCGGCGGTTCCATCACCCAGAACGGCAAGATCGTGAGCGACGAGGGCAGCGTTGCGTTGCACGCCGACGGCGCGCTCACTCAGACCGCGCTTGCTAAAACGAAGGCGGCCTTTGACGTCCAACTGGATTCGTTCACCGCGTCTGTCGGCGACATCACGGCAGGCCGCGAGATCGCGATCAACTTCAACCCGGATGCCGTCCGTAACACGTACGGCGACGCGGTAGCGATGCCTGCCGTGACCACGCAGGTCAACGGCAAGTTGAAGGCGCCCGTGATCCTGGTTCCGGAGGACACGCAGAACCTGGCGGGCAACACGGTCGGTTACGTGGCCACGACCCCGCTCTGAACGGGCTCGAGCGTGACGGACCGGGCATAGCCCATCACATCGGCCGTTGCGCTCGATAGTCAAGCCAGCCGGACCGCAAGGCGAAGGGGGAGGCGAATATCGCCTCCCCTTTTGTTTGCAGTCACTTCCTTTCTCATCTCCGTGGCACGCGTTCGATCGCGTCCACCGACACCACCTCATCGCATTGCATCTTGAAAGTCTCCAACCGTTTTCGGCCCCTTCGTCGGCATGTCGGTTCCGTATGCCTGCCGCTCATCGGCGCAATCGTGTGGCACACGCACGCGCAAGCCGTCGAGCCCGTCAATGCGGGCACTCTGCTGAGACAGAACGCCGATATCACGCGAGGCATCGGCACGGAGCCTGGCGCCGACAGCACGACCGGGCTCCAGCCCTCCTCCACGACCGCCCCGCCCCCTTCGGCCGACGGCGCATTCGTCTTCACCGTCAGCGATTTCGAATTCGCGGGCGCGCTATCGGAGGCGGAGCGCCAGCGGGTCGACGCGTTCCTTGCGCCGTGGCGTGACCGCGAAGTCACACTCGTGCAATTGCAGGCGTTGCGCGATGCGCTGACGGCCGTGCTTTACAACGGCGGCGACTCGCTCGTACGCGTCGTGCTGCCGCCGCAAACGGTCAAGGGCGGCGTCGTGCGCTTCGAGATCGTGCGCGGTCACGTCGAGTCGATCGATGTCAGGAACCAGTCGCGCGTCTCCACGAAGCGCCTTGAAAGCATCCTGGGAAGCACGAGCAGCGCCACGCCGACCTTGCGCGAGATCGAGCGCAACATGCGCTTCGTCGATGGCATTCCCGGCGTCGGCACGGTCTCCTCCGCGCTCTCGACGGGCACCACGCCGGGCGGCACGATCGTCGACGTCGATGTCACACCGGCCGACCGTTTCTATGCCGCCGCAACGGTCGACAACGCGGGCTCGAAGCAAGCCGGCTGGCGCCGGCTCGTCTTCTCCGGCGGCGCCAACAATCTGCTGGGACTCGGCGACCAGTTGCAGGCCATCGTGCTCGGCACGCCACGCTTCATGCAGACGCGTGCAGGCGAGAATGGCCGCACGCGCCTTGGCCGCCTGTCCTACGACATGCTGACCGGCGTGGGTGCAAGCCGCGCCGGCCTTTCCTATTCGCACGTGGACTACCGGCTCGGCGAAGCATTTGCGGGCCTCGGCTCGGGCAATGCCGATGTCGTCAGCCTCTACGGCACCTATCCCATGATCCGCTCGGCCGGCGCCACGCTCGATGTCGGCGCGAGCATCGAGGCGCGACGCTCTACCGACGATCGGTTCGACAACGTGCTGGAGAGTCAGCAGCGCGGCCTCGTGGCCTCCGTGCGCGCCGACGGCAGTCTGGCCGGCAGCTGGCTCGCGCGCCGCAATCTGACGCAGTACAGCGCGGCGCTCAGCGGCGGAAACACAAAACAGAAAGAATTCGACTACACCAGCAGCGATTCCCTGCTCGACAGCCGCAGCTTCAATTTCGCCAAATTCGAGCCGGCTGTCTCGTACATTCAGTCCATCACGCCGACGATCCAGCTCATGGTTTCCGCGCGCGGCCAGTGGGCCAGTCGCAGCCTGGACGGTTCCCAGCGTCTTGGGCTCGGTGGACCGACGGCGGTGCGCGCTTACGACCAGAACGCCGCTGCCGTCGATGACGGAATCATCATGTCCATTTCCGCGAGCAAGTACCTTCGCGTCTTGCCGGGCGCCGCCTTGCAGGCCTTTTACGATGACGCCCGAGGCAGAGTGCGCGACGACGGCATGTTCTCGGGAGGCTCAGTCCGCCTGCAAGGCTATGGCGTCGGCGCGAGTTATAGCGGCAAGCACATCGCCGCCCAGATCAGCTACGCGATCCGGGCGGGACGGCCGCTCGAAAACAGTGCTGGCCATCAGTTCTGGTTCACCCTGTCCGTGACGGGTTGAGCTGCCTCACGGCACGGACATGATCGGACAAACCGTGCCGTCCGGCTCATCGCAACGGCTGACCGTCGATCACGCACCTCGCTCCGAGTGATCCTTTTGCCGCAGCGTCTCGGGCAACCCGAACAGCAACAACAGCGCACACACCACGCTCATCGCGCCGATCGCATACAGCGCGGGCGTCGTGCTGCCCATCGTGTCGCGAATGCGGCCCACCATCACCGGGCTGACGATGCCGCCCAGTTGCCCCAGCGTGTTGATCAGCGCGATGCCGCCCGCCGCGCCCGCGCCGGTCAGCAGCTTCGGCGGCAACGCCCAGAACGCCGGGATCGATGCGATCACGCCCGCGCCCATCACGCCGAGCGCGGCGATGAGCAGCGTGGTCTGCTTGTCGAAGATGCCCGCCGCGAAGAAGCCGACCGCCGCCATTACGAGCAGCGTCGCGACGAACTTGCGACGCTCGCCCGAACGGTCCGACATGCGGCCGACCACCACCATGCAGATCGCACCGCAGATATACGGCACCGCCGTCAGCAAACCGATAATCGTCGGATTCTGCGTGCCCGCCGCGCGGATCAGATGCGGCGCCCAGAAGTTCAGGCCGTACGACGCGATCTGAATCAGGAAGTAGATCAGGCCGAGCATCAGGAAGCCGGGCGTCTTGATCGCGCCGAACAGCGAATGGCCCGTGTCCGTGTGCTGGCTTTGCGTCGAGATCTGGCTCTTCAGATACGTCTTCTCGGCGCCCGTGAGCCACGCGGCGTCATCGATGCGGTCCTTCAGCACTTTCAGCACCAGCACGCCGAGCACTATGCACGGCAGGCCGCCGAGCAGGAACAGCCAGTGCCAGCCTGCAATGCCGAACACGCCGTTCATATGACCGAGCACGAGACCGGAAATGGGAGCGCCCACGAGTCCCGAGAACGCCGAAGCGAGAAACAGCAGCGACGTGATGCGTCCGCGATAGCTCGCCGGGAACCACAGCGTCAAGTAATACAGCACGCCGGGTGCGAAACCCGCTTCCATCGCGCCGATGATGAAGCGCAGCCCGTAGAACTGCCATTCCGTCTGCACGAAGACCATCAGCGCGGTCGCGATGCCCCACGAAATCATGATGCGCGCGATCCAGCGGCGCGCGCCGACCTTGTACAGCAGCATGTTGCTCGGCACTTCGAAGATCACATAACCGATCACGAAAAGGCTCGCGCCGAGGCCGTAGGCCGTGTCGGAAAAGCCGAGCGAGCTTTGTAGCTGAAACTTCGCGAAGCTGATGTTGATGCGGTCGAAGAACGCAAAGAGATAGCACAGCATGATGAGCGGCATCAGCCGCCACGCCACCTTGCGAATGATGTCCGCGGTGTTCTGGAAAGTCTGCGGCTTGTCTGCCGTGCCTACGCTTAGATCGCTCATGGTTGTCTCCGATAATTGTTCTGGTCTGTGATTCAGATGGCGCGCGCGTACTCGGGCGCCGGATGCAGATCGCAATTGCGTCCCGCCTTCGCGACTTGTCCCGACACCTCATGTCCGACGAGCGCGGGCAACGTGCGCGACAGCGCGATCAGCTTCTGCAGATCGACGCCCGTCGGAATGCCCATCTCATCGCACAGGTTCACGAGGTCTTCGGTACAGATATTTCCCGATGCGCCCGGCGCGAACGGACAGCCGCCGAGACCGCCGAGCGCGGCGTCGAAGCGGCGAGCGCCTGCGTCGTAGGCGGCGAGCACGTTGGCGAGACCGAGGCCGCGCGTATTGTGGAAATGCAGCGTCAGGTCAGTGGATGGCACGTATTCGAGCACGCGCGCGACGAGTCTCGCGACCTGACGCGGATTCGCCATGCCGGTCGTATCGGCGAGCGTGATGCCGGCGATGCCCATCTCGCGATAGGTCCGCGCGATCGACACCACACGATCCTCGTCGATGCGCCCTTCGAACGGACAGCCGAACGCCGTGGCGACGGTTGCGTTCAGCGAAACCGGATACGGCGCGCCCTGAACGAGCCGCACGATATCGCCGAAACCGGCCAGCGACGACTCACAGCTCATCCGCATGTTGGCGCGGTTGTGCGTCTGGCTAGCGGACATCACGAGGTTCAGTTCGTCGGCGCTGGCGGCGAGCGCGCGTTCGGCGCCCTTCACGTTCGGCACGAGCGCGACATAGATCACGCCCTGGCCGCGCCGGATGCCGTTGAACACCGCATCGCCGTCGCGCAGCGCGGGAATCGCCTTGGGCGATACGAACGAGCCCGCCTCGATGCGCGTGAAGCCGCACGCCGAGAGGCCGTCGATCAGCGCGATCTTGTCTTCCGTCTCGACCCATTGCTTTTCGATCTGCAAGCCGTCGCGCGGCGCGACTTCCTGAACGATCAGCGCTTCGCTGTATGCGTCACTCATTGCACGGCTCCTTCGGCACGCAGCCGTTGCACTTCATCGGCGTTAAAGCCGAGGGATTCGAGCACCGCTTGCGTGTGCTCGCCGAGCGCCGGACCTTGCCAGCGCACTTCGCCGGGCGTGTCGGAGAGCTTCGGCACGATGCCCGGCATCTTCACCGTCGCGCCGCCCGGCAAATCCGCCTGCAGCAGCATGTCGCGCGCTTGATAATGCGCATCGTCGACGATGTCCGCGACCGAGTAGATGCGCCCCGACGGCACTTCCTCGCGCTCGAGGATCGCGAGCACGTCGTCCATCGCGTGATGCGAGGTCCATGCGGTGATCGCTTCGTCGAGCATCGCGCTCTGCTTCACGCGGCCGTCGTTGTGGGCGAGCGCGGGATCGTCGGCGAGGTCGGCGCGGCCGATCAGGTTCATCAGGCGCTTGTAGATCGGGTCGCTATTGCCCGCAATCACCACGAACCCGCCGTCTTCCGTGCGATACGTGTTCGATGGCGCGATGCCCGGCAGCGCCCCGCCGCTGCGCTCGCGCACGTGACCGAGCAGGTCGTATTCGGGCACGAGGCTTTCCATCAGGTTGAAGACGCTTTCGACGAGCGACACGTCGACCACCTGGCCATCGCCCTGTCCGGTCTTCACGCGCAGCACCGACATCAGCGCACCGATCACGCCATGCAGCGACGCCAGCGAATCGCCGAGACTCACGCCGACGCGCGCGGGCAGTCCTTCGGCGTCGCCGGTCGTGTAGCGGATGCCGCCCATCGCCTCGCCGATCGCGCCGAAGCCCGGACGATCGCGGTACGGGCCGGTCTGACCGTAACCGGAGATGCGGACCATCGTGAGCTTCGGATTGATCACGTGCAGCACGTCCCAGCCGAGCCCGAGCTTTTCGAGCGCGCCGGGGCGCATGTTTTCGATGACGATGTCGGCGTCCGCGGCGAGACGCTTGATGACGTCCGCGCCTTGCCGAGACTTGAGGTTCACGCAGACCGACTTCTTGTTGCGCGATTGCAGATACCACCAGAGCGAGGTGCCCTCGTGGAGCTTGCGCCATTTGCGCAACGGGTCGCCGCCGTTGGGCGTTTCGATCTTGATGACTTCCGCGCCGAACTCGGCCAGCATGCGCGCGGCGAAAGGCGCGGCGATGAGGGTGCCGATTTCGATGACGCGAATGCCTTGAAGGGGTCCGCTCATGTTGCTTGTCTCCGTCTAAGTATCGTGGAAACAAGCTTATTGGCGAACGCTGGGGTGCGTCCAACCGCATTTCGGCAAGGATCGTTCGTGAAACGCGAACGCTCGTCGAACAGCTGAGAGCTAGGTGCGTGCTTCGATAGTCCGCAAATGATCGAACAACAGTCGGCTCACAGGCGAAAGCGCATCCGAATCGCGCACCACGATCACGAGACTGCGCGCGGCCCATTCCTCATCGAGCGGCACGGCGGCAAGCCCCAACTGACGCCCCATCGCCTCGAACACCTGCAGCGGCAGCACGCCGACCCCCATCCCCGCCTGCACCATCCGGCAGACGGCATCGAATCCCGGCACATGGATACGCAGCCGCAACGCGCGCCCCGCCTGCCGGGCCGCGAGATGCGTGCGCATGTTGATCGAGCTCGCCGAATGCAGGCCGATGTGATCGAATTCGAGCGTCTCCGCGAACGCTACACTCTCGCGATGCGCGAGCGGATGATCGCCCGGTGTCACGATGCAAAGCCGGTCGTGCCGGTAGTGCGCCGTTTCGAGACCGCGCGTATCGGCGTCGCCCGAGCAGATGCCGAGATCGACGAGACTGTCCGCCACGCCCTCCACGATGCCACCGCTCGGCCGCTCCTCCAGATCGATCTTGATCAGATCGTGCACGGAAAGAAACGCGCGCAGGTCTTCCGGCAGGAATTCGACGATCGCCGACAGGTTCGCCATCATCCGCACATAGCCGCGCACGCCGCTCGCATGCTCCGCCAGCTCGATGCCGATGTTCTCGACATCGCGCAACACGCGCCGCGCGTGATGCAGCAGCGTTTCGCCCGCCGGCGTCAACGCCATGCCGCGCGCCTTGCGCTCGAACAGCACGGCGCCCACGGCCTGCTCCAGTTCCAGCAGCCGCTTGCTCGCCGCCGATACCGCGATCGCTTCGCGTTCCGCTGCGCGCGTCAGCGTGCCTTCCTCGAACACGGCGAGAAAGAGCTGCAGCGTCGTGAGATCGAGGCGTCTGAGGAGATTTCGCGTGGCCATCGCTCAGCGCGCGTACTTGAACGTGCCCTGCGCGCTCGCGATCATCACGCGATCGTCGACCCACGCCTCGCCACGCGCGAAGTACACGGAGCGCCCCTGCCGCTCCAGAAAACCTTTCGCGACGACCTTGTCGCCGATGCCGCGATCGAGATAGTTCACGGTGAGCGAGAGCGTGAAACCATGCACGGGCGTAGCGCCCGTCGTGAAAAGACCCGCGTAGCCGCAAGCCGCGTCGAGCAGCGTGGCGATCGCGCCACCTTGCAGGATGCGCTGACGGTTCAGATGCCCCGCGTGGATCGGCGTCAGGAATTCGGCATAGCCCGCGCGCCATTCCGTGAAGCTCGCGCCGAGCGCTTCGAGAAACGGATTGTCCAGATCCAGATTCGCCACCTTGGCTCCTGATTTGCCTGCGTCAGCGAGCGATTGTGCCATCGGCGCGCGTGGGCTGCCGAGAGAAGCAAGGATGGCGAAACGTGCGTCATACATGAAAAAACCCGCGCGGGGCGGGCTTGTTTTGCGAAATGCCGATTAACAACGCATTTGCGTTTGATAACGCACACAACATTTACAAAGCCGGTCAAAATCACCGGCATTACGCGTTTCATGAAATCTCGTCATGAATCGCGTAATGCGCCTATTTGCATGCGTTTTAAGCGTGCCGTGACAAACCGTGTCACGCGCGCAACACTGCGTTAGTGCGTCAGTTATATCCGCGAATTACACAGGAGTTTTTTTCCTCCTCGGTTTTTCCAAAACGCCCGCAAATCTCGGCGACATATTCCGGCGCGGCGGATACCTGGCTGGAACGGTGCGATACATGCACGCTCGTGTCCGGCGGGATTTCGCCGTCGTCGATCCAGGCGTAAAAGTGCGCGCTCGTACTGGCTTCCATGTTCGTCTCCTATCGGTTGAAGCGCGAAAAGCGTCTGATGGTTCCAGAATGCGCCTGTTCAAGGCGGCTGGCCCTAGTGGATTTCATTGATGGACGCAGCCCCATCGCATGGCGATGATGATAAGAATGCCCGTTCGAAACGCAAACCAGACCGGTGTCAAACCGCTTATCTGTATCGTAGCCAAAAAAATGCCCGGTACGAAACCGGGCCGACTTAAATGATCGATTATGGAGACTTGCTTTCCCGAGTCTTCTAACAGTTATACGACATTCTTTTCGACGATAGGCCGCCCTTCCAATACACGCGTCCAGTCGAGCAGCGATAAATCCAGCGTTTCGTAACGTCCACGCAAAATCAGTTCGCTCACGCCGCGCCCCGTCGCCGGACCTTGTTGCAGGCCGTGTCCGCTGAATCCATTCGCGAAAATGCAATTATCGATGTCGGGATGACAGCCGATGATCGCGTTCTGGTCGAGCACGTTGTACTCGTAATAACCAGACCAGCAGCGCTCGACACGCAGCGCTTCGAACGCCGGCACGCGATGCGCGAGCGTCGGCCAGATCACGTCGTCGAAGAGCGCGTGGTCGACTTCGTCGAGCGGCAGGTCGTCGGGATCGTGATCCGCCGAGGGCGACGTGCCGCATAGATACGTGCGCCCCTCGGGCCGGAAATAGACGCCGCTCGGATCGATCAGCAACGGCGCGCGTTCGAGCTTCGCCGGCGACGACACGTTGAAGATGCTGCGCCGCCGCGCATAAACCGGAATGTCGATGCCGAGCATCGCCGCGACGCCGCGCGACCACGCGCCCGCCGCGTTCACGACGACATCGCACGCATAGGTTTCGCCGTTGGCCGCGCGCACGGCCGTCGCACGATGCGCTTCGCGCTCGATGCCGACCACTTCCGTCGGCACATAGCGCGCGCCGAGCGACTGCGCCTTGCGCCGCAACGCCTGCACGAGACCGTAGCCATCGAACCAGCCTTCGCCGCTTTCGCCGAACGCGCCCGCCGCGAGGTCTTCCGTGTTGAGCCACGGAAAGCGCGCGCGCAGTTGAGCGGGATCGAGCAGGCTGATGTCCGCGCCGAGTTCGCGTTGCAGCGCGTGGTTTTCACGCAGCGTGTCCGCGCCGGCTGGCGTCGCGAGGAACAGATAGCCGCCTTCGTGCAGATCGATCGACGGTCGCTCGCCATTGACTTCGAGCCGCTCGCCGATCGAACGCAGAAAGTCGATGCCGAACAGCGACATGCGCACGGAAAGCGGCGTCGAGAACTGCTGCCGGATCGACGCCGCCGACAGCGCCGACGACGAACGCGCGTAAGTCGGATCGCGCTCGATCACCGTCACCTGCACCGTTGGGTCCGACGCGCGCAGAAAATACGCGACCGAACTGCCGATCACCCCGCCACCGACGATGACAACGCTGGAAGTCACGTCACCCTCAGTTCAGATTGAAGTCGATGCCCTGCGCCAGCGGCAATTCCGACGAATAGTTGATCGTATTGGTCGCGCGACGCATATAGGCCTTCCACGCATCGGAGCCCGATTCGCGGCCGCCGCCCGTTTCCTTCTCGCCGCCGAACGCGCCACCGATTTCCGCCCCGCTCGGCCCGATGTTCACGTTCGCGATGCCGCAATCGCTGCCCGACGCCGACAGGAAGCGCTCCGCTTCGCGCAGGTCGGTGGTGAACGCGCACGACGACAGGCCGTGCGCGCTGGCGTTGTTCGCGGCGATGGCTTCATCGAAATCGGCGTAGCGCATCACGTAGAGAATCGGCGCGAAGGTCTCCTTCAGCACCACATCCGTTTGCGACGGCATTTCGACCAGCGCCGGGCGCACGTAGTAGCCGTTTTCATGGCCCTTCACGGCGACGCGCTCGCCGCCGGACACCTTGCCACCCTCGCCCTTCGCCTGCTCAAGCGCGTCCTGCATGCGCGCAAACGCCTGCACGTCGATGAGCGGGCCCATCAGCACGCCCTGCTCCAGCGGATTGCCGACGGGCACTTTCGCGTAAAGATCTTTCAGGCGCGCGACGGTTTCGTCGTAGATGCTTTCGTGCACGAACAGACGCCGCAGCGACGTGCAGCGCTGCCCCGCCGTGCCGACCGCCGAGAACAGAATGCCGCGCAGCGCGAGATCACGATTGGCCGTCTGCGAGACGATGCCCGCGTTGTTGCCGCCGAGTTCGAGAATCGAGCGGCCGAAACGCTGCGCGACCGCGACGCCGACCTTGCGGCCCATTTCCGTGCTGCCCGTCGCGCTGACGATATCGGAGCGCCGGTCCGCGACGAGCGCCGCGCCGACCTCACGCCCGCCGATGATCACCGACGCGAGGCCCGCCGGCGCGGAACCGAATTCATCGATGACGTCGCGCAGAATGCGATCGACCGCGAGCGCGGTGAGCGGCGTTTTCTCGGACGGCTTCCACACGACCGCGTTGCCGCAGACGAGCGCGAGCGCCGCGTTCCACGACCACACCGCGACCGGGAAATTGAACGCCGAGATGATCGTGCACACGCCGAACGGATGCCACGTTTCCGCCATGCGATGGCCCGGGCGTTCGGACGCGATCGTCAGACCGTACAACTGACGCGAGAGGCCGACGGCGAAATCGCAGATATCGATCATTTCCTGCACTTCGCCGAGGCCTTCCTGAAGAATCTTGCCCGCTTCGAGCGACACCAGGCGGCCGAGCGCCTCCTTCTTCTCACGCAGCCGGTTGCCGAGCAGACGCACGAGTTCGCCGCGGCGCGGCGCGGGCACGTTGCGCCACGCGGCGAACGCGGTGCGCGCGGCGCCGAGCGCGGCGTCGACATCGGCGGTGGTGTTTTGCTTCACGCGGCCGATGACTTCGCCGGTGATCGGAGATGTGACGGTCATATCGCCGTCGGACACGAGGCTCGCGATGCCGAGGTCGGTAAGAATCGATTGTGCGTTCACGGTGATGTCCTTCGAAGCGGGTTCGTTCTACGGATCGAAGTTTCTTATAAGAAACTTTCGTAAGTCAGGAGACTATACGCGCAGCCGTCGCCTCCGACAACAGCGGACGATATCGGGGTTGTCACCAATGCGCACGCCCTTCTGTGGCGGTAGATTCGGCATGTTTCGAGTCCGTTTGCGATGCCGGCAGTCCGCACGCGCGATGTTATGATCGGAAACAAAAAAGCTTCCCACAACACTTTCCTATGTCCAGTCTCGCCACGAAACAGCCGCCCGATCAGTCCGCCGCCGATCTCGGCCGCCGGGTGAAACGCGCGCGGCTCGCGCACGATCTGACGCTCGAAACCGCGAGCCGCATGTGCGGCGTGTCGCGTTCGGCGTTGTCGAAAATCGAGAACGGACTGATGTCGCCGACTTTCGACGTGCTGCAGAAAATCGTTCGCGGCTTGCAGATCGACCTGGCCGAACTGTTCGGCACCGCGCCCGCGCCCAGCGCGAGCGGACGGCGCGCGCTCACGCGCCGCGATGAGGGTCAGCGTCACGCCTATCGCGGTTATCAGATGGAGCTGCTCGCCACCGAACTCGCGCACAAGGCGATGCTGCCCTTTCGCATCCGCATCTCCGCGCACACGCTCGACGCATTCGATGACTGGGGCCGCCACGAAGGCGAGGAATTTCTCTACGTGATCAGCGGCAGCGTGTGCCTCTATTCGGAACTCTACGCGCCGACGCATCTGAACGCCGGCGACAGCATCTACTTCGACAGCCGCACCGGCCACGCGGCCATCTCGACGAGCGTTGAAGACGCCGAAGTGCTGTGGATGGCAACCGGCGGCGACGTGCCGGCAGCCTGAGCGCGGCCTGAGCGCGGCTATCGCAAGGCGAGGCGCATCGGCATTTCGCTCGGCACGGCGGTGAAGGTGCAGATTTCGTGGATATCGGCGGGATTCGTCGCGAGTTGCGCGGTGAAGTTCGCCGTGAGCATCGACACGACGAGCCGCATTTCGACCGCCGCCAGATGCCGCCCCGGACACACGCGCGGACCCGCGCCGAATTGCAGATAGGCGCGCGGCTCGTGCGCCCCGCGCTGGGTCGCCTGCGCTTGCCGATGCTCGTGCAGCCATCGATCCGGATCGTAGCGTTCGGGATCGGCGTAATTGTTCGGGTCCATCATCGCGGGACGGTTCAGCATGAACATCTTCGTGCCGGCGGGCAAACGCACGCCCTGAAGCCGCACTTCCTCGAGCGGTTCGAACGACAGATACGGCGCGACCGGATGCAGGCGGCTCGCTTCGGTGCAGACCGCTTCGCACAAGTCCAGTTCACGCATTGCGGCGTAGCTCGGGCACACGGCCGAAGTGCCGAGCGCGCGGCGCGAATCGGCGGCGAGGCGCGTCTGCAAGGCGTCGTCCGTGCCGAGAAAGAGCAGCGCCCATGCGATGCTCGTCGCCGTCGTCTCCTCGCCCGCGACGAGCATCGTCAGTACGTTGGCGGCGACTTCGTCGTCGGTGATGCCGGAGCCGGGGGCGTCGCGCAAGGCGAGCATCGCTTCGAGCAGGTTGCGCGGCGGCGCTTCGCTGGCGTCGAGCGCGGCTTCTTCGCGCATCCGTGCCCGCGCGCGTGACATCAACTCGCGGATGTGGCGATGCACATCGGCCATCGCTTCGTCAAACTTCCGATCGCGCGGAAACTTCACGTAGTGCCAGTATGCGAACGGCGCGTTCACGCGCGTCATCAGCATCGGCAGGAGCATGGCCAGTTGTTCCTGGATCAGCACGCGCTCGTTTTCCAGCGTATTGGGATCTTCGCCGAAGGCGAGCGCGCTCGTCACATCGACCGTAAAGCGCTTCAGATCATCCGTCATGTCGACGACGCGCCCGTTGCGCGCCGCGCGTTCCCAACGGCTGCGCAGGCGTTCGGTGATCGCGGCGAGTGTCGGATAGAACGCCTTGATGTGCGGGATCGAGAGCGCCTGCATCACGAGACGGCGCTGCGGCTCCCATGCGGCGCCTTCGATCGAAAAGAGCCCATTGCAGCCGAATTCCTTCAGGATGTTTTCGATCGGCGCATAGCGGCGATAGCGATGCGGCCGCTCACGCAATACCGCGTGCGACAACTCGATGTCGTTCCAGACTGTGACGGGTGTCGTCGCGAAGCGGAATACGTAGGGCGTGCCGAGTTCGGCGGCCCAGCGTTCGAGCGTCAGATGGTGGGTGGCGGGCGGCAACTGATGCAGATTGCCGAGCAGCGGCAGACCGCGCGGCGACGGTAAGTCATCGACTTCGCGCAGAGGTGCGCTGACGGACGCTGCGTTCATGATCGGCCTCGTGAGGGCTTGATCTGTGAAAGTGAAACATCAAGCGTAGCAGCCTCCAGCCTGACTGCAATCCGCCCCTTCGATCACACGAACGGATAGCACTGTCGCGCGTGCAGCACGTTGAGCACTTCGATGCGGTCCGTCTCGACCGCGTAGATGACAACATAATTGGGATGAACGACGATTTCGCGCGTTCCGGGAATACGACCGTGGCGGTAAAGATACGGGGCGATTGCGGCGGATTGCGGCGCTGCCTGAATCGCGTTCTTGATCGTGCGCGCGGCACCGGGACTGCGTTCAGCGATGTATCGAATGATCTCCAGAAGGTCGAGGCGCGCGGTTTGAGTCCAGACAACTTGCAGCGTCAAGCGGCCCTCGACTTGTGACGTTTCTCGGCACCCGTGATGATCGCTTCCGCCTCGGCCATCACCTCGTCATGCGGAACGCGCGGCCGCGTATCCGCCATCGAACGGCGTACTTTCTCGCGAAACCACTTGTCATAAGCTTCCGCTTCTTCGACGGTGGCGAACTCGGACACGATGGGATCGAGCGGTGTAGGCATTTCAATTTCTCGTTTCATGATGAAAACGATGATAACGCAGGCGTTTCCACCGCGTCGCCTCGTCCATTCGGGCTAATCCCGCGCGCGCCCTCAAACGGTGTTCACGTTCTTCGCTTTCTTGACCGACGGCGCCGCCGCCTCGTCGACTTTCACCACCGAGCGCTTGAAATAAGGCGAACTCAGCGTCGCCGCGCCCATATCCGACGCCGCTTCGAGCAGCGCCGGCGCAAGCGCCTCCAGCCGCGCCTCGGGCAAACGGCTCGTCGGTCCGGCGAGACTGACCACGCCCACGACGATACCCGTCACCGGATGATGGATCGGCGCGGCCATCGACGTCATGCCGGCCTCATAAGTCTCGCTCGCGATTCCATAGCCACGCTTGCGCGCCGCCTGCAGATCCGCGAGAAACTGCTGGATCGTCTTCGGCGCCTTCGGCCCGCCCGCGCCGGGCTTGCCGAGACCGCCCTGCTTCGACACGAGTTCGAGCGCTTCCTCGTCCGTCAGCGACGACAGCCAGGCCTGCCCGCTCGCCGTGCAATGCAAAGGCGGCTGACTGCCCATGTCCGGGTCGTAGCGCAGCCCCGATTTCGCGCCCTGCGCCTTGCCGACGAACGTAATGTGATCGTCCTCGACCACACCCAGCCGCGCCAGTTCGCCCGACTGCGCCGCGAGCCGGTCGAGCACCGGCTGCGACACGTCGAGCACGCCGCCCGTCGACAGATAAATGAGCGCGAGCGACACGAGTTTCAGCGCGAGCATGTACTCGCCATGATCCTCGTCCTGCCGCACATAGCCTTCGTCGATCAGCATCGCGAGCAGGCGGTGCGTGCCGCTGCGCGGAATGTTGAGCGTGTCGGCGATGGCGGCGAGCTGCATGCGCCCGCCGTTTTTCGCCAGCAACTCGATGATCGACAACGCGCGCTCAAGATTTCCTGCCATCTTTCATTCTCTGGAAGTTCCGATTCGGAATGAGAACACGATTCCACCTCGGAATTCAACTGCCTGAGTCAATGTTCGGCGTAAGTTTCCTGAACCACCGCGAGCGTCGCTTCGCGCAGACGCTTCGCGCGGGTCAGCGCGTTCGTCGATTTGGCCCATTCGTTCATCGGCACTTCGATCGACAACGGCAGATCGTCCGGCAACGCGCGCAGGATGCCCGCGAGATCGAGTCCGCCCTCGCCCGGAATCATCCGTTCGGCGCGCGCCTGATAGAGCAGCGTGTCGAGATCGGCGGGACGCGCGGCGGGCGCGTCGCAGAACTGCACGTAGCCGAACCATTCGCGCGGCAACGCGCGCAGCGTATCCGTCGACGAACCCGCGCGGTCGAAATGAATCGGATCGACGATCAAACCCGTGTTCGCCCGCCCCGCCGCCTTCACGATGCGCGCGCCCTGCACGATGTCCTTCGCATCGGTCCACGGCATCGGTTCGAGCGACGGCGACAGGCCATACGGCTTGGCGAGATCGCAGAGCGCCGCGAGCCGGTCCGCTGTGCGCGCCTCATCGGGATCGTTGCCCGCGACGAGCACGTAGCGCGCGCCCAGTTCGGCGGCGGTTTCGAGCATCGGCTGGTAATCGGCCACGTTCGTATCGGGCTTCAGGCGCAGGATTTCGGCATCGAGCACGCCGATGCCGGTGTCCTTCAGCACCGCGAGCGTCTCGCGCTTCAGGGACGTCGCGCCGACGATCTCGTGGCGCACTTCCGTGTCGGTCGCGGGCAGAAGCCTCAGGCCGACGAAATCGTAGCCCGCCTGCGCCGCGCACTCGACCATCTGCGGCGGCGTCAGTTCGAGGACCGTCAGCGCGGACAGGGACAGCTTGCGTCGTGACATCGATTCGTCTCCGGTTAGCGCAGCGGCGAGAACGGCGCGGGCATGTAGATGGTCGATTCCATCGTCGTGAGATGCGCCGGTCCGCCCTTCGGCGGCCAGATGCCGTCCTTCACGGCTTCGGCGCGAATGCGCGAGCGCTCGTCGACGCTCTGGTACGGCCAGATATTGAGAAAGCGCGGCACGGTGCCGTCGAGCGCGTACATCGCGCCGATCAGCGGCGAGCGCTTCGTGCGCTCGGGCACGGCGTTCTGCCATGCGTCGATCGTATGTTGCAGGCTCGCGAGCTTGGTGCCGTAGACGCGCATCTCGTAGACGCCGCCGTGCACGGCCGGCTCGATCGGCGGCAGGAACGGGAAGAGCGCGTAGCTGTTCACTTCGACATCGGTGATGAATTCGCCGCAGCCGAACGGATTGCCTTCGAGCAGCAAACGCCGCCGCTCGCCGATCAGCGCCGCTTCCGATTCGAAGCCGCGCAGCACCATCACGCGGCCGAGCGCGCCGATATCCGAATACCAGCAGCCGAGCAGCTTCGAGCCGGGCGCGTCGCCGCTCGCCTTGATGTTCTCGAAAACCTGCGCGTTCGCGCCGATCTTCACCGTCAACGTGACTGTGTCGTACAGAGTCATTGCAAAGTCCTTGCCTGTTTGAAGTTGGAGAGATTCGTGATGCTGCTTTCGCGCGCCGGTTCGGCCAGTTCGAGGCCCGCGAGATAGCCGAAGGTCATCGCGGGGCCGAGCGTGATGCCGCCGGCGGGGTAATGTCCGCCCATCATGCTCGCGGCGTCGTTGCCGATTGCGTAGAGGCCGGGAATCGCCGCGCGCGATGCGTCGAGCACGCGGGCGCGCGCATCCGTCGACAAACCGGCGAACGTGCCGAGGCTGCCCGGCACGACCTTCACCGCGTGAAACGGACCATCGGCGATCGGCGCGAGACACGGATTCGGCCCGTGCGATGCATCGCCCTGCACGCGGTTGTAGGGCGTCGAGCCTTTGTGGAATTGCGGATCGAAGCCGTCTTTCGCATAGGTGTTGTACGCGGCGACGGTGTCGGCGAGGCCGCGCGCATCGATGCCGCATTGCTGCGCCAGCGCTTCGAGCGTCGGCGCGGATTTCAGATAGCCCGAGCGTTCATAAGGCCCGAGCGGAAACGGAAACGGCTTCGCGAAGCCGAGGCCATAGCGCCGCTGAAAGCGATGATCGCAAACGAGCCACGCGCACGCTTCCTCGCCCGCCGGCGTCGTGCCGATCAGCGCGGAGATGAAGTCGTAATACGACGACGCCTCGTTGGTGAAGCGCCGGCCCGCGCGCGTCACGGCGATCACGCCCGGCTTCGCGCGCTCGATCAGATGCGGAAACGCAACCGGCGCGCCGTCGCCCTTCGGCACGAGCGATACCGGCGCCCACGCGGCGGGCGCTTCGAGCGCGGCATCGAAATGCGCGCCGGCCGCTTCGCCGAGGCGAATGCCGTCGCCGGTATTGCTTTTCGGCGCGGCCGACCAGTGCGGCGTGTAGGGAAAGGTTTCAGCCTGACGCGCCGCGTCGTGCGGATAGCCGCCGCAAGCGAGCACCACGCCGCGCCGCGCGCGCACCGCATGCATCACGCCTTCGATCTCGACGCGCGCGCCCGTCACGCGATCCGCCTCGCGCGTGATCGACACGGCGCGCGCGCGTGTGCGCAGATCGACGCCACGATCCGCCGCCGACTTGAGCAAACGTGCGACGAGCGCGTTGCCGTTCACGAGATGCATCGAGCGTCGATAACGCAGCAGATGCCACGCGAACGCGGCGAAGCGCTTCGTCACGTGCCACGCCGACTTCGCGCTGCGCGTCGCGTTCAGGAAATGTGCGAGATCCTGTCCCGACGCGATCGCCATGCCCTTGACGGTCACTTCGGCCAGCGGCGGCCGCAATTTGCCGATGAGCGGACCGAGCGCGCGCCCGTCGAACGGCATCGCGCAGACGGAGCGGCCGCCCGTCGCCGCGCCTTGCGTCGTGTGGAAATCGGGAATGCGGTTGCCGTCGATGAAGCGCATCGACGTATTGCGCTCGAAGAATTCGATCATGCGCGGACCCTGCTCGATGAGCGCATCGGCCTTCGCGGCGTCGAAGTGCGCGCCGAGCTCGCTCTTCAGATACGTGCGCGGCACGCTTTCATCTTCGACGATGCCCGCGCGCGTCGCGAGCGGATTGCGTGGAATCCACATCCAGCCGCCCGACCACGCGGTCGTGCCGCCGAACACGTCCTCCTTCTCGCAGACGAGCACGGACAAGCCCTGCGTCGCCGCCGTCACGGCCGTCGACAGCCCGCCCGCGCCGGAACCCAGCACGAGGACATCGCATTCGAGAATCGGTTCGTGCTTCATCTGGCGTGCTCGGGCGTGTGAAGTTCGACGGGCAGCGCGAACGCTTCGTGAGCTGTCTTGCCGCGCGCCACCGCATGCCGGGCCGCCAGATAACCGAACGCGAGCCCCGGACCCAGTGTGATGCCCGGTCCCGGATAGACGCCGCCCATCACCGATTGCATGTCGTTGCCGCACGCGTACAGACCGGCGATCGGCTGATCGTCGCGATCGAGCACGCGTGCATCGGTGTCGGCGACGAGGCCGGTCGCCGCGCCGATATCGCCCGGATAGAGCCGCACCGCATAGAACGGCGCCTGGCCGATCGGGCCGAGGCACTTGTTCGGTCCGGTCCAGTTGGCGTCCCCGTTGGCGTTTTGATAATCCGTCGTGCCGCGCTGAAAATCCGCATCGACGCCGGTTTGCGCATAACGATTGATGCGCGCGACGCTATCGGCGAGACCGGCCTTGTCGATGCCGAGCCTGGCCGCCAGTTCGTCGAGCGTGCTGCCTTCGACGAGATAGCCATCGGCGAGGAAAGGCGCGAGGCCACGGCCGCCCGGACGCACCATGCCGAGGCCGTACTTGCGCAGTCCTTCGGAATCCGTGACGAGATACGCGGGTACCGATGGCGCCGACTTGTTCGCCTGCTGCATCGCGATGCCGAACAGGTGATACGACGTGTTCTCGTTCAGAAAGCGCCTGCCCGTCTTATCGACGGTGATCATGCCCGGCTTGCCGCGATCCATGATGAAGTGCGGAAATACGGCGGTCGTGCCATCGGCGCGCTTGCGTACCGAGACCGGCGCCCAGAATGCGTTCGACAGCGCGCCCTCGCCGAAGCGCGCGCCCACACCCAGCGCGAGATCCTGCGCGCTGCCGGTGTGGCCGGGCGCGCCGGGGCACCAGGCAGGATCGGCGCCGGGCAACATCGCGTCGCGGCGTTTCGGATGCCGATTGAAGCCGCCGCTCGCGAGAATCACGCCGCCTTTCACGCCAATGCGCCGTCGCGCGTTGACGTGGCTGAGCGTCACGGCTTCGATGCCGTGCGCGCCACGATGCAGCGCTTCGACCTTCGTGCCCGTCAGAATAGTGACGCCGCGCTGCAGCAGCGAGTACAGCAGCCGCCCGATCAGCGCGTTGCCCATCACGAGCCGCGTGCCGCGCGGCGAATTCATGCGGTCGCGCGCGTGACGCGCGAGCAGCTTCATCGCGTGAGTGAACGACGCGAAGGACTTCGTCATGTTGAGCAGATGCCCGACGTCGTCGCGGTCCACCATCATGCCGCCGAGCACGGTGAATTCGGGAAGCGGCGGACGGATCAGCGAGAACGCGCGGCCGAGCTTGCGGCCGTCGAACGGCAGCGGCTCCAGCGCGCGGCCACGCAACGTCGAGCCTTCGACTTCCGACAAATAATCCGGATGAAACGGCCGCGCGCGATATTTCACATCGGAATTCGCTTCGATATGCGCGACCGCCCGCGGACCCGCCTCGAGGAACGCGCGGCGCATCGCGGCGCTGCTGCGTTCGCCGACCGCGCGATTCAGAAAGCCTTCGGCGTTCGCGGCGGTATCGTCGCGATTGACGCTCGCCGCGTGCATCGATCCGGGAATCCACGTCGTGCCCGCCGAAAACGCCGTCGTGCCGCCGACATACTCGGTGGCTTCGACCAGCAGCACGCGCGCGCCGTCGATCGCCGCGACCAGCGCCGCCGACATGCCCGCGCCGCCCGCGCCGACCACCACGACATCGAAAATTTCGTTCTGCCCGAGATTGTCCAGTGTCTCCACCATTCGTCCGCTCCGTGCCGCTTCGTTGCGTTTCGCTCCGCCGTTCCTCCGACGATTCGAAATCAGTGTTTGCTGTAGAACTTGCTTTGATATTGGAATAGTATTCCAGAAACGCAGCGTGGATCAACTATTTTCGAGACGAACAGAGGTAAGGACATGCAAGTGCTGGTGACAGGCGGAAGCGGATTTCTGGCGGCGTGGGTGATGCGACGTCTGCTCGCGCGCGGCATGCAAGTGCGCGCGTTCGATGTGCGCGAGGATGGGCGGCTCGTGCGCGCGCTCGCGCCCGAGCATGCCGATAACGTGCAATGGCGCATCGGCGATATTGGCGAAGCGCGCGATGTCGCGAGCGCGCTCGACGGCTGCGACGCCGTCATCCATCTCGCCGGCATTCTCACGCCGGCCTGCGCCGCCGATCCGGTGCGTGGCGCACGCATCAACCTGATGGGCACGCTGAACGTGTTCGATGCGGCCATTGCGTGCGGTTTGCACTCGGTGCTGTATGCGAGCAGCGCCGGCATCTTCGGCCCCGACGATGGCGCGACGCCTCATCCCGTGACGCACTACGGCGCGTTCAAGCTGGCGTGCGAAGGCTCGGCGCGCGCGTACTGGCACGATCACGGGATCGCGAGCATTGGCTTTCGGCCACTCGTCGTGTACGGCGCGGGCCGCGAAACCGGTTCGAGCGCAGGGCCGAGCCTTGCATGCCGCGCGGCCGCGCTCGGCGAGCCGTACACGATTCCGTTCACCGGCGCGACCGGCCTCGTCTACGCCGATGACGTCGCCGCGGCCTACGAATTCGCGCTCGCACGCAACTTCGACGGCGCGCACGCGTTCACGCTCGCGGGCGATATCACGCCGATGCACAGCGTCATCGACACGCTGAAGACGATCGCGCCGCACGCGCGCATCGACGCGGCGGGCGCGCCCCTGCCCATCGCGACATCCTTCCCCGAAGATCCCGCGCTCGCCCGCTTGCTGCCCGATCTGCCGAGGACGCCGCTCATCGACGGATTGCGGCAAACCGTGGCGTTCTATCGGTAGATAGGGCACGATTCGCTTGTCCAGGGACACGGCGCCACGCATGCACGATTCGACTCGAAGCCCGACGGCGAGCACACGATTTCTCAAAGGCATCCTGCCGATCAACCGGCGCGCGGCCTTGCGCGATGCGCTCGCCGGCATCTCGCTCGCGTCGATGGACATTCCGCAAGTGCTCGGCTACGCGCGCATCGCCGGCATGCCCGCGGTCACGGGGCTGTACACCGCGTTTCTGCCGCTTCTCGCGTTTGCGCTGTTCGGGGCGTCGCGGCATCTCGTCGTCGCCGCCGATTCCGCGACGGCGACCATCTTCGCGAGCAAGGTCTCGTCGATGGCCGCGATGGGCAGCCCCGAGTACGTCGCGCTCGCGGGCATGGTCGCGCTGCAGACCGCCGCGCTTTTGCTGCTCGCGCGTCTTTTCAAGCTCGGCTTTCTGGCCGATTTTCTGTCGCGCACGGTGCTGACGGGTTTTCTCGCGGGCGTCGGCGTGCAGGTGTCGATCGCGATGCTCGGCGATCTGTTCGGCATGGCCGTGCCCTATCCGTCGTCGCGCAGCGTCGCGCAGTTCGTGTATGTGATCGGGCATGTGACGCGCGCGCATGGACTGACGCTCGGGCTCGCGTTGCTCGTCATCGTCGCCATTCTGGCTTGCAAGCGCTTCGCGCCTCGCCTGCCGATGCCGCTCGTCGCTGTCATCGGCAGCATCGCCGCAAGCAAGGCGTTCGATTTCGCCGCGCACGGCATCGCGGTGCTGGGTCCGGTCGACGGCGGCCTGCCCGCGATCCGCCTGCCCGATGTCACCTGGCAGCAGTGTCTCGATCTCATGCCGGTGGCGGCGTCGTGCTTCGTGATGATCATCGCGCAGAGCGCGGCGGCAGCGCGCGTGTTCGCGCAGCAATATCACGAAGATGTGGACACCAACAGCGACATTCTCGGCCTCGCGGCGGCGAACGCGGCGGCTGCGATAAGCGGCACCTTCGTCGTCAACGGCAGCCCGACGCAGACCGCGATGGCCGAACGCGCCGGCACGCGCAGCCAGTTCGGACAACTCGTTTTCGCGGCGGTCGTCGCGGTCGTGCTGCTGTTTCTGAGCGGCTATCTGCGCTATCTGCCGCATTGCGTGCTGGCGGCCATCGTGTTCACGATCGCGATCGGCCTCGTCAACGTGCAAAGCCTGAAGGACATCCGCGCGGAAAGCCCGGGCGAGTTCACGCTGGCGCTCGTCACGGCCGGCGCCGTCGTGCTGATGGGCGTGGAGCATGGCATTCTGCTCGCGGTCGCGCTGTCGCTGCTGCGGCACGTGCGCCACAGCTATCATCCGCACACGATGGTGCTCACGCCCGTCGCGCCCGGTAAGCCCTGGCGCTTCATGCCGACGCAGCCAGGCGCGATGACCGCGCCGGATCTGATCGTCTACCGCTTCGGCGCGGATCTGTTTTATGCGAACGACCATCTGTTCGTCGCGGAAGTGCAGCAACTCGTCGATACCGCCGCCGATGGATTGCGCCATGTCGTCGTCGATGCGGGCGCGATCACCGATCTCGATTACTCCGCCGCGCGCACGATAGGCGAATTGATCGAGACGCTGCGCGGGCGCGGCGTTGCGGTGCTGTTTGGACGCGTCAACCGCTTTTTGCGCAGCGATATGGATCGGCACGGATTGACTCGCGTGCTCGGCGCGGAAAATGTGTTCGACACCCTCCACGAAGCGCTCGCGGCGGCGGGCGTGAACCCGGCCGCGCATGAATCTGAACCGTTGTGAGACGCGGCGGGGTTCCGCTGCCGGACATTTTTCGGTCTTGATTTTGGTGAAGTTCAAAAGATTTGACGGTTAGTTGCCTCCCAATCGATAACTCAATTTTCTTGAACACTATTCCATTTTCAATTAGCATTCATCAAATCAACATTCACGGAGGCAATCGAAGCATGGCGCAGGACACTTCCTTTTCCGCATCGCTCGATGCAGGCTTGAGCGGCGCAACCCGCGTGTATTTCATCGTCGGCGACCCGATCGCGCAGGTGCGCTCGCCTTCCGGCGTCACGGCGGCGCTGCGCGCGGCGAGCCGCGACGCGATCGTGATTCCGGCGCACGTTGCGCCCGACGATCTCGACACGTTCTTCGCAGGCATCGCGCGCTTGCAGAATTGCGACGGCGTGATCATCACCGTGCCGCACAAGTTCAGCGCGACGGCGCACTGCAAATCGCTGACCGACGAAGGCGCGTTTCTCGGCGCGGTCAACATGCTCAAGCGCAACGCCGACGGTACGTGGCATGGCGGCGCATCGGACGGCATCGGCATGGTCGCGGCGTTGCGCGACGCGGGCTGCGAGCCGAAAGGCAAGCGCGCGCTGCTGATTGGCGCGGGCGGCGCGGGATCGGCGATCGGCCATGCGCTCGTCGATGCGGGCGTCGCGTCGCTCGCGATCGCCGACTTCGATGCCGCGCGCACCGGCGCCCTCGCCACGCGCCTGGCCGCGCTGGGCCGCGGCGCGGTGA
>NZ_FCOE02000010.1 GCF_001544915.2 Caballeronia pedi | reverse complement strand
CTGAATCCCTCGCTGTACTTCGCCATGAAAAACACCCCAAAGGTTGGATCTGTGTCCAACTTTTGGGGTGCAGTTCACGAAGCGGGCGTCATCATCGAGATATCCAGAGAGACGACTCACGCGCGCGTGTGCGCGAACTCGCCGACCGGATGCGGCGGCTGCAGCGGATCGAAGTCGCTCCAGCGGCCTTGCTGCCAGCGGCCCGACGCGCGCTCGACATCCATGCCGCCCGCTTCGCGCAGCGCGCTTGCTGCCTGTTCCTGCGTTTCCGGCGATACATGCACGGCGACCAGCACCCCTGCATGGCGCGCAGGTTCCTCGGCATGCCCGGCATGACCGGGCTTTTTCGTATGCGACATCGCGCCGACGAGCGAGCCAACGTACGCGCCGACGCCAGCCGCGATCACCGAGACGAGTAACGGCGCATGAAAGACCGCGAAGATCGCCGCGCCCACCACGGCGCCGGCGACCGCGCCGATCGTCACACCCTTGCCGGCGCCCTTGGGCGCGGCGCTCGCGCCTGCATCCGTGCCGACATCGCCGCCGACCGGATAGCGCGCATGCTGGCCGCTCGGATTGACGAAAAAGAGCGTCACGTCTTCTTCGATGAAGCCGCGCGAAAATAGCTTCTGGGCTGCCGTTTCGGCGGCGCGAAAGGTCTGAAATCGGCCCGCAATGATCAGGGACATGTTCCCTCCTTGTTGGCTTTGGGTGGATGGCGAGTCCGTTAATCCGGCTCCATGCCCGCGACGCGGAACAGGCCGCTCCTCAGCACGACGGGCTGGCCGCCGTTGTCGTCGAGCACTTCGGCGCACACCGCGCGGATGCGCGCCGAGCCGCGCGTGAACGCGTCGAGCAGATGTTCCTCGCGTGGCGACTCCGCGCCGAAGTGATCTTCGAGCGCTTCGGCGCTGATCGAGCATACGACCGGCTCGCCGTCGATGAGCGCGGCGAAGTGGACCGCGAGGTCGTCGCCGTCATAAACGGGGGCTTCGTCTGCAAACGTGATGTGCATGGTCGAGTCCTCATAGGCGGGGCGGGAAGTCGAACGGGAGGCGGCAGCGAGCGCGGCGACATGCGCGGTGCTCATGATGCCGCCTTCGCTTTCGCGAGCTGCTGCGCCATCTCGTAGTGATGGCTGATGACCGGCAGCGCCTTGCTCGCGGCGGCCTTCATCGCGGTGTCATTGCCGCTTTCGCTCTCTTTCCTGAACAGTTCGACGGCCTTCTGATGCCCGCCCACGGCTACCTTTTCAATATAGGCCTTGTCGAACTCCGCGCCCTGAAGATTTTGCAGGCTGCCGATCACGGCCGAATCGGCTGCGGGCGGCGCGGTGATGCCGTGGCGTTTCGCGAGCACGTCGAGATTGCGCGCGAGCTTGGTGTGATCGACGATCATTCGCTGTGCGAATTCCCGCACCTGCCGGTCGCTCGCATGGGTGAGGGCGAGCTTGCTCGCGGCGATTTCCGTCGCGCCCGCCTGGCCGGCGTCCTGCAGGAACTGCTGATCGACGGGCGAGAGCTTCTCGCTCTGCACGGCGCTCGCGGCGGCGCGTTCGGTCTGGGCTTGCGCGGCTGACGCGCTTGCGGCGGCGACGGCCAGCGACAACGCGACCGCGCGGGCGTATGACATCGACGAATTCGGCATCGGCTTTCGCTCCGGTGCGACCTTCCGCGACTGCGGAATGCTCGCCCGAAATTCAGCAAAGGCTGTGCCCAGCGCGAAAAATGCGTCAGGCCGGCTCGACGCTGCGTTTGCCGGTGAGCCTCAGCACGCTGACCACGCCGGCGGCCGCCGCGAACGCCGCTGCGACGGCGAGCGCGATCACCGCGCCTTGCTTTGGCGCGAGGCCGAAGATCAGCGCGACGAGCGCTGCGCCCAGCGTCTGCCCGGTGAGGCGCGCGGTGCCGAGCATGCCGCTCGCGCCGCCGCTGCGATGGCGTGGCGCGGACGCGAGCATCTGACGATTGTTGGGCGACTGGAAAAGTCCGAAGCCGAGCCCGCAGACGGCCATGCGCCAGGCGATGTCGAACGCGCCCGGATGCGCGCCGACGCTCGCGAGCAGCACTAGTCCGACCGTGAGAATCGCGAGGCCGATGCCGCCGAGCAGCCCGGCCGAATAGCGATCCGCGAGCACGCCCGCGAGCGGTGCGACGAACACGATGACGAGCGGCCACGGCGTCATCAGAAAGCCGGTCTCGACCTGGCTCATGCCGAGCGTGTCCTGCAGCAGAAACGGCAGCGAAACGAACGCGAGCATCTGCGCGCAAAACGAACACACCGACGCGGCGACCGACAGCGCGAACACCGGAATACGCATCAGATCGACGGGCAGAAGCGGCGCGCTTTGCGTCAGTTGCCGCTTCACGAAGAAGTAGCCGATGACCGCCGTCGCGATCAGCTCGCCGACGAGATACGGCCGGTGCTCGCCGTGCCCGAAGCCATCGACCGCGACGATCGCAATGCCGAAGAACAGCGCGTTCATGATCGCGCTGATGTAGTCGTACGGCTGCCGATGCCCCGGCGTGCGCGGCATCGACTTCCAGCCGATCGCGAAGGCCGCGAGGCCGATCGGCACGTTGATCGCGAAAAGCCACGGCCAGGTCGCGACAGCGAGCACGCCCGAGGCGACCGTCGGCCCGATCACCGACGAAATCGCGACGACCGTCGCGTTGATCGACACGCCGCGCCCGAGCTGATCCTGCGGATAGATGATGCGCACCAGCGCCGTGTTGACGCTCATGATGCCCGCCGCGCCGAAGCCCTGCACGACGCGCGCGATGGTGAGCGTGACGAGCGAGCCCGACAGCGCGCACGCGAACGACGACACCGTGAACAGCGCGAGCCCCGCCATGTACACGCGCCGGTAGCCGATACGATCGCCCAGCGACGCGAGCGGCAGCAGCGAAATGGTGATGGCGAGCTGATACGCGTTGACGACCCAGATGGAATCGGCGGGCGATGCGTTCAGATTGCGCGCGATGGTCGGCAGCGCGACGTTGGCGATGGCGCCATCGAGCACCGCGAGCGTGATGCCGAGCGCGACGACGGCGATGGCCCAGTATCGCTGGGGCAGCGGCAGACCTTGATCGGAATCCATCGATGGGCGGAAAGTGGCGGGCGGCGCATTGTAGGGCGCGCCGTTTTCAAATGGCTTGGAGTGCGGCGGCGCGGCCGCAGCGGGCCGCGCCGTGCGTGGCGCTTACTTCAGTTCGTATAGGCCGGTGTAGGTCGCCGAGTCGATCTCGTTCAAATGCGTCATGAAGCGCGCGACCGCGTTGGTCGTGTTGATGTCGAGCGGCAGGTTTTCCGCCGAGAGCGCATGAATGCGGAAGATGTAGCGATGCGGCTTGTCGCCACGCGGCGGCGCCGCGCCGCCGAAGCCGACCGTGCCGTAGTCGTTGCGAAGCTGTAGCGCGCCTGGCGGCAGCAGACTGCCGTCGGCCTTGCCGGCGTCGCGCGGCAGCGAGCGCGTGTCGGGCGGAATATTGACGACGATCCAGTGCCAGAAGCCGCTGCCCGTGGGCGCGTCCGGATCGTAGACGGTGAGCGCGAGACTGTGCGTGTCGGCGGGAGGATCTTCCCATTGCAGCGCCGGGGAAACGTTATCGCCCGAGCCGCCGAACGCCTGCTGGTCGAACTCCTGCGCGTGCGTCATGAAGCCGTTGGCCGGAAATTCGTCGGACCAGATGCGGAAATCAGCCATGAGAGTCGTGCCTCCTTCTTCTAGCGATGTGAATGGATGCGGCACAGCGCGCCGGACTGCGTGAAGTCGAAGTCGCGCGGTCATGCGTGCGCGTGCAGCAAACGTGCCCGAGCGTGCGCCCCGAAAATCATGCGCGCGGCGCGGGCTAAGCCAATCGAGTGTAGCATCCGCCCCCGATATCCGGCACGGGCGCGAACGCCGCGCCCCGTCACCGGCGCGGCGTCGATTCGGCCCTCGAAACATGACGCGCGCTACAATAATGAGATGAATTCCGCGACCCATTTTGAGCCGGCGCGAGCCGAAAGGACGACCATGCCAAACGACCCGCGCCGCGCTGCCGGTCAATTCATGCCGGCGGGCGTGCCGGAGGACGATGCCGACATGTTCGACCTCGCGCCCGTCTCCCTCTGGCTCGAGGATTTCAGTGCAGTGCGCGAGCAGTTCGAGCGCTGGCGCGCGGCGGGCGTCACCGATCTGCGTGCGTTTCTCGCCGAGAATCCCGAACGCATCGCGGAGTGCTCGTCGCGCATTCGCGTCGTGAAGGTCAATCAGCGCACGCTGTCGCTGTTTCACGCGAAGGACGTCGATCATCTCGTGCAGAACCTGGATCGCGTGTTTCGCGACGACATGCTCACCACGCACGTCGACGAACTCGAACAACTTTGGTCCGGCAAGCCGCGCTTCGTCAGCCAGACCGTCAACTACACGCTCGACGGCAAGCGCCTCGACGTGCTGTTGAAGGCGGTCATCCTGCCGGGACACGAGGATACGTGGAGCCGCGTGCTCGTCACCATCGAGGACATCACCGAGCTCGAAGCGATGCGCCGCACGGCCGCCGCGAGCGAGCTATACGCGCGCGGGCTGTTCGAGCATTCGCCGGTGTCGCTGTGGGTGGAAGATTTCAGTTCCGTGAAGGCGCTGCTCGACGATGTGCGCGAACGCGGCATCGTCGACTTTCGAACGTTCACCAACGTGCATCCGGAGTTCGTCGAGCGCTGCATGCAGGAAATCCACGTGCGCGACGTGAATCAGCACACGCTGCGCATGTTCGCCGCCCCCGACAAGGCCACGCTGCTCTCGCGCCTGCCCGACGTGTTCCGCGACGACATGCAGCAGCACTTCCAGGAACAGCTGATCGAGTTGTGGGACGGCAAGCTGTTTCATCAGCGCGAGGTGCTCAACTATTCGCTCGATGGCAACGAAGTGCACGTGCATCTGCAGTTCTCGGTGTTTCCGGGACATGAAGCGCGCTGGGATCTCGTGCTGATCGCGCTGACGGACATCACCGCGCGCAAGAAGGCCGAGGCGTATCTGGAGTTTCTCGGCAAGCACGACGTGCTCACGAAGCTCAAGAACCGCTCGTTCTACATCGACGAGATCAATCGCCTGGAGCGCAAGGGACCGTTTCCGGTCACGGCGGTCGCCGTCGATGTCAACGGGCTCAAGGCCGTCAACGATCAACTGGGTCACGCCGCCGGCGATGCGCTTCTGCGCCGCGCGGGCGAAGTGCTCGGCAAGGCGGTGGAGAAGCCGTTCCAGGCGGCGCGCATCGGCGGCGACGAGTTCATGGTGCTGCTGCCCGGCACCGACGAGCGTGGCGGTGAAGCGGTCATCGACAGCATTCGCCAGTTGCTCGAAGTGAACAACCAGTTCTATTCGGGCATGCCGTTATCCTTCGCGATGGGCGCGGCCACCGCGCACGAAGGCGAACGCCTCGAACCGACTTTGCAACGCGCCGACGCCGCCATGTACGCCGAGAAGCGCGCGCATTACGACGGCAGGAGCGCGTGATTACTGCTGCTGCTGCGTGACTTCGTCGATACCGCGATCGAGCGCCGGGCACGCCTCGCCGATCTCCTTCTTGTACTCGGCGGGATTGCTCGTCCTGAGCTTGGCGAAGCGATCGACGGTCGGCTGCGCCTGCGCGAGACCGAGCTTCCATTCGCCGTCGAAATCGGGTGCGTCGGGATAGCTCGTGCGGACGACGTCCTTGAAACGGGCGACTTTCGCGGCATCGATATGACACACGTCGGCGGCGCCGCGCGCGATGTTCGCGCTCGTCATGACGCCTTCGGCGGCCATCAGTTGCTTCGACGACGGGTGGCCGGGCGGCAGCGCGGTCTGCGCCAGCGCGCAAAACGACACACTGAGAAACGCGGCGGCGAGCAGGCTAGAACGCTTCATGCACATGTGATTTTCGATTTGTTCGCGGGGTGGAAAAATTATAGGTGAAGCCTTCGGCGTGGAACGCCTGTTATGGCGAGGATGCGCCAATATCGCGTGCTAGAATCGATTTTCAATGCCGTTCTCAGACAGAAAAATGAAAAAAGGAAGCAAGGCCGCCAGTCCTGCGCCCTCGTCGACCACAGTAGAAGGGCGGCGCAAGTACGATCCTGAGGAGACCAAGCGGAACATTCTCGACATCGCCACGCAGGAGTTTTCGGCGATGGGCCTCGCGGGCGCGCGCGTCGACGCCATCGCGGAGCGCACCAACACCACGAAGCGCATGCTGTACTACTACTTCGGCAGCAAGGAAGGGCTGTACGAAGCGGTTCTGGAGCAGGTCTACGGCGATATCCGCGCGCTCGAACAGGAGTTGCAGCTCGCGGAGATGGACCCGGAGGAAGCGCTGCGCGAATTCGTCGGCTTCACGTTCGACTATCACGACAAGCATCGCGATTTCGTGCGGCTCGTGACCATCGAAAACATTCATGGCGCGAAGTACATCGAACTGTCGAAGACCTTCAAGTCGCGCAATTCGACGGTCGTGAAGACCATCGAGGATCTCATCGCGCGCGGTGTCGCGGCGGCCAAGTTTCGCGACGACGTCGACCCGATCGATCTGCATCTGATGATCAGCTCGTTCTGCTTTCACCGCGTGGCCAACCGTCATACGTGGGGTGCGGCCTTCGGGCGCGATCCGTCGGGCGTGCGCTCGCGTGCGCGTCATCGCGAGATGATCGTCGATGCTGTGTTGCGCTACATGCGGCGCGACGGCTGATCGATTCTTCGCGCAGGTGACAAAACGGCGACACGCTCACGCGGTCGCCGTTTTTTCGTCGCTATCAGGCTTTAGCGTTCCAGCAAGGTCTGGAAATGCGCGAACATGCGCTCGGCGTCCGGCTCGCAGCCGGTGAAGATGCGCAAGGCATCGACCGCCTGGCACACCGCCATGCCGCCGCCGCTCACGGTGCGGCAGCCGAGCGCTTTCGCCGCTTTCAGCAGTTCGGTTTCGAGCGGGAAATAGACGATTTCCGCGACCCACAATTCCTTGTGCAGATACTCGGCGGGCAATGGCATGCCCGGCAGCTTCGCCATGCCGGTCGGCGTCGCGTGGATGAGGCCGCTCGCGCTGGCGAGCGTCTCGCGCAGATCGCCGCCGCTTTTCACGACGCGATCGGCAAAGCGCGCGCCGAGTTCGGCGGCGAGCGCGGCCGCGCGTGCGGCGTCGGAGTCGAACAGCGTGAGTTCACGCGCGCCCATCGTGAGCGCTGCGTGCGCGACGGCGGCGCCCGCGCCGCCCGCGCCGAGCTGCACGACGCGCTCGAGCGGCGCGCCGGGCAGGCCACGCTGGAACGCGCGCGCGAAGCCCGACCAGTCCGTGTTGTAGCCGATGCGCTTGCCGTCCTTCAGCACCACCGTGTTCACGGCGCCGAGCGCGCGCGCGTCGGCATCGAGGTCATCGAGCAACGGGATCACGCTTTGCTTGCACGGATACGTGATGTTCAGGCCGTCGTAGCCCATGCGTTCGGCGGCGTCGAGCAGGTCGGGCAGGGCGGTCGGCGCAAGCT
Source organism: Caballeronia pedi (assembly GCF_001544915.2). Taxonomy (GTDB): domain Bacteria; phylum Pseudomonadota; class Gammaproteobacteria; order Burkholderiales; family Burkholderiaceae; genus Caballeronia; species Caballeronia pedi. The sequence continues at coordinate 251,646 of NZ_FCOE02000010.1, read as the reverse complement.
CCAGCGCCTGCAGGTCGATGCGCCGGTATACGTAATTGAGCCCGAGATTGGCGCCTTCCTTTTCGTGCATGGCCGGCGTGAGCGAGCCGCCGATGCCCGATCCGATCAGGCCGATGAGGTACGAAGTCTTGTTGGTCATGCGAGCGCTCCGGCATCGATGAGCACTGCATGCTGCAGTGCGAAATTGAATAGGTCCCAGTGTGAACGTGCGCGCGAACCTTGTCGGTTCGTGTTTTCACTAATTTGTACGGTCTAGTTAGTTTGTTATTATCTCGCAGAATGAGATGGATTGCGCGCGTGGGCGAGGATTTGCGCGTTTGTTATCCGTCGTCCCCGGCGCGGACGTCCTACACTGACAGCAACCGCACCCGATCCATCCGCATCTGCAATCAGGAGGCAGCGATGCTGCGTTCAATCCGGACATCCATCGCGACGGTATCCATCAGCGGCACGCTTCCCGAGAAGCTGCGAGCCATCAAGGCCGCCGGCTTCGACGGCGTCGAGATCTTCGAGAACGATCTGCTGTATTTCGACGGCACGCCCGCCGACGTGCGCCGCATGTGCGCCGACCTCGGCCTGGAGATCTATCTGTTCCAGCCGTTCCGCGATTTCGACGGCGTGAGCCCCGAGCGGCTCGCACGGAACGTCGAGCGCGCGAAACGCAAGTTCGAGCTGATGCACGAACTCGGCACGGACCGCATTCTCGTGTGCAGCAACGTGTCGCCCGACACGATTCGCGACGACGCGCTGATCACCGATCAACTCGGCGTGCTCGCGAACATTGCGGAGCAGGCGGGCGTGATCGTCGCGTACGAAGCGCTCGCGTGGGGCCGCTATGTGAACTCGTACAAGCACGCGTGGAAGCTCGTCGACGCGGTGAACCATCCGAGCCTGGGGCTTGCGCTCGATACCTTCCACACCCTGTCGATCCGCGATTCGGTGGAGGAGATCGCATCGATTCCGGGCGATCGCATCGCGTTCGTGCAGATCGCCGATGCGCCCTTGCTCGCGATGGACGTGCTCGAATGGAGCCGTCACTATCGGTGCTTTCCGGGGCAGGGCGCGTTCGATGTCGCGGGCTTCACGGCGCGCGTGCTCGAAGCGGGCTACAAGGGGCCGCTGTCGCTGGAAATCTTCAACGATGGCTTTCGCGCCGCGCCCACCGCGATCACGGCGGCGGATGGTCATCGCTCGCTGCGTTTTCTCGAAGAGCAGACGCGCGAACTGATGGGCGCGATGGGCAAGGAAGTGCCGCCCGAACTGTTCAACCCGCCCGCGCCGCCCGAGCACATAGGCTTCCAGTTTCTCGAATTCGCCGTCGACGACTCCACGCGCGAGCATCTCGCGCAATGGCTCGGTCGGCTCGGCTTCAGGCTCGCGGGCAAGCATCGCTCGAAGGATGTCGCGCTGTACCGGCATGGCGCGGGCTCGATCGTGCTCAATGCGGAAGCCGATTCGTTCGCGAGCGCGTTTTTCCAGAAGCACGGCTTGTCGCTGTGCGCGTCCGCGTTTCATGTCGACGACGCGAAGCTGGCGTTCGAACGCGCCGCGGCCTATGGATCGAAACCGTTCTCGGGAACCGTAGGCCCGAACGAGCGCGTGGTGCCGGGCGTGCAGTCGCCCGACGGCAGCCTCGATTATTTCGTCGACGAAGCGCCCGGCGGCCCGACGCTCTGGGAGTCCGATTTCATCCTGACCGATATCGACGGGCCGTATGAAGTGGGGCCGCTTTCTCGTATCGATCACGTATGCCTTTCGCTGCCCGCCGACGCGCTCGATACGTGGGTGCTGTTTTTCCGTAGCGCGTTCGGCTTCGAGACCGAGGCCGCCGTGCTCGTGCCCGATCCGTACGGACTCGTGCGCAGCCGGGCGGTGCGCAGCCGCGACGGCTCGGTGCGTATCGCGCTGAATGCTTCGGTGGACCGTTATACGGCGGTGTCGGAGTCGCTGTCGACGTATCGCGGCTCGGGCCTGAATCATGTCGCGTTCAGCACGCCGGATATCTTCGACGCGATTCCCCGCCTGGAAGCCGATGGCGTCAAATTCCTGCGCATCCCGCGCAACTACTACGACGACCTGGTCGCGCGCTTCGGCCTGCCCGACGAGCAGATCGACCAGATGCACGAGCACAACATCCTCTACGATCGCGACGAACGCGGCGGCGAGTTCTTTCATGCGTACACGGAGCAGCTCGATCAGCGCTTCTTCCTGGAGGTGATCGAGCGGCGCGGCGGCTACGATGGCTATGGCGCGGCCAACGCGGCGGTGCGGCTCGCGGCGCACGCGCAACAGCAGCAGCGCGCGCGTCAGGCGGCGTGAGATGGCGCGCGCCGTGACCTAGAATTCAGGCATGGCGGCATCGAAAAGCAGGAGGGCGCCATGTGGGATTTTTCGAGCATTTTCGTCGGGCTCGCGTGCCTCGCGACGATCGTCATCGTGCTGCTCGCGCAGGATTGGCGCGATGAGCATCGCAAGCGCGTGGCGGCGCGCGATCACGCGCATCGGCATCCGTTGCGCGAATGGTGGCTCAGGCATCGTCATTGAAGCGCGCTCAGACGCCTGAAGACGTCCCGCGGCCGGCAGCGACGGCGGGCGCTTGTTCGCGTTCGCGCCCGGCGGCTTCGAACGCGTCGATATGCAGATACAGGCGGTGAACCGTCTGAATCTGCGTGTGAGAGAGATGCGACTGGCGCGTGATGGAAGCCAGCCGCTCGCGCCAGTACGAAGGCGGCAGCAACGGCCCGCCGAGATCGCACGACAATGAACGACGCAACACCCGTTCGAGGTGCGTCAGGTCCTGGTCTGCCAGCAACGCCGAAAACGCGCCCTGCGGCTTGATATCGGGAAATGGGTCCATTACTCCGATGGCGGCAGACTTCGACGCGACTTGATAGGGATAAACCCTTGGTTTTCGCGATTTTTATCGACACGTGTTGAAGCGTCCGATTTTCTTCGCGTTCAAGCCGATCCCGCCGATAGCGTTTGCTATACTCTGCGCTCGCTCGCCGACGCATCGGCCGGGCGCGGTCCGCTCCCCGTAGTTCACGGGGTGGAATGATGGGCGCAACGCCTGTCAGTCAAGCTTCGTGCGTCTCGCTGTAGCAAATCCGTAGCACGATGCTGAAGTCGTCTTATTTTGGCGAGGGGTGGAACGAGGAATCCTCGATAGCTGAACGGACCCCATTGCGAAACATCGGTAGTCGTTCTTTTTGATGTTGCCTTCGCATCTTGACGCTCAGATTTTTCTAGACGCTGCGTATCGCCGGATAGACGACACGGCGCTTCACCGACGACTCACTCTGCGTCTTCGCTAAGTGCTCGATCTTCAAGGTCGCTGCGCCGGCTCAATTCCAGGGCGCAGGCGAAGTTGCTCGTCAAAGGTCTGCCCTGAAAAGTTTCAAAGACTGTAGACCAAGCATGCAAAATGCAGGACGTATCCAATTGCACGCGGCTGCCGTTGTCATGGCTACTGCCGCTGCGGAGTTCAGCAGTCGGCCAAGACACGACGTTCACCAAGTCGGGCACCCGGACGCTCGAACGCTAGCTTCACATCTCAAAGCGGCCGTTCGCCTGAAACGTCGCTGCGTGATTTACGTGAATACAGCGGGTTTTGTCGTCGGCAGGGCATAATCCATCGAAACAATGCGTTCGTCCGCGCCAACCTACGCTACCAAGAGATCCGTCCATGATTGCCTTTTCAACTCTATTCGGCAGTTTTGTTGGTGCAGGTCTAGCATTTCTTTCGAATCGCTATTTTGACCATGTTGAACAAAAGCGCGCCAATCTTGCTGCTGGCAATATGGCGATCTCGATTTTGTCCAAACAGTACGGGGATTTCGTAATCTTCCGCGCCCACCTCCAGGCCGAGGCAACCACAAAGAACAAGTATCCCGACTGGCTCCAGATATCCCCTTCTTTCTTGTCATTCTCGGAATGGCTGGTGATCGACATGAAGAGTCTGACGTTTATCCTTAATCAAGGGAAACGAGAGCTTTTCGCAAGACTGTTGGACGTACAGGCGAGATACGAAGATCTACGCCGGTTGATGGAAATCAACAATGAAGCCTGCGTGGCGCGGGACGATGCGATTATGCAAGCTGGCCTCGCTGAGGCCGATCCTATTACCGAACAGTATCGCTTTGAAGCGGCTGTTAATGCAACACTCAAGGCAAAGCTCACGAGCGCTAACGCGGCGCTAAGACATCGTGCCAAGAATGAGTTCTTCAATTATCAGACAACCGGACAGGAGCTTCGGGGTTTGATGATCTCATTGTATCGAGTGACGGAGGTAATGACATTTACGGCGATGGGCGCGAAGAAGGAACTTGTGAACGAACCATGGAGACTTGACCACGACGAGTCTTGAGCTATCCATTTGGGTAACCAAGGACGATTGGCTATCGACGCCGATCCAGTTCAGAGTAAACTGAACGACCGTTTCAACTCGGAGTACGCCGTTGACTTTCGTAGGTCGACGGTTCGTTCCGAGTCGGCGGACTTTTGCCGGATGCGGAGCGATCAACGTGGGCCGATACGGGGGCGGATCGGGTGGCCGCCATCTTTTGCCATTCGTGCATTTGCACCGCGTGATGGTTGAAGATTCGTTCCGCGCGAAACCGCGGTCGCTTTGCGCGGTTCGGTATGACGGCTCCACCGCTTTTGCCAATCCCAGTAGTTGCTGTAGTCCTTCGCGAAAGTGTAGATTGCCACACATGCGCTCGTTCCCTACTGTGTTCGAGGTCATGCAACCTCCGTTTTAAAGGAAGACCTAATTGATAGAGCATATTAAGAGACTCTCGACAGCGCGCCGCGCTAGTCTGGGCCGAGTGCGAGGCGAGGGCAAAAAAGTTGTAGCGCGGCCCAAGGCAGCCATGGTCGACAAACACCATGAGCGGAGGAGAAAATGGCTGGAAGATCGGACAGAACAAACGGTGCATGGAGCAAGCTATTCTTTGGTCTGTTGAAGTCGTTTATAGCTGCAATCGCCGGCTATTTTTTGCATTCTTTAGTAGATCACAGACAAGATCAAGTAAAGCGCGTAGATTCTCAGTTAAACGTCGTTTACAGGCCTTTGCGTGCAGAGCTGTTGGAAAATACACGAACGTGGGAAATTTTTCATAAAGCCCACTTCCCGGACAGGTTGGTATTCTTTGACGGCGGCGTACGAACGGTCGACGATATAAAAGTATGGCGGAACTACATACAAACGACGGCCCAGCGTTCGAATGAGCGCATGAGTGACCTTATCAGCAATAAAGTCGCTCTGCTTGTTGATGGCAGAATACCAAACGTGTTCGCCATCGTTATAGCCCATACTGAAAACTATAAGGTCACTATAGCCGGCTGGGAGAAGTCGACTCCCGACAAACCTGCTTTTTTCACTGCGAGCGCGAACACCTCGGGTGTGAATTTTCCGAGTCTCGATGACCTGCAACCGTGTGTAGATAAGCAGATAGAAATTTTGGAGAAAACGCAGCACGAATTAAATAACCCAATGAAGGGGCTTTTCGATACCGTTCCTGAGACAGTTCCGGCGGTGTGTGATGCACGGCGCTAAATGTAGATTGACCGGTAAACTCGACCGGCTGCCACTGCATTGAGGAGGTATGCAACGGCCGGTGTGGGTCGGCTTGCGCCGATCACGACTCGTGCGACGATGGGCGGCTGGTCACCCGCTGCGCCTATGTACCGACCAACGCAATCCAAGATTTTCTATCAACAGGCCCCGTGTGCGTGGTCAGCTACGTCCTGGTCTATCCCAAAGCCTCGCGGGCCAGCCGGCCAAGGTCGCACGCAGAGAACTGATTGCGATGCCCTGTCAGGACCCCGGCATCGTAGCCTGCTCTGCCCAATACGCGAAGGTTGCCCGGACAATCGATGGCTGCAGCAGAAAGTCATGCGCGGCCGCTGCGAGATCCGCGTTTACCGGCTGGATCGTCCCCGCCGCCATCGCGAGCAGCACCTGCTCCGCCGCTTGCTCCATCGACACCGCGAGATAGATGCTCTCCTCGATCGACGCACACGCGCAGATATAACCATGGTTGACGAGCAGTGCCGACCGGTAGCGGCCGAGCGCCGCTGTAATGATGCGGCCTTCCTCGTCGTCGATCGGCACACCCGGCCATTCGGAGAGAAACCCGCAATCGTCGTGGAACATGCACGCGTCCATGTGCGCGACGGGCAGCGGTATGCCCAGCATAGATAGCGCTGCGATGTTACGCGGATGGGTGTGAACGATCGCGTGCACGTCAGGCCGATGGCGATAAACCCATGCATGGAACCGCACCGCCGGATTTGGCACGCCCGAACCTTCGAGCACGTTCAGCTCGTCGTCCACGAGGATCATCGACGTGGAGCTCGAGCGTGCGAAGCTCTGGCCGAGCACAGGCGTCCAGTAACCGCGGCCCTGCGCATCGCGCCACGTGATTTGTCCGGCCAGGCTAGCCATGTGGCCTTTCGCGTAGAGGATACGGCACGCGTCGGCTAATGTATCGAGCGGCGCGCACGGCTGCACATCACTAAGTTCGCTTACGGTTGCACGGGGCTTCATCGGTTCATTCTCCTTGAGTGCGCGTCGGCGCCTGGTTAGCATGCGTTCGCACGGCGCCGCTCATGAGCCGCGTGCAGAGTGCCGCCACAAGTGCGAGCACGGCAATGTAGAGCGCGATAGCCTGCAGCCCGTGATAGCGCGCGGTGAGTGATGTTGCGACAATTGGCGCGAGGCCACCACCGATCGCCGCCGCGAATTGAATTCCGATCGAGATGCCGGAGCAGCGCACATCGACCGGAAACTGCGCTGCGAATAGCGCCGATTGCGGACCGAAAAGAAGTGAATAGTTGATGCCGAGCGCGAGTGCCATTGCACATTTCAGCGCGACAAGGCTGCCGCTATCGATCCAACGCAGTAACGGCACGGCGCAGACCGCCATCGCCAGCGCGCCGGCAAGATAGAAGCGTCGGACACCCACGCGGTCGGCGAGCCAGCCGAAGAGCGGAAGCGTGACGATCTGCAACGCGGCACCCATCATGACGGCGGACAGTACATCGGCGCGGCCAAAGCCGAGGTGCGTCGACGCATAGGCGATCATGAATACCGTAAGCACGTAATAGAGCGTCACTTCGGGTAACTTCGCGCCGATTGCGAGCAGCAACGACCGCTTGTGACGTGCGAGCAGTTGCAAGAGCGGCACATCGCGCGGCCCGTGCCCGGCGACCGCGCGTTCGAACGCGGGCGATTCGCCAACGCTGCGCCGCACGAACGCTCCGAGCCCGACGAGGACGACGCTTGCGATGAACGGTACACGCCACCCCCAGCTCTGGAAAGCGCCTTCTGGAAGCCGTGTCAGCAGATTGAACGCGCCTGTCGATAGCAGTAGGCCGAGTGGCGGCCCGATCTGCGGCAGGCTGCCGAACAGCGCCGCGCGACTCGCGGGTGCATGCTCGACGGCCATCAGCACCGCGCCTCCCATTTCCCCGCCCAGCGCGACACCCTGCAAAATCCGCAAAGCGACGAGCAGTACGGCCGACCACACACCGATTGAGGCATAGTTGGGAATCAGGCCGATCGCGACGGTCGAGCCACCCATCAGGAACAACGAGACCATCAGCATTGCACGGCGCCCGAGGCGATCGCCGAAGTGGCCGAACAGGATTGCACCAAGCGGCCGCGCAAAGAGCCCGGTCGCGAACGCACCGAACGACGCGAGCGTCGCGCTCGCCGGATCGAGGTTCGGGAAGAACTGCCGATTGAACACGAGCGCCGCGGCGGTACCGTATGCGATGAAGTCGAAGCCCTCTATGATCGAACCGGCGGTGGCCGAAAGGATCGCCTTGCCGCGCGCGCCCGGCATGGTCTGGGGCGCCGCGCCGGCGAGGTTGCCGAGCATGGGAAGCGGTTCATTCACGTGACGTCTCCTGACGTATGGGGTCGGCGTGGAACCGCCGAACTGTCGTCAGTATTCGTCCCACGCACGCGACGAGCCATGCGTCCAGAAATAAGTCTGGCTTAACCTGGTGTTATCGCGCGCGTACCAATGCGGCGTGCAATTTCGAGCGCGGCATCGAACGCCGGCGATGCGCGATGCCCGCTGCGCGACAGTGCGACCAGCCTGCGAGCTGGCATCGAGGGAAGAAGCCGGCGCCGCAACCCTCGATCCTCGACCATGTCGCGAGGCAATGTGGACGGCAATACCGTGACGCCGTCGGTCATCGACACGAGCCGCAGGCTAAGTTCGAGGGAATCACATTCGATGTAGGGCTGAACCGGAGCTCCAAGCGCGCGCTCGACTATCCGACGCAACGCATACGCGCGCGGCGGGACAATCAGCTTCAGGGCCACAAGATTTAAAGGCTCGTCAGCTTCAACGTCGAAGCGGGTGTACAGCGCCAGTGTCTCCTCGAACAGTGGCTGACTGACGAGATCCGGGCCATCCACGGCCGTTTCATAGACGAAACCGATATCGGCGCGGTCCCGTTCGATACTTTCCACGACGTTCGTGGAACTGTCGCAATGGATCGTCAGACTCAGGTTCGGATAGACATCGAACAGCTCGCGGCTCAGCATCGAGATGAACGAGGCTACCAACGTCTGTACCGTCGCGATTCGCAGCGTGCCACCTTGTTGCGATTGCAGCGACGAACGCACAAGTGCCGTATCGAGCGCGTTGATCAGCGGTTCGAGTTCAAGGAACAGCCCGCGGCCGTCCGGCGTCAGTTGCATCCCCCGTCCGTGTCGCAGGAAGAGCGTCCTGCCGAGCGAGGCTTCGAGTGCTCGAATCTGTTTGCTGACCGCGGGTTGCGTCACGCCGAGGATGTCGGCCGCCTCGCGGAGCGAATTCGCTCTCGCGACGGCGACAAACATGCGGACCTGGAGGTCCTGGCTGGCTGGAGCATGCATGGGAAGGTCGAAGGGAAGTCATCGGACAGGCCGCCATATTAGCCGAGGCCGCCAAACGTTCTGGCCACGCGTCGTTCCAGCCAGGAAAGCGAACGTCGAGTTCGCGTTGACCCGATGACCGCAACGAGGTCGACTCGAAACGTCTCGAGCCGAGTTGCCGCTACATAGTGGCGTTCAACTTTTAATGAATCTGTTAGATCAGTCCCTTGTTTGCTACTCGTTGTGCGGGGGTGGGCAGTCACCTCGTTGAGTCAATAGTGAAAAGGTGTAGAGACGGCTGGAATAGCATCGTCCAGCTGTCTTGCGCGGTGCACCATGGACACTCCCCCTAGACATCCTCTCGGCGCTACGCTCTTGTGACCGATCGTCAGTAGATCAAACTTCCTCAAAGAAATATTAATCGCCACCGCTCCGACCTACTAGAATAAGAATCGATCGTAGCGTCGCAGACCGACGCCGCTGACGGCCGTACGGAATTCCGGCGGACATCTACACCCGACCACGCAACGGCTGACGAAAGTTCTTCAACCAACTATGGTTGCTGCTCGCATTCGAGCCGGCATGCGGACCGTTTGCCTTCACCGGTGATCTGGCGTCAGGCGCTTGCTGTTGGACAGTGATCCGATCACTTGCTATCGCAGCGCTGATTCAACGTTCGCGTCCCGGCGACCGAATTTGTGAGCGATCTCCACGCTGCCCAATTACCTCTCGGCGAGGGTCTAGGATGAATCTCGATCAAAGCGACACGGCAGTGGTCTTCATCGACCCGCAAAACGACGTCCTGAGCCCATCCGGAAAGAATTGGGGGGCGGTAGGTGCTAGCGTCACGGAGAACAAGACCGTCGAGAATATGCTGAGAATTTTTGTAGCGGCGAAATCGGCGAATTTCAACGTTTTCATATCGCCTCATTATTTCTTTCCGACCGATCGTGCGTGGAAATTTAACGGTCCACTTGAAGCGGACGAGTTTTCGACCGGGACGTTCTCGCGCGAGGGACCTTTAAACCTACAGGGATTCGAGGGCTCCGGCGCGGACTGGCTTGAAGAATTCAAGCCCTATATCGAAGACGGCGGCGCTATCGTAGCCAGTCCTCACAAAGTCTTCGGGCCGCAAACGAACGACCTCGTACTCCAACTGCGCAAGCGCTCTATGCGCAGGGTGGTCCTCGGCGGGATGCTGGCCAACATGTGCGTCGAGGCCCACCTAAGAGATTTACTCGAACAGGGGTTCGAGGTCTATGTCGTCGCTGACGCGACCGCAGGGCCCCGTCATCCCGTTTGGGGAGATGGCTACAAAGCCGCAATGATCAACTATGCGTTTCTCGCCCATGCTGTTGTCTCGACTGACGAGGTCGTCACGAAGATGACGTGACTTTTCGTTTTTGGGCACGCCAATTCCTCGACCTTGGAAGTGTATTGGTCCGGTCGTACACCTAGCCCTGAACTGCGGGATCCTATCCGCCCATGGAGCATCGTTATGAACACAGTCGCTTCGAACGCTACGCCTGCGGTGAGCATCGCAAATGCGACACCGCCAGTCACCCACTATCGGACAGCGACAATTGACGGACTAACGATTTTCTTCCGCGAGGCTGGCCCCCAAGACGCCCCTGTTGTTCTGCTTCTGCATGGGTTCCCAACGTCGTCCCACATGTTCAGGCAACTGATGCCTGCACTCGCGGACCGATATCACGTGATCGCGCCGGACTATCCCGGCTTTGGTCAAAGCGACATGCCGGATCGAGCGAAGTTCGCATACACGTTCGACCGATTCGGCGAGTTGATGGACGGACTTCTCGATCAGCTCGGCATCAACCGGTACGCAATGTATGTCATGGACTATGGCGCGCCCGTTGGCTGGCGACTCGCTCTCAAGCATCCAGACCGCGTGACCGGCTTTATTGTCCAGAACGGGAACGCATATGACGAAGGCCTCAAGGCGTTCTGGGACCCTATCAAGACCTATTGGGCCGACGGCTCGGATTCAAGCCGCAAGGCGTTGCTGCCGCTACTGACGATCGAGACGACTATCTTTCAATATACCGATGGCGTATCTGACCGGACCCGCATATCGCCGGACAACTGGGTTCATGATCAAGCCTTACTCGATCGCCCGGGCAACAATGACATCCAGCTCGACCTGTTCTATGACTATCGAACCAATCTGCCCCTATACCCGCAGCTGCAGGCGTACTTCCGGGAGTTCAAACCTCCAATGTTGATCGTGTGGGGCAAAAACGACTTCATCTTCCCTGCGGACGGCGCATACCCATACAAAAACGATTTGCCGGAAGTCGAGACCCATTTGCTCGATACGGGTCATTTTGCTTTGGAGGACAAGGCAGATGAGATGGTGCCGCTGATCCGGGAGTTTCTCGCGCGGAGAGTAGATTCGAAACCGCGGTAGGGCAACGTGGCGATACGGGGGTGAGCCACGCGTGTACGATTGGCGCTGGCTGGCTCCCCGCAGCATTAGAGTTTGTTCAACGATCCGTGGATAATCCACCGCTCACAAATTGGGTCGAGCTCCCGTGCTGCGCCAGAGAAGCAATCTTCGCGGTGTTGTCAGAAGATCTACTTCGAAAAAGTCGTGAACACGAAATCCGCGGCGGCTGGCAACTTCGCGTGACACGCAAAGCAGCTATTGACGATCTTCAAGCTCGGGTTGGCCTTGCCGTTTTCGAACTGACCGTAACCCCATCCGCCAGTACTTGCGTAACGCTTGGAGTCCTTGACCTCGATCTGCACATTGGTCGGAGCTCCAGCGACGAAAGACTGTTCGCGGCCGAAGATGGCGTTGTTCCGTTCTGACGGCACGTACTCGTAGGCAAGCCGCACGATGATGGAGCCGTCCGGGAAGGGTAGCGTCCCTTCCTTGAGCGCTTTCATTGCGATGTCGTTTCCGAGGATGCCGCGAATATCATTGTTGTTGCCTGCTTCATGCGCAACGCTGATGAATTGCCAGTCGCGATAGCCTGGGGGAAGAGTTACACCGAACACCGGTGAGGCCCGGTCGTCTGTACCCGGCGAGGCGATTTCTTCGGCAACGGTCGTTAGAGGAACTGACGCGGAGAGCGACGTCGATATCAGCGCTAAGACGAACAATTTTCGCATCATCCTCGATGGTCTCCGAATCAACCGCACGTTCCGCGAGTCGAGATTCAAGCTAGCTCTGGGACTTGTCCTTGTCAAGCGTAGACTGCGACGTCCGGCGATGCGGTTATCGAACGCTGGGTGAAGCCTATTGCTGGCTCAGAGCGTCACGACAGGATGCCCACACTTTGATCACGTCGGCACTTCTCATATCTAAATCAAGTGCATCGGTGAAGACACTTCGGGCGGACGGGCAGCGGCGTTTTCGTTTGATGTGTTCTCTGCAAATCTTCAACGCGAGCTGGCCAAGTTGAATTCGTACCATCCAGTCGAAATTCTCTTTTTCGCGTGCCTGCCATAGTCGCGTGGACTCGACTAGATGAGCAAGCGACCATGATTGCGTCAGCCCGTACGATACGAGGGTCGCACAAACTAGGTAGCAAAGGAGATGGACTCTTATGTCGTCGGAGTCGAGTCGAACGATAGTTTGGCGCATCGACGAAAATATAAACACTGCCCCATAAGACACGACACGCAGGAAATCGAAAAGGAGCATCGACCTCCGCGCGTTGTAAGAAAAGATTACTGCATCCTGTGGGCGAGATCAACAGACTAGTCTGAAATTCAAAATTTCAAGGGCAAGGCTGCATGCGTAGCCGAGCCTCCGGATTGTCACCTCTGCGGACCAAAGCTGTCGGTTCGTCGGCAGACCCTTTTCGCTCGAATCGCGGACGATCTGATCCGATGATCGATCAGTTCATCATGGCACCGTAGCCTACGATAGGGGGTGTTGATTTTCGTACAAGGCCGATGGTCGAGTTGGATCGTTGTAGTTAGAGTGGCGAATCACCCAGAAGCGATCCAGGATGACGTATTCATATTTGCGAAAGACTATCTGTGTAATTGTTGTATTCCTGCAGAGTTGCACCTCCTTTCAGCCCATTCAGCATCACCAATCTAAGAGTGTTGACGCTACAAATCAAATAAAGTCGACGTGCTCTGACACCGTCTTCGATCTCGCGGACTTCAGGGTCGGCGACGAGATTCGCTATGCGACATGTGATGGGATCGCATCTGAGATGCGCATCACTCGTATCGACTCGACACATTTGATGGGCGCCTCGGAAATTGTGGATGTCCAAAACATCAAAGACGTGAAGCAAAGAAAGTTCTCTCTCGGCCGAACAGCAGCACTGGGCGCCGGAGGAGCAGCAATAGGGTTTGCCGCTTTAGCGGCGTTCCCAGTTGCAGTGGCTTACTTCGCACTTATTGGCGTCTTGTGACTGGTGGGAGAATATCTCGTAAGACACAGAGATCGACAAACTAGCGATTTAGGGAACGATTCAAGCGGCAAAACGTCTCTCGCGCGCCTTTGCAGACATCTCGTCTAGATAGTCCGCGACTGCGTCGTATGGGGCGAAGCGCTTGGCACCCTCCGTGTAAGTCGGAATCGGGAACGTCTCGGCGCTGACCTGGTTGCGGATCGTGCCCTCGGACATCGCAAGAAGCGTTGCCAGTTGGTTCATCGTGAGGCGCACGCCATAGTTTTCGAGAATAAAGGCGCGTGTCAAAAGCTTCATCGCGCGGCGTCTCCGGTAAAAAATGTTGCGACATGCGTTTCAGTCGAGCAGGGCGACGATACGTTCGAAAGGATACGCTGGCAATGCCGCGCGCTTTTCGGCGCATTCATACCGTGCTGAAACGAAAATTGCCGTCTAGTTTGTACAGCACGTTCGGCTGCAAGCCATCCTCGCCCACATAGCCGACTTTCGTGCGATACCGGTACGTGATCGGATCCCAGTAGCGAATTCTGATTTGGCCGCTTTCGCCCGCTGCTGCAGTGCCTGCGAGTCCCGACTCGGCAATGCTCGACAAGCCCGAGATTGCGGTGCCGCCATCACCAACAGTCGCTCTAGCGAAATCACCAACTCGAGCCTGAGAGAAGTCGCCAGCGGTAACGAATCCGTAGTCGCCTGCCGTCGCGGAACCCTTGAAGCCTACGGTAGCTGTGCCGCGCATACCTGCTACCGCATTCCCGTGATTTCCGGCGTAAGCACTGCCGAAATCGCCCGCGGTAGCGGCGCCGTAGTCACCGGTTGTAGCCGATCCAAGCGCGCCGACCGTGGCAGTCTGACCCTGACCGACCGTCAAGTGAGCGCCAATCACTGGACCGCTGAGAGCGCGAGGCTCATGGACGATGAGAAAATCTGTCGCTTCTTTCATGCCCCCGACAAAGACCACTTCACCGCGTGAAAATTTGCATTTTCCGTCGAGCACAATGATGTCGTCCGTCTGAACCTCGACGACCAGCCACTTAGTCGTAGAGTCGAGAGGCCAATGGCCGTGGTGATCGCTTCGAGCGTAGTAGTTCCCATGACCATAAAGCCAGCCGTGCAGTCCTCCGCCACAACGCCTTGTCGGCGCCCAATCGAGCGCTTGTGCGGTCTCACCGACGTCGGGCCATACGAAGCCGTTGCTCGATGACATATCCTCTCGACACGTGCGAAGAATCAGGGCAGTGTCGTTAGGGAGGTGTAGTCCCAAGATTTGATCGAGTGACATGTCAGAGCATGCTGCGCGCTTATCAACGTCAGTAACGGGGAAAATTCGATCGAACATCACACCTCCGATTAGTTCAACTATCAATATGGCTGAAGTAGTGATGTCGATCGCATTCGTTCACCGACCTTTAGGGTGGACTAAGTCATGTATGTGGATCGTCTCCACGCCGAGTACGGCTAACACGTCGCACGTACTCGTTACATGCAATGACATCAAACCGGAGTTTATTGAATTAAACGTATGAAGTAAAGTGGTAACTGTACTCGCGTCTAAGCGTGTCGCTATCCGGTCGAGCTTCGCGGGGCGTCAAGCTCGAAATGCCGCTATCCCTGTGGCCGGTCAAGACGTCGCGTCTGTGTTTCGTGCGAGTAGTTCGGCAAGCAGCCGCTCGTTACGATCCGCCATGGCCTGCATCGTGTTCGCGATCTCTGCCTTTTGTGTCTCAGTCAGCTGCGACATAAGGCGCAGGATAGAACGCGATGGGTCGGGAGAACTTGGGCTATTCCGCATCGAGGAAGCGGCCTTGTCTGTCGGGCTTGGCGCGCCAGGCAGTGGACGGTCAAGGTAACCCTCGTCCATCCCGTATTGACGCTCGATACGGCGGGCAGCGCGCTCACCGAACGATGCTGTTCCATTGACGAGCTGGGAGAAATAGCTCTTCTCCTTTGGTGGCGTCGGGTGAGTGCCGAGCCATTCTTTTAGGCGCGCGCGGCGCGTGTCGGTAGAGTTCATACCGCTAGTTTAGTTTTAACTAAGCCAGTTGTCACTTGACTTTTGGTTTATCGAACACTACGCTGCGTTATGGACCTAAAAACTTACTTCAACAGTTGCCCGCGCGGGACCCTGACTTGGCTTGCAGCAATGCTCGACGTGTCGACTTCGTACTTGTCGCAGCTAGCGTCAGGCCGTTCCCCGATCTCGCCGGCGCGTTGTGTGTTAATCGAGAGACTCACGAAGGGCATCGTCCGTCGGCAAGACCTGCGTCCTCACGATTGGATCGAGATCTGGCCGGAGGTGTACCGACCGCGGAAGACGCAAACCGCGCGTCAACTGGTAAAGGCCCTCAAGAATAATCGGCGAACGCGGAGGAATCGCGAGGCAACGTGCAGGAGCCATATTCGTCGCTCTATCAGGTCTCATGTGGCTTCGGTTGGCCGCGCTGAAAGTGTTCCGCAGAAATGCAATGAGCGACTGCCATCACGATGGCTAATGCGTGCGTCCGATATTTATACGGTAGTCGAACGACCTCGCCGTTCGCGTATGGATGCTTTCGGTGGAGCCGTTGAAAGCCGGAACGGCCGGTCTGACGAGTGCCTCTAGCGCTTCCATGATGATTTATCTGCCGAGGAGCACCAGAGGTGAGTAATCGACTAGATCTTCATGCCGACGCTGTTGTCTTCCTCAATGGCTTCGTGACAATTGAATCGGAAGTTGATGTTCCGGAGTTCTGGATCGAGCTTGGCCCGTCGGTAGGTTGGGGCCGCTTCGAGCGACTTGAAGAGATCAAGACGAAAGATGAAGCGCTGTTTGTATTGTGTGGAGTGCGGTCGGCGCATGAGCCAGTGCCAAGTCCAATAGCTTCACCGTTAGGTGTTTTGTGGCGTCGGCGGGCAGCGATCGAAGCGCAGCGACGAATTTCGACTTATCGCCGGCGGGCAGATCAGATTGGGTGATCTTTGTTTCGATGAGTGCCTTAACCGTTTCTTCGTGTAACCGGATCGTCACGACGCCGAGGATTGCGGTAAGGCCGCCATCGTCAGCAATGATGTCGAGCCCGTCGTTATTGATGCGGGTTGGACGGCTGAGAGGACATTTCTTTGAAATTATCGATCTAGTTTCACGGGGTATCCGATTCGAATGCAGTCAAGGAGTGAGAGCCGAGATTCTGTCAGAGGCCGGAGATCCCACCATCTACTGAGGAGGAGTACGAGTGCACTTACCGCGACACCAGCAAATGCTGAAACAAGCCACGCCCGAAACGATCAAGGTCGTGGAAGAGAAGATTCGTCAAGAAAACCCGGAGGCCTTTCATGTCGAAACCGGCGAGCACGAGACGCTCTCAAAGCGCACGTTCATGGACGAGCCCTGTCATCCGCTGCCGATGGCGGGCTTTTGCTACGGCTACCAGCCGCCGGCAAAGAAAAAAGCAGATGGCGGATCAGAGGCGGAACCGGAAGCAGCCGCTGAAATAGGCGAACTCGCGGTGACGGAAGGGTAGAGAAGCCGAACTACCGCTGTAACCGTGCACCATCGGATTGGTACTGCAAAAGGGCTGTAAATGAATCAGGCCAAGAGCTCGAAGCGAGACGTCGATGGCGATCGACACGAGACACGCGAGGCAAATTCGGAAGAGCGTTTGACTACGAGCACCTTAAAGGTATGCCTGTCCTGTGGCGCGAAGCAAAACGTCGATGGCCGGCTCCCGTGTGACCACTGAAGTTTGAGGAAGAAACGAATGGCAAAGAACTCAGTCGACGCCTATGGTGCGTCGGGAAAAACAAACCTCTTGTTCTTCGATCCGGAGCGGCTGGTGCTCGTGACGGATAGCTCATCGCCACTGTACGACCCTCGTGTCGACTTGCCAGTGAACGAGGATCTTGCACGAAACATCGACTTCCAGGGCGTGTTGCAGCCGATTTCCGTCGTGAAGAACACGGAGACAGGCGAGACCGAAGTGGCGGTCGGCAGGCAACGTACGAAGGCCGCACGCTTAGTCAACGAGTGGCGGCGCGCTCGTGGTGAGAAGCCGATCCAGATCCCGGCGCAGGTGTACCGCGGAGAGCGGCGCACGACGCTGACTGCGATCATCGGTGAAAACGAATTGCGAGAGGCAGACACGCCGCTCGGCCGCGCCGAGAAAATGAGGCGGGTGATGGCACTCGGATACAGCGAGGGCGAAGTCGCAACGATTTTCGGCTGCGGGCTCGGAACTGTTCGCGGTACGGTCGCGCTGCTTGACTGCTGCGCGGATGTCCGCAATGCGGTCGATAGCCTGCGGATCAATGTCACTCACGCGCGCCAGCTCTCCAAGCTCTCGCCTGATGAGCAACGGGAGAAGGTTCGAGAGCTTGTTGCGGCCGGTGAGCATGTCGTTGGCCACGCACGCGCTCGTGCGCAACGGGCAGTAATCGGCGACGCAAAACCGAAACTGCGCAGCCGCAAGGAGATCACACGCGAGCTCGAAATGTCGTCGGGCGACCGCGCGGAAGCGCTGCGCTGGGTGCTGGGAATGGAGCACGATGGTGAGGGCGGGGCATGAGCCTGAAGGACTATTTCGTTTCAGTTGGATGCCGTTCAGTCTGGTCACCGTCGCGGCGAGCAGCCAGAGTTTCATCGAGCAGCGAATTCTTTTCGCGGTTGCGCCGGTCGTATTCAATCCGCACGTCGTCATCAGCGAGTGCCCGTGCTCGCAGTTCCCTGTACGTCGGCAAGTCGGAGCTCCTTCACTTTGGCGTGAACCGCTTTGACAACGTGTGCGATGGGATCGCTCGAGACAACATCATCACTGAGCGTCATCGAGCCGTGAGAACACGCGGCGACGAGCCGTGGCAATTAGCCGTGCCGCGCAGCGACGTTCATACGTACGCCCAACACTCGCAGCAGCTTTTGAATGGTCTCATCGCGTGGGTGAGCCCCAGGAGCAATCGCTTTATAGAGGCTTTCTCGTCCAAGCCCCGCTTCTGCCGCGACTTTGGCGACTCCTCGAGCGCGCATGACGGCACCGAGAGCCGAGAGAAAAACGTTGGGGTTAGGATCTTCCATCGCCGCAGCGAAAAACTCTGCAATCGTTTCTTCACTGTCAAGGTAATCAGCGGCATCGAAGGTGGGAGAGGCGGTCAAGGTCATTCAACTCGACTCAAGCTTCATGCGGGGGTGCAGGCCAGCCCGCGCAGCCAACTTGACGAGCAAGTCGAGACTGAACTGGTTGATCTTTCCTCGCTTGATGTCAGACACACGCGCCTGCGTCGTGCCAAGCACTTCTGCGGCTGCTGCTGCTGCTTGCGTCATCTTCTGATTGTGCAACCAGGTCGTGAGTGCCTGAAGCAAGATCGCGCGCATTTCGAGCTCCGCCGCTTCGCTTTCGGCGAACAGGTCATAAAAGACGCTTTTCCCACGCGTCGTGTGTCCGGTGATAAATCGCATAAAGAGCTTGTTCGCATTCAGCAGAGTTTGTTTCCGGCTCGCTTATCGCGATCGACGTCAGTCGCCGTCAGACATCGGAACAAAGCTGCGTCCAGTCAACTGCTTTGCAGATCGCGGAGCGCTTCCGGGTGCAGCGCCGCCACGCGCAGCAAGGTTTGGGCGGCGCCCGTCGGCTTGCGCCGGCCTTGCTCCCACTCCTGCAACGTGCGCAGTGAGACGCCAATAAGCTTGGCGAATTCACTTTGTGACAGACCGCTTTTGTCGCGGGCTACAGATGCTGTGGACGGCTCCACGTGTGTGACGCGGGCTGCACGGCCTTGCTTCATTTCGCGGACCGCCTGCAGCAACTCGCCACTTAGATTGCGCTTCGCTTCCTTTGCGGCAAGTTCTTTCTTAGTGAGCGGCATCGATCATCTCCTTGAGCAACTTGAGCTCATGAGCTGGAATATTCTCCGCAACGTTTTTGCCATAGATCGTCAACAGCCAAATTACGCCATCTGCAAACACGTTGTAATAAATAACCCTTACGCCACCACGTTTGCCCACGCCTTTGCGGCCCCACCGGACCTTCCGGCATCCCCCGGACCCTGGAATAACATCGCCTGCTTCCGCGTTCGACGCCAACCATGCGCAAAACGCGCCACGCTCGTCTTCCGTCCAATAGTCAGATACATACGCTTTAAAAACGGGCGTTTCGGCGACAGTGTACATGGAGTGGATGATACGTCATTGACGTATAAATCGCAACCGGTTCAAACCTTGACCGCAACGCGCGGCGCTGCCTATACTCCAAGCATCGCTGAGACAACAGCGTACGAGATTGGCGTCTCGGAACTGACCAAGGCGGACCTGCCGCCGCGAAAGCGGCTTTTTTTGCGTCCGCACGCCTGTGCACGCCTTCAATGGGCGGGCCTTGGCGGGGGAGCCTTCGGGCTCACCGGTTCCCTTGGTCTCCGGTACGCCAACCCCATCATGTGCCCGCCCACCCCAATTGGCGTTGGGGAGCGGGTTCTTAACCCGACCAAGGAGGCCGCTATGCGTGCCAATATCCCCGCTCGTCCTGAGCAAAAGCAATCTCCCCTCGAAATAATTAACGACGCTCTCCGTGCAGCCGCACTGGATCCAGAGCCCAACGGCGCGATCGACATTCTCGCCGGCGCATTGCAGCGCCTGCAGCCTTCCTCCAAAACGTCTGAAGGCATTCACGAGGAGTCTCTTTCTGCGCTGATCGTCGAGCTTCAGCATCTCCACGAACTGTTGAGCGTGATCGTTGAAAGTGCGCCGACCGAAGAGACGGAACGTACTTTTCTACTCGCGCAAATGGGCCAGAAAATAACTGAGCGACTTCTTGTGCAGCTCGATACCGCTCGTGCAGTGCCCGATGCGCTCGCTGGCCGAGGGGGGGCGGCGTGAGTACGAAGAATATGCCCTGGTTCCGGATGTACACCGACTTTCTTAACGACCCGAAGATGATCGGCCTTGCGTTTGCGGATCAGCGTCACTTTGTTGGTGTGCTTGCATTGAAGAGCAACGGGACGCTGGATGAGCCGTTCGCGCCTGAGGTGCTCACGCACATTGTCGCGCAGCGCTTGCGGATCGACCGCGCGACTATTGGCGAAGTGAAGGGGCGGTTGGTCACCGCAGGTTTGGTCGATCAGAACTGGCAGCCATTAAGGTGGGATCGGCCCGACCTCCCTCGCGAGGAGGCAAGCCGATGAGCGGGTACGCATATCAATGGGCGAAGCGTCAACTCGTAGGCGATTCTGCGGCAAAGTCGCTGTTGAAAACTTACGCAAGCTGGGCATCCGAAGATTATTCGACGTGGGTAACGAACGAGGAACTGCTGCTCGACACGGAGCTGAATATTCAGACCATCCGACGTGCACGGAGCAGGCTCATCGAGCTTGGCTATCTGATCGAGACGGACAAGCGCCTAGGTCGCACGCAAAGCATCGTCATCTATCAGATGCTCGCACCCTCTGGCACAACTATCGTGCAGAGCGTCGATCCGCGCAGCGGCGAAACCCACTCCTTGAGTCCGCCGACGCTCGAAGAATACCTTGGGAAGAAGGGTGAAAAACCAAGCCCCTCCAAATCTCGTCGCACTAAGGGGGGTGAGATTTCAAGCCGCTCTAAATATGAAGGGGCTCGAAATTTCACTTCAAGCCCCTCCAAATCCCACGTTGAAGGGGGTGAAATTTCACCCGAAGCCCCTCCAAATTTGGACACCAAGATAGCTTTAGAAGAACAAGAGAAGAACTTAGATCAGCAACCCGCGCGACGTGCGTCGCGAGTTGCGTCGCATCAGCAGATTCGAGAATTCAAGTTGCCAGATGGCATCTCCACCGATGTCTGGTCGATGTGGTGCGAACACCGCGAGGCGAAAGCACGGGATGCGCCGTGGACGCGCGCAGCGGCTGCGGTGTCGGTCAAACGTTTGCTTTCGCTGGCGGCCGAAGGCCAGTCGCCTGAGGTGACGATCGAGGAGGCAGTGCTCCGCGGCTGGACAGGCCTGTTCCCGGTGAGGGTGCAGACCGTCACGCCCATGCCGGCCGATTGTGCGCAAACGTTTGCGGCGGACTGGTGGCGCGCGTCGACCGGCATCGAGGCGCGAGGCAAGCAGCTCGGTGTGCAGCAAGGCGAGAACGAGGCGTTCATGCGCTTCAAGGCTCGCGTGTTCAAGGCAGCCGGTCCGGGAGAGTGGATGGAAGACATGCTGCGCACTGTAGGTCGCGAGAGCGAGGAGCGGTACGAGCAGCTGTACGCGTACTTCAACGACGTCCCGCGCGACAGGAACGGCAACACGGAGGCGGCATGAGCACATGCCGCAGCTGCAAAGTCGTCGTCGAGAAAGCCGGTCGCGAGCGTATGCATCGCTTGGGCTTTCGCAATTGCGCATGGCTACCCGACTGGCATTACCTGTCCGGTCACTCAGCATGCCGTTTCAATCCGAGTCGTTGGAGCCAGAAGTCATGAACGCAAAGAAGCTTGCCCGAGCAGTCTTTTTCGATGTCTTGCTCGCGATCTGCCTGTACCTGTGGATCGTGCGCGGTGCGGATTTAGCGCGCGACGTGGCAATTGCCTACCTCTGCGTCATGGCTGAAATCATGTGGATCGCTGCCGTGCTGGTGCCCGCGAAGTATTACGAGCATGGCTGCCCCGTGAACGCGTTCTACGACTTCGTGAGCTCGATGGCCATAATCGGGATCCTCGCTTGGCACGACGAGCGCATGGTCGCGATGATGCTCCTTATCCCGTATCTGCTCACCTTGGCGAAGAGGGAGATGGCCGCAGCATGGTGAAACGCTCCTCATCGTGGCCGGTGTATGTACCGGTGGGAACGACGACCGTTGGTACCGCGCGTGTGCGCGAGGACATCACTGTTGGCCGTGACTCGCAGCAGCGGGCGCTTGCGAAGAAGTTCGGCACTCAGCCGAACTGCGAAGTCGACGAGATCATGTCTTGCGCTGAACCGGTTGTGTCGCTCGCACCGGCGGCGCGCGGAACTGTGACGCAACGCGAAGTCGCAACGAAGCGACTGCAGGCGCTTGGACGACTGCGCGACGGCGAGCAAAACGCGACCGAGCGTCGTTACGAGGCGCATCTCGAACAACAGCGGCGGGCTGGCGCGATCCAGTGGTACTTGTTCGAGGGCATCAAGTTCAAGCTCGCGCCAAGGACCTTTCTGACCGTCGACTACGCGGTGCTGCCCGCGTCGGGCTTGTTGGAGATGCACGACGTGAAGGGTGCGCGCGCCATTTTCAGTGATGATGCCAAGGTCAAGATGAAGGTCGCCGCGTCGATCTTTCCCCTTGTATTCAAGGTGGCATATCCGAGGAAGGCGCGCGATGGTGGTGGTTGGGATGTCGAGGAGATCCAGTGAATAACTCGCGATTGAAGCGTTCGCCATTCAGCAACACGGCTGGGCGCGCGACTGTTCTACGGCGCGCGGCGATCAAGAGGCGCATCAAGAGACCGACGGTGGCCGAAGGGTCAAAGTATCTGGCTGCGTGCCGTGGCGAGTCGTGCTACCTGCGCGTGCCAGGCGTGTGCGTTGGACGTCAGACCGTTGTGCCGGCGCATAGCAATCAGTCGAGACACGGCAAAGGCACGGCGATTAAGGCGAAGCACGAATTCACGGTCCCCGGATGCCGCGCTTGCCACGCTTGGATCGATGCGGGCCCGGCCGCTCGCGATGTCAAGTTCGCCACGTGGGATCGTGCATATGAGTGTTGGAAACCAATGCGCGCTGAGAAGATGCGCGCGCGGGAGCAAAACGTATGCGTTGTTTGATTCGAATTCCTTCTAGCACGCGCTGGCAC
This sequence comes from Caballeronia pedi, assembly GCF_001544915.2. Lineage (GTDB taxonomy): Bacteria > Pseudomonadota > Gammaproteobacteria > Burkholderiales > Burkholderiaceae > Caballeronia > Caballeronia pedi. The sequence goes on along the minus strand of NZ_FCOE02000010.1, from coordinate 228,630 downwards.
ACCTATCGAGGCCGCAGCGGGAAGCGATATTCGTTGGATCGATGGCAAATGACTGTCGAATTCGAGACTACGGTCTACCGGATCGCGCTCCCATTTGCGCAGAGCGAGATCGAGCCTTTCGTCTGGGTCGATGCATTCATTCCTGAGGACCGTCGGGGCGGCATTCCGATCCTGAGCAGCGATTGGGTGGCACCCGGTGTGTATCGCACGAGAGCCTCGATAAAGAAAAATCGAAAATCCTTTGCTCTTTTCCTCGCGAGCGGCTTGCGAGAAATGGACGTGACGGAGGAACTGGCGTGACAGCAATGAAGATCTTCAAGCCGACGCAAGTATCTCTATGTCTGATCCGCGCGCGGAGGTAATGTGGGCGCATACGTTTATATTCACAAACCAGGTCTACCAGGGGCGGTATCGCAAACGGCAGTGCGGCGGGCCGACGGAAAGCAACATTGGATCTCCTTTCCTGATTGTCCGTTTGCGGGAATCGAAGAAGAGTATGAGATCTACTTTCCATATCCGCGCAACCTTGAAATGCGCGCGCAGCTTGTGGCGTGGCTAGACTACTGGAATCTGTCTTACGGAGTGGAGCGATGAAGTTCGTAGCGCAAGCAAACGCGGAATCAAGTCGAGAAGCAATGACCGAGCGTGACCTGAGCGTAAGTGTTCGAAACGCTGCAGATGACAAAGTACATCGGTGGGTAACCTGGTGCCTCACGCGCCGTATCTTCGCTCCCTACGTAAAGTCAAACGTGCTTGCTCGTCTGCAACCGCCACGACGGTTGACGGTCGCGGAACCCGACTCATTTCTCGATCCTCAGATGCCGTTCCTTAATATGGCCATTCACGCATTGTGCGAGCGCGAAGAACTCGCTAGCGATGCGGAGTGTTTCCTCGGGGTCTACTGGTATCACGCGAACATCAAAGCGCTCGCATATCAGCAAAAGTGTGCGCGCGGTACGATCTATAACCGTGCGAGGAGATTTGCACTAAGGGCCGACGTGCTCAGCAAAACGATCAGGCGCACGCATGAGAATTTTACGTCGATCAAGTGTTCAAATTCATTTGAACATCGTCGGTCTTGAGTAGTTTGCACAAACAGGCCTAGAATCGGTTCACAACAGATAGGCTGCATCATTGCCTCCAAAGCCCACACGGTTCGCGCCGCGTGGGCTTTTTGGCATCGAGGGAGGATAGGTTCGTCATGCCGTTGCACATGCGGAATAAACCACTATGCGGAGTGGGTATGATCCACCTGAATTTCGAGGCTCTCGGGCGCTATCACGCGACACTGGACGCTTTTCAGGAATTGCGATCGAAGCGATCGACTGCTTTGGCGGAGCTCGCGCGAACAGTTCGGCAAAACACTGGGCGGCACGGGAAAATCGTCTCGTTCGACGCAGCGGCAGTTCAAGAGAAACTGCAGAACGCAAGCACAGTCGACGCTGAGCTGATGCAATGCGTTGACGCACTCAATGAATATGCCGCGGAAGTCGGGAAGCCGCAGGTGCAAGTCGAGTCCCCGAGCACATATTAATGTCGATGCAAGGCGCGAGCTCGCTAGCTCAGACATCGTTGGCTCGTTGCCGTCGCGCGCGTTAGCCTCTTCCGAGGCTAATTCATAGATTTCGATGTTGCAACTTAAATTATGCCCATTAGACCGAAGCGCCCGTGCAAGCATCGTGGATGCGGTGCGCTTGTGTCTAACGGTAAATCGTATTGCGAGAGGCACGCGAGAGAAGAAGTGAAGTGGAGGCCTGATGTGGTACGGGGAAATCGGCATTCGCGTGGTTACGGGTCTGCGTGGGTCAAGCGGCGAGAGCGTATTCTGCTTCGCGACTGTGGCGTGTGTCAGGTCTGCAGGCGGGCTGGTCGCGTGACCCTAGCAACAGAGGTGGATCACCGAGTTCCGAAGTCTCAAGGCGGCACGGACGATGATGAGAATCTTCAAAGCATCTGCCGTGAGTGTCACGCCACTAAGACTGGCAGTGAACGCCGTTGATGGGGAGGGGGGTGGAAAAGTCTGGGTCGAATCGTCTGGGGACCGACCGTTCCGTCGAATTTTTACACCCGCGAAATTAAAAATTCAGGAGTTGGCCGATGAGTGGGGTTGCCACGGTTCCGGGCCGCGGCAGAAAACCTAAGCCGACGGCGCGAAAGATCGCTGCCGGAAATCCTGGCAAACGCGCGCTGAATAAGGATGAGCCAGATTTCGGCGCCATCTCGAACATCGATCCGCCGGACTGGATGACCGGCTACGCCGCGGACATGTGGAAGCGCGTGGCACCACGGCTTTGCGCGCAAAAGGTTTTGCAATGGACCGACGTCGAAGTGCTAGAGACGTATTGCTCCGCATACAAGGATTGGCGCCGTGCATGTGAAGACCTCGACGCGAATGGGCTTGTTGTGATGAGCGCTCAGGGATCGCCGATGAAGAACCCAGCGGAAACAGTCAAGCGCGGGGCGTTCGCAACGATGCGCACGGCGGGCGCGCTGCTCGGGCTTGATCCGGTCAGCCGTCAGCGGTTGTCCGGCGTCGGCAACAAGAGGTCCGAGAACCCCTTCGGCGCATTGCTTGGCGGCTAGTTCACGATGGCAGGCACGTATCCGCGCGTGGAGCAAGGTCTCCGATTCGCGCGCGAAGTAGTGCGCGGGAAACGGTCATCCTGCAGATACGTGCAACTTGCGTGTCAGCGGCATCTGGACGACCTCGCGGCGAGCCGTCGAAAGGAATTTCGCTGGAAGTTTGACGCAGCAGCGGCAGAGAAAAAGCTCGCTTTGATCGAACTGATGCCGCATGTCAAAGGTGAGTGGGGATTCAAGCGCCAGCTCGTGACGCTGGAGCCGTGGCAGAAATTCGGGCTGATGTGCACGTTTGGTTGGGTTGGGAAGAAATCCGGGTTCCGGCGGTTTCGCGAGTCGTATTGGGAAGTGCCGCGCAAGTGCGGAAAAAGCGTCATTGCTGCCGGTGTCGGCATCGCGATGTTCATCGCGGACAATGAGTTTGGCGCGGAAGTGTATGCGGGCGCGACGACTGAGAAACAGGCCTGGGAGGTGTTTCGGCCTGCGCGCTTGATGGTGAAGCGCTCGCCGCTGCTGATCGAGGCTGCCGGCATCGAGGTGAACGCCTCGAACATGAATAAACCGGAGGACGGCAGCCGCTTCGAGCCGCTGATCGGCAATCCAGGTGACGGCGCATCGCCCTCGTGTTCGATCGTCGATGAGTACCACGAGCACGACAGCTCCGCGCTTTACGAGACGATGCTCACAGGCATGGGCGCGCGCAGACAGCCGTTGATGTTCATCATCACGACAGCGGGTGCAAACATCGAGGGCCCGTGCTACGACAAGCGGCGGCAGGTTATCGAGATGCTTGAGGGCACGGTTGCCGACGACGAGCTTTTTGGGTGGATCTGGACCATCGACGAAGGCGACGACTGGACCGATCCGCGAGTACTAGCGAAAGCCAACCCAAACATCGGTATCTCGGTTTACCAGGAGTATCTGGAGAGTCAGCAGCAGCGCGCGATTAAGTCCGCACGCTTCACCAACACGTTCAAGACGAAGCATCTGAATGTCTGGACGTCGGCGAAGGCGGGCTACTTCAACTTGGAAGATTGGAAGGGCCGCGAAGACACAACGCTGACGCTCGAACGTTTTGAGGGCCAGGATTGCATTCTCGCGCTCGACATGGCGCGCAAGCTCGACCTGAACAGCATGGCGCGTCTCTTCTGGCGCGACATCGACGGACGACGGCACTACTACAGCGTGGCACCGCGCTTCTGGGTGCCAGAAGACACAGTGAAAAACACCGAGAACCGGCGGATGGCCGAGCGTTACCAGAAGTGGGTGAACGCTGGGCACCTTTTTGAGACTGCTGGAGCAGAGATCGACTATCGCGAGATCCTGAACGAGGCCGTCGAGGCAAACCGCGCGTGCCCTGTGCAATGTGTGCCGATGGACCCGCACGGCGCGACGAACCTTGCGCACCAACTGGAAGACGAGGGGTTGACGCCGGTCACGATTATTCAGAACTACACGAACATGTCCGACCCGATGAAGGAGTTGGAAGCCGCCATCGTGTCTGGTCGGTTTCACCACGACGGCGATCCGATCATGACCTGGTGCGTGAGCAACGTGGTCGGCAAGAATTTGCCGGGCAACGACGACGTTGTGCGCCCGATCAAGCAGGGCAACGACAACAAGATCGACGGCGCGGTGGCATTGATTATGGCCATCGGCCGAGCGATGCTCGCGAATCTGGCGAGTTCGGTTTCAATCTACGATCAAGGGATGGGCATTTGAATCTAATCGGTGCTGCGGCGTGGATCGCCGGCTTGCTCGGTTTCGGGCTGCTTGTCGCGGGTGTGGTGCTGATCAGCGTGCCGGCGGGACTGATCGTGGCAGGTGTGCTCCTGCTGTTCTGGGCTTACCTCGCTGATCGTGCAGCTGCTCGCATCTCACACGTACCGCGGGCGCAGGAGTAGTCGATGTTCTTCAGTAAGCATCGGCTGCCGAGCATGTCTCAGACGGGCGTGGGCGGGTGGATTTCGTCGCTATTCGGTAGCACGCGCTCCGAAGCGGGTCAGGTCGTGACGACCTCAAGCGCCTTGTCGCTGACCGTCTTGCAGAACTGCGTCACCTTACTCTCCGAGAGCGTCGCGCAGTTGCCGATCGAGTTGTATGAGCGGTCGGGAGACGATCGCAGGCCTGCAGTCGATCATCCGCTGTATTCGGTCTTGAAGTACGAACCCAATTCGTGGCAGACGCCGTTCGAGTATCAAGAGCAAACGCAGCTGTCCGTTGGGCTTCGCGGCAACAGCTACAGCTACATCGATCGCGATTCGGACGGTGTGGTTCAGGGGTTGTATCCGCTCGACCACGAATCGGTCATGGTCATGAAGGGCCCAGACCTGAGGCCGATGTATCGCGTGAACGGTTCGGAGCCGATGCCCCAGCGCCTGATCCACCACGTTCGATGGTTGACGATGAACAGCTACACGGGCTTGTCGCCCATCATGTTGCATGCGAACACGATCGGGCATGCGCAGGCGATCCAGCAGTATGCCGGACGGTCGTTCATGAACGGCACGGTGCTCTCTGGCGTGATCGAGCGACCGAGTACGAGCCCGCCGATCAAAGATCAGGCGAGCGTCGATCGGGTGACGGACGAATGGAATAATAAATTTGGTGGCCCTGGAAACACCAAGAAGGTCGCGCTGCTCCAAGAGGGCATGAGTTTCAAGCCGCTGTCGATGACGAACGTCGACGCGGCCCTGATCGAGGCGATGCGGCTGTCTGCGCTGGACATCGCGCGCATCTATAAGATTCCGGCGCATATGGTGAACGAGCTCGAACGGGCAACGTTCGACAACATCGAGCAGATGGAGATTCAGTTTGTCATCTACACGCTGATGCCGTGGGTCAAGCGGCACGAGCAAGCGAAGACGCGTGACTTACTGTTGCCGTCCGAGCGCAGGCAGTACTTCATCGAATACAACCTCGCGGGGTTGCTGCGCGGCGATCAGGCGTCGCGCTTTGCGGCGTATGCGGTAGGTCGTCAATGGGGCTGGCTGTCGATCAACGATATTCGACGGCTGGAAAATATGCCGCCGATCAAGAACGGGGACATCTACCTGAGCCCGCTCAATATGGTGGACGCCTCGAAGCCGCTCCCAATGCCGCCGCCTACGACCAAGGCGACCAACGCGCAAATCGAAGACGTTCAAAGGATCCTCTCATGAAGCCGCACCTTAGACTTGCGAGCCTGATCTTTAATCAGCCGCAGCTCGTCAGCGATCAGATGATGTCGCTGGCCGTTCAATGGGCCAATCAAGCGCTGCACCTGAACATCGTCAATCTGACGGTGAACGGAACGCAGCCGAAGCTCATGGACGATGACGGCATCAGCGCTAGTACACAAATGGCGAGCGCGCCCGATCGGCGTCGCGCTGTTGTCGCCGACACCGGACTGGACATCATCCCGGTGTCGGGCATCCTCGTCTCGCGATCCGCGCATCTGAACGCGTGCGAGCCGATGACCAGCTATGAGGGATTGCGCTCGTCGGTCAATCAGGCAGCAGCAGACCCAGCAGTCGAGCACATCATTCTCGATATCGACAGCACCGGGGGCACCTCGACCGGCGCGTTCGAGCTGGCCAACGACATCCGTGCGGCCACGAAACTGAAGCCGATCACGGCGATCGTCAACTTCTCGGCGTTCTCAGGCGGTTACTTGATTGCGGCGGCCGCGTCGAACGTGATCGTGAGCCAGACCTCGGGCGTGGGCTCCATCGGCGTGATCGCCAAGCACTTGGATGTGTCTAAGCGCGATGAGCAGCAAGGCATCAAGGTCACCTCGGTGTTCGCGGGCGGGCGCAAGAACGATCTGACGCCGCACGAGCCGCTGAGCGACCAGTCGCTTGAGCGCCTCACGAGCATGGTGCAGACCAACTACGTGCAGTTTGTCGATGCGATCGCGCAGTTCCGCGGTCTCACCACCCAGGCGGTCAAGGACACACAAGCGGGTGTGTTCTTCGGCAAGGACGGTGTGGCGGCGGGACTTGCCGACAGCGTCGAGACGCCTCAAGCCGCCGTGAACCGAATTGCGTCAGAAATTGGCGCATCGCGCGCGCAGCGTAAGCCGGGTCGCAGCGTGGCCGCTCGGGCTGCCGCGATGAACATGCGAAACCTGTACTGACACCGCCTCACCTGTGAATCGGCGCGTTCGCGCCTGCAATCGAGCACTGCCGCCTTCGGGCGGTTTTTTATTGGAGAACCGAACTTGAACATCAATGAACTTCGCCGCGAACGCGCCAGCATCAATCAACAGGTGCAGGCGCTGGCTGCGATTGAAGCCGGCGGCACTGCGCTGTCGGCCGAGCAGCATACTGAATTCGCCAACCTCAGCACGAAATTCGGCGAGCTCACGGCGCAGATCGAACGCGTCGAGGCAGCCGAGCGCATGGCTGCCACCGCAGCGGTCTGTGTCGATCCGACGCCGGCGGCCGTCGCTGCTCCCGCCGGGTCAGCCGCGTCGAGCGTCCCGGCGCAGCCCAAAGTGCCGGAGGTGAAGGGCGCGAAAATGGCGCGCATGGTCCGCGCGCTGGCTGCTGCGCGCGGTGATGCGCAACTCGCCTCGAAACTGGCGATGGAGCGCGGCTTTGGGGAGGACGTAGCGATGTCGCTCAACACGCTGACATCGAGCGCGGGTGGCGTGCTCGTGCCGACAAACCTGTCGAGCGATGTGATCGAGCTGCTGCGTCCGAAGTCGGTCGTCCGTCGGCTTGGCGCACGCACATTGCCGCTCTCGAACGGCAACATCACGGTTCCGCGATTGAAGGGTGGAGCGGTCGTGGGGTACATCGGGTCCGACAGCGATATCGGCGTGACGAAACAGTCGTTTGATGACTTGAAGCTGACGGCGAAAAAGCTCGCCGCGCTGGTGCCGATCTCCAACGATCTCATCAAGTATGCGGGCGTGAATCCGAATATCGACCAAATCGTCGTCGGTGATCTGACGAGCGCGATCGGTACGCGCGAAGACAAGGCGTTCATTCGCGACGATGGGACGGCGAACACGCCGAAGGGGCTGCTTCACTGGGCGATCGCAGAAAACAAGATCGCCGCAAGCGATGGTTCGACGATTCAAAAAGTCGAGACCGACCTAAACAAGGCGATTCTCGCGCTCGAAGGCGCCGACGCGAACATGATCTCGCCCGGCTGGATCATGGCTCCGCGAGTGTTCCGCTTTCTGTCAAGCATGCGCGACGGCAACGGCAACAAGGTCTATCCGGAGCTCGACAGCGGCATGTTGAAGGGGTATTCGGTCGGTCGGACCACGCAGGTGCCAATTAACCTTGGCTCCGACAAGCCTACTCCCGACAAACCTTCCACCAACAAGGCTACCGGTGACAATGATGCGAACGCATCGGAGATCTACTTCGTGGACTTCGGCGATGTGTTCATTGGTGAAGAAGAGACACTGGAGATCGATTACAGCAAGGAGGCGACGTACTCGATCACTAACGGCAGCACAACTGAAACGGTGAGCGCTTTCCAGCGTGATCAAACGTTGATTCGTGTCATCGCGAAGAACGACTTCGGCCCGCGTCACGTCGAATCAATCGCCGTGCTCACGGGCGTGAGATGGGGCAGCTGAGTCACGCTGAAGGGGAAGCGCATGGCGGCTGTTCTTGTTGAGTACCTGGACGACTCGGAGCCACTGACGTTCAAGGACGTCGCCGCGCAGTGTCGCATCGACGACGATGATGAACGCGATTTCATCGAGCGTATCGTGATCCCCAGCGCGCGCCAGGCAGCAGAAAGTAAGTCGGGCGCGGCGATCCGAAAAGCACGATACGTGGAAAGGATTGCCGTCTTCCCAATGCAGGCGCTTTCGTTATCGCTTGGACAGGTGGTCCGCGTCGAGAGCGTAGTGGCTCGAATCTCATCCAGTGCGGCGACGACCACGCTCGATGTGAGTACCTACGAACTCGTGCAGCTCGGCCGAGAATCACTGCTTGCGCCGCTGGGTGAATGCCCGTGGCCCAATGCTACCGCGGTGACGATCACGTACCAGGCTGGCATCGACCTGTCCCGGTTTCCATCGGTGCGTTCGTGGATGCTGCTTGCGGCCGCGTGGGCGTATGACCATCGCGAGCTGTTTGCCAAAGGCCAGGCGCTCACGGCCATGCCGGGTGGGTATGCCGCACGCTGCTTGCGCCCATCTGCGTGCCGACGAGGTTCTGATGGAGGCGGGTCGTTTGAATAGTCGCGTGTTCATCGAACGTCGTGTTATGGATCCGGATGCGGAGTCGATTACGTGGGAGCCGGTGGTCGACAGGAAGGCGTATGTGCGCATGCTGAGCGGCAAGGAAGTCATTGCAGCCGATGCGCCGTTAAGCGCTGTCAAAGCGAGCGTGCGCATCCGGTATCGCAGAGCGCTGTGCACGATTCTGCGCCCGGGCATGCGCGCCAAGGTCGACGACATGGTTATGCGTATTGAGACGGTGCAGCCGGATCTCGTCAATCGCGAGCACATTGACCTGGTGTGTGTCATCGATGAGCGCTAATCAGATCGTTGAACGCGCCTTGAAGCATCTGGCCGACGGACACGTGTTCCCCGACGTGGCCGAGCAGGGCGTGCGCCCACCGTGGATCGTCTATCAATTCTCGGGTGGCGAGATAACGGTCGATCTGAGCGGCACGCTGTTCGATTATTACCAGGCGCGCGTGCAGATTGCGGTGTGGCATCCAACGCCTCAGGGTCGATCATCGCTTATGCAGAAGGTGCTGCATGCCTTGATCGCGCCGGACGTGGGGGCGGTTCCGCTCGGTGCACCCGGGGACGTGTACGAGCATGAGACGCAGCTGCATGGCAGTCGTGTCGACGTGAACTTGTGGTGCAAGTTTTAGCTTGAAATGGAAATCAATCAACCGCCTGCCAGGCGGCTTTTTACGTTTCGAATAGGAGGGCCATGGCATGGCAGACACGCGAACGCTGCAGGATGACGGAAAGGGCCAAAAAAGCTCGAGCGCCGTCCCATCGCAAAAGACAGTGCTGCACTATCGCGCCGCGTCCAGTACGGTTGACTGGATGCAGGTCGCGAACCTGACTGACGTGTCGGGCTTTAACGGCTCGGCAAGCATGGCCGATGTCACGCGCCTGGATAGTGATGGCAAGGAGAAGCGCCCAGGCCTGCAAGATTGGGGGCAGGTCGCGATCGCCTTGCACATCAACTTCAAGGAGCCTTCTCACAAAGCGCTGCTCGAAGCCAAGCGCGCCGGTGCGCCGCTCGACTTCAAGCTAACGCTCTCGGACAAGTCCACGATCGAATTCACGGCCTTCGTGAAGGACTTCCCGGTCGCAGCGAAGGTCGATCAGTACGTGTCGGGCACGGTCAACCTCGAGATCACCGGCGACATCGTCGTGACGCCTGGCCCATAAAACATCAACTTCAGGAGCGCGGCAGTGCCGCGACAAATTCTATGAACAAGGAACAGATCCTCGCGGCGTTCGCGCCGCAAGTCGTTGAAGAGCCGGTCAAGGCGCTGGGTGGTGCGACCGTGCGATTCCGGGAACTCTCGGGAGCCGCGCGCGATGCGCTGTACGACAGCGCCAAGAGCGGCGGTGGCAATAGCGGTTTCGAAGCGACGCTGATCGCGGCGACGGTCGTGGATGAGAACGACACGCCGATGTTCAGCGAAGACGATGTGACCGCCATGCGTTCGGGTCGCGCACCCCTGCTGGAAGAACTCTCACAGATCGCCATGCGCCTGAATGCGCTCGGTCAGCGCGCGCAGGAGGAAGCCTCAAAAAACTGAGGGCCGACCCGCGGAAATTGATGTGGATGCGCATCGCCTCGAAACTGGGCATGTCGGTCCGGCGCGCCAAGCTGGAGGTGTCCAGTGCTGAGTATGCGGATTGGGTGGCGCTATTTGAGCGGGAGCCCTGGGGCGAACACATTGAGGATCTGCGGGTGGGCACGCTGATGAGCCTCCTTTACAACATGAATCGCGGCAAGAATTCTCCGGCGCTGCGTGCGGCGGAGTTTACGCCGTGGTCAGGGTGGAGTCGCGAATCGCTTCAGGCGCCCGAGCACGTGGGTGAGTGCGAACGCGGGGCGGACGAGATCGCGGCCTGCGCGTTCGGTATCGACCTGGACGCGATTAAGCGCTCTGGCAGCGGGCGCGTAGTCGTGCGCAAAGGCGAGGTCGTTGAGCCATGAGTGATGAGCAATGAGCAAACACTATCGAGTCGAGAATCTCGAGGCATTGACCGGATCATTGCGTCAGCTCGACGCGGCGGTGAGCGAAAGCACGTTGCGTCAGGCAGCAGTCGCCGGCGCGCGTGTCATTCATAACGAGATCAAGCGTCGCGCGCCAGTGGGCGAGCGTGACGGGATGCGTCGGGGTCAGCCGCATTGGCCAGGTTTTTTGCGGGATCACATGTTGATTGCGTATGACCAAGAACAGTCGGTCTCGGGCAAGTACGCGTCATACCTGATCACGTGGAGCAAGGATGCGTTCTACGGACGCTTCGTCGAACTGGGCAAGCAGAACAGGGTGAAGCTGACCCAGAGCACGCTCGCGCGCGCGATCCGCGAGATCGAATTCGGTAGCTCGCGCACGCCAGCGCAGCCCTTCATTCGACCAGCGTTTGATGCGACCAAGGCGGCGGCCGCGCGCAAGATGGCAGAAGTGGTCGAGAAGAAGCTGAAGGAGGCAAGCAATGGCCAGTGAGGTCGTCACGCGTGTCAGTGTCGATGCGAGCGGCTTCGAAGCGGGCATGGAGAAGGTCAGCCGAGCCGCCAGAGGTTTCGTGGCGAATCAAGAGGCCACCTCCCGCAAGTACGAGGCGTGTCAGCAGCAGATGGCGGCGAGCAGCGCGCTGACCGCTCGCGCGCTTGAAGAAGCGGTCAGAGTGGGTAGTGCCGCGACGGCACGGCAGGTCAGCGCGGCGGTGAAGGGCTTCGAGAAGATTGCGGGCACCGCTGGCAAGACGCGCTTCGATCTGATGCGTTTGAAAGCGGCTAACTTGGGCATTGCCGAGTCGGCGGAGCCGTTGATTGCGAAGGCAGAAGCGGCCTCACGGGCCATGCATCACCTCGGAGCGGGGTCAGTCGCCGCTCGGCGCGAATTGTTCGTGCTCGGTCATGAGGCGATGCAGGGCAGTTGGAAGAACTTCGTGGGTTCGTTGATGGTGCTGGCCGAGCGCATCGATGTGTTGCCGTTGCTGTGTGGCCCGGCAGGTATCGCGCTGGGCGCCTTGGGTGCGAGTGCGTTTGCCACCTATCATGCCATTCATGAATTGACCGAGCAGCAAGAGAAGCTCGATCGCGCGATGGCGCTCACGGGCAATTATGCGGCGCTCACGCAGGGCAAACTGCAGGCGTACTCCGACATTATCTCGCGGCGCGTGGGCGTGTCGTTGGGCGACGCTCGCGATGCGCTCATGGCGCTTGCCAACTCAGGGCACGTGGCCGGAGCGGACCTGGAGCACGCTGCCGAGGGGATTGCGGCGTTCGCCAAGGCTTCAGGCCAGTCGGTCGATGAGGTGGTGCGCCAGTTCCTGCAGTCGTACGGTCATGCCACGCAAGCCGCGCGCGATTGGAACGAGAAACATCACGACCTGAGCAAGGAGCAGCTCGACCATATTCGTATTCTTGACCTTTCGGGCGACAAGGCAGGCGCGTGGGCGGCGTTCGTTGAGGCGGCCAGCAAGAAGGCGCGTGAGGCGGTGCAATCCGATAATCGCGAGATGGCCGAGAGCTACGAGACGCTCGGTCAGAAGTGGGACCGTGTCTGGCGCGGTATCACGGGCAAGGGCGACGCGCTGCAGAAGGCGCAAGACGAGCTAAAGGCCGCGCGCGGGGCCTTGCTCGACCCGGAGTTGAATCCGGGCGGGATGAATACAGCAGAGATCGAGAGGCGGATCGCCGATGCCCAGCGTCTCGTACAGTCTTCGCTTAGAGCGAGTGAGCAGAACGACCCGCACCAGAAGAGTGTCGAGACGTTCAAGGCGATGATGAATCATCACGCCGAGTATATGAAGCAGGCCCGCACGCCCAAGGAGCAGCTTGCCGATGCCAATAAGGAAACGAACGAATACTTCGATGCGGTGAAGCGAGCCGGTGAAGCGGCAGGCAAGACTCGCGAGGAACTCAGGACGCTGGACGCAGAACGCCAGAAGATGCTTGCCCACAATGAGGAGCGTTACCGCCCGCACACCAGAGCGGTTCATGCGCCACGAATCGATGCTGGAGCGCGTTATCTTGAGCGTATTCGCGAGCAGGGTGCAGCGCTCGAGGCGCAATCGCGCACGACGGATAAGCTGACAAACGCACAGAAGGAGTTGGCACAGTTCAACGAGAAGATGGCGGCCGCCAAGCGGCATATCGCGAGCGCGGAGGAAAGAAGCCTTCAGCATTCGGAGAAGGCGATCCGTGCGCAGCTTGAGCAGAACGCTGCGCTTGAGAAAGCAAACAAGCTGGGCGAGGCGCGGGCAAAGTTCGAGGAGCGGGCGCAGCATGTTCAGCAGAGCATGCGCGAATTCAGGCAAGCGCGTGAACAACGCTACGCGCGCGAGCTCGGCGAGCGGGACGCTGATCGGCTGGGTCGAGACGAGCGCCGCGATCTGAATGAAGCGACCACGCGCTATCAGAGAGCCCTTGAGGCGTTGAAGAAAGGCGCGTCTGTCGAATTGCTGAACAGCATTGAATATCTCACAAGCCTCGCCGAGATTGAGCGGGAGCACGCCAAGGCGATCGAGGACGCGAAGAAGCACTATGACGAGCTCAGACGGTTGCAGGGCGACTGGGCGGGGGGAGCGAAGCGGGGCGTCGCGGACTTTTTCAAGGACACGCAAGGCAAAGCGGAGCTGGCGCGCCGCGCAGTGGTCGCAGAGATGGGCCGCATGGAGGATGCCGTGGCGAAGTTCGTCACAACGGGCAAGCTCAACGTCAAAGAGTTCGTCGCCAGCTTGCTCGCGGACATCTCGAAGCTTGCGCTGCATCAGGCGTTGGGCGGTCTGACGGATCGCATCCCCTTTCTCAAGCTTGTTGGACATGCGCAGGGCGGACTGATCACTGGGCCGGGAACCGGGACGAGCGACAGCATTCCGGCGATGTTGTCCAACGGCGAGTATGTCGTGAACGCGGACGCGGCACGCCAGCATCACGCATTGCTCGATGCGATCAACTCAAAGCACATCGCGCACTTCGCGTCCGGTGGACTCGTGGGGAATCTAAGTGGCGCGGGTCCGAGATTTAGTGGCGCTCAGGTCCATCTGGAAGTCAATCATCACGGCAGCGGCGGCTTGAGCGAGCACGACTTGCGTGAGTTGTTGGCATTGGTGGGCGGCTTCGTCGATCAGCGGATGGCACGCAAGATGGGTGGACAAGGGGGTGTCGCCAGCCTGATCTCGCAGGGGCATTTCGGATGACGCCCTCCTTGCCGCGACGCACATTCACCTGGTCGCCCTTGGTGGGTGCCGAGGGCACGACCCATTACCGCGTGCGAACGGTGCAATTTGGCGACGGCTATAGCCAGGCGGTCCCGGACGGCATTCGCAATATCGCCGACGCGTGGCCGCTGCGTTTCGTCGCGGATGGGTCGGAGATCAAAGCGATTCGAGCCTTCCTCGATTCAACGCGCGGTAGTGAGCCGTTCTATTGGACGCCGCCCCTGCGCACGCGAGCCTTGTTTCGAGTCGATGCGCAACAAGGTGTGCAAACGCGAGCACTGGGCGGCGGCTTGTATTCGCTGGGTGTCACATTCAAAGAGGTATTCGATTCATGAGCGCCGTCAAAGCAGATGTGCAACGCCTGGAGCCGGGCGCGCTGGTCGAGCTGTACGAGCTTGATTTGACCCGTTGGAACAGCGAAATCTTGCGATTTCATGCGCACGAGCATGGCGGCGTCATCAAATGGAACGGGCATGAGTACGGGCCATGGCCGCTGCAGGTGGCAGGTCTTGGGCGCACGGGTGATGCGGCTCAGCCGACGCCCACCATGAGCGTGGCCAATCTGAACGGCTTTGTCTCTCACCTGTGCATGAAGTGCTCCGACTTAGTGGGCGCCCCGGTGCACCGGCGACGAACTCTGGCGCAGTATCTCGACGGTAGCCCGAGCGCCGATCCGACAGCTGAAATGCCAGTGGAGCGATGGCAGATCGAGCAGAAGACGCTCGAAACGGCGAGCCTCGTTGAGTTCTCACTGAGCTCGGCGCTGGATCTGTCAGGCCGCAAGCTGCCGGCACGGCAAATTATTGGATCAGTGTGTCAATGGACCTACGGGGGGACTGAATGCGGTTATGAGGGGCCGCCTTACTTCACGCGCAACAACAGCCCGACAGATAAACCGGAAGAGGATGCGTGTGGCAAGCGTCTCGCGTGTTGTCGGCGTCGCCACATCACAGCTCCCGCTTTGCCGTTCGGCGGCTTTCCTGCGGCGGGTGTAGCGGGTTCGTTCAGGAGAGGGTGACCGGCGATGCTGGACGATCGTGCACGTGTGGCCATCGAAGCGCATGCGCTGCGGTGTTATCCGAACGAGGCGTGTGGCCTGATCGTCAACGACGGCTACATTGCGTGCAGCAACATCGCTGTCGATCCTGCGCATGGGTTTGTCATTGCGCCAGCGGCCTACACGCGCGCTGAAGAACAGGGTGCAATCCAGACGATCGTTCACTCGCATCCGGATACCGGCGCTTGGCCGAGCATCGCAGACTTGCTTGCCCGCGAGGCGTCGAGCGTTCCCGAGTGGATCATCGTGAGCGTGCGTCGTGGTGCTGACCATTGGCCTGCAATTGAGCGAGTTCATCGCTTCGGACACAGCGCCGATTGTATTCCACTGCTAGGTGTTCCCTTCGTGCACGGCGCAACGGACTGTTATGGGCTCGTGCGGCGATATTACCTCGCAGCCCTCAACCTCGATTTACCCGATTTCGCGAGAGCGGGACACTGGTGGGAGCACGCTCACTCATCCTTGTACGTCGACAACTATGAAGCGGCTGGTTTCGTGAGCGTCGGTCGTGATGCGATCTTGCACGAAGGTGATGTGCTATTCATGGCGATCGCCAGCCGTCACGGGATCCCGAACCACGCTGCGATTTATCTCGGCGGCGATGAGATCTTGCATCACCTATGGAATCAACTATCGCGGCGCGAGGGCCTGCCGCGCTACCGTGCGCACGTCACACATGTGATGCGCCACAAAGAGACGCTTGAATGGAACAGGTAGTTCGAACGATCCGACTGTACGGCAGTCTGGGTGCTAAGTTCGGCCGAGAGCATCGGTACGTCGTCAGCTCGCCCCGTGACGCGCTGCGTGCGCTGGGCGTCATGATCCCGGGATTCTGGCAAGAGTTGTGCAAGAGCGGGGAGCGGGGTGTGCGCTACGCGGTGTTCGTCGGTCAACGCAATGTTAGCGAAACACAGCTTGACGTGGTGCCTGGCGACGATGCGGTTCGGATCGCGCCAGTCCTAGCTGGTAGTAAAGCCGGAGGCGCGTTTCAGACCATTGCTGGGGTTGCGCTCGCTGCAGCGGGCGCCGCATCAATGTTCATCATGCCGGGCAACGTATTTGGCATCGATATGATGCTCATGGGCGGGTCACTCGCGCTGGGCGGCATCGCGCAGATGCTTTCACCGCAGACGCCGACACCGCCGCGGCTGAACCAACATGGCATGCCCGGCATTCAGAACGTTACTGCCCAGGGCGGCCCCGCGCCACTACTTTATGGGCGCATGCGCGTAGGATCAACCGTGATCAGCGAGTGCGTGCGGGCAGAGGATGTGCCGGAGAAGAAAGTCCGGCAGCCAAGCGAGGGGAAAGATGCACCGCAAGATCCCGTTGAAAGAGATGACCACAAGAATAAGTATCTCAACAGCAAAGTCATCTATACCGCTATTGATCTTGTCTCTGAAGGGGAGATTGAAGGGTTCGTTCGCGAGAGCGCTTCGGAGACTGCGGGACCGGAGCGCCGCTCAGTCTACCTGGACGATGTTCCCTTGCAGAATTTCGACGGCACGGAGAACTTTGAGATAGATAATTTTTTTTATCGCCGCGGGGAGGTCGGTCAGTTGCCATTTGAAGGCAAGGTGGTCGATGCGGCCGCCAACGAGGTTCACGTTGGTGTCGAGCTACGACGGCGTGAAATCGACCAGGGGAAAAACAAGCCTAAACAGATCATTCCGTTACCGTGGGTGCTTGAGTTGGATGAGCCGGACGTCGATGAGATCGCACTCATGCTGCGTTTTAGCGATCAGCGCTGGGACGATAACGGCAAGCCCAGCAATGCGGCGGTCGATATCGAATTGATGTCATCAGTGCCCTCGGAAGTCGGCAAAGTCTTGGAAAAAATAGCGGACCAAGTTAATGGTATCTGTCAGGAGTATCACAAAACCTATGTGTTTAAAAGGGAGTCCGGCAAGCCGTTTCGTCTTCAAGTGAAGCGCACGGATGGGACTGATCCGAAGAAGCACGGAAAAGTGTTTATCGAGAGCTACACGAAGCGTCGTACCGGACACTTTAGCTATCCGATGAGCGCATTGATGGCCTTGCAGATCACCTCTGAGAACTTTGATCGCATTCCAGTGCGTTCTTATGACGTGAAGGGGCTGATCGTTGAAGTCCCGAGCAATTACGATCCCATTGCTCGTCGCTACGACGGGCAATGGGATGGCACCTTCAAGCGCCGGTGGACCGATAATCCCGCGTGGATCTTTCGGGATGTGTTGCTCAATCGCCGATATGGTGCGGGCGCCTGGGTGCAGGAGGCGATGGTCGATCGTTACGGGCTCTACGCGATCGCGAAGTATTGTGACGAGCTCGTTCCCAACGGCGACGGTGGCAAGGAGCCGCGATTCGCCTGTAATTGCCACATTACCTCGCGTTCACACGCCTTTGCACTGCTTCAGCAGCTTGCCAGTGTGTTTCGAGGTATCGTCTTTTGGAGCGCGGGCAGTGTGCTGAGTTCGGCCGATATGCCGAGTGACCCGGTCTACGTTTATAACCCTGCGAACGTCGTCAATGGGACATTCACGTACAGGGGCAGTTCGCTGAAGTCGCGGTACACGGCGGCTAGCGTGACGTGGTGCAACCCGCACAATGGCTATAAGCAAGCGGTCGAGACCGTTGAAGATGCTGAAGGCATCGTGCTGTATGGATATAACGCCGCAGAAATCACGGCGTTTGGCTGCGCGAGTCGGAGCCAGGCGCAACGAGCAGGTCAATGGTTGCTGCAGACATCGCGACTGGAGACGGAAACCGTTACATTCAGCGTCGGACTCGATGGTGCTCTGACGCTACCGGGACAGGTCATCGAGATTGCGGATCCATTGCGCTCGCTCTCTTGTGCGGGTGGGCGCATCAAAGAAATTGACGCGGCCGGGCGCGTAGTCCTCGACCGGAGCGTGCACGCCCAGCATGGCGACCGCCTCATGGTGATATTGCCCGATGCGCGAGCTTGCAGCGTCGAGATCGCCGAAGCAAGCGGGGCGGTTGTGACGCTTTCGGCTCCGTTCAAGGAGGCACCCGTGAGAGGCGCGGCGTGGGCTTTACAGTCAACTGCTTCGGCCACGCAACGCTTTCGAGTGGTCAGCGTCTCGGAGATTGACGAAGGTCATGCCTTTAGTATCACCGCGACGCGGCACGAGCCGGAGAAATATGCTGCAGTGGATAACGCGGCGACGAGCAACATCTTCGACGGGAAATATGTGCCGGTCGATTCGCCATCTAATCTGGCCGTTCGAGCAGTCATGGGGCCTGAAGGAAAGCTGGCAGCAGAAGTTTCATGGAAATTCGCTCTTGGCGTGAAGCAATACAACGTCAGGCTAATTGGGCCGAATGGGGTATCGCGGTCCGCGACCGCAGGGGGGCTTCAATCAAATCAAATCTTCGACAACGTTGTGCCCGGCAGTTATACAGCGCGTGTAGGGGCGCAGGGTTGGGGCGGAAGTCTCTCGGTTGTTGCCAAGGCGATTGCCGCTCTGAAAGGTCTCGTCTACGTCACGAAGATTTCGTCGGACCGGACTATTCCTGGAAGCGTGCTGTTTCATTTGAATCTCGAGCAAATCGCGCGCGAGTTGGACTTCGTAGTCGAGCTACGTATTGGTAAGGAGCAAAGTTTCGATCACGCGGACCAGACGTTCACGGGGCCGGCGAGGTCCCCCATGCTTTCCGTCCCCGCGCAGCACGGAGGCTATGTATGGGCACGGGTTCGCTATGGCAGGCAATCGGACGATCGCGGGAGTTTCAGCTTGAGTGCATGGTATCCGAGTGAGACGGAACCGGGCATCGGCTTTTAGAGTGATTCAGGATAGGAAAAGTGAACGACATCCTCGTCGGCATCCCTTGGAACAAGGACTGGAAGTATGAAAACCGGCGCACTGGCGTCGTCATTATCGAACAGACTACTGACGATATCAGGGATACGTTGAGCGAAGCTGTTGCCAAAAACGTGCGCTTAGGCCAAATAGACCTGGATGGCGTGCCAGGGTGGCGCGCACCTTTGCACAATGCACGGCTCGACGGCGCGATGCTTGCGGACGCGACGTTGTACGCGGCCGACCTCTCCGGTGCGCTGTTGAAGAAGGCCGATCTTCGCGCGAGTAGGCTGGACGAGGCGAATCTAGCTGCGGCGCGACTCGATGGGGCGAACATGGCCGGGGCGAGCTTCTTGAAGGCAACGTTGACCGATGCGGTATTGAGAGGCGCAGACCTTAACGGAGCAAATTTCTATGGAGCAGATCTGAAGGGCGCGGACTTGAGGGATTGCAACCTGAAGGGTGCACTCCTGGACGGCGCGAATCTGGACGGTGCAATTCGCAACGACAACGGCTGGAAAGCCGGAAGCGCTATCAAGAACCGCCACACGGGTGCGGTGATTCTCACGATGCAAAGCGATAAGCTCGCCGATGAACTGCAAAAGGCATTGCTCGAAAAGAAGAATCTGCAGCACCTCGATCTGAGCAGCGCGCAGCGCGGCGCCGCACCGCTGGCTAACGCATCACTCGCCGGCGCGTCGTTCGTTGATGCCGACCTTACGGGAGCGGATCTGACGTGCGCGGACCTGAGCGACGCCGACATGCGCGGTGCCATTCTTATTGGCGCTTTGTTGAAGGGCGCAAATTTGAGCCGAGCATGTCTCCGAAGTGCCGACCTGACGCAAGCCGTATTCGTTGGTGCAGACTTGAGCGGCGCGGACCTGGACGGGGCGCGCCTTGAGCAAGCGAAGCTACGCGGAGCGGATCTCGCGGGCGCGAATTTGCGCGACGCGAAGGTGGGCGGCATGGAGCGGTAGGGAGCAACGCGCTTGAAACGGAATGAGCGATCAGTTACTGCCGTAGATGCAGAGCGTTTGGTTCTGTTGAGCACGGGTGTACTCTTGCGTGAGAGGGGCTGGGTTGTCAAAATGAACTCAACCTCACTGCTCTGCGCGCGTCACCCTGTGTCCATTGCTGGGTGACGCGCGTGAGGTCACTGCTGAAGCGTGTACATGGGTTTCGCCGCCTTCAGGCGGCTTTTTTTTTAGGCTCATCACAAAACCGCAATGGCACGCGCGCTCGCTCACAAGATGGCTTTGGGAGAAGCGATGAAGGAAGATTTTTTGGTGAATATGTCGAAGGGCGCGCCTGTGGTGGGCGGGAACTTCTGGCTGTGGTTGAGCAGCCACGACATCAATTGGTGGGTGGCCGTCGCCACCCTCGCGTACATCGGATCGAGCTTCGTGTTCGCCTGGCGAAAAGATCGACGCGCCGAACGCGCGTGCGAAGGCGAGTCGGCCCACGGTTGATCACGTTGAATCCAAACGAAGCCCCGTCTGTCACTGGCAGTTGGGGCTTTGTTGCTTCTGAAGGTTAATGAATGGCGAACCTCGCGAAAGGTGCGCTGGCCGGGGTAGTCGGCACAGCGGCCGCGACGATTCTCTACTGCATCGTGCCTCGATTCGAAGGCATCATCCATCGCGGCTATTTCGATCCTGTCGGTATTGCCACGAAGTGTAGCGGCGACACGCACGACGTGGTCGTCGGGAAGCGATACCGGGCGGATGAGTGCCGGGAGTCGCTAAATCGACAGCTTATAGCGCACGCTGACGATGTGCTCCGATGCACGCCAGTATTGAAGGACCACCCGAACCAACTTGCCGCAGCCGTTAGCTTCGCATACAACATTGGGGGCGAAGCCTACTGTAGCAGCACGACCGCGAAACGATTCAACGCGCACGACTGGAGGGGCGCATGTCGTGCGATGAACGAGTCTGACAGCAATCGACCCAGATGGGTATTCTCACGAGGCAAACTTCTTCCTGGGTTGGTGAAACGGCGGGCCGCCGAACGTTCACTCTGCGAAGCAGGTTTGTGATTCGGTCGGCAACAGCCTTGAGATGGCAAGCTATTGCACGCGCAGCGCCGCTGTAGTCGATCTATTAATGCGATCCCAGCGTTTGAATTTAATGTAGCGCTTTCATGAAATCAGGTGGCTTAAAGCCAACGATCTCCGATTGCAATTCAAAGCGGCGTGCGATCAGCGCCGACCGAAGTGCAATACTCGCATCCGATAACGCGTACCAGGAGGCTCGCTATATGTTTTAGGCTCCAACAAGACAGCTTGAGTACTCGGCCCCCGAGGGGGAACACGAAGTTCAAACGTTTCTCCGGGGCGGAGATAAGGTTTGGGCAGCAAAACCATCAGACCACTCGGCTCCAGCTGTATGAATGGCGAGAATTTCACGAGCATGGGAGTTGGATTTTGGACCATCAAGATATCGTCAAGGAGAGCAAACTGGAGGCTAGCCCAAGGTTCAGAGACTCCGCGGGGATCCCGTGGTACGTGGAAGATCCATTCCGGCACGCCATTGCTTGCGTGGACGTATGGTGTGGGCGTCCCCGGCTCGAGTTGCGTTCTACCATGAACTGTCCCATGTCCCAAAAATAGCCACATCAAGATTGCCGAAATAAGATCTGTGTGTTTCATATTCTTCTGAGAATGCGTAGTGAGAGTTAAAACGTAACAAGCCCTACGGCATGAGGTCAATAGGACGGGTACTAGAAATAGTCTGAGTTGTCAGATGCCGATTGAGGAAAGTCGATAATCCATGGATGAAATTGATTCATCAAACCCGGGCAGCATGAAGATCTGACTGAGGTGTCGGAGAATAAGACGATGTTTGGCAATATGAAATGCGCGGTCAGTACTCGTGCGATCGCGTGGCTCGCAGCTGGGTTAGTCGGTGTTTGCATCGGAG
Source organism: Caballeronia pedi (assembly GCF_001544915.2). GTDB lineage: Bacteria > Pseudomonadota > Gammaproteobacteria > Burkholderiales > Burkholderiaceae > Caballeronia > Caballeronia pedi. Next base: position 206,886 of record NZ_FCOE02000010.1, on the reverse strand, counting down.
CGACGACAGCGAAGCTCGTGGAAAATCGCAAGCTTGTCGAAGAACGGATTTCCCACGCTCGCGACAACGAGAAGAATGCGCAAAAGTTCGCGACCGTCTCAGAGCACGCCGCAAGGGTAATGAGCGACGCGATTGCGGTCCACAACGCTGCGGCGGAAAGTATCGCCGCCCTCGACAAGAAATTTCACCGTGAAAAGACAATGCATGAGGCAGATAACGCTAAGAATCGCGCCGCTATTGCTGACGGCACTCGTCGGCTGTGCATCGCAATCGCAAACGCTGGCCATGGACATACCCCGGATCCAAATCCCGCCGCCGGCGGGATGGGCGATGGAACCTGTGGCTACGCCGAGCTATCACCAGCGGTTGGAAAGGATCTTTTCGAAATAGTCGATGACGCGGACGACGACGCTCGCGCGAAGGCTGAATATCTGCAGCGTTACGTCTGCACGCTCCAGCAGTCGGGCGTCATTGCGGGCCACTGCTCCACAGCTTACCGTCGCGCGACACTGCAGCAATGATTGTCTAGCTGAAGGTGCGCCTAGAGGCCGGAGCGTCCCTCATTCACCGAGTTCTCCGACGCAAACCTCTAAGAGCGCGCATCGGTGTTCAATTGTCCAGAGGGGCACCCTGAGCTAGATCGGGTCCGAGCTAGAAGATTGTGCAGCAATAAGTCCGGTGGAGGTCGCGAGGAAGATGAATGCCGCAGCTTCCGCTTGAGCGACGGCTTCTGGCTCGACGCCAAGGCCGTGGCCGCCGTCGCGTGTTTCCCGATACCACACGTTTTTGTGCCCCTGCGCCAGCATTTTCGCGACCATTTTGCGCGCGTGTGACGGATGTACTCGATCATCATTGGTCGATGACGTGAAGAGCGCAGGCGGGTAGGCGACGCCCGCTTTCACGTTTTGATACGGCGAGTATGCTTGTAGATGACGAAGGTCATCGGCGTTTTCTGGATTGCCATACTCGTCGATCCACGCCGCACCCTGCAGCAACAGATGAAACCGCGCCATGTCGGTAAGCGGCACTTCTGAAAGTACTGCGCCAAACAGGTCAGGATGCTGCACCATACACGTGGCGGTGAGCAGGCCGCCGTTGCTAGCGCCGCGAATGCCAAGTTGCTTCGTGCTTGTTATACCGCTTTCAATGAGTGCTCTTGCCACTGCGACGAAATCATCGAACGACACTTGTCGGTGTTCCCGCAGCGCCGCCTGGTGCCATTGCGGTCCGAACTCGCCGCCACCACGGATATTGGCCACCGCATACAGACCACCGCTCTCGAGCCACGCGATGCCGGTGGTGGCGTCGTAACGCGGGTCGAGCGAGACTTCGAAGCCGCCGTAACCACACAGCAGACACGGCCGTGCTTCCATAGCCTCAGCCTCGTTCACATCGCGCCCGACCAGCCAGTACGGAATGCGTTCGCCGTCGAGTGCGACCGCATGGCGACGCACGACTGTGATTCCGGTTGTGTCGAACTGGGCAGGCAGGCGTGCAAGTAGCTTCCATTGCGTGTCTTTTGCCAGATCAGCGTAATGAAGCGACGGTGGCGTCAAAAAATGCTCGACGTGAATAAGTACAGTATCGTCGCGTTCACCGTCGATGGAGTGAACAGACGACTGACTCGCGTCCGGCAGTGCGAGTTCGCGGGCCTCCCAAGCCGTGTTAGCGCCGACATCAGCAGGGGGACGCCAAAGGGTAACGCGAGGCATGCGGTTGTCCATCTGCGATGCGATCAACCAGTTCTTGGTGAAGTCGATGCAACTGAGCACGCACCTCTCCGCCGGCGTAAAGAGCACGGTAAAGGTACGCGCGCCATCGAGAAATGCGTCGCGCCGGATGACGAGCAGCGAACCGGCGGGGTGACATTCCCCGCGCGTCGTCCACGCTTTGCGTGTGGTGACGAAGAGCCAGCCGTCCCAATGCTTGAGTTCAACATGCGTCGGCAGATCGTACTGGCGCCATTCGTTGGCGAATTCATCCCGCCAGAAATGCAGCGTATCGGATAGGGTTAGTGCACGCGACGCGAGATGCAGCTTTTCGAGAGGATCGTAATCCGCGTCCGCCCATACGTCGTGGGATGAGCCTTTGAATATCACCGGCGCATCGTAGAGTTGGGTGCCGCGCTTCCAAAGTCGCGAATGGCTCGGCAGCCCCGATGTAGTGACATCAGGTTTTAGACTGATTTCGCTGTTGTCCCAACCGATATATACAGTGTCGTGGTCCACCCACGAGATCAGGTGCTTGCCGAGCTCGCAAACGTGGAAGCCGTTATCGACGTAATGCCTTTCCTCAACGTCAAACTCCCGAACAATGCACGCATCCGACCCCCCGGGCGACAGTCTCAAAAGCGCGCGCTTGTAGTCGGGATATAGCATCTGAAAGCCGGCCAATGACCAGCGGACGCCATTCTCGCCGCAATTGCTTAATTCCAATGCCCCGATATCGACGACAGTTTCCCATTTGGGTTTGCCGTCGAGCCACGCGGTCCACGCCGTACGTCGCAAGATTCCCAGGGGATGTTCGTCGTCCTTCCACGTGTTGTATGCCCAATCGTCGTAGCGCCAACAAGTCGCGATACGCTCCTTGGATGTGTAGACTTTTTTAAGACGATCGGCGAGCCTATTCGTCTCCGGGGTGTTTCCGAAGGCTGCTTCGGTTCGATGGTTTTGCGCATCGACCCAGACATTAACCCGTGGCTCATCGGAAGACTCAAGCCCGATGAATGGATCATCCCCATCGGATCGCGGCCAGACAAGGCAATCCTGCACGTTCAGTGATTTCATATTCCGCAACTAACTAAGACAACGACCGAATTATCGATGCGCAGATGGCACCTTGTCACTGTGTGCGCGTCCGATTTTTTAACTCACCAGCTTCCATTGCGAAGTCGAACCGAGACATTGCCAGCGCGGCAGGTTCGAGCGTCTGGCGTAATCTATTTTCACCGACACGCTAACGTACAGGTCGTTCGAGGTAAATAGAATCGTACATGTCTCATTGTTTCGAAGAAAACGGCCTGTTAAATTGATATCGACTTCACGGCCAACCACTGCAGTACCCAGCTCCTCCGATCGAGTGGTTTGTCGTGATGTCTTTTAGCATCTATAGACCCTCTTTCAAGCCGCCTTCGGGCGGCTTTTTTTTTGTCCAATCGAGGCGCGCATGTTCACGCGGGCGAAGTTGGAGAAAAGCATGAACGGAGAGTCTGCTGCGAGCGAGGTGAAAGCAATGCCCGTGGTAGGCGGAAACTTTTATCTTGTCAAATGCAAAAGTCCGGATAATCGGGCGCTGCCGATACAATCAATGCGCATCGTGCAAGGCGGGCGATCTCCTGCGGTGCGTTGGGGCGAGGCGGTCCTTGCGCTATATCGTGGATGAGAGAAAGAACCTCGCGCAATCGCGTTAATTCATGCATCATGGTCGCGTGCTGGATGACAATGTCTGTCTGCTCTTGTTCATGCGTATGGCTCATGGTGTTCTCCTTTGCTGGCGTTTCGACCTGGGACCCATGTCAGTACAAAATGCATTGACTCCGGTTTAGGAATGGCCCACTCACAAACTGGCGCCCACGTCCTTAGGAGCGCCGGTGTTTTCCGCGCCTAAATTAGAACCGATGCCGGATGCCGGCGCCCACTAGCAGCTGATTACGGCTCGATGATGGATCAGAACCATTGATCAAGGCAGGTGCGTCGTTCGAGGAGCGCTGATAGATTGCCTCGGCGTACACGTCGGTTCGCTTCGAGAGACGATCAACGGCTTGTATGCCGCCGAGATGCCAATGCTGGTTAGAACCTTTCGTATACGTATACGAACCGGCTAACGAAACGGAGGGCATTAGTTGAAATGCCGCATTGAGCTCATAGTTGCTAAAACCCATTGAGGGCATCTCACTTCCGCCGTTAGAATCGGTTATTTCGGTAAATGTAGAACGTGACCATGCTCCGCCAAGCGTGACGCCGCTGAACGCGTAGGTCACGCCTACGCCGTAGCTATCTCGGGACTGAACGATCGCATCGAACACGCTGCGCTGTGCTCCGTACATTGTCATTGCATCGTATGCGCCGCTTTCATTGCTGCCTACCCCGCTTACGTGCAACCAGGCAGCACCGGCGTTTAGTGGTCCGTCCTGATAGCTCGCACCGACTCCGTACGCACGGTTGTTTGAGAAGCGTCCCGCAGCGTTCGAAAGCGCATACATACCGCCGAATCTCAATCCGGAGAATGATTGGCTCTCGTATTTGAGTGCGTTGTGCGCAAGGTAAGAGTTGTTTGCATTGTCGTTATCAAACGGGTGAGCGAACGCGGTACCGCCCGTTCCACCGGTCATGGTAAATGGTGCGAGATAGTCGTGGATCGGATCATACTGGTAGCCGATCGTAACCGTGCCTAGGGTCTCGCTGGATATTCCGACGTAAAACGGGTGATCGTCAAGGCTGTTTCCCGAAGTCATCGACAGTCCCCGTTCAATCTGAAATATCGCCTTACTCCCGCCGCCGAGGTCTTCGAAACCTTGAAGTCCCCAGAAGCTTCCGTCGATTAAGCCGCTGGTGACTTTGTACTGCCTGCGACCGCCGACGTTGTTTAACCACGCAAGGCCGCCGTCTAATTCGCCATATAGAGCCAGTGCGCTTTGCGCTCTGACAGTTTCCACCATAAGCACGAGCAAGCTGATCGTTGCACAGACGTGCACGGTTGCTTTTGTCACTGACATTTCATATTCCTTCGCATTTCTTCGCGAAGCGAGCGCGTGTACTACCACGCAGCTCGCATTGATGTGCTCAGGCTCAATACCAGCGCCCGTAGCGGCGGATGTACACGGTCTTAACGCACTGCGTCAGTAGCATGTACGCGGCAATCGTGGCAACAAGCCATGCCCAGTAGCTGTGCTCCAGCGCTTGGAAACCGAGCGCTGATGCGAACGGAGAGAACGGCAACCAGCAACCTGCGAGGATCGCAAGGGTGGTTGAGAGCGTTACCGGCAAGGCGGCCGTGCTTTGCAGAAACGGGATACGCTGCGTGCGCAGCATATGTACGACGAGCGTCTGCGATACAAGTCCCTCGATGAACCATCCGGAATTCATGATGATTTGACCGCCGCCGTTTGCATAGTAAGCCGCACCGGCGCCGAATACTGTCCACAGTAACCAGAAGGTCGTGATGTCAAACACGGACGATGTAGGTCCCAGCCAGATCATGAAGCGGCGGATATTACCCGCCTCCCACTTCCGAGGCTTCGTTAGGAACTCTGGGTCCATCTTGTCCCACGGCAAAAACATCTGCGATAGGTCATAAATAAGGTTTTGGATCAGCAACTGGACGGCTAGCATTGGCTCCCAAGGGAGGAAGGCGCTTGCGATAAGCACTGAGAACACGTTGCCGAAATTCGAACTCGCGGTTATGTTCAGATACTTGAGGATATTGCCGAACGTTTCTCTCCCCTTTATGACCCCTTGCTCTAGCACCATCAGGTCCTTTTCGAGCAGGATAATGTCGGCGGTTTCCTTCGCGATATCAGTGCCCGTGTCGACCGAGATGCCGACGTCTGCATCGCGCAGGGCAGCTGCATCGTTGATTCCGTCGCCTAGAAATCCCACCGTGTGCCCGCTGGCCTGTAGTGCATTGACGACACGAGCCTTCTGCAGCGGAGTGAGTTTTGCGAAGACGGTCGTTTGCCTGACGGCCGCATCTAGCTCGATGTCGTCCATATTTTCGATATCACCACCGAGAAGGGGCGTCCCGGGCTCGAGGCCAACATCGCGGCACACCTTCGCTGTCACAATCGGGTTGTCGCCGGTAAGCACTTTGACGGCTACGCCGTGCTCATTCAGAGCACGGATTGCATGGGCTGCCGAATCCTTCGGCGGATCGAGGAAGGTCAGCAGGCCCCGCACGACGAGTTCACGCTCGTCAGCTGTCTGGAAATGGGTCTTGGCATCATCTTGCGCAATCTTGCGTGTCGCGATTAGGAGTACTCGGTAACCTTGTTTGTTATATGCCTGGGAACGAGCAATCAGCGCATCGCGTTCAATTTGGTCAAGAGCGCGGACCTCTGCGCCCTCTTGAAATGATGTACAGACGTCGAGCATCTCCTCGACTGCACCCTTGCAGACCATGAGTTGATCACCTACGTCGTGGTCAAGGACGACTGAGAGACGTCGGCGCTCGAAATCGAACGGTAGCTCGTCGACCTTCCTGTAACGAGTGAGAACAGGAGATATGCCTGCCTTGTTGGCCTGCTCGACTATAGCCATATCCATCAAATTCTTCTGGCCACTTTGATGGAAGCTGTTCAGCCACGCAAATTCCAAGATTCGGTCGTCTCGATCGCCATTTACGTCTAAATGATTTTCGAGGATGATGCGGTCCTGTGTTAGCGTGCCTGTCTTGTCGGTGCATAGCACATCCATGGCGCCGAAGTTTTGGACCGAATTAAGGCGCTTCACCACTACCTTTCGCCGCGACATCGCCATGGCCCCTTTTGCAAGGTTGGCTGAGACGATCATTGGCAGCATCTCGGGCGTAAGGCCAACCGCGACGGCTAACGCAAACGTCAGGGCAGAAAGCCAATCGCCTTTTGAGAGACCGTTAATCAGAAAACGATTGGTACCATCACCAGCATAAAGCGAATCAAGAGCCATGAGACACTATTGACACCCCGGTCAAAGCTGGTCTCGATGCGCTTGCGGGTGGTCACGCTTTTGGCGAGTGCGCCGAAGTAAGTGTTGGCGCCAGTCTCTACGACGACCGCCGTTGCGGTTCCGCTGACCACGTTCGTGCCCATGAAGCAAATATTTGGTCGCTCAAGCGGATTGCCTAGATCCTCAGAACTACAGTTCGCCGACTTTTGCATGACGGCGCCGAGCGTGTCGTATTTCTCGACAGGAAGTGCTTCGCCCGTAAGCGCCGCCTGACTGACAAACAAATCCCGAGATTTGATCAGGCGAATATCGGCGGGAATCATGTCGCCAGCATGCAGATCGACGATATCACCCACGACGAGACTGGACACGGGAACCATCTTTCTGATCGGCTTGGCTGTCTCTGAGGCCCGTCGCACGACAGTTGCAGTGCTATACACCATGGCCTTGAGGCGTGCCGCCGCCTTGTTTGAGCGATACTCTTGAACGAACCGCAAAAGACTGCTCAAAGTGACCATCGCGAGCAAGATCGTCACGCCGGTCCAATCGCGGTCGTCGGCCGAGGCAAGATAAATGTCCGTGCAATAGCTGATGCCCGCGAGTACAAGCAGCACCACGACAAATGGGTTGCGGAAGGCGTGTAGCAGTTGAACAAGGGCGTGCGGCGGATTGTCGTGCGCCACCTCGTTCTTGCCTTTGCTACGCAGGCGATGCTCGGCATCAGTATCGATCAAACCATCAAGCGAACTGTCCGTATGCAGCAGCGTCATTTCGATGCTGTTGGATGCCTCACAGGCTACTCGTGAGGGGAATTCAATCGGATGGCTCGCTCGACATGAATATAGTAGTCCTCTGTTGTTTAATTTTACGTGTTCGTGCTTTTTTCGATTTCGCATGTCAATTTTTGAGTGTTAGCCAGGATCGCCTGCCTAACACCACGATCGCTTAAGTTTGAATGTTGAGGGAGTTATGAGTCGATCTGCTTAGCCCGATCGAACGCGAATTGGTTTCCACCACCTGCGCAGCGATACGATCAATCGGCGCTTGCGAGTGCGCTGCGATAACTGAGAGTAGGGGTGCGTGAGCGACTCTTGGCTGCACGGTAGGTTCGGAAGAAGGAGAGCGAAGTACATGAGGTTTCTCCGTCTGAGCAATAGCTCGGTGTATCGTCATAGGTGCCTGCAGAGACTTCATCGACGGCGTTCGGGCTGGATGCGCGATGGCAACTAGGAACGACGCGGTCTCCATTCAGGCTGAAGGGAGGGCAGGTTTAAGCGAAGATTCAGGGTCCGACATGGAGCCTCCTTGCCGTGCCGTAGCCGACGTGACGTGAAAAAGGTGCGCCACAACGTCGTGCGTGCGCGAGTTTGCCCGCGCGAAACGGAGCGCGCGGTTGCGAGCGCCTGGGCGAGCGGGATTGCGCATGCCCATGCGTTAATAAAAAGCGGGTGCGAGAGGAAATGCTAGAAAAACTGCGACGCGCACCATCCTGCCTGTGGGCAGAATGGCGGCTCATTGAGTCGTGCGTTCTGCTGTCAGGCAGTCGTATCGATCTGAGATCGACTACAGGAAGAGTCCATGATTTAGGCCTCTATTGTGGGAGACGGACGGATCGTAACTGCGTCGAGGTAGGGCGTCAAGAAATGACATCGAGAATCAGACGAGTACGATGCAATGGCAAAGAGACTGAGACGAGGATTGATGACACGGCTCTGATCAGTTCACCCGTGGGGAGCTTCTCTCTCGTTAAACAGGAAGCACGGTTCTTATGGCTGAATTCTTGCCGTTGATGCTGATGGCACCCGCCAGCTGCGCATCGCGATTGCCAGTCCATCATGTAAGGTGCTTCGTCCAGGAGCGATCAAAAGAAAAACCTTATGGTTAAAAAGCCCGCGATCACGCCCATCCCAAATATCGTGAAGCCAGCTGCAATTGTTATATCGTGAACTCGCATTTTTCTGACGAAGTCTTGTCGTCGTTCGTTTAAGCGTGACTCCATAAAGTGGTGTTAGTAATTTGTTTGTTCCCTTCGGTCGGATTCACAGCTTCGTGTATTGAGATTGCTATTCACTATCCTAATGTGTTGCGCAGGCTTGGCACAATCGCCTTGGCGTCGTGTTAATGATGGTCACTGCAATACGATGGTCGAGGAGAAATCCATTGTCCGAGCTCAATATCGATTGAACGTAGGCGAGTTCCGGTCGGCGTTTCGGATGTTATCCTGATGCCCCACGATTTTGTTCCGAGCGCTGCGGCGCGCAATAGATGCCATGATTGTGGTGCGATGTAACGCTGCGGAATCACGAACGTTTTACGCGATGGAAGTAATTCGATAATAGGGCTAAGAAAAGCTATCTGCTTACTCCCATTTTCGATGATTACATCACCAAATTGGCTGATAGATGCTAATAACAACTCACAAGGTTCTTTCCAACGTTCAAAAATCGCCGGTTGGACCAATAGGGGAATTGACGCCTCCGTGCAGTATCGAGAGGAATCGTCGTACGAGGCTGTCCACTCGAAGCGCGCTCGAAAGAGTTGCTCAGTGTCAGCATCTCCTCCTATATGTAAGTATTCGATCGTAGTGGATTCCGTAACCTCAAGCTCGCAAACGAGTGGTGAAACCCTCACCAAGGAACTTTGGCTTTCTTGAAACGGGCATACCGATGGGAATATAAGTAGCTTACTCCCTCCAGTATTCGTGATGCCAAGGATTGTCGTTTTGTTCGCCGTCTCAAGCGTAAGCATGCTCCTTTCGAAGCGGAGGGATTCGCGAAGTGGCATTGTCTATTTGACTTTGAAAGAAGATATGGCGGTCAACAGCGGACTTCCGCAGCCGTGGTGATCGAACAGCATGCGTGCGCTCGCGATGAGCAAAATCGAATGCTTCGGCCTTGAAAGATAGTGGGTAGGTCATTGTGTAGCGTGCGAGAGGTCACGTCAACCTGACACGGTCAGACATGCTCGCGCGGTTATCAGTTCTGTTCGACCGACCCCAGCTAATTCGTACGCGTCAGATAGAACGCGAGTCATTTTTGCCCTAAGCTTGCTCGCTTTGCATGGTCTGCAGACTTTGCTGACTTTGCATCTGCAATTCGGTTGGTCAAGGATAGGGCGTAGATATGTCGATAAACGTAATTTTAGCGGAGAGCCGCCCACTGATAGCGCTGGCTATAAAGTCAATAATAGGGCACTGCTCTGAAGTGAGCCTTGTCGCAACGATCAGAAGCGGCGAGGACTTTTCTGGGTTGGAAGCGACGGAAGAATGTCATGTCGTTGTCACCGATCGAGAGGCGCTTAGTGGGAAGCCAGGCGATCCGATAAATCCTTTGATTAAGCTTATACTATCTCAGTATCCTGATATCGGGGTGGTGCTTTATACTGACATTCACAACGCTGCTTATATCGCCACGCTTTGTCAATTAGGAGTGCACGCGGTTCTCGATCACGACGACATCCTCGAATGTCTCCCGGCGGCGATCGTGGCGGCGTACTACAAGGCGAACTACCTTTCTCCGTCGCTCGTCGACGCAGCATCGGCAGGGACGCATTCTATGCGTGACGTGAAGCCGCTCTCTCGGTGTGAAATAAAGGTTATGAAATCCGTGGTGGCGGGGCTCTCCGTAAAGCAGATTTCATTGGCGCTCTGTCGCTCGAAACAGACAATCAGCTCACACAAAAGCAATGCGATGCGCAAGTTGCAAGTGAAGTCCGATGCCGAACTCTATCGGATTTTTTCGGAACAAGACTTTGCGCTGATTGAGACCACGTGCTCGCCGTCTCGCAATTGAAAGGGCTTATGATGGAATTTCGGAAATTCGACAGCCTTTTCAAGTGGCTGAGTTTGCGTTCGTCTTCAGTGCTCGTTTCGATCGGCGCGACGTTAATATGCATGGGTTGCGCTAATCCTTATTCTGATCATTTTCAGCGATTCAGCGGCGTGGGGAGAGGACAGTCCGAGAGTATTTCAATCCGTCGGAGCGCGGACCTGAGCAAGAGTAGCGCTGGATTGATCGACAGAGGTTACGCCTTGTTGGGCGTCGCTTGTTTCGTCGACGTCGATACGGGTAATCGATGGGACGAAGTACTGCGATTCGGGGAAAGCGAGCAGGCGGAAATCGTTCTGGTGTGGGACGCACCGATCGAACGTTCTGTAATTACTGTGCCGCCCGGGATCGCTCGCCACGATTTCCGATATGGACTGGGGGAACCTCCTGATCTGCTTATACCGATCTCAACGCGTGCCTATTGCGCGCTACCGTTTGCTCGATCGAAGGTTCAATAGGGTCTTCCTAAGGAAGAAGGAGTTTGCAAGACAGAGACTATCGACTGCGCACGTGTGCATGCCAGCTCTAGGCGGATTTCACAATCTCAAGACGTCCTTTGCGCGCTACCTTCGCAGGGCTGAGATTCGTATAGCGTTTCAGGTTGCGCCAGTCCTTGTGACCTGTAACCGTTGCCACCTCGGGAATCTCCCACCCCGCTTCAAATAAAGCGCTAGTTGCCTCATGTCTCAGATCATGCAGGCGAAGATCTACGATCGACTTTGCGTCGCAGGCTTGCTTGAAGTATTTACTTGCGGTGCCTTTATGGAACCGAAAGATGAACTCGTTCTTATGCGGCGGGTGGCGAGGGTCTGCTGCACGTTTCCTCGCGTAATCCTCTGGGACTGGATAGCGAGCTTGCCGCATGATGATCTCAAAGGAGTCGCCAATCAAAGGAACCCATTCGTTGTTACCAATTTTTTGGCGCGGATGTTTGCGGTCCCGGACAAGAGCAAGGTGCTTTTCTTCATCGATGTCGTCCCAACGTAGCGAGAAGAGTTCGCCTCGGCGAAACGCGCATTGCATAGCAACGCGCAACAGGTCGGGCATCGCTTGCTCGCGCTCAGGATGTTCGGCGAACCATGCAAATATCCTTTCGATCTCGGTTTTCGTCGGGCGGCGCTCGCGTTTCTTGCCTGGCCCTATCAAGTGAAGATGATGCAGCGCCGGGCGAGCGGTGCCAACTGCGTCCGGCAGTACGATGTCCATCAACGAGGCTGTGTGCCGCATCACCGTACCGAGCTTCGATAGGTCCATGTCGATGGTGTATTCGCCGGCGCCGGCCGCTTTTCTCGCCTGGGCGAATTTGACGATGCGCTGAGTATTGAGCTGCGCGGCCAGATCTTCGCCAAACGCGTCCGAGAGGCGCTGGAGGATGTAGTGCTCGTTCGACTTTGGGCCGATAGGGCGGCCAGACTCGGAGCGGGCCTCACGATACTTGATGAGCAGTTCGCCAACGGTGATGCTGTGGGCGTCGACCGCATTGTGCCCTTTATCTATCGCTGTCTCTTGATCGCGCGCCCAGGACTGCGCGGCGCCTTTTGTCTTGAAGGTCTTTGTTATACTCTGGCCCCGGCGGCGAACTTGAGCGCGCCAGCGGCCGCCGATTTGCAGGATCGATGCCACTTGTTGTCCTCTAGTTTGTAGCAGTGCCAGATCAGCCAACAGGTCAAAAAGCCGATCTTGTAGCAAAATTGTAGCAAAGACGGCGGTAAATTGAGTTTCATTGCGTGTCACGGTGCTTCACTTAGGATGAGGCGGTATCGACCGGAAACGCAAGCGGGATAAGGCTCTGACCGAGATTACCTAGGTCTGAGTCTTCCCCGTAAAAGAGTCTATCTCCCCGTAGTTCAATGGATAGAACGAGTGCCTCCTAAGCGCTAGATGCAGGTTCGATTCCTGCCGGGGGGACCAACATCCCGCTTGCCGTTTGTCGCGGCGGCTTTCTTTCTTTCTTCGCTGTTCTTTCTTCCGCGCCGCTCGCCCGAACACCCTTACGCATTGAACCGTAAGCTGTTTCCCGCCGATAATGCGACCACTCCAGCTTCGCCCAAACGGCTCATGCGTTCATGACCGAAATCCAGTCCGCGGTGCTCGTCTTCGTCCTTCTTCTCGCCAGCACGGGCGTCGGCGCGATCGTGCGGCCGCTCTTGCCCGAGGAGCACAAGGCGCAGGAAACGGTGCAACTGGTTCAATTGCTCGTCGGCATGCTGGTCACGTTCGCGGCGCTCGTGCTCGGCCTCTTGACCGCATCGGCGAAAACGGTTTTCGACACCACCAACAGCGACATGCGCAGCTACGCGACCTCGATCATCGAGCTCGATCGCGCGATGCGCGACTACGGCGCCGATCTCGATCAGGCGCGCGCCCTCCTGCGCTCCTACACGGCGGCGGCGATCGCGAGTACGTGGCCTGACGAGCCGCGCCCGACCGGCGTGTACCCGAACGTCACGCCGCCCGAAAATCCCGACAGCCTCGCGAGCAACACGCTCGGCGCGATATTGAGCCGCGCCCAGCACGAAGTGCGCATGCTTCATCCCCACGATGACTATCATCGCCAGCTCGCCGCCGATGCCGCCGCGCGCTTCGAGCAACTGATCGCGCTGCGCTGGAAACTCGTCGAAGAGGCGCACGGATCGATCTCCTATCCGTTCGACCGCATTCTCGTCGGCTGGCTGCTCATCATCTTTCTCTGCTTCGGGCTGATCGCGCCGCGCAATGCGCTTTCGCTCGTGACGATCATGCTCGGCGCGCTGTCGATCGCGTCGGCGGTGCTCGTGATCCTCGATCTCGATACGCCGTTCAGCGGTCCGATCATGGTCGGCAGCCAGCCGCTGCGCGATGCGCTCGCGTATCAGGGCCGCTGATGATCTACACCGATCCGCGTCTCGTCGCGCTGTATGACGCCCTCAATCCGTTCGCCGACGACACCGCGTTCTATATCGCGCTGGCGGCATCGGCGCGGCATGTCGTCGATCTCGGCTGCGGCACGGGTCTGCTCGCCTGCGAGCTGGCGAAGCGCGGGCATCGCGTGACGGGCATCGATCCGTCGCCGCAGATGTTGCGTGTCGCGCGGGCGCGTCCGGAAGGCGACGAGGTGACGTGGATCGAAGGCGATGCAACCGCGCTGCCGTTCGTCGGCGCGGCGGATCTGCTGGTGATGACGGGACACGTCGCGCAAGTGTTTCTCGACGATGCAGCGCTTCTGGCGACGTTCGCGGCCGCGCGCCGCGCGATACGGCCGGGCAGCGCGCTCGCGTTCGACAGCCGCAATCCGGCGGCACGCGCGTGGGAAAACTGGACGCCGGCGCGTTCGTCGCGACGCATCGAAGCGCCGGACGGACGAGCGGTGGACGTGTGGCAGGAACGGCACGCCACGCCCGATCCGCTCGCGACCGGCCGCGTGGCGTTCACGACGCACTATCGCTTCCTGTCGACGCCCGAGGAAACGCTCAGCGCGCCGAGCGAATTGCGTTTTCGCACGCGCGACGAGCTCGCGCGCCTGCTGACGCAGGCGGGTTTCGTGCACATCGACTGGTACGGAGACTGGCATCGCGCGCCGGTGGACGAAGCGAGCCGCGAGCTGATCGCGGTGGCGCGCTGAAGATGAAACGAAAACGAATCGATACGTCCGCGCGGAAGTACGAATCAGAACTCGACGACGACGAAATCGGCCTTGCCCACGTCGCACAGCGGGCAGCGCCAGTCGGCGGAAATGTCGTCGAAACGGGTGCCGGCCGGGATGCCTTCGTCCGGCAGGCCTTCTTCCTCGTTGTAGATCCAGCCGCAAATCAGGCAGACCCAGCTTTTGTATTCGATGACTTCGCTCACGACAGACTCTTGATTCGAAAGGGATAAATGGACCGCGTGCGCTACAGGACGGCACTTCGCGCGGCGACCCGGCATCTTACCGGAATCGGCGCGATCGTTCCGCGATCCGGCCGCTCGCCGCGACGCCGTGCCGCATTGCGCGTTTCCGCAGGATGGTCCGGATACGCGTGCCCGAAAGCCCGGTGTATGCTTTTCGGGTGTCCGGCGCCGCATTCACGCCATCGACCGGTTTCACAACATGGAGATAAAACGATGAAGCAAAAGCTCTTGGGTGCGATGTTGACGGGCGCGGTCCTGCTCACGCAATACGCCGGCTCGGCGCATGCGCAGGCGCGCGTCTATTTCGTCGAACCGAAGGACGGCGCAACCGTGACGAGTCCCGTCCACGTGAAATTCGGCGTCGACGGCATGTCGATCGCGCCGGCCGGCACGATGACCGACGGCACCGGCCATCACCATCTGCTGATCGATAGCAAGCCGCTACCGAAGGGCACGGTGATTCCGGCGAACGACACGTCGCTGCACTTCGGCAAGGGCCAGACCGAAGCCGAAGTGAAACTGCCTCCCGGTGATCACACGCTGACGATGCAGTTCGGCGACGGCGCGCACCGTTCGTACGGGCCGGAAATGAGCTCGACGATCAAGGTGCACGTGAAGTAACGCGCTTTTCAGGCGAAAAAGGGAAGGCCGCCGCGAATCGGATTCGGGCGGCCTTTCTGTTCTTGGGGCTGCAAAGCCTCATCCGTTCGGCCTAAGCCGCGTGCGCCGAGCGCCCCGCCCGGTACAATGGCCGCTTCCATCGGCTGCTCTGCGTGGCGCCGACTGTTCGCCATCCATCCGGTTCTCCCATGTCGCTTTATTCCATTTCGGACGCGCAGCTCGCGTTCGGCCACGTCGCATTGCTCGACCATGCCGACTTCTCGCTCGAAGCGGGCGAGCGCGTCGGGCTCATCGGCCGCAACGGCGCCGGCAAGTCGTCGCTGCTGAAGATCGTCGCGGGTCTCGCCGCGGCCGATGACGGCCTCGTCACGCGTCAGAGCGAGCTCTCGACCGTGTACGTGCCGCAGGAACCCGAGTTCGATCTCGACGCTTCCGTGTTCGATGTCGTCGCGTCCGGCTTGACCGACGCGCGCGCACTGCTCGACGAATACGACGCCGTCGCGCATTCGCTCGCCGACACGCCCGAAGGCCCGCAGCACGACGACCTGCTCGCACGCATGAACGCGCTGCAATCGGCGCTCGACACGCGCGATGCGTGGAACTGGCGCACGCGTGTCGCGACGACGCTCGCGCAGATCGGCCTCGACGGTGACGCGCGCGCGGGCGATCTGTCCGGCGGCATGAAAAAGCGCGTCGCACTGGCGCGCGCGCTGGTCGTGCAGCCCGACGTGCTGCTGCTCGACGAGCCGACCAACCATCTCGACTTCGACGGCATCCGCTGGCTGGAAGAGTTGCTCGTCACGCTGCGCTCCGGTCTGCTCTTCATCACGCACGATCGCGCGTTTCTCGATCGCGTGGCGACGCGCATCGTCGAACTGGATCGCGGCCGGCTGCTGTCGTACCCGGGCAATTTCAGCGCGTATCAGACGAGAAAGGCGCAGCAGCTCGAAGTCGAGAAAGTCGAGCAGGACAAGTTCGACAAACTGCTCGCGCAAGAGGAAGTGTGGATTCGCAAGGGCGTCGAGGCGCGGCGCACGCGCAGCGTCGGGCGCATCGCGCGGCTCGTGGAAATGCGCAACGAACGCGCCGAGCGCCGCAACGTGCAGGGCAATGTGAGGCTCGATGTCGGACAGGGCGAAAAGTCCGGCAAGATCGTCGCCGAGCTGACGGACGTGACGAAGCGCTACGAGCGCACGGTCGTCGATCGCTTCACGGCGACCGTGATGCGTGGCGACAAGATCGGTCTCGTCGGCCCGAACGGAGCAGGCAAGACCACTTTGCTGAAGCTGATTCTCGGCGAGTTGCAGCCCGATGAAGGCCGTGTGCGCATCGGTACCAATATCCAGGTCGCGTATTTCGATCAGATGCGCGCGCAGCTCGATCTCGACAAATCGCTCGCCGACACCATCAGTCCGGGCAGCGAATGGGTCGAAGTGAACGGCGTGAAGAAGCACGTGATGAGCTATCTCGGCGACTTCCTGTTCGCGCCGGAGCGCGCGCGCTCGCCGGTGCGATCGCTGTCCGGCGGCGAGCGCAACCGGCTTCTGCTCGCGCGTCTGTTCGCGCGCCCCGCGAACGTGCTCGTGCTCGATGAGCCGACCAACGATCTCGATATCCCGACGCTCGAACTGCTGGAAGAACTGTTGTCGGATTATGACGGTACCGTGTTGCTCGTCAGCCACGACCGCGCGTTCCTCGACAACGTCGTGACCTCGGTGTTCGCGGCCGAAGGCGGCGGCAAGTGGCGTGAATATGTCGGCGGCTTCTCGGACTGGCAGATTCAGCGCGAACGTTCGGAGCGTATCGCGGAGGAAGCGGCGCGTCAGTCGGCGAAAGAAGCGCCGAAGGACGACACGCCGAAGGAAAGCGCCGCGGGCCGCAACGCGCAGCGCACCGTGAAACTGTCGTTCAAGGAGCAGCGCGAACTGGAAGCGTTGCCGGCACGCATCGCCGAACTGGAAGAAGAGCAGAGGGCGATCGGCGCCCGGCTCGAAGACGGCTCGATCTTCGCGACGGATGCGAAGGAAGGCGCACGGCTGTCCGAGCGCCACGCGGCGATCGAAGAGGAATTGCTCGTCGCGCTTGAGCGCTGGGAAGAACTGGAAGCGAAACGCAAGTAGGCGCGTTTTATCGGTCCGAGGTGGGCGCGGCGGGCGAAAACCGCTATTCTCCTAGCGCGGCACGGAGCGGCGGGCGGTTTTCCGCCTGAATCATCGGGCATCCGGCCAGGCATTTTCATCAAGCATTTCGCCGGCAGATCGGGCGTCACGTTGTGGCATTTCCCGCGAGTACGCTCGAGAGCCGGATCAACGTTCAACTATGTCCACGAAAAAATCCAGCGCAATGGCGACAGGCACGCAGCGAGGCAAGCGCCTCGTCATGAACGCCAAGGCAGCCGGCTACAGCGAAGCATCGATCAAGGTGCTCAAGGGCCTGGAGCCGGTCAAGCAGCGGCCCGGCATGTACACGCGGACCGAGAATCCGCTGCACATCATTCAGGAAGTGATCGACAACGCCTCCGACGAAGCGCTCGGCGGCTACGGCAAGCAGATCATCGTCACGCTGCACAACGACAACTCCGTTTCCGTCGATGACGACGGGCGCGGCATTCCGTTCGGCATGCATCCGGAAGAAGGCGTGCCGGTCGTCGAGATCGTGTTCACGCGGCTGCACGCGGGCGGCAAGTTCGACAAGGCCGCGGGCGGCGCCTATACGTTCTCGGGCGGTCTGCACGGCGTCGGCGTCTCGGTGACGAACGCGCTCGCGACGCGTCTCGAAGTGACCGTCTGGCGCGACAACAAGGTCGCGCAACTCGCGTTTTCCAATGGCGATGTCATCGAGCAGCTCACGACGCGCACGGCTGAACGCGGCGCGAAGAAAAGCGGCACGCGCGTGCGCGCATGGCCGAATCCGAAGTACTTCGATTCCGCGAATCTGCCGCTCGGCGAATTGCAGCGCCTGTTGCGCTCGAAGGCCGTGCTGCTGCCGGGCGTCGAAGTCGCGCTCGTCATCGAGAAGACGGGCGAGCGTCAGACCTGGAAGTACGAAGACGGCCTGCGCGGCTATCTGCTCGAAGGCATGGGCGGCAGCGAACTGCTGATTCCCCTGTTCGAAGGCGAGCGCTACGCCGAAAGCTCGCGCAACACTGAGGAAACCTTCGCGGAAGGCGAGGGCGCGTCGTGGGTCGTCGCGTGGAGCGAGGAAGGGCCGCTCTTGCGGGAATCGTACGTGAACCTGATTCCGACACCCGCCGGCGGCACGCACGAATCCGGCCTGCGCGATGGTCTTTTTCAGGCGGTGAAGAACTTCGTCGAGATTCATAACCTGCAGCCGAAGGGCGTGAAGCTGCTCGCGGAAGACGTGTTCGCGCGCGTGTCGTTCGTGCTGTCGGCGAAAGTGCTCGATCCGCAGTTCCAAGGCCAGATCAAGGAACGTCTCAATAGCCGCGATGCGGTGAAGCTCGTGTCGTCGTTCTCGCGGCCGGCGCTGGAGTTGTGGCTGAATCAGCACGTCGAGTACGGCAAGAAGCTCGCGGAACTCGTGATCCGTCAGGCGCAGGCACGCACGCGCGCTGGTCAGAAGATCGAGAAGAAGAAGAGTTCGGGCGTCGCCGTGTTGCCGGGCAAGCTGACCGATTGCGAATCGACGGACATCGCGCGCAACGAGCTCTTTCTCGTCGAGGGCGATTCAGCGGGCGGCTCCGCGAAGATGGGCCGCGACAAGGAGTTTCAGGCGATCCTGCCGTTGCGCGGCAAGGTGCTGAACACGTGGGAAACGGAACGCGACCGGCTCTTCGCGAACAACGAAGTGCATGACATCGCGGTGGCGATCGGCGTCGACCCGCATGGTCCGGACGATCAGATCGACCTCACGAACCTGCGCTACGGCAAGATCTGCATTCTGTCGGACGCGGACGTCGACGGCGCGCACATTCAGGTGCTGCTGCTCACGCTTTTCTTCAAGCACTTCCCGCAACTGATCGAACGTAGCCACGTGTGCGTCGCGCGGCCGCCGCTCTTTCGCGTCGATGCCCCCGCGCGCGGCAAGAAGCCCGCGCAGAAACTCTACGCGCTCGACGAAGGCGAGCTCGAGGCGATCCTCGACAAGCTGCGCAAGGACGGTGTGCGCGAAACGGCATGGACCATCAGCCGCTTCAAGGGCCTCGGCGAAATGAGCGCGGAACAGCTCTGGGACACGACGATGAACCCCGATACACGGCGCCTGTTGCCTGTCGGCCTCGGCGATCTCGGCTTCGATCTCACCGTCTCGCGCATGACCATGCTGATGGGCAAGGGCGAAGCGGCGTCGCGCCGCAGCTGGCTGGAAGAGAAGGGCAACGAAGTCGAAGCGGACATCTGAGTTCGACTTGAGCAACGCATAACGGATATCGAAATTCGATGGGAATCACAGACGATCTCTTCGCCGAACAGACCGCACCGGACGGCGAACAACTGACGCTCGGCGATTACGCCGAACGCGCTTATCTCGACTACGCGGTGAGCGTGGTGAAGGGCCGCGCGCTGCCCGATGTCTGCGACGGACAAAAGCCCGTGCAGCGCCGCATTCTCTTCGCGATGAGCGAGATGGGCCTCGCGTCGGGCGCGAAGCCGGTGAAGTCGGCGCGCGTGGTCGGCGACGTGCTCGGCAAGTATCACCCGCACGGCGATCAATCCGCGTACGACGCGCTCGTGCGTCTCGCGCAGGACTTTTCGATGCGCTATCCGCTCATCGACGGTCAGGGCAACTTCGGCTCGCGCGACGGCGACGGCGCCGCGGCCATGCGATACACCGAAGCGCGATTGACGCCGATCGCGCGCCTGCTGCTCGATGAAATCGATCAGGGCACGGTCGATTTCATGCCGAATTACGACGGTTCGTTCGAAGAGCCGAAGCTGCTGCCGGCGCGTTTGCCGTTTCTGTTGCTGAACGGCGCATCGGGCATCGCGGTGGGTCTCGCGACGGAAATCCCGTCGCACAATCTGCGCGAAGTCGCGCTGGCCGCCGTCGCGATGATCCGCGATCCGAAGCTCGGCCACGCCGGTCTGATGGAAAAGGTGCCCGGACCGGACTTCCCCGGCGGCGGACAGATCATCTCGTCGCCCGCGGAAATCTCGGCGGCCTACGAGACCGGCCGCGGCAGCCTCAAAGTGCGCGCGCGCTGGAAGATCGAAGAGCTGGCGCGCGGCCAGTGGCAGATCGTCATCACGGAATTGCCGCCGGGCGTGTCGAGCCAGAAGGTGCTCGAGGAAATCGAGGAACTCACCAACCCCAAGATCAAGCTCGGCAAGAAAACGCTCACGCCCGAGCAGGTTCAGACCAAGCAGACCTTGCTCGCGCTGCTCGACGCCGTGCGCGACGAGTCCGGCAAGGACGCGCCCGTGCGGCTCGTGTTCGAGCCGAAGTCGAGCCGTATCGATCAGACGGAGTTCGTCAACTCGCTGCTCGCGCATACGAGCCTCGAATCGAACGCGACCATCAACCTCGTGATGATCGGCGCGGATGGCCGGCCGCGTCAGAAGGGCATCGTCGAGATTCTGCACGAGTGGGTCGGTTTCCGTTTCGTGACGGTGACGCGGCGCACGCAGCATCGTCTCGGCAAGGTCGACGACCGCATCCATATTCTCGAAGGGCGGATGATCGTCTTCCTGAATATCGATGAAGTCATTCGCATCATCCGCGAGTCCGAGGAGCCGAAGCAGGCGTTGATGGCGCGCTTCAATCTGTCGGACCGGCAGGCGGAAGACATTCTCGAAATCCGTCTGCGCCAGCTCGCGCGGCTGGAAGCGATCAAGATCGAACAGGAGCTGTCCGACTTGCGCGACGAGAAAACGAAGCTCGAAGAACTGCTCAACAGCGATGCCGCGATGAAGCGCCTGCTCATCAAGGAAATCGAAGCGGACGCGAAGCAATTCGGCGACGATCGTCGCACGCTCATTCAGCAGGAAAAGCGCGCGACGTTCGAGACGCGCGTCGTCGACGAGCCGGTGACGGTGGTCGTGTCGCAGAAGGGCTGGGTTCGCGCGCTGAAGGGCCACGGACTCGATCCGGCGGGCTTTACGTTCAAGCAGGGCGATGGCCTCTATGCAGCGTTCCAGGCGCGCACGCCGGATGCGCTCGTCGCGTGGGGCAGCAAGGGGCGCGTGTATTCGGTGCCGGTCTCGGCGTTGCCGGGCGGCCGTGGCGATGGCGTGCCGGTGACGTCGTTGATCGAACTGGAATCGGGTACGCATTTGCTGCATTACTTCGCGGCGAATGCCGAACAGCAACTGCTGCTTGCATCGAGCAATGGCTTTGGCTTCCTCGCGAAGCTCGGCGACATGGTGAGCCGCCAGAAGGCGGGCAAGGCCTTCATGACGATCGACGAAGGCGCGGTGCCGCTCGCGCCGATGCCGGTCATCCCCGGCGCGATGTATGTGGCGTGTCTGTCGAGCACGGGCCGGCTGCTCGTGTTCGGCATGGACGAGATGAAGACGCTGTCGGGTGGCGGACGCGGCGTCATTCTGATGGGCCTCGATCCGAAGGAGACGCTGCGTCAGGCGCTGGCCATCGATGCGCGCGGGGTCGTGATGATCGGCGCCGGGCGCGGCGGCAAGGTGCGCGACGAGAAACTCGCCGGCTCGCAGATGCAACTGCATCTGGGCAAGCGTTCGAGGAAGGGGCGTGCGCCGGATTCGTCGTTGAAGGTGACGGATTTGCGGCCGGTGTTCGGGGAGTGAGGTGTTTTAGTGGACGTTGACGACGTCCGCTTGAGATCCGGGAAGCCCGCTTCATGCGGGCTTTTTTGTGGGCTCTCGACATTCGCCGCCTATCCCGCTACAGCAGGTACCGCCTGTTCTCCGAGTCGATGACACAGGGAAACCGGCAGTTCTCGTCGAGAACGACCGGCATGCCATTAATGATGATGGAGCTTGCGATTTCTATCGGAATGTCCCCCGCGCCCTCGATGTCCTTGCATATTTCCCAATTGAAGTAACGCATGGCGTCCGGATGCATCCGGAGTTCCCGTGGCTCCGATCCACGCTCGTAGAGATCTTCTCTGATCTCGCACAGTCGGCTAACGACAAAGTCGACGCAGTTCATATCGGCCTGTTTCCTCCGTTCGTTGAAAAGCTGCCTCGCGGCCGAAATCCGCAACTGAATGCCGGCTTGGCCGGGCACGGGCGGCATCGACAGAACTTATCTCATTCGCACGATCTTTAGGTTCACGAATAATCCGATTCTTCAAGGCGCGATAACAAAATCGGGCGGGCGGGGAACTCCTCACCCCATGTGCATTCCTAGTCTTGTGCCCGCACGCACTCGACAACTCAAATAACCCGGAATCCCCAATGAACAAAGCCATCGAAGCGGCGCTCTTTCTGCATTTGCTCGGCGTAGCCGTTTGGATAGGCGGGATGATCTTCGCGCATTTCTGCCTGCGTCCCGCGCTCGGCGATCTCACGCCGCAATTGCGCCTGCCGCTTTGGGAGTCCGTCTTCGCGCGCTTCTTCAACTGGGTCGCGGCTTCGGTGATCGTGATTCTGCTTACCGGCGGCTTCCTGCTCGTGCAGTTCGGCGGTGGTCATGCAGCCTGGCCGCTACATGCGATGGCCGGTCTCGGCATCGTGATGATGCTGATCTTCGGGCATATCCGGTTTGCGGTGTTTCCGCGCATTCGGCGCGCCGTGCAGGCGCAGAACTGGCCGGACGGGGCGAGGGCCGTCGGAACGGTTCGACGGCTCGTCGTGATCAATCTCGTGCTTGGAGTGGTGACGATCGGTACGGCGGTGTTGTCGCGTGGGTTTTGACCATTAATGAAGAAAGCGACACAGAATCGGCGTAATCCATGGTGTGCGTATCTGCTCAGTCTGACGACGCTGAGCGCGTTGAGCGGGTGCGACGAATCCACCTCAAATTCGATATTGCCTCCCGCCGCGATCAGGCCAGCGGTACAGCAGTACCAACTGTCGAAAATCCCGAACAGCGATCTGCTCAAACCGGAAATCAACCGCGCGTTGATCCAGTTGAGCGAACAAGCGTGCAACCGGACCGCGATGGGAGCCTTGAGCGCTCAGCTCGAATTCCTGGGCTTTCGTGCGGACGCGGGCCGGGTACTCGTCCAGTTCGTCGAGCAGTGCGGGAAGGCAGATGGCTTCCTCAGCGCGGTAGCAAATGATTTCATCGCCACGGGCGACGTCAAACAGGCCATCGCAAAATTGTCCGTCGGGCTATGCGGTGGGACAAGCGACTTTCCCGCGCCGTTCCAGCGATACGATTCGGGTCCGCGCGAGCGTCGACGGAACAGAGGGAACGTTTATCGTCGATACGGGTGCGTCGTACGTCTCGCTGACCTCCGCATTCGCGCGGCGCGCAAACATCGCCGGGCGCGGCAAGTTGATACACCTCCAGACCGCGAACGGCATGCGCGATGCCACGCTCACGCAGGTGAAGTTCGTCTCGTTGAATGGCGTGACGGCAGCGAATGTGCCGGTTGCCGTCGATGGCCGCTCGGGCCCGAGTCTCGGCCCGGATGTCGATGGATTGCTCGGGCAGTCGTTCCTGTCGCGTTTCGACGTTCGTTTCGGGCCGGCTCAATGGTCGATCACGCAGCGCTGACGCGCGCCGTCGCGTAATGACCGCTCACACCCCGCGCTCATCACTGAGCGCAGTACTCGACTCCTGCCCCGCATCCTTGCGCGATCGCGTTCCCTGCCCACGCGACCATCCACACACGCCGAAGCGATCGAGCAGTGCCTGCACGCCATCCGCCGGCACCGGTCGTGAAAACAGGAAGCCTTGCGCTTCCACCGGCCCGAGCGCGGCAAGCCACGCGATCTGCTCCTCGCGCTCGGTGCCTTCCACGACGACCGTGAGCCCCAGCGAGCGCGCCAGATTGACGATCGCCGAGACCATCACGCACACGCTGCGATCTTCGGGAATCGCCTGGATGAACGAGCGATCCACCTTGAGCGTATCCACCGAGAAGCGGTTCAGATACGACAACGACGAATAACCCGTGCCGAAGTCGTCGAGCGCGATGCGCACGCCGAGCCGCTTCAACGCGACGATCTTCTCCTGCACGAGTTCCGGATACTCGACCATCACGGTCTCGGTGATTTCGAGTTCGAGCTTGTCCGATGGAATGCCGCTCGCCTCGATCGCGCGCGCGACCGTCTCCAGCAGGTCGCCGCGCCAGAACTGCACCGCCGAGATGTTCACGGCGAGCGACAGTCCCGTATAACCATCGCGCTGCCACTGCGCGAGCTGCATGCACGCGGTGTGAATCACGAAGTCGCCGACCGCGACGATCAGCCCCGTCGATTCCGCGACCGGGATGAACTCGTTCGCCGGAATGAGCCCGTGCTGCGGATGATTCCATCGCACGAGCGCCTCGAAGCCGGTGATGCAGCGACGCGTCAGATCGATCTTCGGCTGATACACGAGGAAAAGCTGCTGCTCGGTCAGCGCGACGCGCAGTTGCTGCTCCCATCGCATCAGATGATCCGCGCGATGCGACAACTGCGGCGAATAGAACTGATAGCAGTTGCGGCCCGCGTCCTTTGCGCTGTACATCGCGAGGTCGGCCTTCTTCAGCAGATCGATCTCGCTTTCGTTCGACACCGAGAAAAGCGCAATGCCGATGCTCGAATGCAGCACGAACGCGCTGCCGCGCACGTCGAAGGGCGTCGCGAACATCGTTGCGATATCGTCGGCGAGCGTCACCGCGCGTTGCTCGACATCGTCGCCCTTCAGCACGACGACGAACTCATCCCCGCCGATGCGCGATAATGTGCCGCTCTGCCCGACCGTTTCCGCGAGGCGCGACGCGGTCATCTGCAGCACGATGTCGCCCGCGTTATGGCCGAGCGTGTCGTTGACCGTTTTGAAGTTGTCGAGGTCGATGAACAGCAGCGCGAGCCGCCCGATGTTCTCGGGCTGCGCCACGTCGTGCCGGAGTGCGCGCAACGTTGAGTAACGGTTGCGCAAGCCGGTGAGCAGATCGAATTCGACCAGATGCGTCATCTCGCGCTCGCGCCCTAGCAGCTTGCCGATCAGCCCTGTCGCCACTGCGAAGAAGCCGAGCATCGCGAGCGAGATGAAGCTCGCCATCAGCAGATAGACATTGCGCGTGTGGTTGTAGTCGATCATCTCCTCGCGCTCAGAGAGGCCGACGAGCACGCCGAGCGGATAGCCGTCGATATGCCGGTACGACACGATGCGCTTCACGTGATCGATCGGATCGACGTAGATTCCGGACGCGTGATCCGTCGTCGGATAGACGCCGCTCGCGCTGAACTCGCCGCGTGCGCGCTCGGCCGGCGGGTTGCGCGTATTGCCCTTGGCGACCGGATTGGCCGCGGCATTCTCGGCGAGGCCGCCGCCCGTGTTGCGCGCGAGCACGGAGCCGTTGTCCGATACGACGGCAATCACGCCCTCGCGGCCGATCGACGCGACGTTGTAGAAATCGCTGGTGAAATAGGCCGGGTCTTCCGACACGACCACGACGCCCGCGAACGAGCCATCCAGATGATTCAGCCGCCGCGTGATCTGCAAGGTCCAGAGCCCCGAGACGCGCCCGCGCACCGGCCGGCTGATGTACAGCAGATCGTCGTTCGAATGCGCGTGGACCTTGTAGTGCTCGCGGTCGGACAGGTCGATCGGCTTCGGATGCGGATCGGACGTGTTGGCGATCAGCGTGCCGTATTCGTCGATCAGCGACACTTGCACGAGCGTATCGCTCTGCACGACGCCTTTCTCGACCGTCGCGATGAGATCGAAGTTGTCGGGCGACTTCTCGTACTCGTACTTGACGAAGCGCGTGATCTGGTCGACCTGATGGATCGCCTTGATGGTGTGCTGTTCGAGCGCCGACGAGAGAATCGCGGCGGAGGCCATCGATTCGTGCGTCGTTGCCTCGCGTTCGACGGAAAGCCGCGCGAAGATCACCGCCCACAGCAGCACCAGCACGAAGGTGCCGAGCACCGGAATGGCCAGCAGCGCGCGCCGACGCCGCGCCGAGGGCGCGCCGAGAAAAGTGTCCGAGAAGGCGTGGGAGCGCGTGCGCTTCATGGCGCGTCCGTGCGCGCTGATTCGCGTAGCGCGGAGCGTGCTGCGAACTGCGCGAAGTGGATGAAGCGCTGCATGTCGAGAGGCGGTCGGCCGAAACGAGTGAATATACCGCGCGCGGCGCGCGATGGAGGGTCGGCGGATAAACGGTCCAAGATCCGATCCACGTTGCGATCGACAGCATGAGCGAAACAGCGAGCGTTCGGTGTCGTTAAATGCATACGTTTGCGCTGCGGCGCAAGCGGCTCGACTCCACGACGCCCGCTCGCAATCTGATCCCCGATTGTTCAGATATTAGCGAAGCCACCAGGATTAAGAAAGGGGCCGCGCTTGGGGGTATACGCGCGGCCTTTCTCCGGCACGTAGGTCATTGTTTCAGATGCGAAATATGCCGTCGATCACAGTTACCGACGCGCCGCCGATCCAGATCGGTGCGCCGCTCGCCGCATCGTCGTAGACGATGCTCACGCGGCCGTCGCGGCTCAGCGCCGTACCTTGCCGGACGGTGAACCGCTCGCCCGGCCGCCGGTCCTGCGCGCGCAGCAGCGTCGCGAGCGCCGCGTTCGCGCTGCCGGTGACCGGGTCCTCGATGTTCTCCGCGCCGAGCAGGATCACGCGCAATTCGAAAGTCGCCGGTCCGTCCGGCGCGTGCGGCCCGTAGACCGCGATGCCGTGCATGCCTGTTTCCGCGACGAGCGCCGCGACCGACGCGCGTGCGTCGCCGGCGAGCGTGAGGGCAAGACATTGGGCCGCATCGCTCACGCGCACGACGAGCCACGGCGCGCCGTTGTCGACGGCGGCGGGCGGCGCGCTGAAATCGATTACCGCCGGCGCGAGCGCGGCGGCGAGGCGATCGGTCTGCGCAGCGGTCAGCGGCACGACGGTCGCGGGCGGTGCGGCGAACGCCCATTCGCCGTTCTCGCGTTCGGCGAGCGTCACGAGCCCGACACCGCATTCCTGTACGAGCCGGCCGGGCGTCTTCGGCGCGTAGCCGCTGTCGATGAGCGCGTGCGCGCTGCCGAGCGTCGGATGACCGGCGAACGGCAACTCGACGGCTGTCGTGAAGATGCGCACGCGATAGTCGGCGCGCGGATCGGTCGGCGGCATCAGAAACGCCGTCTCGGACAGATTGGTCCAGCGCGCGATTTCCTGCATGCGCTCGCTGGAAAGCCCTTCGGCGTCGAAGATCACCGCGAGCGGATTGCCCTTGAACGGCACGGGCGTGAAGACGTCGACCTGTTTGAACTGGACGGTGCGTGAGGACATGAGCGTAACGATTCGAATGAGACAAAAAAAACCCGACGGCGTGAGCGCGTCGGGTTTCGCTGGGATGAAACGGGATGCGCCTTAAGCGACTTCCGCGATCATCTCGATCTCGACGCACGCGCCGAGCGGAATCTGCGCGACGCCGAACGCCGAGCGCGCGTGCTTGCCGGCATCGCCGAAGACTTCCGCGATCAGCTCGGACGCGCCGTTCGTGACGATGTGCTGCTCGGTGAAATCGAACGTCGAGTTGACGAGGCTCATCACCTTGACGATGCGCTTCACGCGGTTGAGATCGCCGACATGCGCGTGCAGCGTCGCGATCAGGTCGATGGCGACGCTGCGCGCAGCCGCCTTGCCTTCTTCCGTCGCGATGTTGTCGCCGAGTTTGCCGACGTGCACCTTGCCGTCCTTCTTGGCGATGTGTCCCGAGAGATACACGGTGTTGCCGCTCTGCGCGCTCATTACGTAAGCGGCGGCCGGCGCGCCCGCGGTGGGCAGTTCGATGCCGAGTTCCTTCAGCTTGTCGTAAACGTTGGATGGGTTGGATGCCATCGTTGCTCCTCGTCACTGAAAACGGGTGAAAGGGCGTGCATGCGCCCCTGAAAAAAAATCAGATGCTCGCGCGGATCAGCGCGCCGAGCTTCGCCACGCCTTCGTCGATCGTCGCGGGCGGAACCGTCACGAACGACAGGCGCATCGTATTGTGCTCGGCTTCGTTCGCGAAGAACGGACCGCCGGGCACGAAGGCCACGTTCTGCGCGATCGCCTGCTCCAGCAGCTTCATCGAGTTCATGTGCTTCGGCAGCTTAACCCATACGAACATGCCGCCTTCCGGCCGGTTCCATTCGACGCCGGCGGGCATGTGGCGTTCCAGCGCGTCGAGCATTGCGTGACACTGATCGCGATAGAGCGCGCGGATGGTCGGCACATGCTGATCGAGAAAACCGTCCTTGACCACTTCATAGACGATGCGCTGCGTGAGGCTCGGCGTGTGGAGATCGGTCGCCTGCTTGGCCTGCACGAGTTTGAAGTGCAATTCCTCGGGCGCGATGATGTAGCCCACACGCAGACCCGGCGCCAGCACCTTCGAGAACGAGCCGAGATGCACGATGTGATCCGGCGCCATCGACAGCATCGTCGGCAGCGGGGCGCCGGCGTAGTCGAGCGCGCCGTAAGGATCGTCCTCGATCACCGGAAACGACGCCTTTTGCGCCAGCGCGGCGAGCGCGCGGCGGCGCTCGAGCGGCAGGCGGCGGCCGGTCGGATTCTGGAAGTTGGGCTGCGCGTAGAGCAGGCGCGCGTCCGCGATGAGCGGGGCATCGAGCGCTTCGGGGATCAGGCCCGATTCATCGGTCGGCACCTGCACGTAGTGCGGCTCGAACAGCGAGAACGATTGCAGCGCGCCGAGATAGGTCGGCGTCTCGACGAGCACGCGGCTGCCCGGATCGACGAGCGTCTTGCCGAGCAGATCGAGCGCCTGCTGCGAGCCGGTCGTGATGAGCACCTGGGTCGGGCGGATATGCGCGCCGTTCACGGAATAGCGCGCCGCGACCCATTCGCGCAGCGGCAGGTAGCCTTCGGTCGCGCTGTACTGGAGCGCGGCGGCGGGCTGATCGCGCAGGATGCGTTCCGAGGCGTGGCGCATTTCCTCGACGGGAAACGTTGCGGGCGAGGGCAGGCCGCCCGCGAAGGAAATGACTTCCGGCCGCTCCGTGACTTTCAGGATTTCGCGAATCGCCGAACTGGTGAGCTTGCGTGCGCGTTCGGAGAGTTGCCACGGCGTGGCGCGGAGATCGGCTTGATTCATGAAATGCCTCGGTTGTCTCTGGGGTTATGTCTCTCGCGACGCGGGCCGCGAGTTTTCTAAGCTGGGCTGACGAACAACGGCAAACCGCGATTATCGCGCGAGTGCGTCATCTTGCGTGCGTCGAGGCCGTTGCGGCGACTGCCGGTTGCGGTGCGGCGCGCACGGAGGCCTTGCGGCCGAGCACGACGGTCACGATGACGGCGGCCGCATACAGCCACGTCGACGCGCTCACGTGTTCGCCGAAGAAGAGCGCGGAGAACGCCATCGTGAAGAAGATCTGCAGAAGCTGCACCTGACCGACGCGCGCGATGCCGCCCATCGCGAGTCCGGCGTACCACGCGAAGAAACCGATGAATTGCGAGAACAGCGTGACATAGCCGAATGCGAGCCAGGTCTTGAGCGCGAGCGGCTCGGGATGCGCCACGTGATGCACCCAGGCGAGCCAGCCGACCGGCAACAGCAGAAACGGCGCGGAGAGCACGAGCGCCCAGCAGATCACCTGCCAGCCGCCCATCTGACGCGCGAGCCGCGCGCCTTCGGCGTAACCGAGCGCGCCGATGCCGACCGCGACGAGCATCAGCAGATCGCCCGCCTGCAGTCCGCCGCCGCCCGCCTGCAACGCGAACGCGACGACAATCGCACTGCCCGCGATCGCGCTGGCCCAGAACGCCTTCGACGGCCGCTCGTGCGAGAGCCACGCGGCATAAATGGCGACGCACAGCGGCTGCAGCCCGTTGACGACCGCGCCGTGCGAGGCGGGCACGGTCTTCATGGCCCACGCTGAAAACACCGGAAACGCGATGATCACGCCCAGCGCGACCACGGCGAGGCTCTTGACCTGCGGCCAGGTGGGCAGCTTTTCACGGCGCCACACGAGCAGGGCGGCGGCGGGAATGGCCGCGACGAGCGCGCGCCCGAGGCCGTTCAACAGCGGATGCACCTCCGCGACGACGATGCGCGTCATCGGCAGCGTCAGGCTGAAGATGACGACGCCGATCAGGCCGAGCAGCATGCCTTCGGTTTCGCGGGTTTTCATCGTGCGGTGTCTCCGTGTTTGACTGGCGCGCAGGCGTCAGTCGGATGTTGTGGGTTCTTCCGGCGTGTCCGCCTTTTTTGCGCGGCGGCGCTTCGACGCCTGCCGCGCTTCTTCATCGCGCGCCTGCGCCTGTTCCGCCGATTCGCCCAGCGTCAGCGTCGAGCCGTCCGGCAGATCGAACTGCGCGACCAGCACCGGCGCGCCCGCCGTCCGTTCGACATGCATCAGATGCGCCGCGCCGAGCCAGGCGAGTTGTGCCGACACGGCTTGCGCATCGGGATGAAAACCCGTCAGCGTTCGTAGTGCGATGCCCGTTTCCGGCAGCACGCCGCTCGGATGACGCGGCGTGTCCCACTGGATCAGCGACGGCAGCACGCCATCGCCCGCGGCCTGCCACGCGGGGAACGCGCCGTCGTCGGGGACGGTCAGGCCCCATGTATTGCCGGCACGCGACATCGCCGCGACCGGCGCGATGCGCTCGGGATACTGCTCGCGCCAGCGCACGAGCGACTTCGGCCGCTCGACGCGCGCGACCCAGTGTACGAGCTGCGGGCCGTCATCTTCCAGGCGACGCTGCATCGATGGATCGTCCAGCGCGAAGAGACGCGGCCGGGGCGACTCGACGCTCGCCGCCGACGGATCGACGGCGATCACTTCCAGATACGCGCCGCCCCACAGATTCAGCAGACAGTTGTGCGTGCGCATCGACGGGTGCGCGCCGCCGGGCGCCGTTTCCACGCCGAATTTCGCGGCGACGAACTGCGCGCCTTCGTCCAGCGTGCGTGCGGCGATCACGAGGTGATCGAGTTTGAGTCGATGATCGGTCATGACGGGCGGAGCGATGAACAAGGGCCGATAGCATAACGCTTCACTCTCGCGCACCGGACAGCCCGAAAGCAAAATGTAGCCGCTATCACCGTAACAGTAACGGTACAATCAGCCCAATACTATTCGGTACAGTTATTATCGGCGCAATCAGATGCGCGCGCCGTACACCGGAGGCCCGCATGTCCGTTCCGCTCGACCAGATTCCCGCCCCGCACGACGCCGCCCAGCTGACGCTCGTCGATCAGCTGGTGCAGTGGGGCCGCCGCCGTATCGACGAGCGCGTGTTCCGTCCGGGCATGCGCATGCCGTCGATCCGCAAGCTCGCGCTGGACAAGGGCGTGTCGCGTTTCACTGTCGTCGAGGCTTACGAGCGGCTCGTCGCGCACGGTTATCTCGATTCGCGGCGCGGCTCCGGGTTTTACGTGCGCGAGCGCGTGGCCCCCACGCTCGTCGCGAAGGGCGAAACGCCTGCGGTCGCGGCGGAGCGCGAGCCGGTGCAGAACACCATCGACGTGGTCTGGCTGCTGCGCAACATGCTGCACACGTCGAGCCCGGAAAAAGGGCCGGGTCTCGGCTATCTGCCGGGCCGCTGGCTGGATGGCGAGCTGATCACCAACGCGCTGCGCGCGCTGTCGCGCCAGAGCGGCGCGCAGATGCTCGGCTTCGGCACGCCGCAGGGCTTTCTGCCGCTGCGCCAGCAGTTGCAGACGCGGCTGGAGGAGCTGGAAATCGGCGCGTCGGCGGCGCGGCAGATCGTGCTGGTGTCGGGCATCACGCAGGCGATCGACCTGATTTCGCGCCTCTACGTGAAACCGGGCGATGCGGTGATCGTCGGCGATCCGGCGTGGTTTCAGATGTTCGGCCGTTTCGCGTCGCAGGGCGCGCGGCTCGTCGGTATGCCGTACACCCCGGACGGTCCCGATCTCGACGCGCTGGAAACGCTCGTCGCGACCTGGCGGCCGAAGATGCTGATCATCAATTCGGTCTTGCAGAACCCGACCGGCACGTCGCTCACGGCGGCGCAGGCGTTCCGCATTCTTCAACTCGCGCAGGAATACGATTTCATCGTCGTCGAGGACGATGTCTATGGCGATCTCTGCCCGGCGGGCTTTCCCGCGACGCGCCTCGCATCGCTCGATCAACTGAAGCGCGTGATCTTCCTCGGCAGCTTTTCGAAGACGCTGGCGGCGAATCTGCGCGTCGGTTATATCGCGGCGGCGCCGGAGGTGGCGAAGGCGCTCGCCGATCAGAAGATGCTCGTCGGCATGACGAGTCCGGAGTTGAACGAGCGCGTGGTCTACAAGGTGCTGACCGAAGGGCACTATCGACGGCATGTCGAGCGGCTGCGCGCGCGGCTCGACGGCGTGCGCGACAAGACCGCGCGCATGCTGGAAAAGACCGGTCTGAGACTGTTCGCGACGCCGTCGGCGGGCATGTTTCTGTGGGCGGACGCGGGTGTCGATTCCGATGGCCTCGCGGCGGCGGGGCATGAAGCGGGTTTTCTGCTGACGCCCGGCAGCCTGTTTTCGCCGCATCAGTCGCCGACGACCTGGATGCGTTTCAATGTCGCCAATTGCGGCGATCCGGCGTTGCCCGAAATGCTTGCGAACTATCTCGATAAGGGCGCGCGGCGCAGCGCCTAGCGGCCGCGCCGGGGCAGGTTGCGCCGCTCGGCGGGCGCGCGGATGAAGTCCGCGAGCACGTTTTCGTACTGCACAAGCGCGCCGGGCGTGTGCCGGTAGCGATGCTCGTACAGGCCGCTTTGCCCGTCGCAGAACTTCAGCGCGAAATAGTCCGCGAGCAGGTTGCCTTGCGCTTCCATGTTGTAGTCGGAGAGGCGCATATCGTCGCGAAGCGTGTACGCATACGGCAGGCCGATGCGGATCGCGCCGCGCAGCCGCACCGGATAGCCGAGCTGGAATTGCCAGACGTGCGTCATCTCGTGGATGAACCACATGCGATCGGCGAGGTCGCAGGCGGAGAAGTCGTCCTGATGGCAGCCGCGCGGAAAATACAGGTTGCCGTTGGGCGCCATCGCGGTGCGGCGCGGCTGCAGGCCGAACGGAAGATAGGCGCATGCGTAGACCCTGACCGCCGTGTAGTCGATCGCGTCGCGGAACACGAGCCGGGCCATCCGCGTTTCGTGCGGCGTGAGAGGGCGGGCGTGGCGGTCGGGGTGACGCAAAAAGGGCATCGCGGGGGCGGACGTGATCGGTCGTTGCATCATATCCGGACGCGCCCGCTCTTGAAAAACCCCCGGCCGCCCTAATATCAGGCGAATTGGCCGCGTGACCAACACGCCGCCGAGGCAATCGCACCAACGAAATCAACACAGAGGACCCGACCATGGCGCAAGAAACCATGAGCTTTCAGGCAGAAGTGAAGCAGCTTCTGCATCTGATGATTCATTCGCTCTACAGCAACAAGGAAATTTTCCTGCGCGAGCTGATTTCCAACGCCTCCGATGCCGCCGACAAGCTGCGCTTCGAAGCCATCGAGAACAGCGCGCTCTACGAGAACGATCCGGACCTGCGCATCCGCGTCTCGTTCGATAAAGCCGCGCGTACCATCACGATCGACGACAACGGCATCGGCATGAGCCGCGACGAGGCGATCTCGCATCTCGGCACGATCGCGCGCTCGGGCACGAAGGAATTCTTCTCGAAACTCTCCGGCGACCAGCAGAAGGACGCGGCGCTGATCGGCCAGTTCGGCGTCGGCTTCTATTCGGGCTTCATCGTCGCGGACAAGATCACGGTGGAAACGCGCCGCGCCGGTCTGCCGGCGAATCAGGGCGTGCGCTGGACGAGCGCCGGCGAGGGCGATTTCGAAGTCGAGGACATCGAGCGCGCGCAACGCGGCACGACCATCACGCTGCATCTGCGCGCCGACGAAGACGAGTTGCTGTCGTCGCACAGGCTCAAGTCGATCATCCAGAAGTACTCGGATCACGTCGCGCTGCCCATCCTGATGAACAAGGAAGAATGGGACGCCGAGAAAGGCGAGATGGTCACGAAGGACGAGGACGAGACCGTTAATCAGGCGAGCGCGCTCTGGACGCGTCCGAAGAACGACATCAGCGACGATCAGTACAAGCAGTTCTATCAGCACATCTCGCACGATCACGACGATCCGCTCGCGTGGACGCACAACCGCGTCGAAGGCCGCAGCGAATACACGCAACTCCTGTACGTGCCGAAGCACGCGCCGTTCGATCTGTGGAACCGCGAGCATCGCGGCGGGCTGAAGCTGTACGTGAAGCGCGTCTTCATCATGGACGACGCCGAGCAACTGCTGCCCGCGTATCTGCGTTTCGTGAAGGGTGTAGTCGATTCGGCCGATTTGCCGCTCAACGTGTCGCGCGAAATCCTGCAGGAAAGCCGCGACGTGAAGGCCATCCGCGAAGGCGTGACCAAGCGCGTGCTGTCGATGCTCGAAGAAATCGCGTCGTCCTCCGCCGAAGCGACCGAAGACGCCGACAAGCAAAAGTACGCGACCTTCTGGAACGAATTCGGTCAGGTGCTGAAGGAAGGCATCGGCGAGGATTTCAGCAATCGCGAGCGCATCGCGAAGCTGGTGCGCTTCGCATCGACGCAGAGCGACAGCAACGAGCAGAACGTGTCGCTCGCGGAGTACGTCGCGCGCATGAAGCCCGAGCAGACGAAGATCTACTACGTCACCGCCGATAGCTGGCAGGCCGCGAAGAACAGCCCGCATCTCGAAGTGTTCCGCAAGAAGGGCGTCGAGGTGCTGCTGCTCACCGATCGCGTCGACGAGTGGATGCTGTCGTTCCTCAATGAGTTCGACGGCAAGCCGCTCGCGAGCGTCGCGCGCGGCGACCTCGATCTGGGCGCGCTCGATGACGAAGAGAAGCAGCAGCAGGAGAAGGTCGGCGAAGAGCTGAAGCCGCTCGTCGAAAAGATGAAGGAAGCGCTCGAAGGCAAGGCGAAGGACGTGCGTCTCACGTTCCGTCTCACCGATTCGCCGAGCTGTCTCGTTGCCGATGAAGGCGACATGAGCGGCTATCTGCAACGCATGCTGAAGGCGGCGGGGCAGAATGCGCCGCAAGCGGAGCCGATTCTGGAGGTGAATCCGGAGCATCCGCTCGTCAAGGCTTTGAACGCGGACAGCGCCAATTTCGCCGACTGGTGCCATCTGCTGTTCGATCAGGCGCTGCTCGCTGAAGGCGGCGCGCTGGAAGATCCGGCGAGCTTCGTGAAGCGGACCAACGCGCTGTTGCTCGCGCGATAAGTCTGCGCAAGTGCGTCGAAGGAATGCGCCGCCGGGAAACCGGCGGCGCGTTTTCTATTTCAGCTTGCGTTCCTTGTTGGATTGCGCAAGAACCGACGCGGCGAGCGTCTTCGTTTCTTCCGAGTACTTGTTGCTGTGAAGCACTTCGCTCGCCTTGTGTTCCAATTCGGCGCTCGTTTGCTTCGTGGTGTGCGACTGTGACAGGGCAGACGCCGCGAGGCTTTTCTTGATGGCCGAGGCCTTCGGATCATGCAGCGTCTCAGCCGCGAGATGCGCAACCTTCTTCGATGTCTGTTTCTTGTTTTCCGACATTCGCTGTCCTCTTGTTGATTGATATGCCGGTGATCGCCCGGCGCGCGGCCGCACGTGACACGCGTGAACGGCCATTCAGTTTCTTTCGATCGGCGCACGGACTCCATACGAATCGTCCGAAGTGCGGGGTGAACCTATAATCAGCGCCATGCTCACGCCCAACGATCCCATCGACGCTCACTGGCGCGTCGTCCCGCTCGCCTCGCTTACCGACGCACAAAAAGACTGGCTCACGCGCGGTGGCTCGCTGACCGCGCATCTGCGCACGCTCGGCGCAGTGACGGTCGATGTCACGCGCGAAGCCGTCGACATACCCTGGCGCGACGAAGCGCGCGCGCTCGACCTCACGCCGCGCACGCCCGTATGGCTGCGCGAAGTCGCGCTCAAGGTGGAGGGCGTGCCGTTCGTCGTCGCGCATAGCATCGTGCCGCTCGCGCACAGCACCGGCGTGTGGCAATCGATGCGCCGTCTGCGCACGCGGCCGCTCGCCGAACTGCTCTATAGCGACAGCAGCGTGTCGCGTTCGGCGCTCGCGAGCCGCAGGCTGACCGCCCGGCATCCGCTGCATCGGCTGGCATCCATGCAAACGAATTCGCAACCGCACGCGCTCGTCGCGCGCCGCTCGGTGTTCAAACGGCACGGCGCACCGCTGATGGTCACCGAATGCATGCTCGATGCGCTATGGATCAGGCTCGCCGCCACGCACGGTCCGCATCGGCGTGAACATGCGCGCTCGTATGAACATCTGAGCTCGCATGCGAAGCGCGTCGCGCGTGGCGAGGCGAAATGAAACTCGCGGGTTTCGCGCCGGTCGGCGATGCAGCGACGCACACGCTCATCCTCGGCAGTTTTCCGGGCGTCGCGTCACTCGCGGCGACGCAGTACTACGCGCATCCGCGCAATCAGTTCTGGCGGCTCGTCGGCGCGGCGATCGGCGAGGATTTGCACGCGCTGGCCTATGAAGATCGCCTCGCGCGTCTCGTGGCGCTCGGTATCGGCTTGTGGGACGTGCTCGCCGCATGCGAGCGCGAAGGCAGTCTCGACGCGGCGATCCGCAACGCATCGCCCAACGACTTCGCCGCGTTCCACACGCGCTTTCCGAAGCTGCGCAAGGTGTGCTTCAACGGCAAGACCTCGGGCAAGTTCGCGCCTGTCCTGAGCGCGGCCGGTTACGCGACGCTCGTGCTGCCGTCGTCGAGCGCGGCCAATGCTATCCTCTCGTTCGATCAAAAACTGCGCATCTGGCGCGACATCCTCACCACACAATGACGAATCTCATCAAGCGCGCGTCGGCGGAAGCTCGCGCGTTCAGCCGCAAGAAGGACAACAGCAAATCGAAGCGCCAGCGCAGCGATGACGATCGCGACGATCTCGCCAACGCGCCGCGCATCGACGCGCCCCGCAAGCCGCGCTTCGCGCCCGTGACGTTCTCGGAAGAGGGCGGCGTGCGCTATCTGCACTTCGGCACCGAATGGGTGCAGGGCGCGATGCGGCTGAAAAAGCCCGATCACATCGAACTCGAATACGCGCAGCAGATGATGGCGTGGCTGCTCTTCGTCGAAACGCCCGAACGTATCGTGCAGCTCGGGCTCGGCGCGGCCGCGCTCACCAAGTTCTGCCATCGCTTTCTGAAGCGCGCGAAGGTGGAAGCCGTCGAGCTGAATCCGGCGGTCGTGATCGCCGCGCGCGCGATGTTCGAGCTGGCTTACGACGACGCGCGCCTCACCGTCACCGAACGCGATGCGTGGGAGTTCGTCAACGATCGCGCGAATCACGGCACCATCGGCGCGTTGCAGATCGATCTCTACGACGCCACCGCGCGCGGCCCCGTGCTCGACAGCGTGTCGTTCTATCGCGCATGCCGGGCGTGTCTCACGCCGCAAGCCGGCGTCGTCACGATCAACCTGTTCGGCGATCATCCGAGCTTCGTGCGCAATATGCGTCATTTGAACGAAGCGTTCGATCATCGCGTGATCGCGCTGCCCGAAGTGCACGACGGCAATCGCGTCGCGATCGCGTTCGCCGGTCCCGCGCTCGACGTGCCGTTCGCCGCGCTCGACGCGCGCGCGAAGCTGATCGAGGCGCAACTCGGCCTGCCCGCGCGCAAATGGGTGAAGGGTCTCGCCGAAAGCGCGGGCATCGCGACCAGCGGCGCGTTCTCGATCTGATCGACGCGACGAAAACCCAGGCCAAAACAAGGGTTTTGGCCTATTACAATTTCCTTTCAAATCAGCGGAATAGTCGGGATTCCCCCTGCTTGACCCGCTTTTAACGGTCCATATACTCCCTCTGTTATTTCGGGGCGCTTTCAGCGACACGTCTACCCGACGACCGGCATCCCGCCGGACTCGCGATAATCCAACGAATCAAAACAAGAGGAGACCGTCATGGCTCACGAAGCTGCGACCGGCACCGGACAACCGCGCAACAAGCATTGGCTTTGGCTTCTGATCCTTCCCTGGATCGGTGTGGTATGGGTGCCGTTTTACAACAAGATCGAGCCCGTTCTGTGGGGCTTTCCGTACTTCTACTGGTATCAGCTTCTCTGGGTGCTGATCAGCGCGGTCATCACCGCCGTCGTCTATGTCAAGACGAAGGCGCTGCCTTCGGGACGAAAGAACGGAGGTGCGCGATGATGAACACCACTGCAACCATCGTTTTCGTTCTCTTCTTCGTCGGGGTCACGATTCTCGGCTTCATCGCCGCGCACTGGCGCAAGGGCGATCTCGCCCAGCTCGACGAATGGGGTCTCGGCGGACGCCGCTTCGGCACCATCGTCACGTGGTTCCTGCTCGGCGGCGATCTTTACACCGCCTACACGTTCGTCGCGGTGCCGGCGCTCGTGTTCGGCGCGGGCGCGACGGGCTTCTTCGCGCTGCCGTACACCATCCTCATCTATCCGTTCGCGTTCGTCGTGTTTCCGAAGCTGTGGAGCATCGCGAAGCGTCACGGCTATGTGACCGCCGCCGACTTCGTGCACGCGCGCTACAACAGCCGCATGCTTGCGCTCGCCGTCGCGGTGACGGGCATCGTCGCGACGATGCCGTACATCGCGCTGCAGCTCGTCGGCATCGAAGTGGTGATCGGCGCGCTCGGCTTCTCGACGCAAGGCTTCGTCGGCGATCTGCCGCTCATCATCGCGTTCGCGATTCTCGCCGCGTACACGTACACGTCGGGGCTGCGCGCGCCCGCGATGATCGCCGTGGTGAAGGACGTGCTGATCTACATCACCATCATCGCCGCGATGATCGTGATTCCGGCGCAGCTCGGCGGCTTCGGCCATATCTTCAGCGTCGTGCCGCCCGAAAAGCTGCTGCTGAAGGCGCCTGACGCCGCGAGCCTGAACGGCTACAGCGCGTACGCGACGCTCGCGGTCGGCTCCGCGCTCGCGCTGTTCCTGTATCCGCACTCGGTCACGGCGATTCTCTCGTCGAACTCGGGCAACACGATCCGCCGCAACATGTCGTTGCTGCCGGCGTACTCGCTCGTGCTCGGCCTGCTCGCGCTGCTCGGCTACATGGCGCTCGCTTCCGGCGTGAAGGACATGCCGGAATTCGCGTCGTACTTCAAGGCCTATGGCGCGAACTTCGCGGTGCCGGCGCTGTTCCTGCACTACTTCCCGTCGTGGTTCGTGGGCGTGGCGTTCGCGGCCATCGGCATCGGCGCGCTGGTGCCGGCGGCGATCATGTCGATCGCGGCGGCGAACCTCTACACGCGCAACGTGCATCGCGAGTTCGTCAACACGTCGATGACGCCGGAGCAGGAAACCAACGTCGCCAAGCTCGTGTCGCTGATCGTGAAGGTGGGCGCGGTCGTGTTCATTCTCGCGCTGCCGCTGACCTACGCGATCCAGCTTCAGTTGCTCGGCGGCATCTGGATCATCCAGACGCTGCCCGCGCTCGTGCTCGGTCTCTATACGCGCGTGCTCGATCATCGGGGCTTGCTGATCGGCTGGGCGGTGGGTATCGGCGTCGGCACGTGGATGGCCGTGTCGCTGCAACTGAAGGGCTCGATCTATCCGCTGCATCTGTTCGGCTACGTCGTGCCGGGCTACGCGGCCGTGTGGGCGCTGATCGTCAACCTGATCGTCTCGATCGTCGTGAGCCTGCTCGTGAAGGTGCTGGGCCTCAAGCGCTCGGAGGACCGCACGCGTCCGGAAGACTATCTGGATATTGTCGAAGGCTGATTCAGGCCGTTCGCGCGCGCGCCCGGCGCGGCGCGCGAAAAGCTGGTAAAACGCCCGTAACAGCCGTTGGCCGTTACGGGCGTTTGATTTTCCCGACAGGCTTCATCGACGTGAGCGAACCATGCTTTCCACGAGATCGACGTCACTCAGGCGCGGCCCGCTCGCGCGCTTCCTGCACGGCGTAACGTCGCCGTACTTCCGCTACCGCCACGCCAACCTGATTCACGGCGTGCGCGTCGCGCTCGCGATGGCGATGTCGATCGCCGTCACGACGGGCATCGACATGCCGCACGGCGTGTGGGCGTCGGTGTCGGTGCTGGTCGTGATCGGCGGCTTGCAGCATTACGGCAATATCCGCAAGAAGGCGGCCGAACGCGCCATCGGCACGATGCTCGGCGCGGCGTTCGGACTCGTGCTCATCCTCGCGCAGATGCTCACCGGCTCGGCGATGCTGTTCTTCGTCCTGATGTGCCTGATCGCGGGCGGCTGCGCGTATTACGCGATCGGCAAGGCGGGCTATGTCGCGCTGCTCACGGCGATCACGATGGTCATCGTTTCCGGTCACGGCGATCTGCCGCTCACCACCGGGTTGTGGCGCACGGCCAACGTGCTGATCGGCGTCGTGATCGCGCTGGCCTTCTCGTTCGTGCTGCCGCAATACGCGACGTATTCATGGCGCTACCGGCTCGCGGACAATCTGCGCGAGTGCGCGAAGCTCTATGGCGCCTTGCTCGACGGCACGCCGATGCTCGCGGAGGACACTGCGCGCCGTTTCTACGCGATGAGCCAGCGGCTCGTGCAGGCGCGCGGGCTGATGGAATCGGTCGCGAAGGAAACCGACGTGCCGGTCGCGCGGCTCGAAGAGATCCAGCGGCTGCATCGCTCGATACTCGCGGCGCTGGAAATGCTGGTGATGTCGATGCCCGAAACCGCGCAGGCAAGCGCCAGCCGCTTCGCGATCGCGTGCTCGCCAGGCGAGTACGCGGTGCGCCAGCAACTTCTGAAAATGGCGCGCGCGTTGCGCTTCGGGCGTGTGGGTCTGCTTCATCGCGCGATGGAGGCATCGGCGCCGCCGCAGGGGTGCGGAGCGGAAGAGGGGAGCGCCACGACGCAGGGCATGCACTGGCTTGCGATGCGGTTCGTGGAGCAGGTCGATTGCTTGCGGCTGCGTCTGTCGGAAATCGAGCGGCGGTGGAATATCGAAGGCGCGCGGCCGCTCGGTGATTGATGCGGTAACGCTCAGGCGGCCTGCGCTTCGCCTTCATGCACGACGTTGATGAGCCAGGGCACGCCGAAGCGGTCCGTCAGCATGCCGAAACCTTGCGTCCAGAACGTGGATTGCCACGGCGTGAGCACGTTGCCGCCTTCGGCCAGCATCGTGAAGATGCGCTCGCCGGCAGCGGCGTCGCCCGCGGCGATCGACAGTGTGAAGCCCGAGTAGTCCTTGCGCGGCTGACCATAGCGGCCGTCCGACACCATGATGGCGTTCGGGCCTACCTGGAACACTGCGTGCATGACCTTGTCCTGCCAGTCGGGCGGGGCGTTGCCGCCGTCCGGCGCGTCGCGGAAGCGGATCAGCGCGGCGATCTGCGCGCCGAACGCGGCCTGATAGAGTTCGAGCGCGGCGGCGCAGTCGCCGTTGTAGAAGATATAGGTATCCAGTTGCATGACCGAACGACTCCGTGCATGTGAAGCGGACATGCCGCCAAAGCTCGAAAGTCTATTGCAATGAGATACCGCGTTGACTCGGAAAGAGTCAAATTAGGTCAAGAAGCCGTGAAATAGAAAAAACCGCAAATCGAACCAGTATTTCGGCTCGATTCGCGGTTCTGTCTCAGGCATGCGTTACTGCAGCGCGGCGATGAGTTTCTCGAGCTTGATTGCATCGGCGGCGAATGCGCGGATGCCTTCCGCGAGCTTTTCGGTCGCCATGGCGTCGTCGTTGACCTGGAAACGGAAGGTCGGCTCGTCGACGGCGATCTTCTCTACGTTCTCGTTCTTGCCCGCGTCCGGAGAGAGCTTGCGCTCGACCTTGTCGTTGCTATCGGCAAGTTTCTTCAGGAGATCGGGGCTGATCGTCAGCAGGTCGCAGCCCGCAAGCTCGGTGATCTGGCTCACCGTGCGAAAGCTCGCGCCCATCACTTCGGTCTTGTAGCCGAACTTCTTGTAGTACGAGTAGATGCGCCGCACCGACTGCACGCCCGGATCGTTCGCGCCGCCGTTTTTCACTTCGTCCCATTCCGCGCCGGCGGACTTCTTGTACCAGTCGTAGATGCGGCCGACGAACGGCGAGATCAGTTGCGCGCCCGCTTCGGCGGCGGCCACGGCCTGCGCGAGCGAGAAGAGCAGCGTCATGTTGCAGTGGATGCCTTCCTTCTGCAGCACTTCGGCCGCGCGGATGCCTTCCCACGTCGATGCCAGCTTGATGAGCACGCGCTTGCGGTCGACGCCCGCGTTCTCATACAGCTTGATGATTTCGCGGCCCTTGTCGATCGAAGCCTTGGTGTCGAACGAAAGGCGCGCATCCACTTCGGTCGACACGCGGCCCGGAACGATCTTCAGAATCTCGGTGCCGAACGCCACGAGCAGATTGTCGATGATCTGCGGCATCGGCTTCTTCGCGTGCTCCTTGACGGTATTTTCGAGCAGCGGCTTGTAGTCGTCCTTCTGGACGGCCTTCAGGATCAGCGACGGATTCGTGGTCGCGTCCTGCGGCTTGAACTGGATGAATTGCTGGAAGTCGCCCGTGTCGGCGACGACGGTCGTGTATTGCTTGAGCTGGTCGAGAGCGGATGTCATGTCGAGTCTCAGACGCGTTGCGCCTTGTCAAATTGCGGTAACCAACCCGCGGATTGCCCATGAATGCGACGCCGCGCGACGACTTCGTTCGCGCGGCGCGCCCCTGAATATCATTCTCCCATTCTAGTCCCGAGCGCGGCGAACGCGCTGATACCGTGCGCGCCGGAGTTCGACCGGACGCGGGACTGCGCGTTCAATCCACCGCGTAGGCGAGCTCGTGCCAGCGCCGCACCGTGCCCGAGCCGAGCTGTCCGCGCGCAAAGCGCATCTTGCGGACTTCGTCGAGCGCGTGCGCGTCTTTTGCCGGTTCGCCGCAGCTCATCTTCAGGACGACGTCCTGGACATGTCCAGCGTCGTCGAGCAGCACGCGCACGATCGTCTTGCGTTTCTGGGAGGCGCCGGGCGGCGCGGAGCGCGCCAGCAGTTTGTCGATCAGGGCCATGACGGGAATGCCAGTTTCTGTTGCGGAAAAATCGGCCGGAAATCGGGGCCGATTCCGTCATTGTAGGCTGCGTCAGGCGCGCCTGGCGTTGAGCACGACATGGGTCGCGACGCCCGCGATCAATCCCCAGAACGCGGAGCCGATGGAGAGCAGCGTGAGGCCCGATGCCGTCACCATGAACGTCACGAGCGCGGGTTCGCGCTGGCGCGCGTCCTGCATCGCGTTGGCGAGGCCGCTCATGATCGAGCCGAACAGCGCGAGCGCCGCCACCGAGACGACCAGTTCCTTCGGAAACGCCGCGAACAGGGCGGCGATGGTCGCGCCGAAGGTGCCCGCGATCAGATAGAAGACGCCGCACCAGACGGCTGCCGTGTAGCGTTTGTCGCGATTCTCGTGCGCCTCGCGGCCGGTGCAGATCGCGGCGGTGATGGCCGCGAGATTGACGCCGTGCGAGCCGAACGGCGCGAGCACGAGCGACGCGATGCCGGTCGTCGAGATGAGCGGGGCGGAGGGCGTCGTGTAGCCGTCGGCGCGCAGGACCGCGATGCCCGGCACGTTCTGCGAGGCCATCGCGACCACGAACAGCGGAATGCCGATGCTGATCGCCGCGGCCAGCGAGAACGCGGGCATCGTGAAAACCGGATGCGCGAGTGCGACGTGAAAGCGCGAGAAGTCGAGCAGCCCGAGCCCGCCCGCGACCGCGACGCCCACGACGAGCGTCGCCGGAATCGCGTAACGCGGCAGGAAGCGTTTGCCGGCGAGATACGTGAAAAACATCACGATGACGAGCGCCGTCCGATGTTCGGCGGCGCGGAAAATCTCAATGCCGATCTCGAACAGAATGCCCGCGAGCAACGCCGCGGCGATGCCCGACGGGACGCGCTTCATCAGCGTGTCGAACCAGCCGGTGAGGCCGACC
This sequence comes from Caballeronia pedi, assembly GCF_001544915.2. Taxonomy (GTDB): domain Bacteria; phylum Pseudomonadota; class Gammaproteobacteria; order Burkholderiales; family Burkholderiaceae; genus Caballeronia; species Caballeronia pedi. Next base: position 163,038 of record NZ_FCOE02000010.1, on the reverse strand, counting down.
GCGGTCAGCAGCACCGCGCAGACGATGAACGCGCCGATCGCATCGGCATACGCGACGTTCGGCAGCGACGACACGAGCAGCGCCGCGCCGGGCGTCGACCACGCGATGACGATCGGTGCGCGATAGCGCAGCGACAGCCCGATCGTGCAGACGGCCATGCCCATCGAGAGCGCCCAGATCCACGATGAGATTTGCGCGTCGGTGAGATGCGCGGCCTGGCCTGCCTGGAACATCAGCACGAGCGAGCTGGTGTAGCCGGTCATCATCGCGACGAAGCCGGCGACGATGGTCGATAACGACGAGTCGGAGAACGGGCGCAGCGCGACGCTCGCCGGAGAAGAAGCTTTCATGCGGTTCTTTTGGTTTATTTCGACAGCGCGCGCATCGCGGTTTCGAGGCCGGCCATCGTGAGCGGGTACATGCGATTGCCGAGGACATTGCGGATCGCGGCAATCGACTGCCGGTATTCCCATAGGCGCTCGGGCTCGGGATTGAGCCACGCGTGATGCGGAAACTGATCGGCGAGACGGCGCAGCCACACCGCGCCCGCCTCGGCGTTGTTGTATTCGACGGAACCGCCCGGCTGCAACACTTCGTAGGGGCTCATGGTCGCGTCGCCGACGAAGATCAGCTTGTAGTCCGCCGTGAACTTGTGCAGCACGTCGAAAGTCGGCGTGCGCTCGGCGTGACGCCGCCGATTGTGCTTCCACAGATAGTCGTACACGCAGTTGTGGAAGTAATAGAACTCGAGATGCTTGAACTCCGCCTTCGCCGCCGAGAAGAGCTCTTCGACGCGCTTGATGTGATCGTCCATCGAACCGCCGACGTCGAGCAGCATCAGCACCTTCACGTTGTTGTGGCGCTCGGGCACCATCTTGATATCGAGCCAGCCCGCATTGGCGGCGGTGCTGCGGATCGTGTCGGGCAGATCGAGTTCTTCGGCCGCGCCTTCGCGCGCGAAGCGCCGCAGACGCCGCAGCGCGACCTTGATGTTGCGCGTGCCGATTTCGACCTGATCGTCGTAGTCCTTGTACGCGCGCTCGTCCCACACCTTCACGGCGGTGCGATTGCCCGACGATTCCCCGCCGATGCGAATGCCTTCCGGGTTATATCCGCCGTGCCCGAACGGCGACGTGCCGCCCGTGCCGATCCACTTGTTGCCGCCTTCGTGACGTTCCTTCTGCTCGTCCATCAGCTCTTTGAGGCGCTCCATCAGCTTGTCGAGGCCGCCGAGCGCCTCGATTCGCTTCTTTTCTTCCGCGGTGAATTCGCGGTCGAGGCGCTTCTTGAGCCAGTCGAGCGGAATGTCGAATGCTTCGTCGGGCAGTTGCGTCAGGCCGTGGAAATACGCGCCGAACGCGCGATCGAACTTGTCGAAGTACTTCTCGTCCTTCACGAGCGTCATGCGGGCGAGGAAGTAGAACTCGTCGAGCGACGGCGAGATCACCTGCGCCTTCAGCCCTTCGAGCAAGGTCAGATATTCCTTCACCGAGACGGGCAGCTTCGCGTCGCGCAGCGAGTAGAAGAAGTCGATCAGCATGGCGCGCTCTCCATCGGGATCAGCGGTCGAGCCGGTAGTTGAGGTTGGCGCGCACCGCCGGCCACTCCGACTGGATGATCGAGAACACGACGGTGTCGCGCAACACGCCATCGCGGCCGATCTGGTGATTGCGCAGAATGCCGTCCTGTTTCGCGCCGAGCCGCGCGATCGCCGTGCGCGACGCGTGGTTCATGAAATGCGTGCGGAACTCGACGGCGATCGCGTTCAGCCTTTCGAACGCGTGCGTGAGCAGCAGCAACTTGGCTTCGGTATTGAGCGCGGTCTTCTGCACGCGTCGGGCATACCACGTATGGCCGATCTCCAGCCGCCGGTTCGCTTCATCCACTGCGAAGTAACGCGTCGAACCGACGACATCGCCGGTCTTCGCATCGATCACGGCGAACGGATGCGCGCCCAGGCGGTCGCGCATGTCGAGCGCGGTGTCGATATAGGCGCGCGTCTTGTCGGGCGAGGGCACGAAGGTGTACCAGAGCTTCCACAATTCGCCGTCGCTCGCGGCGGCGCTCAGGGCGGCTTCGTGCTCGAGCGTCAGCGGCACGAGCCTGACGTGTTCGCCTTCCAGCGTGACGGGTTCGATCCAGCGGCTCATTTCTTCTTTCTAGCGATGGTTACGGTTCATGAAAAGCAGACGCTCGAACAGCGCGACGTCCTGTTCGTTCTTCAAAAGCGCGCCGTGCAAAGGCGGCACGATCTGTTTCTGATCCGACGAGCGCAGGGCTTCGGGCGGGATGTCTTCGGCCAGGAGAAGCTTCAGCCAGTCGAGCAGTTCGGACGTCGACGGCTTCTTCTTGAGTCCCGACACGCCGCGTAATTCGAAGAAGCTCTGCATCGCCGCTGCGAGCAGATCCTGTTTGATATTGGGGAAATGCACCTCGACGATGGCTTTCATCGTCTCGGCGTCCGGGAACCGGATGTAGTGGAAGAAGCAGCGGCGCAGGAACGCGTCGGGCAGTTCCTTCTCGTTGTTCGACGTGATGATGACGAGCGGCCGGTGCTTCGCCTTCACGAGCTCGCGCGTCTCGTACACGTAGAACTCCATGCGGTCGAGCTCACGCAACAGATCGTTCGGAAATTCGATGTCCGCCTTGTCGATCTCGTCGATGAGCAGCACGCTCTGCTGGTCCGAATCGAACGCCTGCCACAGCACGCCCTTGACGATGTAATTGCGGATGTCCTTCACGCGTTCGTCGCCGAGCTGCGAATCGCGCAGGCGCGAGACCGCGTCGTATTCGTAAAGACCCTGCTGCGCCTTGGTCGTCGACTTGATGTGCCATTGCAGGAGCGGCATGCCGAGCGCGAGCGCGACTTCTTCCGCGAGCATGGTCTTGCCGGTGCCGGGTTCGCCCTTGATGAGCAGCGGCCGTTGCAGCGTCATTGCGGCGTTCACCGCGAGCTTGAGATCGTCGGTTGCGACGTATTGCGATGAGCCTTCGAAACGCATGACGAAGATCCGGTCGGGAAAAAAATCCCAGTATAAGTCAGAAGACCTTTCGACATTGAGGCGCGCCGGGTATCGTTTGAGCCGCTTCACCGCCGTTGGCGGCAGCGCGTCCGAGCGCGTTTGCAGCGAGCGCGCAGGCGGGCTCATCGCTTGTACAGGGACGAATTGTCGCAGGTCGAACGACTGCTTTTCAGCCGATTCCCCTTGCCAGCAAAGCTTCCGCGCGGTCCGCGTGTGGACGGGGGATAGGTCGCGCGGTACAATTAGCGCGATTTTTTTGGCCTGCGTGGCGACAAACCCCGTAGCAGCAAACAGTCCCGAGAAGGTTGTATTGCGCTCGGCGCGGGCCACGGCCTCTGGAGCGCCGGATTCCCCCTCAAGCCAGGTTAGAAGAGCTATGAACAATTTCGTCGGCAAATGTGCCGTGATTGCAGCGCTGTCGGGTCTTGCCGGCTTCGCGACCCAGGCGTCGGCCGACGTCGTCGGCAACGCGAAGGCCGCAGAGGGCAAGGTCGCGATGTGCATCGGCTGCCACGGCATCCCCGGCTATCGCACCGCGTACCCCGAAGTCTACGAAGTGCCGATGCTGGGTGGCCAGAACGCGCAGTACATCGCCAATGCGCTGCATGCCTACAAGAAGGGCGACCGTCATTTCGACACGATGCGCGCCATCGCGACGACGCTGTCGGATCAGGATATCGCCGATATCGCCGCGTACTACGCCGCGCAGACTCCCCAATCGAAGAACAATCCCGACAAGTGATCCGCGCGTGACGCGACCAAGCGACAACGGGAAGGAGAATTCATGAAGCCCTCAAAGGCACTTCACAGCAGCTTCAAGGCAGCGTGCGCGGCAGCGGCGCTCATCGGCATGACGGTCGGCGGCGCGCACGCGGCCGACGTGAGCAACGGGAAGGCGCTGTCGGACAGCCACAACTGCGCAGCCTGCCACGGCCCCAACCTCAACAAGCCGGTCAGCGGCGAGTATCCGAGGCTCGCGGGTCAGCATGCGACCTATATCTACTGGGCGCTGCGCCAGTATCAGATCGGCGGCAACAACCCGAATTTCGGCCGCAATAACGCCATCATGGCGGCGCAGGTGCAGAGCCTGTCGCAGAGCGATCTGAAGGATCTCGCGGCGTATATCCAGTCGCTCGACGGCAGTCTCGTACTGAAGAAGTAAGCGCGCCGCATTGGACGTCGCAGAATAAGAAACACCCCGCTTCGCAGCGGGGTGTTTTTGTTTTGCGGAGGCTCAGTCGCGCGAGGCGCGGCGCTCGATCAGCGCGAGATAGGCGTCGGTATCCGGCGGCGTGCCCGAGCGCTGCGCTTCCCAGATCACCTGACCGAGGCAATCCATGATGGCGTGCTGCGCGTCGTGCGGCGAACCCAGGCGCGCGACGAGCCGGTCGTGCGCGCGCCGGATGCCCGGCGGCTGATCGATCGACAGTTGCTCGCTGATCGCCAGATGCATCGACAGATGCAGAAACGGATTGGTCTGGCCGCGATCGGGCGAGTAATCGGCTTCACGCGAATCCGGATTCACGAGCGCGTCGTGATACTCGGGATGCTCGCCGATCCAGTCGGCGGCCATGCTTTCGAGCGGCGTCAGAATTTCGCCGGCGCGCTCCTTGCGCCACGTTTCGGTGAAAAACTGGCGAACTTCGTCGCGACTGGGATTGAACATAAGGTATTGATTCGATTGCGGGTTTCTGAACCCGCTATTGTAGACCGCGGCGCGCCCGGTCCGCCCAAACCGCTCATTCGACCGGTGCAGGCGTCTTAGGCCGGTATTCGCAGAGCGGCTCGATCGCACAATGCCAGCACTCGGGCACGCGCGCCTTGCAGACGTAGCGGCCATGCAGGATAAGCCAGTGATGCGCGTCGAGCAGGAATTCCTTCGGCGTGAATTTTTCGAGCGCGGTCTCGACGGCGCGCACGTCCTTGCCGGGCGCGAGACCCGTGCGATTCGCCACGCGGAAGATGTGCGTATCGACGGCGATGGTCGGCTGTCCGAACGCCGTGTTCAGGATGACGTTCGCGGTCTTGCGGCCGACGCCCGGCAATGCCTCCAGCGCCTCGCGCTCCGCCGGCACCTCGCCGCCGTGCTGGTCGATGAGAATGCGGCACGTCGCGATCACGTTCTTCGCTTTCGTGCGATAGAGCCCTATCGTGCGGATGTACTCCGACACGCCGTCCTCGCCCAGCGCCAGCACCGCCGCTGGCGTATTGGCGACGGGAAACATCTTGCGCATCGCCTTGTTGACCGAAACGTCCGTCGCCTGCGCGGACAGCATCACGGCGATCAGCAGTTCGAACGGCGTCGTGTATTCGAGTTCGGTCGTCGGATGCGGATTCAGGCTCTGCAAGGTCTCGTAGATGGCGCGGCGCTTCGTGGCGTTCATGGTGCGAGGCTCGTTCTTACGCGGGTTTGTCGCCCTTGTCGGGATGAGGGGCGTTTTCGCCGTCCGTCAGTCCGAGACGGCGGCGGCGTTCCTCGGCGGCGTCGATCTGCGCCTGCACGGCGGGGCTGACCTGAGCCGTGTTTTTCGGGCCCGCGCCGAGTTGCGCCATCTCTTCCTTCTTCTTGCGGGCGCGTTCGAGCGCGGCCTGAATGATCGCGCGCTTTTTGGCTTCGGGGTCGTCGCTCGCGGCGGGTGCTGCGGGGGGAGCTTCCTGCGCGGCTTGATCCGCCTGATCCGCCTGCGCCGCGCGCGCCGCCTGACGCGCGCTCGCGCGTGCCTCGGCTTGCGCGCGTTCCCGCTCGATGCGCGCCAGGTGGCGGTCGTGACGTGCCCGCGCCAGATCGGCTTCTTCCTGGCTCCATGCGTTCCAGCCGGTGTGCTCGCCGGTCACCGGCACCATCGCGATGCAATCGACCGGGCAAGGCGGCACGCACAGATCGCAGCCCGTGCACAGCTCGGCGATGACCGTATGCATCTGCTTGGCCGCGCCAGCGATGGCATCGACCGGACACGCCTGCATGCACAGCGTGCAGCCGATGCACACGTTCTCGTCGATCACCGCGACGGGCCGCGCGCGCTCGACGCCATGCGTCGTATCGAGAGGAATATCGGGCTTGCCGAGCAGCGCGGCGAGCCGGGCGATGCCTTCGGCGCCGCCCGGCGGACACTGGTTGTAGTTCGCCTCGCCCGCGGCGATGGCTTCGGCGTACGGCCGGCAGGCGGGATAGCCGCACTTCGTGCATTGCGTCTGCGGCAGCAGGTCTTCGATGCGCTCTGCGAGCGTCTTGGAAACAGTTGCGGTCACGGAGGGATTGCGATGATGCCTTGGGGACGGGCGCAGCGTGGGCGCAGGGGCGTAGCCGGAGGATGACGGACGCCAGAACGCTTCGGCGTCCACGACGACGGCACGCTGCCGGTTCGGCGCGCGTGCCGCTTTCCGGTCGCGCGCTCGGCTTTGATCGACATTATCGCCGAAGTCACCCGCTATCGTGACGAATGTCTTTCAATCCTAATTGCCAATGTTCTTCGATGTGCGCATAATCGAAGCGCTTTTCCGTTTGACCGCAGGACGGTGTCTCCCATTAACCCTGGGCAGCGCCCGTTCACGTCATGTACCCCTATGCGGGCCGCGTGACGCTAATCCGGCAACGCGGCTCGCGAGTCATGCCACCATGAATCAGCCGAAAATCAAAAGAGATCCTGAAGGCACCCGGCGCCGTATTTTGCTTGCCGCCGCAGAAGAATTCGCTGCCGGAGGTCTGTTCGGCGCCCGCGTCGATCAGATCGCGCGCCGGGCGGAAACCAATGAACGTATGCTCTATTACTACTTCGGTAGCAAGGAGCAGTTATTCACCGCCGTGCTCGAACATGCGCTGGCCGCGCTCGTCGACGCCGAGCGCACGCTCGAACTCGACGGCATCGCGCCCATCGAGGCAATGACACGTCTCGCGCATTTCGTCTGGGATTATTACCGCGATCACCCGGAACTCTTGCGTCTCATCAATAACGAAAATCTTCACGAAGCGAGATATATCAAAGGATCGAATCGCATACGCGAACTCATCTCACCAATTGTCACCACGCTCACGGCCATTCTCGATCGTGGCCAGAAGGCCGGATTGTTTCGCACCGACGTCGATCCGCTCAAGTTCTACATCATCCTGTCGGGGCTCGGCTATTACATCGTCTCGAACCGCTTCACGCTGGAAGCGACATTCGGGCTCGATTTCAGCGAGCAGGGCCAGCGCGATCAGATCGTGCGGATGAATACCGAACTGTTGCTGGCGTATCTGACGCGTCGCTGATTCGCGCCGACGCGCACGCGCCGTCGGAAGAAAAAAACGTCGCGCCTTTTGCAAGGCGCGACGTTTTTATTTGATGCGTGCGTGTTTACGCCGGCACGGCTTCGGTCTTCGGCGTCTTGTCGTGTTCGAGGATGAACTCGCGCAATTGCGGATACACCATCGTGCGCCAGCGACGTCCCGAGAAAATGCCGTAGTGGCCGGCTTTCTCCGCCGTGAAATGGCGCTTGTGCTTCGCCGGGATGCCGGTGCACAGATCGTGCGCGGCGCGCGTCTGACCACTGCCGGAGATGTCGTCGAGTTCGCCTTCGATCGTGAACAGCGCCGTATGCGTGATGTCCTGCGGACGCACGAGTTCGTCGTTGACTTCCCAGGTGCCTTCCGCAAGCCGGAACTCCTGGAACACGACGCGGATCGTCTCCAGATAATACTCGGCGGCCATGTCGAGCACGGCGTTGTATTCGTCGTAGAAACGGCGATGCTGCTCGGCGTCGTCATCGTCGCCGCGCAGCAGATTTTGATAGAAGTCCCAATGGGCCGTGAGATGGCGCTCCGGATTCATCGCGACGAAGCCCGCGTGCTGCAGGAAGCCCGGATAGACCTTGCGTCCCACGCCGGGATAGTTCGCCGGCACCGTGTAGATGACGTTGTTCTCGAACCACCCGTACGAGTGCTCGTTCGCGAGCGAGTTGACCGACGTGGGGCTGCGACGCGCGTCGATCGGGCCGCCCATCATGGTCATCGTGCGCGGCGTGTCTTCGCCTCGGCTCGCCATCAGCGAAATGGCGGCGAGCACCGGCACGGTCGGCTGACACACCGAGATCACGTGCAGATCCTTCGCGCCGATATGGCGGATGAACTCCTGAATGTACTCGACGTAATCGTCCAGATGGAACGGGCCGTTCTCGATCGGCACCATGCGCGCGTCGATCCAGTCGGTGATGTACACCTTGTGGTCCTGCAACAGCGTTTTCACTGTGTCGCGCAGCAGCGTGGAATGATGGCCCGAGAGCGGCGCGCACACGAGCACGATCGGCTCGTTCTTCAGCTTGGTGACGGTCGCGCTGTCATCGGCGAAGCGCTTGAAGCGCAACAGGCGGCAGAACGGCTTCTCGACCACCGTCTGCTCGACGATCGGAATGTTGTGGCCGTCCTTGACGATCTGATGAAGGTCGAACTGCGGCTTCTCGTAATCCTTGCCGAGCCGGTAGAGCAGTTCGTAACCCGCGGCGAAGCGGCTCGAGCCGGGAATGTAGGCGAGGGGGCTGGCCGGGTTGACGAACGACTTCGATGCGGCCTCGGCCCATGCTGTGAGGGGAGACAGCATGGCACGCTGAAATTCGTGAATTTGATAGAGCATGGTCGCCCCAGTAACTCCGGTGGAACCGGTACGCCCGTTGATCCCGGCAAAAAAGCATCCGGCGATGAGCTTCAACGGCATTCGATGATCCCCCGCAGCGCGACGGGCTGTCGCCGTGCTGCCGGGGCACTGTCCTTACTGCACTGCTTCAATGCCTTTGCGTGCTGCCACCTGCGCGTTATCGACTGCCTGCAACGAAGCTTGAGCCGACGCAAGATTTTCCGCGCATTAAACGTTCAATTCAACCAAGCGGTCGAAATTGCCGGCCTGGAAACAACACTTGGCCATATATTACGTTTTGTGCATTGCACCAATATTACCGTTAAATCCCCATTTTTGCCAAACAAAACAAACCTTTATGACTTTCCCGCAGTTGCGTCAAATTCTGCTTGACTGTGTGACTCGTCGTGGTTTTCCGAGCCGGACGGCTGGCCGGTCGCCTTCGCCATCTCCTCTTCGTGCCGGATCAGGTTCATCCCGGTGTGCACCAGCGCCACGTGGGTGAATGCCTGCGGAAAATTTCCGACCATGCGCTTCGCCACCGTGTCGTACTCCTCGGCCAGCAGCCCGACGTCGTTCGCGAGACCCACGAGGCGCTCGAACATCTCGTGCGCTTCGTCGATTCGCCCCTGCAACGCCAGGTTGTCCACGAGCCAGAAGCTACAAGCCAGAAACGTGCCTTCTCCAGGCGGCAAACCGTCCGCCACTTCGGCGGTGTGATAGCGCTTCACCAGGCCATCGTGCGTCAAGGTGGTCTCGATCGCATGTACGGTTCCGGTCACTCGCGGATCGTTTGGCGGCAAAAATCCTAACAACGGGATCAAAAGCAGGCTCGCGTCGAGCGCATCGCTGCCGTACGCCTGCGTAAAGGAGTTCAGTTTCGGGTTCCAGCTCTTTTTCAGCACCTCGGCGCGGATGCGCGCGCGCATCTCGCGCCAGTGGTCGATCGGCCCTGGCAGCTCGAACTTCTCCGCCGACTTGATCGCGCGGTCGTACGCGACCCACGCCATGACCTTCGAAAAGGTGAAGTGCTGACGTCCGCCGCGCACTTCCCAGATGCCTTCGTCGGGCTGCTCCCAGATCGTATCGAGGTGTTGCAGCATGGCGCACTGGATCGACCACGCCGTTTCGTCGCTCTGCAGGCCGCCGACGCGTGCAAGATGCAGCGCGTTCATCACTTCGCCGTAGACGTCGAGTTGCAACTGATCGACCGCGCCGTTGCCGATGCGCACCGGCGCCGCGCCCTCGTACCCCGGCAGCCACGGAATCTCCCATTCGGGCAGGCGGCGCTCGCCCGCGATGCCATACATGATCTGAATCTGCGACGGCGAGCCGGCCATCACGCGGCCCAGCCACGCGCGCCACGCGCGGGCTTCGTCGTAGTAGCCGCCGCGCATCATCGCGAGCAGGGTGATGGTCGCGTCGCGCAGCCAGCAGTATCGATAGTCCCAGTTGCGCGTGCCGCCGAGCTGTTCCGGCAGCGACGTGGTCGGCGCGGCGACGATACCGCCCGTCGGCTCATACGCGAGCGCCTTCAGTGTGATGAGCGAGCGGCGGATCGCGCTCGCCCAGCGGCCGTTGAGCTCGCTTTGCCCGGACCATTCGCGCCAGTGGTTCTCGGTGCGCGCGAGCTGGGTATGCGGATCCGACGCATGCGGCAGCCGCAGATGCGACTGCGAATAGCACAGCGAGAACGGCACGCGCTCGCCCGCGCTGACGTCGAAGCACGCGGTCGTGTGCATGTTCTCGCCGACGAGATCGACGGGCGTGCGCAGTATCGCGAGGTCTGGTCCGGCGATCGCGCGGATGCCGCTGTCGTCGGGCAGGCGGCTGACCCAGGGCACGGCGGAGCCGTAATCGAACCGCAGCACCAGTTCCATCTTCATGCGCACTGTCCCGCGCCGTCCGATCACGATGCGCACGAGCTCCGAATGCCCATTTCGCAGCGGCATGAAGTCGACGACGGTGACGGCGCCTTGCGGCGTTTCGAAATCGGTTTCGAGGACCAGCGTGTCCTCGCGGTAGCGACGCCGGATGACGGGCGTCTCGCCGTCGGGCATCTCGGGGGCGACGAGCCATCGTCCGTGCTCGGGCGTGCCGAGCAGCGCGGCGAAACAGGCGCCGGAGTCGAAACGCGGCCAACAGAGCCAGTCGACGGAACCGTCGCGGGAAATGAGGGCTGCGGTGTGGCCGTCGCCGACCATCGCATAGTCTTCAATCAGTGCTGGCATGAGCGAACATCTTCCTGCTGGCGGCGCGGGACCAAACGAAGCGCGCCGCGAGTTGCAAAAGAGCCGAAGCGCAGCGCGCCCCGGGCGAAGCGCGGCGTCATCGACAAACTACGTGGACGCCGCGCATGCTGTCTGGCCGCATTCTGCCGCAATCGTTCGATGCAAGCAGAAAAGCGGGCCGGGTGTGCTCACGACGCGCGACGCATCGGTGCGGCGGCAGGTCGCGCGGCGATGGCGGAAAAGCACGAGCGAAGCGCCGGTTGCACTGTTGAAAATTCATTCGACTGATGTTTAGAATGAAGCTTTGTGAAAGCTGCGGGCGCCGGTACTGTGTTGTTTCAGGCGCGGAACCTTTGCATCCTTTCAAATGTCTTTCATGCATGATCCCGGTCGTTCCGCGCGCGCGGGCATGCAGCAGTTGCGTTGCGCGCCGTCCTGCCGGTCCCTTACGTAGTGTTTTCGAGGAACAGAACCCCATGCTCTATCCGTCGAAAGCTGACTGCATCGCCATTCTTTCCGCCGCAAGCCGCGTCTCGGACGCCGAAGCGCTTCTCGCGCTCGACCACAAGCGCCTCGGTCTGTCGCGCAATGCGATGGACGCCGCCGCTGCCTTTCTCACCGAACGCGGCTGTTTCAACCGCTACAGCTTCGGCGTCGCCGGCGTGTCGGTCGGCGCGTTGTCGTTACAGGGACGTCTGCGTCTCGATCAGCTCGCTAACGGCTGACTCCACGCCGAAACACCTCGGCGCGGCACGTCGGCGTGTACTTCTTTCGTGACACTTTGCGCACCTGCGCGGGTCAACCCGTGCGTGCGTGCGCTCGCACGCGCGCGTCAGAAATGCATCGAGCCCATGCCGAACAAACCGATCAGCCCGATCACGATCAGATAGATCGCGACGATGAAATTCAGCAGCCGCGGCATGATGAGAATGAGGATCCCGGCGATCAGGGAGACCAGCGGGCCAAGGCTTAGGTGGATAGTCATCGCGGCAAACTCCTGTTGTTGATTCGAATCGTGTCGGTTGGCCTGTCGTGCGTGGTGTATCTTGGCTGCGAACCTGGTCCTGGCAAACGCGGTCCACGTGTTTGGAGCGGAACTTGCTCCCGCACGTCGCGGGCGATGCGATGCCGGCGCGTTCGCGCGTCGCCTCCGCGTCACCCTTGCCCCGATAACAAGCAGCAAAGAATCGATGAGGAGGTTTCATGCACCCGAGCCACCCCCGCGGCGCGAATACGCTCGTGTCCGTGTTGCAAGACGCGCGCCCGCTGCATGCCCGGTCCATCGCGTGGGCGAAAGGCCTGGCGCTGATGCTGTCGCTGGCGGCCGCGCAGGCCTTCGCGCAATCGGCTTCCGCGCCGGCGGCGACGCCTGCCGCGCCGGGCGCTGCGAGCGGCGCGGCCACGGCGGGTGCGGCGAGCGGCGAGGTCTACGATCTGCTCATCGGCACTTACACGGGCGGCGGCAAGAGCGAAGGCATCTACGTTTATCGCTTCGACACGGGCACGGGCGAACTGTCGCGCATCGCATCGGCGCAGACGGTAAATCCGTCGTATCTCGTCGTGAGCCGTGACAGAAATTACGTGTACGCCGTGAACGAATTGCCCGGCGACAACGGCCCGGCGACGCAGCGCGGCGGCGTGAGCGCCTTTCGCTTCGATCGCGCGAGCGGGCAGTTGAGCTTCCTCAACCGCGTCTCGTCGGACGGCAACGACCCGTGCTATCTGGCGCTCTCGCCCGACGGCAAATATCTGCTCACGGCCAATTACTCGGTCGCGTCCAATCCGGGCGGCAGTTTCGCGGTCTTTCCGCTCGCGACGGACGGCCGCGTGAGCCCGTCGGTGCTGACGGTGCATCACGAGGGCGGCGGTCCGGTGAAGGGGCGGCAGGACAACTCGCACGTCCACTCGACCGTGTTCTCGCCCGATGGAAAATATCTCTTCGCGCAGGACCTCGGTGTCGACAAGGTGTTCGCCTACCGTTACACGCCCGATCCGTTGGCCTCGAGCCGCGGCCTGCTCGGCCCGACCGAAGCGCGCTACACGCCGGTCAAGGCGGGTTCCGGGCCGCGCCATCTGGTCTTCGACGCCAACGGCAAGCACGCGTACCTGACCACCGAACTGAACGCGTCGGTGCTCGTGTTCGATTATCGCGATGGCAATCTCACGCAAGTCCAGACCGCATCGATGATCGCGCCGGGCTTTCGCGGCAAGATCGGCGGCGGCGCGATTCATCTGTCGCCGGACGGCCGCTTTCTGTACGCAACGAATCGCGGCGACGCGAACGAGATCGTCGCGTTCTCGGTCGATCCGACCAACGGTCATCTGAAACTCGTGAAGCGTTATCCGACGCTCGGCAAGACGCCGCGCGAATTCGCGATCGATCCGACCGGGCGCTGGCTGATCGTCGGCAATCAGGAAAGCGACAGCGCGTATTTCTTCCGTCGCGATCCGCAGACGGGCGAACTCGCGTCGGACCCGAAACGGCTCTCGATCGGCTCGCCGGTCGACTTCAAGTTCGTGTCGCCGTCGTGACGCGCTGACCGGTACGATCGACGACGTTCCCCAGCGCGAACTACGCTGTGCGCGCCGCTCGCGCTGCCGATCCGCTCCGTGCGTTACGGGCGTTACGGGCGCGCGTCCGTGACGGCGACGGTTGCGAGTTCTAGTACGATGCAAGTCCGATGCGCCGTTGCTGCCGCATCCGACTGAAAGGTGTACTGAGGAAATCGAAAGGTAATGGCAGGGAACGCAAGATTGAACACGACTCGCACATTCGGCGCGCCCGAACGCCCGCTCAAGCGCAACGAGAACGCGCCGCCGGGATTCATCAGCGCATTCAGCTTCGTGGGCGGCGAGGCGCTGCGGCTTTCGTGGGACGAAGCGCGCGAGTCCGTCGCGGGCGATGGCCCGACGTGGCTGCATCTGTCCGCGAACGACGACACCGTCGAAGGCTGGCTCGAAGGCGTCACGTCGATGCCGGATGTCGCGCGCGAGTTTCTGAACGGCGAGGACAAGCGCCCGCGCGTGCATATCGGGTCGAACTTCGTCTATGGCGTCGTCGCGGATCTGGAACTCGTCGCGAAGACGCCGGATGCCGCCGCGCCCGGCGCGCGCGAAGCGAACCGCGCGACCGGTGCGCTGCGCTTTTACGTCGACCGGCATCGCATGATCACGGTGCGCGCGCGGCCGCTGCAATCGACCGACCGGCTGCGTCATGCCGTGCTCGAAGGCGCGATCTTCCGCGATACCGTCGATCTCTTCGCGGGCCTCATTCGCGCGCTGAACGATACCTTCGCGGACCGCATCGATGAAATCGGCGACTGTCTCGACGACGTCGAGGAAAGCGTGCTGGAGGGCGGGCATTCGAAGTGCCGCGCGCTGCTGGGCGACGTGAGGCGGCGCATCGTGGAGGTGAAACGGTTCATCGATCCCGAGCGCAACGCGCTGACGCAGCTCGTGCTGCGCAGGCTGGAGTGGGCCGAACCGCGCTCGATGGAAGCGCTCGTGCAGGCGATTCAGGTGTTGAACGGACTCGGCGGCGGACTGGAAGGGCTCTACGAACGCGCGAAGCTGCTGCAGGATGAAATCGCGGCGGCGCTCTCGGAGGACATCAACCGCAAGCTGCTGTGGCTCGCGATCATGTCCGCGTTGCTGTTGCCCGCCACGCTCGTGACGGGCATCTTCGGCATGAACGTGGCGGGCTTGCCGGGCACGCACGATCCGGTTTCGTTCTGGGTCGTGGTCGGCGTGATGGCGGGATGCGCCGCCATCACGATCTTTCTGCTGCGCCGCCTGCGGCTCTGGTAGCCGTCACTCCGCCGGGCCCGGCGGCGCGAGCACTTCGCGGTTGCCGTTGTTGCTCATCGACGAGACGAGGCCCGCGCTTTCCATCTGCTCGACGAGGCGCGCCGCGCGGTTATAGCCGATGCGCAATTGCCGCTGCACCGACGAAATCGACGCGCGCCGCGTGCGCACGACGAACGCCACGGCTTCGTCGTAGAGCGGATCGGCTTCGGCGTCGGGCGAGTCGCCGAACAGGTCCTGGGTGCCGCCGCCTTCGCCTGTCGGCCCGGACAGAATGCCTTCCTCGTACTCCGGTTCGCCGAACTGTTTCAGATGCTCGACCACGCGATGCACTTCGTCGTCCGCGACGAACGCGCCGTGCACGCGCTGCGGGTAGCCCGTGCCCGGCGGCAGGAACAGCATGTCGCCCGCGCCGAGCAGCGATTCCGCGCCCATCTGGTCGAGAATCGTGCGCGAATCGATCTTCGACGACACCTGAAACGCCACCCGCGTCGGAATGTTCGCCTTGATGAGACCGGTGATCACGTCCACCGACGGTCGCTGCGTCGCGAGAATCAGGTGGATGCCGGCCGCGCGCGCCTTCTGCGCGAGCCGCGCGATCAGCTGCTCGATCTGCTTGCCCGCGACCATCATGAGGTCGGCCAGTTCGTCGATGACGACGACGATGAGCGGCAGCGTCGAGAGCGGCTCGGGCGCATCGGGCGTGAGCGAGAACGGGTTTGTGAGCTTCTTGCCCGCGGCCTCGGTGTTGCGGATCTTCTGGTTGAAGCCCTGCAGATTGCGCACGCCGACCGCCGACATCAAGCGGTAACGCTTTTCCATTTCGCCGACGCACCAGTTGAGCGCGTTCGATGCGAGCTTCATGTCGGTCACGACCGGCGCGAGCAGATGCGGAATGCCTTCGTAGACGGACAGCTCCAGCATCTTCGGGTCGATCATGATGAGGCGCACGTCCTCGGGCTTCGCCTTGTAGAGCAGCGAGAGGATCATCGCGTTGATCGCAACGGACTTGCCCGAGCCCGTCGTGCCCGCGACGAGCATGTGCGGCGCCTTCGCCAGATCCGTCACGACCGGATTGCCGACGATGTCCTTGCCCATCGCGATGGTCAGATTCGACTTCGAGTTGCGATAGACGTCGGCCTCGAGGATTTCGGAGAGGCGGATCATCTGGCGCTTCGCGTTCGGCAGTTCGAGGCCCATGCAGGTCTTGCCGGGAATCGTCTCGACGACGCGGATCGACGTGAGGCCCAGACCGCGCGACAGATCCTTCATCAGTCCGACGATCTGGCTGCCGCGCACGCCGAGCGCAGGCTCGACCTCGAAGCGCGTGATGACCGGACCAGCCGACGCGCCGACCACCGTCACCGGCACCTTGAATTCCTGCAGACGCTGCTCGATGAGCTGGCCGGTTTCCATCAGGCGTTCTTCGGAGACCGGCTCGATCTCGCCGGACGCGGGTTCGAGCAGATCGAGCGTCGGCAATTCGACCGCCGATGCATGCGGCGCGTGGAACTCGAATTCGGTCGGCGCGGAGCCGCGCACCGGAGCGCGCGGTTCGGGCGGGGAGGGCGGTGTCGTGGCCGGCTGAGGCGCGCTGACCATGACCGGAAAGCGCACGATATTCGATGGCGACGCGAATTCGTCTCCTTCCTCGACCTCTGGCCTTGGCGACGGCGCTTCGTCGACGATGTGCAGAAGCGGCGGGGCAGGGGGCTCGTGTTCGTCGCTGTTCGAATCGAGGGCGTCCAGCCACGGCGGCGTCTGCACCATGTCGCGCAAGTCGGTTTCCGGCGCTGATGCTTGCGCGAAGGGCATGTCGAAGTGCGCGGGCTCCGCGCGCTCCGGCTCTTGCGCAGCGCTTGCTTCCGCTATCGGCTCCGCCGGCGCGGGCTCTTGCGGCGCAATTTCTTCGATGATCGCTTCGCGTGCCGGCGACGCAGCCGGCTCATCCGGCACGGCCGTGGACAGCGTCGCTGCCATCGCGAAACCGGATATCGACGGCTCCGGCAGGCGCACATCGAAGAGGGGCGGCGGCTCGACGAGCGTCGGCGCGATCGCGTGAGCATCGATCAGCGGCGTCTCGATGCGTTCCTCGATTTCCGTGACCTCGACCGGCGGCGTCTCCGGCTGCACGAGCACTTCATGCTCCGGCGCGGGTTCAACGGCGGTCACCGGCTTCGAAGTTTCCGCGTTCGACTCAACAACGGCGGATTGCCCGGCGCGCGCCATCGCCACATGTCCGCGCGCGAGGCTGGCGCCGGCGAGCGATGTCCACATCGCGGCCTTCTCCTCGATGGACCGAAGCGTTGCCTGAATCGCTTCGGCAGCGGGCGGCGGCGAGGGCGGTCCGGGCGGCGCGGCCGCGCGCGAGAAGGCGGGCGTGTCGAGCGGCGCGGGCGCGAACTCGCGCGTGGCGGGGTTCACGGCCGGGCGCACCGGCGCGCGTCTGAAGCCCTGCGGCGCCTGCGGCAGCGGCGGTCTGCGGGCGGCGTTCGCACCCACGGCGACCGATGTCGACGCGCTCGCCACGCCCGACAGCCGTTGCGCGGGCATCGACGTCACCGGACCGCGCGGGCGATCCATGCGCGGCGCGCCGGGCGGCGACGTCGGCACGCGCGGTTTGTCGGCGGCGACGGACGCGCGCAAGCCCGAGCCCGAAGGCTCAAACGAGGACGCCTGACGCGGCGCAAACGGCGCGCGCGCGTCGCGATTCGCCGATGCTGCGGACAGATTCGACCAGCCCGTGGGCGCGACCGGCTCCGTCTGCGTCGCCGGACGCGGGACGCCGGCAGCCTCGAAGGCGGGGCGTTTCGCGTAAGCCTCGGCGGTGGCGACGGCGCTCGCAGCGGCCGCCACGGTGCGGCTGGCGGCGCTTTTGGCTTGCGCAGGCGGCCGCCACGCGGTCGGCCGCTGATAGCGGCTGCTGCGCGGGCCAGTCGGAAGGCCGAGCGTCGGCTCCTCGGGCGACGTGCGGGGCAGCGGCGTATCGAAACGCTCGGCGCGAAGACCACGTTCCTGCGATTCGCGCGATGCTTTCGCGCGGGCGCGACGCTCGAACCAGCCCACGGACTTGTCGCGGCCGGCGGCGCTCTGCCGAGGCTCGCTGTCGCGCTCGCGCGGCGCGAGCCAGCCTTGTGGCAGGCCGAAGCCGAATGCTTCGTCGGCCCACGCGAGCACCGAACGCCAGCTGAATTCGACGAGCCACGGCAGGAAGATCGCAAGCACGACGGCCGCGATCGCGCCCGCGCCGCCCGGATGCGCAATGCCGCTCAGCGCGGAGGCGAGGGCGCGTCCGCCGCGATTGATGTTCGCCTGCGTTTCGAACGAGCTCGCGAGCATGCCTTCCAGCGTGCAGCTTGCGAGCAGCACGGCGACAAAGCCGAGCCAGAGGCGGATCGTGCCGGGGCCGCGCACCCCGCTGCCGCCCGGCAGCGCCAACTTGACGACACGCCAGAAGAGCGGAAGAAACCAGACGACGGATGCACCGAACCAGCCGAGAACTACCATGTGCATGCTTGAGAATGAATCAATGTTGTGTGAAACGAATGAGACTGCTGCCCGGACGCGCCGATTTCGGCCGCGGGCCGGACGGTTCGATCGAGCAGTTTAACGGGTGGCGTGCGCACGCGACGCACCTGCCGCAACTACGCAACACCTGTTTTCGACGAAGCTTTTGGCGCGGCCGTTGCGATCACTTCGGGCGCGGCGCGAAGGTGAGCACCTGACCGTCGTCGAGCGTCAGTTGCAGCGCTTGCGGCGGCAGCATCTGCACGCCGCTTTTCGCGATATGCGCGAGTGCATCGAGATACGGGCGTTCCAGCGCGGCGCCCGCGCCGGATACGCACGCCATGCGCGTACCGGCGAGCGGGCCGAAGCTGAGCTTGCCGTCCTTCAGTTCATAGACGCCGCTGAAGCGGTTGCAGCCCGAGAAGCCGCTTGCCTGGCGACGGCCGTTCGCGGTCGAGAAATCGAGCGTGAGCGGCTTCGCGCCGTTTTCGCCGGCCTGGGGCACGGCGCGCGGCTGGCCGCTTGCGTCGGTCCAGCTCGTGAGGGTCCATTGCGTGTCGTCGAGCAATTGCGTGGCGGCGGGATTATAGGGATCGGCGGGCGGCGCGCTGGCGTCGGGGTGCCTCGGCATCGCGCAACCGGCGACGACGCTCGCCGCGACGAGCAGCGCGCACGCGCGCGAAACCAGCGACGATGAGCGCGAAGAAGAAGCAGACGCGCGAAGGAAGTGCGTGGGCATCGATGATCCTGAAGCTGGCGAAACCGTAAGGGTATCGCACGCGTCCTACGGTTTGTCTAGCACCCGTATGCAACAAAATGAGCGGCTTCGTGGCCGGGAAGCGGATTTCGCTCATGATCGCGCCGGGAATTCCGAAGCGCATTCGTGTGTCAATACCGTCTGTGAACACGCTGTCAATAGACCGGATGGCAAAGTGTTGCGGGCCGCGCTGCGTGTTAACATCGCGCCCAATTCAGCCGCTTTCCCGTTTCGATTCTGGAGCACACATGCAGACCGATCCACTCCGCGCCGGCGTGACCCGCATCGGCACGCCGCTATCCCCCAACGCCACGCGCGTGATGCTGCTCGGCGCGGGCGAACTCGGCAAGGAAGTGATCATCGCGCTGCAGCGACTGGGCGTCGAGGTGATCGCCGTGGATCGCTATGCGAACGCGCCGGGGCATCAGGTGGCGCATCGCGCGCACGTGATCGACATGACCGACGCCGCCGCGCTGCGCGCCCTCGTCGAAAAAGAACAGCCGCATCTGATCGTACCGGAGATCGAAGCGATCGCCACCGACGCGCTCGCCGGGATCGAAGCGGCAGGGCTTGCAACCGTGATTCCGACCGCCCGCGCCACGCAACTCACGATGAATCGCGAAGGCATCCGGCGTCTCGCCGCCGAGGAACTCGGCCTGCCGACATCGCCGTACGCGTTCGCGCAATCGCTCGACGAGATGAAGGCGGCGATCGCAAGGATTGGTTTTCCGTGTGTCGTGAAGCCGGTGATGTCGTCGTCGGGCAAGGGACAATCGGTGCTGAAAAGCGACGCCAATGTCGAACCCGCGTGGAACTACGCGATGGCGGGCGGGCGCGTGAATCACGGGCGCGTGATCGTCGAGGGTTTCATCGACTTCGAATACGAAATCACGCAACTGACCGTGCGCGCGGCGGACCCCGCGAGCGGCGAGACACAGACGTATTTCTGCGATCCGATCGGGCACGTTCAGGTCGCGGGCGATTACGTCGAATCGTGGCAGCCGCAGGCGATGAGCCCGGCCGCGCTCGCGAAAGCGCGCGACGTCGCCGCGAAGGTGACGACCGCGCTCGGCGGCCGCGGTCTTTTCGGCGTCGAACTGTTCGTGCGCGGCGACGACGTGTGGTTCTCTGAAGTGAGCCCGCGTCCGCACGACACCGGTCTCGTCACGCTCGCGACGCAGCGCTTCTCCGAATTCGAGCTGCACGCGCGCGCGATCCTCGGCTTGCCCGTCGATACCGCGTTGCGCGAGCCGGGCGCGTCCGCCGTGATCTATGGCGGTCTGGACGAGGTGGGCATCGCGTTCGAGGGCGTGGCGGACGCGCTCGCCGTGCCGGGCGCGGATCTGCGGCTGTTCGGCAAACCGGAGAGTTTCGCGAAGCGCCGCATGGGCGTCGCACTCGCGACGGGCGCCGACACCGACGAAGCTCGCGAGCGTGCGAAGCTGGCGGCGTCGAAAGTCAGGCCGGTGACGGCCGGGTGACCGGCGCGCGGGCGCCGGCGGGAGTGAGAACGTGAAATGGAAAGCGCTGGCCGTGCTCGTCGCGGCATCCTTCTGCCTGTCGGGCTGCGGCCTCGCGGCGGCGCCGTGCCGGATCGCGTCGGCGGGGCTGAAGATCGTGCCGGTCGTCGGCCACGTCGCGGCTGCGCCGACGGATGCGTGCGCCGCCGTGATCGATCCGTGAACGGCGACGCTCGCGCCGACATCCAACGAAACGCGAACAGGATCATGAAACGAATTCTCGCCGTTACGCTCGCGTCGCTCAGCGCACAGGCCGCGCTCGCGATGCCCCTCACCGTGCCGCAGATCCAGACCGCGTCGACGCAGACCACACGCTACGACTGCAAGGACGGCAAGAGCGTGTCCGTTCAGTACACGAACACGCGCAACCATCAAAGTTTCGCGGCGCTGACCGTCGACGGGCGCAAGCTGCTCTTCGTAAACGTGGTCGCGGGATCGGGCGCCAGATACGTCGCCGATCAGTACACGTGGTGGACCAAGGGCCCGCAGGCCAATCTCTACGACGAAATGGCCGCGAAAGATTCGCCGCCGCTGCTCGCGGATTGCGAGGCGCGCAAGAAGTAGGCGCGCCGCGTGCTGGCATCCGGTCCGGGCGCGCTTTCGCGCCGCGGGGGCGTCCGGGCGTGCGGTGCTACAATGTGCGGCTTTCCGGCAGTGATGACCTCGCGCGAGCCGCTGCTCGACCAGAACGAGCGATGCGTGCCATGAAGGCGTCATCGAAACCGTGTTCCGTCGGCGCGCGGGCTCGCAAACCGAAGCGAGTCAAATGAGCGGGCCAGTGAGCGGGCGACCGAGGCTCGACGAACCGGCCGCCGGGTCCACGCGCATGTTGCGCCTGACCGATGCGCCGCGTGCGCCAACGAAACCCATCCGCGCAAGCAAGCGATCGCGACGATCGACCGAACCACCCGACCGCCGCCCGATTTATCACGCGCGCGCCGCAGCGCGGCACTTTAGCGAAAGCACATATAGTCACCATGTCTGATTCCGTCGCCATGAACACGTCCACCGCACAGGCCGCCGCGCCGACGTTCGACCAGTTCGGATTGTCCGCCGACATCCTGAAAGCGGTGAGCGAGTCCGGCTACACCACGCCCACGCCGATCCAGGCGCAGGCGATTCCGGTCGTCCTCGCGGGCCGCGATGTCATGGGCGCCGCGCAGACCGGCACCGGCAAGACCGCGAGCTTCTCGCTGCCGATCATCCAGCGCCTGCTGCCCTCGGCGAACACGAGCGCGTCGCCGGCGCGCCATCCGGTGCGCGCGCTGATGCTGACGCCGACGCGCGAGCTCGCCGATCAGGTCGCCGCCAACGTGCAGACCTACTCGAAGCACACGCCGCTGCGCAGCACGGTCGTGTTCGGCGGCGTCGACATGAATCCGCAGTCCGACGCGCTGCGCCGTGGCGTCGAAATCCTGATCGCGACGCCCGGGCGCCTGCTCGATCACGTCCAGCAGAAGACGGTCAATCTCGGCCAGGTGCAGATGCTCGTGCTCGACGAAGCCGACCGCATGCTGGACATGGGCTTTCTGCCCGACTTGCAGCGCATCCTGAATCTGCTGCCGAAGGAGCGCCAGACGCTGCTGTTCTCGGCTACTTTTTCGCCCGAAATCAAGAAGCTCGCGGCCACCTACTTGCGCGATCCGCAGACGATCGAAGTCGCGCGCAGCAATTCGACCGCCACCAACGTGCGCCAGATCGTTTTCGAGGTGCACGAGAGCGACAAGTCCGGCGCGGTCGCGCAACTGATTCGCGAGCGCCAACTGAAGCAGGTGATCGTGTTCTGCAACAGCAAGATCGGCGCGAGCCGGCTCGCGCGCGTGCTGGAGCGCGATGGCATCATCGCGACGGCGATTCACGGCGACCGCTCGCAGAGCGAACGCATGCAGGCGCTCGACGCGTTCAAGCGCGGCGAGGTCGAGGCGCTCGTCGCGACGGACGTGGCCGCGCGCGGTCTCGATATCGCCGAATTGCCGGCGGTCATCAACTTCGATCTGCCGTTCAACGCGGAAGATTACGTGCACCGCATCGGCCGCACGGGACGCGCGGGCGCATCCGGCGACGCGCTGTCGCTGTGCAGCGCGAACGAGCGCAAGCAGCTTGCCGATATCGAAAAGCTCATCAAGCGTCCGCTCGAAGTCGAGCAGCTCGTCGTCGTCGCGACCCGCGTGCACCGCGACGGCGCGGCGCCGCCGCGCCGCGACGAGCGCTTCGGCCGTCCGGAGCGCGGCGAGCATCGCCATGCGCCGCGCGAGGAAGTGGGTTCGCGGCGCCGTGCGACGGGCCCGCACGATCGTCCGCGCGGCCGTCAGCAGCCCGTCGACGAGTTTTTCCTGAAGCCTTACGAGCCGTCGCCGTCGGCGATGAAGCGTCACGAGGAAACGGTCGAACCGGAACGCAAGAGCGGGCCGAAGCAGCCGCTCGCCGCCTTGCTCGGCGGCTTGGGCATGCCGCGCAAATCGTCCTGATCTGCAACGTGCCGATGTGAGAAAGGCAGCCCGTGTGGCTGCCTTTTTTTGTGTCCCGAAAAGCGGATTCAGCGCCCGAAACGCTTCGCCCATTCGGCTGTCGTGGCGCTGTAGAACGCATCGATCGAATGCGCCGCTACGTCGATGTCGAGATGCCGCGCCGCCTCGACGAGTGCATCGAGCGGCGCGTTGCGGTCGAGCGGCGCGGCGCCCGTCTGCTTGCTCAATTTCTCGCCGCTGGCATTGTTCACGACGGGCACGTGCAGATAAGCCGGCGTTGGCACGCCGAGACACTGCTGGAGATAGATCTGCCGCGCGGTCGAATCGAGCAGATCGGCGCCGCGCACGACATGCGTGATCGCGGCGTCGGCGTCATCGACGACCACCGCGAGTTGATAAGCCCACAGTCCGTCCGCACGCTTCAGCGCGAAATCGCCGACTTCGGTCGCGAGATCCTGCGTCTGCGGTCCCTGCCAGCGATCGACGAAACCGATCCGCGCCGCGTCTCCATCCGGTACGCGCAGACGCCATGCGCGCGCGGGCTTGCCGTGCAGGCCATCGCGGCACGTGCCTGGATACGCGAGCGTCGCATGACGCGCATGCGTGTGGATGAGCGAATCGGCGATTTCCCGCCGCGTGCAGCCGCACGGATAGATCAGGCCCGTTTGCTGGAGACGCTCGAACGCCGCCGCGTAGGCCGCGCCGCGCTCGCTTTGCCAGACCGGCGGTTCGTCGGAATGCATGCCGAAGTGCGCGAGCGTCGCGAGGATGTCATCGGCGGCGCCGGGCACGGTGCGCGGCGTATCGACGTCTTCGATCCGCACGATCCAGCTTCCGCCGTGCGCGCGCGCATCGAGAAAACTCGCGAGCGCGCTGACGAGCGAGCCTGCGTGCAGCGGTCCGGTGGGCGAGGGCGCGAAGCGGCCGCGATAGGTCATCGAATACGGTTACGCCGCCTGACCGATGGCGTTCGGATGGCACGCCGGACACGTCTCGCCCGGCTTGTAGAACGGCGACTGCTGATCTTCCATGCTGACCACCGCGCGGCAGCCGAAGCATTGGGCGGTCGCGGTCGGCTGCAGGTTCGGATCGAGCGACGTGCGGTAATCGAACACGAAGCACTCGCCGTTGTAGTGCGCGCCGCCCACTGCCTCGAAATACTTCAGAATGCCGCCTTCGAGCTGATAAACGTGCTCGATGCCCACTTCCTTCATGTGAATCGCGGCTTTTTCACAGCGAATCCCGCCCGTGCAGAACGACACGACGGTCTTGCCTTCCATGTCCGCGCGATTCTGCTCGATCACCTGCGGAAACTCGCTGAATTTCGTGATGCGGTAATCGAGCGCGTTCTCGAACGTGCCGACATCGACTTCGAACGCATTGCGCGTGTCGAGCATCACGACCGGACGGCCTTCGTCGTCGTGGCCGCGGTCGAGCCAGGCCTTGAGCGTGGGGGCATCGACGGACGGCGCACGGCCGAGTTCCGGCCTGATCGCGGGCTTTTTCATCGTGATGATTTCGCGCTTCAGTTTCACCAGCATGCGGCGAAACGGCTGCTTCGCGGAGAGGCTTTCCTTGAATTGCAGATCGGCGAAGCGGCCGCCGAAGAGCGCGTCCGAACGAAGGTAGTCGATGAATTCGCGGACTTCGACAACCGGCCCAGCGATGAAAAGATTGATGCCCTCCGGCGCCAGCAGAATCGTGCCCTTCAGCCCGAGCGCGTTGCAGCGTTCGGTGACGAGCGGCCGCCACGCGGGGCCGTCTTCGATGGTGACGAATTTGTAGGCGGAGAGGTTCAGAATGCTCATGATCGGACGATGCGCTTGACGCTGTAACGGGTAAAAAGTGCGGATAAACATCCGGCACAAAACACGTATTATCCCGCAAACGGCACGCATCCTCGCCCGATTCGCGGCGGCGCGTCGCCAGCCCTTGCGCGGGCGCAATTTCGGCAGCGCGCGGGGGCCTTATCCGTTCGGCCAGCGCGAGCGCCGCCGGCGTTTTCGCGGGTAGCCCGCATGTACAATACCGCCATGTCAGATCCCCGCTTCGTTCATCTCCGCGTCCACTCCGAATTCTCGATCGCCGACGGCATCGTGCGACTGGACGACGTCGTCAAGGCTGCCGCAAAAGACGGGCAAGGCGCACTCGCGCTGACCGATCTCGGCAACGCATTCGGTCTCGTGCGCTTCTACAAGGAAGCGCGCGGCAAGGGCGTGAAACCCATCGCCGGCTGCGATGTCTGGATCACCAATCCCGACGATCGCGACAAGCCTTCGCGCCTGCTCCTGCTCGTGCGCGACAAACAGGGTTATCTCAACCTGTGCGAACTGCTGAGCCGGGCGTGGCTGACGAACCAGTATCGCGGCCGCGCCGAGGTGTTGGTCGAATGGCTCGAAGGCGGTCTGGCCGAAGGCCTGCTCGCGCTTTCGGGCGCGCAGACGGGCGATATCGGCATGGCGCTGGCGGCGGGCAACGCGGCCAGTGCGCAACGCAATGCCGAACGCTGGGCCAGGCTCTTTCCGAACGCGTTCTATATCGAGTTGCAGCGCGCGGGTCAGCCGGGCGAGCAGGGCTACATTCAGGAAGCCGTGGCGCTCGCGGCGAAACTGAAGCTGCCCGTCGTCGCCACGCATCCGCTGCAGTTCATGACGGCGGACGACTACACCGCGCACGAAGCGCGCGTGTGCATTTCCGAAGGCGATATCCTCGCGAATCCGCGCCGTCAGAAGCGCTTCACGACGGATCAGTATTTCCGCACGCAGGACGAGATGTGCGCGCTCTTCGCGGACATTCCGTCGGCGCTCGCGAACACCGTGGAAATTGCGAAGCGCTGCAATCTGACGCTCGAACTCGGCAAGCCGAAGCTGCCGCTTTTCCCCACGCCCGATGGCATGTCGCTCGACGACTATCTCATCCAGTTATCGAAGGAAGGGCTCGAAGTTCGCCTGCAGCAGCTCTATCCCGATGAGACCGAACGCGCAGCGCAGCGCGAAACGTACTACACGCGTCTCGACTTCGAGTGCGGCACCATCATCAAGATGGGCTTTCCGGGCTACTTCCTGATCGTCGCCGACTTCATCATGTGGGCGAAGAACAACGGCGTGCCGGTCGGTCCGGGCCGCGGTTCGGGCGCGGGCTCGCTCGTCGCTTACGCGCTCGGCATCACGGACCTCGACCCGCTGCGCTACAACCTCCTGTTCGAACGCTTCCTGAATCCGGAACGCGTGTCGATGCCCGACTTCGACATCGACTTCTGTCAGGAAGGGCGCGATCGCGTCATCCAGTATGTGAAGGGCAAGTACGGCGCGGACGCGGTCTCGCAGATCGCGACCTTCGGCACGATGGCCGCGAAGGCCGCGGTGCGCGACATCGGCCGCGTGCTCGATCTCGGCTACATGTTCACGGACGGCGTCGCGAAGCTGATTCCGTTCAAGCCGGGCAAGCACGTGACCATCGCGGACGCGATGAAGGAAGAGCCGACGCTGCAGGAGCGCTTCGATGCCGAAGACGAAGTGCATCAGCTGCTCGAACTCGCGCAACGCGTGGAAGGGCTGACGCGTAACGTCGGCATGCACGCGGGCGGCGTGCTGATCGCGCCGGGCAAGCTCACGGATTTCTGCCCGCTCTATTCGCAAGGCGAAGACGGCGGCGTCGTCAGCCAGTACGACAAGGACGATGTCGAAGCCGTCGGCCTCGTGAAGTTCGACTTTCTGGGGCTGACCACGCTCACGATTCTCGACTGGGCCGAGCGCTATATCCGCCGCCTCGATCCGTCGAAGCAGGACTGGAATCTCGCGCAGGTGCCGCTCGACGATCCGGCCTCGTTCTCGATTCTGAAGAAAGCCAACACCGTCGCCGTGTTCCAGCTTGAAAGCCGCGGCATGCAGGGCATGCTGAAGGACGCGCAGCCGGACCGCTTCGAAGACATCATCGCGCTGGTGGCGCTGTATCGTCCGGGCCCGATGGATCTGATCCCGAGTTTCTGCGCGCGCAAGCACGGACGCGAGATCGTCGAGTATCCGGACCCGCGCGTCGAGCCCGTCCTGAAAGAGACCTACGGCATCATGGTCTATCAGGAGCAGGTGATGCAGATGGCGCAGATCATCGGCGGCTACTCGCTCGGCGGCGCGGACTTGCTGCGCCGCGCGATGGGCAAGAAGAAGCCCGAGGAAATGGCCGAGCATCGCGAGATCTTCGCGGAAGGCGCGGCCAGGAACGGCCTCACGCGCGCGAAGGCGGACGAGACCTTCGACCTGATGGAGAAGTTCGCGGGCTACGGCTTCAACAAGTCGCACGCGGCGGCGTATGCGTTGCTCGCGTATCACACGGCGTGGCTGAAGGCGCATCATCCGGCGGAATTCATGGCGGCCAACATGTCGCTCGCCATGGACGACACCGACAAGGTGAAGATCCTGTTCGAGGACTGCATCGGCAACGGCATGAAGGTGCTGCCGCCGGACATCAACCAGTCGGCGTATCGTTTCGAGCCGGTCGCGCAAGCCGACGGCACGCGCTCAAAGATCATTCGCTATGGCCTCGGCGCGGTGAAAGGCAGCGGCCAGAACGCGATCGAGGAAATCCTGCGCGCACGCGAGGACGGTCCGTTCGTCGATCTGTTCGACTTCTGCGAACGCATCGACCGTCGTGTCGTGAATCGCCGCACGGTGGAGGCGCTGATTCGCTCGGGCGCGTTCGACACGCTGCATGCGAATCGCGCGCAATTGCTGGCCTCGGTGCCGCTCGCGATGGAAGCCGCCGATCAGGCCGCCGCCAACGCGATGCAGGCCGGCCTCTTCGACATGGGCGACGCGCCGCTCGCCAAACACGAATACGTCGACGAAGCCGAGTGGTCGGACAAGAAGCGTCTGCAGGAAGAGAAGACCGCGCTCGGCTTCTATCTGTCCGGGCATCTGTTCGACGCCTACAAGGGCGAAGTGCGCCGCTTCGTGCGCCAGAAGATCGGCGAACTGAAGGAAGGACGCGACAAGCTCGTTGCCGGCGTGATTTCGGCGATGCGCACGCAGATGACCCAGCGCGGCAAGATGCTGATCGTCAATCTCGACGACGGCAGCGGCCAGTGCGAAGTCACCGTGTTCAACGAACAGTTCGAAGCGAACAAGGCGCTCTTCAAGGAAGACGAGTTGCTCGTCGTGCAGGGGCAGGCGCGCAACGACGCGTTCACCGGCGGCATCCGCTTCACCGTCGATACGGCGATGGACCTCGAACGCGCGCGCAGCCGCTACGCGCAGTCCGTGAAGGTCGAGATGAACGGCAATGCTGACTCTGTGCGTCTGCGCCGTGTGCTCGAAGCGCATGCGGCGGGCGCGCAGGAAGCGCCGCCGCCGGCTCCGGCGCGCGAGAACGGCCGCTCGCGTCAATCCGCGCCGATTCCGAATGGCCTGAATGTGAGCATCGTCTATCGCAGCGAGCACGCCGAAGGCGAAGTGCGCCTCGGCGACGCGTGGCGCGTCAAGCCCACCGACGACCTCATCACGGCGCTGCGCGGCGAATTCGCGGGCAGTGCGATCGAAATCGTCTACTGATGCGCATCGGCATCTCGGCGAATGCGTTGAAGCATTCGGGCGGCCTCGAGCGCTACGCGATGGACCTCGTGCGCGGCCTCGCCGCCGCGGGCTTCGACGGCAAGCAAAAGCCCGCGTTCTTCGCGCGCAAGATCGATCTGTCATTGCCCGAAAGCAGGTTGATCGAGCCGCATCGCATCAAGGTATCGTTTCTGCCGGGCAAGCTGCGCGACGCGTATTTCTCGTGGGCGCTCAAGCGCGCGCGTAAGAAGGCGAAGGTCGATGTGCTGATCGGCTGCAATCGCGTGGAAGGTTCGGAAATCGCCATTTGCGGCGGCACGCACATCGGCTTTCTGCGCGCAACCGGGCGGCGCGAGAAGCGCTCGGACACGCGCCAGATCGCGCTGGAGCGTCGGCAGTACGCTGGCGCGAAGGTGATCGTCGCGCACTCGGACATGATGAGCGACGAACTGCGCGCGTTGTACGGCGTCGACGTCCGGAAAATCCGCGTGCTGTATCCGCCCGTCGACGGCGCGCGCTTCTCGCCGGTCGATGCCGCTGCACGCGCGCGTCTGCGTGAGCAGTTCGGCTTCAAACCCGATGAAACCGTGCTGCTGTTTCCGTCGAGCAGTCATGTGCGCAAGGGCTTGCCGCTGATCGAGAAGGCGCTCGCCGGGATGAACGTGGTCGTCGCGGTGGCGGGGCGCGCGCCGGACAAGCCCGCGGCGAACGTGCGCTATGTCGGCTATGCGAAGAACATCGAAGACGCGTATCGCGCGGCGGATTTCACGATTCTCGCGTCGAGCTACGAGCCGTTCGGGCTGGTCGGCATCGAGTCGGTGATGTGCGGCACGCCGGTGATCTTTCCGGCCTGCATCGGCTGCTGCGATGCGATCGCCGATCACGCGAAGCACGTCTTCAGATCGGGCGACGCCGACGATCTGCGCCGCACGGTGCTCGACGCCATCGAGACGCGGCGTGGCGCGCCGCGCGTGTCGGGCGATGCCGTGCGCTATGACACGAGCGTCGATTCGCACGTTCGCGCGTTGCTCGATCTGGCGAGCGACATCAATCAGAAACGCTGAGACGCTCAGCGCACGTCGTTCAGATGCGCGAGCTTCAGGAAGCGGTAATAGACCGTCTGCGCGTTGAACACGGCGATCATGAAGCCGGCCTTGCCGTCGAGGAACCCGCGCCGCAGCACATAGGTCCGCACGAATGCCCAGGCGCCGCGCGTGAGCGCGATGCCGAAGCTGCCGCGCTTGCCGGCCGCGTACCGTTGCTGCGCGCCCGCCGTCGAATACGCATCCAGTTTGCGCAACACCGCTTCGAAATCCTCGTAGGAGTAGTGCATCAGCTTGCCGGACAGGCGCGCGACGGGTTTGCCGGTCGACAGCACCAGCCGCTCGTGCACCAGATCAGGTGAGAAGCGCGCCGTGCCGCGGCGGAACAGGCGCGGAATCCAGTCCGGATACCAGCCGCTGTGCTTCACCCACACGCCGCAGAAACTCGACAGACGGTCGATCGCGTACACGTCCGCCTGCGGATCGGTGATCGCGGCGCGGATCGCAGCCGCCAGTTCCGGCGACACGATCTCGTCGGCATCGATGGAAAGCACCCAGTCGGTCGAGAGCGCATCGAGTGCGCGGTTTTTCTGCGGGCCGAAGCCCGGCCAGTCGCGCGCCTCGATCACGCGCGCGCGATGCGTCTCGGCGATGCCCACGGTCGCGTCGGTGCTGCCGCCGTCGACGACGACGATTTCGTCGGCGAAGGACACGGCCTGCAGGCATTGCGCGAGCCGCGCGGCCGCGTTGTGGGTGATGAGGGCGATGCCAAGGGTCGGAGCGTTCATGGAGCCTTTCGAGCGGCGCTGATGCGTTGTTGTTCTATCGGCGGGATCGGACGCGCGGCGCGCTCATCCGCGCAGATGCCACTTCACGAAGAAGAATGGCGAGAGCAGCCACGGACACGTCGCATAGACGAACATCTTGACGCGAAAGCCGAAGTCCACGTCCTTCGATGTGAAGAGGAGCGCGATCTTGCGCCCCAGCGGAGCCTCGCCGAACACCTCGCTCACGTAGGTTTCGCGCGCGGCCTTGCGTGCGAGCAGGGCGCGCATCTGCCCGCCGACGCCGACTTTCCCGGCATCGCTCACGAGCTGGCGCGTTTCGCCCGTGCCGTTGATGTTCGCGAGCTTGATGCGCGCGACGAAATCCTTCGGCGTGCGCCATTTCCGCTTTCTCGACAGGCCGCCGCGCCGGTACTGCACGAGCGGTTCGTGCAGCGTGTGAGCGCCCCGGCTCATGATCGCGCGAAACGTCATGATCTGATCTTCGCCGTAGATGCCGGGCGCGATCGGCCCGAATTCCTCGAACAGACGCCGCGCCCAGGCGTGCGCCGCGCCGACCACGTGCGGCCGGTTGGCGGACCAGGCCTCGAAGCTGTGGTAGTCGTCGAG
This sequence comes from Caballeronia pedi, assembly GCF_001544915.2. GTDB lineage: Bacteria > Pseudomonadota > Gammaproteobacteria > Burkholderiales > Burkholderiaceae > Caballeronia > Caballeronia pedi. Next base: position 132,139 of record NZ_FCOE02000010.1, on the reverse strand, counting down.
GTCGGTTACGCGCAACACGCCATGCGCCTGGCCTTCGGAATCGATGTCCTGCAGGTCGGATGCGACGAGGTCGTAGCGCCTGCCGCTCGCGATCCAGTCGCGCATCACGCGCTCGACGCGCTGCGGCGTGGAGATATCGTCGCCCGCCGCGATGAACAGCATCTCGCCCGACGCGCGCGCCGCGAGCGCGCTCAGGTGCGCGCTGATGCCGAGATTCTTCTCGTTGCGATAGAGCCGCACGGTGTGCGGACCGTGGTAATCGCGCACGCAGCGTTCGGCGACGGCAAAGGTGTCGTCGGCGGAGGCATCGTCCGAAATCAGGATTTCGAGCGACGGCCAGGTCTGCGCCAGCGCGCCACGTATGGCGTCGGCGACGGTGTCGTGCTGGTTGAATGTGATGAGCATCAGGCTGGCGAGCGGTGCGTCCGGCCCTGTTTGATGTGTCGCTGGCATCTCGGATTCACAACGCGTGGATTGCCCGGCGCGCCTTCCCGGCCGCGGGTCGAGCGTTCCGTGAGCGAAGAGCGTGCCAGGCGGCAACAGCTATAATATCGCGGGTTTTCGGGGCGCGCGACCGGACCGGCCGGTCTAACCCATGTCAGGTTCATCGATTTGGAAAAATTATTGCGTTATTTGATCGCCAGCATGGTCTTGCTGGCGCCTGCGACCACGCTCGTCGTACGGGGCGGAACCGGTTACTGCTTTTTCGTGTTGCTCGCCGTCGCGCTGTTCGCCGGATTCAGCAAGCCGTTCCGGCTCAAGGTCAGTCTGCTCGTCACCGCCTATCCCTGGTACACCGTGGGCATGCTGTGCTTCATGGTGTATTTGCCGTTGCAGCAGGCCATCGACGGCTATTACCTGCCGCGCGAATTCGACGGCCTGTCGCGTCTCGCGCTGAGCCTGCCGATTTTTCTGCTGCTCGTGAACGTTCCGATCCGCAACTTGAAGGCGCTCGGCTGGGGCTGCGCGCTCGGTGCGATCGGCGCGGGCGCCTGGGCCGTGGACACCAACCTCCACACGACGATCAACGATCTCAATCGCCTCGGCAACGACTACACGAATCCGATCCCGTACGGCAACACCGCGCTCCTGCTCGGTTTTCTCTCCGTGATGACGATTCGCTGGGACGATTATCCCAACGCGCTCCTGAAGCGCCTCGGCATCGCGCTCAAGCTGCTGGGCCTCGCGGGCGGCGTGTATGCATCGTATCTGTCGGGCACGCGCGGCGGATGGCTCGCGATTCCGCTCTTTCTCGCGCTCTGCTCGCTGAATTTCGGCTGGATCAGGCAGCGCCGCCACTGGCTTGCGGCGTCGATCGTCGCGGTGCTGGCCATATCGGCCCTGCTCGCATCGCCGCTCGGCCGCGAGCGCGTGATGGCGACGCGCTCGGACATCGTGCACCTGTCGGAAGGCTCGGCCGCCTACAGTTCCATCGGTGCGCGGCTGCAGCTCTGGCGCGCGTCGATCCACCTGTTCGAGGCGCATCCGCTGACGGGCGTCGGTAAGGGGCATCTGGAGGCGTCGCTCAGGGATATGGCGAACCAGGGCGAGGCGCCGGCTTACATCGTCAATCAGCGCGCGCACAGCGAGTTCTTTTCGACGATCTCTGAACTCGGCGCGGTGGGCGTCGTCTGTCTCGCGCTGGTTTACTTCGGACCGCTCGTGTATTTCGTGCGCCATCGGAAATCGTCCCACCGCGATGTGTCTACGGCCGCTTATTGCGGGATCGCGGTGTCGGGGTCGGTTATCATCTTCGGTTTGAGCATCGACGTGTTCACGGTGGTGATGAGCACCGCGCTCATCGCGCTCCTCTGGGCCGTGTTGCTCGCGGTCATCACACACGACGCGCGGCCGCCGCAAGGCAAGAAAGGCCGCGCATCGATCGGCTGATCGTCGCAACGGCCGTTCCGGCTGATGACAACAGCAACAAACGCCGCGCGACACGTCAGTCAGGCGCCGGGCGAAGTGGAGATATGCTCTTGAACAAGCAAGCAAGTTTGCGCAAACCGATCGGCGGCGTGGAAAGCAGCTCGCCGATGGCCGTCATGAGGCGGCTATGGCCGTATATCCGGCCGCTCATGGGCATGGTGCTGCTCGGCCTGCTGACGATGGGCATCGTCGCCGCGACCGAGGCGGGCATTCCGATGCTCCTGAAACCGCTGCTCGACCACGGCTTCGGCTCGAAGAGCAGCGATCACGCGAAGTGGCTCGTGCCGGCGGCGGTCATCGGGCTCGCGCTCGTGCGCGGCTCGGCGCAGTACGCATCGGGCTATTTTCTTTCCTACGTGACGAACAAGATCCTGCTGCAACTGCGGCTCGAGATGTTCCATCGCATGATCCACACGAGCGCGGGCTTCTTCCAGCGCGAAACCGCGAGCACGATCATCAACGCGATCGTCTTCGAGGTGAATCAGATCCTGAGCGTGCTGCAGAGTGTCATCGTCACGCTCGTGCGCGACTCGCTCACGGTCGTGTTTCTGCTCGGCTATCTGTTCATCCTCAACTGGCGTCTCACGCTGATCGTCGCGGTGATTCTTCCCGCCATCGGCTGGCTCGTCAGCAAGATCAACCGGCGGCTGCGGCGCCTGAACCGCGAGCATCAGACCCTGACCAACGAGCTGTCGTATATCGTCGAGGAGACGGTTGGCGGCTACAAGGTCGTGAAGGTGCACAACGGCGAACCGTACGAGACCGGCCGCTTCACCGAGATGAGCCATCGCCTGCGCGGCTACGCGATGCGCATGCAGGTGTCGGGCGGCCTCGCGCAGCCGCTCACGCAGTTTCTCGCGTCGATCGCGCTCGCCATCGTGATCACGATCGCGGTCGTGCAGTCGGCGAACGATCAGACGACGGTCGGCGGCTTCGTCGCGTTCGTCACGTCGATGCTGCTCGTGATCTCGCCGCTCAAGCATCTGATCGACATCAACCAGCCCTTGCAGCGCGGCATGACGGCGGCGGAGCTGATCTTCGGCCTGATCGACGAGCCCGCGGAGCCCGAAGGCGGCGGGCGGCGTCTGCCGCGCGCGCGTGGTGAGGTCGAATTCCGCGATGTCACCTTCAGTTACGGCTCGATCGACCGGCCAACACTCGATCGCGTCTCGTTCAAGGTCGCGCCGGGCGAGATGGTCGCGCTCGCGGGGCCGTCGGGCAGCGGCAAGACCACGCTCGTGAATCTGCTGCCGCGCTTCTTCGATCCGCGCGACGGTCAGGTGCTCGTCGACGGCGTGCCGCTCACCGACTACAACCTGCACGACCTGCGCGGCCAACTGGCGATGGTCAGCCAGGACGTCGTGCTCTTCAACGACACGATCGCGGCGAACGTCGCATACGGGCAGACGCCGGACCGCGAGCGCGTGATGTCGGCGCTCGCGGCGGCGAATCTGTCGGATATGGTGGCGACGTTGCCGGAAGGCATCGATACGCTGATCGGCGGCAATGGCATGCGGCTGTCGGGCGGCCAGCGTCAGCGTCTAGCGATCGCACGCGCGATCTACAAGGACGCGCCGATCCTGATTCTCGACGAAGCAACGTCGGCGCTCGATTCGGAATCGGAGCGTCACGTGCAGGCGGCGCTCGAAACGCTGATGAAAGGGCGCACGACGCTCGTCATCGCGCATCGTCTGTCGACCATCGAACGCGCGGACCGCATTCTCGTGATGGAGACGGGGAAGATCGCGGAGCAGGGCAGCCACGCGGAGTTGTTGCGCAAGGGCGGCCTGTACGCGCATTTGCATCGGATTCAGTATCAGCAGCAGGCGGCGTGATCGTTCAGCCGCGTGCTTCCGATTGACTGTGAGATAGCTGTTCTTCGAGGGGCGCTGTGCTCGTTCACATCAACGCTATTTCGATTCAGGCACGTTCGCTAAGGAATGCTTTCCTGATGGATGGTTCGGACTTCGCCGGGATCCGGCGAAAACCGAGAGAAACCGCCCCCACGATCCTCACATCAACACGATGTCATACTGCTCCTGACTCAAATTACTCTCCACCTGCAACGAAACCGGCTTCCCGATGAAGTCCATCAGCATCGCCAGATGCTGTGACTCTTCCTCCAGAAAGAGATCGATTACCTCCTGCGAAGCCACCACACGAAACTCACGCGGATTGAACTGCCGCGACTCGCGCATGATTTCGCGCAGCACGTCATAACACACCGTGCGCGGTGTTTTCACCTGCCCCTTGCCCTGACACGTCGGGCACGCCTCGCACAGCACGTGCGCAAGCGATTCGCGCGTGCGCTTTCTCGTCATCTCGACCAACCCGAGCTGCGAGAACCCATTGACCGTCACGCGCGTGCGATCCTTCGACAACGCCTTCTTCAGTTCCCCCAGCACCTGATCGCGATGCTCGACATTCTCCATGTCGATGAAATCGATGATGATGATCCCGCCCAGGTTCCTCAGGCGCAGTTGCCGCGCGATCGTATGGGCCGCTTCGAGGTTCGTCTTGAAGATGGTGTCGTCGAAATTGCGCGCGCCGACATAACCGCCCGTATTGACGTCGATGGTCGTCATCGCTTCGGTCTGGTCGATCATCAGATAACCGCCCGACTTGAGATCGACGCGCCGCGACAGCGCCCGCTGAATCTCCGCCTCGATGTTGTAGAGATCGAAGAGCGGCCGCTCGCCGGTGTAATGATGCAGGCGTGAAGCCACCGCCGGCGTGAACTCCGCCGCGAAGTCCGCGAGCATCTGATACGTCTCGCGCGAATCCACCTGTATGCGCGTGGTTTCGTCGTTGACGAAATCGCGCAGCACGCGTTGCGCGAGGTTCAGGTCCTGATAGAGCAGCGTGGTGGGCGGCACGCGCTGCGCCTGCGTGACGATCGTCGCCCACGTCTTGCGCAGATACGCGACATCCGCCGCGAGTTCCTCGCTCGTCGAATCCTCGGCGATGGTGCGCACGATATAGCCGCCTTTCTCGTCGGCGGGCAACACGGCGGTCAGACGCGCGCGCACGGCCTCGCGCTCGGCTTCGCTCTCGATCTTCTGTGAGATGCCGATATGCGGCTCCTGCGGCAGATAAACCAGCGTGCGTCCCGCGATGCTTACCTGCGTCGAGAGCCGCGCGCCCTTGGTGCCGATCGGGTCCTTCACGACCTGCACCATCAGCGATTGACCTTCGAACACGATCTTCTCGATCGGCACATGCGGCGCCGACGAATGCGGCTCGCCCGCGATGCGCGGATGCCAGATATCGGCGACATGAAGAAACGCGGCGCGTTCGAGACCGATGTCGATGAAGGCGGACTGCATGCCCGGCAGCACGCGGACGACCTTGCCGAGATACACATTGCCGACGCGCCCGCGCGACAGCGTGCGCTCGACGTGAAGTTCCTGAACGGCGCCTTGCTGAACCAGTGCGACGCGGCTTTCCTGCGGTGTGACGTTGATCAGGATTTCTTCGTTCATGGCCTGTTTAGAATTCGACGCGCGCCACGCGCAAGAGGGCTGCGGTTTCGCAAAGGGGCAAACCCATGATACCCGAATAGGACCCGTCGATTCGCTCGATAAACTCGGCCGCGCGGCCCTGTATGCCGTACGCGCCCGCCTTGCCGAGCGGCTCGCCCGAGGCCGCGTAGCGCTGCAACGCAGCACGATCGGCCGATGCGAAGCGCACCGTCGAGCGCGAGAGCGCGGGTTCGAGCAGCGCGCCTTCGGCGTCGACGACCGCAAGCGCCGTCAGCACTTCGTGCTCGCGTCCGGCGAGACGTTCGAGCATCGCGATGGCGTCTTCTTCGTGCTGCGGCTTGCCGAGAATCAGTCCGTCGATGGTCACGGTCGTATCGGCGACGAGTATCGGCGCGCTCGCATGAGCGCCCGCGACGAGCCGCGCGCGCGCCGCGTGCGCCTTCAACGCGCACACGCGCAGGACATACGCATCGGCGGCTTCGCCTGGCAACTCGGCTTCGAGCGCTTCGGCGTCTTCATCGGGACGGGGAAGGAGGAGTTCGTACTGCACGCCGAGCTGACGGAGCAGCTCTTGTCGGCGCGGGCTTTGCGAGGCGAGATAAACGAAACGATGAGTCGGCATCTTGAAGTCGGAGTCGAATGCGCGCATGGCATTCGATCCAGCATCGAAAAAGCCTCACGCGCGATGATAGGGATGATTCTGCGTGATGCTCCACGCGCGGTAAAGCTGTTCGGCGAGCAGCACGCGCACCATGCCGTGCGGCAACGTGAGGCTCGATATGCGCAGCATCAGTTCGGCGCGCGACTTCACGGCCGGATCGAGTCCGTCCGCGCCGCCGATCACGAACGCGACGTCGCGCCCATCCTGCTGCCAGCCGGGCAGGGCGTTCGCGAGTTGCATCGTGGTCCAGTCGCGGCCGCGTTCGTCGAGTGCGACGACGCGCGCGTTCTTCGGCAAGGCGGCCTCGATGCGCTGCTTCTCAGCCGCCATCACGCTCTCGGCGTTGCGTCCCGACGAGCGCTGCTCGGGCTTGATCTCTTTCAGCTCGATGCGCAGTTCGGGCGGCATGCGCTTCGCGTATTCGTCGAAGCCATTCGTGATCCAGTCGGGCATCTTGTGTCCGACGGCGAGGATGACCAGCTTCATCGAACGAAGCGGCTTCAGTGCTTGCGCGTGGTCTTGCGCGCGACACGTTTGACTGCGGGCGCGGCGTCTTCCTCGTCCTCGTCTTCGTCAGCCGTAACGCTCGCGCCGCCGAACATGTTCGACTTCTGCAGCTTCACGCGCACGGGCTTGTCGCCCCAGACTTCTTCGAGGTTGTAGTACTGGCGCAGCGCCGGTTGCAGGATGTGCACGACCGCGTCGCCGCAATCGACCAGCACCCATTCGCCGATCTCTTCGCCTTCCGTCGAGATGATGTCGCCACCCGCTTCCTTGACCTTCTCGCGCACGCTGTTGGCGAGCGCCTTGGTCTGCCGGTTCGACGTGCCGCTCGCCACGACGACGCGGTCGAACAGCGACGTCAGGTGAGTTGTGTTGAAGACCTTGATGTCTTGCGCCTTGACGTCTTCGAGACCGTCGATGATCGCGCGTTGAAGCTTCTGAAGTTCCATAGTTACCGTGTCTGGTACAAGTGATGTTGAACAATATAGTCCCAAACTGCGGGTGGGACCTGAGCGCGGGCATTGGACTCGTCTTTCATCGTGCGCGCTTCCTCGCGGATCGCCGTGGCGGATACGTCGATGAGAAGCGTCGCGTCGATGAGCACGTGCCCGTGCGCGCTCGCTTGCAGTGTTTCGGGCGATGCGGCGCGCTTTCCGACTTCGGCGGCGACCGGCGCGGGCAGCGTCGAGACATCGAAGCCCGGGCGCGTTTCCACGCAGATGTGCGCGTAGTCGAAGAGCCGCATCCATTGATGCCACGAGTGGAGCTTGACGAGCTGATCCGCTCCCATCAGCAGCGAAATCGATGCGTCCGCGCCTTCGCGCTCGCGCCAGCGGGCGAGCGTATCGACGGTATAGGTGTCGCCCTTGCGGTCGATTTCATCGGTGGCGACGGTGATCCGGACGCCGTCGAGTTCGAGCGATGCCGCCGCCGCGCGCGTCATCGCCAGCCGATGCTCCGGCGCAGATACGCCCGCCTTCTGCCACGGCTGACCGGCGGGCAGCAGCACGAGATCGGTCAGTCGCAGCAGGTCGACGAAACGCCGCGCCAGCGCGAGATGCCCGTTGTGGATCGGATCGAAGGTGCCGCCGAATATTCCGACGCGCTTCCCGCAAGGTGCGGCCTGGTTCACAGCCATTCGCGCCGCACCAGGAAATCTTCATACAGGCGCGCTTCCGGCGTGCCGGGCTCGGGCGTCCAGTCGTAGCGCCAGTTCGCGACGGGCGGCATCGACATCAGAATCGACTCGGTGCGTCCGCCGCTTTGCAGGCCGAAATGCGTGCCGCGGTCGAACACGAGATTGAATTCGACGTAGCGCCCGCGCCGGTACGCCTGAAACTCGCGCTCGTGCTCCGAATACGGCATGTCGCGGCGGCGTTCGATCACGGGCAGATACGCTTTCAGGAACGCATCGCCGACACTGCGCATCATCGCGAACGAGCGCTCGAAGCCGGGCTCGGAGAAATCGTCGAAGAAAATGCCGCCGATGCCCCGCTGCTCGTTGCGGTGCTTCAGATAGAAATACTCGTCGCACCACGTCTTGAAGCGTGGATACAGCTCCGCACCGAACGGATCGAGCGCGTCGCGGCAGACCCGATGGAAATGCCGCGCATCGTCCTCGTAGCCGTAGATCGGCGTGAGATCCATGCCGCCGCCGAACCAGAAGACCGGCGCTTCGCCTTCTTTCGTCGCGGTGAGCATGCGCACGTTCATGTGCACGGTCGGGCAGTGCGGATTGCGCGGATGCATCACGAGCGATACGCCCAGCGCCTCGAAGCCGCGTCCGGCGAGCTGCGGGCGCGCCGCGCTCGCGGAAGGCGGCAGCGCGTCGCCCTGCACGTCCGAAAAGCCGATGCCGCCGCGCTCGAAAAAACCGCCGCCTTCCAGGATGCGCGTCACGCCGCCGCCGCGCAGATGCGCGCCGGGCTCGCGGGTCCAGGCGTCGGTGGCGAAGGCGGCGCCGTCGAAGGCGCCGAGCGCATCGGCGATGCGCGTCTGCAGGCCCGTCAGATAGTCGCGGACGGCCCCGATATCGTGGGCTGCGTCGTGTTCTTTGCGTTGTTCCGCGCTGCGGTTCGGTTCACTCATCGATTGCTGCGTGCGCCCCGTGGGCGGCCAGAAATGGGCGGGGGTAAACCCTCCGTCTCGAAACTCTCAAAAGCGCGCTGCCGGACACGAGGTCCGGCAGCGCGTGTGCTCATGCGACTCTGATGCAGCTTCAGCCGTGCTTGTCCACGGATTGCTTGCGATTCACCGCCCGATAGCCGATGTCCCGGCGATACTGCATGCCGTCGAACGAAATCTGGTTGACTGTATCGTAGACCACGGATTGCGCGCCGCGCACGGAATCCGCCAGACCGACGACGCACAGCACGCGCCCGCCCGAAGTCGACAGTTTTCCGTCGGTAAGCGTCGTGCCTGCGTGGAAAGTGACCGAATTCTCGGTTTCCGCCGGAATGCCGCTGATCCGGTCGCCCTTGCGCGGCGTCTCCGGATAGTTGTGCGCGGCGAGCACGACGCCGAGCGCCGTGCGCCGGTCCCAGTCGAGTTCGATGCTGTCGAGCTTGCCGTCGATCGCCATTTCCACGACTTTCGAGAAGTCGCCCTTCAGGCGCGCCATGATCGGCTGCGTCTCGGGGTCGCCCATGCGGCAGTTGAATTCGAGCGTCTTCGGATTGCCGTTCGCGTCGATCATCAGGCCGGCGTACAGGAAGCCGGTGAAGCGGATGCCTTCGTTTTCCATGCCGCGCACCGTCGGCAGGATGATCTCGCGCATCACGCGCGCGTGCAGTTGCGGCGTGACGATCGGCGCGGGCGAATACGCGCCCATGCCGCCGGTGTTCGGGCCGCGGTCGCCGTCGAGCAGGCGCTTGTGGTCCTGGCTGGAAGCGAGCGGCAGCACGTGCTTGCCGTCCACCATCACGATGAAACTGGCTTCCTCGCCCGCGAGGAATTCCTCGATCACGACGCGCGCACCCGCATCGCCGAGCTTGTTGTCGGCGAGCATGGAATCGACGGCGGCGTGCGCTTCTTCCAGCGTCATCGCGACGACCACGCCCTTGCCGGCCGCCAGTCCGTCCGCCTTGATGACGATCGGCGCGCCTTTCGCGTCGATGTACGCGTGCGCGGCGGCGGTGTCGGAGAAGGTTTCGTACTCGGCGGTCGGGATGCTGTGGCGCTTCATGAACGCCTTGGCGAAGTCCTTCGAGCTTTCGAGTTGCGCGGCTTCCTTGCTCGGCCCGAAGATTTTCAGGCCGCGCGAGCGGAACAGATTGACGATGCCCGCGGCAAGCGGCTGTTCCGGCCCGACGAGCGTGAACGCGACATGCTCCTTCTCGACGAAATCGGCGAGTTCCGCCGCGTCCGTGATGTCGACGTTGCGCAGACGCTCGTCCTGCGCGGTGCCGCCGTTGCCAGGCGCCACATAGACGATCTGCACGCGCGGCGATTGCGCGAGCTTCCAGGCCAGCGCATGTTCGCGGCCGCCGGAACCGACGACGAGTAACTTCATTTGAATCCCCGAAATCCTGACAAAAAGCGGCTTGAGAAAAAGCGATGGGCACATCGCGCCGAACGCATGACGGCGGTCATGGCGTCGGGAAGGCGGCTCGCGCTGACATCGGCTGCGTCACGCGCCTTCCTCGGGCGATGCCACGCCGCATCGATGGTGCGGCGCTGCTCCGGCACACGAGCCGAAGCGAAAGACGTTCCACACGAGGGCGGGGCGGTTACTTTTTTCACCGCGCCCCCGGTGCCTGATTGCGATACGAAGCTCAGTCTTCGTTGATCGCGGCGTTGGTATGGACTTCCTGCACGTCGTCGAGATTTTCGAGCGCGTCGAGCAGTTTTTGCATTTTGACTGCGTCGTCGCCGGTGAACTCGACTTCGGTCTGCGGTTTCATCGTCACTTCGGCGAGTTCCGCCTTGAAGCCCGCGGCTTCGAGCGCGTCCTTCACCTTCTGAAAATCGAACGGCTGGCAGATCACCTCGATGCTGCCGTCCTCGTTCGTCACGACGTCGTCCGCGCCGGCTTCGAGCGCCGCGTCCATCAGCTTGTCTTCCGGCGTGCCGGGCGCGAACAGGAACTGGCCGACGTGATCGAACATGAACGACACCGAGCCGTCCGTGCCCATGTTGCCGCCGAACTTCGAGAATGCGTGGCGCACTTCCGCGACGGTGCGGGTGCGGTTGTCCGTCATTGTGTCGACGATGACCGCCGCGCCGCCGATGCCGTAGCCTTCGTAGCGGATTTCTTCGTAGTTCGCGCCATCGACGCCGCCCACGCCGCGCTGGATCGCGCGGTTGACGTTGTCCTTCGGCATGTTGGCGTCGTACGCCTTGTCGACGGCCAGACGCAGGCGCGGGTTCGAATCGACCTCGCCGCCGCCCATGCGCGCCGCGACCTGGATTTCCTTGATGAGGCGCGTCCAGACCTTGCCCTTCTTCGCGTCGGCCGCGGCCTTCTTATGCTTGATGTTGGCCCATTTCGAATGACCCGCCATTACCTTTCTCCATCGCGCGCGGGCTTCGTGCCGTGCGCCTAGTGTTCTGTCGTGCTTGCTGTGCTGCTGAATGTGTCTGTCCGGCACGCGTCCAGAATGGCCGCCGGCTTCGCTCGCGGATCGTTCGATCCGGCGCAACGCGAATAGGAACAGACTCAAATTTTAGCATGGCGACGCGCGCGCTCAGTACCGCTGCGCGCGCTCGGGCGCGGGAAAATCGGTGCCAATCGGGCGCATTTCCATCGAATCCGGACGAAATCGTACCAAGCGACGCCCAAATGCAAACCGCCGCGCATCAGCGCGGCGGTCGGAGTCGATGGCGGGAATTCAGCGAACGCTCAGTTTTTCGTGCCGAACAGGCGGTCGCCCGCGTCGCCGAGGCCCGGAACGATATACGCATGGTCGTTCAGATGCGAATCGAGCGACGCGACGTAGAGCTTCACGTCCGGATGCGCGTCCTGGAACACCTTCACGCCTTCCGGCGCGGCGACCAGCGCGACGAACACGATGTTGTCGGCGTGCACCTTGCGGCGCTTCATCACGTCGACGGCGTGCACCGCCGAATAGCCCGTGGCGACCATCGGATCGCACAGGATGAAGACGCGCTCTTCGAGGTCGGGCGGCAGGCGCACGAGATACTCGACCGGGCGATGATCCTCCGCCCGATACACGCCGATATGCCCGACCCGCGCCGACGGCACCAGATCCAGCAAGCCGTCCGACATGCCGATGCCCGCGCGCAGCACCGGCACGATCGCGAGCTTCTTGCCGGCGATCACGGGCGCGTCGATCTCGACGAGCGGCGTTTCCACGCGTTTGGTCGTGAGCGGCAGATTGCGCGTGATTTCGTAGCCCATCAGCAGCGTGATTTCCCGCAGCAGCTCGCGGAACGTGCGCGTGGACGTGTCCTTGTCGCGCATGTGGGTGAGCTTGTGCTGGATCAGCGGGTGATCGGTGATGAAGAGATTGGGAAAGCGGCTGTCTTGTTTCATGGGTTTCGCGCGCGCGGCGCGTCCTGCTCGTGTGATGTTCTGCTTCTGACGCTCGGGGAGCGGACAGTGGCGACAGTTTACCCAAAAGCCCGCCCGCGCCTAAGAAGAATCGCGCGCGTCGTCCCGAGCGGCCGCCGACGTTGCCGCCCCGATTCTTCTAGAATTGCGAAGACATCACGATCTGTGACAAACGACGAGGGAGGATGACGATGGATATGGGAATCGCGGGGCGCACGGCGCTCGTGTGCGCGGCGAGCAAGGGTCTCGGACGCGGCTGCGCCGAAGCGCTCGCCGCAGAAGGCGTGAATCTGGTCATCACTGCGCGCACGGCGGAAACGCTCGAAGCGACGGCCGCGCACATTCGCGCGCAATATGGCGTGACCGTGACGACCGTCGCGGGCGACATCACGACGCCCGAGGGCCACGCCGCCGCGCTCGCCGCGTGCCCGGCGCCGGACATTCTGGTCAACAACGCGGGCGGGCCGCCGCCGGGCGACTTCCGCACCTTCACGCACGACATGTGGATCAAGGCGCTGGAAGGCAACATGCTGACGCCGATCGAGCTGATCAAGGCGACCATCGACGGCATGATCGAGCGCGGCTTCGGGCGCGTGGTGAACATCACGAGTTCGTCGGTGAAGGCGCCGATCGATGTGCTCGGCCTGTCCAACGGCGCGCGGTCCGGGCTGACGGGATTTGTCGCGGGCGTCGCGCGCAAGGTCGCGTCCACCGGCGTCACGATCAACAATCTGCTGCCGGGCACCTTCGACACCGACCGCATCGCCGTGACCATGGAAGCGCAGGCGAAGGCGCAGAACATCTCGGTCGAGGACATGCGCGCGCGCCGTGCGCAGAGTCTGCCCGCCGGACGTTTCGGCACGTCGGAGGAGTTCGGGAAGGCCTGTGCGTTCCTGTGCAGCGTGCATGCGGGCTATATCACCGGTCAGAACCTGCTGATCGACGGCGGCGCTTACCCCGGTACTTACTGATCAAGGCAAGGACCAAGGACACCGACATGACCACACGCGTCGCGCTGATCGCGCACGACATGAAGAAGGACGACATCGTCAGGCTCGCGGGCGAGTTCGTCGATACGCTCGCGCAATGCAGCCTCGTCGCGACGGGCACGACCGGCGGGCGCATCGCGGCGGCGCACGGACTGGAGGTCGAGCGCAAGCTTTCCGGCCCGCACGGCGGCGATTTGCAGATCGGCGCGGAACTGGCGGAAGGGCGCGTCGACATCGTGATTTTTCTGCGCGACCCGATGACCCCGCAGCCGCACGAACCCGACATCAACGCGCTCGTGCGCGCCTGCGACGTACACAACGTGCCGTGCGCGACCAACATCGCGACCGCGCGCATGATTCTCGACGACTTGCGCCTGCGTTTCGCGCGAGCCTGACGAACCGATGGAGACAATGAAGCGATGACCAAGGCAATCCGATTCGACAAGGCAGGCGGCCCCGAAGTCATGAAGTGGGTCGACGTGGACGTGGGCGCGCCGGGCAAGGGCGAAATTCGCGTGAAGCATCATGCGGTGGGGCTCAATTTCATCGACGTGTACTTCCGCACCGGCCTCTATCCGATGCCGCTGCCCTTCGGCCTCGGCATGGAAGCGGCGGGCGAGGTGACGGCGGTGGGCGAGGGCGTCACGCAGTTCAAGCCGGGCGATCGCGTCGCGTACGCGTCGCGTCCGCCGGGCGCGTATGCGCAGGAGCGGGTGATGTCGGCGGAATACGTCGTCGGGTTGCCCGATTCGATCGGCTATGAGGACGCCGCATCGATCATGCTGCAGGGCCTGACCGCGCAGTATCTGCTGCGCCGGACCTATCGCGTGAAAGCGGGCGATACGGTCTTGATCCACGCGGCGGCGGGCGGCGTCGGCCTGCTCGCGTGCCAGTGGGCCAAGGCGCTCGGCGCAACGGTGATCGGCACCGTCGGCTCGGACGAGAAAGCCGAGCTGGCAAAGGCGCACGGCTGCGATCATCCGATCGTCTACACGCGCGAGAACTTCACCCAGCGCGTGCGCGAAATCACCAACGGCGCGGGCGTGCCCGTGGTCTACGATTCGATCGGCAAGGACACCTATATCGCGTCGCTCGATTGCCTCGCGCCGCTCGGCTTGTTCGTGAGCTTCGGCAATTCGTCGGGGCCGCTGCCGCCGCTCGATTCGTCCGAACTCGCCGGACGCGGATCGCTCTACTTCACGCGGCCGACGCTCTTCAGCTACATCGCCAAACGCGGCGATCTCGATGCGATGGCGGCGGAGCTGTTCGACGTCGTGTCGTCGGGCAAGGTGAAGACGAACGTGCGCCAGCGCTATTCGCTTTCCGATGCGGCGCGCGCGCATGAAGAGCTCGAAGCGCGCAAGACGACCGGCTCGACGATTTTCCTGCCCTGATGCAACGCCTGAGGGCGGTTCGTCACCATAACGACCACTAAAACCATGAACGAGCCGTCCTTCACCGTCGTCCTGATCGAGGACGAGAAGCAGATTCGACGTTTCGTGCGCGTGTCGCTCGAAGCGCAGGGCATGACGGTCCACGAAGCGGAAACGGGCCAGCAAGGGCTCGTCGAAGCCGCGACGCGCAAGCCCGATCTCGTGATCGTCGATCTCGGCCTGCCCGATACCGACGGCATCGACGTGATCCGCGAGCTGCGCGGCTGGACCGAGTTGCCGATCATCGTGCTGTCGGCGCGCACGCAGGAAGAAGAGAAAGTGGCCGCGCTCGATGCAGGCGCCGACGATTACCTCACGAAGCCGTTCGGCGTCTCCGAACTGATGGCGCGGATTCGCGCGCATCTGCGGCGGCGCAATCAGGCGCAGGCGTCCGAGACGCCGGTCGTGACATTCGGCGATGTCACCGTCGATCTCGCGTTGCGCCGTGTCACGAAACACGGCGAGAACGTGCATCTGACGCCGATCGAATATCGGTTGCTGTCGACGCTCGTGCGGCACGCGGGCCGTGTGCTCACGCATCGGCAATTGCTGCTCGACGTGTGGGGGCCGTCGCATGTGGAAAGCCCGCATTACTTGCGCATCTATATGGCGCATCTGCGCCAGAAGCTCGAGCGCGATCCCGCGCAGCCCGAGCATATCGTGACGGAAACAGGTGTCGGCTATAGGCTGGTCGGCGCGACGTGACGGGCGGTATGCACGGGTTCGAGCCTGAGCGAATCGAGCACGCTGTCGATGGATTCGTCGCCGCCGACGAACGCGATCATCCGGTTGCCGATGCCGAGCGTCACGCATTGCACCGCGATGCGCGCGACGTCCGCGCGTGAGACCTCGGGCTTGTGTTCCGTGAGTTCATCGGCCAGCGCGATTGCGCCGCGCGCCGCTTCGTCCGATAACGGTCCGGGCCGGAGAATCGCATACGGCACGCCGCGATGCGCGATGTAGTCGTCGGCTTCGCGCTTCATTCGTGAATAGTGGCGCAGGGCGAATCCGCTGCGCGCCGGATAGAACGCCGAGAGGGCGCTGATTACGACGAGTTGCTGCACGCGCCGGCGCTTTGCGTAGTCGGCGGTACGCATGAGGGCGTCGCGGTCGATCGCGCGTTGCTCGTGGATGCCCTCCGTTTGCGCCGATCCGGCGGCGTAGATTACGTGCGTGATGTCGTCGAAGGCGTGGCAGAAATCGTTGGTCAGATCGCCGAGCACGATTTCTGCGCCCATCGCGGTGAATTCGCTCTTGTGGGCGGATTTGCGCAGCATCGCGCGGAAGGGCATGGCTTCGTCGTGCAGCCGCTGCGCGATCAATCGACCCGTGCGGCCGTGTGCGCCGATCAGCAGAACCTTCAGCGTTGTCATGGCCGATGCTCCTTCGCCGTGGATCGTTACACGACAAAGTAGGCTATTTCCGCGCAGCGTGCTGCGCGACGCATTTGCGCCCGCAGCATTTTTCCGCGCTTATTCGGCGGCATTCGCGGGGCGCGCGCGGCCCTGTCTCCGCGCCCGCCGCGCTTCCGCACGAATGCGGAACCGGTCCATATACAGATAAACAACCGGCGTCGTATAAAGCGTCAGCATCTGACTCACGATCAGTCCGCCAACGATGGCAATCCCCAGCGGCGCCCGCATCTCCGACCCTTCGCCGGTGCCGAACGCGAGCGGCAGCGCGCCGAGCAAGGCGGCCGCAGTGGTCATCATGATCGGCCGAAAGCGCAACAGGCAAGCTTCGCGAATCGCATCCTGCGGCGTCTGCGCGCCATGACGCGTCGCCTCGATCGCGAAGTCGACCATCATGATCGCGTTCTTCTTCACGATGCCGATGAGCAAAATCACCGCAATCAGCGCGATGATGCTGAACTCCGTCTTGAACAGCAGCAGCGCGAGCAGCGCGCCGATGCCGGCGGACGGCAGCGTCGAGAGAATCGTGATCGGATGGATATAGCTCTCGTACAGGATGCCGAGCACGATATAAACAGCCGCCAGCGCCGCGAGAATCAACAGCGGCTGATCGTTGAGCGATTGCTGGAACGCCTGCGCCGTGCCCTGAAAACTGCCGTGGATGGTCTGCGGCACGCCGATCTCGGCCATCGTCTCGTAGATCGCGGCGGTGGCGTCGGACAGAGACTTGCCCGGCGGCAGGTTGAACGAGATCGTCGAGGCGACGAACTGGCTCTGGTGATTCACCGACAGCGGCGTGTTGCCCGGCCCGAACTTCGCGATGGCCGACAACGGAACCATGGTTTCCTTCGTCGTCGACACCGCCGCGCCCGACGACGAGCCGTTCTTGCCGGTCGCGGCGATCGCGTTGGTCGCGGAGTTCTTCACCGCGGCGAGTGCGAGGGCGGCGGTCGTGTCGGTGCCGGTCGCGGACGCCGAGGCTGTCGAAGTCGACGTTGTGGAAGCCGTCGATGCCGACGTGGTCGTCGATTGCGTCGTTGCCGAACCGCTCGCCGTTCCGCCCGACGTGCTGATGTAGAGCTGCTTGAGCATCTCCGGGTCCTGCCAGTATTTCGGCGCAAGCTCCATCACGACGTGATACTGCGACAGCGGGTTGTAGATGGTCGACACCTGCCGCTGCCCGAACGCGTCGTACAGCGTGTTGTCGATCTGCGCGGGCTTGATGCCCAGGCGCGCGGCGGTCGCGCGGTCGAACGTGACCATCGCTTCCAGCCCGCCTTGCTGCTGGTCGGAGTTGACGTCGGTGAGTTCGGGGCGCTTTTGCAGCGCATCGGTGAGAAGCGGCCCCCACTTGTAGAGATCGGAGGTCGTGTCCGACAGCAGCGTGAACTGATACTGCGCGTTCGACTGCCGCCCGCCCACGCGAATATCCTGCACGGCCTGCAGGAACGTGCGCGCGCCGGCGACATCCGCAAGCGGCTTGCGCAAGCGGTTGATCACCTGATCCGCCGACACCTTGCGCACACTCTTCGGTTTCAGCGAAATGAACATGAAGCCCGAATTCGTGGAGCGCCCGCCCGTGAAGCCCGCGACGCTGTCGACGGCCGGATCGGCCTCGACGATCTTCATCATTTCCGCGAACTTGACCTTCATCGCCTGGAACGAGGTGCTCTGGTCCGCCTGAATGCCGCCGACGATGCGCCCCGTATCCTGCTGTGGGAAAAATCCCTTCGGCACGATGACGTACAGAACGATGTTCAGCACGATGGTCGCGACGAGGATCGTGAGGATCGTGCGCGGATGCGCGAGCGCCCAGCCGAGCGTGCGCGCGTAGCCGCGCTGCATGCGCTCGAACTGGCGCTCCAGCCAGCGCGCGACGCGGCCTTCCTCCTTGCGATCGTGCGGCTCCTGCAGAAGGCGCGAGCACATCATCGGCGTGACGGTCAGCGACACGATCAGCGACACGCCGATCGCAAGCGACAGCGTCAGCGCAAACTCGCGGAACAGCCGCCCGACGATGCCGCCCATCAGCAGAATCGGCAGGAACACGGCGACCAGCGACAGGCTGATCGACAGCACCGTGAAGCCGACTTCGCGCGCGCCCAGAATCGCGGCCTGCATGCGCGGCACGCCTTTTTCCACATGCCGCGTGATGTTTTCCAGCACGACGATCGCATCGTCGACGACGAAGCCGGTCGCGATGGTGAGCGCCATCAGCGAGAGGTTGTCGAGCGAGAAGCCGAGCAGATACATCGCCGCGAAGGTGCCGATGATCGAGATCGGCACGGCGACGCTCGGTATCAGGGTCGCGCGCCAGTTGCGCAGGAACAGGAACACGACCATCACGACGAGCGCGACCGCAACCACGAGCGTCAGCTCGGTGTCGTGCAGCGATGCGCGGATGGTGGTGGACCGGTCGGCGGTCGGCGTGATCTGCACGTCGGCGGGCAGCGCCGCCTGCAATTGCGGCAGCATCGACTTCACGCGGTCGATGGTTTCGATGATGTTCGCGCCCGGCTGACGGTACAGGATCACCAGCACCGCGCGCTTGTTGTTGATGAGACCGAGATTGCGCAAATCCTCGACCGAATCGACCACTTCGCCGACGTCCGAAAGCTTCACCGCCGAGCCGTTGCGGTACGCGACGACGAGATCCTTGTATTGCGACGCCTTGCTCGCCTGATCGTTGGTGTAGAGCTGAACCCGCGTCCCCTTGAACTCGATCGCGCCTTTCGGGCTGTTCGCATTCGCGGAGGCGAGCGCCGCGCGCACGTCCTCCAGCCCGATGCCGTAGTGAAAGAGCGCGCCCGGTTCCAGTTCGACGCGCACCGCCGGATTCGCGGAGCCGCTTACATCGACTTCGCCGACACCCGGCACGGTCGACAGCGTCTGCTGCAGGACGGTCGCGGCGGAATCGTAGAGCGAGCCCGCCGTGCGCGTGGGCGACGAGAGCGCGAGCACGAGAATGGGAGCGTCGGCGGGGTTGACCTTGTGATAGGTCGGGTTCTGGCGCAGCGAAGTGGGCAGGTCGGCGCGCGCGGCGTTGATCGCGGCCTGCACGTCGCGCGCGGCGCCGTCGATGTCGCGGTTCAGGCCGAATTGCAGCGTGATGCGCGTCGAGCCGACCGAGCTCATCGAGGTCATTTCGCTCACATCGGCGATGGTGCCCAGATGCCGCTCCAGCGGACTCGCGACGCTCGTCGCGACGGTCTCGGGGCTGGCGCCGGGCAGCGACGCCTGCACGGAGATCGTCGGGAAATCGACTTGCGGCAGCGGCGCGACGGGCAGCCGCACGAACGCGAACATGCCTGCGAGCGCGATGCCGATCGCGAGCAAAGTCGTCGCGACGGGCCGGCCGATGAAAAAGCGCGACAGATTCATGGCTCAGCGTCCTTCGCCGGCCGGCGTCGCGCCGGGCGTGCCGCGATGAAACCGCGCGCGCAGCTTGCGGCCGATCGAATCGAAGCCGAGATAGATCACGGGCGTGGTGAACAGCGTGAGCAATTGCGACACGATCAGACCGCCGACGATCGCCACGCCGAGCGGTCGCCGCAGCTCCGAACCCGCGCCCCAGCCGAGCATCAGCGGCAACGCGCCGAGGAGCGCGGCCATCGTCGTCATGAGAATCGGGCGGAAGCGCAGCAGGCACGCCTGGAAGATCGCTTCGCGCGGCGACTTGCCCTGATCGCGTTCGGCTTCGAGCGCGAAGTCGATCATCATGATCGCGTTCTTCTTCACGATGCCGATCAACAGCACGATGCCGATGATGCCGATGATGTCGAGATCGTGCCCGGTGATCATCAGCGAGAGCAGCGCGCCGACGCCCGCCGAAGGCAGCGTCGAAAGGATCGTGATCGGATGGATGAAGCTCTCGTACAGCACGCCGAGCACGATGTACATGGTCACGATGGCCGCGAGAATCAGGAACAGTTCGTTCGACAGCGATGCCTGGAACGCGAGCGCCGCGCCCTGAAAGCGGATCTGGAACGACGCGGGCAAGCCGATCTCCTGCTTCGCCTCCTCGATCGCCTTCACCGCCGCGCCGAGCGACGCGCCCTTCGCGAGGTTGAAGGAGACGGTGGTCGCCGGGAACTGGCCGAGGTGCGTGACCAGCAAGGGCGCCGCGCGCTCATGGAACTTCGCGATCGCCGAAAGCGGCACCTGACCGTTGGTCGCGGTCGAGGAGGGCAGGTAGATGCCGTTGAGCGTGTCGCTGTAATGCGCGTCGGACGGCTCCGCTTCGAGAATCACGCGGTACTGGTTCGACTGCGTGAAGATCGTCGAGATGATGCGCTGGCCGAACGCGTCATACAGCGCGTTGTCGACGGTCGCGGGCGTGATGCCGAAGCGCGCGGCGGTCGCCCGGTCGATCTCGATATACACCGACTGGCCGTTCTGTTGCAGATCCGTGGCGACATCGGTCAGGATCGACGTGTGTTGCAGGCGCTCGACGAGCTTCGGCACCCACTCGGCGAATTCGGTCGCGTTCGGGTCCGTCAGCATGAACTGATATTGCGTCGGACTGACGGTCGAATCGATCGTCAGATCCTGCACCGGCTGCATGTAGAGTTTGATGCCGGGAATGTCGGCGACTTCGCTCTGGATCGTGCGGATGATGTCGCTCGACGTATTGTCGCGGTCGTCGCGCGGCTTCAGGTTGATGAGCATGCGCCCGCTGTTGAGCGTGATGTTGGTGCCGTCCACGCCGACGAACGACGTCAGGCTCTCCACGTCCTGGTTCTGCAGGATTTTCGCCGCGAGCGCCTGTTGCTGCTCGGCGACCGCCTTATACGACGCCGCCTGCGGCGCCTGTGTGATCGCCTGGATCACGCCCGTGTCCTGGGTCGGGAAAAAGCCCTTCGGAATGTACACGTACAGCACGGCGGTGCAGATGAGCGTGAGCACGAACACGAACAGCGTCGCGCGTTGACGCGCCAGCACCCAGTTCAGCGCGACCGCGTAACGCCCGATCACGTAATCGATGAACTGGTGCGCGCGCGCCTCGAAGCGCTTGCTTTCCTTTGGCGGCGTGTGGCGCAGGAGCTTGGCGCACATCATCGGCACGAGCGTGAGGGAGACGATCGCCGAAATGACGATGGTCACCGCGAGCGTGATGGCGAACTCATGGAACAGGCGGCCGACCACGTCGCCCATGAAGAGCAGCGGAATCAGCACGGCGATGAGCGAAACCGTCAGCGAGATGATCGTGAAGCCGATCTGCTTCGAGCCCTTCAGCGCCGCTTCGAGCGGCGGATCGCCTTCCTCGACGTAACGCGCGATGTTCTCGATCATCACGATGGCATCGTCGACGACGAAGCCGGTCGCGATGGTCAGCGCCATCAGCGAGAGGTTGTCGAGCGAAAAGCCGCACAGATACATGATCGCGAGCGTGCCGACCAATGACAACGGCACGGAAAGGCTCGGGATGATGGTCGCGTAAACGTTCGCGAGGAAGAGATAGATGACCAGGACGACCAGCACGACGGACAGCGCGAGTTCGAACTGCACGTCGCGCACCGATGCGCGGATGGTGGTGGTGCGGTCGGTGACGACGCGAACGTCGAGCGCGGCCGGCAGCGCCTGCTGCAATTGCGGCAGGATTTTCTTGATGCCGTCGACGACCGCGATCACGTTCGCGCCCGGCTGGCGCTGCACGTTCAGGATGATCGCGGGCGTGGAATCGACCCACGCGCCGAGCTTCGTGTTCTCCGGGCCCTGCACGATGGTGGCGACGTCTGTCAGCATCACCGGCCGGCCGCTGCGATAGGCGACGACCGCGCTCTTGTACGCGTCGGCGTCGGTGAGCTGGTCGTTCGCGTTGATCGTGTAGGCGCGCGAAGGGCCGTCGAAGTTGCCTTTCGGCGTGTTGACGTTGAGGTTCGAGATGGTCGTGCGCAAGTCGTCGATGTTCAGGCCGTACGACGCCAGCGCGCGTGTATTCGCCCGGATACGCACGGCGGGGCGGTTGCCGCCGCTCACCGCGACGAGGCCCACGCCCGCGACCTGCGAAATTTTCTGTGCGAGACGCGTGTCGGCGAGGTCCTGCACCTGCGTGAGCGGCAATGTCTTCGAGCTCACGGCGAGCGTCATGATCGGCGCGTCGGCGGGGTTCACCTTCGCGTAGATCGGCGGCGCGGGCAGGTCGGACGGCAGCAGGTTGCCCGCCGCGTTGATCGCCGCCTGCACTTCCTGCTCGGCGATATCGAGCGGCAAGTCGAGGCTGAACTGCAACGTGATGACCGATGCTCCCGCCGAACTCTGCGACGACATCTGGTTCAGGCTCGCCATCTGGCCGAACTGCTTTTCGAGCGGCGCGGTGACGCTCGAGGTCATCACGTCGGGCGACGCGCCTGGATAGAACGTCTGGACCTGGATCGTCGGATAGTCGACGGCGGGCAGCGCGGACAGCGGCAAAAAGCGCAGCGCGACGAGGCCGACCAGCATGATCGCCGCCATCAGGAGCGCCGTGCCGACCGGGCGCAGAATAAAAATGCGAGATGGGTTCATGCCGAATTGGTTACGTGATGCTCGGGATTACTGCTGCTGCGACGGCTGACGTCGATGCCCGCCATGCCGCGCGCCCGACGCCGCCGTCGCGGGCGCAGCCGCCGACGCGCCCGAAGCAGCGGACGCAGCGGACGCGCCCGAAGCCGCCGCCGCCTTTTCAGCCGGGATCGTGATCTTCGCGCCTTCCTTCAGGCGGTCGGAACCGTCGATCACCACGCGCTCGCCCACTTGCAGCCCGGACTTGATGCTGGTGCGCTCGCCGTCGACCGGACCGGTCTTCACGTTGCGCACCGTGACGGTGTTGTCCGGCTTCACGACATAGACGAACGCGCCCGACGATCCGTTCAATACCGCGGACGTCGGCACGATGGTCGCGTTGCGGATCACGTCGACGAGCAACTTCGTGTTCACGAACTGATTCGGAAACAGCATGCCGCCCTTGTTTTCGAAGGTGGCGCGCAGCTTCACGGTGCCGGTGGTCGTGTCGATCTGGTTGTCGACGGTTTCGAGGAAGCCTGCTTCGAGCGAGGTGGTGTTCGCGCGGTCGTACGCGGTGACCGACATCTTCGTGCCCGCGTGCAGCGGCTTGAGAATGGCGGCGAGATTGTCCTCGGAGGTCGTGAAGATCACGCTGATCGGCTGCAGTTGCGTGATGACGACGACGCCATTGGTGTCGCCCGTCGTCACGTAATTGCCCGGGTCGACCTGACGCAACCCGACACGCCCCGACACCGGCGCCGTAATGCGCGCGTAGGTGAGGTCGAGCTTGTAGGTATCGACGTTCGCCTGGTCGGATTTCACCGCCCCTTCGTACTGCTTGACGAGCGACGCTTGCGTGTCGACCTGCTGCTTGGCGATGGAATCCTGCGACAACAGCGTCTGATAGCGCTGCAGGTCCAGGCGCGCGGTCTGCAGCAGCGCCTGATCCTTCGCGAGCGCGCCTTGCGCGTTGCGCAGCGAGATTTCATACGGGCGCGGGTCGATCTGCGCGAGCACGTCGCCCTTTTTGACCATCTGGCCTTCCTTGAAGGCGACGTCGACCAGCGTGCCGTTCAGTTGCGTCTTGACCGTGACGTTCGCGAGCGGCGTCACCGTGCCGAGCGAATTGATGACCACGGGCATTTCTCCCTGCGTGACGGACGCCACGTGCACCGGCTGCGGCTGGTTGGTCGCGTTCGCGCCGCGCCGTCCGCCCTGACGCGCTTCCTGCGGGCCGCTCGTGCCGCCGCTGTCGCCACGGTTCCACGGATGCCACCACGCGATCGCGCCGGCGACGATCAGAACCGCGATGATGAGCGGCACGATCCTGCGGCGGCGCGCCGTGGGCTCGATCGCGGCGGGCGTTGCGGGCGTGGGAGGCGTCGGGCGCGGCTGCGAGGGGGGATTCTTTTGGTCGTCCATCGGTTCGGTGGCTGGGTCTTTCAAAACGGGTACGGTGCGCGCACGAACGGCGGTTCGAACGTGCGCGGGGCGAAGCGACGCGCGCCTGAAACCGAACCGAAGCGGAAACCGCGACGAATCACGAGGCCGTCGAAAGCAGCCGGAAAGCCTTCCCGCCGAGGCAGGTCGGACATCGGCGCGGCCCCGGTGCGCGCGAAGCATGATGCTACGTGCCACACCCGGCTCCGTCCACCGGTCATTCTTTCTGTTGATTACGACTGTTACACGCGCATCGATGCGAGCTTTCGATGCACTTCGGCCGGCGTCGGCCTTCGCGTCGATGCGTAGTCTAACCGGCGGCGCGCGCGGCGTTCGTCGCGTGCGTGCCGCCGATCTCGCGCGTGATGTGCTCGACGCATTCGAGCAGTGAAGGTGCGACATCGTCGACGAGGACTTCGCGCGGGCACTGATGCGAAGCGCCGCCGCAGTTGACCGAATAGCGCTCTTCGGATGGCCCGACGAAGCCGGCTGCGACGGCGTTCAGCCCGTGATGCCACTCGCCGAGCGAGATCGCGAAGCCGAGGCGCAATGCGTCGTCGATGCCGCGTTGCAGGCCGCCGGCGATCGCCGGCCAGTCGTCGCCCGAGGCCGTCTGCAGACTGCCGATGAGCGCGCGCCGATCCGCCTCCGACAGCACCGCGAGATAAGCGCGTCCGACCGCCGTGCGGCTCAGATCCATCCGGCCGCCTACTTCGAGCCGCGACACGAGCACCGCCGATCGCGGCCGAATGGCATCGATTACAACCATCTCAAGACGATCGCGCACGGCGAGGTGCACGGACAAGCCGGTGCGCTCCGCGAGCCGGATGAGGAACGGCCGCGCCCGGGCACGAATATCGAAATTGCGTAAGAATCCGTTGCTCAGTTCGAGCACGGACGCGGTCAGCACGAAGCGCTCGCTATCGGGCAGGCGAAGCAGCAGCCCCGCGCCGACGAGCGTCGCCGTGATGCGTGAAATCGTGGGCTTCGGAATGCCGGTCCAGTCGGTCAGTTCGCGGTTGCTCACGGGCGCGTCGGCGGCGGCGATCCGGCGCAGTACATCGAGTCCGCGCGCGAGTGCGGTAACTTCCTCGCCGTCTTTTTCCCGGGCGCGTTCCCGGCCCAGCGACCGATCATTTTGCATAGGCTTTTGTTTTGTGAAACATTGTTTTGTTTGATGACTGGGCGCAATTCTACAAGCAGGCATCGGCAAACTTGCAAACGATGCAAGCCTCGGCGATAAGGTGCATTCGCTACGAATTTTTTTCGTTCATCAGCACGCCTTGAACGAAACTTGGGCAGTTGCCCGGACCGTGAAATTTTGCTTGACTCGCGCAGCGATCCCGGAAAAAATGGAACCGAATTTCGAAACCGGAGACGATGTGCGCGTAAGCGCTTCCCGCCCGAGGCTCGAAAGACAGGCTCTCAGGTTCTAGCACGGCCCTCGGAATGGCTAGAACTTTTAAGGCGCTACGGCAACGTAGCGCCTTTTTTTTCGTCCAGGCGTTCGCTGGATGCTTCGGCGCGAATATACCGCAAAGCACCGCAATCGCCCGGGATGCCGGCAGACAGGGTTGGAGGCGGGAAAGCAAGCGGCCGTGTTCTTGAGCGGGCCGCCCGAAGGACGCAGCGCGATCGCGCTGCGTCGGAGGGGATCAATACATGTTGCCGAATACGCGACGCTGTTTGAGCAATCGCTTGCCGCGCACGATCCAGTAAATGCTCGCACACACCAGCAGCAGGGCGACTGCCAGCACGAGCAGCGGCGAGATGCGCTCGGGCGCCGGCGGACTCGTGCCGATGAGCAGCGCCGCGAAGAATGCGGCTCCCGCCTGATAGAACGCACGATGAGCCAGGTTGCGGCGCATGCGGGGCGTGGTGAAGCGGGAGACAGGGGCGCGCGTGAACGGCTCGAACAGCATCAATCCTGCGACGAGGACGATAGCGGCATTCATCAAAAGCATGGTGCGGGATTTCGTGGAGGCGGGACGGTGGCGAATATAGCCAACCGGATAGCGCTCCAAAACCAGAAGTCTCCTAAATGTAGAGGAAAAATTCTAGTTGCTGATTATTCGTCAGGCCGCGTTTCCCGACAGGCCTTTGAAAGCAGGATGTCGGTCTTCGAGCGTCAGCCAGTTCTCCTATGATGCAAGGTTCGAGCGGTCGGTTCGCTCTTCCTGTAAGCGAACTGGATGGTTCATCGCTTTCCAAGAGACGTCGCCTCGAAAGCGTATGATGTTCGCCAGTTTCGAGATCAGGTAGAAGGTAACGCCATGCAGATGAATTCCATGAACCGCATTGCCGTGGTGCTCGCGGCGCTCGGCGTGCTCGCCGCCTGCGAAAAGCACGACGCCACCGCGGGACAGGCCGCGAGCGCCTTGAACAACGTCGCGAGTCAGACCAGCCAGAAGTTCGATCAGGCGGCGAGCTACGTCGGCCAGAAGGTCGATGCGGCCAAGCAGTCGGCGCAGCAGAATTTCGACAACGCCGGCTCGACGCCCGACGTGTCCGCAAGCAGCGTCGCCGCAACGGCGCGGGCGAACTTCGATAACGCGGCGAGCGCCACCAACGCCGCAATCAACAATGCCGCGAGCGCAACCGGCGCCGGTCTTCAGTCGGCCGGGCGCAAGTTGCAGGAATGGTCGGCGACGAGCGGCGGCGCGTCGAACCCGCAGGCGAGCGCGCAGGGCTCGGTCGCGGGCCCGTCGTCCGACGCTGGCGGTACGCGCACCGAGATGGACAAATAGCGCGCGGCGTATTCGTCTGAAAAAAACAGTGCGCACACGCTTAACATTCGGTTACGTCCGCATCGGGCGGGCCGCTTGTCCCAGCCGCTAAACTGGCGGTCTTTCAGAAATCGAGACCGTTATGAAGTCACGCAACCTCGCGCATGTCCGCGCGTGGGCGTCTGTCGCGATATCCTGGATGGCGGCGCTCGTGCGCCAGCGCGCGCGCCGCGCTTCGTGCGCGTTCTTACTCGCCGCATTCGTCGCGGCTATCGTGCTCGCGGCGCCTGCCGCCCAGGCGGCCGGTCCCGCTCTCACGCTGCCGTCCTTTCAGGAACTGATCACGCCGGCTGCGCCCGCATCCGCGCCGGACGCTGCATCAGCGCCCGCGATGTCCGATGCCGAGATGATTCGCTCGCTCGACAACGTCATTTCGACGCTCGACAGCGACAAGCAACGCGCCGCGCTCGTCTCGCAACTGAAGCACCTGCGCGATGCCAGGCGCGCCGCCGATGACGCGCTTGCGGCATCGGGCGCGGCGGCCGCGCCCGCGCCCGCGACGGCGGACGCCACGGCGAGCGGCACACCCGCTGCGGCCGCGGGTGCGGCGGCGACGTCCGGCGCGACGGCATCGTCGGTTGTGGCGACGATCGCGCAGAACGCCGGCCTGCTCGGCGCCATCGCATCGGCGCTCACCAATATCGAAGCCGACGTGAAGCGCGGCAAGACGCCGATCGCCTACTGGAGCGGGCGTTTCAATGCCGCCGGCAACGAACTCTTCACGATCGTCACGAGCCAGAGCCGCGAGTCGTTCGGCCGCACGCTCTTCAACTATTTCGCGACGCTCGCGGGCTGGGGCGCGTGCGCGTTCGTGCTGGTGTATGTGCAGCGGCGCATGCAGACGCGCTATGGCATCGACACCGGCCTGCATTCGAATCCGACGACGCGCGAACTGCTGCTCTTCACGATGCGCCGCGTCGCGCCGTATCTCTTCGCGTTTCTCGCGGCGCTGACCTTCACGCACTACATGCCGCTGTCGCTCGGGCGCACGCTCGCGATGGTCACCGCCTATGCGATGGTCGCGGGCGCGGTCTTTTCCGCGATCTGCCTCATCATGTTCTCGCTGTTCGGCTCGGCGCATCGGCGCGTCGCGGTGAATTTGCTGATTCTGCGAGCGCGGCGGCTGCTGTTTCTGATCGGCACGCTCGGCGCGCTCGGCGACGCGGCCGCCAACTACGACGTCGCGCAGCAGCTCGGCACCAATCTGTCCGCGCTCATTTCGACGTGCGCGAACATGGGCGCGGCGGGCCTCACGGCTTACTTCGCGCTCGCGTTCCAGCGGCCCGTCGCGCATCTGATCAGAAGCCGCACCTACGAGCAGCGCCATACGCGCAAGGCCGCGACTGAAACCTTCGAGGTGGTCGCGTCGCTGTGGCAGTTGCCGCTGCTGTTGCTCGCCTCGGCTTCGGTGGTGGCGACGCTGATGGGCATCGGCACATCCGAGAACGTGTTGCAGATGGCGATCGCGACCGCGGGCCTGCTCGTCGTCGCGTTCTTTCTCTCGGCGATCGTCGTGCGCATCACGCGCCCCAAGTCGCGCAAGCCGCGCCGGCAATCGGCTTACGTGCGCAGACTCATCAAGTTCGTCGGCACGATGATCGTGGTCGGCGTCTGGCTCGTGTTCCTCGAACTGTCGTCGCGTTTCTGGGGCTTTTCGATCGCGCGGATGGCGGAGGAGAGCGTCGCGGCGCGCGGCATCACGCACGCGGTCGCGATGATCGTGCTGACGTTCTTCGTCGCGTGGCTGATCTGGATTCTGATCGACACGGGCATTCAGGAAGCGCTGCGGCCAGACGCGGCGCGGCGCGGCGGGCGTGGCCCGAGCATGCGCGCGCGCACGATGCTGCCGCTCGTGCGCAATGTCGTGTTCGTGTTCCTGCTGACGGCCGCGGCGATCGTGACCGCCGCGAACCTCGGTCTGAACGTGACGCCGCTGCTCGCGGGCGCGGGCGTGATCGGCCTCGCGGTCGGTTTCGGCGCGCAGTCGCTCGTCGCGGATCTGATCACGGGGCTCTTCATCATCATCGAGGACACGATCTCGGTCGGCGATTCGATCGAGGTCGAGGGCGGCCATGCGGGCATCGTCGAAAGCCTGACGATTCGCACCGTGCGCCTGCGCGACGGCCAGGGCGCGATCCACGCGATTCCCTTCTCGCAGATCAAGACGGTGAAGAATCTGTCGCGCGATTTCGCGTATGCGGTGTTCGAAGTGCGCGTGCCGTTCACGGCGGACGTCGATGAAGTCACGCAGATGATCCGTGAAGTCGGCGCCGAACTGATGGCCGATTTGCGCTATCGGCTCGAAATGCTCGGGCCGGTGGAAGTGTGGGGGCTGGACCGTTTCGATCCGAACTGGATGGTCGTGAAAGGGCAGATCAAGACGCGGCCGCTGCAGCAATGGAGCGTCGCGCGGGCGTTCAACCTGCGCATCAAGCGCAAGATGGACGAAGCGGGCATGGAGATTCCCGTGCCGCAGATGCATGTGCAGATGACGCGCGATGCGATGCTCGGCGCCGATGCCGCCGAAGGCCGCGAGCGCGCGCGCCGCATCTGGACGGGCGAGGCGCCGCCGGGCGCCCAAGAGGACGAAGCGGCGGTCGGCCCGAAGCTCTCGCGCGATGTTTCGCACGAGCCGCAGCCGGCGCCGCCGCCGACCGATCAATCCGTGCCGATTCCGCCGCAGATTCCGACGGCCTCGGAGCCGGGGAAGGGCTGAGCGTTCTTCAGGCGGCGAGCAGATCGTTGACGTGCGTGGCGATCTGCTCGCCCGCGACGCCGTAGATATGCAGCGACACGGCGCGCGCGGCGGTATCGGCGGGATTGCCCAGTTGATGGATCGCGCCGCGTCCCGCGTCCACGTAAGAGACCGCGCCGGGCGGCCGCGCGTGACGCCGCGTTTCGACGGCGCGATGCGCGGCGGCATCCCAGCGATACAGCGTTTCTTCGAGCCCGCCTTCGATCACGGCATAACCGCACCACGTCCGATGACCGTGCACCGGGCTTGCTTGTCCCGGCTCCCAGACGAGCGCGGCGATCGCGTAGCGGTTGAGCGGATCGGCGGCGAGCAGATGACGGCTATAACCCTGCGCATTGCTCACGCGCTGATCGGGGCGCAGCAGGCCCGGATCGGCGATCGCGCGTTGCAGCGCAAGGCGCACGCGCTCGCCGAACGATGCACGCGGCCCCGTTTCGGCTGCGGCAAAGGCGGCATCGATCTCGCGGCACAGTTGTTCGAGCGCCGGGCTTTTATTGGCGGGGCAATCCGAAGCCGGATGAGCCGGGGAGAAGGGCCGCGCCGGGCCGCTGACATGTTCGAGTCGCATAGTGGATGGAGCCGTCTATTTGTCGTTGTTGACTGCCTTATTTATACCGGCTTGCCTCCAGAATTAGTTTCCATATAATTCCGCTCGAACATCCAGAAATAGAATAATTTCCTATAAGGGGTGCAGCATGGGAATGGACCTCATCGACCGCAAGTTGCTCGAATTGCTGCAGAACGATGTGACGATGCCCATCGCGGAGCTCGCGCAACGGGTGAATCTGTCGCAGACGCCTTGCTGGAAGCGCGTGCAGCGCCTGAAGGAAACGGGCGTGATCCGCGCGCAGGTGGCGCTGTGCGACCCGAAGAAGCTCGGCGTCGGCACGACCGTTTTCGTCGCGGTGCGCACGAACCAGCACACGCAGACGTGGGCTGAAGATTTCACGCGCGCGGTGCGCGATATTCCGGAAGTGGTCGAGGTGTACCGGATGAGCGGCGAAACCGATTATCTGTTGCGCGTGGTGGTGTCCGATATCGACGACTACGATCGGGTGTACAAGCTGCTCATTCGCGCGGTGCCGCTGTATGACGTCAGTTCGAGCTTTGCGATGGAGCAGATCAAGTATTCGACGGCGTTGCCGGTCAGGCCGACGCTGGAGAGTTGAGGAGCCTTAACGTGCGCCCCAAACAAAACGCCGCCCGGTGAGGGCGGCACAACACGTCCGGTCACAAGGTATCCCGGCCTTGCCCCTTGCCCCTTGCAGCCCTTGCCGGGATCGGACGCGCATGGAATCGTGAGTAGTATCGTCATCGGGCGGGCGTCGTTCAAGCGACAGGGTGCAGCACAGAATTTCGCGCGTGGCGTGCGCGTTGCGAAACGACGCGGATTAACGCTGCGCGAACCGCCTCGGTCGCAATCCAACTGAAACCCAACCCGAGTACCATGTCGGGTCCTTTCTCCAACCGCGCCGCACACCATTTCATGACCCACGACCCCCGCGACTCCCGGCCCACGGACGGCAAGCCCAAGAAAAATCCGACCCGCGCGGTCAGCGTGTTCATCGTCGTCGTGGTGTTGCTGGTGATCGGCACGGTCCTCTTCAACGCGATCCGTGAAAAGCGCGCGTTCGATCAGCAAAACGCGCAGCCCTCCGCCGCGAGCGACGTTCGGCCAGCCGTGCCCGCGATCGGAGCGTCACAGTAAGCGCCCGTCACACTGGCAGACGAATCTGCGCGGCGTCCTTGCCGATGAGAGACGACGCCGTCAGCATCTGCTTGCATTGATGCGCGAGCAGCTTCAGGTCGTGGAGCGCATCGGCGGGCAAGGATTGCGCACGCTCGGCTTCGACGACCATCTTGTCGAGATCGCGCCGCAGTTCCTTGAGTGCGTCCGCCTGCGCGGGCGACGCATCGGGCCTGGGCGCGGCGGGCAGTTCGCTCTCGGCGCCCGCGAGGTTGTCGCGCACTACACCGAAGGTGCGCTGCACCGGCTCGAACGGCTGGCCGCCCGCTTCGTTGAGCGACTGCAACAGCGGCGCGGCGGCGGTGATCTGCGAAGCCAGCACATGGCTTTGGACGAGCAGATCGTTCAATTCGGCGACGTACCTTTGCTGCGCCTTCGGCTCCAGCATCATGCGCTGGAACGCCTGCGCCAGATTGGCGAACGCGATATGCACGTTCTTGCGCGCGAGCCGATAGCGGAAGTCGCGGTCGAGCGCGGTGGCGGCGACCGTGGCCGCTGCGGATGCGCCCTTGCTCGCCGTCGCCGCCGTGCTCTCGCCGATACTCACCGACGACAAACGCTGCGCCGTTGCGCTCGCGGCCTTCATCGCCGAATCGGCGACGAGCGCCGGTTCGAGCGGCGGCGTGGCGGCGCTCGGTTCGTTGGCGGCTTCGGCGCTGACGTTGACGGTTTGCGCCGCCGCTTCCGCCACGACGGCCGACGCCGCCACCGCGCCCGCGTTCGCATCCGCGAATACGGCGCGCTCGACCGGCGTCTCCATCGTCGATGAAGCAGCCGCGCGGGCCTTTTCCGCAGGCGACGCCGGCTTCGCCCGCCACCACCAGCTCGCTTCCAGATAGCTGCGCGTCGCGGCGAGCAGATCCTTCACGAGCTTGCCCATCAACCGATATTCCCAGTACGGAAACAAGTGGCTCGCCGCGATGGCGATCGCGCAGCCGACGACCGTATCGATCGCGCGCTCGCCGATCAGCCGCAAGCTGCCCGGCGCGAGCAGATGGAACATCAAGAGCACATACGACGACGTGAACACGACGCTCGCCGCGTAGTTGAAGAGCAGCAGGCTATAGCTCATCACCATCGACGCGAACATGACGACGAGCAGGATATGCGGCTCCTTCACGAAGAGAATCAGCGCGATGGTCACCGCGCAGCCGATCGCCGTGCCGATGATCCGCTGCGTGTTGCGCTGCTTGGTGAGCGAATAGCCGGGCTTCAGGATGATGACGGTCGTCATCACGATCCAGTACGCGTTCGTGAGCGGCAGCAACCGCCCGAGCCAGAAGCCGATGCCCACCGCGATCGTCACGCGCAGCGCGTGCCGGAAGCTCGGCGAGGCCATCGTCAGGTTCGAGAAAATCTGCATGAATGGCACGCGCCGGCTCGAAATGAAACGCGACAGCGCATGATCGATCTGCACTTCGGTTTCGATCGCGCTCGCGTCGTCGCGCGTGCGGCGGCGCATCTTGTCGATGAGGCGCGTCGCGCTCCATAGACGCCTGAACACGGCCGCCGCCGCCGTGTACGCTTCGGGATTCTTCTCGGGCAAGCCGTGCTTGCGCATCAGCTCCAGTTCGTACTCGATCGCGCGCAACTCGGCTTTCATGCTGATCTGCCTGCCCGCCGCATTGTTCTGCAACACCGCAAGGCCGATTTCTTCCAGATCCGCGCTCGCCTTCCTCATCAGGTCGCGATAGAAGATGAGCACATCCGATCCCGCGAAGGTCTTTCTCACGAGCGGATAATCCGTATGCGCGCCGACGAAGAACTCGTGCAGATCCACCACGTTGATGAACAGATTGAAGAGCCGCGCGCGCCGCGCATCGAGCTTGCCGCTTTTCACCTTCGGCAGATTGCGCAGCACGATGTCGCGCGCCGCTTCCTGCCGCTCGACGGCCGCGATCTGCTTTTCGATGAGCATGCGATAACACTCGTCGAGATCGGCGTCGCCGTCGTAGAAATCGGCGCGCGCGAGCAGATACTCGGCGCAACTGAAGATGCTCTCGGCGAGCGCCTGCTGTTCGATGCGATACACGAGCAGGCGGGAGACGAGCGTCGCCCAGTACGTGTACCAGAGGCCGCCCAGCAGAATCCACGAAGCGTTGATGAGCGCCTGCATCGGCGTGAAATGCTCTTCGAGCGTGACGACCATCATGAAGAGCGTCGCGAAGCTGATCTGCGGCCAGCGGTTGCCATACACGACGATCAGCGACAGCACGAAGGTGAGCGGCACGATGGTCAGCCAGAGCGTCAGCGGATGCGCCGTCGCGATGCCCGTGGCGAGCGCCGCGCAGAAGCCGATCAGCGTGCACGCGAGCATCTCGTTGTGTTTGTGCCGTAGCGGACCGGGCATGTCGACGACGCAGGCGCCGAGCGCGCCGGTGGCGATCGTGAAACCCAGCTCGCGATTGTGAAAAACGATGAGCATCAGGACGGCGGGCAGCGACACGCCCAAAGCGATGCGCAAACCGCCGAAGAAATACTGGCTGTAAATGAACTTCCTGATTTCGAACGAATAGCGCATCGACTTCCTGTTTTGACGCTCGTTGAGGTTCCGGGACGAGGCGAGAAACGAGTCTAACTCAACTCACGAGGCGTTCAGACCTCGGCCATTCGGCCAGGTTCTCGGCGGCGCGCATGCTTTGCTATGCTGGCGCCTGATCTCTACAAAGCTTTTCAAATCGTGCCTTTCGAGGCCGCTTTTCCATGCTCGAACTCTTTTATTCGAACCGTCACGAGACGCTCGCCGCCGCGCTCTTCGAAGATCTCGACGCTTTCGCGATGCGCGAAAGCGATCCCTTCGCGCGCGAAGCCGTCATCGTGCCGAGCGCCGCCGTGCGCAGGCGGCTCGAGCTCGACATGGCCGAGCGTTTCGGCATCTGCGCGAATGTCGATTTTTGTTATCTCGCGCAGTGGCTCTGGGCGCAGATCGGCCGCGTGCTGCCCGTGCCCGCGCATTCGCCGTTCGCGCCGGACCGGCTCGCGTGGCGCTGCTACAGGCTGTTCGAAGATCCGTCGTTCGGCGATTCGGCGCGGCTGTCCACTTATCTGGACGCCGCCGACGATTCGATGCGCTACGAACTCGCGCGCCGCATCGCGACGGTCTTCGACCACTATCTGACATATCGCCCGGAGTGGCTCACGCACTGGCAGTCGGGCGGCTCGATTCTGTCGGGCAGCGGTGCTGAAATCGATACGCGCGGCCCGCGTCTGGCGGGCGCGAACGACATCCAGCGCGAGGACGAGCGCTGGCAAGCCGCGCTCTGGCGCGCGTTGCTCGCGGACCTCGCGCGCGATACCGACGGCGACGGCGAAGCGAAAGACCCGACGCCGCCCGCCTACCGCTTTCTCGCCGATGCCCCCGGACTCGATCTCGACGCCGCCATGCGCGCGCAATGGCCGCGCCGCATCAGCGTATTCGCGCTGCCGACGATGCCGCCGCTGCACATCGCGCTGTTGCGCGAGCTGTCGCGCTGGATCGACGTGCGCGTCTATGCGCAGAATCCCTGCCGCGAGTTCTGGTTCGACATCGTGAGCGAGGCGCGCGTCGAGCAACTGCAATTGAAGGGCGAAGCGGACTTTCAGGAAGTCGGTCATCCGTTGCTCGCGGAGTGGGGACGGCAGACGCAGGCGCAACTGCACATGCTGCACGAACTGACCGAGCGCGCGGCGGCGAGCGAGCGTGAGCTTTTCGAAGACAATGCCGCGTCCACCTGGCTCGCGCGCGTGCAGAACGGCATCCTCGCGCTCGACGAGGAGAACGCCGGCCCGCAGCCCGAAGAGATCGTCGAGAACGGCATCGAAGTGCATGTGTGTCACAGCCTGTCGCGCCAGCTCGAAGTGCTGCACGATCGCCTGCTCGACTGGTTCGACACGATCGAAGGCCTGGAACCCTCGGACGTGCTGGTCGCGTTTCCGGATCTCGCGGTGGCGGGGCCGCTCATCGACGGCATTTTCGGCACCGCGCCGGCGGGCGCGAGCAACGAGCGGCGGCGCATTCCGTATCGCATCACGGGCCTGCCGCCGTCGCAGGCGAATCCCGTCGCGCGCGCGCTCATCGACTGGCTCGCGCTCACCGAGCGCAGCGTCGGCGCGCCCGAACTCGTGGAATGGCTGCGCGTGGACGCGATCGCGGCGCGTTACGGCATCGACCCCATCGCGCTCGAAACCGCGCAGGCGTGGCTTGCGGCAGCGGGCGCGCGGCGCGGCTTGCGCCCGGAAGACGTCACCGCCGACGACGTGCCCGCCGCCCGTCACACCTTCTCCGATGCGCTGACGCGTCTCTATCTCGGCTACGCGCTGCCGGGCGGCGGCGCGCCGGTGGCCGAATGGCTGCCGATCGAAGGCGCGAACGGCTCGGATGCCGAACTGCTCGGCCGCCTCACGCGCTTCGTCGACGACATCGACGCCTTCGCCGAACGCATCGCGACGCCGCGTACGGCCCGCGCCTGGGGCGATCTGCTGCGCGATGCGCTCGAACGCTTCTTCGACACGGGCGTCGCCTTCACCGATTCGGTCGGCGACGTGCGCCGCGCGATCGATTCGCTCATCGTCGCGATGGACGAAGGCGCGGGCGAAACCGAGGTTTCCGCCGCCGTGATCCGCACCGCGCTCACCGATACCCTCGACGATCCCGCGCGCGGCGGCGTGCCGTGGGGCGGCGTCACGTTCTCGTCGCTGACGAGTCTGCGCGGGCTGCCGTATCGCGTCGTCTGCCTGCTCGGCATGGACGATGGCATGCTGCCGAGCCTCACGCGCGCAGACGAGTTCGACCTGATGGCGCGCTTCGGCAAGCTCGGTGACCGCCAGCGGCGCGACGACGAGCGCAACCTGTTTCTCGATCTCCTGCTCGCGGCGCGCGACCGGCTGATGATCGCGTACACGGGACGCAGCATCCGCGACAATGCCGTGCTGCCGCCCGCCGCGTTGATCGACGAACTGCTCGATTATCTGGCGCGCTCCGTCGCCGGCACGCATGCGAGTCCGGACGAACTAGAGGAAGCGCGCGCGGGCTTTGTCTTCGAGCATCCGTTGCAGCCGTATGCGCCCGACTATTTTCATCAGGATGGCCGGCTCTTCACTTACGAACCCGAGCGTGCCGAACTCGCCCACGCGCTGGAATCGGGCAAGACACAACCCGTCGCGCGATTTTTCTCCACGCCCTTGCCCCAGGAAGACGACGTGCAGACCGTCGCCTTCGACGATTTCGTGCGCTTCTGGCGCCATCCCGCGCGCGCGCTTCTGCGCGACCGGCTCGGCATCGCGCTGAGGGACGCCGAAGCCGAACTCGACGCCAACGAGCCGTTCGAACTGGGCTTTGCAGGCCGCGACGCGCTTGCCGCGCGCGTGTTGCCCGCGCTGCTCGAAGCCGCCGAAGACGGCGATCGAGCCGCGCGCGAACGTGCGAGACGCGTCGCGCGCGCCAGTCCGGAAATGCCGGGCGGTGCGACAGGCGGTGTGTGGCAGGCGCGCGAGCTGCATGCTCTCGGTCAACTGGCGGAGCGCGTGCGCGCGTCGACGGCGGCGGGCGTCGAGCGTTTGCCGTTCTCGCTCGATCTCGCGCCGCGCTGGCCCGACACGGCCGGCGTCGCGCTGTTCGGCGGCTATGACGATGCGCTCGTCGATGTGCGGCCGATGACGCTCGTCGGCACGCTCAACGCGCTGACGCCGCAGGGCCAGGTGATCTATCGCTATGACGCGCCGCGCGCGCGCGATTACCTGTCCGCGTGGCTCGCGCATCTCGCCTACTGCGCGGCGCTGCCCGAAGGCCCGCGCCGCACGATATGGCACGGACGCGGTGCGCAATCGGCGGATTTCGAGTTGACGCCCGTCGCCGATCCGCTCGCGCAACTGGCCGCGCTTGCGGCGCTGTATCGCGCGGGACGGCGCATGCCGCTCCGATTCTTTCCGAAGAGCGCGTGGCTCAAGGTGAAGGAGGGCGATTCGAAAGCGCTCGCCGCGTGGGAATCCGAACGCACGCGCGCCGAATCCGATGACCCCGTATTTCGCATCGCGTTCCGAGGCACGGACCTCGCGCTCGACGACACCTTCGCCGCCATCGCGCGCATCGTGTACGACCCGCTCGTGCAACATCTGCGGAGCGGCGCATGACGACATCATTTGTGGACGACATCGTGCAGGAACTCGACGTCTTCGCTTGCACGCTCGACGGCGTGAACCAGATCGAGGCTTCCGCCGGCACCGGCAAGACCTGGAACATCTGCGCGCTATACGTGCGTCTGTTGCTGGAAAAGCGGCTCAGCGTCGAGCAGATTCTCGTCGTCACCTTCACGAAGGCGGCGACCGCCGAATTGCACGAGCGCATCCGTTCGCGGCTCGCGGGCGTCGCGCACGCGATCGAAAACGGCGATGCGGCCGGCGATCCGTTCATCGAGCGGCTCTTCGAAACGACGCTCGCCGGCATCGACGCCGACGAGGCCGCCAAACGTCTGCGCATCGCCGTGGCCACGTTCGATCAGGCCGCGATCCACACGATTCACGCGTTCTGTCAGCGTGCGCTGCAGGAAGCGCCGTTCGCCGCCGCGATGCCGTTCGCGTTCGACATGGAAGCCGACGACAGCGCGCTGCGCTTCGAACTCGCGGCGGATTTCTGGCGCGAACGCGTGGAGCCGGTGGCGGCGCGCACGCCGTCGTTCGCGTCGTGGCTCGTTGCGAAGGGCGCGGGCCCCGCATCGCTCGATACGCAGCTCGCGCGGCGACTGAAAAAGCCGCTCGCGGCGCTGCGCTGGGGCGGCGTCGAGGCGACCGAAGCCGCCGACGTGCAGGCGCTGTTCGAGCAGGCCTGCGCGCTGTGGAACGCCGAGCGCGACACCATCGTCAAGTTGCTGGCGGACGCGCAGGGCGCGCTCAAGGGCAACAGCTAC
Organism: Caballeronia pedi; assembly: GCF_001544915.2. Taxonomy (GTDB): domain Bacteria; phylum Pseudomonadota; class Gammaproteobacteria; order Burkholderiales; family Burkholderiaceae; genus Caballeronia; species Caballeronia pedi. The sequence goes on along the minus strand of NZ_FCOE02000010.1, from coordinate 94,122 downwards.
AGCGCGAAGATCGTCGGCGAGGCCATCGACGCATGGACTGCGTATTTCGCCGAAGGCGACTGTCACGCGCCGCCGCCCGAGCGCGCGCTCAAGCTCACGGCGAGCGCGCTGGCGAAGGGAACCAAGCTCAGGAACACGCCGCCCGCGCACGCCTTTTTCGATCAGGCCGAGATGCTCGCCGCGTCCGCCGCCGCAGCCGAGGCATCGCAGCGCGCGATGTGGCTGGACGTCGTGCGCGAGTGGCTCGATCACGCGCCCGCGGAACTCGCCGCGAGAAAGCGCGCACGCCGCGTGGTGTCGTTCGACGATCTGCTGTCGAACCTGCATCACGCGCTGGTGCGGCACGCGTGGCTCGCCGAGGCGTTGCGCGCGCGCTATCCGGCCGCGCTCATCGACGAATTCCAGGACACGGACCCGCTGCAATACGCGATCTTCAACCGCGTGTTCGCGCCGCACGGGCCGCTCTTTCTCGTCGGCGATCCGAAGCAGGCGATCTACAGCTTCCGCGCCGCCGATCTGCACACCTATCTCGCCGCGCGCCACGGCGCGAGCGCGCGCTATACGCTCGCGGTCAATCAGCGCTCGACGCCGCCGATCATCGAGGCATGCAACCGCCTGTTCGAAGCGAATCCGGCTGCGTTCATTCTCGATGGCCTCGACTATCAGCCGGTGCGCGCGGGTACCCGCAAGCGCGGCCCGTTCATCGACGAAACGCCGGCCGCCGCGTATTCGGACATCGCGGATTTCTGCGTGTGGATGCTGCCGCACGGCGAATCCGCGCTTCTGAAGACGAACGCACAGCGCGATGCCGCCGAAGCCTGCGCCGCCGAGATCGCCCGGCTCTTGCGCGGGGCGCAGCGCGGCGAAGTGCGTATCGGCGCGCGGCCGTTGTCGGCGGGCGATATCGCCGTGCTCGTGCAGACGCATCGGCAGGGCAGCCTCGTGAAGCGCGTGCTCGCGGCGTGGGGCATCGGCAGCGTGGAGCTGGCGCAGGCGTCGGTATTCGGTTCGCTCGACGCCGAGCAGATCGAGCGCGTGCTCGCCGCCATCGACACGCCCGGTGATTTGCGCCGCCTGCGCGCCGCGCTTGCCACCGACTGGTTCGGTCTGGACGCCGCCGCGCTCTGGCGGCTCGAACACGCGGACGCGGCCGATCCGCACGGCGAGCCGATTGATTCGACGAGCTGGGTCGAGCGCTTCTCGCGTTATCGCACAATCTGGCACGAGCGCGGTTTCGCCGTGATGTGGCGCACGCTCGCGCGTGAGCTGTCGATCGCGACGCGGCTGGTCGCACGCGCCGATGGCGAGCGCCGTCTCACCAACGTCAATCATCTCGCGGAGCTTTTGCAAGCGCGCTCGGCCGAGCAGCCCGGCATCGCGCCGACGTTGCGCTGGCTGGCCGCGCAACGCGAGCAGCAAGGCGGCGGCGAAGAAGCGCAACTGCGTCTCGAATCCGACCGCAATCTCGTGCAGATCGTGACCATCCACAAGTCGAAGGGGCTGGAGTACGCGGTCGTGTTCTGTCCGTTCCTGAACGACGGAACCGCGCGCGATGCGTCGAAAACAGGCTTGCCCGATGCGCGCGAATATCACGACGACGCGGGCGTTGCGGTGCTGCATTACGGCATCGAAGCCGACGAGGACGAACACGTGAGCGCGGCCATCGCGCGCGAGCAGGCGGCCGAGCGCGCGCGCCTCGTGTATGTCGCGCTGACGCGCGCGGTGTTTCGCTGCTACGTCGTCGCGGGTGTCTATCTGTCGAGCCGGTCGACGAAGGAATCGTGCCGCAGCGTGCTCAACTGGCTCGTCGCAGGCAAGGGGCGCGACTTCGATGCGTTCTGCAAGGAACCGCCCGAGGAAGCGGACATCGTCGCGGCGTGGCACGCGCTCGCGGCGCAGGCGGACGGCGCGATCGGCGTCGCGCCGCTGCCGGTCATCGACATGCGCGAGCCGCTCGTCGCGGATAAGTCGGGCGAACATGAGATCGCCGCGCGCACGAATCAGCGCATCCTGCGCGATCGCTGGCGCATGGCGAGCTTCAGTTCGCTGATCGCCGCCGGCGCGCGCGACGAGGCGAATCAGGCGCAGCCGGCCGAAGCGCGCCCCGATCACGACGAGCTTGCCGCGCTGAACGACATCGCGCGTACAGAAGCCCCCGCACTCGCTTCGGACGACATTCTCGCGTTCCCGCGCGGCGCGGCGGCCGGCGAATGTCTGCACCGCATGTTCGAGCTGGCCGATTTCACGGCGTCTTCGGGCTGGAGCGCCGCCGTCGAGCGCGCGTTGCACGAGCATCCGACGCCCGCGCCCGAAGCGCTCGCGCCGCGTCTGCGTCCGATGATGCTGCGCCTGCTCGCCGATACGGTCGCCACCGAAATCGCGCCCGGCATGCAGCTTCAGCACATCGCGATGACACGTCGCATGAACGAGCTGGAGTTTCTGTTCCCGGCCGAGACGCTCGATTTCACCGCGCTGCGTCGTCTGCTCGCCGCGCACGGCTTTCCCGACGTCGCGCTCGAAAGCGGCGCGTTGCGCGGGTTCATCAAGGGATTCATCGACATGATCGTCGAGCACGACGGGCGCTACTGGATCATCGACTGGAAGTCGAATCATCTGGGCGACGCCGTATCGGACTATGCCGCCGCGCCGCTTGCCGTCGCGATGAGCGAGCACGCCTATCATCTGCAGGCGCTCATCTACGTGGTCGCGCTGCATCGCTATTTGCGCGCGCGTCTGGCGGGGTACGCGTATGACACGCATATCGGCGGCTACCTGTATCTCTTCGTGCGAGGCGTGCGGCCCGACTGGCGCGATGGTGAATCGCCTGCCGGCGTGCATCGCGGCAGGCCGTCGCGCGAACTGGTCGAAGCGCTCGATCGCCTGATGTCCGGAGGCCCGGCATGAGCACGCCCGATGCCATCGAAGCAGCGCGCGCCGCGCCCGCGCCCGCGGACGAAAACGCGGCGCTCGCGGAAGGCTTCGCGCGGCGCATGAGCGCGCTCGCGGCGCGGCTCGGCGCCGACGAACGCGGTGTGCTGTGGGCGGAACGCGCCGCGCTCGCGATCAGCCGCGCGACCGCGCAAGGCCATGTGTGCGTGCCGCTCGGCGCGCTCGCGCGCCGCCACGACGCGCGCTTCGACGAGGCGCGCGCCGCGCTGCTCGCAAGCGGCGTCGCGTGCCTCGTGCGCGGCGGCGCGCGCACGGAAGCGGCCGATCTGCTGCCGCTCGTCATCGACGAGAATGGGCGGCTCTATCTCGCGCGCTATTTCGATTACGAGCGGCGGCTCGCCGAGGCGCTCGTCGAGCGTTCGCGCGCGGCGCACGTGCAGATTTCGCAGCAGGCTGTCTTGCGGCAGGCGGAACGAATCGCGCGCTATTTCGGTCCGCGTGCCGACGACGACATCGACTGGCAGCGCGTTGCCGCATTCGTCGCGCTGGCGGGACGGCTGACGATCGTGAGCGGCGGGCCGGGCACCGGCAAGACGACGACCGTCGTCGGCGTGCTGGCGTGTCTGCTCGACGCCCATCCGGGCTTGCGCATCGCGCTCGCCGCGCCGACCGGCAAGGCCGCGCAGCGCATGCAGGAGGCGCTCATCGAACGCGCGGACAAGCTGCCGCCCGAACTCGCCGAGCGTTTGCCGCGCACCTCGTTCACCTTGCAGCGCCTGCTGGGCGTGCAGGCGGACGGGCGCTTCCGGCATCATCGCGACAATCCGTTGCCGTACGACGTGATCGTCGTCGACGAAGCCTCGATGATCGATGTCGCGCTCGCCGCGCATCTGCTCGAAGCGGTAGCTCCCGCAGCCCGCCTCGTGATGCTCGGCGACAAGGATCAGCTCGCGGCCGTGGAGGCGGGCGCGGTGTTCGCCGAACTGAGCGCGGCGCCGTCGTTCAGCGGCGCGGGCGTCGCGCGGATCGCGACGGCGCTGTCGGTCGATGCGAAGCGGCTCGAAGCGGCGCTGCCGCACGCCGAAGCGCGCGCCGTCGAGCCGAAACCATCGGGCGATCCACAACTCGACTTGTTCGCATCGGCGCCCGTCGACGACTCGGAAGGCTACGACGAACTCTTCGACACGCTGCCCGAAGACTGGACCGACAGCCGCGCGGAATCGGCGCCCGCGCTCACGGATTGCGTCGTCTGGCTGCAGAAGAACTATCGTTTCGGGCTCGATTCGGACATCGGCCGTTTGTCGATCGCGATCCGCGACGGCGACGAGAAGGCCGCGCTCGACGCGCTCGATCGTTCCGGCGAGCGCGCCGCCGTGCTCTTCGACGATGGCGACGCGACGCTCGCCGAGCGCACGCTCACGCGTCTCGCCAAAGGGTTCGCGCCCTATGCCGAGGCGCTGGCCGCCGTGCTCGATGACGCAGAGGCCGATCACGCCCGGCTGTTCGACGCGCTCAACCGCTTCCGCGTGCTCTGTGCGACGCGCAAGGGACCGCGCGGCGTCGACGAGGTGAACGCGCGCATCGCGGCGAAAGTGCGCGAGCAGGCGGGCATCGCGCTTGCGCTGGGTGCACAGTGGTTCGCGGGGCGGCCGGTCATCGTCACGCGCAACGACTATGCGCTCGGACTGTTCAACGGCGATATCGGCATCGCGCTGCCGGGCGCGGACGGCTTGTTGCGCGTGGCGTTTCGCATCGCCGATGGCTCGCTGCGCTATGTGTCGCCCGCCGCGCTGCCGCCGCACGACACGGCGTTCGCCCTGACCGTGCACAAGTCGCAAGGCTCGGAGTTCGAGCACGCGGCGCTCGTGTTGCCGGGCGCGTTCGTGCGCGTGCTGTCGCGCGAGCTGGTTTATACCGCGATCACGCGGGCCAAGCGCCGGGTCGAAGTGATCGGTTCGGCGGCGATTTTCGCGCAGGCCGTGAGGGAGCCGACGCGGCGCGATTCCGGACTTGCTGCGAGAATGCGCCGTCTGGCATGAATGCAGGATCAAGGAGCGACCGATGACGATCACCGACAGTCTCACCGTGCCGCCGAACGAAATCGAGCTGACGGCCGTGCGCGCGCAGGGCGCGGGCGGTCAGAACGTCAACAAGGTGTCGAGCGCGATTCATCTGCGCTTCGACATCCGCGCGTCGTCGCTGCCGGAGCACATCAAGGCGCGGCTGCTCGAGCTCAGCGACAGCCGCGTCACGCGGGAAGGCGTGATCGTCATCAAGGCGCAGGAACATCGCACGCAGGACATGAACCGTGCCGCGGCGCTCGCGCGGCTCGACGAGCTGATTCGAAGCGTTTCGGTCACGCGGCGCAAGCGCGTTGCGACCAAGCCGACGCGGGCTTCGCAGTTGCGTCGTGTCGAAGGCAAGGTGAAGCGCGGGGCGATCAAGGCGGGGCGGGGGCCGGTGCGCGGCGACTGAGTCAGCCTTCCTTCCACTGCCGAGGCACATCGCCGAGCGGGCCGAGAAACCACGACTTGAGCACGCCGCTCCCGATCACGCGCCCGAGTTCGGCGAACGCGCAGTAGTTGCTGATCATCAGGAACAGAAGAATCTGAACCGCGCAGGACTGCGGCCAGTTGACGTGCGCGATCAACTCGTGATGCGCCGCCGCCAGGTTATGCGTTTCTTTCCAGAAATCGAACAGCCGCTCGAGATAGTGCAGAAATCCGGCGATGATCGTGTAGATGAGCGTCTTCCAGGCGACGTTCCAGACCAGCGGGCGATCCGGGAAGCGATTGATGAACGGCAGCATATTGGCGATCAACACCGCCTTGCCGAGAATCAGCGACGCAACGATCACCGAAACGGACGTGGGCAGCGAAATGCCGGTGCCTTTCACCATCAGCGTGCGAATGATCACGACAGCATGCAGGAGCACGAAGAAGAAAAGCGTGGGCGGCACCATCTTCATCATTTCGTGCTTGAGTTTGGTCAGCGAAATGTTCATGTCGGCTTCCGGTGCAGGAATGCGAACATCGCAGAAAGATCAGCTCACGGCGCGAGTTTGCGTCGTCGGTTAAAGGGTACGCGCTTTACGACGCCAGTGGCGAGCGCGGTGCCCGCGAGCACGATCGCGCAGCCGGCGAGCATCGCGGGCGAAACGTGTTCGTGCAGAAAGAGCGCGCCCCACAGAATGCCGAAGAGCGGGATGACGAAGGTCACGGTCATCGCGCGCGCGGGGCCCGCGACGGTGATCAGATGAAAATAGATGAAGTACGCGACGCCCGTGCAGCCGATGCCGAGCGCCAGCACCGCGCCCCACGCGTGCGCGGAAACCGGCGCGGCGGGCCACGTGAGGAGCGCGATCGGCGCGAGCGCGAGGGTTGCGCCGATCATGCTGCCAGCGGCGTTGGTCATCGCGTCGACGTTCATCAGGTACTTCTTGGCGAAGTTGCCCGCCACACCATAGAGCGCCGATGCCGCCAGCGCCGCCGCCGCCGCGAGCATGCCCTGCACGGGCAGCGCGGCATCGTGGCCCGCCTGTTCCGGAGCGATCTGGTTCCACACCAGCACGAGCACGCCGGCGAAACCGATAGCCATGCCGATCGTGCGCGCGGTCGTCAGGCGGTCGCGCAGCCACACGTAGGCGACGAGCGCGCCGAACAGCGGTGTCGTCGCGTTGATGACGGAGGTCGCGCCGGCCGAGAGCGTCAGTTCGGCATAGGCGAAAAGGCAGAACGGCGCGGCCGAGTTCAGCATGCCGACGACGAACAACTGACGCCAGCGCGCGCGCAGTGTCGCAACGGTGGCGGCGAGCGGACGGCGCGCCAGCAGCATCGCGACGAGAAACACCGCGCCGATGCCGACGCGCAGCGCCATCAGCGGCGCGACGCCGAACTCGGCCACGCCGACGCGAATGAAGAGAAACGACGCGCCCCACAGGGCGGCGAGCACGATCAGTTGCAGCAGATTGGCGGGTGACATGGCGGGGCGGACTTCGGGTTACGTATCGAAAGTCCGCGCATGTTAGCACCGCGCGCATACCAAAATTGGTCCGCGCAACGAAAGCGCAAGAAGCGGGAGAGAGGCGAAATCAGTGCGGCGGAATCATCCACGTCAGCACGTTCTGCTGCAGCCACACGAGCACGCCGAGCAGCACGGTGAGAAAGATCGAATGCCAGAACGTGCGCGCGAACACGAGGCCTTCCTTGCCTTTGAGCTCGGTCGTCGCGACGCCGGTCGAAATGTTTTGCGGCGAGATCATCTTGCCCATCACGCCGCCGGACGAGTTGGTCGCCGCCATCAGCACCGGATTGAGGTTGAGCTGGTTCGCGGCGACCACCTGCAGGTTGCCGAACAGCGCGTTGCCCGACGTGTCGCTGCCCGACAGGAACACGGCGACCCAGCCGAGGAACGCGGAAACGAGCGGGAAGAACGGCCCGACCGACGCCACGCCCAAACCCAGCGTGTAGTTCATGCCCGAATAGTTCATCAGATACGCGAGGCCGACGATCGTCGCGACCGTCAGAATCGCGATGCGCGTCTGCACCCACGTATCGACGATGGCCGCGCCGTACTCGCGCGCGGGCAGTTTCACCAGCAGCGCCGTGATGATCGATGCGACCAGGATCGCGGTGCCGGTCGCGAGCGGCTGGAAGTCCCAGATCGCGCCGTAGGGCTGGTTGTACAGCGTGATGTAGACGGCCTTGTCGAGGCCCGGCCACGCGAGCTTGACGTCGCCGATCAGGAAGATCTTGAGCACCGTCCACACGATCACGACCACCGACACGACGATCCACGGCAGCCAGCCCTGGCCGCCCGGAATCGTCGAGCGCGTGGCGCCGAGGCGCTCGACGTTCACCGCGAAGCGCTCGTCCGCCACGGGCTTCCATACGCGCAGGAACGCGATCGTCAGGATCAGCGACACGAGCGACGAGAGCACGTCGGTCAGCGCATAGCTGATGTAGTTCGACGTGACGAACTGCGTGAGCGCGAACGCGCCGCCCGAGACCAGCAGCACGGGCCAGATGCGTGTCATGTTGCGAAAGCCCGCGTAGACGCCGATCACGTAGAACGGCAGAAAGAACGCGAAGAGCGGCAACTGGCGGCCGACCATTTTGGCGAGCGCGTCGGTCGGCAGATGCGTGACGGCGCCGAGCACGGTGATCGGCACGCCGAGCGCGCCGAACGCGACCGGCGCCGTATTGAAGATCAACGTGAAGGTGAGCGCCTCCAGCGTCGGGAAGCCGAGCAGGATCAGCAGCGAACTCGTGATGGCGATGGGCGTGCCGAAGCCGGAAATGCCTTCGAGCAGCGCGCCGAACGAGAAACCGATCACGACGAGCACGATGCGCCGGTCGTTCGGCAGGTTATCGACCATCCACAGGCGAAACGCCTCGAAACGCCCCGAGCGCTGCGCGACGTTGTAGAGCAGGATCGCGGCGAACACGATCCACATGACCGGCCAGAGTGCGAACACGGCGCCGGCCGCGACTGAATCGAGCGCGAGCCCGACCGGGAAATGCCAGCCGGCCACGGCGATCACGAGCGCCAGAATCAGGCCCGCGAGCGACGCCTGCCACGCCGGGCGGCGCGCCCAGCCGAGCAGTACGAGCACGAGGATGATCGGCAGCGCGGCCACGATGAAGGACGCGAGCAGGGAATGAGCGATCGGGGTGAGTAGCTGATGGAACATCGGGGCTCCTTGCGGGCGTCATGAGCGAGAGCGGCGTGGACGGTCGCCGCGATGCGCGTGGAGTTCGATGTTCGGCTGTGGGTGGTCACCGGCTTAAGCATCCGCATAACGCGCACACTAAGAATAGGGCGCGAACGGCCTGCGTCAAGGCGCGAATGCCGGTTCATTGCGGCCCGGGCGGAGTGCCCGGGGTGTGACGGGGCGCGCCGCGAGGCGGGCGCGCCGTCATGAAGGGAAGGCGAAGCTGCGCGCGCGATCAGCTTTTGGCGATGGCGTCGGGCGCGGGGTTATCGCGGTTGACGGCGGGCGTCTGCCGGAACACCCACACGGTCAACAAGCCGAGAGAGGCGAGCATCCACAACAGGAAAAACGCAAAGGCCATCATGTCCGATCCCCCGATACGGAAAGTGCGCGGAATGCGCGGCACCGTTTTGCGACTTGGTCATTGTCGCAACGCGGCAATTGGGGACGTAGATAGCCAGAACCGTGCCAATCGTCTGGCGAAATCCGCCAACGCCTTGTCGGATAAGGAAAGTGTCCGGTCGCACAATCGCGCGGAACACAGCCCGATGGTCGAATGGATCAGAAAATGTTGCAGCAATGTTACGAGGCGATGTGCGAAGTCGTCATTTGTCTCATCCGATGCAACATGCGGCAGCGCGGATCAATGTCCGTGGCCTCCGCCTCCGCCGTGCCAGCCTCCACCTCCGCCTTGCCAGCTACTGCCGCCGCCGTGCCAGCCGCCGCCACCGCCATGCCAGCCGTGGCCGTGCCATCCGCCGCCCCAGCAGCAACCGCCGCCGCCCCAGTATCCGAAGCTGAGTGAAACCGCGGGATAGCCGTAACCATAGCCATAGCCGTAATAAGCCGGATAGGCGGCATACGGCGGATAGTAGGGATACGAGTAGGGAACCGTCTGGTAGTAGTCGGAATACGGCGAACCGACCGCGTACTCATATTGCGGCGGGAGCGTTGCGCTGCTTGTGTAAGTTGCTGCAGCGCCGCCGGACGCCCCCTGCGCGGGCACCGTGAATTCCCGCTGGGTATAAGCCGTGCCGACGACGGGATAAGGTGGATAAGCCGGATAGCCGTAAGGGTAATAGCACCCGCTGACGATGAGCCCGACGGCGAGCGCCACGGCTGCCGTTCCAGGTCCGGGAATGCTGCGAGCGGAAATCATGGTACTGCTCCTGGCGATACGGCTTGCCGAACTCTTGAATCGGATGAGGGGAAAACGGGTCCGTTAAGAAGCAGCTTAGTCGAACGATGTCGTCAATCGTTGCGCGTAGTGTGACAAAGCATTACGGCGCGACTTTATGTATCAGAAATGAAACAAGGCGGCGAAATTGCGGCGAAGCCAGCGTGCTTCGCCGCCCGAATTCCGGTCCCGCTACTTGCCGACCTGATTGCCGATCACCCCGCCGACAGCCGCGCCGCCCAGCGTCGAAAGCGCGCTGCCGCCGATCACCGCGCCGCCCGCCGCGCCCACGCCCGCGCCGATGGCGGTATCCCGTTGACGCGTGCTCATGTCGCCGCAAGCGGTCAGTCCTCCGAGAAACGCAACGACCATTGCGGCGGCGCCGATCTGTTTGATGGTTTTCATGTCGACTCTCCAATTCGATGATGAAGTGAATCGGCTACGGTTCGTCACGACGTTTTCGCCGGTTCGTTCGTTTCTCAGCAGGAAAAATGCCTGAATCGTCCGATGAATCGCTCATCGAGGCCCGATAAGGCTTCGCGCCCGACGCGCATGAAAAAACGGCCTGCCGCACGCACCGTGCGACAGGCCGTTGTCAGCCATCCGGAAGCATCAGGTCGGCTGGTAGATCTCCGAGCCCTTCTTCACGAACTCGATCGCCTTCGTCTCCATGCCCTTGGCGAGCGCCTCGTTTTCGCTCAGGCCCTGCTTCGCCGCGAAATCGCGCACGTCCTGCGTGATCTTCATCGAGCAGAAGTGCGGGCCGCACATCGAGCAGAAGTGCGCGACCTTCGCCGAATCCTTCGGCAGGGTTTCGTCGTGGAACTCACGCGCCTTGTCCGGATCGAGGCCGAGGTTGAACTGGTCTTCCCAGCGGAATTCGAAGCGCGCCTTCGAGAGCGCGTTGTCGCGCACCTGCGCGCCCGGATGGCCTTTCGCCAGATCGGCTGCGTGCGCCGCGAGCTTGTAGGTGATGATGCCTACTTTCACGTCGTCCTTGTTCGGCAGGCCGAGGTGTTCCTTCGGCGTGACGTAGCAGAGCATCGCGGTGCCGAACCAGCCGATCATCGCCGCGCCGATGCCCGACGTGATGTGGTCATAACCCGGCGCGATATCCGTCGTCAGCGGCCCGAGCGTGTAGAAGGGCGCCTCGTCGCACCATTCCAGTTGCAGGTCCATGTTCTCCTTGATGAGCTGCATCGGCACGTGGCCGGGGCCTTCGATCATCACCTGCACGTCGTGCTTCCACGCGATCTGCGTGAGTTCGCCGAGCGTCTTCAGCTCGCCGAGCTGCGCTTCGTCGTTGGCGTCGTAGATGGAGCCGGGGCGCAGGCCATCGCCGAGCGAGAACGAGACATCGTATTGCTTCATGATTTCGCAGATGTCTTCGAAGTGCTCGTAGATGAAGCTTTCCTTGTGATGCGCGAGGCACCACTTCGCCATGATCGAGCCGCCGCGCGACACAATGCCGGTCATCCGGTTGGCGGTCAGCGGCACGTATTGCAGGCGCACGCCGGCGTGGATCGTGAAGTAGTCGACGCCTTGTTCCGCCTGCTCGATGAGCGTGTCGCGGAAGATTTCCCACGTCAGGTCTTCTGCCTTGCCGTTGACCTTTTCGAGTGCCTGATAGATCGGCACCGTGCCGATCGGCACCGGCGAATTGCGGATGATCCACTCGCGCGTTTCGTGAATATGCTTGCCGGTCGACAGATCCATCACCGTGTCGCCGCCCCAGCGGATCGCCCAGGTCATCTTGTCGACTTCCTCGCCGATGGAGGAGGTCACCGCCGAATTGCCGATGTTCGCGTTGATCTTCACGAGGAAGTTGCGGCCGATGATCATCGGCTCGCTTTCCGGGTGATTGATGTTCGCGGGAATGATCGCGCGGCCGCGCGCCACTTCCTCGCGCACGAATTCGGGCGTGATTTCCTTCGCCGCGTCCTTGCCGAACGCCGCCGCGCCGAACGCCTGGCCGGAATGCTGGCGGCCCATCATCGCGGCGAGCTTTTCGCCGTTCGGGCCGCTTTTCTTCAGGCTTTCGAGATATTCCGCGCGCTGCTGGTTCTCGCGGATCGCGATGTACTCCATCTCCGGCGTGATGATGCCTTGCCGCGCGTAGTGCATCTGCGAGACGTTCTTGCCGGGAATCGCGCGGCGCGGATGACGATGCAGATCCGGAAAGCGCAATTCGGCCGTCTTCGGATCGGCGGCGCGTTCGCGGCCGAATTCGCTCGACAAGCCGCTCAGTTCTTCCGTGTCGCCGCGCGCTTCGATCCACTTGCCGCGCAGCGCTGCCAGGCCGGAGCGGATGTCGATGTTCGCGTCCGGGTCCGTGTATGGGCCGGACGTGTCGTACACGTAGACGGGCGGATTCTTTTCGGCGCCGAAGCCGTCGGGGGTGTCGGATTGCGTGATTTCGCGCATCGGCACGCGGATGTCGGGCGTCGAGCCTTCGACATAGACCTTGCGCGAGTTCGGCAGCGGCGCGATGGCGGCGGCATCGACGACGGCGTTCTCTGACAGGAACTTGGGGTTGGCATTCATGTGCTGTCTCTCCTGTGTGGGACGGTTTTATCCGGGCGCGACGCGGGCGAACGCCGTCGAGCTCGGCTGATTCAGGAGCTAAACAGGGAGGAACGAGATGGAAAGGTACGGGTTCGGTAGAAGCGGTGCGGATGCTGCGGACCTTGGAACCCGAACGCTTCCCTGCGCTGGCATTATCCAGATCAGGTTCAAAGGGTATTTCTCACCCACGCCGCACGAAGCGATTCAGACCGATGAAGCCGATTGAAATCGCGATGTGCAACGCAGGACCCCCGCGTTAGCAGCCGACACGTTACACCGGGGCGTGGCGTCTTGGCAACCATTCGTAAAGATGTGCGACCGCGTTCCGTGCTTACTGCATAATGTCGAGCGCCGCGGATTCCGGGTTTTCCCGGGGATCGCGCGGTCTCTCCTCGCGCACTCGCACTTCTTCGTTCCGCCATGCCGTTCAGTCTGGTTTTGTCCGTTATCGTCCGGCGCGCAGCCGTTGCGGAGTAATGCATGTCCGCTCTGCCGCCGCCGCGTCTGCCGTTCAGCTTCCCCGACCGTTTTCCGTTTCGTGCACCGCGCTCCTTCAAGGGGCAGGTCGCGCTTGCGTTGGCCGTCGTCTATCTCGTGTGGGGCTCGACGTATCTCGGGATCCATCTGTCGCTCGAGTCGTTTCCGCCGCTCATGCTCGGCGGTTTGCGTAATCTGTGCGCGGGCGTCGGGCTGTTCGTGATCGCCTTGCATCGCAAGGCGGTGTGGCCGAGCGCGCGGGAAGTGCGCAATGCGGCGATCGTCGGGACTTTGCTGGAAGGCTTGTCGAGCGGGATGATGGCCTACGGCATGCGCACGGTGGGAACCGGCACGGCCGCGGTGATGGTGGCCACTGTGCCGCTCTTCGCGACGATCTTCACGGCGCTGAGCGGGCGCGATGTCGCGAAGGGCGAGTGGTTCGCGGTGGCGTTGGGGTTGATCGGCATCGTGCTGCTCAATCATGGCGATCCGTCGCCGAGTTCCACGGTCGGCACGCTGGCGATTCTGTGCGCGGCGATCTTCTGGGCAGGCGGCGCGCATCTGGCGAGCCGTTTGCCGCAACCGTCCGATCTGTTGATGTCGACGGCGTTGCAGATCGGGCTCGGCGGTTTGATCGCGACGGGCATCGCGCTGGCGGCGGGCGAGCGGCTCACGCAGGTGAGCGTCGGCGCGGGGTTTTCGTTCGTGTATCTCGTGGTGATCGGGTCGATGGCGGCGTATGTCGCTTATAACTTTCTGATTCGGAACACGAGCACGATCGTCGCGACGAGTTGCCTTTATGTGAATCCGGTCGTCGCCGTCATGCTGGGAGCGGTGCTCCTTGGGGAAATCATTACGCAGTGGACCGTCATCGCGACGGTCGTGATTCTGCTTTCGGTCGGGCTTTCGTTCTGGTTTGATTATCGGAGGCGGGGGCTCGTCTGAGCGCGCCTGCCTTGTAAGAAACGCTTCCACAAAGGGGCCGCCTGCATCGATCGAGGCGGCTCAGCCGTACTCGCTTTCCACCTCTCGAATAATTCCTCTAATGAATCGCCAAGCCTTGTCCAGCAAGGCTTGAGTGGACACGTGCCACTTCCGCACACCGCATCGGGGCATATCCATTGCTCAAGGCAGGCACTCGTATCGATGGCGCTGCTGCGTCGTTCGATCGGGCAAGGAAGGGAAAAGAACCGGGGCCGGCGAACCAGGCGCGAAGTACCGAGGACGTCCAGGCGTCCGGACCCCGGATAACGAGGTGTCGATCAAAACAAAGGAAGGTGTCACCATGAAGCTCATCCGCACCGCTGCCGCGCTTGCCGCCGTCGCCGCTTTGCTCTCCGCTTGCGGCGGAAGCTCCGACGACGTCGGCAAGGAAATCGGCGTCACCCAGGCGCAGGTCCATTTCATTCACGCGATCCCGAGCGGCCCGAACGTCGACTTCTACGACAACAGCAAGGTCCTGCAGCCGAATCTCGCCTACAAGACGGTGACCAACTTCGCGAACATCGACACCGGCCAGCACAACTTCTCCTACGCGGCCGTGAACACGACGACGCAACTCGCCACCGACACGAGCATCTCGAACGCGGCAAAGGGGCATGAGTACACGGTGATCGCACTGCCGGACGCGGGCTTCCTGCCGTCGATCGCGGTGATCGACGATCCGTTCGACAAGGGACTTCTGTCGAGCAGTGCGCGGGTGCGCGCCTTCAACGCGTCGACGAATGCGCCGAACCTCGATATCTATCTGGTCGCGCCGGGCACGAACGTCGCCAACGTCAGCCCGACGATGGCGGGCGTCGCCTACAAGAACGCCGTCCCCGCGACGACGCAGGATTCCCTCTACGTCTCAGGCGGCACGTATCAGCTGATCGCGACGCTGCCGGGTTCGAAGACGCCCGTCTACACATCGGCCTCGTTCGATCTCGCCAAGAACGCGGACTGGCTCGTGACGACGCTGCCTTCGGGGAATGCGCTCTCGCAACTGGTGCCGGAGAAGATTCGCGTGCTGGTCGCGCAGGGCGGCAACACGCAGCAACCGGCGCTCGAATTGCCCGACACGCAATGACGCTTCACGCCTGAGCAAGCAAACCCGGCCGCGCCCATCGGCCGGGTTTTTTTTTGCCCGTCGCGCAAGATGGCGATGAACAAAAAAATTCCCGCCACGCGAACGTGGCGGGAAGACAGGGCACTACATCAACACTAAGGAACGCCTGAGCCTGAGCAGCCGCTTACTTGTGCTCCTCGGCGGAATTCGAGATGGCCTGACCGCCCTTCGAAATATCCTGGCCCGCACCCGAGACAGTGTTGCAGCCCGCGAGAGCCGCCGTGCCTGCAATCAGCAGTAGAGCGATGAGTCGAGTCATGTTTATCCCCTTGGAGTTGAAATGCGTGACAGGAATAGGTCCGCGCATCGTGTCTGTGGTGACAGGCGCCTTGTCGTCGCCCGCCTTACCGATGTGAACAATCATAAAAAAAGCGGACCACGCCACGCTGTAGGCACGCATGCGATTTTCCTGTCGGCGGCGTCCGTTCTTGGTGTCGGCATCGTCCTACGCGGCGAGCGGCGCATCGACACTGCGTTCGCGCGGCATCGACACGCTGATCGCCGTACCGTGCGGCGATGCGCGCTCGATCTCGAAGCGCCCGCCGCGCGCCGACACACGCTGCCGCATGCCGACGAGCCCATGCGTCTGCGTGCGCTTCAGATCCTGTGGCCGGATGCCGATGCCGTCATCGGTGATCGAGAGCGACACGTTCTCTTCATCGATATCGAGCGCAATGCGGATGCGGCTCGCATGCGCGTATTTCGCCGCGTTCGTGAGCGTCTCCTGCGCGACGCGAAAGAGCGCGATCTCGATCGCCTCGCCGAGCTTCACGTCCTCGCCCGGCAGATCGGATTCCACGCTCCAGCCGTTGCGCTGCGCGGCTTCATCGGCGAGCGAGCGCAGCGCGGTCACGAGGCCGAAGTTGGCGAGCACGGTCGGGCGCATGTCCTCGATGATGCGGCGCTTCAACGCAATGCCCTGATCGAGATTGCCGAGGGCGCGCGCGAGCTTTTCGGCCATCGCGGGTTCGGTGTCTTTCAGCTTGCCGCGCACCCACGCGACGTCCATCTTGCTCGCGGTGAGAATCGAGCCGAGTTCGTCGTGCAGTTCGCGCGCGAGCTCCGTCTTCTCGTTTTCACTGACCGATTGCAAATGCCACGCGAGCGCTTCGAGCTGGCGCGTGCGCGCGAACACGAGCTGATCGAGTTCTTCCTGCTGCGTGATGAGCGCCTTCTGCACGCGAGCCTGTTTGTCGAGCTGGATGCCGAGATTGCGGAACAGCAGGATGAACAACACGATATTGAGCGCGCACAACGCGCCGACGCAGAGCGTGGAGATGCGCTGATCGGCGCGGCTCGCGTCGAGCGCGTGTTGCGCGCGCTGTTCCTCGTTCAGGCGCAACAGTGACAACGCCGCATCGAGCGTCGCGCTGGTGTCGGGCGGCGGCAGCGCGAGCGATTTCACGCGTGCGGCGGCATCGTCCGGCGCTTCTTCGAGGCGCACGGTGCCTTGCGCGATTTCATCGTCGTCGGCGGCGCGGATCTGCGCGAAACTCGCGAGCGCGGTGTCGTCGCCGATGCGCCGGTAATACGCATCGAGCGACGCCAGCGTGCGCCGCACGCGTCCGGTTGTCTCCCTGAAATGCGCCTGATACGCGCCGTCCGGCTTCAGCGCGAAGCCGCGTTCGTCGGCGGTGAGCGTGGCGATATCGGCGGCGAGCGTCGACAACTGGGCGGTTGCGCCCTTGGCGTCGAGCGCGGTTTCGTATTCCGACGCGATCCGCATGCGCCCCGATTCCAGAATGACGAGGCCGCCCACCGTGATGACGATCGCCACCGTCATTGCGACGGCCCAGCTGTAGCGGCGCATCCACTCGTTGAAACGCGCCGCGCGTCGCGCGATTCCGGCCGGCGCGGGCGGCGTGGGCGTTTTCGGCATGGCGGGTTCGTCGGCGGCGAAGGACGATGCTTCGTCGGGCAGGATCGTCGGTATCGCGGCGCGCGGTACGTGGCTCATGGTGTCGGGTAGCCGATTTGAAAGCGAGTGTCGGTGGATTCCCACAGCAAAAAAGGAGCCTGCCCGGATGCGCGCCGCCAGACGCATCGCTAGGATGGTTCCGTCATCCATTCTTACGGGGAACGATCATGCTGAAGTGGGCATTGTTTTTCGCGATCGTGGCCGTGATCGCGGGCGTGCTGGGTTTCACGGGCGTCGCCGCCGGAGCCGCGGCCATCGCGAAATTCCTGTTCGTGCTGTTCCTGATCCTGTGCGCCGTGTTCCTGGTGCTCGGCTTCGTCATCACGAAAAAAGCCATCGATTAGAGGAGGTCACATGCTTCATTACGCCGTTGTCTTCTTCGTCATCGCCATCATCGCGGCCGTGTTCGGCTTCACGGGCATCGCGGCCGGCGCGGCGGAAATCGCGAAGATCCTTTTCTATATTTTTCTCGTCGTGTTCGTGGTCACCTTGCTGCTCGGCGTGTTCCGAACGTGATGCCCTCATTCGGGCGAAAGCCATGAGCCACCAAGCCGCGCGCGGGTTTTACGACCGTCGTGCGGCTTTTTGAAGGGATCAGGCATGGCGCATGCATCGGAGTCTCTGATTGGATAGCGGGGTTCTATGCGGACCCGCGCCAGCGAACAGTCATGTCACACCCCATCACAGAGGAGCGAACCAAATGTCCAAATCGTCTGCTGTAAAAGCTGCGCCGAGCCAGTCCACGGACGCTTTTGTCCTCGATGTCGAAAAGATTCGCGCCGATGCGCGGCAGCACATGGACGAAGGCGCGGTGACGACAGGTTACGGCGCCGATCGCGAGACCGTGCTGAAGCTGCTCAACGACTCGCTCGCCACCGAAATCGTCTGCACGCTGCGGTACAAGCGCCACTACTTCATGGCGAAGGGCATCCATTCGGAAGCCGTCGCGCAGGAATTCCTGGAGCACGCGAACGAGGAACAGGAACACGCCGATACGCTCGCCGAGCGCATCGTGCAGCTCGGCGGCGCGCCGAATTTCGCGCCGGACGGCCTCTCGTCGCGCTCGCATTCGGAGTACAGCGAAGGCAAGGATCTGATCGACATGATCCGCGAGAACCTGATTGCCGAGCGCATCGCGATCGATACGTATCGCGAGATCATTCGCTATCTCGGCGACAAGGACGTCACGACGCGGCGCATCTTCGAGGACATTCTCGCCGTCGAGGAAGAACACGCCGACGACATGGCGGACCTGCTGGAAGGCCGCAACGGATAAGGGCGATGCCGCCGGGCGCGCGCAGTGCGTGCCCGGCGCACTCCATGACATGGCCGATCAACTATTACAAGAGCGTCCGGCCTTGCGGACGACGCGAATGATTCGAGTCCTGATAGCCGACGACCACGCGATCGTGCGCAGCGGTTTCCGCCAGTTCGTCGCGGACGAGCCTGACATGGAAGTCGCCGCCGAAGCCGCCACCGGCGACGAGGCGATTGCGCGCGTGCGCGAGCAGGCGTTCGACGTGGTGTTGCTCGACATCGCCATGCCGGACAAGAACGGCGTCGACACGTTGCGCGTGATCAAGCAGATCCGGCCGGAGCAGGGCGTGCTGATGCTTTCGGGCTTTCCGGAGAGCCAGTACGCGATCAACCTGCTGAAGGCCGGCGCGAACGGCTATCTGAACAAGGACGCCGCGCCCGAAGAAATCGTGCGGGCGATCCGCACGGTGGCGCGCGGGCATCGGTATCTGTCGGAATTCATCGCGGACGCGCTCGCCGACAAGCTCGACAAACCCGCCGCCGAGCGGCCTCACGAAATGCTGTCGGAGCGCGAGTTTCAGATCTTCTGCAAGCTCGCGGGCGGCCAGATTCCGACGGAAATCGCGCAGGAACTGCATCTATCGGTGAAGACGGTGAGCACCTATCGGGCGCGCGTGCTGGAAAAGATGCGGCTCGCCAACAACGCCGACCTCACGTATTACGCGATCAAGAATGGCCTGATCGAATAGCGGCGCGGCACACGGAGGGCGCCCGACGTGGGCAATCACATCGACACCGACGACCGGGCAGGACACGAGCGGACGCCGCGCGCGCCGCTCGCGGTGTTGCTGATCGAGGATTCGCCGCTGATCCGTCGCAGCCTGACCGAGGCGATCGACGCGCTCGGGCCGTGGCGCGTGACCGCTTTCGCCGATAACCCCGCCGACGCCATCGCGCTACTCGCGGCGCAGTCGTTCGACGCGGTGATCGTCGATCTGCAACTGAAGCGCGGCTCGGGCATCGACGTGCTCGCGTGGCTCGGGGCGAGCGGCGAGGCGCGAGCGCGTGGCGCGTTCGTCGCGGTGCTGACCAATCACGCGCTACCGGCCTATCGCGAGCGGTGCCTGCAATATGGCGTGCGCCATTTCTTCGACAAGTCGCTCGAATTCGACCGCGTGCTCGACGCGCTGCACGACTACGCGCGCGAACGCGTCTGAGCGCGCGCGCGTCCGCGCCAGTGGCTGAAGCCGGCGAGCGCCGTCGCCGCGAGGCCGGCGAGACAGACGCCCGTCCAGCCCATCGCGTGCCATGCGAGCGACGCGAGCGCCGAACCCACTGATCCGCCGATGAAATACGCGACCATATAGACCGTGTTCACGCGGCTGCGCGCCTCCGGCTTGAGCGCGTAGATGCGCGACTGGTTCGAGATCTGCGCGGCCTGCACGCCGATATCGAGCACGATCACGCCGACGACCAGCCCGGGGATACTCCGCGCGGACAACGCGAACACCACGAACGACACCGCGACCAACCCGATGCACAGCGAAATGACCGCACGCGGCCCGCGCTTGTCGGCGGATTTGCCCGCGAGCGGCGCCGCGAGCGCGCCTGCCGCGCCGACGATGCCGAACAGCCCCGCGGCCTGCGGTCCCATGTGAAACGGCTCGCCCGCGAGCAGCAGCGTGAGCACCGACCAGAAAATGCTGAACGCGGCGAAGAGCGCGCCGCCAGTCAGCGATGCTTCGCGCAGCGCCGCGCTTTCCGCCGCTAGATGCCACAGCGAGACGAGCAGCTTGCCGTAGGGAAGCGTCGCAGTCGGCCGGCTTTTCGGCAGCCGCGCGATCACCACGACCGCCAGCGCGACGGTCGCGAACACGGACGCGCCGAACACCGCGCGCCAGCCGAAATACTGCGCGACGAAGCCGGACACCGTGCGCGCGAGCAGAATGCCGAGCAACAGCCCGCTCATCACCGTGCCGACGGCGTGGCCGCGTTCGGAAGCGGGCGCGAGCTCGGCGGCGAAGGGCACGGCCTGCTGCGCGATCGTCGACACGATGCCGATCGCGAGGCTCGCCGCGATCAGCACCGCGAGCGTTGGCGCGGCAGCCGCGACGACGAGCGATGCGCCGAGCGCCGCCAGTTGCAGCAGGATCAGCAGACGCCGGTCGAAGCGGTCGCCGAGCGGCGCGAGCACGAGCATGCCGAGCGCGTAGCCGAGTTGCGTCGACGCGGGCACGGCGCCGATCAGCCACGCGCTGCCGGGAAAGCTTGCGCGGAAGTCGTCGAGCAGCGGCTGATTGAAATAGATGTTCGCCACCGAAACGCCCGCGATGGTCGCGAGCAGCCACAGCGTGGCGCGGGAATAGTGCGGATGGCGTTCCGGCGGATGCGGTTGCGGCGCAGCGGGCATGGGAGCGGAGACGTTGACGGTCAGCCGCCGATCATACTCAGAAAGGCTGCGGTCCGCCGCCCTGATCGACGCTCATGCAATGCGTGACGAGGCCGGAATCGGCGCGCCACAGGTGCAGCCCGAACGCGGGCGGCTCCATGACGAAGGCCTCGGGGCCGTCGGGCTTCAGTTGCAGCGCAACCTGATGCGCGGTCGACGGCGCGCACCACACCACCGTGCCGCCGAAGCGCACGCTGATCGCCCGATGCACGTGACCGCACACGATGCGCTCGACGTTCGGATGGCGCCGCACGAGTGCATCGAGCGCGCGGCTGTCGTCGGGCGCGAGGCGGATGTCGTCCATGAAGCCGATGCCGCACGCGACCGGCGGATGATGCATCGCGATCACGACGGGCCGCTCGCGGCTCGCGTCGAGTTGCGCTTCGAGCCAGGCAAGGCGGGTCGCGCACAGGCGGCCCGCGCCCGAGCCGGGATCGAGCGTATCGAGCGCGATCACGCGGACGTCGGCCACGTCGAATGCGTACTGGACGAAGGCGTCGCCGGTGGCGAGCTCCGGGCGGTCGTCGAAGACCGTGCGCAAATGCGCGCGATCGTCGTGATTGCCGACGAGCACGCGCCACGGCATCGCGAGCCGGTGGAGCAGCGTGCGCAGATGCCGGTATTCGTCGATACCGCCCGCATCGACGAGATCGCCCGTGATGAGCACGGCGTCGGGACGCGGGTCGAGCGCATTGAGCGCGTCGATCGCGCGGGCGAGGAAGGCGGCCGTATCGACGCGGCCGTAAGCGAGCGTGCCCGGCGGCGTGATGTGCAGATCGCTGATCTGGGCGAGCAGCATGTGCGTGCGTCTCCTCGTCGCGGGCGGGTGGTTCGGTTCAGTCGTCGGATGCGGCTGCCGGCGGTTTCGGCGCGAGCTTCGCGGGCACGAGCCACTGGAAGTTCGTCATCGATGTCTCGCTGAACGTGCATTCGGCGGCTGCGGAAACCAGCACCGGCTTGGTGGCGGGCGGCGTCGGCGCGGTCTGGATCGTGCCGTGCACGACCACCCGTGAACCATGATAACTCGCGCCGGAGCCGGTGATTTTCAAAGGCGCGCTGGCGGCGTCGGGATAGTCGGCGCGCGTCTTGTCCTTGCAGGCCTCGACGTTCTTGTAATAGGACGTGCAGCCGGAGACGGCGGCGAACGAAAGCGAGATCAGGACGGCCAGCAGAGGGCGGTTTCGATGTTTCATCGATGAATTCGGTCGATGCCCGATGCCGCGAGGCATATCGGAGCGTGATGAAGGTCGGGCGAAGCTTTATAACATGCGTGGCCGTGTATCACTGTAGTGCATCGCGGCGCGACCCCGATGGCTTGTTTTGTCGCGCGATGCGGTAGCACAATCGGCACTGTCGAACGACCCGTGCGTTCCTGACCGATGGAGACGACCGTCATGCAGAAGGACATCGAAGTAGGCGATTACCTGCTTGCCATGCAGGCGGTGCCGAGGCCGCTCGAAGCCGACGGCGACGAGGAAGCGGCCCCGTCGGAGGGATACGCGATCCGCGTACGCGTGACGCGTCTCGACCGGCAGCCGGTGCACGGCTCCTCGCTCGCGAGCGACTCCGGCGAAATGACGGGCGACCACGGCCCGTTCGAGACAGTCGCTGAGGCGATCGCCCACGGCGAGGCTTGGGGACGGCATTACGTCGCGCGCGTGCTGGGGCATTCGGTGTAGCGGCGGGGGCCGCGAAAGAGGGGGACGCTCCCCGCGTCAGGCGGGTGCCGGGCGGCGATGCGTGTGGCTAGACTCTGGCTCATCGACCGGACCATCGCAGAGGTTGAAATGACGCCAGTTGCCCTTTACGTCACGCCCCATTTCATCGCTTCCGTGCGCAGGGGGCGCGCACGCGAGTGCTTCAGCGGGACGGTGCGGTTCATCGACGTGGAGGCGCTGCCGTTCGATGTGGAGCACGTGTGCCTGCTCGACCGCGATACGGCGATCGAGGCGCTGTTCGATGCGGTGAGGGACGCGGAGAGGTTGTTGAATGCGGTGTGAGGGGGCGCTCAAGTTTTCGGAAAGCGGGCCGTTATCCCGGCGACCCAATCCTTTACCGAAAACTAGAACTACGAATGTCACTCAGATGCTTTGCAGCCGCCATCGCGTTGTCCCTGTTCCTCTCCGGATGCCTGACGACAGTGCCGGACATCGAAACGCCGCGCACGGGTAGCGTTCAGACCAGGCAGCAGATCGCCAACGGAATCCAGAGCCCGAGGATCGACAGCGACGGTGTGCTCCTCACGCCGTGGGTTCGCAGCGCGATGATGTCGGCGTTCGCGATGCGCGCGGCTCATCTCGGGCTTCGATTCGATCCGAACGGCGTTCCGGTCACGATCCGCATTACCAGCGTGCGCTCGAAGTCGGACACGGCGCGCATCGCGTTCAATTTCCTCGATGGCGCGGAGTGGGTGTCAGGCACGGTCACGGTCGGTGACGCCAGCTTCGACATTCAGGAGGACACGTGGCTTTACTGGATGCCGACGGGGTATCGGAGCATTCAGGAAGTCGCGGATGCTGTTGGCACACAGGTGGCGAATGGGGTGGCGCTCGTCGCCGGAATGCCGTTGAATGATTGAGGGTTCACGGGGCGCGGCGTAAGGCCAGCATGGCCGACAGAGCAGATGCAGTCTCCCTCGCAATTGCTTTCGCTCGATCTTGATCCAGCTTGGCGCCTGCGCTCGTCCCGGTTGTCCCGACCAATGCAAGTTCGCAGTTCGCTCCGGTCTTCCAGACCGACCGAAACGTATCATTCGCCGCGTCGAACGTACTCACCTCGTCCGCCGTCGTGAATGCCAGCCCGACGCATCGTAAATGCGCTGATCGTTCCGATGAACGCAAGAGTCGTCGACGGATTCATCCAGGCAGGATCAACGGCTGCTTTTCATGGCTGCGAATGTCGGCGCAGGCCAGTCGCAAGTAGCTCCGTTCAAGCGCCTCCTCACCGACACACCGCAGCGGCTCTTCTACAAGTCGAGTAATGGAACTGGTACGCCGGCATTCACGATCTCGCTGGATAGCTACGATTTCTGAGGAGCACCGAGATGTGGCGTCTCAGAAGGGTCTTTCTGAGCCGTTCGATGTTAGTTCGCTTATCAGCGATGGCAGCGCAGAATGAAGGTTTTGATGTGACAGATATAATTCAGTTTGTCCGGTCTTTTTTTTCGAGAGGGGACGGTCGAGGGTGTTCGATCAGCTGTTTCGCACGTCAGGACTTTTTTGGTCCCCACCACGGCGTGCATTCTGGTGTACGCCGTTCTGTGCAAGTTGCTGGCGGCCTGTGGGTTTGTCGCATTTGATCGCGAGATAACGCTGTCAAATCTCCTTCTCCCGCAATTCAGCACGTCCGGGCCATATCCGTTTACGTCGCCTTATTGGTTCATCCCGAACCTGTTTTTCGTTCGAGTGTACTTCGGGGCGGTGCACACCAGAATCTATAGGTTGGCATCAAGTAATGCTGGTTGTCGATCTTTGTTGATAGAGGCGTCGTTCTTCACGTTGTATCTTTCGCTTTCGATCGCGGCTCTCTTGCTGTCGCGCGATATGTATAGCGGCAATGCGGTATCGCTGACCAAGATTGCAGGATTGCACGTCGCATTTGCAGCCTTCTTCTACTACCTTGGTTTTTTGACGGAAAAATATCGGCTCCAACGATATGCAGCAAGTGTCCTTTCGCTCTTCGTGTTGTACGCGGTGCAGCAGCAACTTTGGGCAACAGGGATCGTCCTCGATTTCTGGATGCAGGTGATGAAGTTCGAACATCCGATATTGCCGATCGTGACGAGCCTGACTGGTATCGCCTTCTTCTTCGGCATATCGCAGATGATCGCAGCCCATCGTGGTGCCAGAGTACTGGCTTTTATTGGAGAGAAAGGGCTGCCGATTGTTCTCCATCAACTGTTCGGATTCTTTGTCCTCAATCTCGTGTTGTGCGGGTTGGGTGTGTTGAAGCCCAGCGATGTCGCCGGGCAGTATTTCCAATGGCATACGGAGAAGACATGGCCGCTTTATGTCATTTTCGGAATTTCCGTTCCATTGCTGATCGACCGCTACGTCGTCGGCAAAATTCGGAGCGGCGTGTCGAGCATCGTTGCGCGGTAGAGATCGAGCCCCACTGGTTGAACTCGACGTCTGACAATGCCAAATGCAAGCCACCTTCGGGTGGCTTGTTTATTTGCGAGGCCACCTCTTGAATCCACCCGCGCCTGGAGCATCAATTCAACAATGAGCAGGTTTCGCGATGATCGACCAGAAATCGAGGACCTCCAAGCCCAATCGACCGCCGCTTTTAGGCTTGCCGCCCGAGCAGAACCGGCAGATAGGCTTGCCTCTCAATCGCACACTGCTCATGCATCTAATTGCTTCGTGACGGTATGGCTCGATGAGAAGCCGCGAAGGATCTTTCGGCCAAGCAAAACCGAAGGCCATTCGAATAGCTTGTGCATCAGTACCGCCACCAGAAGAGCCGCGGGAATCGTCACGCACCAGACCACGACTGCCCCCGCCGATCGGTACAACACGATGATGGCCGTGAACATGACGAGTATGTGATTCAGATAGAGGCTGTATGAATACTTCCCTAGCCACCCGCCGAGTCTGAGGAAGCTGTTGTCTTTTACGGTGCTACACAAAGTAATGAGTAGAGCGGCTCCAACGCCTACGGCCACGTCTCCACATACTCTGGCGATGATTTTCCATTCGCCAAAAAACGGATACGCGTAGAGCCCAAGTGCGATGCACCACGCCACGACAAGATATTTAGACGGTATGCGTGCGCGGAGATTATCTACGTTG
Source organism: Caballeronia pedi (assembly GCF_001544915.2). Classification (GTDB taxonomy): domain Bacteria; phylum Pseudomonadota; class Gammaproteobacteria; order Burkholderiales; family Burkholderiaceae; genus Caballeronia; species Caballeronia pedi. Next base: position 68,777 of record NZ_FCOE02000010.1, on the reverse strand, counting down.
AACGAAAGCCAGCAGCCGATAAAGAAGAATGTCGCATAATGCACCGTCAGCATCGTCTGAGAAACGTATGAGCGGTAATGGGCATCAGCCCAAGGGATCAGAGGGCCAATAGCGAGTGAGCATATCATCATCCCTAGAACTGCATATCCTCCAAATCGGCGGACGAGATAAAGAATAATCGGGAATGCGATGGATATACGCATTTCCATCGCGATGGACCAAATCACAGGACTTATGTCGCGGGCATTGAGTGGTCCCACCAAGAGCGCATGATCAGCAATGATCTCTTTGTTGATATGAGGGTGAACGGTGTACATCCAGCCGTCCTTCCAGTCGAAGCCAAGCTTTTCCAAGCAGAAGTACACGGACGCGGCGAGAACAATTGACGCAGCATATGGAGGGTACAGCCTGGCAACGCGCGCGGCCAAATAACGTGGGTATGCGTAAGAGCGCATCCCGCCAATCATTCTGGTCAACGCGAATCCACTGAGAACGAAGAAGAGAATGACGGCTTGATGTCCGGCAATGGCAATCCGAACCGGCAAATATATTGTTGCTGTCCAGATCCAGCCCAATTGGTTGTATCCCACAACAACCAGGTGCGAAAGCATGACTGAGAGGGCGGCGAAACCTCGCAGACTATCGAGGTAATGAGCCCGATCGCTGCGGACGTAATTTGCTGATGTCATCATCGATATGCCAAAGCGAAGGCCATGTTAAAAGGTTGCGCAATTTTACATGAGACGCAAGCCGTCTTCGGCGGCTGCGCGCCAGGCGCAATCCCACACGCCAATCGGCTTGGCTTGCAGATCGTGATGACATCCCGAGAATAATCACCAGCCGCCTACGGGCGGTTTTTTGTGTCCAGCCACGGCGCACAAGGAGTCCGCATGTCGGTATCACATGAAACTGACGCTCGCGGTTAACTGATGGCAGCTCCACAAGCGCGGCACGTTGATAGCGGGCGCCGCATTCGCCGCTCTCGTCGGCGCCGGGCCGCTCATTTCACAGGCATGGGCGGACATGGATGTCGAGCTCAAGGCGGCGATTCCGCAGAACGTGCCGCAATGGATCGGCTACACGGCTTTCGGACTCGGCTTCCTCGCGCTGCGATACACGTCTGTGCGCCGGAAAGAGGGCGGCGACGAGAAGGAGGGCGACGATGGCGCGGAACGCACCTGAAGCGGCGGGCGGGCGGAACGTCTGCGCGTTCCTCGACATGCCCTCTATTTCCGAGGTGACGTCGATCGCGTGAAGTGCTCGAACATCTGGGCGAGGCCTCCCGGCAATAGCTACGGACCCATCGCGGACGAAGCATTACGTAATGGCTGGTGCCGGGGACCGGACTCGAACCGGCAAGCCGTGAGGCGGCGGATTTTAAGTCCGCTATGTTTACCAATTTCATCACCCCGGCAAGGGCGGACGCGATTCTACCATTGCGCGGCAGCGCGCCAAAGCCGCGCCGGCGCGCCGATGCGCGGTCCGTTCGACAGGATTTCACCGCGCCCGCATAATCATCGGCACTGGTTCAGCGCAAGGACATCCGATGATGCGCATCGGCCTCATCTCCGACACACACAACCTCGTGCGCCCCGAGGCGCTCGTGGCGTTGCGTGGCGTCTCGCACATCATTCACGCAGGCGACATCTGCAAACGCGACGTGCTCGATACCCTTGCGCCACTCGCGCCGCTCACCGTCGTGCGCGGCAACAACGACATCGGCGAGGGCGTCGCGCACTTGCCGGAACATGCGCGCATCGAACTCGGCGGCGTGACGTTCCACGTCGTCCACGATATCGCCGATGTACCGATGCAACTCGACGGCATCGATGTCGTAGTCACGGGCCATTCTCACAAGCCGCTCATCGAACGACGCGACAACGTGTTGTTCGTGAATCCCGGCAGCGCGGGGCCGCGCCGCTTCAGATTGCCAATCACGCTCGCGCTGCTCGACATCGACAATGGAAAACCGCAAGCGCGCATCGTCGCGCTCGTGACATAAAAAAAGGCCGGCGCTCACGCACCGGCCTTTTGCCGTCAGACAGCCCGAACGCTTACGCGCGCACCGTGCCTTCCGGGAATGCATCGTCCATTTCGGCGGCTTCGCGATGGCCGCGCAGAATCGCGTGCGCTTCCGATTTCGACGCCACAGCCGGCGGCGAACCCTTCAGCGGCTTCTTCGCCGTCTCGTGCAGCGCGAGTACCGAGACGATACCGATCAGCGACGCGCCCATCAGATAGTACGCGGGCATCATCAGGTTGCCGGTCGTGTCGACGAGCCATGCCGTGACGAGCGGCGTAGTACCGCCGAACAGCGAAACCGACACGTTGAAGCCGATCGCGAGCGCGCCGTAGCGGATCTTCGTCGGGAAGAGGGCCGGCAGCGACGACGGCATCACGCCCGTGAACGTCGACAGCAGCGCGCCGAGAATCATCATGCCCGCGAAGATCGACGGAATCGTGCCCATGCGGATCAGCGAGAGCGCCGGGATCGACAGCACCAGCAGGCCGACACAACCCGCGAGCATCACCGGCTTGCGGCCAATCGTATCGGACAGACGGCCGGCGAAGAGCGTCAGCGGCATCATCAGCACCATCACGACGAGCACGATGAACAGGCCGTGCGTCTCGTTGAACTTGAGCGTCGCCGACAGATAGCTCGGCAGATACGACAGCGCCATGTAGTCGGTCACGTTGAAGATCAGCACGAGGCCCACGCATTGCAGCAGCGGCTTCCATTGCTGGATGAGCGTCTCGCGGAACTGCTCCCTGGTCGTTTCGTGCGACACCGCTTCCGCCTTCTCGGCTTCGCGCTGGAACGCAGGCGTTTCTTCGAGCTTCATCCGGATATACAGACCGATCAGGCCGAGCGGACCCGCGACCATGAACGGAATGCGCCAGCCCCACGACAGCAGCGCGCTTTCCGAGAGCGTTGCTGTCAGCACCGCGACCACGCCCGCGCCGAGCACGTAGCCGACGAGCGTGCCGAACTCGAGGAAGCTCGACATGAAGCCGCGCTTCTTGTCCGGCGAGAATTCGGCGATGAAGGTCGCAGCACCACCGTATTCGCCGCCCGTCGAGAAGCCCTGCACGAGACGCGCGACCAGCAGCAGCACCGGCGCCATCACGCCGATCGTTTCATAGCTCGGAATGATGCCGATACAGAACGTGCCGACGGCCATCATGATCATCGTCATCGCGAGCACGCGCTTGCGGCCGATGCGGTCGCCCAGCGGGCCGAACACCATGCCGCCGATCGGGCGCACGAGGAACGCGGCCGCGAACGTGCCGAACGTGGCCAGCAACTGCGCGGTGGGGCTGCTCGACGGGAAGAACACCTTGCCGAGCGTCACGGCGATGTAGCTGTACACGCCGAAGTCGAACCATTCCATCGCGTTACCGATGGCCATGGCGCCGACCGCGCGTTTGAGCAAAGACTGATCGACGATGGTGATGTCGTCGAGGGTGAGATCGGACTTCTGACTCGATGAATCCTGTGTGCGCCAAAGGCCCTCTTGAAGAGAAGACATAGTTCGAAATAACTCCGTATTCGATCCCGAGAACTCGCGCGGAGCTTCGGGACAGTGCAGTTTCGCGACGGCGCCGCCTTGGTATCGAGACAGCGGAAAACGATCGCCAATGGCTCCGCGCGGCATGCTGTATGAAGCAGATGCCGAAAAGAAAAGCAAACGCGGTGCCGGTGCTTCGCGGTGGGTCGCGAAATTGCACTCGGGATGAAACAAACGAATTTGACGTGCGGACGGCGAACTCGGCGGGAATCCGGAGTTCGCCGCGGGTGGGGCCGCGACGTCGGCGAAAAAACAACCTGAGACGAAAAAGGCCGGCGTGAGTCTGGCAAAACCAGCTAATGAACCGACGCGCCTCTTTGTATGAATCCTGTCACTACCGCGCTGCGTTCGAATGAAAATGTTACGAACTCAATGCGTGAATGATGGTGAATTGCTGTTGATAACGAGAAGATGATAACACGATGACAGACGATCTGCAAACCGGCCTGTTCTGGCGAGGCCGCGCAATCGGCTCGATCCCTTACCCGGCTTAGGATTGCGCCGACACTTGTCTGATTCATCTGATGGTCCATTCGGAACATTTTGCCCGCGCGCAGGCAACAAAAAACCGGCCGCGTGGACCGGTTTTTCAGTACGACCAAGCGCAGTTTTCAGCTCTGCGGCGGCACGTAGCCGGAAGCGGTATCGGCGCCTTCACCGAAGAAATACTTCTCGGTCTGCTTGATCAGATACTGGCGCGCGCGCGGATCGGCCATGTTGAGGCGATTTTCGTTGATCAGCATCGTCTGTTGCTTGAGCCAGCCTTGCCAGGCTTCCTTCGAGACCGTCTCGTAGATGCGCTTGCCGAGTTCGCCCGGCAGCGGCGGAAAATCCAGTCCTTCGGCTTCCTTGCCGAGCTTCGCGCATTGAACCATTCGGGCCATCTTGAGTTTCTCCTGTATCGGGGTAGCTGAGCGCAGTGCTGCGCTTCGTTCATTCGTGTTCAAAACTGTTTCATCAGGACGAGCGACTTGCGCTGCCAGTTGTACAGGCGCCGCCGATCCTCCGGCAGATCGTCCACGGTCACCTTCACGAAGCCGCGCTTGAGGAACCAGTGCTCGGTGCGCGTCGTCAGCACGAAGATGCGCGTGAGGCCGCGTGCGCGGGCGCGCTGCTCGATGCGCTTGAGCAGGCGCTCGCCGTCGCCCGAACCTTGCGCTTCCGGCGCGACCGTCAGGCACGCCATTTCGCCGATACGCTCCTGCGTGTACGGATAGAGCGCCGCGCAGCCGAACAGCACGCCATCGTGCTCGATGACCGAAAAATGGTCGATATCGCGTTCGATCTGGTGACGCCCGCGCCGCACGAGCGTGCCGTCGGATTCGAGCGGCTCGATCAGCGTGAGAATGCCGCCGACGTCGTCCGGCGTCGCTTCGCGCAGGCTTTCGAGGTTCTCGTAGGAGATCATCGTGCCGACGCCATCGTGCAGGAACAGTTCGAGCAGCACGCTGCCGTCGAGCCGGTACGGAATGATGTGGCCGCGCGCCACGCCGCCACGGCACGCGCGCACCGTATGCTTCAGATAGAACGCGGTGTCGCCCTGCAGCTCGCCGCTTTCCTGCAGGCGATAGGCGTCGTCGAGCGACAGTTCCCGGATAAGCTCGTTTTCCGAATCCACCAGGCCGGGAATTTCCGTCACGAAGATGATCTTGTCGGCGCGCAACGCGATGGCCGCGGCTGAGGCGACATCTTCCATCGAGAGATTGAACGCCTCGCCGGTCGGCGAAAAGCCGAGCGACGACAGCAGCACGAGCTTGTTCGATGCGAGCGACTGGCGGATGGAATCGCCGTCGATCTTGCGCACGACGCCCGTGTGCTGAAAATCGACGCCATCGAGAATGCCGACCGGCCGCGCCGTCACGAAGTTGCCCGACACGACGCTGATGTGCGCGTGCGCCATCGGTGTGTTCGGCAAGCCCTGGCTGATCGCGGCCTCGATATCGAGGCGCACTTCGCCGGCGGCTTCCTTCGCGGATTCGAGCGCGCGGGCGTCGGTGATGCGCAGGCCGTGCGAGAACGACGATTCGACGCCGTGCAGACTCAACTGTTCGTCGAGCTGCGGGCGCGAGCCGTGCACCAGCACGACGTGGATGCCCATCGCGTGCAGCAGGCCGACGTCCTGCACGAGCGCATTCAGGCGTCCTTCCTGCACCAGCTCGCCGCCGAACGCGACGACGAAGGTCTTGTTGCGGAACGCGTGAATATAGGGCGCGACGGAGCGCATCCAGTCGACGAACTGGGCGTGGGGATTCGACGCTTCGGGCTCTGTCGCAGCGGGCTGCGACGCCGCCTGCGTGGCGATCGTGAGGTCGGTTTGGGAATTCATCCCGGGATTATAATGCGACGCTATGCCGAATGTTTCCCGACCCGCACGCCCCAACCAGCCGGGCAAGCCGCAATCCGCCGATCAAGCCCTCGACACGCGCGAGCAGTTGCAAAAGCTGCGCGAAAATCTGCTGCGCGACGCGCAGGCGGGTGAGGGCGCGGGCGCGTCCGGCGAAACGGCGGGATTGAGCAAGAAGGAACTCGCCGCGCGGCGGTTTGCGGGCGGAAAAGCGGCCGCAGCGGCGGCTGCACAGCCGAAGCCCACTCAACCTCGATCGCAACCGAGTGAGCCGCAATCCGTTCAGCGTGCGCCGAAACCGCGCGATGTGACGCCGCCGCCCGCGCCGCCTGCTGCACCAGCGCGCCCGAAACGCGATGACACCCGGCGCGAGCAGGGGAATCGTCCGCCGCGCGTCGAGCGCGCTGCACAAAAAAGTCCTGCCGAAGCGCGCAAACCGGATATCGCACGACCGCCGCGACCTGTCGTCGAGCAGCGAAGCGAACGCCCGGCCGAACCACGCGAACCACGCGAACCACGGCAGCCTCGCGCGCCACGCATCGTCACGCCGAATCCCGTTCCGCCAGTCACGTTCCCCGAAGCGCTTCCGGTTTCCGGCCGATGCGAGGAAATTGCGCGCGCGATCGCGGCGAATCAGGTGGTGATCGTCAGCGGCGAAACCGGCTCGGGCAAGACCACCCAGCTCCCGAAAATCTGCCTCGCGCTCGGACGCGGTCTCGGCGCGGGCGGCAGCGGGCTGATCGGCCATACGCAGCCGCGCCGCATCGCGGCTTCGGCCACCGGAAGGCGCATCGCGGAAGAACTCGGCACGCCGTTCGGCGAAGTGGTCGGCTACAAGGTGCGCTTCACGGACAATCTCGCGCCGGGCGCGTCGGTCAAGCTGATGACCGACGGCATCCTGCTCGCGGAAACGCAGACCGATCCGCTGCTGAAGGCCTACGACACGATCATCATCGACGAGGCGCACGAACGCAGCCTCAACATCGACTTTCTGCTCGGCTATCTGAAGGAAATCCTACCGAAGCGCCCGGATCTGAAGCTGATCGTCACGTCCGCGACCATCGACGCCGAGCGCTTCGCGCGCCATTTCGGCCGCGACGACAAACCCGCGCCCGTGATCGAGGTGAGCGGGCGGCTGTATCCGGTGGAAGTGCGCTATCAGCCGATCGAGGAAGAAAGCGAGGCGATCAAGAACGCGCAAGGCACGCTGCCGAGGCGCAACGATCGCAAGGCCGATCGCGATCTGATGGAAGCCATCGTCGATGCCGTCGACGATCTGTGCCGCGTCGGCCCCGGCGACGTGCTCGTGTTCCTGCCCGGCGAGCGCGAGATTCGCGACGCCGCCGAGGCGCTTCGCAAGCATCACCCGCCGCACACGGAAATCCTGCCGCTCTTCGCGCGTCTCTCCGCGCAGGAGCAGGAGCGCGTGTTCAGGCCGTCGAACGCGCGGCGTATCGTGCTGGCGACCAACGTCGCGGAAACGTCGCTGACGGTGCCGGGCATCCGCTATGTCGTCGATACCGGCATGGCGCGCGTGAAGCGCTATTCGTATCGCAACAAGGTCGAGCAGTTGCAGATCGAGCCGGTGTCGCAGGCGGCGGCGAACCAGCGCGCGGGCCGCTGCGGGCGCGTCGCGGACGGCGTGTGCATCCGTCTTTACGACGAAGCGGATTTCCAGGCGCGGCCGCGCTTCACCGATCCGGAAATCCTGCGCTCGTCGCTGGCGGCGGTCATTCTGCGGATGAAATCGCTGCATCTGACGGCGATCGAAACCTTTCCGTTCATCGAGCCGCCGCCGGGACGCGCGATCGCGGACGGCTATCAACTGTTGAACGAACTCGGCGCCGTCGACGACGACAACGCGCTCACGCCGCTCGGCCGCGAACTCGCGCGCCTGCCGCTCGATCCGCGCGTCGGCCGCATGATTCTCGCCGCGCGCGATCATCACGCGCTGAAGGAAGTGCTGATCATCGCCTCGGCGGTGTCGGTGCAGGATCCGCGCGACCGGCCGATCGAGGCGCAGGAGCAGGCGGATCAGGCGCATCGCCAGTTCGTCGACGAGCGCTCCGAATTCCTGCAATGGACGCGCATCTGGAAGTGGTTCGAGGACGCCGTCGCGCACAAGAAATCGAACAAGCAACTCACCGATGCCTGCCGCGCGAATTTCCTGTCGCATCTGCGGCTGCGCGAATGGCGCGATGTGCATTCGCAATTGCTGACGGTCGTGCGCGAACACGGCTGGCGTCTGAACGAATCCGAAGCGACTTTCGAGCAGGTGCATCTGTCGCTTTTGACGGGCCTGCTCGGCAATGTCGGACTGAAAGCCGACGACGAGCCGCATTATCTCGGCGCGCGCGGCATCAAGTTCTACCTGTGGCCGGGTTCCGCGCTGCTGAAGAAAGCGGGGCGCTGGGTGATGGCGGGGGAACTCGTCGAGACGAGCCGGCTGTACGCGCGCACGATCGCGAAGATCGAGCCGGAATGGCTCGAAACGGTCGGCGCGCATTTGCTGAAGAAATCGCTGTCCGACGCGCACTGGGAGAAGAAGGCCGCGCAGGTCGTCGCGTACGAGCGCGCGACGCTCTACGGGCTGACGGTCTACGCGCGCCGGCGCGTGAGCTACGGCCAGCAGGACGCGAAATATGCGCGTGAGCTGTTCATTCGCGGCGCGCTCGTCGAAGGCGAATTCGACACGCGTCTGCCGTTCTTCGCGCACAACCGCAAGCTGGTCGCCGATATCGAGCAACTGGAGCACAAGTCGCGCCGCCAGGACGTGCTCGTCGACGATGAACTCATCTACGGGTTTTACGATTCGCTGATTCCCGAGGGCATGTGGACGGGCGCGGCGTTCGAGCGCTGGTATCGCGACGAGCAGAAAAAGGCGGGCAACGAGAAGCTGCTGTTCCTCTCTCGCGACGACCTGATGCGCCACGAGGCCGCCGGCGTCACGACCGATCTGTTCCCGAAGCGCATGACGATGTCGGGCATCGAGATGGCGCTGACATATCACTTCGAGCCGGGCTCGCCGCGCGACGGCGTGACGCTTGCGGTGCCGCTGTACGGCCTGAATCAGGTCGATGCGCGCCGCGTCGAATGGCTCGTGCCGGGCATGATCAAGGAGAAGGCGCAACTGCTGCTGAAGTCGTTGCCGCAGAAACTGCGCCGCCACGTCGTGCCGTTGCCGGAATACGCGGCGGGTTTCGCCCAACGTCATGGCGGGCCGAAGTTCGGCGCGGGCGCGCTGGTCGATTCGCTGATCGCCGATATTCGCGAGCAGACGCAAATCGCCGTGAAAAACGCCGATTTCAAGCTGGAAACGCTGCCCGCGCACCTGTTCATGAACTTCAAGGTGATCGACGAGCACGGCCGCCAGCTCGCGATGGGCCGCAATCTCGCGCAACTGCGCGCGGAACTCGGCGGTCAGGCGCAGCAACAATTCCAGAAGCTGACATCGGCGGCGGCGAGCGTCGCGCTCGATGCGCTTTCTGGCGAAACGAACGCGCCGCCCGCGCAGCAGCCGTCCGGCGAAACCTCGTCCGGCACCGCGCTCTACGAAAACCTCACGACGTGGAACTTCGGCAAGCTGCCCGAACTGCTGGAAATCCGCCGACGCGGGCAGACGCTATTCGGCTATCCGGCGCTCGTCGATCGCGGCACGCATTGCGATGTCGAAGTGTTCGATTCGCCCGAAGAAGCGGCGCGCATCCATCGCGCGGGGTTGCGGCGGCTGTTCGCGCTGCAGTTGCGCGAGCCGATCCGCTATCTGGAGAAGAACCTGCCTGGCCTGCGCGAAATGTCGATGCAATACATGGCGCTCGGCACCGCCGACGAACTGCGCGATCAGATCGTCGACACGGCGCTCGATCGGGCGTGCCTGCAAGACCCGCTCCCCGACGACGACGCCACCTTCCACGCCCGCCGCGACGCCGCGAAAGGCCGTCTCACGCTGCTCGCGCAGGAAATCGCGCGGCTCGTCGGCACGATTCTCGCCGAATATGCGGCGTTGGGGAAAAAGCTGGCGCAGGCGAAATCGTTCACATCGGCGTACGCGGACTTGCAGGCGCAGCTGAATGCGCTCATCGGCAAGCGCTTCGTCATCGAAACGCCGTACGTGCAACTCGCGCACTTTCCGCGCTATCTGAAGGGAATCGGCCTGCGCATCGACAAGCTCAAGGCCGATCCTTCCCGCGACGCGCGCCTGCTCGCCGATCTGCAACCGCTCGCGCAGCACTATCAGCGCGCGATGTCGCAACGCGGCGGGGTCGCGGACGCGCGCCTGTCCGAGTATCGATGGCTGCTGGAAGAACTGCGCGTGTCGCTGTTCGCGCAGGAATTGCGCACGCCGATGCCGGTTTCGGTGAAACGCCTTCACAAGGTCTGGGAATCGATGCAGCGCTAGGCGGCGGCTGAAAAGCGCGCCGTTTCTTGCGCCGATCCAGCGTATTGCGCAAAAAGCCGCACCCGGTCAACGCGCCGCGCGAAGCAAACGTTCTACAATGACGCCTGCCTTCCGAAGCCTACTTTTCATGCGCAATTTCTTCCGTTTCAACCGTGTCCGCGCAACCGCGGCACGCGCCGCGCTTGCCACCGGCGCGGCACTGATCGCCACCGCGGCGCTCGCCAATAACGTCGTCGTGCTCAATTCGGCTGAAGCCACGCTGAGCCTGATTGACGAAAACACCCATCAGGTCGTCGGCACCGTGCCGACCGGCAAGGAGCCGCACCACCTGATGCCGACGCCGGACAATTCATCGCTGATCGTCGCGAATTCGGTCTCGAACAATCTGATGTTCGTCGATCCGAAAACCGGCGGTGTGCAGCGCTGGGTGCAGGACATCGAGGATCCGTACCAGATCGGCTTTTCGCCCGACAAGAAATGGTTCGTGTCGACGGGCCTGCGCCTCGACCGCCTCGACATCTACCATTTCGACGGCAAGAACCTGAGCATCGCGAAGCGCCTGCCGCTCGCGACGATGCCGAGCCATATCGCGTTCACCAACGACAGCACGACCGCCTTCATCTCGCTGCAGGTATCCGGCGAAATCGCCGCGATCGACCTCGCGACGCAAACAGTGAAATGGAAGATGAAAGTGGGCAAGGTGCCCGCGGGCGTCTGGCTCACGCCGGGCGATAAATTTCTGCTCGTCGGCATGACGGGCGCGGATTACGTGGCCGTGGTCGACTGGCGCAACCAGAAAGTGGTCAAGACCATCACGACGGGCAAGGGCGCGCACAACTTCCGCTCGATGGTCGATGGCAAGCACGTGCTGGTGTCGAACCGCGTCGCGAACACGATCAGCATCATCGACGAGGACTCGCTCACGAATGTCGGCGACATCACCGGTCTGCTGCCCGGCCCCGACGACATGGAACTTTCCGCCGACAAAAAGTATCTGTGGGTTACGTTCCGCTTCGCGAAGCATGTCGGCGTGATCGACCTGGCGAATCGTAAGCTGATCGAAACCATCAAGGTGGGCCGCTCGCCGCACGGCATCTACTTCTACAACCGCGCACCGGTGACGGCGCCCAACGGGGCGTAAGCGGGGTACGGGTATGGGGCGCCCGCCGCGCCCTATACTACGATTGAGGAAAGGCCGGCGCACCGGACGGCCCCAGCACCACGGAGCACCATGTTTCATTCCATTCTTTTGTCGCTCGACGGGCTCGTTTCCTGGCTGCAGACGCTGCTCTATGTCGACGTCGTCCAGCCCGCGCTGTTCAAGTTCGGCATGATGGACTACGACGAGGACACCTATGACGCGCTCTACTGGGTGATCGTCGGCGTGCTGGAAGTGCTCGCCATGTACGCGCTCCTGCGCCCGCTCGAAGCGTTCCGTCCCGCGGAAACGTGGAAGGACCGCAAGGGCGTGCGCGTGGACGTGCTCTACACGTGGATCGTCAAGCTCGGCATTCTCAATCTGTTTTTCTTCTTCACGTTCCAGCCGCTTTTCGATTCGATGCAAAGCTGGCTGCGCATCCATAACGTGCCGAATCTCGAGATCGACAACCTGTGGCCGGGCGTGACGACGCAGCCGCTCGTCACCTTCGTCATCTATCTGCTGATTCTCGATTTCGCCGGCTACTGGTATCACCGGCTGGAGCATCGCATCGGCATCTGGTGGGAATTGCACGCGGTGCATCACAGCCAGCAGAAGATGTCGCTCTGGACCGACGACCGCAACCATCTGCTCGACGATATCCTGCAGGCGAGCTTCTTCGCGTGCGTCGCGCTCGTGATCGGCGTGGAGCCGTCGCAGTTCGTCGTGCTCGTCGCCATCACCAATTTCATGCAGAGCCTGCAGCACGCGAACATCCGTCTGCATTACGGCTGGCTCGGCGAGCGGATTGTCGTGAGTCCGGCGTTTCATCGCCGCCATCACGCGATCGGCTTCGGCCACGAAGGCACCACCTACGGCTGCAACTTCGGCGTGCTGTTCTCGTTCTGGGACATCCTGTTCCGTTCGGCATCGTTCGACCGCACCGTCGAGCCCACCGGCATACGCGACCAGCTCGGCGCGCCGGGCGTGGCGGCGGTCCATTACGGCGATGGCTTCATCGAGCAGCACTGGCTCGCATTCAAGCGCATTGCCGCGCGCCTTTCCGCACGCCGCGCGGGCGCGTCCGCATCGGACAACTCGGCGGCCGTTTGAGCCTGCCCGCAAGACCAGCGCCCGCGCGCGGCGCTGGTTTATCCTGTCGGTTCTTCTTTCTTCTTCTACGAATCACGCATGAGTGACTTGCTGCGTTCGTTCGTGCGCGCGCTCGCGAACGTCTTTCATCCGCGCATGCTCTGGCTGACGCTGATGCCCTTCGGCGTCGCCACGGTCGTGTGGGGCGCGCTCCTCTGGTTTTTCTGGCAGACGCTCACCGGCGCGGCGAATAGCTGGCTCGACGGCTGGTCCCTCACGACCGCGATGTACCGGCTCTTCGACGCGGTCGGATTTTCGGCGCTGCACGCGGTGATCGCGCCGTTTCTCGTCGTCATCATGACGGTGCCGCTGATCGTCGTCACGGTGCTGTTGCTGATCGCGACGATTTCGATGCCCGGCGTCATTAAGCTGCTCACGCGCCAGCCGAAGGGCCATTATTCGTCGCTCGAAGAACGGCGCGGCGGCTCGTGGTACGGCAGCCTCGGACATTCGGTCGTGACCACGGTCGTGTGCCTCGTGCTGCTCGTCGTCACGCTGCCTCTGTGGCTGATTCCGCCGTTCTTCGCGCTGATTCCGCCGCTGCTGTGGGGCTGGCTGACCTATCGCGTGATGACCTACGACGCGCTCGCGCTGCACGCCAGCGCCGACGAGCGCCGCGCGATCGTGCGCGACGCGCGCTGGCCGCTCCTAGGCATCGGCATCGTGAGCGGCCTCCTGAGTTCCGTGCCGACGATGCTCTGGGCATGGTCGGTGTGGCTGCTACCGCTGTTTCCCGTGGTCGCCGTCGTGACGATCTGGGCGTATGCGTTCATCCTCGTGTTTTCCGCGCTGTGGTTCGCGCATTACTGTCTGCACGCGCTCGAGCGCGTGCGCGCGAACGAGCCGCGCTATCCGGCGATCACGGTCGAATCCCGCGACGTTTCACTGTAAGAATCAAGGGGCTTTCATGGGCATTGGCGTCATCATCATCGGCGACGAGATCTTGTCCGGCCGCCGCACCGACAAGCATCTGCCGAAAATCATCGAATTGCTGAGCGCGCGCGGGCTGGCGCTCGACTGGGCCGAATACGTCGGCGACGATCCCGCGCGCATCACCGCGACGCTCGCGCGTACCTTCGCATCGGGCGATATCGTGTTCTCGACGGGCGGCATCGGCGCGACGCCGGACGATCACACGCGCCAGTGCGCGGCGCAGGCGCTCGGCGTGCCGCTCGCGCTGCATCCGGAAGCGGCGGAACTCATCCGCGCCCGCATCCGCGAAACGGCCGCGCAGGCCGGCAAGCCGGTCGAGCTGGAATCGCCGGAGAATCTGCATCGGCTGAACATGGGCACGTTCCCGCAGGGCGCGTCGATCATTCCGAACAGCTACAACCGGATTCCGGGCTTTTCCGTCGGCGATCATCACTTCGTGCCGGGCTTTCCCGTGATGGCCTGGCCGATGATCGAATGGGTGCTCGACACGAAGTACGCGCATCTGCATCACGCGAGCCCGCATGTCGAGCGCTCGCTGCTCGTGTTCGGCCTGCCGGAGTCGCGCATCACGCCGCTGATGGTGACGATCGAGCGCGATTTCGAAGGCGTGCGCGCCTTCAGCCTGCCGAGCGTCGGCGATGCGGCGCGCGGCGCGCTCTACGCGCGCTCGCACATCGATCTGGGCGTGAAGGGCGATCCGGAGAAAGCGAACGCGGCCTTCGAGGTATTGCGCGAGGGCGTGATCGCGCTGGGCGGCGAAGTCGTGGAAGTGCCGCCGGAGGAAACGAAGTGACCTTGCTGGAAGTCATCGCGACGACCGTTTCCGATGCACGTGCGGCACAAGGCGGCGGCGCCGACCGGCTCGAACTCGTCACCGCGATGGGCGAGGGTGGGCTGACGCCGAGCATCGGTCTGATCGAAGCCGTGGTGGATGCGGTCGATATTCCGGTGAACGTGATCGTGCGGCCGCACAGCCGCTCGTTCGTCTACGATGCCGATGACTACGCGGTCATCCTCCGCGACGTGCGCGCGATCGCGAAAACGCGGGCGAACGCGATCGTCACGGGCATGCTGAGCGCGAATGGCGATATCGACACGGAAGGTCTCGCGCGCGTGATCGAAGCCGCGGATGGTTTGCAGGTCACCTTCCATCGCGCATTCGACGAAGCGCGCGATCTGTTCGCCGCATTCGATACGCTGCTGCGATTCGATGCCGTGACGAACGTGCTGACGTCGGGCGGCAAGCCGTCGGTGCTGGACGCGCAGGGCACGATCGCGCAACTCGTCGGGAAGGCGGCCGGGACGCGCTGCACGGTGCTGGCGGGCGCGGGACTGACCGTCGATGCGGTCGCGCCGTTCGTCGCATCGACGGGCGTGCGCGCGGTGCATTTCGGCTCGGGCGTCAGAGTCGGCGGGAAAGGACTCGCGCCGGTCGACGAGGAGAGCGTCAGGCGCGTGCGCGGACTTTTGCCTAATCCCAAGGGTTGAACACTTTCAGACCTGCGGCCTCGAAAGGCGATGTGTCGCGAGTGGCGACGGCGAGACCTTTGGCAGCGGCGACTGCGGCGATGAGGCCGTCCGCCAGTGCGACGCCACGCCCTTCGGCGCGGGCTTTTGTCATCAGATCGGCGTAGCTTTGAGCGCAGTCGATGTCGAACGGCAATACGCGTGTCGCGACCAGCGGCAGCAAGCCCTCTTCGAGCTTCGCGTTCAGCGCATCACGTCGCTTGCCAGCAGGGAGCTGTGCGACGCCCCATCGCATCTCCGCCACGGTGATCGCGGACAAATAGAGCGTTTGCAGCGGCTGCGCATCGATCCATTCGATGACCTTCATATCCGGAGCCAGACGAAACAACTCGGAGACCACGTTCGTATCCAGCAAGATCATTCGAAACTCACAGGCTTGGCCGGCGTCCGGTCACGGATGTTCTCGAAGATGGCGAACTCGTGGTCGCTCAAACCGGACTCACGACCGAACCCAGTCAGGAACGAACCGAGTTTTACGCGTCCCTCCGGCTTCACGGCGGCTTCCAGTATGTCGCGTACTTCTGCTTCGGTGCTCCGGCCGTGTTCCGCCGCGCGCAATCGTAGAGCCCGGTGCACCTCATCAGGCAAATTCCGTACAGTTAGCATAGCCATCTCATTCACCATTTTGAATGCAATGCCTTCATTATAGAAGACCTGCATGCATGGATGAGCGATGCGCTGAACTCAAGCCCCAATCCACGGCAGCCCGCGAAAACACCATCCCGCCACGGTTTTCCGATGTCCCTGCCCATCCTTGTCGCCTTCGAAGCCTTCCAGCAGGTCATACGCCTGCGCATAGCCTTCCTTCTGCGCCGCCACTGCCGCCAGTTTCGAACGCGCGGCGCTGCGACACAAAAACACGACTGGCGTATCCGGGGTGGCGACCTGCCGCAATTGTTCGATAAACTCGGCGTTCGGCACCGAGCCGGGGTAGCGGATCCATTCGATATGCGCGTACTGCGCGCCATCGATCGCCGGACGGCCGACCCAGTCGAGTTCGGCGCGCGTGCGCACATCGATCAGGCGTACGCGCGGGTCGAGCTGCAGCAGTTCGAACGCCTCGGCGGGCGAGAAGGCGCCCGCATAGGTCAGATTGCTGTCGGCGGCGCGTCTGCCGGCCTGGCTATACAGTTGTTCGAGCGTGCTCATGATGTGTCGGCCTCCGTTAAGCGCAAAGAATCATTCTAGCGTGGCGCGTCGGGCGATCGGATGGGCGTCCGGCCAGACGGCGAATGCGCATTATTGGTGCAATGCACGCAAACGGTGCTTTAGTAAGACTGCATAATCCGGAGCGCACCAGAAAGGTGCGAGACAAGCGGACGACAAACGATCGACCGTCCGGCAACGCGAAGTGGTGTCATTCAAAACGTGCGCTGCTTCAAGCGCTTAGCGCAAAGTTGGTGCGCTTGGCACGGAAGCTGCTTTTCGATCCTCGATTGAATCGATGTACAGGATTGGTCGGGGCGGCGAAGCGATTCGCCGACTTTTGTTAATCAGGAGATAGGTAATGAGTAAATCCGTGGCCGACGTCATGCAACTCGTCAAGGACGAGGACGTCAAGTTCGTCGACTTCCGCTTCACCGACACGCGCGGCAAAGAACAACACGTATCCGTGCCGGTCTCGGCATTCGACGAAGACAAATTTGAAAGCGGCCACGCTTTCGACGGTTCGTCCATCGCAGGCTGGAAGGGCATCGAAGCGTCGGACATGCTGCTCGTGCCGGACGCGGACACCGCGTTCATCGACCCGTTCTACGAAGAGTCCACGCTGGTTCTGACCTGCGACGTGGTCGAACCCGCCGACGGCAAGGGCTACGAGCGCGACCCGCGTTCGCTGGCACGCCGCGCGGAAGCCTATCTCAAGAGCTCGGGCCTGGGCGACACCGCCTTCTTCGGTCCGGAGCCGGAGTTCTTCATTTTCGACTCGGTGCAGTGGAACACGGACCAGTCGGGCACGTTCGTGAAGATCGGCTCGGAAGAAGCGCCGTGGTCGTCGGCGAAGGAATTCGAAGGCGGCAACACGGGTCACCGTCCGGGCACGAAGGGCGGCTACTTCCCGGTAGCGCCTGTCGACACGTTCCAGGACATCCGCTCGGAAATGTGTCTGCTGCTCGAACAGATCGGCATTCCGGTCGAAGTGCACCACCACGAAGTGGCGGGCCAGGGCCAGAACGAAATCGGCACCAAGTTCTCGACGCTGGTTCAGCGCGCGGACTGGCTGCAGCAAATGAAGTACATCATCCATAACGTGGCGCACACGTACGGCAAGACGGCGACCTTCATGCCGAAGCCGATCGTCGGCGACAACGGCTCGGGCATGCACGTTCACCAGTCGATCTGGAAGGACGGCCAGAACCTGTTCGCGGGCAACGGCTACGCTGGCCTGTCGGAATTCGCGCTGTTCTACATCGGCGGGATCATCAAGCATGCGCGCGCGCTGAACGCGATCACGAACCCGGGTACGAACTCGTACAAGCGTCTCGTGCCGCACTTCGAAGCGCCCGTGAAGCTGGCTTACTCGGCTCGCAACCGTTCGGCATCGATCCGTATTCCGCACGTGAGCAACCCGAAGGGCCGCCGTATCGAAACGCGCTTCCCGGACCCGCTCGCGAACCCGTACCTGTGCTTCTCGGCACTGATGATGGCGGGTCTCGACGGCGTGCAGAACAAGATTCATCCGGGCGAAGCCGCGGACAAGAATCTGTACGACCTGCCGCCGGAAGAAGACAAGAAGATCCCGACCGTGTGCGCGGGCCTCGACCAGGCACTCGACGCGCTCGACGCGGATCGCGAGTTCCTGACGCGCGGCGGCGTGTTCACGGATTCGATGCTCGACGCCTACATCGAACTGAAGACGCAGGAGTTGCAGCGTTATCGTCAGTCGGTGCATCCGATCGAGTTCGAGATGTACTACTCGCTCTAAAGCGGCATGATCGAAGCGCGTATCGTCGAAAGTAGTCCGATGAAGCGCGCGACGCATGCGATGCAGTGAAGAAAAGGGACGGCGCGCCGTCCCTTTTTTAATCGCCGCAATGTCATAGATCGACAAGAAGATCGGTGTCACGAACGACCTCATTCACTGCTCGATGGTGCTAAAGAACCTCATCAAGGCACGCAAAGGCCACGCCGACG
This sequence comes from Caballeronia pedi, assembly GCF_001544915.2. Lineage (GTDB taxonomy): Bacteria > Pseudomonadota > Gammaproteobacteria > Burkholderiales > Burkholderiaceae > Caballeronia > Caballeronia pedi. The sequence continues at coordinate 50,583 of NZ_FCOE02000010.1, read as the reverse complement.
CGCTCTCCGACGACTCGCACCTCTCGACGACCGGTCTGCTGCCGGGACTCGAAGCACTGCCCACGGTCGTCCTCGTGCTCGACATGCGCCACCTGAGGATTGCCTACGCGAACCCTTCGGCGGAATCGATGCTGGAGATGTCGCGCAAGCAATTGACGCAGATGAACTGGCCGGATCTGTTCGCCAACGCGGACGAGATGGCGACCACGATCGCATCGATCGCGGAGAACCGCTTCAACGCGACGCGCCTCGACGCGGTGCTCGAGCGTCAGACGCGCGAACCGGTGCATGTGCATGCGATCGTCGGTTATCTGGAAGCGGCGCCCGACTACGTGCTGCTCGAACTGTTCGAGAACGAGCGCCATTTGCGCACCGATCGCGAAGAGCGCATCCACGATCTCACCGCGGTCAACAAGCAACTGATCCGCAATCTCGCGCACGAAATCAAGAATCCGCTCGGCGGCATTCGCGGCGCGGCGCAACTGCTCGAATTCGAGCTGGGCGCCCGTGAACGCGACGAGTTGCGCGAGTACACGCAGGTCATCATCAAGGAATCGGATCGCCTGCAGACGCTCGTCGACAGATTGCTGGAGCCGCACCGGCATCCGCATATCGTCGGCGATGTGAACATCCACGAAGTGTGCGAGCGCGTGCGCGCGGTGATCCTCGCGGAGTTTCCGCGCGGCCTCACGATCGAGCGCGACTACGACGTCAGCGTGCCCGATTTGCGCGGCGACAAGGAGCAGTTGATCCAGGCGTTGCTGAACATCGTGCGCAACGCGGCCGAAGCGCTGAAGGAACGCATTTCACAGGGCGATGCGAAGATCGAACTGCGCACGCGCATCGCGCGCAAGGTGACGATCGGCAAAAAGCTGCACAAACTGGCATTGGACTTGCATATCACTGACAACGGTCCGGGCATCCCCAGCGAGATCCGCGACCGGATCTTCTTTCCGCTCGTGTCGGGCCGGGAAGACGGCAGCGGTCTCGGCCTCACGCTCGCGCAATCGTTCGTGCATCAGCACGATGGCTTGATCGAAGTGGAGAGCAAACCGGGCTGCACCGAATTCGCCATTTTGTTGCCGTTTGAGAATTGATCACGATCGACCAGCGACGTCACGACAAGCATGTGACACATCGGGCTTCGAAGCCTGACCGTTTCGACGGGCTCACACCGAACCATACGAAGACATCTCGCCGAACGATATGAAGCCGATCTGGATAGTAGACGACGACCAATCCATCCGCTGGGTGCTGGAAAAGGCGCTCGCACGAGAAAACTTCACCACGCGCAGCTTCTCCGGCGTGCGCGACGCGCTTGCCGCGCTCGAAGGAGAAAGCCCGCAAGTGCTCGTCTCCGATATCCGCATGCCGGGCGGCTCCGGGCTCGAATTACTGCAGACCGTGCGCGACCGCTTGCCGGGCTTGCCCGTCATCATCATGACGGCGTTCTCGGATCTGGACAGCGCGGTCGCTGCGTTCCAGGGCGGCGCGTTCGAGTACCTCGCCAAGCCGTTCGACGTCGACAAGGCGGTCGAGCTGATCCGCCGCGCCGTCGACGAAAGCATGCGCGGCGAAGCGGCCGTCGATGAACGCGTGACCGAGACGCCCGAAATGCTGGGTCAGGCGCCCGCGATGCAGGACATGTTCCGCGCGATCGGCCGGCTGTCGCACTCCGCGGCGACCGTGCTCATCACGGGCGAATCAGGCACCGGAAAGGAGCTTGTCGCGCGCGCCTTGCACCGACATAGCCCACGCGCGAACGGACCGTTCATCGCGCTGAACACGGCGGCGATTCCGAAGGATCTGCTGGAGTCCGAACTGTTCGGCCACGAGCGCGGCGCGTTCACCGGCGCGCAGGCGATGCGTCAGGGCCGCTTCGAGCAGGCCGAGAACGGCACGCTCTTTCTCGATGAAATCGGCGATATGCCGTTCGATTTGCAGACGCGTCTGTTGCGCGTGCTGTCGGACGGACAGTTCTATCGCGTGGGCGGGCACAATCCGCTGAAGGCGAACGTGCGCGTGATCGCGGCGACGCATCAGAATCTCGAATCGCGCGTGCGGCAAGGGCTGTTCCGCGAGGACTTGTATCACCGCCTGAATGTGATTCGCCTGCGCTTGCCGGCGCTGCGCGAGCGTAGCGAAGATATTCCGCTGCTGACGCGTCATTTCCTGCAGAAGAGCGCGCGCGATCTGGGCGTCGAGCCCAAGCGCGTGTCCGATAGCGCGCTGGCGTATCTCGCGTCGCTGCCGTTTCCGGGCAACGTGCGTCAGCTGGAGAACCTGTGCAACTGGCTCACGGTGATGGCGCCCGCGCAGGTGATCGAGCAGAAGGATCTGCCGCCCGATCTCACGCCGCGCCAGGAATATGCGGCGGAGAGCATCGCGGTGTCGACCGATGGCTCGGTCGCGCCGACACCAGCGGTCACCAACGGTGCCGCTGCTGCGCCGGTCGCGGGCTCGCCGGCGGGCGTGTGGGAGAACGGCTTGCGCACGGAAGTTGCGCGTCTCTTACGCGAAAATTCCGCCGATGTAATGGACGAACTCGCGCGCCGTTTCGAAGCGGCGGTGATTCGCGAGGCGCTCGACTTCACGCGCGGGCGCAAGGTGGAAGCGGCGGAGCGGCTGGGTATCGGCCGCAATACGATCACGCGCAAGATTCAGGAGCTGCATCTCGACGCGTGATCGTCGTTTGAACCGGGATCAGTCGATCGTCGCGATCACGGGTGCGTGGTCCGACGGTTGATCCCATTTGCGCGGCACTCTGTCGACTTCGCACGATGAGCAGCGCGCCGCCAGTTGCTCCGACAGCAGAATGTGATCGATGCGAAGTCCCGCGTTGCGGCGAAAAGCCAGCATCCGATAGTCCCACCACGTGAAGAGCTTCTCGGGCTGTTCGAACTTGCGAAAGGCATCGGTCAGGCCGAGTTCGACGAGTTGCGCGAAGTGCGCGCGCTCTTCGGGCGAGACGAGATTCTGTCCTTCCCACGCCTTCGGATCGTGCACGTCGCGGTCTTCCGGCGCGATGTTGTAATCGCCCAGCAGCGCGAGCTGCGGGTGACGCGCCATGTCCTCGCGCAGCCATTCGCGCAGCGCATCGAGCCAGCGCATCTTGTAGGCGAACTTCTCGGAGCCGGGCGCCTGTCCGTTCGGGAAATAGGCGGAGATGATCCGCACGCCGTCGATCGTCGCGGCGATCACGCGTTGCTGCAAGTCCTCGAATCCGGGGATGTTGCGCACGACGCCGATTTCATCGACTTCGAAGCCGGCATCGGCGCGCACCAGAATGCCGACGCCGTTATAGGTCTTCTGCCCGGCGAACCAGCTTTTGTAGCCGGCGGCTTCGAGTTCGGCGCGCGGGAATTTTTCGTCGGGGAGCTTGAGTTCCTGAAGGCACAACACATCGACGCCCGAGAGCGCGAGCCAGTCGATGACGTGCTGCTGGCGGACTTTGAGGGAGTTGACGTTCCAGGTGGCGATTTTCATTGCGTGAACAGGGTGTTGGTTTGATGTCGTCTGCTGGCTGACGAGCGGCAGTTGCGTTCGACTTCGATCCAGCATGATACCCATTAAGCGACGGCGCGCGATCCTGCGCGTCGGTTGCCTTCGCAGGCGTAGCGCGACGAATTATGATGGCGTCTCACGACCAACCCGCTCGCATCCGATGCCACAACCCACTCTGACCGGCGAACGCGTCACGCTTCGCCCGCTGCAACGCGATGACCGCGCCGCCTTGCTCGCTGCCGCCGCCGATGGCGAACTCTGGAACCTCAGCGTGACGGTCGTGCCGAACGAAGACACGATCGACCGTTATATAGACACGGCGCTCGCCGGCCGCGATGCGGGCACGGTCATGCCGTTCGTGATCGTCCGAACCGGCGATGATCGTGTCGTCGGAAGCACGCGTTACTGGAAGATCGATCGCGCGAACCGCAAGCTCGAGATCGGCCATACGTGGCTCGCGGCATCGACGCAGCGCACGGGCATCAACACGGAGGCGAAGGTTTTGCTCCTGACCCACGCGTTCGAAGCGATGCACTGCGTGCGCGTGCAATTCACCACCGACGAGCTCAACGAAAAATCGCGCGCGGCGATCCTCGGCATCGGCGCGAAACAGGAGGGCATCGTGCGGCACGAGCGCATCATGCCCGACGGCCGCAAGCGCAACTCGGTGCGCTTTTCGATCATCGACGACGAATGGCCCGGCGTGAAAGCGATGCTGCTCGCGAAGCTCAACCGTCGAGCGTAGTGCGCGCCTTCAGTTCCTTCACGCGCGCTTTCATGAACGCGACGAAACGTTGCGTCACCGTATCATCGCGCTCGGCCTGCCACGCAAGCCCGACGCGCCATCGCGCGGCCTGATCGCGCAGGGTCAGCACGCGCGCATCGCGCAGCAGATATTGCGCGCGCGACGGCAAAAAGGCCGCGCCCACGCCGCCCGCCACCGACGCCAGCACGGACTGGATATCGTCCGCTTCCTGGATCACGCGCGGCACGAAGCCGTGCGCGGCGCACCAGCGGTCGATCTGCGCGGCGAGGCCCGGCCCGCGCGTGCGCGACAGCGCGATGAAACCCGGCTCGTTCAGTTCATCGAGATCGGCGGGCAGACGCTTGAAGCGCGTGTGCTCCGGCACGGCGAGCGCTAGCGTCTCGTCGAGCACGGTGAAACCCGCAAGCCCGGCGCCGGCCGGCATGCGCATGAATCCCACATCGAGCTTGTTGGCGAGGATGCGGCGCGTCTGCTCATGCGACGAAAGATCGTGCAGCGTGATGCTCACGCCCGGATTGAGCACGCGAAACTCGGCGATCAGCTTCGGCACATGCGTGAGCGTCGACAAGCACAGGCCGACGCGCAGAAAGCCGCGCGTGCCGTTCGCGGCCTCGCGCGCGCGGGCGAGTACGGCGTCGGCGTCGCGCACCAGCGTCTGGGCATCGGCGAGAAAGCTCGCGCCGAACGTCGTCAGATCCGCGCCGTGACGGCCGCGTTCGAACAGGCGCGCGCCGAGGCTCGCTTCGAGCGCGGCGACCTGCTTGCTGAGCGCGGGCTGACTCAGATGCAGCGCTTCGGATGCGCGGCCGAAATGGCGCAGATCGGCGATCGTGAGGAAGGCGCGCAGGAGTCGGAGTTCCATCAGATATTCGATTCCATTTGGCGATCGAATCGATCGAAACATTCATTTTACTTATCGATGCGCGGGCGTTTCAATGAGGCTATCCCTCAGTTTCTGCCGGAGCCTCGCATGGATGCCACTTCGTTTCGCATTGCCGTGATTGCGTTTGAATCGCAGTCTGGCGACGACGCGTGCAATCGCACACGCATCATCGGCAAGCTCGCCGAAGCGGCGCGAGAAGGCGTGCAACTGGCGTTGTTTCCGCAATCGGGCATCGGTGCGCCGGAGGACGACGCCATCGCCGCCGCCGTCGAGCAGACCGGCGTTGCGGCAGGCGTCGGCTGGATCGAGCGCACGGACGACGGGCGCCGCTACGAAAGCTACGCGATCCGCTCGCCCGGCGGCGCGCGCGTGCACATTCTGATCGGCGAGGACAACGACGTGGTCGAGAGCGTACGGACGATGGCGCTCACGGGTGCGACGCTGCTCGTGGCGCCGAAGCGCGGCGACCGTCCGCATCGCGCGCCGCTCGCGCCAAACACGGAACGCGCGATGCCGCGCGGTTCGCTGCCGCTCAGTTTCGCGATCATCGGCCGCAATCGCGCGACGGGCTGAATCGAGCGCCGCACGGCTTTTCTGTCCCGATACAATCGAACGAACACATCGAACGAACACATCGGACGGAGGCTTCGCACATGGATTTGATCATTCGCCGCGCGGCGCTCGCGGATGCGCGCGAGCTCGTCGATATCGGCATGGAAGCGGGGCGCATCGCCGCGATCGAACCGCAGCTCGCCGCTACCGCGCGCGAGGAAATCGACGCGAACGGCGCGCTCGTCACCGCGCCCTTCGTCGATGCGCACTTTCATATGGACGCGACGCTTTCCTACGGCCTGCCGCGCGTGAACGCATCGGGCACGCTGCTCGAAGGCATCGCGCTGTGGGGCGAGTTGAAGCCCGAGCTCACGCAGGAAGCGCTCGTCGAGCGCGCGTTGCAGTATTGCGACTGGGCCGTCGCGCGCGGGCTGCTCGCGATCCGTTCGCACGTCGATGTCTGCGATCCGCGTCTGCTCGCCGTCGAGGCGCTCGTCGAAGTGAAGCGGCGCGTGAAGCCTTATCTCGATCTGCAACTCGTCGCCTTTCCGCAGGACGGCGTGTTGCGCAGCGCGGGCGCGTTCGACAACCTGAAGCGCGCGATCGCGATGGGCGTCGATGTCGTCGGCGGCATTCCGCACTTCGAGCGCACGATGGCCGACGGCGCGGCGTCGGTGAAACTGCTATGCGAATACGCGGCGGAACAGGGCTTGCGCGTGGACATGCACTGCGACGAATCCGACGACCCGATGTCGCGCCACATCGAAACGCTCGCCGCCGAGACGCATCGGCTCGGCCTGCACGGACGCGTGACCGGCTCGCACCTCACGTCGATGCACTCGATGGACAACTACTACGTCAGCAAGCTCATTCCGTTGATGCGCGAGGCAGGCGTCGCGGCAATCGCGAATCCGCTCATCAACATCACGCTGCAAGGGCGTTCGGATACCTATCCGAAGCGACGAGGCATGACGCGCGTGCCGGAACTGATGGCGGCGGGCATCACGGTCGCGTTCGGCCACGATTGCGTGATGGACCCGTGGTACAGCCTCGGCTCGGGCGACATGCTCGAAGTCGCGCACATGGGCCTGCACGTCGCGCAGATGACGGGCGTGGACGCGATGCGCGCATGCTTCGACGCGGTGACGAAGAACCCCGCGCGCATTCTCGGACTGGACGGCTATGGCATCGAAGTGGGATGCAACGCGGATTGCGTCGTGCTCGACGCACGCGATCCTATCGAAGCGATCCGCCTGCGCGCGGCGCGCACGGCTGTGGTTCGGCGCGGCAAAGTCGTGAGCCGCAGTCCTGCGGTGCGAGCGACGCTGACGCTGGAAGGGCGGCCATCGGAAGTGGACTTCAGGATCGACAGGCGATAAAAAACCCCGGTCTTTTGCGGACCGGGGTTGTTCGTGCGAGCGGCTTATTGCAGCGCCGGCTCCGACATGCCGTTGTGACGCAACAGCGCGTCGATGTTCGGCTCGCGGCCTCGGAACGCCTTGAACGAGTCCATCGCGGGACGGCTGCCGCCGACTTCGAGAATCTCGCGGCGATAGCGCGTGCCCGTCGTCGCATCGAGCACCGAGCCGTTCGCGAGTTTCGCGGCTTCCTCGAACGCGGCGTACGCATCGGCGGATAGAACTTCGGCCCACTTGTAGCTGTAGTAGCCCGCCGCGTAGCCGCCCGCGAAGATATGGCTGAACGTATTCGGCCAGCGCGAGAACGGCGCCTGCGGAATCACATGGAACTTCTGGTTGATTTCGCGCGCGAGGTCGTTCACGGTTTGCGTGGCGCTGGCCGCGTCGTAGGACGTGTGCAGCACCATGTCGAACATCGAGAAGACGATCTGGCGCAGCGTGCCGAGACCGCTCTGGAAGTTCTTCGCGGCGAGCATCTTGTCGAACAGTTCGCGCGGCAGCGGCGCGCCGGTCTCGACGTGCGCGGACATGTCGGTGAGCACGTCCCACTCCCAGCAGAAGTTCTCCATGAACTGCGACGGCAGTTCGACCGCATCCCACTCGACGCCGTTGATGCCCGACACGCCCAGCTCGTCGATGCGCGTCAGCATGTGATGCAGGCCGTGCCCGAACTCGTGGAACAGGGTGATGACTTCATCGTGCGTGAAGCACGCGGGCTTGCCGCCCACCGGCGCGGAAAAATTGCAGGTCAGATAGGCGACCGGTGTCTGCACGCCGCCTTGCGTGCGCTTGTGACGCGAGCGCGCGTCGTCCATCCACGCGCCGCCGCGCTTGCCTTCGCGCGCATACAGATCCAGATAGAACTGCGCGACGAGCGTGCCGTCCTTGTTCTCGACGCGGAAGAAACGCACGTCCGGATTCCACACGGCGGCTTCGTCGCGACGGATCGACACGTTGAAGAGCGTTTCCGTGACCTTGAACAGGCCCTTCAGCACGGCTTCCTGCGGGAAGTATTGCTTCACTTCGTTCTCGGAGAACGAATAGCGCTTCTGACGCAGCTTTTCGGCCGCATACGCGATATCCCACGGCTGCAACTCGGGCATGCCGAGTTCGGTGGCGGCGAACGCGCGCAGTTCCATCCAGTCGTTTTCGGCGTAGGGGCGCGCGCGTTTGGCGAGGTCTTCGAGGAACGTGATCACCTGCGCGGGCGATTCGGCCATCTTCGGCGCGAGCGACACTTCCGCGAAGTTCTGATAGCCGAGCGTCTTCGCTTCCTCATCACGCAGCTTCAGATTTTCGACGACATTCGCCGTGTTGTCCCATTCGGCCTTGCCGTCGCCGTACGTGCCGCCGAGTTCCGACGCGCGCGTGGCGTACGCGCGATACATCGCCTCGCGCATCGGCCGATGCGAGGCGTATTGCAGCACCGGGAAATACGACGGGAAATGCAGCGTGAATTTCCACCCATCCTTGGCGTCGCGTTGCGCGGCTTCGCGCGCCGCTTCGATCACATCATCGGGCAGGCCGGCGAGATCGCTTTCCTGCGTGACGAGGTACGCGTAGGCGTTGGTCGAATCGAGCACGTGATCGGAGAACGCTTTTGCGAGCGCGGCCTGTTCTTCCTGCAATTGCGCGAAACGCGGCTTGCGGTCTTCGGGCAATTCAGCGCCCGACAGGCGGAAATCGCGCAGCGAATTCTCCAGAATCTTCTTGCGCTCGGCCGACAAACCGGCGAACTCGTCGCCTGCGGCGATCGCCTTGTACTTCTCGTAGAGCGCCAGATTCTGGCCGACGCTCGCGGAAAATTCGGTGACGCGCGGCAGGTTTTCGGCGTGCGCGGCGCGCAATTCGGGGGTATCGGCAACGGCGTTCAGATGCCCGATGACGCCCCACGCGCGCGACAGCTTTTCCGATTCCTGCTCGACCGCTTCGACGACATCCTTCCAGGTCGCCGGCGTGTCCGGCGCGCTCGCGCGGTCGACGGCAGCTTTCGCATCGGCGAGCAGCACGTCGAGCGCCGGGGTGACATGCGCGGGCTGAATTTCGCCGAAGCGCGGAAGATCGGAAAAATCGAGCAGCGGATTGGCCGCTGCCGGGGTGGACGTGGTTTCGCTCATGATTCTCCCGTGCTGGTGTTGAGTAAAGCGCGGGCGCGTGTCGTACCCCGCGCCGGCTCTCTCCGAGATTATTGGGGCGGGCGGGGCAAATTCCAATCGATTGTTTTTAAGGGGCCGATTAATGTCGTCGCGCGCCGGTTTTCACGCCTGCGCCGCGCGCTCGGCTGCCTCGATCGTGTTGACGAGCAGCATCGTGATGGTCATCGGGCCGACGCCGCCCGGCACTGGCGTGATGTAGCCCGCCACTTCCCTGACGCCCGCGAAATCGACGTCGCCGCACAGCTTGCCTTCGTCATTGCGGTTCATGCCGACGTCGATCACCGTTGCGCCGGGCTTCACCATGTCGGCGGTGACGATATTGCGGCGGCCGACCGCCGCGACGATCACATCGGCATCGCGCGTGTGCTTGCCGATATCGCGCGTCTTGCTGTGGCAGATCGTGACGGTCGCGCCTGCTTCGAGCAGGAGCAGCGCCATCGGCTTGCCGACGATGTTCGAACGCCCGATCACCACCGCGTTCGCGCCCTTCAGGTCGATATCGTGCGCCTCGAACATCTTCATCACGCCGTAGGGCGTACACGGGCGAAACAGCGGCTTGCCGGTCAGCAGCGCGCCCGCATTGGCGACGTGAAAGCCGTCGACGTCCTTCTCCGGCGCGATCGCCTCGATCACCTTGTGGCTGTCGATGTGCGCCGGCAGCGGCAGTTGCACGAGAATGCCGTGGATCGAAGGATCGGCGTTGAGCTTCGCGATATGCGCGAGCAGTTCGTGTTCGGCGAGCGTCGCGGGAAAGCGGTCCATCACCGAGTGCAGGCCGTTGTCCTGGCACGCCTTGACCTTGTTGCGCACGTAGACTTCGCTCGCGGGATTGTCGCCGACGAGCACGACGGCGAGTCCCGGCTTGTGTCCACCGGCGGTGAGCGCGGCGGCGCGTTGGGCGACATCGGCGCGAAGGGTCTTGGAAAGGGCGTTGCCGTCGATGAGTTGGGCAGTCATGGCGAATCGGATCGGATCGAGGATGGGCGAGGGCGCGCGAGGGCGTGAAGCCGACGCCGTGCCCGCCGCTCTGGGCGGCGGCGGTGCGCGGCGCTCGCGCATGGTGCTGGGCGCTTGCTCGGCAAATGCACCCTTGGGAAGGGCGAAATTATACCGCCGGGCGCTGGCGCGCGTTCCGGCTCGCGATCTCGCCGGGACTTATGGCGTGACCACCTGCCACGAGGAATCCGGGTTGAACGACTTGATCGCCGCCGCCGCGCGCGTCGACGCCGGACCGAGATCTTTCTCGTAGATCTTTCCGTCCTGATTGACCATGAAGGTCATCACGCCGGTCTGGCCGTAGCGCGCGGGCGTCGCGATCATGGCGAAGCCTTGCGTCAGCTTGCCGTCCTGCAGGTAGTTTTTCGCGCCGCCTTGCGCGTGCGAGCCCTGCGCCGTGAGGATGCGGTAGTGGTAGCCGTAGTAGCCGTCCTTGTCGGTCGGCTTGTTGGGCATCGTCGCGGCGAGCGGGCCGAGCGGGCTGTCCGGCTCGCCCTCCGCCGTGTGCCAGTAGAGGCCGTCGTGCTTGCCGGCCGTGCTCACGAAGCGGTCGGCGTAGCGGTTCATCGCCTCGTGATAGTCGTTTTGCGCGCCGACGAACGCGAGCGCGACCTGCATCGCCGAACGTTCGTTGCGGCCGATGCGTCTCGTCAGCACTTCGTCGCGCGCGGCGCGCATGTCGAAGCGCCAGCCGTTCGCGACCTTGATGATCGGAATCGGCAGCGTCCAGCCGTCCGTGCCCGCTTCGATACGCGCGGCCGGACGGCCGTCGACCGGATGCGGATCCTCGACGATGCGATGCTGCTGCGCCCACGCGCCGAGGTACGCGTAAATGTCCTCCTGTCCGATGCTGCCTTCCGGCACATAACGGCCGTGGTCCTTGCCGAGAACCTTGGCGAGCGCGGTTTCGTCGTTGGTCGCGATGGCGTCGGTGAGCGCCTGCGCAGCCGCTTCGGCGGTCGGATACACGGCCTGCGCGTGCGCGAGCGATGCGCCGAGCACGAGCGTCGCGGCCGCGAACACACGCAGGACGAGCTTCTTCGATGAGGCGGATGTTTTCATGTCGGGCTCCTGAAGCTGGCGTTCGCCGCGTCGGCGGCGTCTGAGGATGGACGCGGTCATCAACGGCGGAACCCTCCACCGCCGCCGCCCCGATGGAACCCGCCGCCTCCGCCTCCGCCGCCGCCGTGGAACCCGCCGCCTCCGCCTCCGCCGCCGCGCTGGACGCCGCCTCCGCCCGCGCCCAGATTGCCGCCACCGCCGGCCTGACGCTGAACGCCGCCACCGCCCGCACCAGGACGTTCGTGCGACTGATTGGCGAACGACTGCCGGCTCGCCTGGCCGCGCTGCATGTCCTGCCGCGCGCCGTTGCCATCGCCCGCGCCGCGCAGCGCGTTGTCGCGATTCACGTTCTGCGAGCGCTGATGCAGGTCGCTCGTGGTCCGCGCATTCGGGCCGCCGCCCTCGCGGATGCTCTGCGCGCGCTGGCCCGCCGATTGATTGAGATTCTGGCCGGTGCGCTGCTGCAGCGTCTGCGCGGCCTGCGCGCGCGCATCCTCGCGGCCGCGGAACTGGTTGCCGTTCGCGCCGAGATTGGCGTTGTTCAGGTTCTGCCGGTTCGCGGCGACATTGGTCCGGTTGAACTGCGGATCGTTGCGGTTCCAGCGCACGTTGTTGCTGTTCGCGTTGATGCGGTTGGCCGTGTTGATGTTGTTGTAGCGGTTCACATTGACGTTGACATCGCCGCGACCCCAGTTGCAGTTGCCCCACAGCGAATTCACGACCGCGACGCCCGTGGCGAACGCCATCCCGCCCACGAACGCCGACGCCATCGCGTAGCCGGGCGGCGGCGGCACATAGACCGGCGGATACGCGGGATAAGGCCACGTGCCGTACACGACCGTCGGGTTGTAAGTCGGCACGTAGACCACTTGCGGATTGGCCGGCTCGATCTGGATCACCGTGGGGCTGGTGGTCGCGCTGCCCGCCGGCGCCGGGGCGCTGGTGACCTTTTGCTGCTCGTTCGACTTGAGATTGCCCGCGGTTTGCGCCGCGCGCCGCAGACGTTGAACGGAGTCCATCACATCGCTCGGCTGCGCGACGAAGGCGTTTCCGAGTTGCGTCACCCAGTCGATCTTGGAGGCCATCGTCGCGAGCGCCTGCGGGAACGCGACGAGCGATTGCACGCTCGGGTCCCACGGCTGTGATTGCACGGCTTTCACCGCGTCGTCGCCCGAGACGTTCGGATTCGCCTTCGACCAGGCCGCCGCGTCGGTGATCTGCGACGGATACGTCGACGCCATCAGCACCTGTGCGAGCAGTGCATCCGGATAGAGCGCGACCGGCGCGGTCAGCGCATCGAGTTGCTGGTTCGTGAGTTTCTGGTCGGCCGGCGCGGCGTTCTGCGCTTGCGCGTCGGCCGGATACATGGCGACGAGCGGCATCGTGGCGAGCGTGGCGGCGAGTGCGACAGCCCTGAGTGTGCCGATGCGCGAACCAATGACATGAATTCGTTTCGACATCGAATCCCCCGTGCAAGACGTTGCGAGACCGTTGCGCGTAGCCGGATGGAAGCGAGGATATCGGATGTGATCCGGCGTGATTCAGCCAATATCACTTTTCGATTCGGCAGACAACGAACTTCGGAGGGAGGGCGGCACGGCGCATTCGCCTGGGAGCGCGCCGGTAAAGGCGCGGCCGGCATCGTCATGCCGGCCGCGAAGGGGAGCGCAGCGGCTTACTGCTGCGGCTTGTTCGACAGCGCGAGACGCAGCAGATCGGCGACGGTATTGACGGAGAGCTTCTCCATGATGTTCGCGCGATGCGCTTCCACCGTCTTGATGCTGATGCCGAGATCGTCGGCGATCTGCTTGTTCAGGCGCCCCGCGATGATGCGCTCGAGCACCTGATGCTCACGCGCCGTCAGCTTGCCCAGCCGCTCGGCGGCGGCGCGCTGCTGCTGTACGCTGGTGCTCTCGCTGCGCGCCTTTTCGAGCATGCGCTCCACCAGCTTGCGCAACTCGGCTTCGTCGAAAGGCTTTTCGATGAAGTCCATCGCGCCTTTTTTCATCGTCGAGACGGCCATCGGCACGTCGCCGTGACCCGTTACGAAGATGATCGGCAAGAGCGAGTTCTCGGCGATGAGTTTCTCCTGCAATTCGAGCCCCGTCATGCCGGCCATGCGCACGTCGAGGATCAGACAGGAGATCGCGCCGGAATGCGAGATCGGCAGATAGACGTCGAGGAACGATTCCGCGCTGGAAAAACACTGAACGCGATAGCCGTTTGCTTCGAGCAGCCAGCGCAAGGAATCACGCACGGCTTCGTCATCGTCGACGACGAAGACGGTTTCCTGAGTGGTGACTGTGCTCATAGTTCTCCCGTAACTGTTTGTTGTCTCGTATGTTCGTCCTGCGCATCCGTGCCGCCCGTGCCCGGCGAACCGTCCACTGCGCCGATCGGCAGGCTGCAGTGGAAGGTTGCACCGGTCACGTGGCCGTCCGCTTCGACGTTGTTGACCACCCAAAGGCGTCCGCGATGCGACTCGATGATCGAGCGGCAGATGTTCAGCCCCATGCCCATGCCATCGGACTTGGTGCTGTAGAACGGTTCGAAGAGGCGTTCGGCGGTTGCTTCGTCCACGCCCGGACCCTGATCGACCACGCTGATGCACACGACGCCGCCATCCATGCGCTGGACGACTACGCGTATCACCGGATCGACGGCGTTTGGTTTCGCATCATGCATCGCTTCGGCCGCGTTTTTCAACAGGTTGACCAACACTTGTTCGATCAAAACCGGGTCGACGTAAATCACGGGCATCCGCGAGCGGATTTCGGTGACGATGCGGATCTTGCGTTTGCGCGCCTCGATCTCGGCGAGACCGACCGCGTCCGCGACGATATCGGCGACGCGCGCGGCCTGGCGTTTCGGCTCGCTGCGCTTCACGAACTCGCGGATGCGCTTGATGATCATGCCCGCGCGCACGGCCTGCTGCGCGGTCTTTTCCAGCACGGGCAGCAGCGTTTCCTGCGTCATGCGCCCGGACTTCACCAGCGCGACGCAGCCCGAGCAGTAGTTGTTGATCGCGGCGAGGGGCTGATTCAGCTCGTGCGCGAGCGACGACGCCATTTCGCCCATCGTCATCAGGCGGCTCGTGAACTGCAACTTCTCTTCCTGCTGATGCGCGAGTTCCTGTGCCTGCTTGCGCTGCGTGATGTCGGTCGCGATCTGCATCTGCGCGAGATGGCCGTCCACCCATTGAATGTACTGGCGGCGCACCTCGAACCACTTCTGAATGCCGTCGACGTAGACCTCCTGCGCGTCCGCCGAGCTTTCGGTGAGCGCGGTGGCGGGCAGGCCCGCGAAGGTGTCGACCATGTCGATGGTGTCGGAGGAGCTTTGCGAGCCGCCGTCGAACGCGGCGCCCGCGAGTTCCAGATGCCCGTCCGGACGGATGCCGAACAGATGCCGGTAATAGCGGTTCGCGAACAGCAGCTCGGCTTCGTCGGCGGCGAGCACGGAGACGGCCGCGTCGAGGCTTTCGAGCACGGTGGTGAAGCGCTCGTGCGCGGCGGCGAGTTCTTCCCGCGCGCGCTTGGGCTCGGTGATGTCGGTCATCGACGACATCCAGCCGGTCTGGCGGCCGGAACTGTCGATCAGCGGCGAGACATACAGCCGCGCGTGGAAGAACGAGCCGTCCTTGCGGCGCACGCGCAATTCGAAACCGGACGAGGGCGCCTTGCCGCGCAGGGTCATGTCGAGCTGGCGCTGCATCTCGGGATACGCGTCGCGCGGCCAGTACGGGAACGGCGCGTTCTTGCCGACGAGATCGCTTTCGTCCCAGCCGGTCATGCGGCAGAACGCCGGGTTCACGTGCGTGATGCGGCCGTGCATGTCGAGCACGCGCATGCCGATCAGCACCGAGTTTTCCATCGCGCGGCGAAAGAACGCTTCGGCGTAGAGCGCCTGCTGCGCCTCGAAGCGCTGGCGCGTGTGCTTCCACAGGCTCCACAGACTCCACAGCACGAAGCACGACAAGCCGGCGACGAGCCACACGAGCGTGTTGTTGGTGAAATTCGTGAGCTGTGGATACGAGTACACGCGCACCGACAAGCCTTGTCCCGGCGGGTCGAGCGGCAGGTCGT
Organism: Caballeronia pedi; assembly: GCF_001544915.2. Taxonomy (GTDB): domain Bacteria; phylum Pseudomonadota; class Gammaproteobacteria; order Burkholderiales; family Burkholderiaceae; genus Caballeronia; species Caballeronia pedi. The sequence continues at coordinate 35,161 of NZ_FCOE02000010.1, read as the reverse complement.
AGAACATGTCGCGCGGCAGCCGCGGGCGGCTCGACGTGGTCGCGAGTTCGCGGTTGTTCAGATCCGTGATGGAGATCTTGTACTTCGCCGACAGTTCGCTGGGAATGTCGTGCTTCAGGATGCCTTCGATCGAGAATACCGCGGCGATCGAGCCGAGGTACTCGCGGTCGCGGAAAACCGGCGTCTGCAGCGTGATATAGCCATTGCCGAGGTCATCGTAGAGCAACGGCGAGTAGACTTGGCGGCGGGAGGTGCGCGCCTCGTCGAACGCAGCCTGCACGGCTTCGTCCATTTGCGTTTCGTTGGGCTTGGCGAGACGCGAACCGAGCACCGGCAGCGGTGTGTTGGGCCAGCGGGGCTTATGCTCGCTCGTGTACCAGTTCATGTAGAGGATCTCGGGATGCCCCTGCATGATGTCGGTGGACGAGTTCTGGAAATTTTGCGGGTCGCCGTGGCCGGTCGCGATGTCGCGGGCGAGCGCCTGAATCTGCTCCTGCGCGCCGGTCATCGACAGACGGATTTGCTGCTGTGCCCACGCGACATTGCGATAAAGCGTGTCTTCCTGCTGCTGTTGCTCGCGCCGGTTCAGACTCCAGAGAATCAGACTCATCACGACCAGAAATACGAGGATCGAAATGAGCGGCGTGAGTAAATAGGAGTTCGACCACCACGGTCCGTGGTGCCAGCGGGAGGGCGAGGCGTCTGTCGGCTTGCGCGCGAGCCTTGCCGAGCGTTTGATCAGCCGTTCGGTCAACATGGAAGCGATTGTAACGCAGCGCCTGATTGTTAATTGGCGTAAAAAGACGGTAAAGAAGCTTCGATGGCGGGAAAAGGAGGAGAAACATCTGAACAAAAAAGGCTTATCGGACGGTGCGTTGCAGCAATTTTTCGTATGGTGAGATGAACTCTCATGATTTGAAAAATTCCTTGCGTCATGGTCTGGACCCTCTTTAGAATTGCCGGCACGCGGCCAGTGCCCGCCTTCGATCGGGCGTGCGCCGGCGGTTCTCAGAGTGTTCCTCACATCAGGAGACGAGCATGTCCGCTGTACCCGACGAAGTTCTCAAATATGTCGCCAACGCAAAGGACGACGATCCTCAAGAAACCGCCGAGTGGCTGGACGCGCTCGATGGCGTGATTTCCGCGGTCGGTCCTGATCGCGCGCACTACCTGATCGAGAAACAGATCGAATTCGCTCGCGTGCATGGCGAGCACCTGCCGTTCTCGGCGAACACGCCGTACATCAATACGATCCCCGTCGTTGGCCAGGCGAAGATTCCGGGCGATCAGGACATCGAACACCGCATCCGCTCGTACACGCGCTGGAACGCCATCGCGATGGTGCTGCGCGCGGGCAAGGATACGAACGTCGGCGGGCACATTGCATCGTTCGCATCGGCCGCAACCCTTTATGACGTCGGCTTCAACCACTTCTGGCACGCGCCGTCGAAGGAACACGGAGGCGATCTCGTGTTCGTGCAGGGCCACTCGTCGCCGGGTGTCTACTCGCGCGCGTTCCTGCTGGGCCGCCTGACCGAAAAGCAACTGAACAACTTCCGCCAGGAAGTGGGCGGCGAGGGCATCTCGTCGTATCCGCACCCGTGGCTGATGCCGGATTTCTGGCAATTCCCGACCGTGTCGATGGGCCTCGGCCCGATCATGGCGATCTACCAGGCGCGCTTCATGAAGTACATGGCGGCGCGCGGCATGGCCAAGACCGAAGGCCGCAAGGTCTGGGCGTTCCTCGGCGACGGCGAGACGGACGAGCCGGAATCGCTCGGCGCGATCGGCATGGCCGGCCGCGAGCGTCTGGACAACCTCGTGTTCGTCATCAACTGCAACCTGCAGCGTCTTGACGGTCCGGTGCGCGGCAACGGCAAGATCATCCAGGAACTCGAAAGCGAATTCCGCGGCGCGGGCTGGAACGTCATCAAGGTCATCTGGGGCAGCCGCTGGGACGCGCTTTTCGCGCGCGACAAGACCGGCGCGCTGATGCGCCGCATGATGGAAGTCGTCGACGGCGAGTATCAGACGTACAAGTCGGAGTCGGGCGCGTTCGTGCGCGAGCACTTCTTCAACACGCCGGAACTCAAGGCGCTGGTTGCAGACTGGTCCGATGACGACATCTGGAATCTGAATCGCGGCGGCCACGATCCGCACAAGATCTACGCCGCGTTCGACGCAGCGACCAAGACGAAGGGCGCGCCGACCGTCATCCTCGCCAAGACCATCAAGGGCTATGGCATGGGCGAGCACGGCCAGGCGATGAACATCACGCACCAGCAGAAGAAGCTGCCGATCGACACGCTGAAGAAATTCCGCGACCAGTTCCGCCTGCCGCTCACCGACGAGCAAATCGCCGACGTGCCGTACCTCACGTTCGAGGAAGGCTCGAAGGAACTCGAGTACATGCGTCAGAAGCGCATGGACCTGGGCGGCTATCTGCCGACGCGCCGCGAAAAGGCGGAGTCGCTGCCGGTGCCGGCGCTCGCCGCGTTCGAGCCGCTGCTCAAGGGCACGGGCGAAGGCCGCGAGATCTCCACGACGATGGCCTTCGTGCGGATTCTCAACATCCTCCTGAAGGACAAGGCGCTCGGCAAGCGCATCGTGCCGATCGTGCCGGACGAGTCGCGTACCTTCGGCATGGAAGGTCTGTTCCGCCAGATCGGCATCTGGAATCAGGAAGGCCAGAAGTACATTCCGGAAGACTCCGATCAGCTGATGTTCTACAAGGAATCGACGACGGGTCAGATTCTGCAGGAAGGCATCAACGAAGCGGGTGGCATGTGTGACTGGATCGCGGCCGCGACGTCGTACTCGACGCACGGCGAGATCATGATCCCGTTCTACATCTTCTACTCGATGTTCGGCTTCCAGCGCATCGGCGATCTGGCATGGGCGGCGGGCGACATGCGTTCGCGCGGCTTCCTGCTGGGCGGCACCGCGGGCCGCACGACGCTCAACGGCGAAGGCCTGCAGCACGAAGACGGCCACTCGCTCTTGTGGGCGGCATCGGTTCCGAACTGCGTGAGCTATGACCCGACGTTCGGTTACGAACTCGCCGTCATCATGCAGGACGGCCTGCGCCGCATGGTCGCGGAGCAGGAGGACGTGTACTACTACATCACGGTGATGAACGAGAACTACGAGCATCCGGCGATCCCGCAGGGCGATGCCGTGGCTTCGGACATCATCAAGGGCATGTACGCGTTCAAGAAGGCCGAGGCTCCGGCCAAGGCGCACGTCCAGTTGATGGGCGCGGGCACGATCTTCAACGAAGTGATTGCCGCCGCCGACCTGCTGAAGAACGACTGGGGCGTCAGCGCCGATCTCTGGAGCGTGCCGAGCTTCACCGAACTGGCCCGCGAAGGTCAGGCGGTCGAGCGTTACAACCTGCTGCATCCGACGGAAGAAAAGCGCGTGGCGCACGTCACGAAGCTGCTCACGGGCGCGAAGGGCCCGGTGATCGCATCGACGGACTACATCCGCGCGCTGACCGATCAGATCCGCGCGTTCGTGCCGCAGAAGTTCGTGGTGCTCGGCACCGACGGCTACGGCCGCTCGGATACGCGCGAAGCGCTGCGCCACTTCTTCGAAGTCGACCGCTACTGGGTGACGCTGGCCGCGCTGAACGCGCTGGCCGACGAAGGCACGATCGAGCGCAAGGTCGTCGCTGAGGCGATCAAGAAGTACAACCTCGACCCGTCCAAACCCAACCCGATGACCGTCTAAAGGCATCGCCCCCGTGCGTTGTGACGCGGGCTCCTTCCGAAGCGGAAGGAGCCCGCGTGCAACCCAGGAGACACTAATAATGAGTCAAGCGATCGAAGTCAAAGTGCCGGACATCGGCGATTACAAGGACGTCCCCGTGATCGAGGTACTGGTCAAGGTGGGCGATACCGTGGAGCCCGAGCAGTCGCTGGTCACCCTCGAATCGGATAAAGCCACGATGGACGTGCCGAGCTCGGCAGCGGGCGTCGTGAAGGAAATCAAGGTCAAGGTCGGCGACAACGTGTCGGAAGGCACGCTGATCGTCGTGCTGGAAGGCGGCGCGTCCGCCGAAGCACCCAAGCAGGCGGCCGCGCCTGCTCCGGCAGCCGCGCCGGCTGCCGCTGCCGCGCCCGCGGCGAGCGGCGGTGGTTCCGTCGAAGTGAAGGTGCCGGACATCGGCGACTTCAAGGACATTCCGGTCATCGAGATCGGCGTGAAGGTCGGCGACAAGGTCGAGAAGGAGCAGTCGCTCGTCACGCTCGAATCCGACAAGGCGACGATGGACGTGCCGAGCCCCGCGTCGGGCACGGTGAAGGAACTGAAGGTCAAGGTCGGCGACACGGTGTCCGAAGGCACGCTGATCCTCGTACTGGAAGGCGGCGACGGCGCAGCAGCGCCTGCTGCGGCTCCCGCTGCCGCGCCTGCCAAGCCGGTCGAAGTGCCGTCGGATGCGCCCGCGAAACCGGCGCCCGCGAAAGAGCCGCCGTCCGCGCTCGCGCAGGCGCCCGTGATGCCTGCCGGCGACGGCACGCGCACGTCGAGCCACGCGTCGCCTTCGGTGCGCAAGTTCGCGCGCGATCTGGGCGTCGATGTGTCGCGTGTGAGCGGCACGGGTCCGAAGGGCCGCATCACGCAGGAAGACATCACCGCGTTCGTGAAGGGCGTGATGACGGGGCAGGGCAAGGCGCCTGCCGCGGCAGCGCCGGCCGGCGGTGGCGGCGGCGAGCTGGGTCTCTTGCCGTGGCCGAAGATCGACTTCACCAAGTTCGGTCCGGTCGATCCGAAGCCGCTGTCGCGCATCAAGAAGATCTCGGGTGCGAACCTGCATCGCAACTGGGTCATGATCCCGCACGTCACGAACAACGACGAAGCGGACATCACCGAGCTCGAAGAACTGCGCGTGAAGCTGAACAAGGAACACGAAAAAGCGGGCGTGAAGTTCACGATGCTCGCGTTCGTCATCAAGGCCGTGGTCTCGGCGCTCAAGAAGTTCCCGGACTTCAACGCGAGCCTGGACGGCGACAACCTCGTGTTCAAGAAGTACTACCACGTCGGTTTCGCGGCCGATACGCCGAACGGCCTCGTCGTTCCGGTGATCCGCGACGCGGACAAGAAGGGCCTCGTCGATATCGCCAAGGAAATGGCGGAGCTGTCGAAGCTCGCGCGCGACGGCAAACTCAAGCCGGATCAGATGCAGGGCGGCTGCTTCTCGATCTCGTCGCTGGGCGGCATCGGCGGGACGCACTTCACGCCGATCATCAACGCGCCGGAAGTCGCGATTCTCGGCCTGTCGCGCGGCTATCAGAAGCCCGTGTGGGACGGCAAGCAGTTCGTGCCACGCCTCACGCTGCCGATGTCGCTGTCGTACGACCATCGCGTCATCGACGGTGCGGCTGCCGCGCGCTTCAACGCTTATCTGTCGGCGATTCTGGGCGATTTCCGTCGCGTCATTCTCTGATCTTCCGATCTGGCCGACGGCGGAACCTCGGGGCTTTGCCCTGAGGTTCCATCCGCACATCTCTTAGGGGACAACATGAGTCTCGTCGAACTAAAAGTACCCGACATCGGCGACTTCTCCGATGTCGATGTCATCGAAGTCAATATCAAACCCGGCGACAGCATCGAAAAGGAACAGGGCGTCATCACGCTCGAAACCGACAAGGCCACGATGGAAGTGCCCGCCGATTTCGCGGGCACCGTCAAGGAAGTGAAGGTCAAGCAGGGCGACAAGGTTTCGCAGGGCTCGGTCATCGCGATGGTCGAAACCGCCGGCGCGGGCGCTGCCGCTGCGCCCGCTGCTGCTCCGGCACCGGCCGCCGCGCCCGCGCAGGCTGCGGCCGGTGGCGGCGTGCAGGACGTGAAGGTGCCGGACATCGGCGACTTCAAGGACATTCCGGTCATCGAAGTGCACGTGAAACCGGGCGATACGGTCGAGAAGGAGCAGTCGCTCATCACGCTCGAATCCGATAAAGCCACGATGGACGTGCCTTCGCCCGCTGCGGGCACGGTGAAGGAAGTGAAGGTGAAGGTCGGCGACAACGTGTCGGAAGGCACGCTGGTTCTGACGCTCGAAGGCGGCGCGGCGGCTCCCGCGGCGGCGCCTCAGAAGGCCGCTCCGGCTGCGGCGCCGGCTCCGGCAGCTTCGTCGGCACCCGCGCCGCAAGCGGGCAGTTATTCCGGCGCCGCCGATGTCGAATGCGACATGCTCGTGCTCGGCGCGGGTCCCGGAGGCTACTCGGCGGCGTTCCGTTCCGCCGATCTCGGCATGAAGACGGTGCTGGTCGAGCGTTATTCGACGCTGGGCGGCGTGTGTCTGAACGTCGGCTGCATCCCGTCGAAGGCGTTGCTGCATACGGCGCTCGTCATCGACGAAGCGGCGGAACTCGCGGCGCACGGCATCAGCTTCGGCGAGCCGAAGGTCGATCTCGACAAGCTGCGCGGTTTCAAGGAAGGCGTTGTCAAGAAGCTGACCGGCGGTCTCGCGGGCATGGCGAAGGCGCGCAAGGTTCAGGTCGTGACGGGCCTCGGCAATTTCGTCGATCCGTATCACATGGAAGTGAACGGCCCGGACGGCAAGAAGGTCGTGAAGTTCAAGCAGGCGATCATCGCGGCGGGTTCGCAGTCGGTGAAGCTGCCGTTCTTCCCGGACGATCCGCGCGTCGTCGATTCGACCGGCGCGCTCGAACTGCGTCAGCTTCCGAAGCGCATGCTCGTGGTGGGCGGCGGCATCATCGGCCTGGAAATGGCGACGGTGTATTCGACGCTCGGCGCGGACATCGACGTCGTCGAAATGCTCGACGGCCTGATGCAAGGCGCGGACCGCGATCTCGTGAAGGTCTGGGAGAAGTTCAATTCCAAGCGCTTCACGAACGTGATGCTCAAGACCAAGACGACCAAGGCCGAGGCCAGGGAAGACGGCATCTACGTGACCTTCGAAGGCGAGAAAGCGCCGAGCGAACCGCAGCGTTACGACCTCGTGCTGCTCGCGGTCGGCCGCAGCCCGAACGGCGGCAAGATCGGCGCGGACAAGGCCGGCGTGGCGGTGACGGATCGCGGCTTCATCAACGTCGACAAGCAGATGCGCACCAACGTGCCGCACATCTTCGCGATCGGCGATCTCGTCGGCCAGCCGATGCTTGCGCACAAGGCCGTGCATGAAGGCCACGTCGCGGCAGAGGTGGCGCACGGCGAGAAGGCGTATTTCGATGCGCTGCAGATTCCGTCGGTGGCGTACACCGATCCGGAAGTGGCGTGGGCCGGCAAGACGGAAGAACAGTGCAAGGCCGAAGGCATCAAGTTCGGCAAGGCGGTGTTCCCGTGGGCCGCGTCGGGCCGGGCGATCGCCAATGGCCGCGATGAAGGTTTCACCAAGCTCATCTTCGATGAGACGACGCATCGCGTGATCGGTGGCGGTATCGTCGGTCTGAATGCGGGCGATCTGATCAGCGAAGTATGTCTCGCGATCGAGATGGGCGCGGACGCGACCGACATCGGCAAGACGATCCACCCGCACCCGACGCTCGGCGAATCGGTCGGCATGGCCGCCGAGTTGTACGAAGGCGTGTGCACGGACTTGCCGCCGCAGCGCAAGAAGTAAGCTCCGCGCTTCAAGAAAGTGCCAGGGCGCGCTCCTTCACCGGAGCGCGCCTTTTCTTTATGCGTAGCGCAAAAGACGGACGAAAAAAAACCCGGCGCAAGGGCCGGGTTCTTCTCGATGCGTGCTGCGCTCAACCGGGCAGGGCCCGGCCGTCAAACTTACGCAACCGACTTCTTGGCGACGCGCGAAGCTTGTTCGGTCGCTTGCGTAGCAGCCTTCGTCGCAGCCGTAGCGGCGGCGTTGAAGTTGCTTTCAGCGATTTCGACAGCTTGTTTCGTTGCCTTGTGAACCGTTTCGTACGTCGTGTTGGCGGCGGTGATGGCCGACTTGATCACGGCGACAGCGGTTTCCGAGCCGGCCGGTGCGTTCTTCGCGACGTTGTCGACGAGCGTTTGCACCTTGCGGTTCTGTTCTTCGTACTGCGCTTCCGCGACGCGGGCGAATTCAGCTTGCGTGGCCGACGCGATTTCATACAGGTGACGGCCATACGACAGCACCTTTTCAGCGACCGGCTGCGTCAGGCTGGCTTGCAGCGCGAGCAGTTCTTGTGCGTCCTTCACCGACAGCGCGCGCTGTGCGTTTTCCTGGCTTTCGGCCAGCGTCGACTTCACGACTTGCAGGTTCAGTTCGACCAGCTTCTCGACGCCTTCGAACGCCTTGTTCGTCAGACCGAACAGCGTGTCGAAATTGGCTTTCTGTGCAGCGGCGATTTGCTCGGGGGTCAACAGCGTCATCTCAGGCTCCTGATGGCCGACCCATCAAACGCGGGTCGTGGTTTGGGTAGATCCGGCGCGATGAACCTTGCCGGCTAAGTGCAACTGCGATTGGTGCGTCGCAACATGAAGCTCATTTTAGAGATATTCCGATGGATGTCAAGCACTTTTTGTGCGCTGCACAAGAGGCGGAAAAGGCTTGTTAAACAACAGCTTACTTGCCGATAATCAGCTTCTCGGAGGGGTCCGTGAAAACCCTATGCACCTCGGCAGGGCGCGGCTTTCAGCGTGCCGCAGCGAGCGTGCGATGCCTCATGAAAGCACGAACAAGTGAAAGTTTGATGTTGCTTCCGACCGTTGAGCGACGCTCTGCCGCGACGCAAAACAAGATGTTTCTGAAGTTCGTCCTATTTTTAGGATGTCGCCGTACACCAAATTGTTGAAGAAACGTTAACATTTCGGCTGTCCGATTTCCTGTGCGATTACCGGCGGCATTCGGTACACGCCTCCCTCGATTCGAAAGTCTGCGTTTTGTCCGGTCCGCTTCACGCATTTGCCTAAAGTCGTGGAAAGTTTTGCCGATAGTGCATTGGTCGTCGTGTAGAAAGCGCGCTGTGGGCAGCACTGTTTCCGCCGGCACGATCGTTTTTTCCGATCGAGGCGCGCTGTTGATCGGCAATATGCAATCGCGGCTTACAACTCGGTTTAACGAGTGCCGATAAGTGCTTAATATTGCTTAAATTTAGTAGCTTCACTACACTTGGCGGTACTCTCCAGCCGCCCAACAGAACACTAATGAAAACCGAAATGTTTTCGTCGTTGAAGGTGGTGCATGGCGTGGCAATGCGCTCGGCATTGTCCATCGCTGTCTCCATCGTCGTAGCGACGTCCTTCGCAGCGGCTCCGGCTGAAGCCCTCGCAAAGACCGCCACCGTAACCAAGACTGCAAAGAAACCCGCTGCCGCCAAGGCTGAAAAGCCGGCGCGCGTGGCGAAAACCTCCCTGAAGGCGCCGAAGCCGGCGAAGGCCGCGAAGGTTGCCGCCGCCGATGACGACGACGATGCGCCCCGCGCATCGCGCAAGCGTCGCGTCTCGTATCGCATGGAACCGCATGCGCGCCGTGGTGCGGTGCATGCGGTGGCGTACCAGCCGCGCGCGACGTCGGTGGGTCAGGCGTTCGGCCTGCACGACACGCCCGACAGCCTCGCGCTGCGTTCGAGCGTCGCCTATGTGGTGGACCAGAACACGTCGGAGACGCTCTTCGACAAGAACTCGCGCGCCGTCGTGCCGATCGCATCGATCACCAAGCTGATGACGGCGATGGTCGTGCTCGACTCGCACACGCCGCTCACTGAAGATCTGAGCGTCACGGACGAAGACCGCGATTACGAGAAGTTCACCGGTTCGCGTCTGGCGGTCGGCTCGGTGCTGAATCGCGAGGACATGCTGCATATCGCGCTGATGGCATCCGAGAATCGCGCGGCGGCGGCGTTGTCGCGTTATTACCCGGGCGGCCGTCCGGCGTTCATCGCCGCGATGAACGCGAAGGCCAAATCGCTCGGCATGACCGACACGCACTTCGAGAATTCCACCGGTCTCACGAGCCAGAACGTGTCGAGCGCGCGCGATCTCGTGAAGATGGTCAATGCGGCGTATCAGTATCCGATGATCCGCAAGTTCTCGACCGACCGCAGCTACGACGTCTTCACCGGCAAGCGCAATCTGGCCTACAACAGCACGAATGCGCTGATCCGCAACGCGTCGTGGGATATCGGCTTGCAGAAGACCGGCTTCATCAACGAAGCGGGCGAATGCCTCGTGATGCAGGCGAACGTGAACGGCCGTCCGGTCGTGATCGTCCTGCTCGACTCCTACGGCAAGTACTCGCGTTTCGCCGATGCCGGCCGCCTGCGCTCGTTCCTCGATACGCTCGGCGAGCCGCACATCATGAGCGCGGACATGGGCAGCGGCGCCAATCCGTAAGCCGCGCTCGAGCGGTCGCCCAAAAGCAAACGGGATTCGTCGAAAGACGAATCCCGTTTTTCAATTGCACGCGGTTTCAGCGATGCGCGTGGTGCGCCGGCTGCGTCTCGGGCATCGCCTGCTCCGGGTGGTAGCCGAGCGATTGCGAGATTTCGAGCGCCGTGTGACTCAACTGTTTGAGCCACGCGTCCTGCAGACGGTCGGCGGGCGCGGACAGCGACAAGCCGGCGACCAGCCGCCCGGTGTCGTCGTAAATGCCCGCGGCGATGCAGCGCACGCCCAGTTCGAGTTCCTCGTTGTCGCGCGCGCAGGCTTGCTGGCGTACGAGCGACAACTCGCGCTCGAGCTTGGTGAGATCGGTGATGCTGTTCTGCGTGTGACCGGAGAGGCCGGTGCGCATCGCGTAGGCGCGCACGCGCGTGGCTTCGTCGGCGGCGAGAAAGAGCTTGCCGACCGAAGTCAGATGCAGAGGCGCACGGCCGCCGATCGCGCGCACGACCTGCATACCCGAGCGCTCCGAATACGCGCGCTCGATATAGACGATTTCGTCGCCCTGGCGCACGGACAGGTTCACGGTCTGGCCAGTCTGCCGATGCAGCTCGCGCATCGGCGGCATCGCGGCTTCGCGCACCGAAAGGCGCGCCTTCACCAGATTGCCGAGCTCCAGCAAGCGCATGCCGAGCCGATACGTGCCGGGGTCAGAACGGTCGACGAGCCGGCACAGCACCATGTCGTTCAGGATGCGGTGCGCGGTGGACGGATGCAGATCGGTGCTCTGGGCCAGCTCTTTCAGGCTGACGGGATCAGTGTGACCGGCGAGTGCGTCGAGAAGACGCATCATGCGCTCGATCACCTGGATGGAAGTCTTGGATTCCGGGTTCGTATCGCTCATCGTGAAAAATCGGTTGATGCGTCAAACAGCGGAATGGCAATTGTATCTCATAATGTGAAAAAAAGAACGCTGCCAACGAACAGGGATCGCGCCGGTCGGGCGCGGGGGCGTGGCGAGCGCCGCCGCGCCTGACTTTCGCGGATAATCGCGGTGCGTTCATATCACTTCTACAAAACAGGAAACGCCCCCATGCGAGTCGGACTATTCGTCACGTGTCTCATCGACATGATGCGCCCCGAGATCGGCTTCTCGGTCATCAAGCTGATCGAGCGCGCAGGGTTCGAAGTCGTCGTGCCGCCCTCGCAGACCTGTTGCGGCCAGCCTGCGTATAACTCGGGCGACCGGCCGCTCGCGCGCGATCTCGCCGAAAAGACACTGGGCGAGTTCGAACAGTTCGATTACGTCGTCGTGCCGTCGGGTTCCTGCGGCGGCATGATCCGCGCGCATTACGGCGATCTCTTTCGCGACGATCCGCAACTGATGAGCCGCTACGCGCGCCTGCAACCGCGCGTGTTCGAACTGACCGATTTTCTCGTGGCCGTCGCGAAAGCGCGCATGGAGCCGGGCGCGTTCGACGGCATGGTGACCTATCACGATTCCTGCTCGGGCCTGCGTGAGTTGGGCGTCAAGTCGCAGCCGCGCGAACTGCTCGCGCAGGCGGGCGTGCCGGTCACCGAGATGAGCGGCTGCGAGCACTGCTGCGGCTTCGGCGGGACATTCGCGGTGAAGTATGGCGACATCTCGACGGCGATCGTCGATGAAAAATGCGCGAATATCCGCGCGAGCGGGGCGGATGCCGTCGTGCTCGGCGATCTCGGCTGCATGCTGAACATCGAAGGGCGCCTTCGCCGCACCGGCGATACGTCGACGCGCGTGCTGCACATCGCGCAGGTGCTCGCGGGCGACGCGCAAGGTCGCGCCTGAGCGCATCGGAGAAGAGAGATCCCACATGCAAGTCCAGACGATGCACTTCAAGGCGCGCGCCGCCAGCAAGCTCGCCGATGAGCGCCTGCAGCAGAACCTCACGAAGCTCTCGACCAAGTTCGTCAGCGCGCGGGCGAGCGCGGTGCGCGACATCGACTTCGAAGCGACCCGCGCAGCGTTGAAAGAGCGTCGCGACCGCGCGCTCGACAATCTCGACGTGTGGCTCGAAACCTTCGAGCGCGAGGCGACGCGCCGCGGCGCCACGGTGCTGTACGCGGAAACGACGCAGGATGCGGCGAAACTCGTCGCGGAAATCGCCCGCAAGCACGACGTGAAGAAGGTCATCAAGACCAAGTCGATGGTCTCGGAAGAGATGCAGTTGAATCGCGTGCTCGGTGAGATGGGCGTGCAGTCGATCGAAACCGATCTCGGCGAATACATCCTGCAGATCAACGACAACGAACCGCCGAGCCACATCATCGCGCCGGTCGTCCACAAGGATAAGGAGCAGATCGCCGATCTCTTCGCCAAGACGCACAACAAGCCGCGTCTCACCGACATTCCCGAGATGACGCGCGAGGCGCGCGAAGTGCTGCGTCCGCATTTCATGTCGGCGGACATGGGCGTGACGGGCGGCAACTTTCTGATCGCGGAGACGGGGTCGGTGGCCGTCGTGACGAACGAGGGCAACGAAGGCATGTGCACGGTGATGCCGCGCGTGCACGTGGCGGTGACGGGCATCGAAAAGGTGCTGCCGACGCTCGAAGATCTCGCGACCGCGATGCGCCTGCTGCCGCGTTCGGCGACCGGCCAGACCATCTCGAACTACTTTTCGCTGTTGACCGGCCCGCGCGCGCCCGGCGAAACCGACGGTCCCGAGCATATGTACTTCGTGCTCGTCGATGGCGGGCGGACCGGGCTGATCGGCGGCGAGTTTCAGGAGATGCTGCGCTGTATCCGCTGCGGCGCGTGCATGAATCATTGCCCGGTGTATCAGAAGATCGGCGGGCATGCGTACGGCTGGGTGTATCCGGGTCCGATGGGCTCGGTGCTCACGCCGGCGTACGTCGGTATCGACAAGGCGCTCGACCTGCCGCAAGCCGCGACGCTGTGCGGCGAGTGCAACAGCGTCTGTCCGGTGGGGATTCCGTTGTCGGATCTGCTTCGAAAGTTGCGCGAGAAGCAAATGGAGCGGCGGCTGCGGCCATGGAGCGAACGCGCCGCGCTCGCGGCGTGGGGTTATCTTGCCAGGCGCCCGGCGGCGTACGCGCTCTTCACCAAGCTCGCGGTGCGCGTGCTCGAACGCATGGGCGGCAACCGGAAAACGATCTCGCGATTGCCGTTCGCTGCCGGTTGGACCGGCACGCGCGATATGCCCGCGCCGGTGGGTCGAACCTTCCGCGAGCTTTATAAGGCGCAGCGGTCCCATCTGGGATGAACGCCGCGTCGGGAAAGTGAAACGGCGCCGGAACATGCGTTCCGGCGCCGTTTGTCTGTCAGGGCGAAAGGGTCAATTGCCGACTGGCCCGGTATGCCACTTGTTGTTTCCGCCACCGTAGCTGGGATTGCCGCCACCACCGCCGCGATTTCCGCCGCCCGAATTGGCTGGCGGTGGAGTTGCGGGCCGCATCGGGGGACCGCCGACGGCCTTCGGCACCGGTTGTCCACCGCCGCCCGCCTGAGGCGGCGGACCGCCAGAAGGACGTCCGCCACCGGCCTGCGGCGGCGGGCCGCCGCGATCGCCATTGTGGGGCCGGTTGTTCCAGTTGCCCGGAGGAGGACGCCGCCAGCCAGGGCCGTCGTCCCAATAGCGGCTCGGGCCGGGACCGCCATAGTAGCCGCCCCCGTAATACCCGCCCCCGACGACCACACCCGGTTGCACGACCGGTGGACCGCCGTAGTACCCGCCACCGTAACCATATCCCGGATCGTCGTAGACACCCGGACCATAGCCGCCACCGTAGGCCGGCGCGCCTGGATAGGCTGCGCAGCCGCTCAGAAGCGCGGCGGACGACGCAAGCAAAAGACCAGCGACTGCGAATTTCATGACTTTGAACGTACCTGTCGAACCATTACTGAATAAGACACCACCGGCGCGCGGATGTCCCCGACAACTTTGTAAGCCTTTATGACGGCGCAAAACCGCTTGTTGTCGCGCGCGCAACAATCCTTTGCTTTTCAACGTCTTTTTAAGATCGCGACGATTCCGTAAGATTCGAACTGTCCGTCAGTGGATCTTTTCCCTGCGGCATATCGACGAAAGGCAGTCCCAATGAAAAAGACAATATCGACCTACTGGCCCGTTGCCATCCTGTTCCCGATCGCGCTCACGTTTTGCATGCACGCGGGCGAAGGCGGAAATGCGGCCCAGCGCCACGAGCAGATCGCCGTGGCCGACGTCAGCGCCGAACTGGCGCGCGCGATTTCCCTCGGCTTCGTCGAGGACGACGACGCGACGCCTGCTGTGGCTCCGGCGCAAAAGACGCTCTGACGCGCTCGCAATCCGCTCGCAGCCCATGTCCGGCTTGCGCCGGACACAAAAAATGGCGCCCCGCGAAGGGCGCCATTTTCGTTCCGTAACCGGACCGGCTTGTTTCTTACTTGAGCACGGCGGCGACGGCGCTCGCGACGACATCGAGGTTGCGCGTGTTCAGCGCGGCCACGCAGATGCGGCCGGTGCTCACGGCGTAGATGCCGAACTCTTCGCGCAGGCGATCGACTTGCGCGGCGCTCAGACCCGAATACGAGAACATGCCGCGTTGCTTGTCGACGAACGAGAAGTCGCGATCGACGCCGTTCGCCTTCAGACGCTCGACGAGACCGTTGCGCATCGCGCGGATGCGGTCGCGCATTTCACCCAGCTCCTGCTCCCAGGTCGCGCGCAGTTCCGGCGACGCCAGCACGGCCGCGACGATCGAGCCGCCATGCGTCGGCGGGTTCGAGTAGTTGGTGCGGATCACGCGCTTGAGTTGCGACAGCACGCGCGCGGATTCCTCCTTGCCCGTCGTGATAATCGACAGCGCGCCGACACGCTCGCCGTACAGCGAGAACGACTTCGAGAACGACGACGATACGAACACGTTCAGCTCGGCGGCCGCGAACAGACGCACGGCGGCGGAATCCGCGTCGATGTTTTCCGCGAAGCCCTGATACGCCATGTCGAGGAACGGCACGAGATTGCGCGCCTTCACGACCTCGACGATCTGCTTCCACTGATCGTCCGACAGATCGACGCCGGTCGGGTTGTGGCAGCACGCGTGCAGCACGACGATCGTGCCCGGCGCGTAGCCGTTGAGCGCCGCGAGCATGGCGTCGAAGTTCACGCCGTGCGTGGCGGCTTCGTAGTACGGGTAGTTCACCACTTCGAAACCGGCGCTTTCGAACAGCGCGCGGTGGTTTTCCCAGCTCGGATCGCTGATCGCGACGATGGCGTTCGGATTCAGACGCTTCAGGAAGTCCGCGCCGATCTTCAGCGCGCCCGTGCCGCCGAGCGCTTGCGCCGTCACGACGCGGCCAGCGGCGATCAGCGGCGAGTCGTCGCCGAGCAGCAGCTTCTGCACGGCGGCGTCATACGCGGCGATACCTTCGATCGGCAGATAGCCGCGCGGCAGCGCTGCATCGACGCGCGCTTTCTCGGCGTCGCGCACGGCGCGCAGCAGCGGAATCTTGCCTTCCTCGTTGGTGTACACACCGACGCCCAGATTGACTTTGGTCGTGCGCGTGTCGGCGTTGAAGGCTTCGTTGAGGCCCAGGATAGGGTCACGGGGAGCGAGTTCGACAGCAGAGAAAAGAGACATGATCTATCGGCAGTGAAGGAAGGACGTGCAGCGGAATGCAAACGGATGATGCGGATGCGCCTCGAAAACATCGCGCAGAAAGACGCAGAGCGCGGCGACCAACGGCTCGAAGCCGTTGAGCCCAGCCGCACATTGTAGCGAATCCGGGCCGGCTTTTTCGGCGCGGCCACCCGAAGATGCGTGTTTTTCACGCAGGCGCCGGTTCGGCCGGTGCCGAGCGGGTTTTCCGCCAGCCGCTAGAATGAGTGTTTGCCCCGGCGAAGACTCAGGTTCTCATGTCCGATACTCTTATCGAAACGCCCGACGCACTGGACGAATCGAAATTCGTCACGTTCGACGGTTCGCCGTTCCAGCTTTATCAGCCGTATCAGCCCGCCGGCGATCAGCCCGACGCCATCGCCACGCTCGTCGAAGGCGTCGAGGACGGCCTGTCGTTCCAGACGCTGCTTGGCGTGACCGGCTCCGGCAAGACCTTCACGATGGCCAATGTCATCGCGCGCATGGGCCGCCCGGCGATCGTCTTCGCGCCGAACAAGACGCTCGCCGCGCAGCTCTACGCCGAATTCCGCGAGTTCTTTCCGCGCAACGCGGTCGAATACTTCGTCTCGTACTACGACTACTACCAGCCGGAAGCGTACGTGCCGCAGCGCGATCTCTTCATCGAGAAGGATTCGTCGATCAACGAGCACATCGAGCAGATGCGGCTCTCGGCCACCAAGAGCCTGCTGGAACGGCGCGATGTGGTGATCGTCGCGACGGTTTCGGCGATTTACGGTATCGGCAATCCGTCCGAGTACCACAAGATGATTCTCACGCTGCGCACCGGCGACAAGTTAGGCCAGCGCGACGTCATCGCGCGCCTGATCGCGATGCAGTACACGCGCAACGAGGCCGATTTCCAGCGCGGCTCGTTCCGCGTGCGCGGCGACACCATCGATATTTTTCCGGCGGAACACGCGGAAATGGCGGTGCGCGTCGAGCTTTTCGACGACGAAATCGAGTCGATGGTTCTGTTCGATCCGCTCACCGGCCGCACCCGCAACAAGATTCCGCGTTTTACCGTGTATCCGTCGTCGCACTATGTGACGCCGCGCGACACCGTCATGCGCGCGATCGAGACGATCAAGCTCGAACTGCGCGAGCGGCTCGAGTTCTTTCACAGCCAGGGCAAGCTCGTCGAAGCGCAGCGGCTGGAGCAGCGCACGCGCTTCGATCTGGAAATGCTGCAGGAACTCGGTTTCTGCAAAGGCATCGAGAACTATTCGCGGCATTTCTCGGGCGCGGCGCCCGGCGAGCCGCCGCCGACGCTCGTCGACTATCTGCCGCCCGACGCGCTGATGCTGCTCGACGAATCGCACGTGCTGATCGGCCAGTTGAACGGCATGTACAACGGCGACCGTGCGCGCAAGGAAAATCTGGTCGATTACGGTTTTCGCATGCCGTCCGCGCTCGATAACCGTCCGCTCAAATTCAACGAGTTCGAGCGCAAGATGCGTCAGGCGATCTTCGTCTCCGCGACGCCCGCCGACTACGAAAAGCAGAAGGCGGGGCAGGTGGCCGAGCAGCTCGTGCGGCCGACCGGTCTCGTCGATCCGGATATCGAGGTGCGCCCGGCGCGTTCGCAGGTCGACGACGTGCTTTCGGAAATCAATGCGCGCGTCGCGGTTCACGAGCGCGTGCTCGTCACCGTGCTCACGAAGCGCATGGCCGAACAGCTCACCGAATTTCTAGCCGATCACGGCGTGAAGGTGCGCTACCTGCACAGCGACATCGACACGGTCGAGCGCGTGGAAATCATCCGCGATCTGCGGCTCGGCACCTTCGACGTGCTGGTCGGCATCAACCTGCTGCGCGAGGGCCTCGATATTCCCGAAGTGTCGCTCGTCGCGATTCTCGACGCCGACAAGGAAGGTTTCCTGCGCGCGGAACGCTCGCTGATCCAGACCATCGGCCGCGCGGCGCGCAACGTGAACGGCAAGGCGATTCTCTACGCCGACAACATGACCGACTCGATGAAGCGCGCCATCGGCGAAACCGAGCGGCGGCGCGCCAAGCAGATCGCGCACAACGAGAAGATGGGCATTACGCCGCGCGGCGTCGAGAAGCGCATCAAGGACATCATCGATGGCGTCTACAACGCCGACGAAGCCCGCGCCGAACTCAAGGAAGCGCAGACGCGCGCAAAGTTCGAGGACATGTCCGAGAAGCAGATCGCGAAGGAACTCAAGCGGCTCGAAAAGCAGATGATGGACCACGCGAAGAATCTCGAATTCGAAAAGGCGGCCCAGACGCGCGACCAATTGGCGCTGCTGCGACAGCGCGTATTCGGGGCGAACGTGGGCGATCACGTGAGCGGTATCGGCGGAAAGTAAGCTATATGTAAGTGATTTTTAAGGTTTAATTTAAAAGGCGCGGCGGATCGAAGGGTTCGCCGCGCTTTTTTGTCGCTATGCCTGACGCGCTGATCGCGCGAAAAGCCTTGTTGCGCCTAGGTTTGTAAGCTCGCGCAAATTGTTCCGGGTGTCGAACGATGCTAAACTGACGAACATTGAGAATGGTTCGTATTAACGTTCACAGAGTCGTGCTAATGCCGCTCTGGCAACCGGTCGTCCGGCCATTCCAAACGGAGGTGTTGCCCCGGCCGGCGCTTGCTTTTCCGGGCGTCTGACGTGCCGGTCCGGTATTTCAGTGGCATAGGCTCGCGTGGCACGCGCGCCAATGGATAACAACAAGGAGTTTCTGATGGGTTCAACGTTGATGCGCGGCCTCGTCGCCGCCGCAGGTCTCACGGCGATGATGGCAGCCTCGGCCGCCGAATATCCGATCGGCAAGCAGCACATCGAGGGCGGCATGGAAACCGGCGCCGTGTACCTCCAGCCGATCACGATGGCGCCCGAAGGCATGATGCGCAAGGCGTCGGATTCTGACATCCACCTCGAGGCGGATATCCACGCGGTCAAGAACAACCCGACCGGTTTCGCCGAAGGCGACTGGATGCCGTATCTGAACGTGACGTATGAGCTCACGAAGGTCGGCACGACGCAGAGCATCAAGGGCGACCTGATGCCGATGGTCGCGAGCGACGGCCCGCACTACGGCGACAACGTCAAGCTCTTCGGCCCGGGCAAGTATCACCTGAAGCTGCACATCTCGCCGCCTACGCAGGAAGGTCACATGGCGTTCGGCCGTCACACCGACAAGGAAACGGGCGTCGGTCCGTGGTTCAAGCCGTTCACGATCGAGTACGACTTCCCGTTCGCGGGCATCGGCAAGAAGGGCGGCTACTGATCGTCCGTAGCGCCCGGCATCCCGGACCGGGCGCGTTCTTTCTCAGGAAGTACGCATGAAACTGACAAGCCAGATGGTCGCGATCGCGCTGTGCGGGTTCGCCTCCGGGATCGCACACGCCGCGGATCTGCCCACGTTCAAGCTCGAAATGAACGACGGCAAGCTCAACCCGACGCGCATCGAAGTGCCGGCGGGCCAGCGCATCAAGATCGAAGTGCACAACATCGGCAAGGGCGCGGCCGAGTTCGAAAGCGTGCAGTTGCGCAAGGAGAAGGTGCTGGCACCG
Source organism: Caballeronia pedi (assembly GCF_001544915.2). Classification (GTDB taxonomy): domain Bacteria; phylum Pseudomonadota; class Gammaproteobacteria; order Burkholderiales; family Burkholderiaceae; genus Caballeronia; species Caballeronia pedi. The sequence continues at coordinate 15,690 of NZ_FCOE02000010.1, read as the reverse complement.
GGCGCCGATTCGTTCGTTGTGATCGCGCCGCTGGACCCGGGTGAATACAAGTTTTTCGACGACTTTCATCAGAGCGCGCAGGGCGTGATCGTCGCGAAGTAACGAACCGCGCCGCGCAGCGACATCACGCTCGCGCAGCCGACTGAAGTGGAAATTGCTGGAGGTTTGGAATGGGGCAGGTACTTTTCATCGTGTGGCGTGAGAGCGTCGAGGCGTTGCTCGTCGTCGGCATTCTCTACGCGTGGCTGAAGAACGGCGATCATCAGGCGCGCCGCGGCCTGCCTTATTTGTGGGCTGGCGTCGTCATCGGTTTGCTCGCGGCCGTGGCGCTGGGCGCCGCGCTCATCGGTTTCACCGAAGTGCTGTCGGGCGACGCGCAGGACTACTTCCAGACGGCGATGGTGCTGGTCGCGTGCGTGCTGATCGTGCAGATGGTGCTGTGGATGAAGCGCCACGGCCGCACGCTTAAGCGCGATATGGAATCTTCGCTGCAAAAGAGCACGCAGGACGGGCACTGGTGGGGCATCGCGCTGCTCGTCGCGCTGGCGATCGCGCGTGAAGGCAGCGAAACGGCCGTGTTCCTCTACGGCGTGGGCTTCGGCCAATCGGGGCATGTGGACGTGTCGCAGTATGTCGCGATCATTCTCGGCTTCGGCCTCGCGCTGCTGACCTTCTACGTGCTGCAACTCGGCGGCAAGATCTTCTCGTGGCGCTCGTTTTTCCGCGTCACCGAAATCATGCTGCTGTTCCTCGCGGCGGGTCTCTTCGAAACGGGCATCGACAAGCTGATCGACATGGAAGTGCTGCCGGTGATCGTCAATCAGGTGTGGAATACGTCCTGGCTGCTCGACGATTCGAGTACCTTCGGCTCGCTCGTTGCTACACTGACGGGCTATCGCGCGCATCCGGCAGGCATGAACCTGGTTGCGTACGCGATGTACTGGGTCGTCATCTATCTCCTGATGCGCCATTCGAAAAACCAGATGGCGCAAAAACAAAAGGCGGCAAGCCGTCCAGCATGAGTTCTGTAATGCCTAGACCGGGCCGGCTTCAGCAAGCCGGCCACTGGATGCAGCGTCACGGCAGCGCGATCCGCATGATTCAGTGGGTCGTGGTTGCCGTGTACGCGTTTCTGATCGTCGTGCCCGCCGTGATGCCGCTGCCCGATGGCTCCGCGCATCTGTGGAGCAATCTCACGCTCGCCGCGCAGTTCGTGTTCTGGGGCATCTGGTGGCCGTTTGTGCTGCTCTCGATGGTCATGCTCGGACGCGTGTGGTGCGGCGTGCTGTGTCCCGAAGGCGCGCTGTCCGAGTTCGCTAGCAAGTTCGGCCGCGGCTGGGCGATTCCGCGCTGGATGCGCTGGGGAGGCTGGCCGTTCGTCGCATTCGGATTGACGACCATCTACGGCCAGATGGTCAGCGTCTATCAGTACCCGAAGGCCGTGCTGCTCGTGCTCGGCGGCTCGACCGTGGGCGCGATGATCATCGGCGTGCTGTACGGCCGGGAAAAGCGCGTGTGGTGCAAGTATCTGTGCCCGGTGAACGGCGTGTTCTCGCTGCTCGCGCGGCTCGCGCCGTTTCACTTCAAGGTCAGCGAAGACGCATGGCGGCGCTCGTACAAAGAAGGCGAGCACGGTCATCGCGTGATTCCGATCAACTGCGCGCCGCTCGTCCCGCTGCGCAACATGAAGGGCGCGCAGGACTGCCACATGTGCGGCCGCTGCAGCGGCCATCGCGATGCGATCGCGCTCACGTGGCGCTCGCCATCGGATGAAGTCGTCAAGCTCGGCGACAAGGCCGCGAACCCGTGGGACACCGCGCTCATTCTGTACGGCCTGCTCGGCATCGCGATCGGCGCGTTCCACTGGACCGTGAGCACATGGTTCGTCGACCTCAAGCAATATCTCGCGGCCTGGCTGATCGATCACAACATTCTCTGGCCGCTCGACACCAACGCGCCGTGGTTCCTGTTCACGCATTATCCGGAACAGAACGACGTCTTCTCGTGGCTCGACGGCACGATGGTCATCGGCTATATCGTCGCGACGGGGCTCGTGTATGGCACCGCGCTGCTCGCGCTGCTCGCGGCGGGCGCACGCATGCTCGGCAAGCTCGAAGCGACGCGTCTGCATCACCTGACGCTCGCGCTGGTTCCGCTCGCGGGCTGCGGCGTGTTCCTCGGGCTTTCGGCGACGACCGTATCGCTGCTGCGCGCCGAGCATGTGCCGCTCTGGTGGGTGACGGATCTCCGCCTCGGCCTGCTCTTCATCGCGAACGCATGGAGCGCGTGGCTCGCGTGGCGCGTGACGAGCCGCTATGCGTCCACCCTTGTTCCGCGTGTGCTCACGATGGTATGGTTTATGGCTGCGCTGGCCGTTGCGGACAGCGCGTGGTACCTGATGTTCTGGGGCTTCAGCCGATAAACCGTCCACGCCGTGTCGCACGGCAACGAGAGCGAGAAGTGAGAACCAAACCCGTATTGACCGACGAAGACGTCAAGTCCATGGCCGCCGCCGCCGAGGCGCATGCCAGAGAACACAACTGGAACGTGACGATTGCGATCGTCGACGATGGCGGGCATCTGCTGCATCTGCATCGTCTGGACGGAGCGGGCGCCAGCACCGCCGAAATGGCGACCGGCAAGGCGCGCACCGCCGTGCTCGGACGCCGCGAAACCAAGGTCTACGAAGACACCATCAAACAGGGCCGCACGGCGTTCCTGAGCGCACCGATGACCGCCATGCTCGAAGGCGGCGTGCCGATCTTCGTGGGCACGGATATCGTCGGCGCGGTGGGCGTGTCGGGTGTGAAGTCGGATCAGGACGCGCAGATCGCGAAGGCAGGCATCGCGGCGCTGGGTATCGAAAACGTCTGATCGTCTGCCGGAAAACAAAAACGGCACGCCTTCCCGAGAAGCGCGTGCCGTTTGCTCGATCATCAATGCGTGGCCTGTCTGTCAGGGCACATCGCAAAAGCGCAGGAACCAAAAAAAGCGGCTTCGCTTGCTATCGACGACTGGCTGGTGTTTGCACGAAGGGGTCTAAATTCTCGCGTGCAAGTCGTCCTCGCTGGCTAAGGCCAAACACCTCTTGGCGAGGTGGTCCCCACAATACCCGGTACGTACTGCGTGTTCTTTCTCGCGCGTTACTTCGTCAGGATCAGCTTGCCCAGACGCGTTGCGCGCAACTGATAGGTCTCCCCGTTATGCACGATGCTCACGTGGCTGCGTCCCTGCAGCAGCGCGTCGCTCTTGAGCGAGCGCTCGCCGTTGCTTTCCGCTGCGTGCTCGACGTGCACCGTGGTAACGGTGGTCGCCTTCGGGCGGGTGATCGCGGCGTCGCGGACAGCCGGGCGGCGCAGCCTGAGCGTGGAGGATCGCAGCGTGTCGGTCATGTCGGAAGTGTGCGTTCGTTGATTCGATGGGTCTATAGTAAATGATAACCATTCCTATTTGCAACTAGACTTTCCGATCGGAACGCAACTTTTGATAGCCAGACTCGATGCGGCGGCGAAACATTCGCTGCCGCGTCGTCGAAACGTTCAATGCAGCGGACTTTCGTCCTTGCGACCGTGCACGAACTGGCGAATCAGCCGCACGGTATCGATATCCGATTCGCGATACGCCGACTTCACGATCTCCTGCGTCTGACGTTCGTCGGGGGTCGGGTGATCGTTCTCCGGCAGCGTTGTGCTGTAGGTGAAGCGCAGGAAGAGCTGATGCTCGTCGGGCTGCTCGATCGCCATTGTGAGCGAGCCGCCGACGTACTCGGCGGTTGGCAGGATGTCGTAGCGCACGCTCGCGCCGGGAGAGAGCGTCACGCGATCGCGCACGGTTGCCTGGCCGTAATGCAGTTCACGCTCCATCGTTTCGCCATCGCGCGAAAGGATGTCGCAGCTATCCAGCCCGAGCACGAACAATTGCGGCTGCTCGGCGCGCAGGACGAGCCCCTCCCAGAGCTGCTCGCGCGTGAGCGACTCGACGAGCGGGTTAAGCGGATCGTTGATCTGGATCAGGTGTTCGAAATTCAAGACGACGTTTCCTTGGACGTTCGTGGTGCCCGCAATGCATCACTGCGGCGTGAGCCCGGACTCGATGTGAATCGCGCCGGACAGGACCTTGTGCATCGGGCACGCATTGGCAATTTGCAAAAGGCGTTCCCGCTGTTCGTCGGAGAGCGCGCCCGTGAGCGCGATGCGGCGCTCGATGTTCGTGCCTTGCGCGACACTCTTCATCGACAGCTCGACGTGCACCGATTCCAGCGGCCATTCCTTGCGCTTGGCGTACATCTTCAGCGTGATGGACGTGCACGCGCCGAGGCTCGCGAGCAGCAGCGACGCGGGTTCCGGTCCGGTGTCGCCGCCACCGAGGCTCGCCGGTTCGTCGGCGAGCCACGAATGCGTGCCGTCGCCGAGACGGACTTGAAAGTCGATGTCGCCGATCGTGGCGGTCACGGAAGGTCCGGCCATGCGTTGCTCCTGTTTCTGTTTGGATTGCAGGAATGACGAAAACGGTGCAGCAAGAACGGTCATTGTGACGCAATGCGTCCGTTCATGCCGCACCGTTTCGCTGATTCCGCTTCGGCGCGTGGGCGAGAGCGCTCAGTGCGCGATCGCGCCCATGCGGCCCGCCTGATAGTCGACGACCGCCTGACGGATCTCGTCCTCGGTGTTCATCACGAACGGACCGTAACGCACGACCGGCTCCTTCAGCGGCACGCCGCCGATCAGCAGAAGCTCGACGGGCTCGTCGCCGGCGGCGAGCGCGATCGTATCGCTGTCGTCGCGGAAGATCACCATCTGCTGCGCGCGCACCGGCTGGCTTTGCGGACCGTACAGCGCGGTGCCCGAGAGCGGATACGCGAACACGCGGTAATCGCGCGGCACGGCCAGTTCGATCTTCGCGCCCGGTTGCAACGAAAAGTGCTGATAGAGAATCGGCGTGCGCGTCTCGATCGCGGCCTTCACGCCGAGCGCCTCGCCTGCGATGACCTTCACGCGGACCTTGCCGTCCTCGCTCGTCGCGACGGGAATCTGCGCAGACGGGATTTCCTGATAATGCGGCGCGATCATCTTGTCGCGCTGCGGCAGGTTCACCCACAGTTGCAGACCGTGCACGCGGCCGCCGTTGCGCGTGAATTCCTCCGCCGGCATCTCGCTGTGCACGACGCCCGCGCCAGCTGTCATCCATTGCACATCGCCGGGGCGCAACGTGCCGGAGTGGCCCGCCGAGTCCTTATGGCCGAACTCGCCTTCGAGCATGTACGTGACGGTTTCGAAGCCGCGATGCGGATGATCGGGCGCGCCTTTCGCCTCGCCGGGCGCGTAGTCGGCGGGGCCCATCTCATCGAGCAGAAGGAAGGGATCGAAATCCATCAAAAGACGAGTCGGAAACGGGCGATGCACGACGAACCCGCCGCCTTCGACAGTGCGGGTCGCCGGAATGATGCGTTCGATGCTGCGGCTGGTGGACATGATTGCCTCGCGTCACTGATACGAAAATAAGGGAATAGCGATAAATCTGGAACACAGCGCTATTATATGGGCCGCATTTCGCTGTAAAAGACGCCCTGGCGCAATGGATTGTCCCGCTGGGGATAACGAACCGCGCGAACCCGAATCCCGAGTCCTACCGAGCGACCATGAAAGCCGACTCGCATGACCTGAACGATCTGATGTATTTCTCGCACGTCGTCGAGCGCGGCGGATTTTCGGCGGCTGAACGCGTGCTCGGCATCTCGAAGTCGCGGCTGTCGAGGCGCGTGTCGGAGCTCGAGGCGTCGCTCGGCGTACGGCTGTTGCAACGCTCGACGCGCAAGCTCGCGCTGACCGAGGCCGGCCAGCTTTTCTACCAGCATTGCCAGGCGATGCTCGCCGAAGCGCAGGCCGCCGTGAACGTCGTGCAGAGCCTGCGCGATTCGCCGCGCGGAACCGTGCGCGTGAGCGTGCCGGTGACCATCGCGCAGACGTTTCTGTCGGCGGTGATGCCGGACTTCATGCATCGCTTTCCGGAAGTGCGCGTCGTGCTGCGCGTGACGAATCGCGTCGTCGATCTGTTCGAAGATGCGATCGATGTCGCGCTGCGCGTGCGCTCGGAGCCGCCCGCGAGCTCGAACGTGGTCGCGCGTCCGCTGTGGCGCACGGAGCAGATGCTCGTCGCGGCGCCATCGCTGCTGAAGTCGAACGCGCCGCCGATGACGCCCGCCGAACTCGCCCAGTACGACACGCTCGACACGCCTTCCGCCGATGGCCGCCACGTCTATCGGCTGATTGCGCCGGATGGTACGCGTCACGAGTTCGAGCACGAGCCGAGGCTCGTCACGGCGGATCTGTCGATGATCCGCGAGGCCGTCATGCGCGGCGTCGGCATCGCGGCGCTGCCCGAGATGATGTACGGCGCGCCGCTGCGAACCGGACAGCTATCGCCCGTGATGCCGGGCTGGACCTTTCCATCGCCGCAACTCTATGCGGTCTTCCTGTCGCGGCAGGGCATGATTCCCGCAGTGCGCGCATTCGTCGATTTTCTCGTCGAGTCGATCGGCAGCGGCCAGCGCTTCCCAGGAGAATGTCCTGTTCAGGAAAGCCCGGAACGCGAAACAGTTTGACCGCACCGGCGTTTGTCATTGGTTTATGACATTGAAGCGCGCGTTTGCGATGGACAGATTCAATCGGGTGAGCCTTGAACGCCGAAAATCGCGGCGGTATATTGAAGTCTCTTTCGCTAAGGAGCTCCTATGCGAAATCTGACGGCTGCTCTGATAGTTAGCCTGATAGGGTTGATTGCACTGTCCGTGTCGACCACGGCTGCTGCATGTGACGGAACTTCTGGTTCTGGCTATACGAACCCAAAGTGACCGCCTCACCCGAATGCGCCGAGCGCGCACAAAAAAAGGCCTTCATCCGACGATGAAGGCCTTTTACTTTGTGCGCCCGCAAAAGGGCGCGTTACCGCGTTACTTGCCGCTTTTCGGCTCGGTGACGAAACCGATCTTCGTCAGCCCGCCCGATTGCGCCGCCGACATCAGATCGGCGACTTTCTCGTACGCCACCTGACGATCCGCGCGCAGGTGAATCTCCGGTTGCGGCGTCTGCTGCGCGGCCTGCGTGATGCGCGCGTTGAGCGTCGCTTCGTCGACCGGCTGATCGTCCCACAGCGTCGTGCCGTCGGCCTTGATGGCGATGTTCACGTGCGCGGGCTTCTCGTCCTGCGGCTGGCTGCTTGCGTGCGGCAGGTCGATCTTCACCGCGTGATGCATGGCCGGAATCGTGACGAGGAAGATGATCAGGAGAACCAGCATGACGTCGACGAGCGGCGTCATGTTGATTTCGCTCATCATGCCGTCGTCTTCATCTCCGGCGAATGGGCTCATGGCCATTGCGAACCTCCCGGGCTTACGACGCGCGCGTCGCGAGACGCAGGCTGTCGGAGGCGGTGTTCGTCGCGCGCTTGGTCGACGAGAGCTTCGAGCCCGTGACGAAGAACGCGTGCAGGCCGTGCGCGAAGCGGTTCAGCTTCGTGACGATGCCCTTGTTCGCGCGGGTGAGGGCGTTGTAGCCGAGCACCGCCGGAATTGCGACGAACAGGCCGAACGCGGTCATGATGAGCGATTCGCCGACCGGACCCGCGACCTGATCGATCGAGGTCTGGCCGGTCGCGCCGATCGTCAGCAGCGCGTGATAGATCCCCCACACCGTGCCGAACAGACCGACGAACGGCGACGTGGAACCGATCGACGCGAGCACCGCGAGACCCGACTGCATGCGGCCGACGCCTTCGTCCATCACGTCCTTCAGGCAGCGCGTGATCCAGTCCGACACGTCCATGCGGTCGTGCAGATGCGGCTGCGTCTGATGATGATGCTCGGCTGCTTCCTGGCCGGCCAGCGCGAGTGCGAGGAACGGGTTGTCCGCCGGGCTCGACGACTGGCTGCCGAGCTTCTTGATGCCGTCGTTGAAATCGTCGGAGTGCCAGAACGCCTGTTCGGCGTTTCGGGTCAGGCGCTTCAGGCGCACGACGTTCCACGCCTTCACGACGATGACCGTCCACGAAAGCACCGACATGATGACGAGCGCGAGCGCGATGCCGCGCGTCACGAAGTCGCCTTGCGCCCAGACGTGCGCAATCCCGTAGTTTTCCATTTCTCTTCCTTCCTTGTATCTAAAAAAACCGATCAGTCGTTCAGACTGAAAACGAATGGCACTGTGGCGGTCGCGCGAATCGCTTCGCCATTTTCCTTGTACGGGCTGCACGCGCTGCCGCGCACCGCCTCGAGCGCCGCGTCATCGAGTCGCGACGAACCGCTGCTCTTCTGCAGCGTGACGTTTTCGATCTTGCCCGACAGGCCCACCGTCAGGCGGATGACAGCCGTGCCCGTTTCGCCGCGGCGCTTGGCCATGGCCGGATAGTCTGGCTGCGCGATGTTGCAACTCAGATGTGCGACGTTCTTCGGCGCGGCCAGATCCATGCTCGGCTTGCCGATCGCGGGCGCTGCAGGAGCCACGGGTTGCGGCGGAGCGGGCGGCGTGGGTTCCGGCGCGGGCGCGGCGATTTGCGACGGCGCTTCGGTCACCGGCATCGGCGTGGGCTTCGGCTCGATCTTCGGTTTGACCTTCGGCTTGGGCTGCGGCTTCGGAACGGGCTGCGGAACCGGTTTCGGCGGCGGCGGCGTTTCGATCGCGACCGGCTGCGCCGCGGGCTGCGGCGTTTCGCTGATCAGTTGCGCGGTGATCGACTTGGCTTCGATCGGTCGCGGCAGCGGCTCGTTGCGCATCGTCAGCGCGACGCCCAGCAGCGCGGCGTGAATGACGACGACAGCGACGCATGCTGCGATCACGCGCGGATTGGCGTTCGCTGCCGGCGCCGTCTGGAAAGCGGCGGGAGTAGTGGTCGGGGACTGCATTGTTATTGTCGGCTTGGGGTGCTGCGTGAATGCTCGTTGATAGCGCTGCTTTCCACCTTGAGGTCCAACGGCTGCGCAAGCTCGGTATGGAAGAAACCAGACGACGTCATTTTCGGAAAATAAGCAGGGAGATAAACAGGGTGGCCACAAAACCGATCAGCAATTCCATCTTTCCCTCCAGGGGTAAAGGGTTGCGCGGCTGGCTTGAAGTGACCGGAAATTCGAAGGTAACCTGGCTTGCTGGAGGCAATCAAAACGACCGAACGACGCAGCGGGCAATTTCGGGCGTCGGCGGTTGGGCGCGGCACCAAGGTCGCGCGGGATGCTTCAGGCTGCCTGGCGCTCGTAGAACGTGAGCGGCGCCACCATTTCGCGCTGCTCGACGCCGCAGCGCGACGCGCAGACACCGCTTTGTGCCATTACGTCGCGAACGCTCGGCTCGCACTTGCCGCAGCACAGCGCCACGCCGAGCTCGAATTGCAGTTCGTCGAAAGAGTCCATTCCCTCGGCGATGGCGGCTCGGATCTTGCGGTCGGACACTGATTTGCAGACACAGACAATCATGATCGTTCGCGATAGCTAGCGTTAATGCGAATTATTATCATTCAGTATGGGCACCTTTGCAAGCGGGGCTCCGTGTTTTTTGTAACAGAGTGCCGAAGTTAGCGGGTTTATTGCTAGGAGCCTTGCCTGGCGGGGGAAAGCGCGCGACAAACCGAGTGCCGCGCGCGTAAAACCCTCAGACGATGTCGGGTTCTGCGAGGCGCGTACGGCGCGAAGGGATATCCACGTGCTCGACGGTGGCGTCGAGCTGGAGGAGGGAGGCCGCGAGCTGGCGCTGAGATTCGCCGTCGGCGGTGGAGCAGAAACGCGGCAGACTGTCCGGCGGCGCGGTGACGTTCTTCAGCGCGTGGGCGTCGAGCAGACGATCGAGCTGCCGCGCGATCGCGACGCTGGTATCGACGATCTGCAAACGCTCGCCCGCGATGTCGCGGATTGCGCGGTCGAGAAACGGATAGTGGGTGCAGCCGAGCACGAGGGTATCAGCGCCGGCGTCGAGCATCGGCGCGAGATAGCTTTCGAGCAGCGCCATCAACGCGGGCGACGAGGTGTCGCAGCGCTCGACCGCCTGCACCAGGCCGTGTCCCGGCTGACAAATGAAGCGGCAATCGCCCGCGTGACGGTCGAGCAGAGACTGGAACCGCGCCGAGCGCAAGGTGACGGCGGTCGCCAGCACGCCTACCACGCGTGACGTCGACACCGCCGCCGCTGGCTTCACGCCCGGCTCGACGCCGACGAGCGGAATCGGCAGACGCTCGCGCACGAGCGCGATCGACTGCGCGGTGGCCGTGTTGCACGCGACGACGAGCGCTTTCGCGCCCTGCGCGACGAGCCACTCGCCGATCGCCATCGTGCGGTCGACGATGAAATCGTCGTCGCGCTCGCCGTAGGGCGCGTGGAGCGAATCGGCGACGTAGATGAGCCGTTCGTGCGGCAGCGTCGCGCGCACGGCGCGCAGCACCGACAGGCCGCCGAGACCGGAATCGAAAATGCCGACCGGCGCGCTCGCGTCTGACGCGGCACGCTCGTTCGGCTTCAGGAAAGGTACTGCGCCCGACATCCGATTATTCGTGATCGCCCATCATGGTCTGCTGATAGTTCTGGATGCCGACCTTGTCGATCAGATCCAGTTGCGTCTCCAGCCAGTCGATGTGTTCTTCGGTGTCGTGCAGGATCTTTTCGAAGATTTCGCGCGAGACGAAGTCACGCACCGTCTCGCAATAAGCGATGGCTTCCTTGCAGGTCGACTGGGAAATCTGTTCGAGCTTCAGATCGCATTCGAGAATTTCCTTGGTCTCTTCGCCGATCAGCAGCTTGTGCAGGTCCTGCAGATTCGGCAGACCGTCGAGCATGAAGACGCGCTGGATAAGCCAGTCGGCGTGCTTCATCTCCCCGATCGATTCGTCGTACTCATGCTTGTTGAGCTTCTCGAGGCCCCAGTGCTGATACATCCGGGCGTGCAGGAAGTATTGATTGATCGCCGTCAGCTCGTTTTTCAGCTGAGAGTTCAGATATTCGATGACTTTTGCGTCGCCTTGCATGATTGTTCCTTTTTTGTAACGTGGGGCATTGAGCAAAGATAAACCTTGAGCGTGACAATGCCAAGGTTGAGAGAATATTTTTTGTTTCAGACGAAACTGAGAATGAAAATCTTTATCAGCTAGAGACGCTGCAAAGAAAAGAGCCGGGCGTTCTGCCCGGCTCTGCGCGCCCTAACGGTATAAACCGTCTTTAATTCCGGTTCAAGCCGTGGCGACCGGGATCTTTCCGATTTTCGCCTGCCATTCAGCAGGCCCCGTCTTGTGGACCGACGTGCCGCTCGAATCGACCGCGACGGTCACCGGCATGTCCTGCACGTCGAACTCGTAGATCGCTTCCATGCCGAGATCTTCGAACGCGAGCACCTTCGCTTCGCGGATCGCCTTCGACACGAGATACGCCGCGCCGCCGACCGCCATCAGATACGCGGCCTTGTGATTTTTGATCGCCTCGATGGCGACCGGGCCGCGCTCGGCCTTGCCGATCATCGAGATGAGTCCGGTTTGCGCGAGCATCATCTCGGTGAACTTGTCCATACGCGTGGCCGTGGTCGGGCCTGCCGGGCCGACGGCTTCGTCGCGCACCGGATCGACCGGGCCGACGTAATAGATCACGCGGTTCGTGAAATCGACCGGCAGCTTTTCACCCTTCGCGAGCATGTCGGCGATGCGCTTGTGCGCGGCGTCGCGGCCCGTCAGCATCTTGCCCGACAGCAGCAGCGTCTGGCCCGGCTTCCACGCGGCGACCTGCTCCGGCGTCAGTGTGTTCAGGTCGACGCGCTGGCTCGTCTCCGTGTTCGGCTCCCAGTTGACCTTCGGCCAGTCTTCGAGCGAGGGCGCTTCCAGCTTCGCGACGCCCGAGCCATCGAGCGTGAAATGCGCGTGGCGCGTGGCCGCGCAGTTCGGGATGATCGCGACCGGCTTGCTCGCCGCATGCGTCGGCGCGGCCATGATCTTCACGTCGAGCACGGTGGCGAGGCCGCCGAGACCCTGCGCGCCGATGCCGAGCGCGTTCACCTTCTCATGCAGTTCGACACGCAGCTCCTCGATCCAGTCCTGCGGTCCGCGCGCGATGATGTCCTGAATGTCGATCGGGTCCATCAGCGATTCCTTCGCCATGACCATCGCTTTTTCCGCGGTGCCGCCGATGCCGATGCCGAGCATGCCGGGCGGGCACCAGCCGGCGCCCATCGTCGGCACGGTCTTGAGCACCCAGTCGACGATGGAATCCGACGGGTTCAGCATCGCGAACTTCGACTTGTTTTCCGAGCCGCCGCCCTTGGCCGCGACCTGAACATCGACCTTGTCGCCGGGCACGATCTCGTAGTGGATCACGGCCGGCGTGTTGTCCTTCGTGTTCTTGCGGCCGCCTTCGGGCGGGCTCACGATCGACGCGCGCAGCACGTTGTCCGGGTTCAGATAACCGCGGCGCACGCCTTCGTTGATCATGTCGGTGACGCTCATCGTCGCGCCGTCCCACCGCACATCCATGCCGACCTTCACGAACACCGTGACGATGCCCGTGTCCTGGCAGATCGGTCGCTTGCCTTCGGCGCACATGCGGCTGTTGGTCAGAATCTGCGCGATCGCGTCTTTCGCGGCGGGACTCTCTTCCAGCTCGTAGGCGCGGCCGAGCGCCTGGATGTAGTCGAGCGGATGGTAGTAGCTGATGTATTGCAGCGAATCAGCGATGCTCTGAATCAGGTCTTCCTGCTTGATGACGGTCATGGCTTCAGCTCTGGGGACGAAATTATGTGCTGGCGTTCTGGACGACGCTTCACTCGATTGCGTTTCGGGGCGGCGAAAAGGATTCGTCGTGAAAGTGCTTCGGATGCGTATGCGTGGTCAGCCGGTCGACCCACGCCATGATCAGCGCGGACACGAGGAAGGCGACGTGGATGATCACCTGCCACAGCACCGTATGGAACGTATGCTGGTCCGGGTTGATGAAGGTTTTCAGCAGATGGATCGACGAGATGCTGATGAGCGCCATCGACAGCTTCACCTTCAGCACACCCGCGTTGACGTGATCGAGCCACTCGGGTTCGTCGGGGTGGCCTTCCACGCCCAGCCGCGACACGAAGGTCTCATACCCGCCGACGATCACCATGATGAGCAGGTTCGAAATCATCACCACGTCAATCAGGCCGAGCACGACGAGCATGATGTTGGTTTCGTCGAGCGTCATCGCGTGCGTGACGAGGTGCCACACTTCCTTCAGGAACAGTACGACGTAGACGCCTTGCGCGACGATCAGGCCCAGATAGAGCGGTACCTGCAGCCAGCGGCTCATGAAGATGACTTTAGGCAGCACTTTCATCGAGCCGGGCTGCGAGGGCGAGGCGGGTGAATGCTTGGGAGCGGACATGGGCGGCTATAGAGTCGATGGGGATCGAACTTGAATGATGACGGGCGAATATGACGAACCAAAACGTGCGATGCGCCGGCGAATGCGCTCGGGCGCGTTCGCGGTGTCAGGAAGCCCGCTATTGTAGCGCGTCACCGAGCGGGCCTGCCGAAAGCTTTCGGAATGCGCCGATGGAATCGGCGAGCGGTCGCTAAACGCCCGTTTCGCGCGATACGCGGCCAGCGGGGCGCGCGCCGAAACTCGCGATCGCGATGCCCGTCACCACGCACGCGAGCGCGACGCCATGCGCGAGCGTCGGCCGCTCGTCGAGGAACGCGATGCCGTAGAGCGCCGCCGCGATCGGCAGGACGGCGCAGAACACGCCCGCGACACTGCCGTCGACGTGGCGGATGCCTTTCATCCACAGCCAGAACGAGAAGATGCTGGCCGAGAGGCCGTACCACAGGACGAGCGCCCACGTATCCCAGCCGACGCTCGTCCATTCGAAGCGCGCGAGCGAGGCCGCGTCCGACCCCACGACGGGCAGCATCAGCAGAAGGCCGATCGCGTGGGTGTACGCGCAGATGTCGATGGCGGGCAGCGTCTGCGTGAGTCGGCGCGACAGGATCACGTAGAGCGATTCGCAGCACACCGCGCCGAGCACCATCAGATTGCCGCCGAACGAGCTCGCGCCCGTATCGCCGGCCTGAGCGACGTTGATGACGAGCACGCCCGCGATCGCCAGTGCGATCGACGCGAACGCGCGTCCGCCCGGCTTCTCTTTAAGAAAGAGCCACGCGAAGAGCGCGACCACGGCCGGAATCGTGCTCGTGATGACGCCGGCCGCGACCGCGCTCGTGCGCGCGACGCCGCCGAGCATCAGCAAGGTGAAGCCGAACGTGCCGAAGAACGCCTGCAGGAAAAGATTGACCCATTCGCCGCGCGCGACGCGCTTCATCTTCGACCAGCGCAAGAGCGGCCAGAGCACCGCGAGCGCGATCACGAAGCGCAACAGAGCGAAGAGCGGAACGGGAACGAAGGCGACGATCGACTTGCCGATGCCGACGTTGCTTCCGACGAGCAGCATCGCGCCGATGAGTAAGAGAGCGTAGCGATTCAAACTGGATACCGCGCTGTTAGTTCAGTTACGATTGTGGGGACGCATTGTAGAAGCCGCGCGGACTCCGTGTATACCCCGTGCCTGTCGGGCGCTTCACGTAAGTAGCGGGTAAGTTGGGCGGCTTATCTTGAAATGGAAGCAAGGGCTGGAGCGCTGCTCAGGCGCGCAACCTTGCATGCGACCGGCTTCCGGTCGCGACAACGGAGACAAGGCTCGGAGCGGGAACGCCACGCGTTTTCAGCTCTCGAACCTCACAACATGCGGCGCGCGCGGCCCATTCAGCGACGCGCGCGCCGCCGGATTTGGAAACACCATCAAAGGGGTTGTCGATGTCTGCGATCGAATCGGTTCTTCATGAAAAACGTGTGTTCCCGCCGTCCGCCAAGGCGAGCTCGGGTGCGGCAATCTCCGGCATGGACGCCTACAAGGCGCTTGTAGCGGAAGCAGAGCGTGATTACGAAGGCTTCTGGGCCCGCCTCGCGCGCGAGGCGCTTGCCTGGCACAAGCCGTTCACCAAGGTGCTGGATGAATCGAAGGCGCCGTTCTACACGTGGTTCGAGGACGGCGAGCTGAACGCGTCGTACAACTGTCTCGACCGTCATGTCGAAGCGGGCCGCGGCAACGACAACGCGATCATCTTCGAAGCCGACGACGGCACCGTCACCAACGTCACCTATCAGGATCTGCTCGATCGCGTCAGCCGCCTCGCCAACGCGCTCAGGAAGCGCGGCGTGAAAAAGGGCGACCGCGTCGTGATCTATCTGCCGATGTCGGTCGAAGGCGTCGTCGCGATGCAGGCGTGCGTGCGCATCGGCGCAACGCATTCGGTCGTGTTCGGCGGTTTCTCGTCGAAGTCGCTCAATGAACGTCTCGTCGATGTCGGCGCGGTCGCGCTCATCACCGCCGACGAACAGATGCGCGGCGGCAAAGCGCTGCCGCTCAAAAGCATCGCCGACGAAGCACTCGCCGCGGGCGGCTGCGAGAAGGTGAAGGACGTCATCGTTTATCAGCGCACGGGCGGCAAGGTCGCGTGGACGGAAGGGCGCGACGCGTGGCTGCACGAGATCGTCGAGAACGAATCGACGCAGTGCGAGCCGGAGTGGGTCGGCGCGGAGCATCCGCTTTTCATCCTCTACACGTCGGGCTCGACAGGCAAGCCGAAGGGCGTGCAGCACAGCACGGCGGGCGTGTTGCTGTGGGGCGCGCAGACGATGAAGTGGACCTTCGA
>NZ_FCOE02000078.1 GCF_001544915.2 Caballeronia pedi | reverse complement strand
GAGCCGCGCCTGTTCGCGCAGGAGTTGCGGCAGCGTCAGCCCGAGCCCGCCGAATTCGACCGGCACGCTGGCGCGCAGAAAGCCCGCGTCATGCAGATCGCTCAAGTCTTCGGAGAAGAATTGATTCTCGCGATCGTAGGCGGCGGCGCGCGCGCCGATCGTGTCGAGCAAGGCATCGGAGAGCAGTGGTTTCGAAGCGCTCGCCGATGGCGGCGCGATGACGGGTTGCAGGACGGCGCTCATCGTAGGTCTCCTTCACGCAAGAGCGGAAAAGTATTTTTCGTCCGGCACGACGCCGGCCGCGATGAAAATGCGGTTGGTATGGTTGAACCACGACGCCGTTTCGATGGCTTCGAGAATGTCGGCGTCGGAGAGGCCGAGCGCGCGGAGCCGGTCGAGGTCTTGCGCGGTGATCTCGCGCGGTGTCGTCGTGATGGTTTCGGCGATCTGCGCGAGCGCGAACTGGCGCGGCGACAGATCCGCGAGGTGATAGTCGAGCGCGATGCGGCGTGCCTTCACGCGATCGTCGAGCGCCGCGCCGAGCGCATGCGCGTGATGGATCGTGCAAAGACCGCAGCCGTTGGTGCGCGACACGATCACCGCGATCAATTCGCGCTCCTCGATCGGCAGGCGGCCGCCCGTCGCGCTGAAGAGCCCTTCGAAATACTGCGCGAAGCGCCGCGCCGTGTCGGGATTCAGTGACAACGCGCGAATCCAGTTGTCGCCGCCATGCCGCTCCACAAGCTCGCGGATGTCTTCGCCCAGCGCGTCGTGTTCGGGCACGTCGAGACGGCCGATGTCGTGCGCATCGGCGTGAAGGACTTCTGCCATGTCGCGTTCCTCACGAAGGAGAGTGCGAGCCATTATGAGCAGCGACCGCGCGCGCGATCCAATATCGATTTGCGATTTGCTATTCAGCTACCCCGCTCGCATTTGCTTATGAAAAATCAGCAATACGAAGCATTGGCGGGTGCGCTACCTTGAAGGCTTCACGTCCAGCGCAGGAGTTCATCCCGATGTCTACGCTCGCCCTAGCCGAATCCCTCAACACATCCGACGACATTGCCGGACGCGAGCCCGTTTCGCGCCTCGGCGTGCCCGAGGAAACGCGACTGCCGCCGCACCTCGCGGAAATCTACGCGAAGTTTCGCCGGCAATACGGCTTCGTGCCGAACTGGCTCGCGGCACTCGCGATCAATCCTGATACGGCGTACCGGCTCGTCACCTTCTACGAACATCTGTTCGATCCGCATCGCAGCCATCTGACGGCGGCGGAGCGCGAACTGATCGCGGTGGTGACATCGGCGGCGAATAATTGCAGCTATTGCGTGTTCAATCACACGCAGGCGCTCGCGAAAGTGACCGGCGACACGGTGCGCGCGCAACGCATCGCGCAGGGCTTTCATCATGTGCGCCTGACGGCGAAGGAAGCTGCGCTCGCGGAACTCTCGGAGCGTCTCACACGCGATGCGTCGAGCGTGCGCGAAGAAGATTTGCTGCGTCTGCGATCGATCGGCTTTACGCCGCAAGCCGTGACGGAAGTGCTCGAAATATCGGCGTTTTTCAACTACGCGAACCGCCTGACGATCGCGCTGAACGTCGTGCCGGACGATCGCTTCTTCTCCGGGCGCGATCTCGACGCGTGATAGCGGAATCGCCAGACTCTGGCGATTCCGCTTCTTTGAAGTTTCCGCGCGATTCAGTCCTGCACCACGGCCACGCGTGTAGCCACCTGCCGTTGCCCGCCGAACGCAAGCGCGAAGTTCGACGCCTGCTGCCCGACCGTGCGCAACTGCTCGACGACTTTCGGGTCCGAGCACGTATCGGTCGTTTCGAAGCGCGTTTCCAGCGTATTGACGGCGGCGCCGAACGGCGTCGGCCAGCCGCGCAATGCGTGCACGATCGAGCGCAGCGATGTCAGCACCGTACCCGCCGCCTGCCAGCCGTAAGCCGTGACGATGCTGCCGACCGCGCGGCCATCGAGATACGGACGGGCGTCGAGCCGCAGTTCTTCGAGCGTATCGAGCGCGTTCTTGACGAGCCCCGATATGCCGCCGTGATAACCCGGCGTCGCGATGATGAGCGCGTCCGCCGCGCGCACCGCTTCGATGAGCTCGTGCTGTTCGTCGGTCAGGTCGCGCGTTTCGGGCGCGTAGTGCGGGAGGCTGTGAAGGAACGCGCCGCCGAACAACTGCACGCGCGCGCCGGAATCCTGCGCGCCTTTCAGTGCGAGCGCCAACGCGCGTTCTGTCGATGAGGCGGGCCGCGTCGTGCCGCCAATGCCGACCACGAGAGGCCGGCGCGAAGATTCAGTTCGGGACAAGTTCGATGCTCCGGCAAGGGGACGGCGCAAGCCGTCGGATGGAGCATCATAGCCAGCGGCCGGGCGCGCCGGAACGCATCATTTTCGCTAACGATATACGCGATTCAGCAAGCGCTTACCCGTGCAGCTTCCCTTGTCGGCGTGTGCGCGGATCTTCGGCGGGGCGTGGTGCGCCGGAGACGCGGGAGGCGCGCGGCACGAAAATGTCGAACATCGCCATCAGCGACAGCGAAACGACAGCCAGGAACGCCATCGTGCCAATGAATTCGATCAGGAACATGTTCACCTCATCCGGTCGGAAACGCGTTATGTGCGTGCATCTGCTGACCATCAGTGTGCGGGCGGCGACGCCCCTCCGATGCCGCGAGAAGCCGTCACAACTGCCGTCTGTTCGACGTATCGTTCGGCGCCGCGATTACATCGGATGTAATTGGCGCGAGCACCGGGCGCTTCTACTCTTGGGCTGTCGCGCCGCCATTCCGGTGGCGCTCACCGCCAGGGACTTAACATGTCGAGCTTTCCTGTTCACACGATCGATTCCGCTCCCGCACAATCCCGGCCGGCGCTCCGGCAACTGGAGCAGGCATTGGGCCTGATCCCGAATGTCGCGGGCACGATGGCTGCATCGCCGGTGCTGATCGACGCTTTCATCGGCGTATTCCAGCGCGTGCACGCGAGCAGCCTCACCGAGCCGCAGATTCAGACGCTCCTGCTGACCAACGCCGTCGCGAACGCCAGCGAATGGCCGGTCGCATTCCACACGGCGCTTGCACTGAAACAGGGCGTGCCGCCCGCCGATGTCGACGCGATCCGCCGAGGCAGACTGCCCGAAGACGCCGGACTGGCCGCGCTATCGGCGCTGGCGCGCGCACTGATCGGGCAGCGTGGCCGCGTCGCGGAGTCGGACCAGCGGCGCTTTCTGGAAGCGGGCTTCGATGCCGCGCAGATACTCGAGGTCATCGCGGTCGTCGCTGCATCGACAATCACGAACTATGCCAGCAGCGTGACACGGCCGCCGCTCGAAGCGCAGTTCGAAGCGTTCGCCTGGCATGCGCCGGCAGCCTGAGCGTGCTCCATCCAACCAATCCGATCCGGAAGATCCGATGAACGCCATGCGTCCCGATTCGAATGCGCCGCCCGCCGAGCTCGGTGATTTGCTGCGCTACTGGCGCGACGTGCGTGGCGTGAGCCAGCTCGATCTGTCGCTGGAGGCGGGGGTTTCGCAACGGCAGATCAGCTTCATCGAAAGCGGGCGCAGCGTGCCGGGCCGGGACACGCTGCTGACGCTCGCGCAAACCCTCGATGTGCCGCTGCGCGAGCGCAACGCGCTGCTGCTCGCGGCGGGCTACGCGCCCGTGTATTCGGAAGCGCCGTGGAATGCGCAGGAAATGCATGGCGTGATCCGTGCGCTCGAACGGGTCGTGCGCCAACACGATCCGTTTCCGGCGATCGTGATGGATCGCCACTGGAACGTGCTCATGACCAACGACGCCGCGCCGCGCTTCTTCGACTGTTTCATCGACATGGCCGCGCGCGAAGGTCCGCGCAACATGCTGCATCTGATCTTCGATCCGCAGGGGATGCGCCCGTTCGTGGCCGATTGGGAGATCGTCTCGCGGAGTTTGCTGCAGCGGGTGTATCGGGAATCGGTCGGGCATGTGGTCGATGCCGGCACCGGGCGTCTGCTCGACGAACTGCTGGCCTATCCCGATGTGCCGCGTGACTGGAAAACGCAAAATGGGCGCTCATCCGCGCCCACGTTGCCCGTCATTCCGATTGGTTTTGTCAGCGAAGGCGTCGTGCTTCGATATTTCTCGATGGTCACGACCGTCGGCGCGCCGCAGAACGTCGCGGCACAGGAACTCCGTCTCGAATGCATGTTTCCCGCCGATGACGCCACCGAAGCACGCCACCGGCAGTTGCTTGCCGCGCATTCGAAGCAAGCCTGAATGCCTAGTTCAGCTTGCCCAGATCACGCAGGCGCTTGCCGGCCATCAGATTGCTGCCCAGCTTTTCGAGTGAGACACCGCGCGTCTCGGGCACGTAGAAGAACACGACGATGCCGAAGATGACGTTGAGGATCGCATACAGCACGAAGGTGTTCGCTTCGCCGACCGTGGACAGCAGGCTGAGGAACGTCGCCGCGACCGCCATGTTGGCCACCCAGTTGACCAGGGTCGAGACGGCGATGCCGAAGTCGCGTCCCAGTTGGGGCTGAATCTCCGAGCAGAGAATCCAGACCAGCGGACCGGCGGACATGGCGAAGCCCGCGATGAAGAGCAGCAGCGACGCGACCGCGAAAACCTGTGCCGTCAGACCCGCCACGCCGGCATGCAGGAGAAACCCGAGCGCGCACATGCCGACCGCCATGACGGCGCATCCCGCGTAGAGAATCGGCTTGCGGCCCCAGCGGTCGACGAACGCGATCGCCCCGAACGTCGCCACCACGTTGACGAGACCGACGATGACCGTCGCCCACAATTGCTGCTCATGCGTAGCGAACCCGGCCAGTTCGAAGATGCGCGGTGCGTAGTACATCACGACGTTGATGCCGGTGAGTTGCTGGAAAATCTGCAGCACGACGCCCAGCGCCACCGAGCGACGGAAGTTCGAGTTCTTGCGCAGCAGGCTCCATCCCTGCTGGGGCCGCGTGTTGTCCTCGTTGACCTGGTCGAGTTCGGCCTGCACATCGGCCGGATTGGCGTAGAGACGTTGCAGCACGGCGCGCGCTTCCGCGCCGCGGTTGCGCTGCAGCAGCCAGCGGGGACTGTCGGGAAGGGCGAGCACGCCGACCAGGAAGAACGCGGCGGGAATCGCGATCACGCCCAGCATCCAGCGCCAGTCGGCCACGTAGGAAAGGCCGATGTTCGACAAAAAGGCCGCGAGAATCCCGACCGTGATCATCAGTTGATAGGTGGAGATCATGGCGCCTCGCACCTGCCGTGGCGCGACTTCGGAAAGGTACAACGGCGCCGTGAACGACGCCATGCCGACCGCAAGCCCGAGCAGCAGGCGCGCGCCGATCAGATGCTCGGGACTGCCCGCGAAGCCCGACCAGAGCGACCCGACGATAAAAAGCACCGCCGCCAGCACCAGCGAATGGCGGCGTCCGAGGCGCCACGACAGCCAGCCGGCCCCCAGAGCGCCGATCGCCGCGCCGACCATCATCGAACTGACGATCCATTCCTGCGCGCGGTCATTCAGCACGAAGTGTTTCGCGATGAAGGGCAGCGCGCCCGAAATCACGCCGATGTCGAGGCCGAACAGCAGCCCGGCGAGCGCCGCCATGAGGCAGACGAAGAGACCGAAGCGCTTCGATCTCGGATGGGTAGGAACATTGCTGTCAGCGATGGTGCTCATTTGAGGCGTCTCCAGGTTGCTTTTCGAATCGATCTTCACGACCACTGCATCCATGATCGGACATGAGAATTAGCGCTGGATGAGGGCACTTTGAAAGCTTCGCTTCAATCGATCGACGCGCGGAGTGTAGCCTGCCGCGTAATCGATTGCACCTTCAAAAGGATGACTGAGCGTTTGGGCTTTCGGCTTACCATATTCGACGGGGCAAACCGGGAGCGCGCGATGTGGACACGAAATCCGAACCGGGGAAGGCGCGATTTTCTTCGCAAGTCTGGAGCGGTGCCATCGACTTTGCTGCTGCTGGCGCTGGCCGACAAGGTTTCAGCGACCCCCGCCTGCGCCGACGATCACGAACCGACGCGGCGGCAGACGCCCGGGCCGTTCTTTCTGCCGGACTCGCCGCAACGGACATCGCTGCTCGAACCGGGCATCGGCGGAACGAAGATCGTCCTGAGCGGACGGGTGTGGTCGTCGCGATGCAAGGTGGTGCCCGGCGCCTTGCTCGATTTCTGGCACGCCGATGACCGCGGGGAATACGACGTCGACGGCTTCCGGCTGCGCGGCCATCAATTCTCGGACAGCGAAGGGCGCTACCGGCTCGAAACCATCGTGCCGGGTGTGTATCCGGGACGCACGCGGCATTTCCATGTGACCTTGCGTGCGCCGCGCGGATCGGCGCTTACCACGCAACTCTACTTTCCCGGCGAGCAGGGCAATGCGCGCGATTCGCTGTTCGATCGCCGGTTGCTGATGACGATCGATGGTAGCGGCGAGCGGAAGTCGGCCCGGTTCGATTTCGTGCTTGACGTTGCGTAGCGCGAGCGCCGGCCCATCAGGAAGGCGTAGTCTGACTCGATTCCACCGCCAGCAGATTGAGCACGAGCAGAATGACCGCCTGATTTTCCGCGCTGATCGCAATGCCGAGCGCGTTGCTGATCCATCGTCCGATCTTGGTCGCCGCGAAATCGGCACTCTGCGCCGACTTCTTGAGCGTGACGCCGAGCCTCACCGCCCGATAGTGGTACGAAGGGATGTGATGTCGCATCGCAATTCCGAACAGGCCGCCCTTGCCGCCTGAACACCAGCCGAGCGAGCCCGCGAGCACGAGCTGCTCGTACTTGTCCAGATCGTCGATGAACTCGCGCGCAAGACGCCGCACGCGCGCTTCGTCGAGCCCGTACTGCATCAACACGGATTCGACCGGGTCGTCGACGGCGTGAGCGTGTTCATCGACTTGCTGGACGATGCCGTCGAGTTCCATCGAGACGTCGCGCTGGCAGCTCGCGCTGCGCAGGCAATCGATCAGGAAGCGCCGGAAATAGGTGCATACGGCGTAGCCGCTCGATGGCGCGCTGTGCTCGCTCGCGTGCGACTCGCCGTGTCCCGGTTCGAGCCGCAGCACCTTCGAATAGATGAACTGCGCGACCAGTTCCTCCTTGTCCTCTCTGAGCGATTGCAGCTCGGGCGGGTGATAGCTGCGCAACGCGCCTTTGACGAGGTTGTAGATCGATGCCATTTCGTCCTGCGACAGTTGCGTGCGGCGGCGCCACAGGTCCGTCAGCATCGAAGGCGCACCCGTCTCGCAGACGGGCGTCATTGTCAAGGTCTCCATGTTGTCAATCCCCCCAATTCGGTGGCAACGGGATGAGTATGGTTTTTTGTTATGAAACGACCAATATGGAATTAGTCATATCCGTTGGCTAAACTTTTGGGTAAACCGGTCATGCAGGCGACCAGCCGAATCCCGCAGCGGCCACGCCGTTGCAAGGTTCACAACGTCCGCCCGACGCCCAACGTCACCCGAAGCAATCAACGCAATAAGGGGATGACAGATGCATGGCGATCGTGAGTACGGCGAGATCGACGAGGATCTCGCCAGCGCGCTCTACGCGGCGGACCCCGCGTCCTTCGTCGCGCACACCTGCGCGATCGCGCTGCTGGCCGCGGCCTGGCTGCCGTTCCCTCACGCCGGGCAGCCCGCGCTGTGGTGCGTGGTCTTCTATGGGATTGCGAACTGTTTCGCCATCGGTTTATGGGACTGGCGGCGCCGCCATCCGCTGCGCTTCGGTGCCCGTGGATGGATTCGATTGCACGCGTTGAGAAACGTGCTGCTGCACGCCGCGCCCGGCGTCGCCATCTGTTTCGCTTTCCAGAATGAATCCGCCGGGTTCGCGGCCACGCAAGCCGTCTTGCTCGTCACGCTGGCCGCGCTGGCGTATGTGTCGAATGGCCTGAACCTGCTCAACCTGTCCGGCGCGGTGCTCACGCTGCTGCTGCCCGTCACGGCATTGAGCCTGTTGCAATCCGGCGAAGGCCGCGCCGGGCTCGGCGTTGCGCTGGCGATGTTCGTCGTCGCCGTGCATCTGTTCGGTTCGCAATATCGCGGATTGTTTCGCGGCATCGTCGAGGCGCGGGTCGATCAGCAGCGGCTGGCGCAAACCATCGCGGTTCAGAAGAGCGTGATCGAGGAAGCGAGCCTTGCCAAGACGCGCTTCTTCGCAGCCGCGAGTCACGATCTGCGCCAGCCGCTGCACGCGATCGGCCTGCTCGCCCAGGCGCTGACCGATCACGGCGCGAATCCGCAGGAGCGCGATGAGGCCGCGCAGCACATCATCTCCAACGTCGACGCGTTGAATCAGCTCTTCAACCAGGTGCTGGATCTTGCGCGCATCGAAAGCGGCGTCACCCAGGTTATCCCGCAGCACTTCCGTCTCTCGGAACTGCTGGCGCGCGTCGAGCGGCAGCACCGCCCCGCCGCCGCCGCGAAAGGGCTGGCGCTGCGTGTCGCGCCGACGCCATGGGTCGCGTTCACCGATCCGGTATTGCTCGAACGCGTGATCGGCAATCTGGTGTCGAACGCGGTGCGTTACACGGAGCGCGGCTCGATATGGATCGGCGTGCGGCACGCCGGAGACACCGAGCGCTGTCATGTCGAGGTGCGTGATTCGGGCATCGGCATCGCGCCGCACGAGCATGCGCTCGTCTTCGAGGAGTTCTATCAGTCGCCGCTGCCCAATGCGGTGCGTCAGGGCCACGGCCTCGGTCTGGCGACGGTGCGGCGCCTCACGCGCCTGCTCGGCGGGGAGCCGGTGCTGCGCTCCGAGCCGGGCCGTGGCACGACCATTCGCGTGCCGGTCAGATTCGGCGATGCGAGCCTCATCACCGCGAGTCTGAATGCGCCGCTGCCGATGGGCGCGTTCATCGAAGGGCGGCGCGTGCTTTGCGTCGACGACGACCCCGCCAATCTCGATGCGCTCGGCGCGTTGCTGACGCGCTGGGGCTGCATCGTGCGCGGCTGTCGCGACGAACTCGCGGCGGTGCGCGTGATCTCCGAAGGCTTCGTGCCCGATGCGCTCCTGTGCGATTACCAGATCGATCGGCACGAGACCGGCGCTGAAGTATTGCAGGCGGTGCGCGAAGCGTTGCGGCGGCGCGGGCATGGCGAGCCCGCGAGCGTGGTGATCACCGGCGACATGTCATCGCCCGGACTTGCGAGGCTCGCGGCCGAAGGGCTGCCGATCCTCTACAAGCCGGTCACGCCGACGCGCCTGCGGCGCACGCTGGAGACGCTGCTTCAGCCGCGCGGGCAGGACGAGGCCGCCTGAGATTCTTTTTGGCGGAAGCGGGGGATATGGTTTGGCTTTTCGCCGGATCCCTGTGCGGGGCAACACAAATAGACCTACACGAAAACGGGATCCGGCGAGACAACCGAAAGCCCGCGAAGCTTCAATAGCCGAAAGAAAACCCACATCAAAGCGTGCGCCCGCCCTGCAGCCAGCCGTTGATGAGCGCGATCGCCGACGACCGGTTATGCACGCCGAGCGCGCGAAAGATCACGGACAGATGCACCTTCACCGTGCCCTCGGCCACTTGCAGCTCGCGCGCGATCATCTTGTTGGTACAGCCGCGATGCACGAGACGCATGATCTCGCGCTGACGCGGCGACAGATTCTCCATCAGATGCAGATGATGCGGCGCGAGCGCGACGGCCGGCATGCTCGTCACATGACGCGGACGCTCGGCGACGCCCTGGCGCACGAGCCGCGAAGGCGACGGATCGATCAGGCTCAGCGCCTCGATCGGCACATACGCGCCGCCCGACAGCACGAGTTCGATCGCCTTGAGCATCACGTTGGCGGGCTCGCGCTTCGGCACGAAACCGAGCGCGCCAGCGGCCAGCACCGCGCGCATCTCCTCGACGGATTCTTCCGCCGACAGCACGACCAGCGGCAACGCCGGATTCGCCTTGAGCAGCGCCGTCAGCGACGATGCGCTCTCCATGCCCGACATGTGCAGATCGACGATCGCGAGATCGTGATTCGCTTCCGGGCGCGCGGCGGCGGCGAGCGTGTCCCAGTTGTCGGCTTCGTCGAACTGCGCTTCGGGATCGATGCCGCGCAACAGCGACTTGACGGCCTGGCGGATCAGTTCGTGGTCATCGGCGACGAGAAACCTCATGTTCGCTCCCGCAAGACGCGTTCAGCGCGCGTTTGTCACTGGGTGTCGTCGACACACAGGTCCGGATCGCTCACGACACAATCGGCGCTCGGCATGACGGGGCCGCCGCGCACACGCACGCCGGTTTCCTTCGCGGAGATCCGCAGTCCCTTCGGCAGCAGTACCCACATCTGCGTGGGCTGCTTCATGCGGCTCGCCTGCTGCTGCGCCTGCGCTCCGGTGCCGAAGAAATAGTCGGCGCGCACGGCGCCGCGAATCGCGCCGCCCGCGTCCTGCGCCATCAGCAGGCGCGTGACGGACGCACCCGCCGGCCCGCCCGCGCTCGCGTTGATGAAAACCGGCGCGCCGAGCGGCGTCGTGCGCGGATCGATCGCGGCGGAGCGTCCGGCGGAAAGCGGCACGCCGAGCGCGCCGATCGGCCCCGCGGGTGAATCGGGGATGGCGCGGAAGAACACGTAGCTCGGGTCCGAGGTCGCGAAGGTATAACTGATCGGCGCGGCGCTGGCGAGCGGTGGCGTCGTCGATGATGTGCTCGTGCTCACGCGCGCCGGACGTATCGCGGGCGCGGCAGGACTCTTCGCGAGATTGAAGCCGCGCAGCAGCGGCGATTCGGGCGATGCGTCAGCGTTCGATGCGGCATCCGTGGGGTCCGCATCCGGTCCGTTGCGCAGGAGCGCGGAGCGGGGTGCATCGTCGGGAGCCATGCCGTCGATATTGTTTTGCGTATTCGGAGTGCTCACGGTGCCTTCTTCCAGGTCGATCTCGACGCCCCGCACAAGGATTCTGCGACCCTTGGTTCCCGCACTGGCCACGGGCGGGTTGAACGCGAAGCCGTTCTGTTCCGCATAGGCGAGGCGGATGACGCTCTTGCCGTCGGGCAAGACGATCTTTCCCGCACCCTGCAACTGCATAGAATAGAGCATCGCGGGGTCTTCCACATAGGCCAGCACGGGCGCCTTGCTCAGACCGCGCTCGATGTCCGCGCGTGAGTAGTAAGGCACGATCTCCGCGCCTTCGCGTCGCAGTCTCAGCTTCTTGTCGCGGATATCCGGCAGGCTGTCGCCGACGCGCAGCGTATAGGTCTTGCCGCTGATCGACACAGCCGTGAGCGGAATCACGTTGCGGCCTTCGATGCGCGCCGGAACCGGCGTGCCGCGCGCACCCGGCGGCAGACGGCGCGCGTCGAGGAACAGCATGTCGGTGGGCACGCCATAGACGGGATAGAGGAACGGTGCGCGGCGTTCGCGGCTGCCCTTGAGGATCGGCTCGTAATAGCCGGTCAGCACGCCGCGCGTGGTCTTGTCGACGTTGAGTATCTGATAGACCGTGAAGTTGTCTTCGAAGAACCGGCGCACGGCGGCGCTGTCGCGCGCATCGACGTTGCGCGACGCCGCGCACGGGGCCGCCCACGCGGGCTTGCCGCCCAGCACGGCGCAACTGCGTCTGAACGCATCCCACGACTCGGCGACGTTATCGGTCGCCCAGCCGGGCAGGCTCGAAAAAGGCACGGGCGTGTAGAGCGCATTGCGGGTCGCGAAAGGCGACGCGGTAACGCCTACCGATGCCGACGGGCTCGCCGGCATCGGATTGGCGATGCCGGGCTCGCGTCCCGTCACGCTGACCATGCGGGCGTCGTCGCTGGCGGCGGATGGCGTGGCGTCAGCCGACTGCGCGGCGGTTGTGGGCGGCGTGCTTGCGCATCCCGCGAACACGGCCGCCGCCAGCGCGGCGAGGATGTAAAGGGCGGGGAAAGCGCCGCTCGGTCGTGATGCCATGATGCCCCTCGTCTTGCCGCTGAATCCGCTATCTAGACGAACGGACGACATCGATTTTGAAGGTCGCCGCGCCGTACGCGACCGGGCACGATGCAGCCTTCTCGCCGCACGAGGGCACGCCCGCGAACGGCGATGCGGTGAGCGTGCGCTGCGCGGCCGCCGCGTGCTGGGCTTCGGGCGCGAGGCTCGCGAACACGGCATCGTGAGTCAGGCCGAGCGCGGAAAAGTCGCGCGGCGCAGCCGATACGATCGCGATGAAATGGTTCTCGCCGACCGGCTCGCCCGCCTGCATCGGCCAGCTTGGTCGCGGCAGCACGAGACGCTTTTTCCGGACGATGCGGTTGTCGCGGTCGAGCTCGTTCGGGAACAGTTGCAGATATTGATTCGCCGGATCGACGACGAACACA
The DNA here is from genome assembly GCF_001544915.2 of Caballeronia pedi. GTDB lineage: Bacteria > Pseudomonadota > Gammaproteobacteria > Burkholderiales > Burkholderiaceae > Caballeronia > Caballeronia pedi. The sequence continues at coordinate 170 of NZ_FCOE02000078.1, read as the reverse complement.
TACACGTAGCCATCGCGATTGCTCGTGAGCGAGAAGCGCAGCGGATCACGATCGATGACCGCGCGCGCGACGGGCACGTCGACCTTGACCTCGATCGACGGGTCCGCGATCGACACGACGCGCGCGAATTCATCGGCGGGCGTGAAGGGCGGCAGCGCGGGCGGCGGGGG
>NZ_FCOE02000038.1 GCF_001544915.2 Caballeronia pedi | reverse complement strand
GTGAAACGACTCCACGCCGATGATAGTGCGGAGCTCCCGTGTGAAAGTAGGTAATCGTCAGGCTCCTCATGCTACAACGCAAATGAAAGCCCCAACTCCCTGAGTTGGGGCTTTCTGCGTTTTCGTCTCACCTATAAGTGAGAGCCTCAATTGTTTTGGGTCGTAAGAACCGCTTGACAACGGTGTGTTGTTGCCCCATAATCGATAGTTCTCTGCGGAGGGGTGCCCGAGTGGCTAAAGGGGGCAGACTGTAAATCTGTTGGCTTACGCCTACGTTGGTTCGAATCCAACCTCCTCCACCAGAATTCAAGCGGTAAGGGAATCCAACCCTCGCGGGTGTAGCTCAATGGTAGAGCAGAAGCCTTCCAAGCTTATGACGAGGGTTCGATTCCCTTCACCCGCTCCAGTGTCGGTTTTGTAGTGCCCATGTGGCTCAGTGGTAGAGCACTCCCTTGGTAAGGGAGAGGTCGGCAGTTCGATCCTGCCCATGGGCACCAGCTGTATCAGTCTAGTAAGTTGCGCGCGGCGCAAGGTGCGAAAATCCTGTTAGGAGTCGAAAATGGCCAAAGGTAAATTCGAGCGGACCAAGCCGCACGTGAACGTGGGCACGATCGGTCACGTTGACCACGGCAAGACCACGCTGACGGCAGCGATCACGACGGTTCTCACGCAGAAGTTCGGCGGCGAAGCCAAGGCGTACGACCAGATCGACGCGGCGCCGGAAGAAAAGGCACGTGGTATCACCATCAACACCGCGCACGTCGAGTACGAAACGGCTAACCGCCACTACGCACACGTCGACTGCCCGGGCCACGCTGACTATGTGAAGAACATGATCACGGGCGCCGCGCAGATGGACGGCGCGATCCTGGTGTGCTCGGCCGCTGACGGCCCGATGCCGCAAACGCGTGAGCACATCCTGCTGGCCCGTCAGGTTGGCGTGCCGTACATCATCGTGTTCCTGAACAAGTGCGACATGGTGGACGACGCCGAACTGCTCGAGCTCGTCGAAATGGAAGTGCGTGAGCTTCTGTCGAAGTACGACTTCCCGGGCGACGACACCCCGATCATCAAGGGTTCGGCCAAGCTGGCGCTGGAAGGCGACAAGGGTGAGCTGGGCGAAGTGGCGATCATGAGCCTGGCCGACGCGCTGGATTCGTACATCCCGACGCCGGAGCGCGCAATTGATGGTTCGTTCCTGATGCCGGTGGAAGACGTGTTCTCGATCTCGGGTCGTGGCACGGTGGTGACGGGCCGTATCGAGCGTGGCGTGGTCAAGGTCGGCGAGGAAATCGAAATCATCGGTATCAAGCCGACGGTGAAGACGACCTGCACGGGCGTGGAAATGTTCCGTAAGCTGCTGGACCAAGGTCAAGCGGGCGACAACGTCGGTATCCTGCTGCGCGGCACGAAGCGTGAAGACGTGGAGCGTGGTCAGGTTCTGGCCAAGCCGGGTTCGATCACGCCGCACACGCACTTCACGGCTGAAGTGTATGTGCTGAGCAAGGACGAAGGCGGCCGTCACACGCCGTTCTTCAACAACTACCGTCCGCAGTTCTACTTCCGTACGACGGACGTGACGGGCTCGATCGAGCTGCCGAAGGACAAGGAAATGGTGATGCCGGGCGACAACGTGTCGATCACGGTCAAGCTGATCGCGCCGATCGCCATGGAAGAAGGTCTGCGTTTCGCCATCCGTGAAGGCGGTCGTACCGTCGGCGCTGGTGTCGTGGCGAAGATTATCGAGTAAGAGCCAGAAATCTTCTCGGTAGTTTGTGGTTTCGGGGTCGGCGAAATCCGTCGACCCCAAATGGTTTAGGGGTATAGCTCAACTGGCAGAGCGTCGGTCTCCAAAACCGAAGGTTGGGGGTTCGATTCCCTCTGCCCCTGCCAAATTCTCGCGCCAGGTGGCGCTGTTTAAGGTGTTATGGCGAATCCTTCCGTCGAAACTGTAAATACTTCCGGCGACAAGTTGATGTTGGTGGCGGGCGTATTGTTGGTCTTGGCCGGGTTCGTTGGATTCTTCTGGCTATCTGGCCAAGAATGGTACGTCCGCGGCGCAGCGCTTGCTGTTGGTGTCATCGCGGGTGTCGCAGTCGGTCTTCTCTCTGCGCCGGGCAAAGGGTTCATCGCCTTCGCCAAAGACTCGTACAAGGAAGTCCGCAAGGTTGTCTGGCCGACCCGCAAAGAGGCCACGCAAACGACCTTGGTGGTCTTCGCGTTTGTTCTGATCATGGCCATCTTCCTTTGGCTTAGCGATAAGTCGATCGAATGGGTGATTTTCTCGGCGATTCTGGGTTGGAAATGATATGAGCGATACTCCGACATCCCCGAGTGGAAAGCGTTGGTATGTGGTGCACGCCTACTCCGGCATGGAGAAGAGCGTGCAACGTGCGCTTCAGGAGCGCATTGAGCGGGCAGGCATGCAGGATCAATTCGGTCAGATTCTCGTCCCGACCGAAGAAGTGGTTGAAGTAAAGGGTGGCCACAAGTCGGTCACCGAGCGTCGTTTCTTTCCGGGCTACGTCCTGGTTGAAATGGAAATGACGGACGAGACGTGGCACCTGGTCAAAAATACCGCCAAGGTCACGGGTTTCGTCGGCGGTGCGCGTAACCGCCCGAGTCCCATCTCGCCGCGTGAAGTCGAAAAGATCATGTCGCAGATGCAGGAAGGCGTCGAAAAGCCGCGGCCGAAGACGCTGTTCGAAGTGGGCGAAATGGTCCGGGTGAAGGAAGGCCCGTTCACCGACTTCAATGGCAACGTCGAAGAAGTGAATTACGAAAAGTCCCGAGTTCGTGTCTCCGTCACGATTTTCGGGCGCTCGACCCCCGTCGAACTCGAGTTCGGTCAGGTCGAAAAGCTTTAAACGAATACATCGCGCGTGGCTTTCGGGTCATCGCGCGATTCGCGCTTACGGTCCGCGTCATGACCGTAGAGGAGCGTCAGTAGCCGGCAACGTCGAACGCGCGCTATTACTCACCGAACGCTCACGCGTTCAGCAGAGGTTTTCAACATGGCAAAGAAAATCGTCGGCTTTATCAAACTGCAGATCCCTGCAGGTAAAGCCAATCCGTCGCCGCCGGTCGGTCCGGCACTGGGCCAGCGCGGCCTGAACATCATGGAGTTCTGCAAGGCGTTCAACGCGCAGACTCAAGGTATGGAGCCGGGTCTGCCGGTGCCGGTCGTCATCACGGCATTCGCGGACAAGAGCTTCACCTTCATCATGAAGACGCCGCCGGCTACCGTTCTGATCAAGAAGGCAGCTGCGATCCAAAAGGGTTCGGCAAAGCCGCATACCGACAAGGTTGGCAACATCACCCGCGCTCAAGCGGAAGAAATCGCAAAGACCAAGATGCCGGATCTTACGGCAGCTGATCTTGACGCAGCCGTGCGCACGATCGCCGGTAGCGCGCGTTCGATGGGCATCACAGTGGAGGGCGTGTAAATGGCTAAGCTTTCTAAGCGCCTTCAGGCATTCGCTGCCAAGGTTGATCGTCAGAAGCTGTACGCGATCGACGACGCACTCGCTCTCGTGAAGGAATGCGCGAGCGCGAAGTTCGACGAGTCGATCGACGTTGCAGTGCAACTCGGCATCGACGCGAAGAAGTCGGACCAAGTGGTTCGTGGCTCCGTGGTCCTGCCCGCTGGTACCGGCAAGTCGGTTCGCGTGGCAGTGTTCGCCCAGGGCGACAAGGCTGAGCAAGCTCGTGCAGCTGGCGCGGACATCGTCGGCATGGAAGATCTGGCTGAGCAAGTCAAGGCCGGCAACCTGAATTTCGACGTCGTGATCGCTTCGCCGGACACGATGCGCGTGGTCGGTACGCTGGGTCAGATCCTCGGTCCGCGTGGCCTGATGCCGAACCCGAAGGTCGGCACGGTCACGCCGGACGTCGCTCAAGCGGTCAAGAACGCGAAGGCGGGTCAGGTTCAGTTCCGCGTCGACAAGGCCGGTATCATCCACGGCACGATCGGTCGCGCATCGTTTGAATCGGCATCGTTGCGCCAGAATCTGGCCGCGTTGATCGAAGCGCTGCAAAAGGCCAAGCCGGCGACGAGCAAGGGCGTGTACCTGCGCAAGATCGCTGTGTCGAGCACGATGGGCGTTGGCGTTCGTGTCGATCAAGGCACGCTCGCGCAACAGTAAGAATTTCGAGCGCGGCCGCAAGGTCGCGCTGATAAAGGGCTTTGGGCGGTTGCAAGATTGCAGTTCCGAGTCGAGCAGCCGGTTGTCAAAGACCGTTGGTGGTGATGCAGCAGGCAGGCAGCACCTTAATTCAAGCCAACGCAGATGGCGAACCCGAAACAGTTTTGCAGTGGTTGAAGTCGGTTGTCGATCATCCTGAATGATCACCGATCGATCGAAATACTCCTAACAGTCGGACGCCGTTGTCGAACGTGGTGCATGAGGGTTTGTGGCCCGAGTGCATCGAATCTGGAGGTTTAACCGTGCCACTGAACAAAGAAGATAAGCAGGCAGTCGTCGCTGAAGTCGCCGCGCAAGTCGCGAAGGCTCAGACGATGGTGCTCGCTGAGTATCGTGGGATCACGGTTGGCGATCTGACCAAGCTGCGCGCGAAAGCGCGTGAGCAACAGGTGTATCTGCGCGTGTTGAAGAACACGCTGGCGCGTCGCGCTGTTGAAGGTACCCCGTTCGCTCCGCTGGCTGAGCAGATGACTGGTCCTCTGATCTACGGCATCTCGGAAGATGCCATTGCTGCTGCCAAGGTCGTCAACGACTTCGGCAAGAGCAATGACAAGTTGATCATCAAGGCTGGTTCCTACGAAGGTAACGTGATGGACAAGGCAGGCGTGCAAGCGCTGGCCAACATCCCGAGCCGCGAAGAACTGCTCTCCAAGCTGCTGTTCGTCATGCAAGCACCTGTTTCCGGCTTCGCGCGCGCCTTGGCCGCGCTCGCCGAGAAGAAGCAAGGCGAAGCTGCATAACGCACGCGCTTGGGCACCAGTTGCTCAGTTAGGTATTAGCTAGATCGCTAGCTCGATCCGAATTCAATTTAGGAGTATTTCAAATGGCAATCGCAAAAGAAGACATCCTGGAAGCCGTTGGCTCGATGTCGGTTCTCGAACTGAACGAACTGGTCAAGGCGTTCGAAGAGAAGTTCGGCGTGTCGGCTGCTGCTGTCGCAGTTGCTGGCCCGGCAGGTGGCGGCGCTGCTGCTGCTGTCGAAGAACAAACCGAGTTCACCGTGAACCTGCTCGAAGTCGGCGCAAACAAGGTTTCCGTAATTAAGGCTGTTCGCGAACTGACGGGTCTCGGCCTGAAGGAAGCGAAGGACCTGGTCGACGGCGCACCGAAGCCCGTTAAGGAAGCGGTGCCGAAGGCTGCTGCTGAAGAAGCGAAGAAGAAGCTGGAAGAAGCAGGCGCGAAGGCTGAAATCAAGTAAGTTTCGTTGCGCTATGCGAAGGCTGGCGGTTTTCCACCGCCGGCCTTTTTGTGCTTTGTGGGGACGCAGTTTTTATGCTTGTCAGCAAGCATAAATGTCTCCACAGAAGCCAAAGAAAACGTTCGAAGCGGCAGGTTTTTCCGATCGTTTTCTTTGTCTTCTGAAGCGACTGCAGAAGGCAAGTTTGGTCGGGTAGCGGGAAACACAGGCATCCGCTGCCGTCAGCCAGCGGTTGGTAGCGGCCAACCACCAAGCTTCTAGACTCGCGCGTCCTCCCCGGACACGTGCGCGGGTCTCAGTCGGTGAACACCGGGCTGTGACATCGAGGTATCCCGCCTCGGTAACGCCCGCCGTGATTCGGAGATCGTATGCAATATTCCTTCACCGAGAAGAAGCGTATTCGCAAGAGTTTCGCGAAGCGCCCCATCGTTCACCAAGTTCCCTTTTTGCTGGCGACCCAGCTTGAATCATTCCAGACGTTTCTGCAAGCAGACACGTCGTCGTCGCAGCGCAAGTCAGAAGGCTTGCAGGCTGCGTTCACCTCTGTTTTTCCGATTGTCTCGCACAACGGTTTTGCGCGGCTCGAATTCGTCAGCTATATGCTGTCCTCGCCGGCGTTCAATATCAAGGAATGCCAGCAGCGCGGCCTGACGTACTGCTCGGCCCTGCGCGCGAAAGTGCGTCTGGTTTTGCTCGATAAGGAATCGCCGAGCAAGCCCGTCGTCAAGGAAGTGAAGGAGCAGGAAGTGTACATGGGCGAAATTCCGCTCATGACGCCGACGGGTTCGTTCGTCATCAACGGTACCGAGCGCGTGATCGTGTCGCAGCTCCACCGTTCGCCTGGCGTGTTCTTCGAGCACGACAAGGGTAAGACGCACAGCTCCGGCAAGCTGCTGTTCTCGGCGCGGATCATTCCTTACCGTGGTTCGTGGCTCGACTTCGAATTCGATCCGAAGGACGTGCTGTACTTCCGCGTCGACCGTCGCCGCAAGATGCCGGTCACGATCCTGCTCAAAGCCATCGGCATGACGCCGGAGCAGATCCTCGCGAACTTCTTCGTGTTCGACAACTTCGGCCTGATGAGCGAAGGCGCGCAAATGGAATTCGTTCCTGAGCGCCTGCGCGGTGAAGTCGCGCGCTTCGACATCCAGGATCGCGACGGCAACGTCATCGTTACGAAGGACAAGCGGATCAACGCGAAGCACATTCGCGACCTCGAAAACGCCAAGACGAAGTTCATCTCGGTGCCCGAGGAGTATCTGCTCGGCCGCGTGCTGGCGAAGAACGTGATCGATCCGGAAACGGGCGAAGTGATCGCGAACGCCAACGAGGAAATCACTGAAACGGTCCTCGAAAAGCTGCGCGAAGCAAAGGTCAAGGACATCCAGACGCTCTACACGAACGATCTGGACCAGGGCCCGTACATCTCGTCGACGCTGCGTATCGACGAAACCGCCGACAAGATGGCCGCGCGCATCGCGATCTACCGCATGATGCGTCCGGGCGAGCCGCCGACCGAAGAAGCGGTCGAGGCGCTGTTCAACCGTCTGTTCTACAGCGAAGACGCGTACGACCTCTCGAAGGTCGGCCGCATGAAGTTCAACCGCCGCGTCGGTCGTGACGAAATCATCGGACCGATGACGCTGCAGGACGACGACATCCTCGCGACCATCAAGATCCTCGTCGAGCTGCGTAACGGCAAGGGCGAAGTCGACGACATCGACCACTTGGGCAATCGTCGCGTGCGTTGCGTGGGCGAACTCGCGGAGAACCAGTTCCGCGCGGGTCTCGTGCGTGTCGAACGTGCAGTGAAGGAACGCCTCGGCCAGGCCGAAAGCGAAAACCTGATGCCGCACGACCTGATCAACTCGAAGCCGATTTCCTCGGCGATCCGCGAGTTCTTCGGTTCGTCGCAGCTTTCGCAGTTCATGGACCAGACCAACCCGTTGTCGGAAATCACGCACAAGCGCCGTGTTTCCGCACTGGGCCCGGGCGGTCTGACGCGTGAGCGCGCGGGCTTCGAAGTCCGCGACGTGCATCCGACCCACTACGGCCGCGTGTGCCCGATCGAAACGCCGGAAGGTCCGAACATCGGCCTGATCAACTCGCTCGCGCTGTACGCGCACCTGAACGAGTACGGCTTCCTCGAAACGCCGTACCGCAAGGTCGTGGACAGCAAGGTGACCGACCAGATCGATTACCTGTCGGCGATCGAAGAAGGCCGTTACGTGATCGCTCAGGCGAACGCGGCAGTGGCCGACGACGGCACGCTGACCGACGAACTCGTGTCGTCGCGTGAAGCGGGCGAAACGCTGATGGTCACGCCGGACCGCATCCAGTACATGGACGTGGCGCCGTCGCAGATCGTGTCGGTGGCTGCGTCGCTGATTCCGTTCCTCGAGCACGACGACGCGAACCGCGCGTTGATGGGCTCGAACATGCAGCGTCAGGCCGTGCCGTGTCTGCGTCCGGAAAAGCCGGTCGTCGGTACGGGCATCGAGCGTACGGTGGCGGTGGACTCGGGTACGACCGTGCAGGCGCTGCGTGGCGGGGTGGTGGATTACGTCGACGCGGGCCGTATCGTGATTCGCGTGAACGACGATGAAGCCGCAGCCGGCGACGTCGGCGTGGACATCTACAACCTGATCAAGTACACGCGTTCGAACCAGAACACGAACATCAACCAGCGTCCGATCGCGAAGGTCGGCGACAAGGTCTCGCGCGGCGACGTGCTGGCCGACGGCGCCTCGACGGATCTGGGCGAGCTCGCGCTCGGCCAGAACATGCTGGTCGCGTTCATGCCGTGGAATGGCTACAACTTCGAAGACTCGATCCTGATCTCGGAAAAGGTCGTGGCGGACGACCGTTACACGTCGATCCACATCGAAGAGTTGAACGTCGTTGCTCGTGACACGAAGCTCGGACCGGAAGAAATCACGCGCGATATTTCGAACCTCGCGGAAGTGCAGCTTGGCCGTCTCGACGAGTCGGGCATCGTGTACATCGGCGCGGAAGTCGAAGCGGGCGACGTGCTGGTCGGCAAGGTCACGCCGAAGGGCGAAACCCAGCTGACGCCGGAAGAAAAGCTGCTGCGCGCGATCTTCGGCGAGAAGGCATCGGACGTGAAGGACACGTCGCTGCGCGTGCCGTCGGGCATGAGCGGCACGGTGATCGACGTGCAGGTGTTCACGCGCGAAGGCATCACGCGTGACAAGCGCGCGCAACAGATCATCGACGACGAACTGAAGCGCTATCGCCTCGACCTGAACGACCAGCTTCGTATCGTGGAAGGCGACGCGTTCCAGCGTCTCGCGCGCATGCTGAACGGCAAGGTCGCGAATGGCGGTCCGAAGAAGCTCGCGAAGGGCACGAAGATCGACCTCGCGTACCTCGAAGATCTCGACCACTACCACTGGTTCGACATCCGCCTCGCGGACGAAGAAGCGGCTGCGCAGCTGGAAGCGATCAAGGATTCGATCGAGCAGAAGCGTCACCAGTTCGACCTCGCCTTCGAAGAGAAGCGCAAGAAGCTCACGCAGGGCGACGAACTGCCGCCGGGCGTGCTGAAGATGGTCAAGGTGTACCTCGCCGTGAAGCGCCGTCTGCAGCCTGGCGACAAGATGGCGGGCCGTCACGGTAACAAGGGTGTCGTGTCGAAGATCGTGCCGATCGAAGACATGCCGTACATGGCCGATGGCCGTCCGGCCGACGTCGTGCTGAATCCGCTCGGCGTGCCGTCGCGGATGAACGTGGGTCAGATTCTCGAAGTGCATCTTGGCTGGGCCGCGAAGGGTCTCGGCTGGCGTATCGGCGAGATGCTGGAGCGTCAGACGAAGATCGAGGAACTGCGTCAGTTCCTGACGAAGATCTACAACGAGTCGGGCCGCAAGGAAGAGCTGGAAAGCTTCTCCGATGATGAAATCTTCGAACTCGCGAAGAACCTGCGCGAAGGCGTGCCGTTCGCAACGCCGGTGTTCGATGGCGCGACCGAAGAGGAAATGGGGCGTGCGCTCGATCTGGCCTATCCGGACGACATCGCCACGAACCTCGGCATGAACTCGTCGAAGAATCAGGTTCAGCTGCACGATGGTCGCACCGGCGAGCCGTTTGAGCGGAAGGTCACGGTCGGCTACATGCACTACCTGAAGCTGCACCACTTGGTCGACGACAAGATGCACGCGCGTTCGACCGGTCCGTACTCGCTCGTCACGCAGCAGCCGCTGGGTGGTAAGGCGCAGTTCGGTGGTCAGCGCTTCGGCGAGATGGAAGTGTGGGCGCTCGAGGCGTACGGCGCGTCGTACGTGCTGCAGGAAATGCTGACGGTCAAGTCGGACGACGTGACGGGCCGGACCAAGGTTTATGAGAACCTGGTCAAGGGCGATCACGTAATCGACGCGGGCATGCCGGAATCCTTCAATGTGTTGGTGAAGGAAATCCGCTCGCTCGGTATTGATATCGATCTGGACCGCAATTAATCGGACTACGGAGAGAAAGCAATGAAAGCTCTGCTCGATCTATTCAAGCAAGTCCAACAAGAAGAAGTTTTTGATGCGATCAAGATCGGCCTCGCGTCGCCCGACAAGATTCGTTCTTGGTCGTTCGGCGAAGTGAAGAAGCCGGAGACCATCAACTACCGCACGTTCAAGCCGGAGCGGGATGGTCTGTTCTGCGCGAAGATTTTTGGTCCGATCAAGGACTATGAATGCCTTTGCGGCAAGTACAAGCGCCTGAAGCACCGTGGCGTGATCTGCGAGAAGTGCGGCGTCGAAGTGACGCTGGCGAAGGTGCGTCGTGAGCGGATGGGCCACATCGAACTGGCCTCGCCGGTCGCGCACATCTGGTTCCTGAAGTCGCTGCCGTCGCGTCTGGGCATGGTGCTCGACATGACGCTGCGCGACATCGAGCGCGTGCTGTACTTCGAAGCATATGTTGTGATCGATCCGGGCATGACGCCGCTGAAAGCGCGGCAGATCATGACGGAAGAGGATTACTACAACAAGGTCGAAGAGTACGGTGACGAATTCCGTGCCGAGATGGGCGCGGAAGGCGTGCGCGAGCTGCTGCGCGCGATCAACATCGACGAACAGGTCGAGATGCTGCGCACCGAACTCAAGAACACGGGTTCGGAAGCGAAGATCAAGAAGTACGCGAAGCGCCTGAAAGTGCTCGAGGCATTCCAGCGTTCGGGCATCAAGCCGGACTGGATGGTGCTCGAAGTGCTGCCGGTGCTGCCGCCGGAACTGCGTCCGCTGGTGCCGCTGGATGGCGGCCGTTTCGCGACGTCGGACCTGAACGACCTGTATCGCCGCGTGATCAACCGTAACAACCGGTTGAAGCGTCTGCTCGAACTGAAGGCGCCTGAAATCATCGTCCGCAACGAAAAGCGGATGCTGCAGGAAGCGGTCGATTCGCTGCTCGACAACGGCCGTCGCGGCAAGGCGATGACAGGCGCGAACAAGCGTCCGCTGAAGTCGCTCGCCGACATGATCAAGGGTAAGGGCGGCCGTTTCCGTCAGAACCTGCTCGGTAAGCGTGTCGACTATTCGGGCCGTTCGGTGATCGTGGTCGGTCCGACGCTCAAGCTGCATCAGTGCGGTCTGCCGAAGCTGATGGCGCTCGAACTGTTCAAGCCTTTCATCTTCAACAAGCTGGAAGTGATGGGCGTCGCGACGACCATCAAGGCCGCGAAGAAGGAAGTCGAGAACCAGACGCCGGTGGTGTGGGACATCCTCGAAGAGGTGATCCGCGAGCATCCGGTGATGCTGAACCGCGCGCCTACGCTTCACCGACTCGGCATTCAGGCTTTCGAGCCGGTGCTGATCGAAGGCAAGGCGATTCAGCTGCACCCGCTCGTCTGTGCGGCGTTCAACGCCGACTTCGACGGTGACCAGATGGCCGTTCACGTGCCGCTGTCGCTTGAAGCGCAGATGGAAGCGCGCACGCTCATGCTGGCGTCGAACAACGTCCTGTTCCCGGCCAACGGCGATCCGTCGATCGTGCCGTCGCAGGATATCGTGCTGGGCCTTTACTACGCGTCGCGTGAAGCGATCAACGGCAAGGGCGAAGGCATGACGTTCACGGGCGTGTCGGAAGTCATCCGCGCGTACGAGAACAAGGAAGTCGAGCTGGCTTCGCGCGTCAACGTGCGTATCACCGAAATGGTGGCGAACGAAGACACGAGCGAGGGCGCGCCGAAGTTCGTGCCGAAGATCTCGCTGTTCGCGACGACCGTCGGCCGTTCGATCCTGTCGGAGATTCTGCCGCCGGGTCTGCCCTTCACGGTGCTGAACAAGCCGCTGAAGAAGAAGGAGATCTCGCGCCTGATCAACACGGCGTTCCGCAAGTGCGGTCTGCGCGAGACGGTGATTTTCGCCGACCAGCTGATGCAGATGGGCTTCCGTCTCGCAACGCGCGCCGGCATCTCGATCTGCGTGGACGACATGCTCGTGCCGCCGCAGAAAGAGACGATCGTCGGCGACGCCGCGAAGAAGGTGAAGGAGTACGACCGTCAGTACATGTCGGGTCTCGTCACCGCGCAGGAACGCTACAACAACGTGGTCGACATCTGGTCGGCGACGTCGGAAAGCGTCGGCAAGGCGATGATGGAGCAGCTCGCGACGGAGCCTGTCACCGACCGTGACGGCAACGAGACGAAGCAGGAGTCGTTCAACTCCATCTACATGATGGCCGACTCGGGCGCGCGTGGTTCCGCGGTGCAGATTCGTCAGCTCGCCGGTATGCGCGGCCTGATGGCGAAGCCGGACGGCTCGATCATCGAGACGCCGATTACGGCGAACTTCCGCGAAGGCCTGAACGTGTTGCAGTACTTCATCTCGACGCACGGCGCGCGTAAGGGCCTGGCGGATACGGCGCTGAAGACCGCGAACTCGGGTTACCTGACGCGTCGTCTGGTCGACGTGACGCAGGATCTGGTCGTCGTCGAAGAAGATTGCGGCACGTCGAACGGCGTGGCGATGAAGGCGTTGGTGGAAGGCGGTGAAGTCGTCGAAGCGCTGCGTGACCGGATTCTCGGCCGCGTCGCGGTAGCGGACGTCGTCAATCCGGAAACGCAGGAAACGCTGTACGCGTCGGGCGATCTGCTCGACGAAGACGCGGTGGAAGAGATCGAACGCCTCGGCATCGACGAAGTGCGCGTGCGCACGCCGCTCACCTGCGAAACGCGCTATGGCCTGTGCGCCTCGTGCTACGGCCGTGACCTCGGCCGTGGTTCGCGCGTGAACGTCGGGGAGGCGGTGGGTGTGATCGCCGCTCAGTCGATCGGTGAGCCGGGCACGCAGCTGACGATGCGTACGTTCCACATCGGTGGTGCGGCATCGCGTGCGGCGGTTGCTTCGACGGTCGAAGCGAAGTCGAACGGCACGGTGCGCTTCACGGCCACGATGCGTTACGTCACCAACGCGAAGGGCGAACAGGTCGTCATCTCGCGTTCGGGCGAGGCGATCATCGCGGACGACTTCGGTCGCGAGCGTGAGCGTCACAAGGTTCCGTACGGCGCGACGCTGCTGCAGCTCGACGGCGCGCAGATCAAGGCCGGTGCGCAACTGGCGCAATGGGATCCGCTGACGCGTCCGATCATCACCGAGTGGGGCGGTACGGTGAAGTTCGAAAACGTCGAAGAAGGCGTGACGGTTGCGAAGCAGATCGACGATGTGACGGGTCTTTCCACGCTCGTCGTGATCGACGTGAAGCGTCGCGGCTCGCAAGCTTCGAAGAGCGTGCGTCCGCAGGTGAAACTGCTCGACGCGAACGGCGAGGAAGTGAAGATCCCGAACACCGAGCATTCGGTGCAGATCGGCTTCCAGGTCGGCGCACTGATCACCGTGAAGGATGGTCAGCAGGTGCAGGTCGGTGAAGTGCTGGCGCGTATCCCGGTTGAAGCGCAGAAGACGCGTGACATTACCGGTGGTCTGCCGCGCGTGGCCGAACTGTTCGAAGCGCGCTCGCCGAAGGACGCGGGTATTCTCGCGGAAGTCACGGGCACGACGTCGTTCGGTAAAGACACGAAGGGCAAGCAGCGTCTCGTCATCACGGACCTCGAAGGCAATCAGCACGAGTTCCTGATCGCGAAGGAAAAGCAGGTGCTGGTGCACGATGGTCAGGTCGTCAACAAGGGCGAAATGATCGTCGACGGTCCTGCCGATCCGCACGACATCCTGCGTCTGCAGGGTATCGAGGCGTTGTCGCGCTACATCGTGGACGAAGTGCAGGACGTGTACCGTCTGCAGGGCGTGAAGATCAACGACAAGCACATCGAAGTGATCGTGCGTCAGATGCTGCGTCGTGTGCAGATCGTCGACAACGGCGATACGCGCTTCATCCCGGGCGAGCAGGTCGAGCGTTCGGACATGCTGGACGAGAACGACCGCATGATCGCGGACGACAAGCGCCCGGCGTCGTACGACAACGTGCTGCTCGGTATCACGAAGGCATCGCTGTCGACCGATTCGTTCATCTCCGCGGCGTCGTTCCAGGAAACGACTCGCGTGCTGACCGAAGCGGCGATCATGGGCAAGCGCGACGATCTGCGTGGCCTGAAGGAAAACGTGATCGTCGGCCGTCTGATTCCGGCCGGTACGGGTCTCGCGTTCCACAAGGCGCGCAAGGCGAAGGAATCGTCGGATCGCGAGCGTTTCGACCAGATCGCGGCCGAAGAGGCATTCGACTTTGGTACGCCGGAAACCCCGGCGGCGGAGCAGCAGCAACCGCATACCAACGAGTAAGCTTTCCTCGCTCGTAGCAGCATCGAACCGCTCAGCTTCGGCTGGGCGGTTTTTTTTCGTCTGGCGATTCTGACGTCGCAACCTCTGCCGTTTGGCTAACGATGCATTCGAACGCCTCGGGGCGGCTGGATGCGTTGGTAGAATTCGTTATCTCTCATCGCAGTGCGCACTCTTCTTCCATGGCCCGGTCGCTCGAAATACTCAACGAAATCTTCGGCTATCCCGCATTTCGCGGACAACAGGCGGAGATCGTCGAGCATGTCGCGAACGGCGGCGATTCGCTCGTGCTGATGCCGACTGGCGGCGGCAAATCGCTCTGCTATCAGATACCCTCGCTCGTGCGCAGCGAGGCCGGGCTTGGCGCGGGTATCGTGGTGTCGCCGCTCATCGCCTTGATGCAGGATCAGGTCGCCGCGCTGACGGAAGTCGGCGTGCGCGCCGCGTATCTGAACTCGACCTTATCGGGCGCCGAGGCTGCGGCCACCGAGCGCGCGCTGCGCGAGGGCGATATCGACTTGCTCTACGTCGCACCGGAACGCCTGATGACGCCGCGCTTTCTCGAACTGCTCGAGCGCGCGCGCGTCGGCCTGTTCGCGATCGATGAAGCGCACTGCGTGTCGCAGTGGGGGCACGATTTCCGCCCCGAATATATCCAGCTTTCCGTACTGCACGAGCGGTTTCCCGATGTGCCGCGTATCGCGCTCACCGCGACCGCCGACGCGATCACACGCGACGAAATCGTCCACCGGCTCGCGCTGGACGATGCGCGCATCTTCGTTTCCAGTTTCGATCGGCCGAACATTCGCTATCGGATCGTCGAAAAGGACAACGCTCGCTCGCAACTGCTCGATTTCATCCGCGCCGAGCATACGAACAAGGACGGCACGACCGATGCGGGCGTCGTGTATTGCTTGTCGCGCCGCAAGGTCGAGGAAACCGCGGACTGGCTGAAAGGCCAGGGCGTTCGCGCGCTGCCGTACCATGCCGGCATGGAGTTCGAGACACGTCAGAAGCACCAGGAGATGTTCCAGCGCGAGGAAGGCATCGTCATGTGCGCGACGATCGCGTTCGGCATGGGCATCGATAAACCGGACGTGCGCTTTGTCGCGCATCTGGATTTGCCGAAGAGCGTCGAGGGCTACTATCAGGAAACCGGGCGCGCCGGCCGCGACGGCATGCCGGCGAACGCTTGGATGACGTACGGATTGGGCGACGTCGTGCAACAGCGCAAGATGATCGACGAATCCGAAGCCGACGACGCGCACAAGCGCGTGCAGACCGGCAAGCTCGACGCGCTGCTGGGTTTGTGCGAAGCGGCGTCGTGTCGGCGTGTGCGTCTGCTCGCGTATTTTGGCGAGACGAGCAAGCCGTGCGGCAACTGCGATACGTGTCTGGAGCCGCCCGCGTGCTTCGATGCCACGCGCGAAGCGCAGATGGCGCTTTCATGCGTATATCGTGCGCAGAAGGCGAGCGGCTTTCGTTTCGGCGCGGGGCATCTCATCGATATTTTGCGCGGGACTCGCAGTGAGAAAGTCCTGCAGCGCGGGCACGAGAAGATTTCGACCTTCGGCGTCGGGGCTGCGCTCTCCGAGGCCGAGTGGCGAGCCGTGTTCAGGCAACTGGTCGCGTTCGGCTACCTCGCGGTCGATCACGACGGTTTCGGCGCGCTCGTGCTCACCGACGCTAGCAAGCCCGTCCTCAAGGGCGAAGAGAGCGTCACGCTGCGCAAGTATGTAAAGCCGACTCGGTCCCGCCAGTCTTCCAGCCGTACGGGCGAACGCGCGGATCCGACCGCCGGCATGTCGGCGCGCGAAAAGGCTCGTTGGGACCGACTGCGCGCCTGGCGCGCGGAAACGGCGAAGAGCGACGGCGTGCCTGCCTACGTCATCTTTCACGACGCCACGCTTGCCGAAATCGCTCGCTGCGATCCCGATACGGTCGACGATCTGCGCCATATTCCGGGCATCGGCGTACGCAAACTGGAGCGCTTCGGCGACGAACTGCTCGATGTGGCCGGCTCTGACTGACGCCCGGCTCTTTAAAAGCCGTGAAATTGTCGCAACGTATTGACCCGATTGCGATTTTCGGAATATCATGCTTGGTTCTCGTTCTTGGTCCTGCTTCGAATCTGGCTTAGCGCCGGGCGCTGGAAGCGGAAATCATGCGGCGAGAACGTCAAACGCGCGGTTCTTTTCGCTTTGCCCGAGAAAATCGCGCGGATTTTGTTCATTTCTAGGATTAAACAATGCCAACCATCAATCAACTGGTTCGCAAAGGCCGCACGTCGGAAACGACGAAGAGCAAGTCGCCGGCCCTGCAGGACTGCCCTCAGCGTCGTGGCGTGTGCACCCGTGTGTACACCACGACGCCGAAGAAGCCGAACTCGGCACTCCGTAAAGTTGCCAAGGTTCGTCTGACGAACGGCTTCGAAGTCATTTCGTACATCGGCGGTGAAGGCCACAACCTGCAAGAGCACTCGGTCGTGCTGATTCGCGGCGGCCGTGTGAAGGACTTGCCGGGTGTGCGTTACCACATGGTTCGCGGCTCGCTGGATACCCAGGGCGTCAAGGACCGTAAGCAAGCTCGCTCGAAGTACGGTGCGAAGCGCGCGAAGGCTGGCAAGTAAGTCGCCGGTCGAAAGTAAGGAATCAGGTCGCCGCAAGGCGGTTAAGGCGGTGGTGCCGGAGTTGCCGGTGCTGTCGAGTAAGTGGTCACCCGGCCAAGCTGGTTAGTCGAATAGATGGATCGGGTTTGTTGGTGGCCGCGGAGCTGAGAGTCAGCTCCAACTGAAAAAGTAAAGGAAGAATCATGCCGCGTCGTCGCGAAGTCCCCAAGCGGGAAGTGTTGCCGGATCCGAAGTTCGGTAACGTAGATGTAGCCAAGTTCATGAACGTGCTGATGCTCTCCGGCAAGAAGTCGGTTGCCGAGCGTATCGTGTACGGCGCTTTTGAACAGATCCAGACCAAGGGTGGCAAGGACCCGCTGGAAGTGTTCACGGTTGCGCTCAACAACGTGAAGCCGGTGGTCGAAGTGAAGAGCCGTCGCGTTGGTGGTGCCAACTATCAGGTTCCGGTCGAAGTGCGTCCCTCGCGTCGTATGGCATTGGCGATGCGTTGGTTGCGTGAAGCCGCGAAGAAGCGCAGCGAAAAGTCGATGGCCCTGCGCCTGGCAGGTGAACTCTCCGAAGCGGCTGAAGGCCGTGGCGGCGCGATGAAGAAGCGCGACGAAGTTCACCGCATGGCAGAGGCCAACAAGGCATTCTCGCACTTCCGTTTCTAAGCTCCCGCTCGTAGAGCAAACGGAAAAATCAGGGCGGGTGCGCTACTCCAGGCGCCTCGCCCGTTTGTGTTAGGGCGCGCTCGCACTCGCTGGCGCGTCGACCGAAAAAGGATCCAAAGTGGCTCGCAAGACACCTATCGAGCGCTACCGCAATATCGGTATCAGCGCTCACATCGACGCCGGCAAAACGACGACGACCGAGCGCATCCTGTTCTACACGGGCGTGAACCACAAGATCGGTGAAGTTCACGACGGCGCAGCAACGATGGACTGGATGGAGCAGGAGCAGGAGCGCGGCATCACCATCACGTCGGCTGCTACCACGGCCTTCTGGAAGGGCATGGGCGGCAACTATCCCGAGCACCGCATCAACATCATCGACACCCCGGGGCACGTCGACTTCACGATCGAAGTGGAGCGCTCGATGCGCGTCCTCGACGGCGCGTGCATGGTCTACTGCGCGGTGGGCGGCGTGCAGCCGCAGTCGGAAACCGTGTGGCGTCAGGCTAACAAGTACAAGGTTCCCCGTCTCGCGTTCGTCAACAAGATGGACCGTACCGGCGCGAACTTCTTCAAGGTCTACGACCAGCTCAAGACGCGTCTGAAGGCGAACCCGGTTCCCGTCGTGGTGCCGATCGGCGCTGAAGACACGTTCACGGGCGTGGTCGACCTGATCAAGATGAAGGCGATCATTTGGGACGAAGCGTCGCAAGGCACGAAGTTCGACTACGTCGATATCCCGGCTGAACTCGTCGACACGTGCAACGAGTGGCGCGAGAAGATGATCGAGTCGGCGGCCGAAGCTACCGAAGAGCTGATGGAAAAGTACCTCGGCGGCGAAGAGCTGACCGAAGCGGAAATCGTCAAGGCGATCCGCGACCGGACCATTGCGTGCGAAATTCAGCCGATGCTGTGCGGCACCGCGTTCAAGAACAAGGGCGTGCAGCGCATGCTGGACGCCGTGATCGACTTCCTGCCGTCGCCGATCGACATTCCGCCGGTTACGGGCGAACTCGAAAGCGGCGAGAAGGGCGAGCGCCGTGCATCCGACGACGAGAAGTTCTCGTCGCTGGCGTTCAAGATCATGACGGACCCGTTCGTCGGCCAGTTGATCTTCTTCCGCGTGTACTCGGGCGTCGTGAATTCGGGTGACACTGTGCTGAACGCGACCAAGGACAAGAAGGAACGTCTCGGCCGTATTCTGCAGATGCACGCGAACCAGCGCGAAGAAATCAAGGAAGTGCGCGCGGGCGACATCGCGGCGGCAGTCGGTCTGAAAGAAGCGACCACCGGCGACACGCTGTGCGATCCGCAGCACCCGATCGTGCTCGAACGCATGATTTTCCCGGAGCCGGTGATTTCGCAGGCAGTTGAGCCGAAGACGAAGCCTGACCAGGAAAAGATGGGTCTGGCGCTGAACCGTCTGGCACAGGAAGATCCGTCGTTCCGCGTTCAAACGGACGAAGAGTCGGGCCAAACCATTATTTCGGGCATGGGCGAGCTCCACCTGGAAATTCTGGTTGACCGTATGCGTCGCGAATTCGGCGTGGAAGCGACTGTCGGCAAGCCGCAGGTTGCTTACCGCGAGACGATCCGCAGCAAGGCGGAAGACGTCGACGGCAAGTTCGTCAAGCAGTCGGGTGGTCGCGGCCAGTACGGTCACGCGGTCATCACGCTCGAGCCGAACGAGCAGGGTAAGGGCTACGAGTTCCTGGACGAGATCAAGGGCGGCGTGATTCCGCGCGAATACATCCCGGCCGTGGACAAGGGTATCCAGGAAACGCTGAAGTCCGGCGTGCTGGCTGGCTTCCCGGTGGTCGACGTGAAGGTTCACCTGACGTTCGGTTCGTACCACGACGTGGACTCGAACGAAAACGCGTTCCGCATGGCCGGCTCGATGGCCTTCAAGGAAGCAATGCGCAAGGCAAGCCCGGTCATCCTCGAACCGATGATGGCTGTGGAAGTCGAAACGCCGGAAGACTACATGGGCAACGTGATGGGCGACCTGTCGGGCCGTCGCGGTATCGTCCAGGGCATGGAAGACATGATTGGCGGCGGCAAGATCGTTCGCGCCGAAGTGCCGCTGTCGGAAATGTTCGGCTACTCGACGTCGCTGCGCTCGCTGACGCAAGGCCGTGCCACGTACACGATGGAGTTCAAGCACTACTCCGAAGCTCCGCGTAACGTCGCCGAAGCGATCATCAACGCCAAGGGTAAGTAATACCCGCAAGTCATTCGGCGCAAGCCACAAGCTTTAACCGATAACCAAACTTTGAACGAAGGTAATCATGGCAAAAGGTAAATTCGAGCGGACCAAGCCGCACGTGAACGTGGGCACGATCGGTCACGTTGACCACGGCAAGACCACGCTGACGGCAGCGATCACGACGGTTCTCACGCAGAAGTTCGGCGGCGAAGCCAAGGCGTACGACCAGATCGACGCGGCGCCGGAAGAAAAGGCGCGTGGTATCACCATCAACACCGCGCACGTCGAGTACGAAACGGCTAACCGCCACTACGCACACGTCGACTGCCCGGGCCACGCTGACTATGTGAAGAACATGATCACGGGCGCCGCGCAGATGGACGGCGCGATCCTGGTGTGCTCGGCCGCTGACGGCCCGATGCCGCAAACGCGTGAGCACATCCTGCTGGCCCGTCAGGTTGGCGTGCCGTACATCATCGTGTTCCTGAACAAGTGCGACATGGTGGACGACGCCGAACTGCTCGAGCTCGTCGAAATGGAAGTGCGTGAGCTTCTGTCGAAGTACGACTTCCCGGGCGACGACACCCCGATCATCAAGGGTTCGGCCAAGCTGGCGCTGGAAGGCGACAAGGGTGAGCTGGGCGAAGTGGCGATCATGAGCCTGGCCGACGCGCTGGATTCGTACATCCCGACGCCGGAGCGCGCAATTGATGGTTCGTTCCTGATGCCGGTGGAAGACGTGTTCTCGATCTCGGGTCGTGGCACGGTGGTGACGGGCCGTATCGAGCGTGGCGTGGTCAAGGTCGGCGAGGAAATCGAAATCATCGGTATCAAGCCGACGGTGAAGACGACCTGCACGGGCGTGGAAATGTTCCGTAAGCTGCTGGACCAAGGTCAGGCGGGCGACAACGTCGGTATCCTGCTGCGCGGCACGAAGCGTGAAGACGTGGAGCGTGGTCAGGTTCTGGCCAAGCCGGGTTCGATCACGCCGCACACGCACTTCACGGCTGAGGTGTATGTGCTGAGCAAGGACGAAGGCGGCCGTCACACGCCGTTCTTCAACAACTACCGTCCGCAGTTCTACTTCCGTACGACGGACGTGACGGGCTCGATCGAGCTGCCGAAGGACAAGGAAATGGTGATGCCGGGCGACAACGTGTCGATCACGGTCAAGCTGATCGCGCCGATCGCCATGGAAGAAGGTCTGCGTTTCGCCATCCGTGAAGGCGGTCGTACCGTCGGCGCTGGTGTCGTGGCGAAGATTATCGAGTAAGATATCGGGCTTGCTCGATTGAAGTTGCAGTAACGCAGTAAAGACCGGGACCGGGTGCTCGCCCTCAGCGGGCGCCCGGTCCCACGCTCTTTTGCCCAATGTGCGGTGCAATACCGCCTCGCTCTTTTCAAGGAATCGTCATGCAGAACCAGAAAATCCGTATTCGTCTGAAGGCTTTCGACTATCGCCTGATCGATCAATCGGCAGCCGAGATCGTCGATACGGCGAAGCGGACTGGCGCGATCGTCCGTGGCCCGGTGCCGCTGCCGACGCGTATTCAGCGTTTTGACATCCTGCGTTCGCCGCACGTCAACAAGACGTCGCGCGACCAGCTCGAAATCCGTACGCACCAACGCCTGATGGACATCGTCGATCCGACGGACAAGACCGTCGACGCGCTGATGAAGCTCGATCTGCCAGCTGGCGTCGACGTCGAAATCAAGCTGCAGTAAGTCCCAAAAGCTTCTCTGATGCGCCCGAAGGTGCGTCAGAGGCCGCTAAGTCTTTGATTGCTTGCGGGATTCGAAAAGCCTTGTTATACTCCAAGGCTTTTCGCGCCTATTCGCACGAAAAAGACGGAAGAAAGCCGACCCAGTTTCCCGTAACGAAGCCGGCATTTGTAAATCAGCCCCGACCAATCGCAGTTGGGAATGGAGAAAACGATGAGCCTTGGACTCGTAGGTCGCAAGGTTGGCATGACCCGTATCTTCACGCCTGAAGGGGATTCGATCCCCGTCACCGTGCTGGACGTGTCGGACAACCGCGTGACGCAGATCAAGACCGTTGAAACGGATGGTTATACCGCCGTTCAGGTTGCATTCGGTGCTCGCCGCGCATCGCGCGTGACGAAGCCGCTGGCGGGTCACCTCGCCAAAGCCGGCGTTCAAGCTGGCGAAATCCTCAAGGAATTCCATATCGATACGGCCAAGGCAGGTGAACTGTCGAACGGCGCAGTGATCGGTACGGATATCTTCGAAGTCGGCCAGAAGGTTGATGTGCAAGGCACGTCGATCGGTAAGGGTTATGCCGGCACGATCAAGCGCTACAACTTCGCCTCGGGTCGGGCAACGCACGGTAACTCGCGTTCGCACAACGTTCCGGGTTCGATCGGTATGGCGCAGGATCCGGGTCGCGTGTTTCCGGGCAAGCGCATGACGGGTCACCTCGGTGACGACACCGTCACGGTTCAAAATCTCGAAATCGCCCGCATCGACGCTGAGCGCAGTCTGCTGCTCGTTCGCGGTGCTGTTCCGGGTGCGAAGGGCGGCAAGGTCTTCGTGACCCCGGCCGTCAAGACGCGTGCTGTGAAAGGAGCGAAATAATGGAACTTAAGCTCCTGAATGCCAATGGTCAGGAAGGCGCTGGCGTGAACGCATCGGACGTCGTGTTCGGTCGCGATTACAACGAAGCCCTGATTCACCAGATCGTCGTCGCTTATCAGGCGAACGCACGTAGCGGCAACCGCGCGCAGAAGGATCGCGAGCAGGTCAAGCACACCACCAAGAAGCCGTGGCGTCAGAAGGGTACGGGCCGCGCTCGTGCCGGTATGTCGTCGAGCCCGTTGTGGCGTGGCGGTGGTCGCATCTTCCCGAACTCGCCGGAAGAAAACTTCTCGCACAAGGTCAACAAGAAGATGCATCGCGCAGGTCTCTGCTCGATCTTCTCGCAGCTGGCTCGCGAAGGCCGTATTGCCGTGGTCGAAGACCTCGCGCTCGAAGCCCCGAAGACCAAGCTGTTGGCCGAAAAATTCAAGGCGATGGGTCTCGAATCCGTATTGGTTATCACCGATACGGTCGACGAGAACCTGTACCTCGCGTCGCGCAACCTGGCCCATGTGGCCGTTGTCGAGCCGCGTTACGCCGACCCGCTCTCGCTGATCTACTTCAAGAAGATTCTGATCACGAAGGCTGCGGTCGCTCAGATCGAGGAGTTGCTGTCATGAGCGAAATTCGCAAAAACGATCATCGTTTGATGCAAGTTCTGCTCGCGCCGGTGATCTCCGAAAAGGCGACGCTGGTTGCCGACAAGAACGAGCAAGTCGTGTTCGAAGTCGCACCGGACGCCACGAAGCAGGAAGTGAAGGCTGCTGTCGAGCTGCTGTTCAAGGTCGAAGTCAATTCCGTCAACGTGCTCGTCACGAAGGGCAAAGCCAAGCGCTTTGGCCGCTTCAACGGCAAGCGCAAGGACGTGAAGAAGGCGTACGTCTGCCTGAAGCCCGGCCAGGAAATCAACTTTGAAGCGGAGGCCAAGTAATCATGGCAATCGTGAAAGTTAAGCCGACCTCGCCGGGTCGCCGCGCGATGGTCAAGATCGTCAACAAGGATCTGCACAAGGGCAAGCCGCACGCAGCGCTGCTCGACTCGCAATCCAAGTCGGCGGGCCGTAACAACAACGGCCGTATCACCACGCGTCACCAGGGCGGTGGTCACAAGCAGCACTATCGTATCGTCGATTTCCGTCGCAACAAGGACGGCATTCCGGCAAAGGTCGAGCGTCTCGAGTACGACCCGAACCGTAGCGCGAACATCGCGCTGGTTCTGTACGCAGACGGCGAGCGCCGCTACATCATCGCGCCGAAGGGCGTGACGGTTGGTACGCCGCTGATGTCGGGTTCGGAAGCGCCGATCAAGGCAGGTAACACGCTGCCGATCCGCAATATTCCGGTCGGTACGACGATCCACTGCGTCGAAATGCTGCCGGGCAAGGGCGCGCAGATCGCGCGTTCGGCTGGTACGTCCGCAATGCTGCTGGCTCGCGAAGGCGTCTACGCTCAGGTGCGTTTGCGCTCCGGCGAAATCCGCCGCGTGCACGTCGAGTGCCGCGCGACGATCGGCGAAGTGGGCAACGAAGAGCATAGCCTGCGCCAAATCGGCAAGGCCGGCGCAAACCGCTGGCGCGGTATCCGTCCGACGGTGCGCGGCGTTGCAATGAACCCGGTCGATCACCCGCACGGCGGTGGTGAAGGCAAGACGGCTGCAGGTCGCGATCCGGTGAGCCCGTGGGGCACGCCGACGAAGGGCTACCGCACCCGCAGCACCAAGCGCACGACGAGCATGATCGTCCAGCGCCGTCACAAGCGTTAAGGAGTAGGCAATGACACGTTCTGCTAAAAAAGGTCCGTTCTGCGACGCTCATTTGCTGAAGAAAGTTGAGTCGGCAGCAGCTACGCGCGACAAGAAGCCGATCAAGACCTGGTCGCGTCGCTCGACGATTCTGCCGGATTTCATCGGCCTGACGATCGCTGTTCACAACGGCCGTCAGCACGTTCCGGTGTACGTCACGGAAAACATGGTCGGCCACAAGCTTGGCGAGTTCGCACTGACCCGTACGTTCAAGGGTCACGCGGCCGACAAGAAGGCCAAGAAATAAGGGGCTATCAAGATGGAAGTGAAAGCAATTCATCGCGGTGCCCGCATCTCGGCGCAGAAGACGCGCCTTGTGGCTGACCAGATTCGTGGTTTGCCGGTCGACAAGGCGCTGAACGTTCTGACGTTCTCGCCGAAGAAGGCGGCGGGTATCGTCAAGAAGGTCGTGCTGTCTGCGATCGCGAATGCGGAACACAACGAAGGCGCCGATATCGACGAGCTCAAGATCACGAGCATCTATATCGATAAGGCTGCTTCGCTGAAGCGTTTTACCGCACGCGCAAAGGGTCGCGGTAACCGCATCGAGAAGCAATCCTGTCACATCACTGTGACGGTCGGGAATTAAGGAGCCATACGATGGGACAGAAAATTCATCCGACTGGCTTCCGTTTGGCCGTCAGCCGCAATTGGGCTTCGCGCTGGTATGCGAACAACAACAATTTCGCGGCGATGTTGCAGGAAGACATCGGTGTTCGTGAATACCTGAAGAAGAAGCTGAAGAACGCTTCGGTTGGTCGCGTCGTCATCGAGCGTCCGGCCAAGAACGCGCGCATCACGATTTACAGCTCGCGTCCTGGCGTTGTCATCGGCAAGAAGGGCGAAGACATCGAACTGCTGAAGGCCGAGCTGCAAAAGCGCATGGGCGTTCCGGTTCACGTCAACATCGAAGAAATCCGCAAGCCGGAAACCGATGCTCAGCTGATCGCTGACTCCATCACGCAGCAGCTCGAGCGCCGGATCATGTTCCGTCGCGCGATGAAGCGCGCGATGCAGAACGCGATGCGTCTTGGCGCCCAAGGCATCAAGATCATGAGCGCGGGCCGTCTGAACGGTATCGAAATCGCTCGTACCGAGTGGTATCGCGAAGGTCGCGTGCCCCTCCATACGCTGCGCGCCGATATCGACTACGCAACGTCCGAAGCGAAGACCACGTACGGCATCATCGGCGTGAAGGTGTGGGTCTACAAGGGCGACACCCTGGGCCGCAACGAAGCGCCGGTCGTGGAAGAAGTGGCGGAAGAAAAGCGTCCGCGCCGCAACGCACGTCCGGGTGGCGATCGCCGCCCGCGCCGTGACGGTGAAGGTGCTCCGGCTGGCGCGCGTCGTGGTGCACCCCGTCGCGCTGGCGGTGACGCGAAGACTGGAGAATAACGATGCTGCAACCGAAACGCAGAAAGTATCGCAAAGAGCAGAAAGGTCGTAACACCGGCAAGGCGACGCGCGGCAACGCGGTGTCGTTCGGTGAGTACGGTCTGAAGGCCATCGGTCGCGGCCGTTTGACCGCGCGCCAGATCGAAGCGGCACGTCGTGCAATGACGCGTCACATCAAGCGTGGCGGCCGGATCTGGATCCGTATCTTCCCGGACAAGCCGATTTCGCAAAAGCCGGCCGAAGTGCGTATGGGTAACGGTAAGGGTAACCCGGAGTACTACGTCGCTGAAATTCAACCGGGCAAGATGCTGTACGAAATGGACGGTGTCTCCGAAGAACTGGCGCGCGAAGCGTTCCGTCTGGCTGCAGCCAAGCTGCCGCTCAAGACGAACTTCGTCGTGCGTCAGCTCGGCGCCTAAGGAGTAAATGATGAAGGCATCTGAACTTCACCAGAAAGACCAGGCCGCGCTCAACAAAGAGCTGACGGACCTGCTGAAGGCGCAATTCGGCCTGCGTATGCAACTCGCGACCCAGCAGCTCACGAACACGAGCCAGCTGAAGAAGGTTCGTCGCGACATCGCACGTGTGCGCACCGTCCTGACTGAGAAGGCGAACCAGAAATGAACGATAGCGTAAAAACCTCGCTCAAGCGGACGCTGGTCGGCAAGGTCGTCAGCAACAAGATGGACAAGACGGTCACCGTTCTGGTCGAGCACCGCGTGAAGCATCCGATCTACGGCAAGTACGTCGTGCGTTCGAAGAAGTACCACGCGCATGACGACGCGAACACGTACAACGAAGGCGATCTCGTCGAAATCCAGGAAACCCGTCCGATTTCGAAGACGAAGGCCTGGGTTGTGTCGAAGCTGGTTGAAGCGGCTCGCGTGATCTGAAGCAGTAGTAGTAGCACCGCGATGCAGTAGTAAGTGGTGTCGCAGTAAGTTTCGCTTGCAAGACCGAGATTATTTGTTATAATCTCGGTCTTCCCTCTTTGTGGGAGCCCCGTCGCGGGCGAAACTGGTGGGGGAAGCCGGTTCAGGCGCCAGCCTGAGTCGACAGATTCACCGGATTGCGATGGCGGGTTTCGTCTGCCCTCGCTGCCTGTTCTAACCCAAGCAGCCAGTTGGCTGACGGGACCAAGACTGACCGGCTGTGCCATGGTGGTGCGACCGGATTAAGTTGGGAAAGATAAACCATGATCCAGACCGAAACTCGGCTTGAAGTGGCCGACAACACGGGTGCGCGTGAAGTCATGTGCATCAAGGTGCTCGGCGGTTCGAAGCGTCGTTACGCTAGCATTGGCGACATCATCAAGGTGACCGTCAAGGAAGCGACGCCGCGCGGACGCGTGAAAAAGGGCGAAATTTACAACGCTGTGGTCGTTCGTACGGCCAAGGGCGTGCGTCGCCAGGATGGCTCGCTCATCAAGTTCGACGGCAATGCCGCCGTTCTGTTGAATACGAAGCTCGAGCCGATCGGCACGCGTATTTTCGGGCCGGTGACGCGTGAACTGCGTAGCGAACGATTCATGAAGATCGTTTCGCTCGCGCCGGAAGTGCTGTAAGGAGTCGCGATGAACAAGATTCGCAAGGGTGACGAAGTCATCGTCATTACCGGCAAGGACAAGGGCAAGCGCGGTACCGTGCTGGCCGTTGCGGAAGACCGTGTCACGGTCGAGGGCATCAACCTCGTCAAGAAGCACGTGAAGCCGAACCCGATGAAGGGTACGACGGGCGGTGTGGAAGCCAAAACGATGCCGCTGCATATTTCGAACGTCGCATTGGTCGACGCGAATGGCAAGGCATCGCGTGTGGGCATCAAGGTCGAAGACGACAAGAAGGTTCGCTTCTTGAAGTCGACCGGCGCCACGCTCAACGCCTGACGCGGAGTTAAAAAATGGCTCGTCTGCAAGAGATTTACAAAGAAAACGTTGTGCCGCAACTCGTCGAAAAGTTCGGCTACAAGTCCATCATGGAAGTGCCGCGCATCACCAAGATCACCCTGAACATGGGACTTGGCGAAGCCGTCGCCGACAAGAAGATCATCGAGAACGCCGTGGGCGACCTGACGAAGATCGCTGGCCAGAAGCCGGTTATCACGAAGGCGCGCAAGGCAATCGCAGGCTTCAAGATTCGTCAGGGCTACCCGATCGGCGCGATGGTCACGCTGCGCGGCCAAGCGATGTACGAATTCCTCGACCGTTTCGTGACGGTTGCGCTCCCGCGTGTGCGTGACTTCCGTGGCGTGTCGGGCCGTGCATTCGACGGTCGTGGCAACTACAACATCGGTGTGAAAGAGCAGATCATTTTCCCCGAAATCGACTACGACAAGATCGACGCGCTGCGTGGGCTGAACATCAGCATCACGACTACCGCGAAGACTGACGATGAAGCAAAGGCGCTGCTCGCCGGCTTCAAGTTCCCGTTCAGAAACTGAGGTTACCGTGGCTAAACTGGCACTGATCGAACGTGAAAAGAAGCGCGCGCGCCTGGCAGCCAAGTACGCTCCGAAGCGTGCTGAGCTGAAGGCTGTGATCGATGACGCAAGCAAGTCGGACGAAGAGCGTTACTTCGCGCGTCTGGCGCTGCAACAACTGCCGCGTAACTCGAACCCCACTCGCAAGCGTAACCGCTGCGCGATCACGGGTCGTCCGCGTGGCACGTTCCGTAAGTTCGGACTCGCACGCGGCAAGATTCGTGAAATCGCTTTCCGCGGCGAAATCCCTGGCCTGACCAAGGCGAGCTGGTAATAGGAGAAACATAAATGAGCATGAGTGATCCTATCGCCGATATGCTGACTCGCATCCGCAATGCGCAGATGGTCGAGAAGGTTTCGGTGACTATGCCCTCGTCGAAAGTCAAGGTTGCGATTGCGCAGGTTTTGAAGGACGAAGGTTATATCGACGATTTCGCGGTGAAGGCTGAAGGCGCGAAGATCGAATTGAACATCGCGTTGAAGTACTACGCTGGCCGTCCGGTGATCGAGCGCCTCGAGCGCGTCTCGAAGCCTGGTCTGCGCGTGTACCGCGGTCGCAACGACATTCCGCAGGTGATGAACGGCCTGGGCGTTGCCATCGTATCGACGCCGAAGGGTGTGATGACCGACCGCAAGGCGCGCCAGAACGGCGTCGGCGGCGAAGTCATCTGCTACGTCGCTTAACGCCTAAGGAGAAGAAACATGTCTCGAGTAGGTAAAAGCCCGATCGCGCTGCCGCAAGGCGCGGAAGTGGCCATCAAGGGCGACGTCATCACCGTTAAGGGCCCGCTCGGCACGATCTCGCAACCGGCTAACAAGCTGGTGAACGTGACGAACGACAATGGCACGCTGAAGCTCGCTCCGGCCAATGAAAGCCGCGAAGCAAACGCGATGTCCGGCACGATGCGCGCCCTGGTGGCGAACATGGTGCAGGGCGTTACCAAGGGTTTCGAGCGCAAGCTGACGCTGGTTGGCGTCGGTTATCGTGCGCAAGCGCAAGGCGACAAGCTGAACCTGTCGCTGGGTTTCTCGCACCCCGTCGTGCACCAGATGCCGGAAGGCGTCAAGGCTGAAACTCCGTCGCAGACCGAAATCGTGATCAAGGGGATCGACAAGCAGAAAGTCGGACAGACCGCAGCAGAAGTGCGCGGCTATCGTCCGCCGGAGCCCTACAAGGGCAAGGGCGTGCGTTATTCCGACGAGGTCGTGATCCTCAAAGAAACGAAGAAGAAGTAAGGGTGCGCAATCATGGATAAGACTCAATCTCGCCTGCGCCGCGCTCGTCAGACGCGTGTCAAGATCGCTGAGCTGCAGGTTCCGCGTCTGGCCGTGCATCGCACGAATACGCATATCTACGCGCAAGTGTTCTCGGCGTGCGGTACGAAAGTCGTGGCAAGCGCCTCGACGCTCGAAGCTGAAGTGCGCGCTGAACTCGCCGACAAGTCGGGCAAGGGCGGCAACGTCAACGCTGCGACCCTGATCGGCAAGCGTATCGCCGAAAAGGCCAAGGCTGCCGGCATCGAATCCGTCGCCTTTGACCGCTCGGGTTTCCGCTACCACGGCCGCGTGAAGGCGCTGGCTGATGCGGCGCGTGAAGCCGGGCTCAAGTTCTAAGGGAAGAATTCGTCATGGCAAAGATGCAAGCGAAAGTTCAGGCTGACGAACGCGACGACGGCCTGCGCGAAAAGATGATTTCGGTCAACCGCGTGACCAAGGTCGTGAAGGGTGGCCGCATTCTGGGCTTCGCCGCACTGACCGTGGTCGGCGACGGTGACGGCCGGATCGGCATGGGCAAGGGCAAGGCCAAGGAAGTTCCGGTTGCTGTTCAAAAGGCAATGGAACAGGCCCGCCGCAATATGTTCAAGGTGCCCCTGAAGAACGGCACGCTGCAACACGAAGTGCATGGTAAGCATGGCGCATCGGCGGTCCTCCTCGCTCCGGCGAAGGACGGTACCGGCGTGATCGCTGGCGGCCCGATGCGCGCAGTGTTCGACGTGATGGGCGTGCAAAACGTTGTGGCCAAGAGCCACGGTTCGACGAACCCGTACAACCTCGTTCGCGCAACGCTGGACGGTCTGCGCAAGCAGTCGACCCCGGCCGACATCGCGGCGAAGCGTGGTAAGTCCGTCGAAGACATTCTGGGCTAAGGTGGTCACCATGTCTGAAAAAACTGTCAAGGTTCAGCTCGTCAAGAGCCTGATCGGGACCCGCGAAACGCACCGCGCAACGGTGCGTGGCCTCGGCCTGCGTCGCCTCAACTCGGTCTCCGAGTTGCAGGACACGCCGGCAGTGCGCGGGATGATCAACAAGGTCTCGTACCTGGTTAAGGTCATCGGCTAAACGGCTGACCCTAGGATCCAAGGAGTTGAACATGGAATTGAATAACCTGAAGCCGGCGGAAGGCGCGAAGCACGCTAAGCGTCGCGTCGGTCGCGGTATCGGTTCGGGCCTCGGCAAGACCGCTGGTCGCGGCCACAAGGGTCAGAAATCGCGTTCGGGCGGCTTTCACAAGGTCGGCTTCGAAGGCGGTCAGATGCCTCTGCAGCGTCGTCTGCCGAAGCGTGGCTTCACCTCGCTGACGAAGGAATTCGTCGGTGAAGTGCGCCTCTCCGATCTGGAAAAGCTGCCGGTCGACGAAATCGATCTGTTGGCGCTGAAGCAAGCGGGTCTGGTCGGCGAGCTCATCAAGAGCGCGAAGATCATCAAGACCGGCGAGATCACGCGCAAGGTCACGGTGAAGGGTCTGACGGCAACGAAGGGCGCCCGTGAGGCAATCGAAGCCGCTGGCGGCTCGTTCGCCGAGTAACGCGCTTTCGCCGTTACTAGCACTAGCATCGGAGAAGGTACTTGGCTAACAGCCCGAGTCTCGCAAAAACCGGTCGAAGCGCGGCGAAATTCGGCGATCTGCGCCGGCGTGCAGTGTTTCTGCTGCTGGCGCTGATCGTCTACCGCATTGGTGCGCATATTCCGGTACCCGGCATCGATCCGGATCAACTGGCCAAGCTGTTCCAAAGCCAGTCGGGCGGCATCCTTGGCATGTTCAACATGTTCTCGGGTGGCGCGCTGTCACGGTTCACGATCTTTGCGCTGGGCATCATGCCCTACATTTCGGCGTCGATCATCATGCAGTTGCTGTCGATCGTGTCGCCGCAAATGGAGGCGTTGAAGAAGGAAGGGCAGGCGGGACAACGGAAGATCACGCAGTACACGCGTATCTTCACGGTGGTTCTGGCGACCTTCCAGGCGTTTGGTATCGCGGTCGCGCTGGAAAATCAGCCGGCTCTGGTTCTGGACCCCGGCATGGTGTTCCGGCTGACGACGGTCGTCACGCTGGTGACGGGCACGATGTTCCTGATGTGGCTCGGTGAGCAGATCACGGAGCGCGGTCTCGGCAACGGCATCTCGATCATCATCTTCGGTGGTATCGCGGCGGGCTTCCCGAACGCAATCGGTGGTCTGTTCGAGCTGGTTCGCACCGGTTCGATGAGCATCATCTCGGCGATCATCATCGTAGTGCTGATCGCGGCGGTCACGTATCTGGTCGTGTTCATCGAACGCGGACAGCGCAAGATCCTCGTGAATTACGCGAAGCGCCAGGTCGGTAACAAGATTTACGGCGGACAGTCGTCCCATCTGCCGCTGAAGTTGAACATGTCGGGTGTGATTCCGCCGATCTTCGCGTCGTCGATCATTCTCTTCCCGGCAACCATCCTGAACTGGTTCAGTTCGGGTACGCGTACCAACTGGTTCGCAAACGCGTTGCACAACGTGGCTGAGGCGATCAAGCCCGGTCAACCTGTGTACGTGCTGCTGTATGCGTTGGCGATCGTTTTCTTCTGCTTCTTCTACACCGCACTGGTGTTCAACAGCCGGGAAACCGCCGACAACTTGAAGAAGAGCGGTGCATTCGTTCCGGGTATCCGTCCGGGCGATCAGACTGCACGATATATCGACCGCATCCTCACGCGTCTGACGCTGGCTGGTGCGATCTACATCGTATTCGTGTGCCTGCTGCCTGAGTTTCTGGTGTTGCGCTGGAACGTGCCGTTTTATTTTGGTGGAACGTCGCTGCTGATCATTGTCGTCGTCACGATGGACTTCATGGCTCAGGTGCAGTCGTACGTTATGTCGCAACAATATGAATCGCTGCTCAAGAAGGCCAACTTCAAGGGTAGCAACGTCCCGATGCGTTAATTAGGACTATGGCCAAAGACGATGTTATCCAGATGCAGGGTGAGGTCATCGAAAACCTCCCCAACGCTACTTTCCGGGTGAAATTGGAAAATGGCCATGTCGTCCTGGGGCATATTTCCGGAAAGATGCGGATGCACTACATCCGCATCCTACCGGGCGACAAGGTTACGGTTGAATTGACGCCTTACGATCTGTCTCGTGCACGGATCGTGTTCCGGGCGAAGTGATTTGAAAAAAGGGTAATATCATGAAAGTGATGGCATCGGTTAAGCGCATTTGCCGCAATTGCAAGATCATCAAGCGCAAGGGCGTTGTGCGCGTGATTTGCAGCTCTGATCCGCGCCACAAACAGCGTCAAGGCTGAACGCCGCGCTTTTGCTTGCGCTTTTTGTTTGAGGAAAAACAATGGCTCGTATCGCAGGGGTTAACATCCCGAATCACCAGCATACCGAGATCGGCCTGACGGCAATCTTCGGCATCGGTCGCACGCGTTCCCGCGGCATCTGCTCGGCAGCTGGTGTGGAATTTTCGAAGAAGGTCAAGGACCTTACCGACGCAGACCTCGAAAAGCTGCGTGACGAAGTAGGCAAGTTCATCGTCGAAGGCGACCTGCGCCGTGAAGTGACGATGAACATCAAGCGCCTGATGGACTTGGGTTGCTACCGCGGCATGCGCCATCGCAAGGGTCTGCCCCTGCGTGGCCAGCGTACGCGCACGAATGCCCGTACGCGCAAGGGTCCGCGTCGTGCAGCGCAATCGCTGAAGAAGTAAGCGGAACTGACAGTTACAGGAAAACGTAATGGCTAAGGCTTCGAACAACTCCGCGGCGCAACGCGTTCGCAAGAAGGTCAAGAAGAACGTCGCCGAGGGCGTGGTTCACGTTCACGCGTCGTTCAACAACACCATTATCACGATCACCGACCGTCAAGGTAACGCGCTGGCATGGGCGACCTCGGGCGGTCAGGGCTTCAAGGGTTCGCGTAAATCGACGCCCTTCGCAGCTCAGGTCGCAGCCGAATCGGCTGGCCGCGTGGCAATGGAGTACGGCGTGAAGAACCTCGAAGTGCGGATCAAGGGCCCCGGTCCTGGCCGTGAATCGGCGGTGCGCGCGCTGCATGGTCTTGGCATCAAGATCACCGCGATCTCCGACGTGACGCCGGTCCCGCACAATGGCTGCCGTCCGCCGAAGCGCCGTCGTATCTGATACGTCGACGCAACCGCATGTTTCCTGTCGATGCGCGAGTATCGGCGGGTTTCGTGCGTTGTGAAGTTTTACTAAGCCCACCGTTCGGCCCAAAGGGTTCGGACTAGCGCAGACGAGAGTTTGCGTGATCAATATTTAAGGATGCAAAGTGGCACGCTATACCGGTCCCAAAGCAAAGCTGTCCCGCCGTGAAGGCACCGATCTGTTCCTGAAGAGCGCACGCCGCTCGCTCGCCGACAAGTGCAAGCTCGACAGCAAGCCCGGCCAACATGGCCGCATCTCGGGCGCGCGTACGTCCGACTACGGTACCCAGTTGCGCGAAAAGCAGAAAGTGAAGCGTATCTACGGTGTGCTGGAGCGTCAGTTCCGCCGCTACTTCGCTGAAGCCGACCGCCGCAAGGGCCCGACGGGCGAAAACCTGCTGCAGTTGCTCGAGTCGCGTCTCGACAACGTCGTCTATCGCATGGGCTTCGGCTCGACGCGCGCCGAAGCGCGTCAGCTCGTGAGCCACAAGTCGATCATGGTGAACGGCCAGGTTGCGAACATCCCGTCGCTGCAAGTGAAGTCGGGTGACGTCGTGTCCGTGCGCGAGCAGTCGCGCAAGCAGGCTCGTATCGTCGAAGCGCTCTCGCTGGCGCAGCAAGGCGGCATGCCGAGCTGGGTGTCCGTCGACGAGAAGAAGTTCGAAGGCACGTTCAAGTCGATGCCTGAGCGTAGCGACATCGCCGGCGACATCAACGAAAGCCTGATCGTCGAACTGTATTCGCGTTAATCGCGGCGGTAACGGATGGACAGCCGGGGAGCCTGATTGCTCGTGGCAAAGGGTGGCCTCGGCTGTTTATTTTCAGGTTGTCACCGGTCAGCCTTATCGGTGTAACGAGCCGAGGGTATTGAAAAGGAAAACCTATGCAAACCAGTTTGTTGAAGCCCAAGATCATTGCAGTTGAATCGCTTGGTGAAAACCACGCGAAAGTGGTTATGGAGCCGTTCGAACGCGGCTATGGCCACACCTTGGGTAACGCGCTCCGGCGCGTGCTGCTGTCGTCGATGATCGGCTATGCGCCGACCGAAGTGACGATCGCGGGCGTCGTGCACGAATACTCGACGCTCGATGGTGTGCAAGAGGATGTGGTCAACCTGCTGTTGAACCTGAAGGGTGTCGTTTTCAAGCTGCACAACCGCGATGAAGTCACGGTGACGCTGCGCAAGGAAGGCGAAGGTGTTGTCACGGCCGGCGATATCGAACTCGCGCATGACTGCGAGGTCATCAATCCCGGACACGTGGTCGCGCATCTGTCGAAGGGCGGCAAGCTCGACGTTCAGATCAAGATCGAAAAGGGCCGCGGCTATGTGCCGGGCAACGTGCGTCGCTATGGCGAAGAGTCGGCCAAGATCATCGGCCGGATCGTGCTGGACGCGTCGTTCTCGCCGGTTCGCCGCGTGAGCTACGCAGTGGAAAGCGCGCGTGTCGAACAGCGTACCGACCTCGACAAGCTCGTGATGAACATCGAGACCAACGGCGTGATCTCGCCGGAAGAAGCGATTCGCCAGTCGGCTCGCATCCTGGTCGATCAACTGTCGGTGTTCGCAGCGCTCGAAGGCACGGAAGCGGCAGCGGAAGCGCCGTCGCGCGCGCCGCAGATCGATCCGATCCTGCTGCGTCCGGTGGATGACCTCGAACTCACGGTTCGTTCCGCGAACTGTCTGAAGGCCGAGAACATCTACTACATCGGCGACCTGATCCAGCGCACGGAAAACGAGTTGCTGAAGACGCCGAATCTGGGCCGCAAGTCGCTGAATGAAATCAAGGAAGTGTTGGCATCGCGTGGTCTGACGCTCGGTATGAAGCTCGAAAACTGGCCGCCGGCTGGTCTCGACAAGTAATAGCGAAGGTCGATCGCGTTACTGGCAAAGACGCGGATTTTCCTTTA
Organism: Caballeronia pedi; assembly: GCF_001544915.2. Taxonomy (GTDB): domain Bacteria; phylum Pseudomonadota; class Gammaproteobacteria; order Burkholderiales; family Burkholderiaceae; genus Caballeronia; species Caballeronia pedi. The sequence continues at coordinate 36,942 of NZ_FCOE02000038.1, read as the reverse complement.
AAATCCGCGTCTTGCTTTTTCTCTGACCGGCCCGTGCACCCGAACTAGGGCGCAATAGAAGAGCTGGATCAAAACTCGTTCAAGGAACTGAAAATGCGTCACAAGCATGGTTTGCGGAAACTGAACCGCACGAGCAGCCACCGTCTGGCAATGCTCCGCAATATGTCGAATTCGCTGATCGAGCACGAAGTCATCAAGACGACGCTGCCGAAGGCCAAGGAACTGCGCAAGGTCGTCGAGCCCCTCATCACGCTGGGCAAGAAGCCGTCGCTCGCAAACCGTCGTCTGGCGTTCAACCGCCTGCGCGATCGTGACTCCGTGGCGAAGCTGTTCGACGTCCTCGGCCCGCGCTACGAGAACCGTCCGGGTGGCTACCTGAGCATCCTGAAGTTCGGTTTCCGCGTCGGCGACAACGCACCGATGGCGCTGGTCCAGTTGATGGATCGTCCGGACGTTGAAGAAGCGGAAGACGTGCAAGAAGCGGAATAAATTCCGGTTCGAGTCGTTAGTAAAAAGGCCAAGCTCAGCTTGGCCTTTTTGTATTGGGCCTGCGGCTTTTCAGCGCGCCCGTCTGTAAAGATGCGTGACCGCCGCCGATGCTACGATATGCAATTAGCCTGTCGCGTCTTCCGGAGTTTCCCGAGTGAACGTCCCCGTCGTTTTGATGCTCTCCACGCTGCCCGACGCCGCAGCAGCCGATGCGCTCGCGCAAGCAGCGCTCGAAGCGCGTCTCGCCGCGTGTGTGACGAACGTCGGCGCGGTGTCGTCGCGGTATCACTGGAAGGGTGCGCTGGAGTCGTCACAGGAAGTGCAGTTGCTGTTCAAGACGAGTGTCGTGCGTAGCGAGGAATTGCAGCGCTTCGTCGAAACTCGGCATCCGTATGAAACGCCCGAAATCCTCGTCTGGCAGGTAGATGCCTCGCCCGGCTACGGTCAGTGGGTCAACGCAGAAACGCAGCGTCCTCTTCATGTTTGAGCTTTCTCGTTTTTTCACGCGTCGCTTCTTCGGCGCGTTTCTGTTCCTGGCGGCGTTCGCGCTGTTGTCGGGTGTCGCGCGCGCAGCCGACGACTTCCTCGATCCCGACGTCGCGTTCAAATTCAGCGCATCCGAAAATCCCGGCGAAGTGGTCGTGCGCTACAAGATCGCGGACGGCTACTACATGTACCGCGAGCGCTTTGCATTTGCCGTGAAGAGTGGCGATGCCACCATCGGCGCCGCGCAACTGCCGGCGGGCAAAGTCCACTTCGATCAGACATTCAACAAGGATGTCGAGACCTACCGCGGTGTATTGCTCATCCACATTCCCGTGGCGCAGGCAAAAGGTCCGTTCGAACTCGCGGTGACATCGCAAGGATGCGCGGATCAGGGCATCTGTTATCCGCCGATGGAGAAGACCTACCGCGTCAAGGGCGACGCCCTGCAACCGGCGGGCGCTGCGCCATCTGCCTCTGCGAAAGAGCCCGCCAGTTCATGGTTCGAGCGCGCGACGAGCGCCGACTACGCGCAATCGATGCTCGAAGGCGGCGGGTTCTTCGCCGTCGTCGGACTGTATTTTCTCGCTGGCATGGTCCTGAGCCTGTTGCCGTGCTCGTACCCGATGATCCCGATCCTGTCCGCGATCATCGTCGGGGAAGGGGCGCGCGTGACGCGCTCGCGTGGATTTGCGTTGTCGGTTTCGTATGTGATCGGCATGGCGCTCGTTTACACCGTGCTCGGTATCACGGCCGCGCTGATCGGACAAAGCCTCGGCGCGTGGCTGCAGAATCCGTGGGTGCTCGGCGCGTTCGGCGTGCTGCTCGCGGCATTTGCCGTCGCGCTGATTTCGGGCGTCGATATCGCGTTGCCCGAACGCTGGCAGAGCGGTGTGAACGAGGCGTCGCAGAAACGCAGCGGCGGAAAGTTTGCTGCGGTTGCCGCGATGGGCGCGCTCTCCGCGCTCGTCGTCGGTGCGTGCATGACCGCGCCGCTTTTCGCGGTGCTCGCGTTCATCGCGCATACCGGGAACGCGGTGCTCGGTGGCGCCGCGCTGTTCGCGATGGGCATCGGCCTCGGCGTGCCGCTCCTGATCATCGGCTTGGGCGCGGGCTCGATCCTGCCTCGCGCAGGCGTCTGGATGGACGGCGTGAAGGTGTTCTTCGGCGTCGTGCTGCTCGCAGCCGCGCTGTGGATCGTGTGGCCGGTGATCGGCGGCGTCGCGCAGATGCTGTTCGGCGCGTTGTGGCTGTTGATCGCGGCGGCATCGCTCGGACTGTTCTCGTCGGGCGCGGCTCAGCCGCTCGGCATCTGGAAGCGACTCGGACGCGGGCTCGGCGCGGCGTTCGCGATCTGGGCGGCGACGCTGCTAGTAGGACTGGCCGCGGGTTCGACGGATCCGCTGCGTCCACTCGCCTTGCTTGCGTCGCGGGGTGAGTCGTCCGCTTCCGCGAGTCCGCAAGCGCCGGGACCGACGTTCGCACCCGTGCGTTCATCGGCGGAACTGGACTCGGCTGTGAAGGCCGCCGCGCGTCCCGCGATGCTCGACTTCTACGCCGACTGGTGCGTCTCCTGCAAGGAAATGGAGAAGCTGACTTTCTCCGACGCCCGCGTACAGGCGCGTCTCGCGCAACTGAATCTTCTCCGCGCGGACGTGACCGCCAACAACGCCGACGATCAGGCGCTTCTCAAGCGCTTCAAACTGTTCGGTCCGCCGGGCATCATCTTTTTCGATGCAGCGGGCAACGAGGTTGCGCGCGTCGTCGGATATGAATCGGCGGACAGATTCCTGAAGAGCCTCGACAAGGTCGGACCTTCGAACGGATAAGAAAAAGGGCGATGCCGTGTGAAGGCATCGCCCTGTTTGCATCGCAAGCCAGAAACGCTACTTCGACGCGCGTAGAATCCGCGCCGCATCCAGCGCGAAGTACGTCAGCACGCCGTCCGCGCCCGCGCGCTTGAACGCGAGCAACGCTTCCATCATCACCTTGTCGTGATCGATCCAGCCGTTTTGCGCGGCGGCCTTGATCATCGCGTACTCGCCGCTCACCTGATACGCATAAGTCGGGAAGCGGAATTCGTCCTTCACGCGGCGCACGATGTCGAGATACGGCATGCCCGGCTTGACCATCACCATGTCCGCGCCTTCCTCGATGTCCATGCGCACTTCGCGCATGGCTTCGTCGGAATTGGCCGGGTCCATCTGATACGTCATCTTGTTGCTCTTGCCGAGATTGGCGGCTGAACCGACCGCGTCGCGGAACGGGCCGTAGAACGCCGACGCGTATTTCGCCGCATACGCCATGATGCGCGTGTGGATGTGGCTTTCGCTTTCGAGCATCTCGCGGATCGCGCCGATGCGCCCGTCCATCATGTCCGATGGCGCGACGATATCCACGCCCGCCTCAGCCTGCGTGCGCGCCTGTTCGACGAGAATCTCGCTCGTTTCGTCGTTCTTCACGTAGCCTTCTTCGTCGAGCACGCCGTCCTGCCCGTGGCTCGTGTACGGATCGAGTGCGACGTCAGTCAGCACGCCGAGCATCGGGAAGTTCTTTTTCAGTTCGCGAACGGCGCGCGGAATCAGGCCTTCGGGATTGGTTGCCTCGCGGCCATCGGGCGTCTTGAGCGACGGTTCGATCGCCGGAAATAGCGACAGCACCGGCACGCCCAGTTCGACGCATTGCTCGGCGACCTTCATCAGCAGATCGACGGACGTGCGCTCGACACCGGGCATCGACGGTACAGCCTGGCGCACGTTCGCGCCTTCGACGATGAAAACCGGGTAAATGAGGTCGTTCGTGGTGAGAATGTTTTCGCGCATGAGACGGCGCGAGAAATCATCGCGGCGCATGCGGCGCGGCCGATGGTGAGGGTAGAAGCTCATGTCTTGACTCGAATTGGGTGTTCTTCCGGGGGCGTCGAAAACGGCTTTCCGAAACGCGTAAATCCTTGCCGAACAAGCACTTGGCCGCGTCTGAAACCGTTTTGAGACAATGGTATATCATACCGATCGAGCGAGGCGCTTGCCGCCGGACTCCCCGCTTCTCCTCCCTGAGCGGGCGCCTGTCGATATTCGATTAGGCTGTTAACCCGCCGTCATGCGGCGGGTTTTTTTATGGCTGCGCGAGCGCGCAATGGCTCACTCGGTCGCGTCTTCCGCCGCGTTCTCGCCCGCTTCTTCGGGCATCAGCCAGCTTTCGATCAATTCGTGTGCTTCATCGAGACCGGTGCGTTTGAGGGCAGAGAAAAGCTGCACGGTGAGTTCGCCGCGATAACCCGCGTCCTTGTATTCCGCGAAGGATTTCTTCGTCGCGCGCAGGGCGTTGGTCATCTCCTGTCGCGTCAATTTGTCGCATTTCGTGAGCAGCGCGTGAATCGGCTTTCCGGTCGGCGCGAACCAGTCGATCATGATGCGATCGAGTTCGGTGAGCGGGCGGCGCGAATCCATCATCAGGATCATGCCGCACAGTTGCGCGCGACTCTGCAGATAGGTGGAAAGCAGCCGCTGCCAATGCTCTTTCGCGGCGCCCGGCACTTCGGCGTAACCGTAGCCGGGAAGATCGACGAGATAGGCGACCGGCGCGGCCTCAGGCCCGACCGAGAAGTAATTGATGTGCTGCGTGCGCCCCGGCGTCTTGCTGGCGAACGCGAGCCGCTTCTGGTTGCACAGGATGTTGATCGCGGTCGATTTGCCCGCGTTCGAACGTCCTCCGAACGCGATTTCGGGCTGCGGCGTGGGCGGCAGATCGCGCAGGTGATTGACGGTCGTGAAGAAGCGGGATTGGTGAAGCAGAAATGACATTGGCGGGCCCAATCGAAAGAGCTGCGAAAACTTCAAGCCTTGAGAACCCGGCAAATACTGGGCATGCCCCGACTGGCGTCTTTGCGTGTAGCGGGTTATTGTACAATACGACGGATTTTTAAAGATCAGCACGGGCACGCAAGACCCAGGCCGCAGGCGGCACCCACAGAGGAGCGAGACAGTTTTTGGGGCACTTTTTGAGCCTCTTCGTCCAGCGCGTTCGGGTATCTTGCGGCGATGATCGGTCGCCGTCGTTTTTTGCAGAACCTCACATTCTCACAAGACGAAAAACAGGGTACGCGAATGAACCGACTGTACAGGTCTCTGGTGGTGATTCGGGCAGCGGCGGCTTTCGGTGCAGGATTGAGTGGATTAGCGGTAGCGGTGTCAGCGAACGCGGCGGAGCCCGCGCAACCGGCTAAGCCGGACGTGGCGAGAGGGCAGGCCATCGCCACCCAGGTGTGCGCGGCATGCCACGCGGCGGACGGCAACAGCGCCGGCGCGGCGTTCCCGAGGATCGCGGGTCAGCACGCCGAATACATCGTCAAGCAGTTGAAGGATTACAAGACACAGCCGGGCGCCAAGGCGCCGGCGCGTAACAATCCGATCATGGCGGGCATCGCGGGCGCGCTGTCGGATCAGGACATGGTGAACGTCGCGGCGTACTTCGCGTCGCAGAAGGCCAAGCCCAACTACGCGCGCGACAAGAACGACGTCGCCTTGGGCCAGAAGATCTACCGCGGCGGCATCGCGGACAAGGGCGTGCCGGCGTGCGCCGCGTGCCACGGTGCGACGGGCATGGGCATTCCGGTGCAGTATCCGCGGTTGTCGTGGCAATGGGGCGATTACACGGTGGCGCAGTTGAACGCCTTCGCATCGGGACAACGCGCCAACAGTGAGCCGATGCACCAGATTTCGTCGCGCCTGAATGAAGCGGAAATGAAGGCGGTTGCGGACTACATCGCCGGTTTGCATTAAACGCACAGCAGTCAGCGTCCAGCGCTTCCCGGCGGAACGCGGGAAGCGCCCATACTACGAAGCCGGTCCCGGGAAGATCCGAGAAGACCGGCGCGAAAACAAGAAAAGGGTGGGACGTCGGTCGATGAGACCGCCAGCGTCTCCACCCTTTTTTGCTGTCCAGTCGGAGTTTGAATGAGCGTCACCACATCGGGTTTGCAGTCGAAGTCGGGCCGCCGCGCCCTCAGGCATTTCGTCGAACTCGTCAGTTCGATGCGCTTCGCCATCGCGTTGCTGGTCATTCTGGCGATCGCGAGCATCATCGGCACGGTGCTCACGCAGGACGATCCGTACCCCAACTACGTCAATCAGTTCGGTCCGTTCTGGGCGGATATCTTCCGTGGTCTGAGCATCTACACCGTGTACAGCGCATGGTGGTTCATGATGATCCTGATCTTTCTCGTGATCTCGGTGTCGTTGTGCGTGATCCGCAACAGCCCGAAGATGGTCGCGGACGTCAAGAGCTGGAAGGATCGCGTGCATGAAGGCGGCCTGCGCGCGTTCCATCACAAGGGCGAATTCGCGGTGTCGACGAACCGCGCGCAGACGGTGGCGACGCTCGAGCGGCTCTCCGCGAAAATGGGCTACCGCTTCAAGACGCGCGAGACCGACAACGGCGCGACGCTCATCACCGCCAAGCGCGGCGCGATGACGAAGATCGGCTACATCTCCGCGCATGTCGCGATCGTCGTGATCTGTCTCGGCGGGCTGCTGGACAGCAACCTGCCCATCAAACTGCAGATGTGGATGTTCAACAAGACACCGATCAGCAGCAACGCAGTCATCAACGACATTCCGCCCGAGCATCGCCTTTCGACCTCCAACCCGACGTTTCGCGGCTACGCGTGGGTGCCCGAGGGTCAGTACGTCGGCACCGCGATTCTGAACCAGCAGGACGGTTCGATCATTCAGGATCTGCCGTTCTCCATTGAGCTAAACAAGTTCATCGTCGATTACTACTCGACCGGCATGCCGAAGCTTTTCGCGAGCGACATCGTCGTGATCGATCACAAAACGGGCAAGCGCATTCCGGCGCGCGTCGAGGTCAACAAGCCCTTCACTTACGACGGCATCTCGATCTATCAGTCGAGCTTTCAGGATGGCGGCTCGAAGCTGGAAATGACCGCCTGGCCGATGACCGGTGGCAACGCGAAGGCCGCGCCGTTCAGCGGGACGATTGGCGGCACGGCGCCCATCGGCACGCAGTTCACGGGCGCGCAGGGCGAGACCGTCGAGTTCACGGATTTCCGCGCGATCAACGTCGAGAACATGACGGACGGCAGCGGCGCGCCCGACGCGCGCGGCGTCGGCAAGAAGGAAACGCTGCGCGATGCGTTCGACGAGCGCCTCGGCTCCGGCGCGAAAACCTCGAAGCCGACGGATCTGCGCAATATCGGTCCGTCGGTGCAGTACAAGGTGCGCGGCACTGACGGCCAGGCGCGCGAGTACAGCAACTACATGCTGCCGATCGACGTCAGCGGCCAGCGCATGTTCCTCGCGGGCATGCGCGTGAGCCCGAACGATCCGTTCCGCTATCTGCGCATTCCCGCCGACGAAAATGGCGCCGTGAAGCAGTGGATGAACCTTCGCGCGGCGCTCGCCACGCCCGCGACGCGCACCGAAGCCGCGCATCGTTTCGCGTTGCGTTCGGTCCCGCAGGAAAACGGCGAATTGCAGAAGCATCTGGAAGAGAGCGCGATTCGCGTGCTGAACCTGTTTGCCGGCGTCGACGAAACGGGCAAGGCGACGGCGAATCCGCAGATGATTGGCGGTTTCCAGAGCATCGCGACGTTCATCGACCGCTCGGTGCCGAAGGGCGAGCAGGAAAAGGCCGCTGGCCTGCTGATGCGTATGCTCGAAGGCGCGATGTGGGACGTATGGCAGATTTCCCGAGAGCAAAACGGCCTTCCCGACGCTAAAGTGGATGAGAAGAACTCCGCGTTCGTGCAGTCGTCCATCAACGCGCTGTCCGACAGTTTCCTGTACGGCGCGCCGGTCTTCCTGCAATTGGACAACTTCAAGCAGGTGCAAGCTTCGGTATTCCAGTTGACGCGCGCGCCAGGTAAAAATCTGGTGTATCTTGGCAGCCTTCTGCTGGTGGTCGGCATTTTCTCGATGTTCTACGTGCGCGAACGCCGGCTCTGGTTCTGGCTCAAGGATGCGGGGCAGGGCGGCGCGAGCGTGCTGATGGCGATGTCCACGGCGCGCCGGACCTTCGATTTCGAGAAAGAGTTTGTCCGCACGCGTGCGCAGATCGCGGCGGCGCTCGGCGCGCAGCCCGCCGACCCGGCTGATCCGTCCCCCGCACCCGGCGCGGCCCAGCACTCGCAATCCGAGACCTCGAGCTCGGAAGTTTCAACACGGTAAGATCATGGACCTCACACAGACTTCCTCCCACGCCTCCGCCAAGACGGAACGTCCGGCATCGGGCCTTCCCGACGTCGCCATGTTCGACGATCGTCCGTTCTTGCGCCGGCTCGGTGTCATCGACTGGCTGTTCGCGCTCGCGATGGTCGCCGGCGCGGGCTTCGCGCTGAACCGCTATCACGCGTACATGGACGTGTACGACACCGCCGTGCTGATCGGCGCGGTGCCCACGTTCGTCGTGCTCGGCTGGCGCTGGAAACCGGTGCGTCTGCTGATCGCGATGATCGCCGTGCTGGCGCTCTTTTCGATCCAGCTTTATCAGCACGATCTCGCGCGCGCCGAAACCAATTTCTTCCTCAAGTACTTCCTGTCGAGCCAGTCCGCGATCCTGTGGATGAGCGCGCTCTTCATCCTCGCGACGCTCTTCTACTGGATCGGCCTCGTGACGCGCTCGCAGACCGGCGGCGCGATCGGCTCGCGCATGACGTGGGTCGCGGTGCTGATGGGCTTCACCGGTCTGATGGTGCGCTGGTACGAGTCGTACATGATCGGCGCGGACGTCGGCCACATTCCAATCTCGAATCTGTATGAAGTGTTCGTGCTGTTCTGCCTGATCACGGCGCTGTTCTACCTCTACTACGAACAGCACTACGCCACGCGGCAGATGGGCGCGTTCGTGCTGCTCGTGATCAGCGCGGCGGTCGGCTTCCTGATGTGGTACTCGATCGCCCGTGACGCGCAGCAGATCCAGCCGCTCGTGCCCGCGCTGCAAAGCTGGTGGATGAAGATCCACGTGCCGGCGAACTTCATCGGCTACGGCAGCTTCGCGCTCTCGGCGATGGTTTCCGTCGCGTATCTCGCGAAACAGCGCGGCTTCATGGCGGACCGTCTGCCCTCGCTCGAAGTCCTCGACGACGTGATGTACAAGTCGATCGCCGTCGGCTTCGCGTTCTTCACCATCGCGACGATTCTCGGCGCGCTGTGGGCGGCGGAGGCGTGGGGCGGCTACTGGAGCTGGGACCCGAAGGAAACGTGGGCGCTGATCGTCTGGCTGAACTATGCGGCGTGGCTGCACATGCGCCTGATGAAGGGCCTGCGCGGCGCGGCGGCGGCGTGGTGGGCGCTGACCGGCCTGATCGTCACGACGTTCGCGTTCCTCGGCGTGAACATGTTCCTGTCGGGTTTGCACAGCTACGGCAAGCTCTGATCGGCCGCGTCGAATCAGGAAAAACCGCCATGCATCACGCTGGCGGTTTTTTTTCGTCTGGCGGTGGAATACTGTCATCCAGACTGCTGTTTTCACCGTATGAGCATTCAGCGGCGACATGTTCCGCGTCGCAATGGAAGGAACGAAAATGTGGATCAGAAGAAATCGCCATCTATATGGCGATGACATCGCGGGTCATGAAATCACGCCGCGCGACGTGTTCGAGAACCGTCGGCGCGCGCTGCGATCGATCGGCGCATTCGCCGCGACAGGCCTCGCCGGCGTGAGCGGCAACGCCTTCGCGACGCTCACTTCGCCCGACGCCAAAGGCCAGAAGCTCGCGGCGAAAACGAATCCGAAGTTCGTCGCGCTCGACAAGGCGACGCCGTTCAAGGACATCACCTCCTACAACAACTTCTACGAGTTCGGCACCGACAAGGGCGATCCCGTCGAGCATGCCGGCACATTGCGTGCGCGTCCGTGGAAGGTGTCTGTCGAAGGGGCGATCAAGAACCCGAAGGTCTACGACATCGACGACATCCTGAAGCTCGCGCCGCTCGAAGAGCGCGTCTACCGGCTGCGCTGCGTCGAAGGCTGGTCGATGGTGATTCCGTGGATCGGCGTGTCGCTGTCAGAACTCATCAAGCGCGCGGAGCCTACGAGCAGCGCGAAGTACGTGCAGTTCATCACGCTCGCCGATCCGTCGCAGATGCCCGGTCTCTCCACGCCGATCCTCGAATGGCCGTATTCGGAAGGCCTGCGCATGGACGAGGCGATGAACCCGCTCACGCTTCTGACGGTAGGCTTGTACGGCGAAGTGCTGCCGAACCAGAACGGCGCGCCGGTGCGCGTCGTCGTGCCGTGGAAGTACGGCTTCAAGAGTGCGAAATCGCTCGTGAAGATCCGCTTCGTCGAGAAGCAGCCGCCGACGAGCTGGAATCTGTACGCGCCCAACGAATACGGCTTCTATTCGAACGTGAACCCGGGCGTCGATCATCCACGCTGGAGTCAGGCGACGGAACGGCGGATCGGCGAGGACGGCTTCTTCACGCCGAAGCGCAAGACGCTCATGTTCAACGGTTACGGCGATCAGGTCGCGTCCCTGTATCAGGGCATGGATCTCAAAAAGAACTTCTGAGCGATGCCGACTGCTTCCGAACTCAAGCGGTCCGCCGCGACGGCGCGGACATCGAGCCGCGTGGCGCCCGTCAAGGTGGCCGTGTTCATCGCGATGCTGTATCCGCTCGCGCGTCTGGTCGTGCTCGGAGTGACGAACGGCCTCGGCGCCAATCCGATCGAATTCATCACGCGCTCGACCGGTCTCTGGACGCTCGTGTATCTGTGCATCACGCTCGCGATCACGCCGGTGCGCCGCATGACCGGCATCACGGCGCTCGCGCGCTTTCGCAGAATGACCGGCTTGTACGCGTTCTTCTTCGCCGTGTTGCACTTTACGACTTACATCTGGTTCGACAAATGGTTCGATGTCGCCGAGATGGTGAAGGACATCGGCAAGCGGCCGTTCATCACGGTCGGCTTCGCGGCGTTCGTGCTGCTGATTCCGCTCGCGGTCACGTCGCCCAAAGCGATGGTGAGAAAGCTCGGCCGCCGCTGGCAGACCTTGCATCGCGTGATCTATCTGATCGCCGCGCTCGCGATCCTGCATTTCTGGTGGATGAAGGCGGGCAAGCATGATTTCGAACTGCCGAAGATCTACGGCTCGATCGTGATCGTGCTGCTCGGCTGGCGCGTGATCGCGTGGCTTCGCACGCGCGCGACACGGCGGCGCGCATAAAAAAAGCGATGCCGAGGCATCGCTTTTTCGTTGAAGCGCGTGAGCTTCAGTCCGGCAGAATCGATTCCCCGGCGAACAACTGCTGCACTTCTTCGCGCTCACGCACGAGACGCGCGCGTTCGCCATCGACCATGATTTCGGCGGCGCGCGGACGCGTGTTGTAGTTCGAGCTCATCACGAAGCCATATGCGCCCGCGGAGCAGATTGCGAGCAGGTCGCCCGGTTCGATGGCCAGTTCGCGATCGCGTCCGAGCCAGTCGCCGCTTTCACACACCGGGCCGACGACATCGTACTTGTGCGCTTGCGCGTCGCGCTTCACGACCGGCACGATGCGATGAAACGCCTCGTACATCGCGGGTCGCGCGAGATCGTTCATTGCGGCATCGACGATGGCGAAGTTCTTTTCCTCGCCCGGCTTCAGAAACTCGACGCGCGTGAGAAGCACGCCCGCATTGCCGACGAGCGAACGTCCCGGCTCGAAATACACTTCGCGCTCGCCGTGGCCGCGCTTCTCGATGTGATCGAGCACCGTCTTCACAAACTCGCCGATATCGGGCGGCGTTTCGTCGTCATAGGTGATGCCGAGACCACCGCCCACATCCACGTGACGAATGCTCATGCCGTCCGCTTCGATCTGCTCGACGAGTTCGAGCAGCTTGTCGACGGCATCGAGATACGGGCTGACTTCGGTGATCTGCGAGCCGATATGGCAATCGATGCCGACGACATCGAGATTCGGCATCGCCTGCGCTTGCGCGTAAGTGGCGCGCGCGTCGCTGAACGCGACACCGAACTTGTTCGACTTGAGACCGGTGGAGATGTACGGATGCGTTTTCGCGTCGACGTCCGGATTCACCCGCAACGAAACCGGCGCTCTCTTGCCGAGCGACTTCGCCACTTCGTTCAACGCATGAAGTTCGGGAATCGATTCGACGTTGAAGCACTTCACGCCCGCTTCGAGCGCCTCACGCATTTCCGCCGCCGATTTTCCGACGCCCGAAAACACCGTGTTCTCCGCGCGGCCGCCCGCCGCGAGCACGCGCGCAAGCTCGCCTGACGACACGATGTCGAAGCCCGCGCCCATGCGCGCGAATACATTGAGCACTGCGAGATTGCTGTTCGCCTTCACCGCGACGTGCACGGTCGCGCGGCGGCCCGCGCAGGCATCGGCGTAGGCGTGATAGGCGCGCGTCAGCGCATCGCGCGAATAGACATAGAGGGGCGTGCCGAACTGCTCCGCGAGCGACGCGGCTGAGACGCCTTCGGCGTGCAGCACGCCGTCGACGTAATGAAATGCGGAATCACTCATGCGTGTAATCGGAAATGCGCCACGAAGGCGAAGGCTCGAGGATCAGTAAGCGGACGACGCGGCTTTCGGCGCCGATGCCGCGTTGGGAGCGGACTTCATGTCGGTCTCGGGTGAAAGCGACAGCGGCTGGCCCGAGGTATCCGGAACGCTGCCCTGAGACACATTCGAAGGCGGCGTATTCTGGAGATCGTTGGGACGTTGCGGAAGCGGCGGCACAGTCGGAAGATACAGCGGACCACGTTGCCCACAACCACCGAGCGAGAGTGTTGCCGCGGCGCTGATGCTCAAAGCCGCTACAATCGCGCTCATCCTGAAAACGACTCGCATGACCGTCCCTATACGTTTAATCGATGGAGTTTAGCATGACAGACCAGGAATACCTGACGCTGGCGGAGGCCGCGCTGACCGCCATCGAGCGCTCGGTGGACCAAGCCGAGGCCGATATCGAATTCGAACGCAGCGGCAATGTCCTGACGCTGGAATTCGAGAACCGCACGAAAGTGATCGTCAATTTGCAGCCGCCGAAGCACGAGATCTGGCTCGCGGCGAAGGCGGGCGGTTTTCACTACAAATACGTCGACGGCGACTGGCGCGACACGCGCGACAACAGCGAATTCTTCGCGACGTTGAGCAAGTATTCGAGCGAACAGGCGGGCGAGCCGATTCGCTTCAAGGCGTAAAAAAAGCGAGCGGACCGAACGATCCGCTCGCTTCGTACCGTGCAAGGGCGCGCTTACTGGCCCTTGAACAGATTCATGATGTCCTGCTTTTCCTGCTCGCCGACTTCCGGCGTGGGCGCGGTCACGCCCGATACCCCGTCCTGCGGCGGCGCCTGACTCACACCGATCGTCGCGACGAAGCCGTGGCCCGGCGTCATGTCGTCGTAGTACAGCTCGCTGCCGAGTGACGTGAGATCGGGCGGCATCGTCGGCCTGTACTCGGGCACGCCCTTGAGCGCGCGGCCCATGTAGTCCATCCACACGGGTAGCGCGAGGCCGCCGCCGGTTTCCTTGTCGCCGAGACTGCGCGGGTTGTCATATCCGATCCACGCGATCGCCACGAGCGTGCGCTGATAGCCGGCGAACCACGCATCGCGCGAATCGTTCGTCGTGCCCGTCTTGCCCGCGAGGTCGCCGCGCTTCAGCTGATTCGTCTTCGCGCCCGTGCCGTGCTGCGCGACGCTCTGCAACAGGCTGTTCATCACGAACGCGTTGCGCGGCGTGATCGCGAGCGGCGCGCTCTGTTGCGCGACGAGCGGTTGCGGATGCGACACGACGCGCCCATACGGATCGGTGATATCGGCGATCAGATACGGATTCACGCGATAGCCGCCGTTCGCGAACACCGCATAGCCCGCCGCCATTTGCAGCGGCGTGACGAGGCCCGCGCCGAGCGCCATCGGCAGATAGGCGGGATGACGGTCCGCATCGAAACCGAAGCGCGTGATGTAGCTCTGCGCGTACTTCGTGCCGATATGACTCAGGATGCGGATCGACACCATGTTCTTGGAGCGCTGCAACGCCGAGCGCATGGTCATCGGGCCGTCGAAGCCGCCGCCGTAGTTTTTCGGCTCCCACGCCTGACCGCCGGTTTCGGCGGCGCTGAAGAAGAGCGGGCCGTCGTTGATGATCGTCGCGGGCGACAGGCCCTTCTCCAGCGATGCAGAGTAGATGAACGGCTTGAAGCTCGATCCCGGCTGCCGCCACGCCTGCGTCACGTGGTTGAACTTGTTCTTGTTGAAGTCGAAACCGCCGACGAGCGCGCGGATCGCGCCGTCCTGCGGCACCATCGACACCAGCGCGCCTTCGACTTGCGGCAGTTGCGTGATGACCCAGTCGCCGTCGTCGCTCTTCATGAGACGCACGATCGCGCCCGGACGAATGCGCGCGTTCGGCTGCGCGCGCGAGCTCAGCGCGAACTGCACGAAGCGCAGATCGTTGCCGGTGATGGTCGCCGTGTTGCCGTCGATGAAGCTCGCCTTCACTTCCTTCGAATTTGCCGACGTCACCACCGCCGCGACGATCTCGCCGTTGTCGGGATGCTCGGCGAGCGCATCGTCGATGGCCTGCTCGCGGTCATCCGCATTCGACGGCAGATCGATATAGCCTTCCGGCCCGCGATACCCGTGCCGATGCTCGTAGTCCATCAAGCCCTTGCGCACCGCGCGATACGCTGCGTCCTGGTCGGCGGAATCGATCGTCGTCACGACATTCAGGCCGCGCGTGTACGCTTCCTCGCGATACTGCGCGTACATCATCTGACGCACCATTTCCGCGACGTACTCGGCGTGCACGCTGAACTCGCGGCCCTGGCCCTTCACGACCAGCGCCTGCTTCACCGCCTGCTCATACTGATCCTGCGTGATGAAATTCAGTTCGCGCATGCGCTGCAGGATGTACTCCTGCCGCACCTTCGCGCGCTTCGGATTCACGACCGGGTTATACGCGGATGGTGCCTTGGGCAGACCCGCGAGCATGGCGGCCTCGGCGAGCGAGATGTCCTTCAGATCCTTGCCGAAGTACACGCGCGCCGCGCTCGCGAAACCGTACGCGCGCTGCCCGAGATAGATCTGATTCATATAGACCTCGAGAATCTGATCTTTCGTCAGCGCGCGCTCGATCTTGTACGCGAGCAACATCTCGTAGATCTTGCGCGTGTAGGTCTTCTCGCTCGACAGGAAGAAATTGCGCGCCACCTGCATCGTGATCGTGCTCGCGCCTTGCGACGCATGACCGTTGGTCAGCGCGACCGAGCCCGCACGCAGGATGCCGGTGAGATCGACACCGCCGTGATCGTAAAAGCGCGCGTCTTCGATCGCGAGCACGGCTTTTTTCAGATGATCGGGCACGTCCTGGATGCGCACGACGCTGCGGCGTTCCTCGCCGAATTCACCGATCAGCAAGTGATCCGCCGTGTAGATGCGCAGCGGCACCTTCGGCTTGTAGTCGGTGAGCGCTTCGAGCGAAGGCAGGTTCGGCATCGCGACGACGAGCGCGTAGCCGAGCACGAGGCCCGCACAAACCACGAGCGCAAATACGCTGACGAAAAATCCAAGCAGAAGCCGCGACCACCAGGGGCGCTTGGCTTTCTTTTGCCCCTCGGGCGGCGTGGAAGGCGGGTTGGTCGGGGAAGAGGATTGCATTAGCACCACCAAAAACAGACACGCGATTATAGCTGCCGAGGGTTTGGGACTTTTCTGAAGCTTTTCGGCGCGCGCCGGTCGCGCGCGCTTGCCGCTGTCTTCAAGATACGCGCGATCGTGATGGGAATCATCTTTCTATCGCGAGCGTTGGCCATTCGGCCGAGTGTTCGCCAACGATGCCGCTCGCGACAATTCTTCCACGTCAAGCGCCCGAACGGTTCGGTGCGCGAGTGAATGGAAGGAGTCGGTCATGAGTAAGGAAAATGCGCTGCGCGGCACGATGCTGACGGTCACGCGTCGCTATGCGGCGGGCATCGACGTGGGCGAGGATGCGGTGCGGCTCGCGATCGTAAGCAGACGATTGCGGGCGAACGCGGCGGTGTGTGTCGAGCATCTGGAGGCGGTGGCGCTGCCGTCGGGGGCGGTGATCGGCGGCGACTTCGCGGATCGCGCGGCCATCGTCGCGGCATTGCGCGAGGCGTTCGGCAGCTTGCCGGAAAGCGGCGCGTGGCGGGCGCTGCGCTGCGCGATGGGCTTGCCCGCTGCGGCGACGCTCACGACGCAGATTCCGCTCGCGCGGCTGATGGAAGACCACGAGCAGCTCGCGGCCTCCATCGGCGGTGATCCTCGCGGCATGCTCGAACCGGCGGTGCTCGCGCAGGCCGAGCGCGCGACCGGCATCGAACGCGGAGCGCTGGCGGTGGACTGGTCCGTGCAGGCGCGCGAAGACGGCGAGGCGCAGGTCGCGATAGCAGCGACGGCGCGGCGTCACGTCGAAGCACGCGTCGAAACGGCGGCGGAAGCGGGCATCGCGTTATCGGCCATCGACGGAGAGCCGGCTGCCGCGTTGCGCGCGATGCGCCATGCCGGCTCGGTCGAGCTGGACGCCGACGCGCGCTATCTCGTCTGCTGGCTGGAGAGTACCGGCCTGCACGGCTGGCTGGTCGGCGCGCGGGGCGTCGAAAACGAGATCCGCTATCCCGCGCCGGAGCATCGGAGTATCGCGGACGCGCTGCATGATCTCGCGGGCGCGGCGGCCCCGCTCGATTGCATTTACGTGGGCGGCCAGATCGAACTGATGGCGCACGCCTGTCTGCCGCTGCCCATGCTGGGCAAGAGCTTCGGTTGCCCGGCGCTGCCGTTCGAGGCCGCGCCGTATTGCAATGGGGCAACCGGGATTCTGGCCGCGAACAAACATTCGCCGCGTTTCGCGACCGCTTTCGGACTTGCATTGCGCGAGGTGATGCAATGAACGCCGTCATGCTCGATGGATTCAATCTGCTTCCGTATCGCGCGCGAAAGCGCCGTGAGTTGCGGCGTCAGCGGCTCGCGTTGATCGGCGCGATCAGTCTGGCAGGGTGCGCGGCCGTCGGCGCCGTGGCCGGCTGGGATGCGTTCGAGCGCGCTCGCCTGGACGAGCGGCGCGTGGCGCTGGAGACGTCGCTGCGCGCATCGGGCGCGCATATCGACGAACACGCCCGGCTCATTCGTGCCGAAGCGGACCGGCGGCGCGCGCGTGAGGCCGCGCAGCCGCTGGCTTTGCCGCGCGAGCGCTTTCTCGCGCTGCTCGAAGCGCTCGCGGATACTCCGCCGCAACGAGGCATCGCGCTCCAGCGCGTGTCGCAGCGCACGAACGAGGTCGAGCTTGCCGCGCTCGCTCCCGATTCGCAGGCGGCCGCGCAATGGCTCAAGCGGTTGGAAGGGCTGCGCGGCGTGCAATCGGTCGAAGTAATCGAAATGAAGCGGCGCGCGGATACTGCGGCGCCGGGCAGGCGCGTCGCACCGGCATCTTTCGGCGAGCGGTCCGCGCATTTCGAGTTCGTCGCGCTCGTGCGCTACGCGCCGGATCATTCGCTCGGCGAAGCCGCATCGCGTCAGGCGCGTCCCATCCTGACGGCCAATCGTCCTTCCGCGCAGGGGAAACGC
This sequence comes from Caballeronia pedi, assembly GCF_001544915.2. Classification (GTDB taxonomy): domain Bacteria; phylum Pseudomonadota; class Gammaproteobacteria; order Burkholderiales; family Burkholderiaceae; genus Caballeronia; species Caballeronia pedi. The sequence continues at coordinate 19,404 of NZ_FCOE02000038.1, read as the reverse complement.
CCATGAGCACGATTCCGATGAACCTGCCTGCAAAAAGGCAATCGCGCGGCATGCCGTCCATCCTGCAGCCGCTCGATGAATGGTCGCGGCTTCGAACCGCGTGTGTCGCGCTCATCGTGGGCTTGCTCGTGTTCGTCACGGGCCTGCGAGTCTGGCACATGTCGGACGCGAGTCAGCTCGATGCAAGCCGCGCCGCATGGGCGGCGACGCAAGCGAAAGCGCTCGACGCGGGGCGCATCGCGGCGGAATTGCCCGATCTGCGTGCGCGAGCCGCTTCGGGCCATATGGCGCCCGCCGTCTGGAGCGCCGCCGACGCGTTGCGCGCCGTCGCCGATCTGGCGGCGCAGAACGGGCTACGCGTCGCGGGTATCGAGCCGGTCGCGCTCAGGAGCGGCGACCCGAAAGCACGCGAACCGCTTCCGGAGCGCGCGCTGAAGCTGCGCGCGGACGGCGCGTTCGCGGAGATGCGACGCTTTCTGGAGGCGCTCGCCGGACTGCCGCGGCTCGTCGTCCCCGAGAACGTGCAGATCACGCGACAGGCGGGCGAGCTTGCCATCGAAGCGACGCTGCGCATCTTCGAAACGCTGCCGGCAGTAGCGCCCGCCGCTGCGCCACGCGCCAACGCGTTCATCGTCGATCCGTTCGGCGGTGCGGATGCCGCCGCGCAGGGTGGCGACATGCTGCTGGTCGGAACCTTCGTCGGTCGCCGTCGCGCGATGGCGCTGCTGCAAAGCGGCCGTGACGTCGATGGCTTCGCGCCGGGACAGAAGATCGGTGACGAACGGCTCGGGCGCGTCCTTCCGCGCGCCGTCGAACTCGCTCGCAACGACGGCATGTCGCGCAAGCTGACGCTCGCGGAGGATCGCAAGTGAAACGCATCGCGCAGCTTTTACGCGGATTCGCCGGGGTGAGCGCGGCGGCGCTGATGTTCGCGCACGCGGCGCTCGCCGCCGATAGCGCGGACACGATCATCGCGCCGCTGCCTCCGCTGCCGGCATCGCTCGATATTCAGCCGGCGGAACAACTCGCCATCGACGCCGCGCCTCCTTCGCCCGCTCCGCTCGCGGACGCCAAGCCCGTAGTCGAATCAGCCGAGGCGCTGGAAGGTCCGCCGGTGCCGTTACCCGAACTCGAACGGCTGAGCGGCGCGTCGCACGGAAGCGACGACGGCAAGCCCATCACCCTCGACCTGAAAAACGCCGATCTGAGTGCCGCGCTTCATGCGTTCGCGCGCTTCACGGGCCTGAACATCGTCGCGAGCGAGAAGGTGCGCGGGCAAGTGTCGATGAATCTCGTCGCCGTGCCGTGGCGGCGCGCGTTCGACACGCTGCTCGAAGTCCACGGCCTCGCGATGGAGCAGCACGGCAACGTGATCTGGGTCGCGCCGCTCACCGAGCTCGCCGCGCGCGAAAAGCTTCGCTTCGAAGCCCACGCGCGCGCCGCCGATCTCGAACCGCTCGCGAGCCGTACGTTCGTGCTGCGCTATTCGCGCGCGGACGAGCTTCGCAAAATGCTGACCGGCGCGGGCGGCCAGCGCGTGCTGTCCAAACGCGGCTCCGCCATTGCCGACGCGCGCACCAATCTGCTCTTCGTCACCGATCTCGACGCGCGCGTCCAGCAGATGGCGGAACTGATCGCGCTGATCGACAAACCGACGCCGCAGGTGATGATCGAGGCGAAGATCGTCGAGGGCGAGGCGGGGTTGTCGCGCAATCTGGGCGTCAAACTGAGCGTCGCGCCGCAGAACGATCCGTCGACCGGGTTCGCGGGCGGCAAGGAGGGTGTGGTATACGATCTGTCGGCGGGGCCGATCAACGGCTTCGACGCGGCGACCGCCGGACTCACGCTCTTCGTCGCTCAGGCCACACGCCTGCTCAATATCGAACTGAGCGCGCTGGAGGCGGAAGGGCGCGGGCAGATCGTGTCGCGCCCGCGCGTCGTGACGGCGGACCGGGTGAAATCCGTCGTCGAGCAGGGCATGGAAGTGCCGTATCAGGCGAAAGTCGGCAATGGCATGTCGGGCGTGCAGTTTCGGCGTGCAACGCTCAAACTGGAGGTCGAGCCGCAGATTACGCCGCATGGCCACGTCATTCTGGATCTCGACATCACGAAGGACAGCCTGGGCGAGCAGACGGCGAACGGTCCGGCCATCCACACCAAGCACGTCCAGACGCGCGTGGAAGTGGAGAACGGCGGGACCGTGGCGATCGGCGGCATCTATTCCGATGACGAGCGCGACGATGTCACCGGCGTGCCGGGATTGTCGAAACTGCCGCTGATCGGCTGGCTGTTTCGCCATGAGGCGCGGCGGCGCGCAAAAAGCGAACTGGTCATATTGATTACGCCGCATGTGATCGCGAGCAGCGGGTGAGTTGCGCCACGAGGGCGGCGCGACTCGACAAAGCGGGCGGTTTGCCCTTAAGCTGCCGCACGAACAAATTGCATCGAACTGGAAGGAAACCGAGTTGCAGGAAGGGCACGCGAACGCGAACATCTTTTTCGTCGGACTCATGGGGGCGGGTAAAACCACCGTGGGCCGTGCGGTTGCGCGCCGTCTGCAGCGCTCGTTCATCGATTCGGATCTGGAGATCGAGGCGCGCACGGGCGCCCGCATCCCCGTGATCTGGGAGCTCGAAGGCGAGGAGGGTTTCCGCCAGCGCGAGGCGAACATCATCGACGAGCTGTCGCAGCGCAGCGGCATCGTGCTCGCGACGGGCGGCGGCGCGGTGCTGCGGACCGACAATCGCGAACATCTGAAGAATCGCGGCATCGTCATCTATCTGCGCGCCAATCCGCACGATCTCTGGCAGCGCACGCGGCGTGACAAGAATCGCCCGCTGCTGCAAACCGAAGATCCGCGCGGCAAGCTCGAAGCGCTTTTCAAGACGCGCGATCCGCTGTATCACGACTGCGCGCATTTCGTCGTCGAAACGGGACGGCCGACCGTGAACGCGCTCGTCAATATGGTCCTGATGCAACTGGAGGTCGCCGGCGTCGTCAAGTCGGCTGAGTCATAATGTCCGCCATGATTACCGTCAACGTAGAACTGGGCGAGCGCGCCTACCCCATTCATATTGGTGCGGGCCTGATCGGCCGCACTGAGCTTTTTGCGCCGCATATCAAGGGCGCGTCGGTGGCGATCGTCACCAATTCCACCATCGATCCGCTCTACGGCGACCGGTTGCGTGCCGCGCTCGAACCGCTCGGCAAAAAAGTGACGACGGTCGTCCTGCCGGACGGCGAGGCGCACAAGAACTGGGAAACGCTCAACCGGATTTTCGACGCGTTGCTCACCGAACGCGCCGACCGCAAGACCACGTTGATCGCGCTGGGCGGCGGTGTCGTCGGCGACATGACCGGCTTCGCAGCCGCATGCTACATGCGCGGCGTGCCGTTCATCCAGGTTCCGACCACGCTGCTCTCGCAAGTGGATTCCTCGGTGGGCGGCAAGACGGGCATCAATCATCCGCTCGGCAAGAACATGATCGGCGCGTTCTATCAGCCGCAGGCGGTGATCGCGGATATCGGCGCGCTGCACACGCTGCCGGAGCGCGAGCTGGCGGCGGGCATCGCGGAAGTCATCAAGACGGCCGCGATCGCGGACGCGGCGTTCTTCGACTGGATCGAAACCAATATCGACGCGTTGAATCGCCGTGACGACGAGGCGCTCGCGCACGCCGTGAAGCGTTCGTGCGAGATCAAGGCAGCGGTCGTCGCGTCGGACGAGCGCGAAGGCGGACAGCGCGCGATTCTCAATTTCGGCCACACCTTCGGCCATGCGATCGAAGCCGGGCTCGGCTACGGCGAATGGCTGCACGGCGAAGCGGTCGGCTGCGGCATGGTGATGGCGGCGGATCTTTCCGTGCGCCTCGGCAAGCTGGACGAAGCCGCGCGCCAGCGTCTCGTGCGCGTGATCGAGGCGGCGAAGCTGCCGGTCACGGCGCCCAAACTCGGCGACGACCGTTACGTCGATCTGATGAAAGTCGACAAGAAGGCCGAAGCCGGCGCCATCAAATTCATTCTGCTGACCCGCTTCGGCTCGACCGAGATCGCGAGCGCGCCCGATCAGGCCGTGCGCGCGACGCTCGCAGCCAGCGTCTGATCCGCGCGGGCGGCGGCTAGAACCACGAATGCGGAGCAGCCGGTGACCGAAAAAGAAAGTCAATTTCCACGGGGCACGCCGTCTTCACTCGTGCTCGAAGCGCATCTCGCGCCGTATGCCGCGCACTCGTCGCAATCGCGCGGCCGGCGTTTCGCCGAGCCGCCGCCCGCCGCGCGTACCGAATTTCAGCGCGACCGCGACCGCATCGTGCATTCGACCGCGTTTCGCCGGCTCGAATACAAGACGCAGGTCTTCGTCAATCACGAAGGCGACCTGTTCCGCACGCGTCTCACGCATAGCCTCGAAGTCGCGCAGATCGCGCGTTCGGTCGCGCGCAATCTGCGGCTGAACGAAGATCTCGTCGAAGCCATCTCGCTCGCGCACGATCTCGGCCATACGCCGTTCGGCCACGCCGGGCAGGACGCGCTGCACGACTGCATGCGCGATCACGGTGGCTTCGAGCACAATCTGCAAAGCCTCGCGGTGGTCGATCAACTCGAAGAGCACTACGGCGCGTTCGACGGCCTGAACCTGTGCTTCGAAACGCGCGAAGGCATTCTCAAGCATTGCTCGCGCGAGAACGCGCGCAAGCTCGGCGATCTCGGCGAGCGCTTTCTCGCCGGCAAGCAGCCTTCGCTCGAAGCGCAGATCGCGAATGTCGCCGATGAAATCGCATACAACAATCACGACGTCGACGACGGCCTGCGCTCCGGTCTCATCACACTCGAACAACTTGCCGAAGTGAGCCTCTGGCACACGCATTTCGACGCGGCGCGCGCCGACTATCCGAACATCGAAGGGCGCAGGCTGATTCACGAGACGATCCGGCGCATCATCAACACGCTGATCGTCGATCTGATCGAGGCGACGGGCCGCAATCTCGAACGCGTCGCGCCGCAATCGCTCGACGACGTGCGCAACGCGCCGACACTCGTCGCACACAGCGACGAAGTCGCCGCGCAGGCAGCGCAGCTCAAGCGCTTCCTGTTCAAGAATCTGTACCGGCACTATCGCGTGATGCGGATGGCCAACAAGGCGAAGCGCGTGGTGATGGGCCTCTTCGAAGCGTTCACCGACGATCCGCGCCTGCTGCCGCCCGCGTATCAGTCGCGCGGACCGGTGGCGGAGGAATCCGCGAACGACGCGCCGTCGGCGAGCCACGACAGTTCGCAGGCACGGCTCATCGCGCATTACATCGCCGGGATGACGGATCGTTACGCATTGAAGGAGTATCAACGCCTGTTTGTCATCGACAACAACTAATATCGCGCATTTTCAAAGCGCGAATTCGCAAAAAGGAGACTCATCGATGAGCTGCAAGCCCTTGTTCCGCACGATCTCGGCCGCGGCCGTTCTGGCGTTCGGCGCCAGCACCGCGGCGCACGCCGCGACGGAAATCCAGTTCTGGCATGCGATGGAAGCCGCGCTCGGCGAGCGCGTGGGCGACATCGCCAACGATTTCAACAAGTCGCAGAGCGATTACAAGATCGTCCCGGTGTTCAAGGGCACCTATGACCAGACGCTCGCGGCGGGTATCGCGGCGTATCGCAGCGGCAACGCGCCCGCGATCCTGCAGGTCTACGAAGTCGGCACCGCAACGATGATGCAGGCGAAGAAGGCCGTCATTCCCGTCTCCGACGTGTTCAAGCAGGCGGGCGTGCCGCTCGATGAAAAGGCCTTCGTGCCGACGATTTCCGGCTACTACAGCGACGCGAAAACCGGCCATCTGATCTCGATGCCGTTCAACAGCTCGACGCCGGTCCTCTACTACAACAAGGACGCGTTCAAGAAAGCGGGCCTCGATCCGAACCAGCCCCCGAAAACCTGGGCCGATGTCGAAGCCGACGCGAAGAAGCTGAAGGCCGCCGGTTACTCGTGCGGTTATTCGTCGGGCTGGCAAAGCTGGATTCAGCTCGAAAACTACAGCGCGTGGCACGCCGCGCCGTTCGCATCGAAGAACAATGGCTTCGACGGCCTCGACGCCAAGCTCGAATTCAACAAGCCGCTGCAGGTCGCGCACATCCAGTTCCTGCAGAAAATGGCGAAGGACGGCACGTTCACGTACGTGGGCCGCAAGGACGAGCCGGTCTCGAAGTTCTACAGCGGCGATTGCGGGATCATCACGAACTCGTCGGGCTCGCGCGCGACCATCGCCAAATATGCGAAGTTCGATTACGGCGTCGGCATGATGCCGTACGACGCCAGCGTGAAGGGCGCGCCGCAGAACGCGATCATCGGTGGCGCGAGTCTGTGGGTGTTGTCGGGCAAGGACCCGGCCGTCTACAAGGGCGTCGCGAAGTTCCTCGCGTATCTGTCGACGCCGGAAGTCGCGGCGAAGTGGCATCAGGACACGGGCTATCTGCCGGTCACGCAAGCCGCGTACGAGCTCACGCAGAAACAGGGCTTCTACGACAAGAATCCCGGCGCGGACATCGCCATCAAGCAGATGATGAACAAGCCGCCGCTGCCTTACACGAAGGGTCTGCGTCTGGGCAACATGCCGCAGATCCGCACCATCGTCGACGAAGAGCTGGAGCAGGTCTGGGCCGACAAGAAGACGCCGCAACAGGCGCTCGACGCATCGGTGCAACGCGGCGACGAACTGCTGCGCCGCTTCGAGAAGACCGGCAACTAAGCTCATGCAGCCAGCGCCCGCGCGCGACGCGGGCGCCTAGTTCAGGACACCAGCGAATGGAAAAACGGTCTCGTTTCGATACGAGCGTGTTGCCGTATCTGCTCGTCGCGCCTCAGCTCGCGATCACCGCGCTGTTCTTTCTCTGGCCCGCGGGCGAAGCGCTCTGGCAAGCCACGCAAAGTCAGGACGCGTTCGGCACGTCGAGCGAGTTCGTCGGGCTGGCGAATTTCCGGCAGTTGTTCGCCGATCCGCTCTATCTCTCGTCGTTCAACACGACGATGATCTTTTGCTCGCTCGTCACCGTGTCGGGCCTCGCGATTTCGCTGCTGCTCGCCGCCTGCGCCGATCGCGTGACGCGCGGTGCGAAGGCGTATCAGACGCTGCTCATCTGGCCGTACGCGGTCGCGCCCGCGATCGCCGCCGTGCTGTGGTCGTTCCTGTTCAACCCGAGCATCGGGCTCGTAACCTTCGCGCTCGCGAAACAGGGCATCGTCTGGAATCACGCGCTCAACGGCACGCAGGCGATGTTCCTCGTCGTGCTGGCATCGGTGTGGAAGCAGGTCAGCTACAACTTCCTGTTCTTCTATGCGGGTTTGCAAGCGATTCCGCAATCGCTGATCGAAGCCGCCGCCATCGACGGCGCCGGGCCCGTGCGGCGCTTCTTCGGCATCGCGCTGCCGCTGCTGTCGCCGACCAGCTTCTTCCTGCTCGTCGTGAATCTCGTCTACGCGTTCTTCGATACCTTCCCCGTGATCGATGCCGCCACCGGCGGCGGCCCCGCGCAGTCGACCAAGACGCTCATCTACAAGATCTTCGCCGAAGGCTTTCAGGGACTCGATATCGGCAGTTCCGGCGCGCAATCGGTGGTGCTGATGGTGATCGTCGTCGCGCTGACGATCGTGCAATTCCGCTTCGTCGAACGCAGGGTGCAATACTCATGATCGAGAACCGACGCGGTTTCGATATCTTCTGTCACGCGGTGCTGATACTCGGCGTCGCGCTGGTCGTGTTCCCGGTGTATGTGGCGTTCTGCGCGGCCACGATGAATTCGAAGGAAGTCTTCAGCGTGCCGATCTCGCTCGTGCCGAGTTCGCATCTGTTCGAAAACATCGCGCATATCTGGACGCACGGCAGCGGCAACGCGGCCGCGCCGTTCGGCCTGATGCTCATCAACAGCCTCGTGATGGCGCTCGTCATTTCGATCGGCAAGATCGCCGTGTCGATCGTCTCCGCCTACGCGATCGTGTTCTTCCGCTTTCCGATGAAGAACCTCGCGTTCTGGCTGATCTTCGTCACGCTGATGCTGCCCGTCGAAGTGCGTATTTTTCCGACGGTGCAAGTCGTCTCCTCGATGCATCTGTCGAACACGTATGCGGGCTTGACGCTGCCGCTGATCGCGTCCGCCACGGCCACGTTTCTGTTCCGGCAATTCTTCATGACGCTGCCCGACGAATTGATGGAAGCAGCGCGCATCGACGGCGCGGGGCCGCTGCGCTTCTTCTGGGACGTCGTGCTGCCGCTCTCGAAGACCAACATCGCGGCGCTCTTCGTCATCACGTTCATCTACGGCTGGAATCAGTATCTCTGGCCGATTCTCATCACCAACGAGGTGTCGCTGCAGACGGCGGTAGTCGGCATCAAGAGCATGATCGCGTCGGGCGATACGGCAACGGAATGGCACTACGTGATGACGGCGACGCTGCTCGCGATGCTGCCGCCGCTCGCCGTCGTGCTGACGATGCAGCGCTGGTTCGTGCGCGGACTCGTCGATGCTGAAAAATAACGGAGACCTTGGATAGATGGCTGCGCTGAATCTCAAAGGCGTCAAGAAAACCTACGACGGCTCGAACTACGTGCTGCACGGCATCGATGTGGCGGTGGAAGACGGCGAGTTCGTCGTGATGGTCGGCCCGTCGGGCTGCGGAAAGTCGACGCTGCTGCGCATGGTCGCGGGACTCGAAAGCGTGTCCGAAGGCGCGATCGAAATCGGCGGCAAGGTCGTGAACAAGCTGGAGCCGAAGGATCGCGATATCGCGATGGTATTTCAGAACTACGCACTTTATCCGCACATGAGTGTCGCGCAGAATATGGCGTACGCGCTGAAGATCGGCGGCGCGGATCGCGCGACCATCGAGTCGCGTGTGGCGAATGCGGCGCGCATTCTCGAACTCGAGCACTTGCTCGCGCGCAAGCCGCGCGAGTTGTCCGGCGGTCAGCGGCAGCGCGTCGCAATGGGCCGCGCGATCGTGCGCGAACCGGCGGTGTTCCTGTTCGACGAACCGCTTTCGAATCTCGACGCCAAGCTGCGCGTGCAGATGCGCCTCGAAATTCAGCGCCTGCATGCGCGCCTGGCTACGACCAGCCTGTACGTCACGCACGACCAGATCGAAGCCATGACCCTGGCGCAGCGCGTCATCGTCATGAACAAGGGGCACGCCGAGCAGATCGGCGCGCCGACCGAAGTGTACGAACGTCCGGCGACGGTATTCGTCGCGAGCTTCATCGGCTCGCCGGCGATGAATCTGCTCGAAGGGCGTTTGTCCGCAGACGGATCGCTGTTCGAGGTCGCGGGCGATGGACCGAAGCTGCCGGTCGCGGGTGCAACGGGCGTGTCGGGCGCGATGCACGGGCGCGAGTGGATCATCGGCATTCGTCCGGAGCACATGACGCCCGGCAACGGGAACGCGCCCAGCGCGACGCTCGATGTCGATTCGGCCGAACTGCTCGGCGCGGACAATCTCGCGCACGGCAAGTGGGGCAAGCACGATGTCGCTGCGCGTTTGCCGCACGAACATCGGCCGCAGCGCGGCGAGCGGCTCGCTGTGTCGTTGCCTGCGAAGCATCTGCATTTCTTCGATCCGGCAACGGGGCATCGCGCCAATTGAATGGAGCAGAAGCGATGAGAACCTGGCCTTATCCCGCGATTGTCGCGCATCGCGGCGGCGGCAAGCTTGCGCCGGAGAACACGCTCGAAGCGATCGACGTCGGCGCGCGCTTCGGCCACACGATGATCGAGTTCGACGCGAAACTCTCCGCCGACGATGTCGTTTTCCTGCTGCATGACGATGCGGTGGATCGCACGTCGAACAGTCGCGGCGCGGCGAAAGCGCTGACCTACGCGCAGTTGAGCGCGCTCGATGCGGGCTCGTGGTTTGGCACCGAGTTCGCCAACGCGCGCATGCCGACGCTCGCGCAGGTCCATGAGCGATGCACGAAGCATGGGCTGGCGGCGAACATCGAGATCAAGCCGAGTCAGGGCCGCGATGTGGAAACGGGCGTGCTCGTCGCGCGCGAAGCGGCGCGGTTGTGGGCGGACGCCGAGGTTGCGCCGCTGCTGTCGTCGTTTTCGTATGCGGCATTGGAGGCGGCACGCGATGTCGCGCCGAATCTGCCGCGCGGCATGTTGTACGAGCATGTACCGGAAGACTGGCGCGCGCAGACCGCGGCGCTATCGTGCGTGTCACTGCACGCGAGTCATCGCGCGCTCGATGAAACGCTTGTCGCGCGGATCAAGGACGCGGGTCTGCGCATCCTCGCCTACACGGTGAATGACCCCGCGCGCGCGCGCTTGCTCGCGCAATGGGGAGTCGATGCGATCTGTACGGACCGCATCGACATCATCGGCGCTGACTTTCTGGAGGCGTCGAGCAGTTGAAGCGCTAGCGCACGCGGGCAAGCAGCACGCCCGCAACGAGCGCCAGCCCGCCAACGAGCACGATGGTCTGCCACGGCTTTTCGTGGATATACGCGTCGGCGTCTTCGAACACGGCGCCTGCGCGCTCGCGCAGCGCGGCGTGCGTGTCGTTCAACCGTGCGCGCGCGCTGTCGAGACGCTCGCCGATTTGCGCGCGCAGTGCGGCTGCATCGGCTGACGTGCCTTCCGCCAGCGTGCTTTCCAGTTCGCTGAGCAGCGTGCGAAGTTCGGCGCCGATATCCTCGGCTGCTTCACGTCCATGGCGCGCCATGCGGCGTGCACGTCGGCCCGTCGTGGTCCATGAATCTCCGATGGCGTCTCGCGTATTAGGCAATGCGTTCATAGATCGCTCCGTCGATGGATGAGTCGTGGATGGCCCGCCCGAAGCGGGGAAACTCATCATGCAGCAAATTCGGTGCCGCCGCTTCGACTTCGCGCAATGCTTCGGTAAGCGCGACCGTAACGGAAAATTCACGCGAGCCGGCACGTAAGAACTGCAAGCGGTTCCTTCTATCGGAGGTCACATTTACAAGCCGGATGCAAAAAGAAATGCCGGCATGACTGAAATCATGCCGGCGTTTTCTTTCTTTTCGCGATAACGCTTATATATCTTCGTTACTTGTCTGCGAGCAGTATCACTTCAGAAGCGGTAGCCTACTCGCAAATATGTAACGATCGGGTTGAGCGTGATTTTCGCCTGCGACTGAACATTCAGCGTACCGACAGGTGTTTGTGCCTGCGTGTTCAACTTCGCCGTGGCCTTCAAAGGAATGAACGACACGGAAAAGCCGGCAAACCAGTGTTCTGTGAAATTGTAAGTCGCACCGACATTAAACACGGGCGCCCACGAACTATCCGTGTCGACCGTGGTCGGACCATGCAGGACCGAGCCTTCGAATTGCTGGTTCGTGATCTGGGCGTCGGTGAACCAGGTCCGCGTCACGCCGATGCCAACGAACGGACGGAACTTCGCCGTAGGAGCATTGAAGAAGTATTTGAACAGCAGCGTCGGGCTCCACTGCTTGGCGCTGCCGAGCTTGCCGTACTGCGAGAAGGTGCCTGTGCCTTCGAGGTCGAACGTAGGCGGTATGCCCATTTCGAGTTCGGCGGCGATGTGGTCGGTCGCGAAGTAGCCCAAAGTGAAGCCGGCTGTGTCAGCGCTTCCAATGCCGGCGCCGGTGCCGGGAACATCGATATTGACGGGAGATCCGCCTACACTTGTTTCTTTGAGCGGGCCGCTGCTGTCTTGCGGTGCGAAGTGAAACCAGCCTGCGGTTGCATAGAAGGATCCAGCAGATTGCGCATGTGCCGCGGTGGACACACACGCTAATGCCGCGATCCCCGTGATGACCTGTTTTATTTTCAATTTGTGCTCCTCCAGAAAAGCACGCTCATTATGAACATAACATTTCACATAAACCATAGCGGCGCCGTAGAGCATTTTCCCTAGGGCAAAGAGCGGCTTTGGGGCTTCGTTGCACGGCACTTGCATGTGTTTTGTCCACGCTGCCACAACGGCTCCGAAAGGCCCCCGATTGGGGTAACACAAACGCGACCAACGGAATATCCAGAATGGCACGGCTTGCACGACTCTACGTTCCCGAACAGCCGCAGCATGTCATCCTGCGTGGTCTCGACCAGCAACCCGCATTCGTCGACGACCAGGACTACGAGCTCTTCATCGACTGCTTGAGGACTGCTTCACGTGATCATCACCTCTCAATCCACGCCTACGCGCTCATGCCGCAGGCGGTGCATCTGCTCGTCACGCCGCGCGACGAGGCCAGCCTGCCCAAAGCGATGCAGGCCGTCGGGCGTCGTTACGTAGCGCACTTCAATCGCCGTTACATGCGGCGCGGCACGTTGTGGGAAGGCCGCTATCGCGCCACGGTGATCGAAGGCGAGCGTTACTTTCTGCTCGCCACGCGCGTCGTCGAGACGGCGCCGGTGCGCGCGCAACTCGTCGCGACGCCGCAGGACCACAAGTGGTCCAGCTTCCGTCATCACATCGGGCTTACGCTCGATGGCCTCATCACGGACCATCCGCTTTTCTGGTCGCTCGGCAACACGCCGTTCGAGCGCCAGCACGCGTACAAGGAGTTGTGCGAGCAACCGCTCGACGAGCGGGAGGCCAACCGTCTCCTGCAAGCGACACTCAAAGGCTGGGTGCTCGGCAGCGAGGCCTATCGCGAATGGGCGTCGCATGCAGCCAACCGTCGGGTGTCGCCTCTGCCGCGTGGGCGTCCTCGCAAGATTCGCGAAACCCCGCAACCCCAATAACGGCCTGCATCGGCAATCCTGAAGCACAAAATGAAACGGCGTCTCGAATTTTCGGGGTTCGCCGTTTCTTTTTTATGATTATTGGTGCGACCCCAATATATTGGGGCGTGCTTGCACCATATCGATAATTGGTGTCACATCATCAAGTTTTATTTGCCATCCTTTTGATTCGTCGCGTATATTTCGATTTCCGGCAATTGCCGCGGTGCAGCGTGCCGCGCACGACCGTGCTTCGTGACACATCAAGTTGAAAAAATACCGTCGCAAGCGACAAGAAAATGGTTCAACGGCCGAGTCGATTCGGCCCCTCACAGTAGAGACGGTGTCCCCATGAACGATCATCAGCAACCGGCAGCCGGTTCGCTTCCCGCCGCGCAGGGCATGTACGATCCTGCGAACGAACATGACGCCTGCGGCGTCGGCTTCGTCGCCCACATCAAGGGAAAGAAGAGCCACGAGATCATTCAGCAGGGTCTCAAGATTCTCGAGAATCTCGATCACCGCGGCGCGGTCGGCGCCGATCCGCTGATGGGCGACGGCGCCGGCATCCTGATTCAGGTGCCGGACGGCTTCTATCGCGAGGAAATGGCCAAGCAGGGCGTGACGTTGCCGCCGGCTGGCGAATACGGCGTCGGCATGATCTTCCTGCCGAAGGAGCACGCATCGCGTCTCGCGTGCGAGCAGGAGCTCGAGCGCACGGTGAAGGCCGAGGGCCAGGTCGTGCTCGGCTGGCGCGATGTTCCCGTCGACGGCAACATGCCCATCTCGCCGACCGTGAAGGCGAGCGAGCCGCTGATCCGCATGATTTTCATCGGTCGCGGCAAGGACATCGTCGTGACGGACGCGCTCGAGCGCAAGCTGTACATCATCCGCAAGACGGCGAGCCATCGCATCCAGGCGCTCAAGCTGAAGCACGGCAAGGAATACTTCGTGCCGTCGATGTCCTCGCGCACGGTCGTCTACAAGGGCCTGCTGCTGGCGGGTCAGGTCGGCGTGTACTACCGCGACCTGCAGGACGAGCGCGTCGTGTCGGCGCTCGCGCTCGTGCACCAGCGCTTCTCGACCAACACGTTCCCGGCGTGGGAACTCGCGCACCCGTACCGCATGATCGCGCACAACGGTGAAATCAACACCGTGAAGGGCAACGTCAACTGGCTGAACGCGCGCACCGGCGCGATCGCGTCCTACGTGCTCGGCGACGATCTGCCGAAGCTCTGGCCGCTGATCTATCCGGGCCAGTCGGACACGGCATCGTTCGACAACTGTCTCGAACTGCTGGTGATGGCCGGTTACCCGCTCGTCCACGCGATGATGATGATGATTCCCGAAGCGTGGGAACAGCACACGCTGATGGACGACAACCGCCGCGCGTTCTACGAATACCACGCCGCGATGATGGAGCCGTGGGACGGCCCCGCCGCGATCGCGTTCACGGACGGCCGCCAGATCGGCGCGACGCTCGACCGTAACGGTCTGCGTCCGGCGCGCTATCTCGTCACCGACGACGATCTCGTGATCCTCGCGTCGGAGTCCGGCGTGCTGCCGATTCCCGAGTCGAAGATCGTCAAGAAGTGGCGTCTGCAGCCGGGCAAGATGTTCCTGATCGACATGGAGCAGGGCCGCATCATCGAGGACAAGGAACTGAAGGACAACCTGTCCAACGCGAAGCCGTACAAGAGCTGGATCGACGCCGTGCGCATCAAGCTCGACGAAATCGAGCCGAAGGCGGAAGACGTCGAGACGCAACGCCGCGAAGCCGCCGCGCTGCTGGACCGCCAGCAGGCCTTCGGCTATACGCAGGAAGACCTCAAGTTCCTGATGGCGCCGATGGCGCAATCGGGCGAGGAAGCCGTCGGCTCGATGGGCAACGATTCGCCGCTGGCGGTCATGTCCAACAAGAACAAGACGCTGTACAACTACTTCAAGCAGTTGTTCGCCCAGGTGACGAACCCGCCGATCGATCCGATCCGCGAAAACCTGGTGATGTCGCTCAACTCGTTCATCGGTCCGAAGCCGAACCTGCTCGACACGACCAACATCAACCCGACGATGCGTCTCGAAGTGTCGCAGCCCGTGCTCGACTTCAAGGACATCGCCAAGATCCGCGCGATCGATAAATACACCGGCGGCAAGTTCAGCTCGTATGAACTGAACATCTGCTATCCGGCGGCGTGGGGCAAGGAAGGCGTTGAAGCGCGCATCGCGTCGCTGTGCGCGGAAGCGGTCGATGCCGTGAAGTCCGGCTACAACATCCTGATCGTGTCCGACCGCAAGATGGACCGCGACAACGTCGCGATTCCGGCGCTGCTCGCCACGTCCGCGATTCACTCGCATCTCGTCGCGCATGGCCTGCGCACGAGCACGGGTCTCGTCGTGGAAACGGGTTCGGCGCGTGAGACGCATCATTTCGCGCTGCTCGCGGGCTACGGCGCGGAAGCCGTGCACCCGTATCTCGCGCTGGAAACGCTCGCCAACATGGCCGATGGCCTGAAGGGCGATCTGTCGGCCGACAAGGTCATCTACAACTTCACGAAGGCGGTCGGCAAGGGTCTCCTGAAGGTCATGTCGAAGATGGGCATCTCGACGTACATGTCCTACACCGGCGCGCAGATCTTCGAAGGCGTCGGCCTGTCCTCCGAGTTGGTCGAGAAGTATTTCAAGGGCACGGCGACGAAGGTCGGCGGCATCGGCATTTTCGAAGTGGCAGAAGAAGCGATTCGCCTGCACCGCGATGCGTTCGGCGACAACCCGGTACTCGCGACCATGCTCGACGCGGGCGGCGAGTACGCGTATCGCGTGCGCGGCGAAGAGCACATGTGGACGCCGGATGCGATCGCCAAGCTGCAGCACTCGGCGCGCAGCAATTCGTATCAGACGTACAAGGAATACGCGCACATCATCAACGACCAGACGAAGCGTCACATGACGTTCCGCGGTCTGTTCGAGTTCAAGGTCGAGCCGACCAGGGCGATTCCGCTGGATGAAGTGGAATCGGCGAAGGACATCGTCAAGCGCTTCGCGACTGGCGCGATGTCGCTCGGCTCGATTTCGACCGAAGCGCACGCGACGCTGGCCGTCGCGATGAACCGCATCGGCGGCAAGTCGAATACGGGCGAAGGCGGCGAGGACGAAACGCGTTATCGCAACGAACTGCGCGGCATTCCGATCAAGAACGGCGACACGCTGCAATCGATCATCGGCAAGGAAGTCGTCACCGACATCCCGCTGAAGGACGGCGATTCGCTGCGCTCGAAGATCAAGCAGGTCGCGTCGGGCCGTTTCGGCGTGACGGCGGAGTATCTGTCGTCGGCGGATCAGATCCAGATCAAGATGGCGCAGGGCGCGAAGCCGGGCGAAGGCGGCCAGTTGCCGGGTCACAAGGTGTCCGAGTACATCGGCAAGCTGCGTTACTCGGTGCCGGGCGTCGGCCTGATTTCGCCGCCGCCGCACCACGACATCTATTCGATCGAAGACCTCGCGCAGCTCATTCACGATCTGAAGAACGTGAATTCGGCGTCGAGCATTTCGGTGAAGCTGGTGTCCGAAGTGGGTGTCGGTACGGTTGCCGCGGGTGTTGCAAAGGCGAAGGCCGATCACGTCGTGATCGCCGGCCATGACGGCGGCACGGGCGCGTCGCCGCTGTCGTCGCTCAAGCACGCGGGCACGCCGTGGGAGCTTGGCCTTGCCGAAACGCAGCAGACGCTGGTGCTGAACCGCCTGCGCGGACGTATCCGCGTGCAGGCCGACGGCCAGATGAAGACCGGCCGCGACGTCGTGATCGGCGCGCTGCTTGGCGCGGACGAGTTCGGCTTCGCGACGGCGCCGCTCGTCGTCGAAGGCTGCATCATGATGCGCAAGTGCCATCTGAACACGTGCCCGGTCGGCGTGGCGACGCAGGACCCGGTGCTGCGCGCGAAGTTCTCGGGCCAGCCGGAACACGTCGTCAACTTCTTCTTCTTCGTCGCGGAAGAAGTGCGCGAAATCATGGCGCAGTTCGGCATTCGCAAGTTCGATGACCTCATCGGCCGCGTCGATCTGCTCGACATGAAGAAGGGCATCGAACACTGGAAGGCGAAGGGTCTCGACTTCTCGCGCATCTTCTATCAGGTGCCGGTGGGCGAGGAAGTCGCGCGCAAGCACGTGGACGTGCAGGATCACGGCCTCGACAAGGCGCTCGATCACGTGCTGATCGAGAAGTCGAAGGCGGCGATCGAGAAGGGCGAGCATGTTTCGTTCATCCAGCCGGTGCGCAACGTGAACCGCACGGTCGGCGCAATGCTGTCCGGCCTGATCGCGAAGAAGCACGGCCACGACGGCCTGCCCGACGACTCGATCCACATCCAGTTGAAGGGCACGGCGGGCCAGAGCTTCGGCGCGTTTCTCGCGAAGGGCGTGACGCTCGATCTCGTCGGCGACGGCAACGACTATGTCGGCAAGGGCATGTCGGGTGGACGCATCATCATTCGCCCGACCAACGACTTCCGCGGCAAGTCCGAAGAAAACATCATCTGCGGCAACACGGTGATGTATGGCGCGATCGAAGGCGAATCGTATTTCCGCGGCGTCGCGGGCGAGCGCTTCTGCGTGCGCAATTCTGGCGCGACGGCGGTCGTGGAAGGCACGGGCGATCACGGCTGCGAATACATGACGGGCGGCACGGTGGTGGTGCTCGGCGAGACGGGCCGCAACTTCGCGGCGGGCATGTCGGGCGGCATCGCGTTCGTGTACGACCCGGACGGCGCGTTCGCGGGCAAGTGCAACAAGTCGATGGTCGCGCTCGATCCGGTGCTGCAACAGGCCGAACAGGAGCGCACGGTGGATCGCGCGCTGTGGCACGCCGGCAAGACCGACGAAGCGGTGCTCAAGGGCCTGGTCGAGCGTCACTTCCAGTTCACCGGTTCGCCGCGCGCGAAGTCGCTGCTCGAGAACTGGGATTCGGCTCGCCGTCAGTTCGTCAAGGTGTTCCCGACCGAATACAAGCGCGCACTCACGGAGATGGGCGCGAAGAAGTCGAAGGACGCCATCGCGGCTTGAGGCCGAGTCACAACGTTTAGAAAGGCTCTCCGGTGCGTGTGCATCGGAGAGTGCGATCCTCACCAAATACAGAGAAAGAAATGGGCAAGGCAACCGGTTTTCTCGAGTTCGAGCGCCGCCATGAGGCGTACGAAGCACCGCTGACCCGCGTTAAGCACTACAAGGAATTTGTCGCCGCGCTGACGGATGAAGACGCCAAGGTTCAGGGCGCGCGCTGCATGGACTGCGGCATTCCGTTCTGCAACAACGGCTGCCCGGTCAACAACGTCATTCCGGACTTCAACGATCTCGTGTTCCAGCAGGACTGGAAGAGCGCGATCAACGTGCTGCACTCGACCAACAACTTCCCGGAGTTCACGGGCCGCATCTGCCCGGCGCCGTGCGAAGCGGCGTGCACGCTCGGCATCAACGACGATCCGGTCGGCATCAAGTCGATCGAGCACGCGATCATCGACAAGGCCTTCGCCGAAGGCTGGGTCGTGCCGCAGCCGCCGAAGCACAAGACCGGCAAGAAGGTCGCGGTCGTCGGTTCGGGCCCTGCGGGTCTCGCGGCCGCGCAACAGCTCGGACGCGCGGGGCATGAAGTCGTCGTGTTCGAGAAGAACGATCGCATCGGCGGTCTGCTGCGTTACGGAATTCCCGACTTCAAGCTGGAAAAGTGGCTGATCGATCGTCGCATGCGCCAGATGGAAGCGGAAGGCGTGTCGTTCCGCACGAACGTGTTCATCGGCCGCGACGCGCTACCGGAATACATCGCGAATACGGCGAAGGAAACCATCACGCCGGACGAACTGAAGGAACAGTTCGACGCGGTGGTGATCGCGGGCGGTTCGGAAACGCCGCGCGATCTGCCGGTGCCGGGCCGCGAGCTTCAAGGCATCTATTACGCGATGGAATTCCTGCCGCAGCAGAACAAGGTCAACGCCGGCGACAAGCTGACGGATCAGCTGCTCGCGAAGGGCAAGCATGTCGTCGTGATCGGCGGCGGCGATACGGGTTCGGATTGTGTCGGTACGTCGAATCGGCATGGCGCGAAGGACGTGACGCAGTTCGAACTGCTCGCGCAACCGCCCGAAGAGGAGAACAAGCCGCTCGTGTGGCCGTACTGGCCGATCAAGCTGCGCACGTCGTCGTCGCACGAAGAAGGTTGCGAGCGCGACTGGTCGGTGGCGACGAAGCGTTTCGAAGGCAAGAACGGCAAGGTCGAGAAGCTGATCGCGGTGCGCGTCGAGTGGAAAGGCGGCAAGATGCAGGAAGTGCCGAACAGCGAGTTCGAAATGAAAGCCGATCTCGTGCTGCTCGCGATGGGCTTCACGCAACCGGTTTCGCCGGTGCTGGATGCGTTCGGCGTCGAGAAGGATGCGCGCGGCAACGTGCGCGCGGCGACCGAGGGCGACAAGGCGTATTACACGTCGGTGGACAAGGTGTTCACGGCGGGCGATATGCGGCGCGGGCAGTCGCTCGTGGTCTGGGCGATTCGTGAAGGCCGTCAGTGTGCGCGGTCTGTGGATGCGTATCTGATGGGGTCGAGCGAGTTGCCGCGGTAAATATTCGGCGCTTCAAGATAAAAAGGCCACGCGTCTGAACTGACCCCACGAAGTTGGACGGTTAAATTCTAGCGGGTAGCCGAGGCCTGAGTTCTGTATTGCACGGGACTCA
>NZ_FCOE02000060.1 GCF_001544915.2 Caballeronia pedi | reverse complement strand
CGGCGTGTTCGGCGTGTTCGGCGTGTTCGGCGTGTTCGGCGTGTTCGGCGTGTTCGGCGTGTTCGGCGTGTTCGACGTGCTCGACGTGCTCGACGTGCTCGACGCGCTCGACGTGTCAGTAGCGGCGTGCCCCGTGCTATTCGCTCGATCCGGGGCGTTCGCGCCGCGTGAATCGTTCACGTCGCTCGGCACCGCGAGCGCCGTCGGGACGCTTTGCGGCGTCTGACCTACCTTGGAATCATCCGTCGCGTTCGTATCGCCAGTTGCGCCAGAGGAGGTAGAACTGTCGGCGCCGCGGTTCGATGACGAAACGCTTTGCGCTGGCCCGGACGACGCTTCGCTGGTTCCAGACGACGAGCCTTGGACGGTATGTGATTGTCCTGCATCTGCGCTGGAAGCCTGAGAATCGTCGCGGGCCGGCGACGTCGCGTTGCTCACGGGGGTGGACATGTTGCTGCACTCCATCAAAATAGAGAAGACGAGGCGAGCGATCGAAGACTCGCTGCCCCAGATTCATTGCAGCATGCCCAAGTACCTTCGATGTATTAGATATTCATAGCCCCCGAGACAAGCTCCGCTGTAACCCTGACACGGCCACATCGCAAAACGAATCGCGATCGGACGAAGCATGCGCGGCCGGCGGACGCGCAAACGCGAGCTACATGAAACAGAGGAGCCGTTTCATCAAAAATCGCGTGCGCTCGACGCCGCTTATAATTGAAGATTATTCGCATCCACCAGCCGATCGAAAATGAATGACATCCCGGGCGAGACCACATCCACGCTTGCCAAGAGCTTCGAGCCTCAAAACATCGAGTCCCAATGGGGCCCGGAATGGGAAAAACGCGGGCTGTCCGCCCCCACGTTCCAGGACGGCGCGAAGAATTTCTCCATCCAGTTGCCGCCGCCGAACGTCACCGGCACGCTGCACATGGGGCACGCGTTCAACCAGACCATCATGGACGGCCTCACGCGCTATCACCGCATGCTCGGTGAAAACACGCTGTGGGTGCCGGGCACGGACCACGCGGGCATCGCGACGCAGATCGTCGTCGAGCGCCAGCTCGATGCGCAAGGCGTCTCGCGCCACGATCTCGGCCGCGAGGAATTCCTGAAGCGCGTGTGGGCGTGGAAGCAGCAGTCCGGCTCGACCATCACGAATCAGGTGCGGCGTCTGGGCGCATCGATCGACTGGTCGCGCGAATACTTCACGATGGACGACAAGATGTCGGCCGCCGTGCGCGACGTGTTCGTGACGCTCTACAAGCAAGGGCTCATCTACCGCGGCAAGCGCCTCGTGAACTGGGATCCGGTGCTCGGCACGGCCGTGTCGGATCTCGAAGTGGTGAGCGAGGAAGAAAGCGGCAGCCTGTGGCATATCCAGTATCCGCTGCCGGACGGCTCGGGCCATCTGACGGTCGCGACGACGCGCCCCGAAACCATGCTCGGCGACGTCGCCGTGATGGTGCATCCGGAAGACGAGCGCTATCAGCATCTGATCGGCAAGACGGTGGTGCTGCCGCTGTGCGATCGCGAGATTCCGGTCATCGCGGATGACTATGTGGACCGCGAGTTCGGCACCGGCGTCGTGAAGGTCACGCCCGCGCACGATTTCAACGACTACGCAGTCGGCCAGCGCCACAAGCTGCCGCAGATCGAAATCCTCACGCTCGACGCGAAGATCAACGACAACGCGCCCGAGAAGTATCGCGGCATGGACCGCTTCGATGCGCGCAAGCAGGTGGTGAAGGATCTCGAAGCGCTCGGCCTGCTCGAATCCGTCAAGCCGCACAAGCTGATGGTGCCGCGCGGCGACCGCACACAGGTCGTGATCGAGCCGATGCTCACGGACCAGTGGTTCGTCGCAATGACGAAGGCCGCGCCGGAAGGCACCTTCAATCCGGGCAAGTCGATCACGGAAACCTCGCTCGATGTCGTGCGCAGCGGCAAGATCAAGTTCGTGCCGGAGAACTGGACCACCACGTACTATCAGTGGCTGGAAAATATCCAGGACTGGTGCATCTCGCGCCAGTTGTGGTGGGGCCATCAGATTCCCGCGTGGTACGGCGAGAACGGCGAGATCTTCGTCGCGAAGACGGAAGACGAAGCTCGCGCCGATGCGAACGCCCAAGGCTACAAAGGCGCGCTGCGCCGCGACGAAGACGTCCTCGACACATGGTTCTCGTCCGCGCTGGTGCCGTTCTCGTCGCTCGGCTGGCCTAACGAGACGAAGGAATTGCAGGCGTTCCTGCCGTCGTCCGTGCTCGTGACGGGTTTCGACATCATCTTCTTCTGGGTCGCCAGAATGGTGATGATGACCACGCATTTCACCGGCAAGGTGCCTTTCGACACCGTCTATGTGCATGGCCTCGTGCGCGACGCCGAAGGCCAGAAGATGTCGAAGAGCAAGGGCAACACGCTCGACCCGATCGATATCGTCGATGGCATCGACCTCGAAACGCTCGTCGCGAAGCGCACGACGGGCCTCATGAACCCGAAAGCCGCCGCGCAGATCGAGAAGAAGACGCGCAAGGAATTCCCCGAGGGCATTCCGTCGTTCGGCACGGACGCGCTGCGCTTCACGATGGCGTCGATGGCCACGCTCGGCCGCAATGTGAATTTCGACCTCGCGCGCTGCGAGGGCTATCGTAACTTCTGCAACAAGCTGTGGAACGCCACGCGTTTCGTGCTGATGAACTGCGAAGGCCACGATTGCGGTTTCGCGAATCCGGGCGCGTGCAAGCCGGGAGATTGCGGGCCCGGCGGCTATACGGACTACTCGCAGGCCGACCGCTGGATCGTCTCGCTTCTGCAGCGCACGGAAGCGGAAGTCGAGAAGGGTTTCGCGGATTATCGTTTCGACAACGTCGCGAGCGCGATTTACAAGTTCGTCTGGGACGAGTACTGCGACTGGTATCTCGAACTTGCGAAGGTGCAGATCCAGACCGGCACGCCCGAGCAGCAGACCGCGACGCGCCGCACGCTGTTGCGCGTGCTGGAAACGGTGCTGCGCCTCGCGCATCCGATCATTCCGTTCATCACCGAGGCGTTGTGGCAGAAGGTCGCGCCGCTGACCGACGCGTTCCCGGCGGGCGCGAACGAAGGCGACGTGTCGATCATGACGCAGCCCTA
Organism: Caballeronia pedi; assembly: GCF_001544915.2. GTDB lineage: Bacteria > Pseudomonadota > Gammaproteobacteria > Burkholderiales > Burkholderiaceae > Caballeronia > Caballeronia pedi. The sequence continues at coordinate 31,486 of NZ_FCOE02000060.1, read as the reverse complement.
CCCGCGCCCCGAGCCGAAAAAAATCGACGAATCCGCCGAACAGTGGGCCGCCGAACTGAAATCCGTCATCGATGCATGTCGTAATCTGCGAGGCGAAATGAATCTGTCGCCCGCGGTGAAGGTGCCGTTGCTCGCGCACGGCGACGCGGCGCGCCTCACCGCGTTCGCACCGTACGTTGCCGCGCTCGCGCGTCTGTCCGAAGTCAAGATCATCGACGACGAAGCCGCCCTCGACAAGGAAGCGCATGGCGCGCCGGTCGCGATCATCGGCACGAACAAGCTCGTGCTGAAGGTCGAGATCGATGTCGCCGCGGAACGCGAACGGCTGACGAAGGAAGTGGACCGCCTCACCGCCGAAGTCACAAAATGTAACGCGAAGCTCGGCAATGAAAGCTTTGTTGCAAAAGCGCCTGCCGCTGTCGTTGAACAGGAGCGCAAAAGGCTGGCAGAATACGGAACCACTATCGAGAAGCTGCAGGCCCAATTATTGCGTCTGCCGGCTTGAATTGGAGGTTCGAATCATCGATCCGTTCCGTTTGTCTCGACGTTCTAAATGATTTAAGAGGATCAGGGTCACATGCTAAAAGTTACCAAAGCGGTTTTCCCCGTCGCCGGTCTGGGTACGCGGTTTCTTCCCGCGACCAAGGCCAGCCCGAAGGAAATGCTGCCAGTCGTGGACAAGCCGCTGATTCAATACGCGGTCGAGGAAGCGATGGCCGCCGGCATTACCGAAATGATCTTCGTGACGGGTCGCAGCAAGCGCGCGATCGAAGACCATTTTGACAAGTCCTATGAGATCGAGGCGGAACTCGAGGCGCGCGGCAAGGACAAGCTGCTCGAACTCGTGCGCAGCATCAAGCCGAGCCATGTGGATTGCTTCTACGTGCGTCAGGCCGAAGCGCTCGGTCTCGGCCACGCGGTGCTGTGCGCGGAGAAGCTCGTCGGCGACAACCCGTTCGCCGTGATCCTCGCGGACGACCTGCTGTATGGCAAGCCGCCCGTGATGACGCAAATGATCGAAGTCTTCGACCACTATCACAGCTCGGTGATCGGCGTGGAAGAGATTCCGGCGGAGGATTCGAAGTCCTACGGCATCATCGACGGCAAGGAGTGGGAAGATAACATCTTCAAGCTGGCGGGCATCGTCGAGAAGCCGGAACCGGCGGTGGCGCCGTCGAATCTGGGCGTGGTCGGCCGGTATGTGCTGAAGCCGCGCATCTTCGATCACATCCGCGCGCTGAAGCCGGGCGCGGGCGGCGAACTGCAACTGACGGACGCGATTCAATCGCTGCTGTCGGATGAGCAAGTGCTCGCGTACAAGTATCACGGCACGCGCTTCGACTGCGGCAGCAAGCTGGGCTATCTGAAGGCGACGGTGGAATTCGCGCTGCGCCATCCGGAAGTGAAGGCGGATTTCGAGGAATATCTGCGCAACCGCGCGCCGATTCTCGAAGGCTGAGTCACTGGCCGAAACGGCTGAAAAAAATGCCCGTCACCTGCGTGACGGGCATTTTCGCTTTTGGGCGCTGCGTGCGGGATTCAACGTCGACGCATCAGGAAAGTGAACGTCTTGTCCTGCGTTGTCACTTCGACGATCTCGTTGCCGGTCTGCTTGGCGAAGGCCGCGAAATCGCGCTGCGATCCTGGGTCGGTCGCGAGCACCTTCAGAATCTGACCGCTCGTCATGTCGGCGAGCGCCTTTTTTGCCCGCAGAATCGGCAGCGGGCAGTTGAGCCCGCGCGCGTCGACTTCCTTGTGAACTTCCATCGCGATTGAACCTTTCGTTTGCCTGTGGGGGGTGCGCTCGGTGAGGTTCGATTTTAACGCAGTGGTCACAACTCCACCGCCCTCCCACTCTCATAAGCCTGCCGCATCGCGATGCCGATGCGCGTTGCTTCCCTTGCATCCGCAAGCGTTAGCCCCGTCGGCATCCCGTCTCTGAGCAGCGCCACGAACGCCTGCGCCTCGCGCAGAAACGCATCTTCGAAGCGCTCGAAGAATGTCGGCGTGCACGCATTGCGCATGCCGTGCGCATCGGCGATCTCGACGCGATTCGCACGCGGATTGCGCCCGACCGACAGCACGCCCGCCGTGCCGATCACCTCCGTCTGCGTATCGTGACCGTGCGCCATCGTGCGCGACGCGTAGAGCACCGCGAGCCGCCCATCCTCGAATTCGATGGTGCCCACGCCGTTATCGATGTCATTGCATTCGCGCAAGCCTTCGTGAATCGCGATCGTCCCGCTCGCGTACACGCGCTTCGGTTTCGGATTGCCAAGCAGCCAGCGCGCGAGATCGATGTCGTGCACGCTGCAATCGAGAAAGAGCCCGCCCGAGGTCGGCGCGAAACGCACGAAGAAGCCGTCCGGATCGTTCTTGTCGCAAGTCTGCGAGCGCACCATGAAAGGCCTGCCGATCGCGCCCTTCGTCACGCTGTCGAACGCATCGCGATAGCTCGCGTCGAAGCGGCGCACGAAGCCGATCATCACGTGCAGATGCGGATGGCGCGCGTGCGCTTCGATCACGGCATCGCATTCTGCGAGATCGAGCGATAGCGGCTTCTCGCAGAACACGTGCTTGCCCGCGCGCAACGCCGCGATGATCTGACTCGCGTGCAGCGATGTCGGCGTGACGAGCCATACGGCATCCACCGAAGGATCGGCGAGCAATGCATCGTAATCCTGATGAATCGACGGTTCCGCAAACTTCGCCCGCGCCCACTCGCGCTCTTCCGACACCGGACTGCACGCCGCGACGAGCTTCGCACCCGGCACATGCCACGCGAGATTTTCGGCATGACGCCGCCCGAGCCTTCCCAGCCCGACGATACCCACGCGCACCGGATTCATGCCGCGCTCCCTCCGAGACTGACGATGCGCTTCTCGCGCCACGACAGCGTGGCGGCTTCGGCGAGCTCCAGCGCCTTCAAACCGTCCGCGACCGTGGTGCGCACCGGCTTGCCCGTCGTGACCGCATCGAAGAAATGCGCGATTTCCGCCGCGTACGCCGCGCGATAGCGTTCGAGAAAGAACGCCTCGGGCTTGTCGCTCGACACCGCCGTCGCTGAATACGCGGTGACTTCGGTCGGCCGCACGTTGCCCGCCTGCAGCATGCCCAGGCTGCCGAGCAGTTCGAAGCGCTGATCGTAGCCATACGCCGCGCGCCGCGCCGTATTGATCTGACACAGGCGCCCGCGCTTCGTGCGGATCGTCACGGCGGTCGAATCGATGTCGCCCGCATCGGCGATGGCGGGATCGCTGAGACAACTGCCGGTCGCGTGCAGCGTGTCGGCTTCGTCGTCGAGAATCCAGCGGAAGATATCGAAGTCGTGAATCAGCATGTCCTTGAAGATGCCGCCCGAGTGTTTGATGTACTCGACAGGCGGCGCGCCCGGATCGCGGCTCGTGACGATCAGCATTTCCGGATCGCCGATCTCGCCCGCGTCGATGCGCGCCTTCAGCGCGGAAAAGGTCGGATCGAAGCGGCGCTGAAAGCCGATCATGCAGACGACACCGGCCTTCGCCACGGCATCGGCACACGCGCGGGCGCGCTCGATCGTCAGATCGACCGGCTTCTCGCAGAACACATGTTTCTTCTGCGCCGCCGACGCCAGGATCAACTCCGCATGCGTGTCCGTGCTCGAACACACGACCGTCGCGCCGACGGAAGCATCGCCCATCGCGCCATCGACATCGGCGACGGTCGCACCATGCGCTTTCGCGAGCGCGGCAGCCGCGTCGCGATTCACATCGACGACATATTTCAAACGCACGCCCGGCTGCCGCGCGAGATTGGCCGCGTGAATCTTGCCGATGCGTCCTGCGCCGAACACCGCCACATCAATCGTCATAGCCACCTGTCTCCTTGGATTCCTCGACATTCAACTCGAGCCGGTACGCGAGCGCGATGAACAACGCCTGGCACAGGCAAATGGTGCTCGTGAGCGAACGGAACGCGAACGCGCTGCCCTCCTTCACGAACAGACTCGCGCTCGCGTGGCGCGCGAGCGGCGAAAGCTGGCTATCGGTGATGACGAGGGTCTTCGCGCCATGATGCTGCGCGGCGCGCACGCAATACTGCGTCTCCTTGCCGTAGGGCGCGAAGCTGATCGCGACCACCACGTCCCCCTTCTTCACGCTGCGGACCTGCTCGCGGAACATGCCGCCGAAGCCCGAAATCAGATGCACGCGCTTCTTCGTGTGCTGCAATGCATAGACGATGTAGCTCGCCACCGCGAACGAACGGCGCACGCCGATTACGTAGATGTTCTCGGCCTGCGAAAGCATCTCGACGGCAGCATCGAACTGCTCGTCGTCGAGACCGGCTTCGAGCTCGTCCAGACCCGTGCGGCTCGCGGCGATGAACTCGCGCGCCACCGACACGCCCGACGCCTCGCCCGCCTTCTCGTCGATGAGCTTGCGAATGCGCTGCTGATAGCTCTGCTGGGAGCCGCCGGCGCCCGTGTACGCCTGCCTGAAGACGGCCTGCAAGTCCGAAAAGCCGGAGAAGCCGAAGCGCTGCGCGAACCGCACGACGGCGGACGCATGCACGCCGCACGCGCTCGCGATATCGCTCGTGCGGTCCATCATCACGCTCTGGCGATGCTGCTCGATGTAGGTCGCGACGCTCTTCAACTGGCGCGGCAGCGAGTCGTACGCGTCGGTGATCCGCTGCATCAGTTCGTCGACGCTCTGGACTTCGGTGCTGGTCTCATCCATTTCTGTGGCTCAAAGTGCGCGCTCCGATGTCGAGCGCCGTGGAACCGATTATAGGAACGCGGCAAGCAAATTGGAATGTATTTTCCATTTGTCGCACACATAAAATTTCTATTGCAGACCGCCGAAAACTGACCTAATCTTGGTCTTGAGCACGGCACCGCCACGACCCGTACGGTGCCTGCTCGCGAAAACATCACACCAAACAACAACCGAGATAGGTGGAGACAATGACCATTTGCAACGGTCGGGCCGCGCTGCGCGCGCTGGTGGCTGCTGCTGCGTTGTGCAGTGCGGCGTTGATGACGGCGAGCCCCGCGCACGCGGCGCCCGACGCGAAGTTCGTGCTGATCAGCCACGCGCCCGATTCGGATTCGTGGTGGAACGTGATCAAGAACGCCATCAAACAGGCCGACGAAGACTTCAACGTGCAAACCGATTACCGCAATCCGCCCAACGGGGATATCGCGGACATGTCGCGCCTGATCGAGCAGGCCGCCGCGCGCAACTACGACGGCGTCATCACCACCATCGCGGACTTCGACGTGCTGAAGAGCTCGATCAACAAAGTCACCGCGAAGAAGATTCCGCTCGTGACGATCAACTCCGGCACGGAAGAGCAAAGCGCGCAACTGGGCGCGATCATGCACGTCGGACAGCCGGAATATGTCGCGGGCAACGAGGCCGGCAAGAAGGCCAAGGCCGCGGGCGTGAAGACGTTCCTCTGCGTGAACCACATCGCGACCAATACGGTGTCGTTCGATCGCTGCAAAGGCTTCGCCGATGCGCTCGGCATCGACTACAAGGCATCGACCATCGACTCCGGTCAGGACCCGACGGAAATTCAGTCGAAGGTCTCGGCGTATCTGCGCAACCATCCGGACACGCAGGCGATCCTCACGCTCGGACCGACGCCCGCCTCGGCGACGATCAAGGCCGTCACGCAGATGGGCCTGCAAAACAAGCTCTATTTCGTGACCTTCGACTTCTCCGACGATATCGCGAAGGCCATCAAGGACGGCACGATCAAGTTCGCGATCGACCAGCAGCCGTATCTGCAAGGCTATATCCCGGTGGCCGTGCTTTCCGTCGTCAAGAAGGAGCACACGACCGATCCCGCGAAGATCCGCCAGATCCTCGAAGCGAATCCAAAGTTCAAGGCGCGCCTCGAGACGTATGGATTGCAGCCGTCGTATGGGCCGAAGAACATCCGTTCGGGCCCGGGTTTCATCACCAAAGAAAATCTCGACAAGGTCGTGAAGTACGCGGGTCAATATCGTTGATCCCCGCCTGACCTGCTTCGGGCGGCAACGCTAGCGCCGCCCGCTTTTATCAGCCTCCCACGTCACTTGCTGCGTCCGTTCGCGGACGCGGCGGGGACGCGCGCATCGGTACCGCATCGAATTCAAGCCTCAAGGAGCCATCATGGGCGTAGCCGGCAAGCACTTTCCTCCTCACGTGAACCCTCAGCAGGACAACGCCGAGGCACCTGACCAGGCAAAGCCCTCGGATGAACGCGTACGCAAGCAATCGTGGTTCGGCCATCTGCTGAACCGCCCGGAATTTGCGGCGATTTCCGGCACCGTCCTCGTGTTTATCGTGTTCGGCTTCGGCGCCGGTTCGTCGGGCATGTTCGCGCTCGACGGCGTGATGAACTGGTCGCAGGTCGCCGCCTATCTCGGCCTGCTCGCGGTCGGCGCGTGTCTTTTGATGATTGCGGGCGAGTTCGATCTGTCGATCGGCTCGATGATCGGCTTCGCGGGCATGATGGTCGCGCTGCCCGCGGTCTACTTCCACTGGCCGATCTCGCTCTCGATTCTGTTCGCCTTCGGCACGTCGATGTTGCTCGGCGCGCTGAACGGCTATCTCGTGATGAAGACGCGCCTGCCCTCGTTCATCGTCACGCTCGCGTTCCTGTTCATTCTGCGCGGCCTGACGCTCGCGCTGTCGATCATGTTCGCGGACCGCACGATCATCTCCGGCGTCGGCGATCTCGCGCAGGCCGATCCCATCGCCAACACGCTTTTTCATGGCGTCGCGTTCCACGGCCTGTTCACCTGGCTCGCGCATATGGGCATCGGCAAATTGCTGGATAGTGGCCAGCCGCTCGTACCGGGCATTCCGAAGGTCCTGATCTGGTGGTTCGCGCTCGCAGCGATCTGCGCGTTCGTGCTCGCCAAGACGCGCTACGGCAACTGGATTCTCGCCGTCGGCGGCGATGCGAACGCCGCGAAGAACGTCGGCGTGCCGGTCAAGCGCGTGAAGATTTCGCTGTTCGTGCTGACCGCGTTCTGCTCGTGCCTGTTCGCCGTGCTGCAAGTGTGCGATATCGGTTCGGCCGCGGCCGACCGTGGCCTGCAAAAGGAATTCGAAGCGATCATCGCGGCGGTCATCGGCGGCACCTTGCTGACGGGCGGTTATGGATCGGTGGTCGGCGCGTGCTTCGGCGCGCTGATCTTCGGCGTCGTGCAGATCGGCATCACTTATACCAACGTGAGTTCGGACTGGTTCCGCGTGTTCCTCGGCGTGATGCTGCTGCTCGCCGTGCTCTTCAACCACTACGTGCGCCGCCGCGTCTCGCAAGCTCAGTAAGAGGAGAACCGACATGAACGACGACAACATCCTCGCGCTCGAAAACGTCAGCAAGTTTTTCGGCAAGGTGATCGCGCTGAACGGCGTCACGTTGCGGTTGAAGCGCGGCGAAGTGCATTGTCTGCTCGGCGACAACGGCGCGGGCAAGTCCACGCTCATCAAGACGCTGGCGGGCGTGCATGCGCCCTCCTCCGGCGACTATCTGGTCGATGGCGAACCGGTGCATTTCGACTCGCCGAAAGAAGCGCTCGATCTCGGCATTGCGACCGTGTATCAGGATCTCGCGCTCGTGCCCTTGCTGTCGGTCGCGCGCAACTTCTTCATGGGCCGCGAGCCGCAGAAGAAGCGCTTCGGTCTCTTCAGCGTGATGGACCTCGACCTCGCGGCCGTCACCTCGCGCACCAAGCTCGCTGAAATGGGCATCAACGTGCGCGATCCGCATCAACCGATCGGCACGATGTCCGGCGGCGAGAAGCAATGCCTCGCGATCGCCCGCGCGATTCACTTCGGCGCGCGCGTGCTGATTCTCGACGAACCGACTGCCGCGCTCGGCGTGAAGCAGAGCTTCAACGTGCTGAAGCTGATCCACAAGGCGCGCGAAAAAGGCATCTCGGTGATCTTCATCACGCACAACGTGCACCACGCGTATCCGATCGGCGATTCGTTCACGCTGCTCAATCGCGGCCGCTCGATGGGCACGTTCACGAAGGACACCATCAGCAAGAACGAAGTGCTCGACATGATGGCGGGCGGCGCCGAAATGCAGCAGATGATGAGCGAACTCGAAGGCGCGACGATCTGAGGACTTCACAATGACACAACACACGCACTCCCGCTTTGCGCCGGATCGCCCGCTCGACATCATCTGCCTCGGACGGATCGCCGTCGATCTGTACGCGCAGCAGGTCGGCGCGCGGCTCGAAGACGTGGCCACGTTCGCAAAGTATCTCGGCGGCTCGTCGGCGAACATCGCGTTCGGTTGCGCGCGGCTGGGTCTGAAATCGTCGATGCTCGCGCGCGTCGGCAATGATCACATGGGCCGCTTTCTCACCGAAACGCTCGAACGCGAAGGCTGCGACACGAGCCATTTGCGCGTCGATCGCGAACGGCTCACCGGACTCGTGCTGCTCGGACTCGAAGACCGCGATACCTTTCCGCTCGTGTTCTATCGCGAGAACTGCGCGGACATGGCCGTCGACGAAAGCGATTTCGATGAAGCGTATATCGCGTCGTCGAAGGCGTTGCTCATCACTGGCACGCACTTCTCTACCGAGCAGGTGAACCGCGCGAGCCGCCACGCGCTGGACCATGCGCGACGCAATGACGTACGCACGATTCTCGACATCGACTATCGGCCGGTGTTGTGGGGCTTGACGGGCAAGGCGGACGGCGAGACGCGCTTCATCGCCAATGAAGGCGTGACCGCGCACTTGCAACGCATCCTGCCGTTGATCGATCTCGTGATCGGCACCGAAGAGGAGTTTCGGATCGCGGGCGGCAAGGACCGTCTGATCGATGCGCTCGCGATGGTCCGCAAGGTCACGAGCGCAACGCTCGTCGTGAAGCGCGGGCCGCTCGGCTGCTCGATCATCGAGGGCGCGGTGCCCGCTTCCATCGACGATGCGCCGATTCACGGCGGCGTCGAAGTGGACGTGCTCAATGTGCTCGGCGCGGGCGACGCATTCGCGTCCGGTTTCCTGTCCGGCTGGCTGCGCGACGCGCCTCTGGAAGCCTGCGCGCGCACGGCGAACGCGTGCGGCGCGCTCGTGGTGTCGCGTCATGGCTGCGCGCCCGCGATGCCCACGCCCGCCGAACTCGATTACTTCCTCGACGCCGCGCGACAAGACCCCGTGCGCATGCGCCGCCCGGACCGCGACGCGACGCTTGCGCGGCTGCATCGCGTGAGCCCGAACCGCAAGCAATGGAATGAAGTGCTCGGCTTCGCGTTCGATCATCGCAACCAGTTCTTCGATCTGGCGCAGCAAACGGGCGCGAGCGAGGCACGCATATCGACGTTGAAGAATCTGTTCGTCGAAGCCGTCGCGCAGACGGAGAAGGAGCTCGGGCTCGAAGGACGTATCGGCGTACTGATCGATGATCGATACGGTCAGGACGCGTTGAACGCCGCGACGGGGCGAGGCTGGTGGATCGGACGGCCGGTCGAACTGCCGGGTTCGTTGCCGCTCGTGTTCGATCACGGCCGCTCGATCGGCACGACGCTCACGCAATGGCCGCGCGAACAGGTCGCGAAGTGTCTGGTGCAATATCACCCCGATCATCCGCATGACGTGCGTCTCGAACAGGAAGCGCAACTGCGCGCGCTCTACGACGCCGTGCAGGAAAGCGGCAATGAATTGCTGCTCGAAGTGATCGTGCCGAAGAACGGTCCGCCCGTCGATGACGACACCGTGCATCGCGCGTTGAAGCGTCTCTATAACCTCGGCATCTACCCGGAATGGTGGAAGCTGGAAGCGATGAGTTCTGCACAGTGGCAGGCGGTCGACGCGCTGATCGCGGAACGCGATCCGTATTGCCGTGGCGTCGTGCTGCTCGGACTGTCGGCGGCCGTCGAGCAGTTGCGCGACGGCTTCAAGGCGGCGGCATCGTCGAAGACATGCAGGGGCTTCACGGTCGGGCGCACGATCTTTCATGAGCCGAGCCATGCGTGGCTCGCCAACGAGATCGACGACAAAGAGCTGATCGCACGCGTGCGCCGCACGTTCGAAGCCTTGATCGGCGCGTGGCGCGATACGCGTTCCGCCTCGCACGTGGAAAACCATCAGGTCAAACAGGAGCAGGCCGCATGAACCAGCGTGCAACGCAAACTGAAACTGCCGTGAGTTCCACGATTCGACTGACCGCGGCGCAGGCTCTCGTGCGCTATCTCGCAGCGCTGCGTACCGAGCACGGCGAGCCGCTGTTCGGTGGCGTGTTCGCGATCTTCGGGCACGGTAATGTCGCGGGTATCGGCGAGGCGCTGTATCGGCATCGCGATGCATTGCCGACGTATCGCGCGCACAACGAGCAGGCGATGGCGCATAGTGCGATCGCGTATGCGAAGGCGCACATGCGGCGGCGCATGATGGCCGTGACGACGTCCATCGGGCCGGGCGCGACCAACCTCGTGACGGCGGCTGCGCTCGCGCATGTCAATCGCTTGCCGGTGTTGTTTCTGCCTGGCGATATCTTCGTCTCGCGCGCGCCGGACCCGGTGTTGCAGCAAGTCGAGGACAGTCACGATGGCGGCGTGTCCGCGAACGATGCATTGAAGGCGGTGTCGCGCTATTTCGATCGCATCGTGCATCCCGCGCAATTGTTGAGCGCGTTGCCGCGCGCGATCCGCGTGCTCACCGATGCGGCCTTGTGCGGCCCCGTCACGCTCGCGCTGCCGCAGGACGTGCAGGCGATGGCGTTCGACTACCCTGCTTCGTTCTTCGAGCCGCGCGTCGTCGAGTTTCACGCGCCCGCGCCGATTGCGAGCGAGATCGAGCGCGCGGCGACGATGCTGCGTGAGGCGCGCGAGCCGTTGATCATATCGGGCGGCGGCGTGCTGTACGGCCTTGCTACCGATGCGTTGCACGGTTTCGCGCACAAGCACGGCATTCCGGTTGCGGAAACGCAGGCGGGCAAAGGCGCGCTTCTATGGGACGATGCGTTGAACGTCGGCGGCATCGGCGTGACGGGCGCATCGGCCGCGAACGAACTCGCGCATGCGAGCGATTGCGTGCTGGCTGTCGGCACGCGTCTGCAGGATTTCACGACCGGATCGAACACGCTCTTCACGCAGGCGCGGCTCATTGCGATCAACGCCAACCCGTTCGATGCGCTGAAGCAGGACGCCGTCGCCGTGCAGGCCGATGCGCGTCTCGCGCTCGCTGCGCTGTCCGAAGCGCTGGGTGACTGGCGCGCATCGCCGCAATGGACGACGCGTGCGCATCGGCTCGCGAACGACTGGCGCGAGACCGTCGCACATGTGACGAACACGCCGGTTGCGGATGGCCTCCTGCCGCGCGAAGCCGATGTCATCGGCGCAGTGCAGCGCTCCGACGATGCTTCGGCTGCGAACGACATCGTCGTGTGTGCGGCCGGCACGCTGCCCGCCGACTTGCAGAAGCTGTGGCGCACGGGGAAGCCGGGCGGCTATCACGTCGAATATGGTTATTCGTGCATGGGCTATGAGATCGCGGGTGGTCTCGGCGTGAAGCTCGCGCGGCCCGAGCGCGAGGTGATCGTGATCGTCGGCGACGGCAGCTATCTGATGATGAATAGCGAACTTGCGACCTCCGTCATGCTCGGCGCGAAGGTAATCGTGGTGCTGCTCGACAATCGCGGGTTTGGCTGCATCAACCGGTTGCAGCAGGCGTGCGGCGGTGCGCCGTTCAACAATCTCATCGACGATTGCAAGCAAGGCGCGCATGGTGCGCCGCGGATCGATTTCGCGATGCATGCGCGATCGCTGGGCGCTTTGTCGGAGCATGTGGCGAATATCGATGAGTTGCAAGCCGCGATGAAACGCGCGCGCGGCGCGGATCGTAGTTATCTGATCTCTATCGATACCGATCCTGCGCGGCCCACTGAAGAAGGTGGATGGTGGTGGGAAGTGGCCGTGCCGGAGGTGTCGGATCGCGCGGCGGTAGTCGTGGCACGTGGGGAGTATGAGCGGGCTATCGAGGCTCGGGGTTGAGGTGGCTTTCACTTTCCATGCCATGGATTTCACAGAAGCAAACGCGTAACGCAAAACAGGACTCTCCGATGCCGCTAAACATCCGCATAGGAATCAACCCGCTGTCGTGGATGAACGACGACCTGCCGTCTCTTGGCGGCGAGACACCCTTGTCCACCGCCCTGACCGAAGGCAAACAGATCGGCTATGAGGGCTTCGAACTAGGCAACAAGTTCCCGCGCGAGCCTGAGTCGCTAAAGGCATTGCTGAAGCAATACGATCTAGCCCTGGTCTCCGGCTGGTATTCAGGCAGGCTCGCAGAACGCAGCGTGGAAGAAGAGATCGAAGCCGCAACCCCCCACCTCGACCTGCTCGCAAAAAACGGCGCAACGGCGATGGTCTACGGCGAAGTAGCCAATTCGATCCAGAGCGCTCCAAAACCCCTCTACCAACGTCCGCGCTTCTTCTCCGACACACAGTGGAATGAATACGCCGACCGTCTGAACCGCTTCGCCGAATTCACGCTCTCACGCGGCGTGCGCGTGGCCTATCATCATCATATGGGCGCGTATATCGAAACGCCCGCCGATGTCGATCGCCTGATGGCTCTGACGAACGATGCAGTCGGTCTGCTGTTCGACGCGGGTCACATCACCTTCGCGGGCGGCGACGCACTGACCGTGCTGCAGAAGCACATCGCGCGCGTGCGCCATGTGCATTGCAAGGACGTGCGCCCGGACATCGTGAAGCTCGCACGCAACCGCAACTGGAGCTTTCTCGATGCGGTCATCAACGGCGCGTTCACCGTGCCGGGCGATGGCGCCGTCGACTATGCGGGCATCATCGCGTGTCTCGCGAAGCACGATTACGATGGCTGGCTCGTCGTGGAAGCCGAGCAGGACCCGGTGATCGCGCCGAGCTATGCCTATGCCGACAAGGGCTATCGCACCCTGCGCGCACTCGTCGACGGAACCTTCAAGGAGGCAGCATGAGTCTGCTAGTGAAAGCATCGCGCGATGGACAAACCATTGCGCGCGTCACGCCCGAATCGGCGGGCTGGAAGCATGTCGGCTTCGCGGCGTATCGGCTCGATGCGGGCGACGTCGTGCACGTGTACGACGCGGATCGCGAGAGCTGCATCGTCGTGTTGACGGGCACGGTGAGCGTCGAAGCGGGCGACGAGCATTATCAGTCGATCGGCTCGCGCGACAGCGTGTTCGAGGACGCCGCGCCGTATGCGGTCTATGTGCCGCCGAAGCTCGCCGCGATCGTGCGTGCGGAGCGCGACGCGCAAATCGGCGTGGCGAGCGCGCCCGCGAAGGGCGAATATCCGCCGCGTCTGATCGAGCCTTCGCAGATGAAGCGCTCGACGCGCGGCAGGGACGCGAATACGCGCTACGTGTGCGATATTCTTCCGCAGACCGAAGCGGCGGAGTCGCTGCTCGTCGTCGAAGTACGCACGCCGGGCGGGCACGCGTCGAGCTATCCGCCGCACAAGCACGACAAGGACAATGTGCCGGTGGAGAGTTCGCTCGAAGAGACGTACTACCATCGGTTGAATCCGCCGCAAGGCTTCGCGTTTCAGCGGGTCTACACCGACGAGCGCGATCTCGACGAGACGATGGCAGTCGAAGATCACGATGTCGTGATGGTGCCGCGTGGGTATCATCCGGTCGTGGTGCCGTATGGCTACGATAACTACTATCTCAACGTGATGGCAGGCAACAAGCGCACGTGGCACTTCAAGAACGATCCGAAGCATGAGTGGATCGTGGAGCGGGATAGCAAGGCTTCGACCTAGAGGGTTTTCGGCAGGATTATCGCCGGATCCCGTGTTCGTGTCGGTCTATTAGCACTGCCCCTGTGCGGGGCGGCAGTCACTTTCTTTGCTGCTGCAAAGAAAGTAACCAAAGAAAGCAGCCTGATACGCCCGCGGTCACACGCAATCTGGGTGTTCTTCTCGTTGTTCGTGGCGTCTGTAGCGAGTGCCCTCGTAGGTCTAACCGGGCTTGGACCGCGCACGGTCTGACAAGCTAGTCGTTTGAGCGCGCTGGTTCAGCACGAAACAGTTCCGGCTCAGCGCTGCGCGCTGCCGTTGGGTATGCAAGGGAAACCAACGAGAACAGAGAAACGCGGAAGCACATGCAGTCCCGATGGACCGGTCGGCCGCGAAGCGGGCCGGAGCCATTTCGTGCTGAACCAGCCACGCGAGCGGTGCGATGTGTCAGACCGTGCGCGGTCCAAGCCCGGTTAGGCCTACGAGGACACTCGCTACTGCTGTGCCAAGACTGATCGCCTGTGCCGGGGCCGGCGTGAAGTACTTTGGATGGGGATAGCTGTTTCTTTGGTTACTTTCTTTGCAGCAGCAAAGAAAGTGACTGCCGCCCCGCACAGGGGCAACGCTAATAAACCAACACCCTAACGGGATCCGGCGACAAGATAGATAACACGCTCTAACCTATCGAAAGCCAATCACGCATGACGCGCTCGTCCGCCGCGAGCGCCCCCAACGCCCCATCGAACCGAATCGCCCCGTGGCCCATCACCGCGACGCGCGCATCGAGCCTGCGCGCGATCGTCAAGCGCTCTTCGATCAGCAGCATCGCGACACCCCGTTCGCGCAGCGTCGCAAGACACGTGGCGACTTGCGCAAGCACTTGCGGCGCAAGCCCCTCGCCGGGTTCGTCGATGACGACGAGCGAAGGATCGCCCGCCAGCGTGCGCGCGAGCGCGAGCATCTGCTGTTCGCCGCCCGATAGCGCACCCGCTCTCACCGACGCGCGTTCTTCGAGCACGGGAAACAATCGACACGCATCGCGCAGCGTGAAGCGCGAGCCTTTCCTCTCACCGAGCACGAGGTTTTCTCGCACCGTGAGCGCGGGAAACACGTCACGCGTTTCAGGCACATAGCCGATACCCAGCCGCGCGATGCGATGCGGCCGCAAACCGACGAGCGCGACATCCCGATAGCGCATCTCGCCCTCGCATCGCACGAGGCCCATGATGGCTTTCGCGAGCGTTGAGCGTCCCGAGCCATTGCGGCCAACGAGCGCAACCGCTTCACCATCGCCGATGCAAAGATTCACGCCATGCAGCACCTGCGCCGCGCCATACCACGCACGCAAATTCTCGATCCGCAGTTGCGCGCTCATGACGCCGCTCCGCCGAGATACGCTTCCCGCACATCCCAATTCGCACGGATCGCGGCGGGCGCATCGGTGGCGATCACGCGCCCTTGCACGAGCACCGAAATGCGGTCCGCGAGATCGAACACGGCATCCATGTCATGCTCGATCACGAGCAGCGTGCGGCCTTCCGTCGTTGCGCGAATCAATGCGAGCGCGCGCTGCGCCTCCGCGCGATTCATGCCGGCGGTGGGCTCGTCGAGCAGGATCAGCGGCGCATCGGTGGCGAGCGCGATGCCGAGATCGAGCGCGCGCTGCTCCGCGTAGGTCAGCCGCGCGGCGGGTTCATCGGCGTGCGCGTCAAGGCCGATGGCAACGAGCATCGCGTGCGCGCGTTCGTCGAGTCTTCGCGATGGCAGCCATCGGTCGATGAAGCGCGCCGAGGCTGCACCGAGCGCCGCGCAGCGCAGGTTGTCGATCACGGATAGTCCACCGAATACGCTCGTCGTCTGGAAGCTGCGCGCGAGCGAGCGCGAGACGCGCTGCGGCGCCCTTCCCGTGATATCGATTCCGTTTGCGACGATGCGCCCGTCATCCGGCCGCGCGCGCCCCGAGATCAGATCGAAGAGCGTGGACTTGCCCGCCCCGTTCGGACCGATGAGCGCGTGCCGCTCGCCCTGCGCGACGCGCAGATCGACGCCTTGCAACACGCGCGTCGCGCCGAAGCGTTTGGCGATGCCGTGCAGTTCGAGCGCGGCGTTCATCGCGTGGCCCTCGTGCGCCGCGCGAGCCACAAGCCCAGCAACGCGCACGGCGCGGCGATGAGCCAGGTACGCGCATCGCTTCGTCCGGCATAGAGCGCTTCGACCGGCACGACGACCGCGACGCCCCAGAGCATCGCGCTGAACGCGCCGATGCTGAGCGTTCGCACATCGCGTCGAAGCAAACCCGCGACGCCTTGCGGCGCGGCGATCACCACCCACATGAAAAAGAGCCCGAGATACATCGGCCACGCGGCGCTCACGCTCGCGACCGCGACGCTGAAAAAAGTCAGCAGCACCGCGCCGATCACCGGCCCGAAGAACGTGCCCGCGCCGCCGATCACCGTCGCGACGAGCACGCTCGTCGAACGCGCCAGCCCCACGCTTTCCGACGACACGAGTTCGACATTGATCAGCGCCAGCACGCCCGCGATGCCCGCGAAGAACGCCGACACGACGAGCATCGTGAAGCGCACGCGACGCGGCGCGAAGCCGATCGACGCGGCGCGCGCGGGATTGTCGCGCACGGCGTTGGCGAGGCGGCACATCGGCGTGCGCGAGAACGCGAACATCGCGAGCGCCGCTGCGACACACCAGCACGCGATCAGCACATAAGCCTCGCGCAAGGGCCCGAAGGTCCACGCGAAGAGCGGCGGCCCGCTCGCGCGATCGATCGTCACGCCGCCCTCGCCGCCGAACCAGCCCGGCACGAGCCACACGCACGCGGCGACCAGTTCGCCGATGCCGAGCGTGATCATCGCGAACGATGTGCTCGCGCGCTGCGTCGAGATCGCGCCGAAGACGATGGCGGCGAACGTCGCGACGAATCCGCCAGTCAATGGCAACAGCGGCAACGGCACGCCGAAGCGATTGAACGCATGCGCTGCGGCAAATGCGCCGAGCCCCGAATACACGGCGTGGCCGAACGAGAGCAAGCCGGTTTCGCCGAGCAGCAGGTTGTACGAAAGCGCGAACACGATGAGCGTCGCGGTCTGAGCGAAGTACGCGAGCAGCCACGATTGATCGGAGAAGAGCGGCGGCAGCGCGAGCGCGGCAATGAGCGCGAAGAAGCTAGACATCGCGCGTGCGCTCGCCGAAAAGCCCGCGCGGGCGCGCCGCCAGCATCGCGACGAGCACGAGATAAGGCAGCACGGGCGCGAGCTGCGCGACCGTCAACGCGCCCCACGCGGGCGGCAGCGTCACACCGAGCGATGCGGCGATGCTGCCCGCCGATGCGCTCGCCCCCACCGCGAAGGTCTGCACGCAACCGATCAGAAGCGACGCGACGAGCGCACCGCCCAGCGACCCGAGCCCGCCGATCACGACGACAACGAACACGATCGGGCCCATTGCATCGGCCATCGCTGGCTCGATGACGGCGAGCGGCGCGCCAATCACGCCGCCGAGCGCGGCGAGCGCGGTTCCGACGCCGAAGACGGTCGTGAATACGCGCGGCACGTCATGGCCGAGCGTTTCGACGGTAGCGGGATGCGTGAGCGCCGCGCGCACGACGAGGCCCGTCTTCGACGTGCGCAAGACGAGCCAGAGCGCGCCGAGCATCAGCACGGCGATCGACATCATGAACACGCGATAGCGCGCGAACGACGCGCCGTACAGCGTGAAGAGCGGACCGTCGAGCACGCGCGGAATCGTCGCGGGCAACGGCCCGAGTCCCCAGAAGAGCTTCACGCCCTCGCCGATCACGATGGCCGCGCCGAACGTGAGCAGCATTTCCGCGAGCGCGCCGCGCGCATGCACGCGTCGCAACAAGCATCGCTCGAACAACGCGCCCACGACGCCGACGACCACCGGCGCGACGATCAACGCAAACCAGAAACCGCCACGCGCGGCGAGCGCCTGCCCGACATACGCGCCGAGCATATAGAAACTCGCATGCGCGAAGTTGAGCACGCCGAGCATCGAGAAAATCAGCGTCAGGCCTGCCGACAACATGAAGAGCAGCAATCCCACGCTCACGCCGTTGAGCAGACTCACGCAGACCCACTGAAGCAAGGCGCGACCCTCAGCCGGTGACGAGCGGCTTCAGCGCATCGACGAGCGGCGCGGGCAGCGGCACCGGCCTGCGCGTCACGCGATCCACGTAGACATGCACGAAATGCCCTTGCGCGGCGGCGACGTCCGAGCCTTGCGTGAAAATCGCCACTTCATAGCGCACGCTCGTGTTGCCGAGCTTCTCGACCCGCAAGCCCGCTTCGACCGGTTCCGGAAACACGACCGGCGCGAAGAAATTGCAGCGCGTCTCGACGACGAGGCCAATGGTTTCGCCCTCGCTGAAATCGAGCACGCCCGCGCGCAGCAGATACTCGTTCACGACGGTGTCGAAATAGCTGTAATAGACGACGTTGTTGATGTGCCCATAGACGTCGTTGTCCGACCAGCGCGTGCTGATCGCGAGAAAGTGCGCGTAGTCCGCGCGCCGCGTGGGTACGGGTTTGGTCATTCAGAGCGACTCCGTCAGCATGCGCCGATAATCCTCCGCGCTCGCCTCGCGCGGATTCGTCTTGTGGCAATGATCCGCGAGCGCGCCTTGGATGGTGTGCGGGCATGTTAGGAGCGGCGCGGCGAGCCTGTCAATCGGGGTTCAGCGCGGTCCGCAGAGCGCGCGCACTTCGTCGGTGAAGCGTTCGACCGTTTCCTGTTTCGTGTCCCACGCGCACATCAGACGGCAGCCGCCCGAGCCGATGAACTGATAGAAGCGCCAGCCCTTCGCGCGCAGCGCCGCCGCGACGTGCGCCGGCAGTTCGGCGAATACCGCGTTCGATTCGGGCTTGAAGAGCAGACTCACGCCGGGGATCTCGACGAGGCGTTCGGCCATGAGCCGCGCCATCGCGTTGGCGTGACGCGCGTTGCGCAGCCATACGTCGTTGTCGAGCAGGCCGAGCCACGGCGCGGAGATGAAGCGCATCTTCGATGCAAGCTGCCCCGCCTGCTTCAGGCGATACGCGAAATCGGCGGCGAGCGCCTTGTCGAAGAACACGACCGCCTCGCCCACCGGCAAGCCGTTCTTCGTGCCGCCGAAACACAGCACGTCGACGCCCGCGCGCCATGTAATTTCCGACGGATGCACGTCGAGCGTCGCGACGGCGTTGGCGAAGCGCGCGCCGTCCATATGCACCTTCAGATGCCGGCGTTTGGCGATCGCCGCGATCGCACGAATTTCCTCGACGGTGTAGACGGTGCCGACTTCCGTCGCCTGCGTGAGCGCGACGACCTTCGGCTTCGGATAATGGATGTCCGCGCGCTTCGTGACGAGTTCCTCGATCGCATCGGGCGTGAGCTTGCCGTTCTCGCCCTTCGCGGTGAGCAGCTTCGAGCCGCCGGAGAAGAACTCGGGGCCGCCGCACTCATCGGTTTCGATATGCGCGAGTTCGTGGCAGATCACCGAGTGATACGACTGGCAGAGCGACGCGAGCGCGAGCGAATTCGCGGCCGTGCCGTTGAAGACGAAGAAGACTTCGCAATCGGTCTGGAAAAGATCGCGGATGCGGTCGCAGACTTGCGCCGTCCATGAATCGTCACCGTAAGCGGGTTCGTGGCCGCTCGTGTTGGCGTTGATGAGCGCTTGCAGCGCTTCTGGGCAGATGCCCGCGTAGTTGTCGGAGGCGAAGTGCTGGATCGGGTCCGTGGGCGCTGTCATGGGATCGCTGTGATGGCCTGTCGTGAACGAGGCGCGCGACGGAGTAGCGCCGCGCGGCCGGCAATCCGGCCATTCTAGCGGCTCGGACCGGCGCGCGTGGTGGCGTCGCCGGTCCGCCAGAACGACTACTTGCTGTCGGGCGCGCTCGCCGCGTTGGCCTCTTGCGCCTTCTTGTCCTTCTTGCTGGCTTCGTGATGGCCGATCGCGCAGCCGCCCACCGCGCCCGCCGTGCCGTGCTTGCCCGCGACGTGGCCCGCCACGCCGCCCACCGCCGCGCCTTCGATGCAGCCCTTCGCCTGCGCGGCGCCGGTTGCGGCGAGCATGGCCGAAGTCAGTACGATCAATGCGAATTTTCGATTCATGATGCATCTCCCTTTTCTGGTTGAAATGCTGGGAGCGTTGCACGCGGTGTGCCTGACAGGCTGTAAAGAAAAACGGCCCGATCCGAAAGAGATCGAGCCGTTTCGTCGAAGGACGAATGAGCGATTAAAGCTGCTGCTGCACCCAGCCTGTCACGCCCGCGAGCGCCGCCGGCAGATTGGCAGGCTCGGTGCCGCCCGCCTGCGCCATGTCCGGACGCCCGCCGCCCTTGCCACCGACTTGCTGCGCGACGAAGTTGACGAGCTCACCCGCCTTCACCTTCTTCGACGCATCCGCCGTGACGCCGGCGATCAGGCTGACCTTGCCGCCGTCCACCGAGGCGAGCACGATCGCCGCGCTCTTGAGCTTGTCCTTCAGCTTGTCGACGGTTTCGCGCAGCGTCTTCACGTCAGCGCCTTCCAGTTGCGCCGCGAGCACATGCACGCCGGACACATCGACGGCTTGCGACACGAGTTCATCGCCCTGGCTCGCAGCGAGCTTCGACTTCAACGCGCCGAGTTCCTTCTCCAGCGACTTCACGTGCTCCTGAACCTGCGCGATACGCTGCGTGAGCTCCGAAGGCTGCGCCTTCAGCACGCCCGCCGCCGCGTTGATGCGCTGATCCAGTTCCTGCACGTAACGCACGGCGTTGTCGCCGGTGATCGCCTCGACGCGGCGAATGCCCGCCGCGACGCCGCCTTCCATCACGATCTTGAAGAAGCCGATATCGCCAGTGCGCTGAACGTGCGTGCCGCCGCACAGCTCGCGCGAAAAGCCCAGATCGAGCACGCGCACGGTATCGCCGTATTTCTCGCCGAACAGCGCCATCGCGCCGCCCTTCACCGCATCGTCGTACGACATCACGCGCACGACGCCCGGCGCGTTCGCGATGATCTCGTTGTTCACGATCTGCTCGACGCGGCGGATGTCGTCATCGGTCATCGGTGCGTTGTGGGCGAAGTCGAAGCGCGTCTTGTCGGCATCGACGAGCGAGCCTTTCTGCTGCACGTGGCCGCCGAGCACTTCGCGCAGCGCCTTGTGCATCAAATGCGTGGCCGAGTGATTGCGCGCGGTGCGGGCGCGGCGAATGCCGTCGATTTCCGCCTTCACGACATCGCCGACCTTGAGCGTGCCCTGCTCGACCGTGCCGTGATGACCGACGACATCGGCCTGCACTTTCAACGTATCCGCGACGGCGAAGCGCACGGTCGCGTTCGCGAGCACGCCCTGATCGCCGACCTGGCCGCCCGATTCCGCGTAGAACGGCGTGTGATCGAGCACGACGACCGCCTGCTGGCCGTCCTTCGCCTCATTCACCGATGCGCCTTCGACATACAGCGCGAGAATCTTCGCGTCGTCGAAGAGTTCCTTCTCGTAGCCGTGGAAAGTGGACTTCGCGCCCGAGTATTCGAGGCCCGCCGCGATCTTGAACTTGCCCGCCGCGCGCGCCTGGTCGCGCTGACGCGCCATGGCGTCGTCGAAGGCGGGTTCGTCGACGGTCACGCCGCGCTCGCGGCACACGTCCGCCGTGAGGTCGAGCGGAAAGCCGTAAGTGTCGTGCAGCTTGAACGCGAGTTCGCCGTCCAGTTGCTTGACGTTCTTCTTTTCCAGATCCGCGAGTTCGCCTTCGAGAATCGACATGCCGTGTTCGATGGTCTCGAAGAAGCGCTCTTCTTCCTGACGCAGCACATCAGTCACGCGTTGTTGCGCGTCCTTCAGTTCCGGATACGCCGCGCCCATTTCCGCGACGAGATCCGCCACCAGCTTGTTGAAGAACGCGCCCTTCTTGCCGAGCTTGTAGCCGTGACGGATCGCGCGGCGCACGATCCGGCGCAGCACGTAGCCGCGGCCTTCGTTACCGGGGATCACGCCATCGACGATCAGGAACGAGCACGCGCGGATGTGATCGGCGATCACCTTCAGCGAGTTGTTTTCCAGATCGGCGGTATTCGTTTCGCGGCCCGCAGCCTTGATGAGCGTCTGGAACAGATCGATTTCGTAGTTGCTGTGGACGTGCTGGAGCACGGCGGCGAGACGTTCGAGGCCCATGCCGGTATCGACGCACTGCTTGGGCAGCGGCGTCATGTTGCCTTGGGCGTCGCGGTTGAACTGCATGAACACGAGATTCCAGATCTCGATGAAGCGGTCGCCGTCTTCTT
The DNA here is from genome assembly GCF_001544915.2 of Caballeronia pedi. Taxonomy (GTDB): domain Bacteria; phylum Pseudomonadota; class Gammaproteobacteria; order Burkholderiales; family Burkholderiaceae; genus Caballeronia; species Caballeronia pedi. The sequence goes on along the minus strand of NZ_FCOE02000060.1, from coordinate 9,453 downwards.
CAGGAGATCCCGGCGGGCCGCCCCAGATTTCCGGGCCGTGATCGTAGAACACTTCCGAGCACGGGCCGCACGGGCCGGTGTCGGCCATCTGCCAGAAATTGTCCGACGCGTAGCGCGCGCCCTTGTTGTCGCCGATGCGGATGATGCGCTCGACCGGCACGCCGATTTCCTTCGCCCAGATGTCGAAGGCTTCGTCGTCTTCCTTGTAGACGGTGACCGTGAGCTTTTCTGCTGGCAGGTTATACACCTTGGTCAGCAGTTCCCAGCAATAGTGGATCGCGTCGCGCTTGAAGTAATCGCCGAACGAGAAGTTGCCGAGCATCTCGAAGAACGTGTGATGGCGCGCGGTGTAGCCGACGTTCTCCAGATCGTTGTGCTTGCCGCCCGCGCGCACGCTGCGCTGCGCGGTGGTCGCGCGCGAGTACGGACGCGATTCGCTGCCCAGGAACACGTCCTTGAACTGGACCATGCCCGAGTTGGTGAAGAGCAGCGTCGGGTCGTTGCCGGGCACGAGGCTCGACGAACGGACGATCGTATGGCCCTTCGATTCGAAAAACTTCAGGAATTTCTCGCGTATTTCGGCGGCTTTCATGGCGTACGGGGCGTGTCTTCGGTTCTTTGATGGTACCCGCGGGCGGCTCGCGACGAGTCTGGGCCGGCGTGGCAAGGGTGATTGTCGATTATACGGGATTCGCCGCGTGCGGCCGGGCGTGCAGCTTGTCCGCTATCGCGCGCGCGGCGGTTCTGTGCGACATTCGCAGTCCGGAGACAATTTGAGCGAGCGAACCGACGAATGGGAGCCTTGAGCCATATCCGCGTGCTGGACCTGACCCGCGTGCTGGCGGGACCGTGGTGCGCGCAGACCCTCGCCGATTTCGGCGCGGACGTCATCAAGATCGAGCGGCCCGAAACCGGCGACGACACGCGCCACTGGGGCCCGCCCTATCTGAAAACGCCCGCCGGCGAGGACACGCACGAGGCCGCGTACTATCTCGCGGCGAACCGCAACAAGCGTTCCGTGACGGTGGATATCGCCACGCCGGAAGGCCAGCAGATCGTGCGCGAGCTGGCCGCGCAAAGCGATGTCGTGCTGGAAAACTACAAGGCCGGGCAACTGAAGAAATACGGGCTCGACTATGAATCGCTGAAGGCGGTGAAGCCGGACCTCGTCTATTGCTCGGTCACCGGTTTCGGGCAGACGGGGCCGTATGCGCAGCGCGCGGGTTACGACTTCATCGTGCAGGGTATCGGCGGCTTCATGAGCATCACCGGCGAGCGCGACGGCCAGCCCGGCGGCGGCCCGCAGAAGGCGGGCGTGGCGATCGCGGACCTGATGACCGGCATGTACGCGACCATCGGCGTGCTCACGGCGCTCGCGCACCGCGACCGCACGGGCGAAGGGCAGTACATCGACATGGCGCTGCTGGATGTGCAGGTCGCGATGCTCGCCAACATGAACACCAATTTCCTCGCGAGCGGCAAGCCGCCGGTGCGCTGGGGTAACGCGCATCCGAACATCGTGCCGTATCAGACCTTCCAGACGAGCGATGGCTGGATCATCGTCGCGGTGGGCAACGACGGGCAGTTCCGCAAGTTCGTGGAAGTGGGCGGACGCGCGGAACTCGCGGACGATGCGCGCTTTGCGGCGAACCCGTCGCGCGTGCGCAACCGCGACATGCTCGTGCCGATCCTCGCGGACATGGTACGGCTGAAAGGCAAGCACGAATGGATCGCGGAACTCGAAGCCGCCGGCGTGCCGTGCGGCCCGATCAACGATCTCGGCGAAGTCTTCGAGGATCCGCAGGTGCTCGCGCGCAAGATGCAGATCGAGTTGCCGCATCCGACGGCCGGCGCCGTGAAGCTCGTCGCGAGCCCGATCAAGATGAGCGCGACGCCGCCCGAAGCGCGCACGCATCCGCCGCTATTGGGCGAGCACACGTCGAGCGTGCTCGCCGACGTGCTCGGCTACGACGACGCGAAAATCGCGCGTTTGCGGGCGTCGAAGGCCATCTGAGCGGATATCAACGGACGCCGGCGCCGATCAGCCCGCCCGCCGCCGCGCCCGCGACGGTGCCGATCGGCCCGCCCGTGACCAGATAGCCGAGCGCGCCGCCCGCGGCCGCGCCGACGCCGGCGTGCGCCTGCTGGCGCGAGACGTTCGCGCAGGCTGCGAGGCTCGACACGAGCGCGGCTGCGGCGGCGAACTTGAGCGTCGTGATGACGATCTTCTTCATGATGGGCTTCCTTGTATTGTCGTTGTGATGTCGATGCAGGCGAGCCGATCTTAAAATTGCGGACCCGAGCCTTTCAACGCGATTTACGTCCCGTTACGGCGGTTACGAAGCGCGTTGCCGCGCGTAATCCGTGTAACGGAACTCGCGAAACGAGCCGACTGTGCGAATCGCGCGACGAACGCCCTCTCGGCCTGCCTCCGATGGTTGCGTAAGGTAGAATCGACCCAATATTCAAGTCATTCGCACGCGTTCCGAGCCGCACCGGTCTCGAGGAACGCTTCCCGAACCGTTTCACGCGCGCGAGCGCATCCGCTGGCACTCTCTTTCGCATGAACACCGATCGCAACGACGCTCCGGCGCCATCCAATTTCATTCGCAACATCATCGAAGACGACAACCGCTCCGGCAAATGGTCGCAGCGGGTCGAGACGCGCTTTCCGCCCGAGCCGAACGGCTATCTGCACATCGGCCATGCGAAGAGCATCTGCGTGAACTTCGGCCTCGCCGCGGATTACGGCGGCGTGTGCCATCTGCGCTTCGACGATACGAACCCCGAGAAGGAAAGCGTCGAATACGTCGATTCGATCATCGACGCCGTGACCTGGCTCGGCTTCGACTGGAACAAGGAAGGCGCGGAGCACAAGTACTTCGCGAGCGACTACTACGACAAGCTGTACGAGTTCGCCGAGATGCTCATCAAGAAGGGCCAGGCGTACGTGGATAGTCAAACCGCCGACGAGATGCGCGCGACGCGCGGCTCGGCCACGGAAGCCGGCATCAATTCGCCGTATCGCGAGCGCACGCCCGAAGAGAACCTCGACCTCTTCCGCCGCATGAAGGCGGGCGAGTTCAAGGAAGGCGAACACGTACTGCGCGCGAAGATCGACATGGGCTCGCCGAACTTCAACATGCGCGATCCGGTGATCTACCGCATCCGCTTCGCGCATCACTACCGCACGGGCGACACCTGGTGCATCTACCCGATGTACGACTACGCGCACTGCGTGTCGGACGCGATCGAGAACATCACGCATTCGCTGTGCACGCTGGAGTTCGAGGATCATCGTCCGCTCTACGACTGGTTCCTCGCGCAACTCGCGGACGACGGCGTGTTTCAGCGTCCGCTCCCGCAGCAGATCGAGTTCTCGCGCCTGAACCTCACGTATGCGATCACGAGCAAGCGCAAGCTGTTGCAGCTCGTGCAGGACAATCACGTCGACGGCTGGGACGATCCGCGCATGCCGACCATCGTCGGCGTGCGCCGGCGCGGCTTCACGCCGGAAAGCATCCGCCTGATGGTCGAGCGCGTCGGCGTCACGAAGGTCGATTCGTGGATCGACATGAGCGTGCTCGAAGGCGCACTGCGCGATGATCTCGACGAGAAAGCCCCGCGCGCGATCGCGGTGCTCGATCCGTTGAAGCTCATCATCGACAACTATCCGGAAGGACAGAGCGAGCCGTGCAGCGCACCTGTGCATCCGCATCATCCGGATCGCGGCGTGCGTGCGTTCCCGTTCTCGCGTGAACTGTGGATCGAGCGCGAAGACTTTCAGGAAACGCCGCCGAAGGGCTATTTCCGTCTCTTCCCGGGCAACAAGGTGCGCCTGAAGTACGGCTTCATCGTGGAATGCACGGGCGCGGACAAGGACGAGAACGGCAACGTGATCGCCGTGCACTGCAACTACTTCCCGGACAGCAAGTCGGGCACCGAAGGCGCGAACAGCTACAAGGTGAAGGGCACGATTCACTGGGTCAGCGCGGCGACCGCGTATGCGGCCGAAGTACGCCTCTACGACCGTCTCTTCAAGGAGCCGCAGCCCGGCGCGGGCGGCGCGGAATTCCTCGATGCGCTGAATCCGGATTCGAAGCGCGTCGTGAACGCGTATCTCGAGCCGAGCGCGCGCGACGCGAACGCCGAAGACCGCTTCCAGTTCGAGCGCCACGGCTATTTCGTCGCGGACCGGGTGGATTCGCAACCCGGCAAGCCGGTGTTCAACCGCATCGTCAGCCTGCGCGACAGCTGGGGCAAGCCGGCCTGAGACATCGCATCTGGTACGCGGCGCGGCAGTCGATCGCGCTTCTATCGAGGACATTCATGAAGCTGCCGCATTCCTTCGCGCACCGCTCACGGATGCAACGAAGCGCCGCCCTCGCCGCCTGCCTCGCGCTCGCGTCCGCCGGCGCGCATGCGGCCAACGCGGCCGAGCTCGCCACGGCGCAGGCCGCCGTCGACCAGATGCCGCCGTCCGCGACGCTTCGCAAGATCGCCGAGAACGGCGCGATCGTGCTGGGCACGCGCGAATCGTCGGTGCCGTTCTCGTACACGGTGAAGCAGCAGCCGGTCGGCTACTCGTACGACATCGCGCTGAAAGTCGTCGACGAAGTCAAGAAGCGCCTCAGCATGCCGAATCTCGCGGTGAAGAACGTGCAGGTCACGTCGGCGAACCGCATCTCGTATGTCGTGAACAATCAGGTCGATCTGGAATGCGGCTCGACCGCGCACGTGGCCGAGCGCGATCCGCTCGTCGCGTTCTCGAACAGCTTCTTTCAGTACGGCATCCGCATGGCCGTGAAGAAGAAGTCCGGCATCCGCGATTACGCCGACCTCGCGAACAAGACCGTCGCGACCACGGCGGGCACGTCGGATGAGCGCATGTTGCGGCAGATGAGCATCGACAAGAACCTGAATCTGCGCATCATCAGCGCGCGCGATCACGCGGAGGCGTTTGCCGCGCTCAAGTCGGATCGCGCCGTGGCGTTCGTGATGGACGACCCGCTGCTCTACGGCAAGATCGCGCAGGAAGGCGCTGCGCGCGGCGAATACGTGGTGACCGGCGTATCGCTTGCGAACGAAGCGTACGGCTGCATGATGAGAAAGGGCGACCCGGTGTTCAAGCGCATCGTCGATGATGTGATCGCCAATATGCAGCGCTCTGGCGAGGCCACGAAGCTCTATGACACCTGGTTCATGCGGCCGATTCCTCCCGACGGCATGAACCTGCAATTCCCGATGTCGGCGGAGATGAAGGCGCTTTTTGCCAATCCCAATGATCGGACGGTCGATTGATTACAGCGTCTCATGCAGCTCCACGAGCGATAACGTAGTCTGAAACAGCCGCGCGAGACTGCGGCTCGCAAACGCATCGACTTCCGCCGGACTGACCCAGCGGTAAGCATCCATCTCGGGGATCATCGTGCCGTCGCTATAGCGCGGAAAGTACGATTCGCACACGCAGTTTTCGAGCCGCACTTCCTGCTCGCTCACGCGCACCGCGAAAAGATGCAAATCCTTGTCGCGACGATAAACAAAGCGCCCCAGATCCTTGAGCCGCTCGGCGGGCAGCACGATTCCCGTCTCCTCGACGAGTTCGCGCAACGCCGCCTCGCGCGGGCTCTCGCCGGGATCGGCGGCGCCCTTGGGCACGTCCCAGTGCGTGGTTTCGGTCGCGTGGCACAGCAGCACGTCGCCCTGCGCGTTCAGGATGACCACGCCGCACGATACGCCGCGGCCGGTCATCGATTGCGTTTCCGGTTCATCACTGCTTCTTGAGCTTCCACTTGCCGTCGCTCGCCTTGCAGGCACTCGGCGTCCAGGTCTGCGTCTGCCCTTTCGCCTCCGCGACCAGCGTGAGCTTGCGGCACTTGAGCCCGTCCGACTCGAAGCTGTTTTGCGGCGTCACCGTGCCTTTGATCGGCACCGTATTGCCGGTGCCCTTGTTGTCCCAGTCGAGCGACTCGCCGTCCTTCTTCGTATTGAGCGCGACCTGCGCGGCGCTGTTGAGCGCCTGCAAATCACGCTGCTTCATGTAGCTGATCGGCGTGTCGTTCAGAAAGCCGAGATTGGCGGCGGAAGCGGCCGCGCTCACGGCGACGAGCGCGGCTGCCGCGATCGTCCGGATGCAGGCGTGAGCGAGCGCTCGATCTCGAATCGGCATGGAGATTCTCCTCGTTGCGATGGTGTGTCCGTCCGTGGCCTCACAGCCATCGGGTGCAACGAGAATAGCATGATGCGCGGGCGTCGCAGCCCGCGCCATCTCAGTTTGCCGCCGATGTCATCTGGTTGATGCCGGTGCCCTTTTGCGCGTCCTTGTCCTTCGCCGGATCGTAGCCGTCCGTGAGCGTATCGAGAAACGCGACGACGTCCCTGATCTCGGCCTCGTCGAGCGCGGGCTTGTCGCCTTTCTTGCGATCGAACGGCGGATCGGTGTTGATGTTGGCCCAGTAGCGCTTCGGCAGATCGTCGAACTTCTCGACGACGCCCTTCTTCGAGACCGGATAGAACTTCTCCGGATTGGTGTCGCGCTCGACATAGAAGCGCACCACGTCTTCCAGCTTGTGATAGATGCCGTTGTGGAAGAAGGCCTTGCGCGTAGCGACATTACGCAGCGAAGGCGTGCGGAAGATGCCGCAGTACTCGTCCTGGCCCTTCAGGTCGCGCCGCTCCGGACCGCATGCGCCGAGATCGTGGAAATGCGCGTTCTGATTGATCGGCAGCGCGCGGTTGCGCGGTACGCCGAGCGCGATCAGGCCGAAGTCGCTGAACTGCGGCGGCGAGCCGTCCTTCGCGCGCTGGCTGATGTGGCACGACGCGCAATTGCCCTTGTTCTCGTCGTTGAAGAGCTGGAGGCCGTGCATCTCGGCGTCGTTGAGTTTCGCGCGGCCCGCGAGAAACGCGTCGAACTTGCTGGTGTACGGATAGAACTTCGCGGGCGTCTGCTCGAACGCTTCGAGCGACTCCAGCACCGAGGCGAAGGCACGGTCGTCGCTGTCGAAGACATGATCGCCGAACGCCTTGCGGAAGTCGTCGGCATAGGGCGACGCCTTCACCGCCGCTGCGACCTTGGCGGGCGTGCTGCCCATCTCGAACGACGACAGCAGCGGAATGCGCGCCTGGTCCGATCCGTGATCGACGCGGCCGTCCCAGGTCAGGCCGCCGGTCGGGCCGGCATCGACGCTTTCATCGCCTTCGTCGTCGGAATCATGGAAGTGGCGCGTGAACGCCGGCACCGATTGCAGGTACCTGAGCGAAGGCACCGCGCGAAAGCCCGGCCGATGCATGTCGTTGCCGCCGAGTTGCACGGACAGCGCGTTGGGCGGCCCGAACGCGTGGCTCGGGCTATGACACGACGCGCAAGCGAGCTTGCCCGACCCCGACAGCGACGGATCGAAGAACAGCTTCTCGCCGAGCGACGTCATCTGCTTCACGTGAGCGAATACGGCCGCGCGCGATTGGGCTTGCGGCGCGGCGGGCGCCTGCGCCGGCGTGCTCGCGTTCGTGCCCGCCGCATGGGAATCGCAGCCGCTCATCGCCGCGGAAAGTGCGATGAGCGCAGTGAGCGCGAAAGTGCGCAGGACGAACGACGGACGCATCGAAGACATGGACGTGGGGCATCGGAATTGAAAGATGCCGAAGCGTATGTCGCACGTGTGTCTTTCATGTGACAAGCACCGACGCGTTCATGCCGGAGCCGCCGCGCGAAATTTATTAAGCAAACATTACGCAAACGAAAGCCTTATTACATGGCTGCGTCAACTTGCGTTGCGACACTGCGCACGCCGGCGGCAAAGGCTTTCCGACGACGAAGCCCGCGTCATGCGCCGGTCCCCAACACAAGAGAGAATCTCAATGAACAAGAAACTCGTTTGCGCGGTGCCGCTCGCGGCCACCGTTGCATTCGGCCTCTACGCATGCGGCGGCGACGATCATCAAGACAACGACATCTCGTCGGTGAAGAACGTCGTCGTGATCTACGCGGAAAACCGCAGCTTCGACAATCTCTACGGGCATTTTCCAGGCGCGAACGGCCTGCAGAACGTGACGGCGGCGAGCGCGCAACAGCTCGACCGCGACGGCAGCGTGCTGCCCACGCTGCCGAAGATCTGGACCGGCCTGACGGCGACCGGCGTGACGCCCGCGATCACCGAAGCGATGACGGCGAACCTGCCGAACGCACCGTTCGCGATCGACGATCCGAATGGCTTCAACACGCAGCTCAACGTCACCACGCGCGATCTGTATCACCGCTTCTATGAGAACCAGATGCAGATCGACGGCGGCAAGAACGACAAGTTCGCCGCATGGGGCGATTCGGGCGGTCTCGTGATGGGCCACTACGACACGCCGCCGGACAAGCTGCCGCTCTACAAGATCGCGCAGCAGTACACGCTGGCGGACAACTTCTTCATGGGCGCGTTCGGCGGCTCGTTCCTGAACCACCAGTGGCTGATCTGCGCCTGCACGCCGGTCTATCCGAACGCCGACAAGAGCGTGGCCGCCAGCTCGATCTCCGCCGTGAACGCCGACGGCGTCTCGCTCAAGCTCGCGAAGGCGGCGGGTTCGGCGCTCACCGGCAACACGCAAGGGCTGTTCGTGAATTCGGGCAACCTCACGCCCGACTTCTTCGCGATCAACACGATGCAGCCGCCGTATCAGCCGAGCGGCAACAAGCCGGCGACGGGCGGTGATCCGAACCTCGCGGACCCGAGCCAGGCCACGACGTTGCCGCCGCAGACGCAACAGCATATCGGCGACCTGCTGAACAGCGCCGGCGTGAGCTGGGCGTGGTACGGCGGCTCGTGGGGCGCGGCGCTGGCGGACCGTTCGGTCATCAATGGCGCAACCAACGTGGTGCCGGATTTCCAGACGCACCATCAGCCGTTCAACTATTTCTCCGACCTCGCACCGGGCACGGCCAACCGCGCGCAGCATCTGCTCGATGGCGGCACGAACGGCTCGGAATTCATCAAGGCGATCGACGCGGGCACGCTGCCGCAAGTCGCGTTCTACAAGCCGCAGGGCAACCTGAACGAGCACGCCGGTTATACGGACGTCGCGCAGGGTGACCAGCACATCGCCGATCTGATCTCCCATCTGCAGAAGAGTCCGCAGTGGAAGAACATGGTCGTCGTCGTGACCTATGACGAAAACGGCGGCTTCTGGGATCACGTTGCGCCGCCGAAGGGCGACCGCTGGGGTCCGGGCACGCGCATTCCGGCGCTCGTCATCTCGCCGTATGCGAAGAAGGGTTTCGTCGATCACACGCAGTACGACACGACGTCGATCCTGCGCTTCATCACGAAGCGCTTCAGCCTGCCGACGCTGCCGGGCATCGCCGCGCGCGACGCCGCGCTGGTATCGAACGGCGCGCAGAAGATGGGCGATCTGACCAACGCGCTCGACTTCTCGCAGTAAGGCGTTCCCGTTCGGCGCTGCAAAACG
>NZ_FCOE02000005.1 GCF_001544915.2 Caballeronia pedi | reverse complement strand
CGCACGACCAAGCACACGGATCTGGGCGGTCACGTGTTCCGCTATCAGTACAACTGGGCGGGGCTGGTGACGAAGCAGACGGGCAGCACGGGGCAGGACGTGGACTACACGTACTACTCGCATGGCCTGGTGCGCTCGATCGTGGATAACGCCACCAAAACACAGTCGCTCTATGAATACGACGGCGACGGAAATCGCACGTCGGAGTTCTTCACGAACTTTGGCGATTCGTATGTGTTTGCGCAGTCGCGAGTGGAGTACGACGCGCTCAACCGTGTGATATCGATCAGCGACAACAGCTACCAGGTAAGCTACGAGTACGACGCGGTGGGCAATCGCCGCCACACGACTGCGACGTACACGGACATGGTGGGGAATCACGAAAAGAAGACCCAGGACTACTGGTACGAATACGACGCGCTGAACCGTTTCACGGTGACGATGGGCACGCTGTCGGGCGAGCGGGCGAGCGATGAGAACGACGCGAGCGTGCATGTCGTGGTGGGTCGCGCAGGTGGCGAGGGCGTGCAACTTGGGTACAACGCGGCGGGCGAGCGTGTGATGGCGGTGTATGCGAAGGACGGTCGAACTGAACGGTACACCTATGACGAAAACGGCTATCTGAGTACACAGAGGCGTTCGACGATGGCGGCAACGCCGGCGTGATGGAAAACTATCTCGCGAAGACCGGCGGGTTGTCCTATGCGGTCGAAAGCAGCGGCCCAAGTGCAAGCAGCGCAGTAAGCAGCCTGGATTGGACTCGTATCAGTGCGAGCACCGGTGACGATGCGGCAGAGCATGTGGTAATGAATCACGGAACGCTCAGTTTTACTAAGCCAAATCAAGGTGCTTTTTATGGGTCACCAATCGGAACAATCGAGGACGCATGGCGTATCGCGCAGGTAGATCAGATTAGCCCTGTTACGGTTGGTAATCGTGATTTCTATGTAGTACCGAGAGCCAATTCTGGATATGCAGGAGCGTCATACCCCATCCCAGACGCTTCGCTATCCAAAACTAAAGCGAGCGCACAACAGTCTGCCGCCTCACGCGTCAGAATCGCCAGCAAACAGCGCCAGATAGTCGGCCGGGTTGACCGGTCGGCCACCCACGCGTACTTCGAAATGCAGGTGCGGACCTGTCGACCGACCGGTCGAGCCGACTTCGGCGATCGGCTCGCGCGGCTGCACCACTTGCCCGACGCGCACTTCGATCTTCGAGGCGTGCGCGTAGCGCGTGATAAAGCCGTTGCCATGATCGATCTCAACGGTATTGCCGTAGCCCGGCATGGGTCCGGCGTGGATCACGCGGCCGCCGGCAGCTGCGAGAATAGGGGTGCCTGTCGGCGCGACCAGGTCCAGGCCTGGATGGAAACTCAGGTGACGTGAGAACGGGTCGAGGCGGTTGCCGAACGGTGAACTGGTGCGCCCGAACGCGAGCGGACGACGACCCGGGAAGGCCTCCCACGCCGCTTCGTGCTGTGCCACGCCCTGTTCGAGGGTGGCAAGTGTTGCCGCTAGACAGTCGAGTTCGCCGCGGGTTGCTTGTGGATTTGTGCCTGTCTCGGCTGCTCGACAAGGCCGAGGCGGCAACTCGGGGCCACCCGCTGCCGCGTTGCTATTGGGCGTGCGCGCCGATGTCACCGCCGCTGCGTTGATGGCGGAAGCGCGCGACGACTGTGCGCGCAGGCGTTGGTCAAACGCGGTGAGCGTGTCCAACCGCGCAGCGAGTTGCTCGACACGCCCGTCGAGCGAGGCGTTTGCGGCTCGCAGACGCGCGAATTCGGCTGTTGTGTAAGGAGAGGCGGTGGAGCGGAAGACGGCGAGCCTCGGGGGTTCACTGCGGGCACGGAGAGTTCGTGCGCCGTAGTGCCCTAGCGCAAGGCCTGCAGCTAGCGCGAGCACGATCATCATGCAGGCGGCACCCACGATAGCGCGCAGCGCGCCGCGCCGCATCACGATGTACAGATCGTTTTTCGAGCGCGAGACGACTGAAACCACCCTTACCTCCCAGCTATTAGTGCGGATTTTGAGATGGTAAGAGCGTGTCCGATGCTGCTCTATCGGACAAATCAGATAAATTTAAGACAAGTGCGCGTAGACCCGCGATTGCCCGGCGAAAAGCCGACCGTGGGGCCGGCGCGCTCGCAGCGCATCTGGAATGCGGATTTGACTGCTGACCCGCATGCCTTCGCGCTGCTGATTGCGCGGTGTTCGAACAGGAGCCCGGACGCCGCGCTGGCGGCAGTTCAGTCGACGGAGCCGTCTTGACGCGGCGGGATATCAGGTTGGAGTTTGATCGCGGCGAGGTGCGGAATGTCGCTGTCTGGTGCGTGAAAGAACACCCGTTGTTCGAGCGACTGGGCTGAGTGAAACGCGTTGGGATTTTCGTGGCGCAGCCTTGCGACGACCGCATCGATGGCGGCGATTCGGCTGCCGGCACCCTTGCGCGGCATCGTTGTTTCCATCAGGGACTTGCGTTGAGCGGATGTCAGAAACACATTAGTTCCTTCCCGTTGTTCGGGACGTGGGCCCAGAGGATTGCGACGACGCGATCAGCGCTAGCGCTATCGCCGTACACAAACTCGCGTTCGAACTAAAAATTCTGAGCAACCCGGCAACTGCGTCCCATCAGACAAGTCTTAAACATCCGTCACGTTGCATCGCCGTGGTCTCCGGAGCGAGTTGATCGCGCAGGGCACGGCCCAGATTCAATTGCCATGCCGCCGTTTAGGTGGCCGTGTCACGCGCACATCGATCAGTGGAACAGCGAAGTGAGCAGACGTACCAGCGTTTCGATCATCGTCGTCGGGACTGCTTCTTGAAGGGGATTGCGCGGCAGACCAGCTTGACGGGACAGCGCTGCGACATCGATCAGGAAGAAGGGGCTCATGACTGTTTCACCTCGGTTGCGTTTCGGACAGGATTAATTTTGAGACGACGTGGCTTGAGACTCCATCGGACGTATCTCAAAATATTCCGCCCTGCGATTTGGTTATCGCCGCACTACTTCTGGCCCGCTGAGCATTCGCCGCGAAGTAACGCCCATTCTTCGCATGACTGACCATCTGGGAAGCGGCACATACCGAGTTGGCCCTTGCCAGAATCGACGATTTGCAACGTCCCGCCTTGGCGAGCGCAGTTCACGGACGCAGGATTGGCAAGGCCTACCCGCGCGGTGGACGGTGATGCGGTTTGATTCACCGATGCACTCGGCGGCGGCGACAGCGACTGTGTGCAAGCGGCCAACGAAGAAAGTGCAGCGAGCCAGAAAGCTACCTTGAACATGAGCGGGAAATCTCCGGTTGGATAGTTGGCGGGCCCTCACTATATCAACCGCCACTGTTGCCGTCGAAACGTCGTGCCGATGATCCCGCTTTCCGATGTTCCGTCGGTGGCAGGCGTGCCGCACCGCTCATTCGATTGTCGCGGAACGCCGGCTTGGCTTGCGCCGTCGGCGCGGACGCTTCGTTCGGTGGTGCCTCTTCCTTGATTACATACGATGGATCACTATTGCTCGCAGCGACGATGCGTCAAAGTATTACGAATTTTTGGACGTCGTTGTTACAAGACGATGATCTGCATTCCATATCGACGCGCAGTGATGAGTCGGTCTCCACCAACCTCTTTCATCGGCGGGCGTTGGTCCTTGATGAGAGTCGCGTAAAGCGCCCGCATGAAGGCGGCGTCATGTTTCGCAGAACGCTCGCCACGACGCCCTTGTAACCATGCGATAACGAAGCAAGACCGTCAACCACAATGACCCGCTCTATTTCCTCTGACGTTGTTGAAAATCGTCGAAAACTGTATTACTTATGGACAATAGCGTTTGCGCCTGACCACAACAAGGTGTCGAGATGAAAAATGGAAATATCAAAGGCTTCGTCTATGTTTTTGTATTCGTTGTGCTTAGCTATTCTCAATCGTCGTTCGCAGCCGGATTCGCTGTCACCTGTGCGTATTCGCACACTAAGCCAGACGACTCTATCGTCTACCCCGGCCAGCCGGGACGCGCGATGGTCCACGATTTTTTCGGTAACACTGGCACCGACGCTTACAGCGACTACACGACGCTGAACGCAAATAAGGTCACGACGTGTGACGACAAGGCCGACGTGTCCGCGTACTGGCTTCCACAACTCAAACGCGCGTCTGGAATCGTCGTGCCGGATTCGGTGAAGACGTACTACAAGAACGATCAGCCCGTCGTGCCCGAAAACCCCATTCCCGCCGGATTACAAATGCTGGCGGGCGACCACAATGGAACCGGGCCGAAGCCACAGGTCAATTATCTCTGTCGCGGCAGTGGATACACGACAGTCGCGCCCACCACATGCCCGGTCGTGACCGATTCCACCGGGACCTATTCGCAACTGAACATCTCGGTGCATTTCCCGGATTGCTGGAATGGAGCCAAGCTCAAGCCCGGTAGCCGAAGCATCGGCAACGACGCGCACATAATGAACTACGCGGGCATGATCGACTACATGGCTTATCGCAATTCCGACGGCACTTGTCCCGCGGGATTTCCCGTGAAAATTCCGGAGTTGCAGGTGAATATCTCGTACATGCTTGGAAACGATCCGGATCTGACAACCGCGCAATTGTCGATGGATCCGATTCTCGTCGACGGTGTATCGGTGCCGCAGTGGGGTTCGCTCTATACCGCACACGCCGATTTCATCAACGCGTGGAAGATCGACAGCATGAAATATGCGGTTGACAAGTGCAGCAACGGCAACATGGATTGCGATAACGCGATCCCTGTCTACTATTCTGCGGCGACGGCGGACGCGTGGATCAGCGCGGCGGGAACAGTCTCGACGAGCGACCCGAAACTTCAGGTCGGGCCCGGGGATATCATTCTGATGAAGTTCCCGACTCCGTTAAACACAACTGACTACCCTTGGCAGTCCGCGAGCCTGCAAACGATGGCACAGAACACTTCGAGTTCCAGTGCGGTCATGCTCGATCTGTACGGCGCATCGACGACCTGGAACGACCGTGATACGCCGCCGAAAACCACGGATTGCACGAAGCAATATGTCGGCGGCATTTATCTGGACAACGTGAATCAGGTGCGCCTGAATGATGTCACGAACTATGTAAAAAGCGCGATAGCTGCCGGCACACCCATGATCGGCATTTGCGTGCGAAATAGCTCGGGCATGACCGTGGTGTTCTCTTCGCGGGAGGGAGCGTTCGCGCCTGCGCTTTACTTGAAATAGTTGATCGGGCACGCGCGAATGGAAGATAGCTCAGGCCTTCTTGACAAACTCCGTCTTGAGACTCATGGCGCCAAAGCCGTCGATCTTGCAGTCGATGTCGTGATCGGCATCGACGAGGCGAATGTTCTTGACTTTAGTGCCCATCTTGACCACTCCGCCACCGCCCTTGAGTTTGAGATCCTTTATCACAGTGACCGTGTCACCATCATGAAGAACGTTCCCGGCGGAATCGCGATAAACCTTTGCGACGGGCTCGGACGCGGCGCTCGTCTGCGCGGACCATTCGTGCGCGCATTCGGGGCAGATGTACATGCCCGCGTCTTCATAAACGAATTCCGAATGACATTGCGGACAGGGAGGTAGTGCGCTCATACGTATTGCTTGATGCCTCACGGCGAAGTCGAAGGCGGGAAGTATAGCGCCGTCTGACACCGAGGCGATGCGACAGACGGTTTGACGCATCGCTATATTCCCTCATACATCCCGCTCTATGCAAACGATAAAAATGTTTTGCTTTCGTGAATGGTGTTTCTGCTCCAACATGAACCAGTTCTTAAAAGCACATGGAGCGAGACATGGAAAGCACCGCGGATTTGAAGCGCTATGAATTGCTGATCAACGGCGAGTTCGTCCCGCCGAGTGGCGGCGACTACTCGACCAACCTGGACCCGGCGACCGAGAACCCTATCGCGTACGTGGCACAAGGCACATCGGCCGATGTCGATCGAGCGGTGCAGGCGGCGCGCGCCGCGCTCAAGCCCTGGAACGCGATCCGCGCCGCCGAGCGCGGCCGCATCCTGATGAAGCTCGCCGACCTGCTCCGCGAGAATCAGGAAGAACTGGCGGCGCTCGAAAGTCTCGACGCAGGCAAGCCGATCTCCGGTGTGCAGCGACAGGACGTGCCCGCCGCCATCGATACGCTCGCCTACTACGCCGGCTGGTGCGACAAGATCAACGGACAGGTCGTGCCCGCGCGCCCCGACGCGCTCACCTACACCGTGCGCGAGCCCGTCGGCGTCGTTGCGGCGATCGTCCCATGGAATTTTCCGCTGATGATCGGCATGTGGAAGATCGCGCCCGCGCTCGCATGCGGCTGCACGTTGATCGTGAAGCCAGCCGAAATCACGCCCCTTTCCGCACTGATGGTCGGACGGCTCGCGCTGGAAGCGGGCGTGCCGCCGGGCGTGCTCAACATCGTGACGGGCAAGGGCTCGGTCGTCGGGGATTCGCTCGTCGCGCATCCGGGTGTCGACAAGGTGACGTTCACCGGTTCGCCGTCCGTCGGGCGCGGCATTCTGCAAGGCGCGGCGGGCAATTTCAAGCGCGTCACGCTGGAGCTCGGCGGCAAGTCCGCCAACGTGATTTTCGCGGACGGGAACGTCGATAGCGCCGTGCGCGCCGCCGCGTCGGGCATCTTCTTCAATGCCGGTCAGGTCTGTTCGGCGGGCTCGCGCATCCTTGCCCAGCGCGCCGTCTACGATGAAGTCGTGGAGCGCCTCGCCGAGCGCGCGCAGACGATCAAGCTCGGTGATCCGTCCAAACGCGAAACCAACATGGGCCCGCTCATTTCGGCCAAGCAGATGAAGAGCGTGCTGGACTATGTGGATATCGGCAAGGAAGAGGGCGCATCGCTCGTCGCGGGCGGCAAGCGCGTGGGCGAGCGCGGCTATTTCGTCGAGCCTACCGTGTTCGCGAACGTCGAGCACGAGATGCGCATTTCACAGGAAGAGATCTTCGGGCCGGTCGCGAGCGTGATTCCCTTCGACGACGAAGCCGATGCGCTGCGCATCGCCAACGGAACCGCCTACAGTCTCGCCGCAGGCGTGTGGAGCGCGGATATCGGCCGCGTGCATCGGATGGCGGCGGAACTGAAGGCGGGCACGGTCTGGGTGAATACCTACGGCTTCACGGACGTGCGCCTGCCTTGGGGTGGCAGCGGCGATTCGGGCTTCGGCCGCGAACATGGCGATGTCGCCATCGAGAACTTCACCGAGCCGAAGGCGGTCTGGGTCGCGCTGACGCCCTGAATCGAGCGGTCGCCGCGGGCGACCGCGAAACGCAAAAGGGCGGTCCGAATATTCCGGACCGCCCTTTTTGATACGTGAGAACCGTCAGACGCGCGCCGTTTCCTCATTGCGCGCCCGCCAAAGCCGCGCCCGTTGCGTGCTGTCTTCGTATTGAACCGTGTTTTGCCGGCACGCTTCGATCGTCGAATTCTTGCGCTCGACGATCGCCTGGCAGAGAAACTCCGCGCTGTACGCCTTCAACAGATGCGGGCAATGCGCTTCGATGAACTGCGCGATCTTGCCGTAGTCGCTGTCTGCCGATGCGAGCGAGCGATAGGTATGCGCATCCCAACGGAACATCAGGTCGAGTTCTTCGAAAGCGGTGTTGAACGCGCAGACTTGCGCCTGAACTTCGCGGTCATCGTGGTACGTTGCATGGATCATGATCGTCTCCTTTATGGCCGTGGGGCATGAATGGAGAATAGGGAACACGATCCATATACGATAGTTAAACATTTTTTGCTTATCTATTCAGTAAGCGTTATGAGTTCGGCTTACCCGTCTTCGCGACGATTTGGGTTATCGCTTCGATCTGCGCGGCGCCTTCTTCGATCAAGAACTGCTTGAACGCGAGCGCCACCGGCGGCAAACGCTTGTTGTTCCGATGCACGACGAACCAGTTGAGCATCACGGGAAAACCCTCGATATCGAGTACCGCCAGCTTGCCGACCTGCAATTCCATGCTGATCGTGTGCGCGGACAGAAAGCTCACGCCCATCCCCGCGATGACGGCCTGCTTGATCGTCTCGGTGCTGGTGATCTCCATCGCGACATTCAGGTTCGAAAGCCGGCCGGCGAAACCTTCCTCCATCGAATTCCACGTATCCGAACCGCGCTCCCGGACGATGAACGGCTCGTCGGCGAGCGCTTCGAGCGGGACGTTCTTGCGCCCGACCAGCGGATGATCCGGCGGCGCAACGATCACATAAGGATGCGGCGCGAAGGACACGTTGACAGTATCCATGTCGCGCGGCGGTCGCACCATTACGGCGAGATCGGTCAGGTTGTCGGAAAGCTGGTGCAGCAGTTCCTCGCGGTTGTGCACTGCGAGATTGAGGCGGACATCGGTGTTGCGCCGGGTGAAAGCAGCCAGTAATCGGGGGAAAAAATAGTCGCCCGCGCTGATCACCGCGACGTTGAGCGTGCCGCCCGAAATTCCCTTGAGCCGCGCCATCGCGTCATCGGCTTCGCGGAACTGCTCCAGTATCGACCGGCTGTAATGAAGCATTTCATTCCCGGCGGGCGTCAGGTAGATTTTTTTCCCTAATTGCTCAAACAGCGGCAAGCCGGCATGCTCCTCCAGCTGCTTGACCTGCGTCGATACTGCCGGCTGCGTCAGGTAGAGCTCCTCGGCGGCGCGAGAAAAACTGAGTCGTCGGGCAACGGTTTCGAAGATCTTCAGTTGACGCAGGGTAGCGTTGCGCAGCACGGCAATCCTTCATCCATTAACGATAGCTAATTTATACAATAATTTTTTCTAACTTTCCTTAATCGTTTTTCTCCTCCACGATGCTTTCACGCCTTGGATCGTTGTAAGGCGGACAGTCGCGGTTAGCACGAACGGCCATGCTGAACCCCGAGCGCTGGTCATCGTGCTGCACGGCACCAAAAGCAAGGCCCTGCATCAGACGAAGCCCGAAAAGGGCCACATCAACCATCCGGACTTTATTGGGAATCGCTTCAAATGATTCGTCGATCGCCTGACGCGGAAGCCTGCCAGATGTGCGAATCGATCGCCCAATTCACCACGCGCACGACGCGCGACATACGGGACAGACGGCCTCACGCCCACGCCGCCTGGACCGAGCATTTTCCCTGACCGACCGCTCGCCGCCGACGCAACGCGCCGGCTTCTCGCAGCACATCAAGCGCCACACGAGCGCTGAGACAGATAACGGAGACAGACATGGCAAGCGCAGACACGATTGTGTCCGGGCAATCGCACGGGCGTCACACCAACCGATGGTTCCAGCTAACGATCGGCATCATATGCATGGGGCTGGTCGCCAATCTTCAGTACGCGTGGACACTCTTCGTCGTACCCATGGATGCGAAGCATCACTGGGGGCAAGCGGCGATTCAAACGGCTTTCACCATCTTCATCGTCACTGAAACCTGGCTCGTGCCCGTCGAGGGCTGGCTCGTCGACAAGTTCGGGCCGCGGCCGGTCGTCATTGGCGGATCGATCTGCGCGGCGCTCGGCTGGGTCATCGACGCGCATGCAACCAGCCTCATCCATTTGTATATCGGCGCGGTGGTCGCGGGCATTGGCGCCGGTTGCGTATATGGCACCTGCGTCGGCACGGCGCTCAAATGGTTTCCGGACAAGCGCGGTCTCGCAGCGGGCCTGACCGCGGCGGGCTTCGGCGCGGGCGCGGCCGTCACGGTCATCCCGATTTCGAACATGATCCAGAGCTCGGGCTACGAGCAGGCCTTCATGTTCTTCGGCATCTTCCAGGGCGTGTGCATCTTCCTGCTCGCGCTGATGCTGGTGCGTCCGAATCCGCCCAAAGGCATCGTGCCGGCGAAACGCGTTGTGTCGACGAAAATCGACTACACGACCGGACAGATGGTGCGCACGCCGCTCTTCTGGGTGCTGTATCTGATGTTCGTGTTCGTCGCGGCGGGCGGGGTGATCGCCACCGCGCAGTTCGGGCCGATCGCGAAGGAATACGGCTTCGCGAAGATGCCGGTGAACCTGCTCGGCGTTACGCTGCCGCTGCTCGCGATGACGCTTTCCATCGATAACCTCTGCAACGGCTTCACGCGTCCGCTGTGCGGCTTCATCTCCGACAAGATCGGCCGCGAGAACACGATGTTCTTCATTTTCCTTGGTGAAGGCGTCGCGCTGCTCGGGTTGATGGAGTTCGGTCACAATCCGTATCTGTTCATGCTGTTCGCGGCGATGACGTTCCTGTGCTGGGGCGAAATCTTCTCGATCTTCCCGGCGACCTGCGCCGACACCTTCGGCAGCAAGTACGCCGCCGCCAACGCGGGCACGCTGTACACGGCAAAGGGCACAGCGTCGATGCTGGTGCCGCTCGCCTCGGTGCTCGCGTCGATCGGCTCGTGGAACGCGGTGTTCATCGCTACCGCGATCACGTCGATCGCGGCGGGCCTGTGCGCCAAGTTCGTGCTCGCGCCGATGCGCCGCCGCTGGATCGAAAACACGGTCGCCGAGACGTCGGCGGAGTCGCCGGTCAATGCGTCGTTCCAGACGGGCTGGGACGCGTCGAAGACGGTTCAGTAAGGCGGCCGCGGCATGGCGCGCGAACAGCTTCCGTCACTCAGCGTCTCGCTGCATCAACTGAGGCTGTTCGTCACGCTCGCGCGGCATCGCAGCTTCACGCGCGCCGGCGATGAATTCGGCATCACGCAGTCGGCGGTCAGCCGCAGCATCCGCGAACTCGAAGACGAAATCGCGCTGCGGCTCTTCGATCGCACCACGCGCCAGGTCGCGCTCACCGATACCGGCCGGCGCCTGCTTGCGCGCATCGCGCCGCTCGTCGAGGAACTGGAAGCGACCCTCAGGCCGCGCCCGCAGGAAGGTGGCGAGCCGGGCGTGGTGAATCTCGCGAGCAGTTGCGGTCTGACGGCGAGCGTCCTGCCCGCGCTGCTCGGTTCATGTCGCGAGCGCCTGCCGGATATTACGGTCGTCGTGATGGATCGTCCGCAGAACGCCGTCTTGCAGCTCGTGCGTTCGGGCGAGGCGGAAATGGGCGTGGTCATTGCGCCGGACAATCTCGACGAACTCGCCGCCGAGCCGCTGTTCGCCGATGGCTTTGCCGCCGTCGTCGGCGCGTCGCATCGGCTGAACGCGGCTGCGCGCATCGACTGGCAGCAACTGCGCGGCACGCCGATTCTGCTTCTCGATGACGACACCGGCAGCCTCGCCGCCATCGAAGCGGCGCTCGCGCTGCACGGCGTGACCGGCGCGGTGCGTCAGAAGCTCACGCAGGCGACGGCGGTTGCGCGCATGGCCGAAGCCGGTCTCGGCGTCGGCATTCTGCCGATGCACGCGCGCGCCGCATGCGACAGCGCGCGGTCGCGCTTTATCCCGCTCGTGCCGGATGCCTCGCGCACCATCATGCTCGTGCGGCGCAGGAACCGCGCGCTGCGTGCCAGCGCGGCGAACGTCTGGTCACACTTCATCGCATCCTCGTCGCATACTCACATCACGGGCCAGGCCGTCGAGGCCTGACCGACGCGTTTCCTTCCCGCATCGCACACCCGCGGCACGCCTCGCGCATGCGGGTTTTCGCTCGTCCGCATATGCACGATTCGCCTTGTCCTTGCTCGATACGGAATGTAGTATCTTGTATATCAGAAGGCTAAAAGGCTACAACCCTCAGGAGACAATCATGAAAATCTGCGTGTACGGCGCCGGCGCGATCGGCGGCTATATGGGTGCGCAACTGGCGCGCGCGGGTGCGGACGTCAGTTTCGTCGCGCGCGGACCGCATCTGGCGGCCATGCAGGCGAACGGCGTCAAGCTTCGTATCGACGGTGAGGAACACGTCGTCAAGGTGCGCTGCACGAACAATCCCGCCGAACTGGGGCCGCAGGATTTCGTGATCATTGCGTTGAAGGCGCATTCGATTCCAGCAGTCGTCGACCTGATTCCGCCGCTGCTCGGTCCGGAGACGGCGATCGTCACGGCCGTGAACGGATTGCCTTACTGGTACTTCTACAAGCACGGCGGCGAACTCGAAGGCACGAAACTGCAAAGCGTCGACCCGGGCGGCCGGCAATGGGACGTGTTCGGACCGCAGCGGGCCATCGGCTGCGTGCTGCTGCCGGCGGCGGAGATCGCGGAGCCGGGCGTCATCGAGCATCACTACGGCAAGAAATTTCCGATCGGCGAGCCGAGCGGGGAAATCACGCCGCGTCTGCAGGCATTTCACGACCTGATGGCCAAAGCGGACATGGAAGCGCCGATGCGCGACAACATCCGCGACGAAATCTGGCTGAAGCTGTGGGGCAACCTGTGCTTCAACCCGATCAGCGCGCTGACCGGCGCGACGCTCGACGTTCTGACGAGCGATCCCGGCACGCGCGCGCTCTCGAAGGCGATGATGCTGGAGGCGAAGGCCATCGGCGACCGGATCGGCGTCAACTTCCGCGTCGATGTGGAGCGGCGCATCAACGGCGCGGGCGCGGTCGGCGCGCACAAAACGTCGATGCTGATGGACTGCGAAGCAGGTCGGCCGATGGAAATCGATCCCTTGATGACCGTCGTGCAGGAGATCGGCCGCCTGGTGCACGTCGAGACGCCGATGCTCGATGCGGTGCTCGCATTGATCAAGCTGCGCGAGGGCGTCAACCAAGGCACGGCGAAGGCATTGCCGCTCCCGCAATCCCAAAAAGCCGCCTAAACTGCAGACAAAGGCGCCAGCGTTGTTTCTGATATACAAGATGCAAAATACGTTGCGTTCTGCTGCGACGCAGCATATACTGAGGGCTCTTGAGTGATTTAACCGGAGCCTGAAATGAGCATCGCCCTGTTGGTAGTTGTCGGATTCGCGCTGGTTGCCGTTGGTGTGGGTGTTACGTTTATGATTGCGTCGTCGGTGCCGCAGAGCATGCTGCAGCGCGCACAGAATCACGGTCGCTTCGCCGGTCTCGCGGCGGAGGATCAGAACGGCGGTTCGGGCAAGCGTGTCGACGCTCGCCGTCCGCACTTGGGAAATCAAGCCATCAATGCCATCTGATACTCAATCGGTAGACAGGCCGGACGTTCGGCCCACGGGACTCACGCTTTCGCTGGAACCGATCAATGCCACGGTTTCGCTGCGCGATCAGGCGTACGCGAAACTGCGGCAGGCGATCGCCGAAGCGGACATCTACCGTTCGCGGGAAGAAATCCGTCTCGATGAAAAAGAGCTGACCGAAGCGCTCGGCGTCTCGCGCACGCCTATCCGCGAGGCCATGACGCTGCTTGAGCAGGAAGGCTTTCTGCGCACGGTGCCAAGGCGCGGCGTCTATATCCTGCGCAAGACCAAGCGCGAGATCGTCGAAATGATTCATATGTGGGCGGCGCTCGAGAGCATGGCGGCGCGCCTCGCGACGCAGCGCGCGACCGACGCGGAAATCGCGCAGTTGCGCCACATGTTCGACAATTTCCGCGATTCGACCCCGGCCGAGCATATCGACGAATATTCGGAAGCGAACATCGCGTTCCATTCCGCGATCGTGCGGCTGGCGAAGTCGGAGATCATCTTCGACACGATCAAGAACATCTTCGTGCACGTGCGCGCGATCCGTAAGATGACCATCTCGCAGAGCGACCGGGCGTCGCGCTCGATCGTCGATCACATGCGCATCATCGAGGCGCTGGAGAAGCGCGATACGGAACTGGTCGAGCGGCTCGTGAAGCAGCATTCGCTCGATCTGGCGGCGTTCGTCGAGGCGAATTGCGACTTTCTGGATTGATGCCGGATTGAAGTGTCAGAAATGAAAAAAGGCCGCGTGGCATGTGCCGCGCGGCCTTTTTTGCGTGTTGAGTTACAGAACCGGGATTGCCAACGCTTGCTCGATCGTCATGGAAAGCAACAGCGCGGCGACAGAAGTGTAGAACAGGCCGATCACGGCGACTCCGTCGAACGAGGTTGAGATCAACCTGCGATTCTACTTCAGTTGCGTAATGAAAATGTAAAGAATGATGCGGCAGGTCGAATCGTGCCGCATCCGTGACGATTAGCGCATGGCGCGCAGCATCGTTTCGCCGAGCGCGGCGGGCGAATCCGCGACGTGAATGCCCGCGGACTTCATCGCGTCGATCTTCGCGCTCGCGGTGCCCGAGCCGCCCGAGATGATCGCGCCCGCGTGACCCATGCGGCGTCCCGGCGGCGCGGTCGTTCCGGCGATGAAGCCCACGACGGGCTTCTTCGTCTTCGCATCCTTCAGGAATTGCGCGGCCTCTTCCTCGGCCGAACCGCCGATCTCGCCGATCATGATGATGCCTTCGGTCGCGTCGTCCTCCAGAAAGAGCGAGAGACAGTCGATGAAATTCGTCCCGTTCACCGGATCGCCGCCGATGCCGATGCACGTGGTCTGGCCGAGCCCGGCCGCGGTCGTCTGCGCGACGGCTTCATAAGTGAGCGTGCCTGAGCGCGACACCACGCCGATCTTCCCCGGCTGATGGATATGCCCCGGCATGATGCCGATCTTGCATTGTCCCGGCGTGATGACGCCCGGACAGTTCGGCCCGACGAGCCGGCTGTTCGAGCCGCTCAGGGCGCGCTTCACGCGCAGCATATCGAGCACCGGAATGCCTTCCGTGATGCAGACGATGAACGGCACTTCCGCGTCGATGGCTTCGAGAATCGCGTCGGCGGCGAAGGGCGGCGGCACGTAAATCACGGACGCGTCCGCGCCGGTTCTGTCGACCGCATCGGCGACGGTGTCGAACACGGGCAGATCCAGATGCGTCGTGCCGCCTTTGCCGGGCGTCACGCCGCCGACCATGCGCGTGCCGTAGGCAATCGCCTGTTCCGAATGAAACGTGCCCTGCGCGCCAGTGAAGCCCTGGCAAATCACTTTCGTATCTTTGTTGATCAAGACGCTCATGTCGGGCTTCCTCTCAATGATAGACGGCGCTGACGATCTTGTCGGCGGCATCGGCGAGATTGTCGGCGGCAATGATGGTGAGGCCGGAGCTGCGCAGAATCTCGCGGCCCGCATCGACGTTCGTTCCGGCGAGGCGCACGACGAGCGGGACGCTCAGATCGATCTCGCGCGCGGCCGCGACGACGCCTTGCGCGATCACGTCGCAACGCATGATGCCGCCGAAGATATTGACGAGAATCCCTTGCACCTTCGGGTCGCGCAGGATCAGCTTGAACGCGGTCGCGACGCGCTCCTGCGTCGCTCCGCCGCCGACGTCGAGAAAGTTCGCGGGCTCGCCGCCGTAGAGCTTGATGATGTCCATCGTGGCCATCGCGAGACCGGCGCCGTTCACCATGCAGCCGATGTTGCCGTCGAGCTTCACGTAGTTGAGGCCGTGCTTCGCCGCTTCGATTTCGGCGGGATCTTCCTCGTCTTCGTCGCGCAGCTTTTCGATATCCGGATGGCGATAGAGCGCGTTGTCGTCGAAATTGAGCTTGGCGTCGAGCGCCATCACGTCGCCCGAACCGGTCACGACGAGCGGATTCACTTCGACGATCGACGCATCCAGATCGATGAAGGCCTGATACAGCGCGGTAATGAATTTCGACGCCGCGCCGACTTGCTTGCCGGTGAGGCCCAGCCCGAACGCGATCTGCCGCGTATGAAAGGGCTGCAGCCCGGTGGCGGGATCGATCGCGACCTTGAGGATTTTCTCCGGCGTGCGATGCGCGACTTCCTCGATCTCCATGCCGCCTTCGGTCGACGCCATGATCGTGATGCGCGACGTGGCGCGATCGACCAGCATGCCGAGATACAGCTCGCGCGCGATGTCGCAGCCTTCCTCGATATAGAGACGCTTCACTTCCTTGCCCGCCGCGCCGGTCTGCTTGGTCACGAGCACCGACGACAACATTTTTTGCGCGTTCTCACGCACGTCGTCCACCGATTTCACGACTCGCACGCCGCCCTTGCCGTCCGGATCGTTGGCGAAGCGGCCGGCGCCACGGCCGCCCGCGTGAATCTGCGATTTCACGACCCAGACCGGCCCGCCGATCGCGCGCGCCGCATCGGCGGCTTCCTGCGCGGAAAAGGCGACGCGGCCCTCTGGAACCGCGACGCCGTACTTTCGCAGCAGCGCCTTCGCCTGATATTCGTGGATGTTCATTGCGTCTCCTGTGTCCTCTGATGGGAATGCGCGCAAGACAAAAAACGCGTCGAGTGGCGCGATGAAATACTGTATATCACATTTCACGGAGCGCAAAAAAAATCCCGACGACTGTTCGGGAATTAGTCAGAGAATTACGAAATTTGACGCGGTGCAGCGCAATTTCGACCGAGATCGTTCAAGAGTAAGCGTTTCAGCCGATCGTGCGGCGCGTCACAGGGTTTTCGCCGAGCGGGATACAGTTGACTAATATTGTGTCTGGAATATTGTATATCACGTGAAGCGACACGACTCGCCTGGCGCGATCGCGCATACGATGTACAAATAAATGTGAACCTATAAACGTTGAACGTAAGACTTGGGAGACAAAACCATGACGCTGAAGACTTCTGGCAAGGCGCTGGACGGCGTGCGTATCCTGGATTTCACGCACGTTCAGTCGGGCCCGACCTGCACGCAATTGCTCGCGTGGTTCGGCGCGGACGTCATCAAGGTGGAGCGCGCGGGCGCGGGCGACATCACGCGGGAACAACTGCGTGACATTCCCGACGCCGACAGCCTCTACTTCACGATGCTGAACCACAACAAGCGCTCGATCACCATCGACACAAAGAATCCCGAGGGCAAGAAGGTGCTCGAGACGCTCGTGAAGAAATGCGACGTGCTCGTCGAGAACTTCGCGCCGGGCGCGCTCGATCGCATGGGCTTCACGTGGGAGCGTATCCAGGAGTTGAATCCGCGCATGATCGTCGCCTCCGTGAAGGGCTTCGGGCCGGGGCCGTACGAGGATTGCAAAGTCTACGAAAACGTCGCGCAATGCGCGGGCGGCGCGGCCTCGACCACCGGCTTCGACGACGGCCCGCCGGTCGTCTCCGGCGCGCAGATCGGCGATTCGGGCACGGGTCTGCATCTGGCGCTCGGCATCGTCACGGCGCTGTATCAGCGCAACACGAGCGGGCGCGGCCAGAAAGTGCTCGCCGCGATGCAGGACGGCGTGCTCAATCTCTGCCGCGTGAAGCTGCGCGACCAGCAGCGGCTCGAACGCACCGGCGTGATGAAGGAATATCCGCAATACCCGAACGGCTCGTTCAGCGAAGCGGTGCCGCGCGCGGGCAACGCATCGGGCGGCGGTCAGCCGGGCTGGATTCTCAAGTGCAAAGGCTGGGAAACCGATCCGAATGCGTACATCTACTTCATCACGCAGGCGCCGGTGTGGGGCGAAATCTGCAAGGTGATCGGCAAGGAGGACTGGATCGATCATCCGGACTACAAGACGCCGAACGCGCGCCTGCCGCATCTGAAGGACATCTTCGCCGAGATCGAGCGCTGGACGATGTCGAAAACCAAGTTCCAGGCGATGGAAATCCTCAACAAGCACGACATTCCGTGCGGCCCGATTCTCTCGATGAAGGAAATCGCAGAAGAGCCGTCGTTGCGCAAGACCGGCACGGTCGTCGAAGTGGATCATCCGGTGCGCGGCAAATATCTCACGGTCGGCAATCCGATCAAGCTGTCCGACAGCCCCACCGAGGTCGAGCGCTCGCCGCTGCTCGGTGAGCATACCGACGAAGTCATGGCCGAACTTGGCTACACGCCCGAACAGGTCGCCACGCTGAGAAGCCTCGGCGCCATCTGAAAGCCGTCTGAAACGCGCACACGTCCGCCGCCTCGAAAGGAGGCGGCGTGGACCGTCACGTTCAGGAGACGGGCGCGCGAGGAACGCAGTACCAGTGAGCGCGCGGCGCGGGCCTGATCTGAGTTTCAGGAGGAGGGGACGAGAGCGCGGGCCATGTACGCCCGCGCTCCTTTAAACATGGAGCCACACTTGACACACTGGATTCGTTTTCGCGATGGCGCCGGCAGCATCGGCTTCGGCACGCTCGATCAGCATTCGGGCCGCGTCGTGCAGCACGACGGCACGATGTTCGACAACCCGCGCCCGACCGACATCTCCTACGCCGCCGACGATCTCACCTTGCTCGCGCCGTGCCAGCCGAGCAAGGTCATCGCGCTGTGGAACAACTACTACGCGCTGTCGCAGAAGCTCGACAAGGCGCCGCCGCAGCATCCGCTTTTCCTGATCAAGCCGCCGATGTCGGTGATCGGGCCGCACGAGTCGATCCGCCGGCCGAAGAGCTATCAAGGCAAGATCGCGTATGAGGGCGAACTCGGCATCGTGATCGGCAAGACGGTGAGCGGCGCGTCGGTGGAAGAGGCCGAAGCGGCGATCTTCGGCTATACATGCGTGAACGACGTCACCGCGATCGAGCTGTTGCAGGAAGATCCCAACTTCGCGCAATGGTGCCGCTCGAAGGGCTTCGATACGTTCACGTGTCTCGGGCCTTCCATCGCGACCGGGTTCGACTGGCGCACAGCGAACGTCGTGACGACGCTCGAAGGCGTCGAGCGCCAGAACTATCCGCTCGACGACATGATCTTCTCGCCCGCCGAGCAGGTGAGCCTGCTGTCGCAGGACATGACGCTCGTGCCCGGCGACGTGATCGCGTGCGGCACCTCGATTGGCGTCGGCTCGATCAAGGACGGCGCGCGCGTGGATGTGTCGATCGCGGGCATCGGCACGCTGTCGAACGTGCTGGCCGTCTGAGGGAGCAACCTATGTCCGATGCTCTGGCCGGCGCGCTCTGCGTGCTCGCGGCGCTGTCGGCGGGCGCTTCGATGCGCGCGGACGCGGCGCGTTCGCGCGGATTGTGGGCGGCCGGCGCCGTGCTCATCGTGGCGTGTGGCGCGAGCGGCGCGTCGGGTGCGATCGCGCTGTTGCTTGCGTTCGTCGCGGGATGCGTCGGCTTTCGCTTCGGCCGGAGCGCGGCGAACACGTCGACGCAGACGCTGTTCGCAACGGTCGCGTTCGTCGCGTGGGTGTTGCCCAGCTCGAACAGCGCGTACGCGGTGCTCGCGGGCGGCGCCGTTGCCGCGCTGGTTCATCTTGCAGGCGCGTGGGCGCGTCGTCGTGAAAGCGTCAACCTTCAGCCACTGCATCTCGTGTGCGCCGGCGCGTGCGCGGCGCTCGCCTATGTGCTCGGGGTGCAATCGGGGTCGCTGGCCGTGGTGTCGGTCGTCGCGATGGTGGCGCTCATCGGCGCGCACTTGTCGCTCGCAATGGGCGGCCGTGCCGGCGTGCCCGTCGCGAGCCTGCTGAGCGGCCTGGCGTCATGCGGCCTCGCGGCCACGGCGGCGTTCAATGGCACGCACGGCGCGCTTGCTGTCGCGGCCGTCGCGCTCGCCATCGGTTGCGCGCGGACCGCGGCAATTTTGGGCGTCGCGCGCGAGACGCCATGAAACGACAAGGCCGGCGCGGTTTCCCGAGCCGGCCTTGCGTCGATTCGTCAAACGTGCGGCGAGCCGCGCATCGACATCAGCGATCGCGATTCCACAACGCGCCGAGCACGAAACCGACCGCCGCCGCGATCAGCACGCCCTGAATCGGCTGGCTCGCGACCGCCAGGCGCACGTTGTCGACGGTCTGCCCGTAGCTCTGCTGAAAGGTGCCATACGCCTGCCGTACCTTGCCTTCGGCTTGCGTGGCTTCATCGCCCGTCAGTGCGCCGACCGCATCCTGCACCTTGCCGACGACCTTTTGCGCCGCGCCTTCCACTTGATCCTGCACCATGGTGCCTCCCTTTCGGTTGAGCGGTTTCTCGTAAGTCCGGTTGCGCCGGAGCGCACCTGTGCAGCACGTCGCGTGCCCAGCGCGTGTTACGCCGGTCCGATCAGGCTTTTGACCGTGGCGATCAGATCGTCGATGGACAGCGGCTTGCGGCGGAACTGCGCGTGCGGATGCTCGAGCGCGGGCGCATTGGCGGCGGCGCTCATCAGAATCACGGGCACGTTCGCGAGCCCGTCGCTCTTGGCCAGATTGCGGATCAGCTCGACGCCGTCCATGTGCGGCATCATCCAGTCGGTGATGACGAGCGCGGGCGGATTCGCGCGCACCGCGTCGAGCGCGCTGCGTCCGTTGGACGCGGTCGAAACCTCGTAGCCCTCCATTTCGAGGACGAGCCGCCACGTGGTCAGAATGTCGAATTCATCGTCGACGACGAGGATTTTTTTCATGCGCGCGCGCCGGGGTCCGACACAGAGAGCGCGGGCGCAGCCGACGGGTGTCCGGACAGCAGACCCGTCGGGCCGATGAAGCCTTCGCTGAGATGCAGGCCGCGCGAATCGATCGTGAGCCGGCGGATGGCCGAATCGTGCGGACCTTCGCGCTGCTTGACCACCGACACCATGCGATAGAGCGCGGAGTTCGCCTCAACATAGCGCATCAGCACGATGTTCTCCGTCATCGCGGACGCGCGCAGCGTCGCGGGCAGGGTCGAATCGCCGTAGAGCGGTAGTTCTTCGGTGAGGAGCGTGGTCACGCCCGCGTCGCGCAGCCGGTGCGTGAGCGCGTTGACAAAGAGCCCGACGCGCTCGGTGCGGTTCGCGGACTGAAGCAGTCCGTCGATGCCGTCGACCACGAGCCGCGACGCCTGCGCGTTTTTGACCGCGTTCACCAGTTCGACGGCGAGTTCGTCGATCGCCAGTTCGACGGCCGGATGCCAGTGGATCTTGAGACGTCCGTCCTGCACGGCCGGCGTGAGATCGGTGCCGACCGACTGCGCCTTGGCGAGCAGCCGCTGGGGCGATTCGTAGAGGCCGAAATAGACGCAGCGCTCGCCGCGATCGACGCCCGCCTGCAGAAACTTGAGCGACAGCAGTGTCTTGCCGATCCCCGATGGCCCGATGAGCGTGGTCGTCGAGCCGCGCACGACGCCGCCGCCGAGCATCTGGTCGAAATCGGGGAACGCGAAGGCGAGCTTGTTCTTGAAATCGGGTGGCGCGCTTTGCTCGTTGGCAGGCGACGCCTCGATGCGCGGAAACGTCACGAGGCCGGCTTCCGTGATCTTGAAGAAGTGCTTGCCGAGCAGATGATCGCGGGCGCGCAGCTTGTGGACTTCGATCTCGCGGGCGCGCCGCATGCCCGTGTTGTAGCGGTTCAGTTCGATGAGCCCGTCGACGAGCGTGTGTTCCGGATGCGGTTCGTTGCCCGACAGCGGCGCGAGGATCAGCGTCGTGCAGCGCGCCGCGCTCACGAAGGCCGAAAGTTCGTGGATGAATTGCGAGAGCTCGAGTTCCGTCGAGCTGAATTCGCGCGCGCTGCGAAAGCCGTCGATGACCATGAAGCGCGGCCGGCTCGTCTTGATGGTCGACGCGATCAGCGCGAGAAAGCCTGACAGGCCGTCGCGCATCAGTTCGTGATAGCCGGAGACGAACAGCATCCGGTCGGAGATGGCGTCGGCGTTGTAGAACGAAAGTCCTCGCAGATGCGACAGGAGCTTGGTGTGCGATTCGGCGATCAGCGTGATGTACAGCACCATGTCGCCCTGCGCCACGCGGTGAAAGCCGATCTGCGACGAGAGAATCGTCTTGCCCGCGCCCGCCATCCCTTCGATCAGATACAGGCCGCCTTCGACGAGGCCGCCGCCCAGGATGTCATCCAGGCCCGCGACGCCGGTCGTGACGTTGCCGTCGTTGGCCGCGGGCGGCCTCGGTTGACCGGTCGAGTGGTTATCGTCTTGATTCATGGCATTTTCGTTTTTACTTGGGCGTTCGGGCGTTTTTGCGAACGCGCATTATGGCTGACTCTTGGCAGGCTTGGGCTGCCCGCCGTGCCGGTCGATGCTGCCGCAGAGCCGTCGCGCGCTTTCTCGTGCGCGAATGAACGTATCTTCCGAGCATTTTTCACGCCCGGTCGTCGCGACGAATGAGAGTCGCTGCTCGCGAACAGGAAATCTTTGAGAACACTCTCATGGGCAAGCGGCGCGCGTGCTGTTGAAATGACGCTTCATGCTGTACACGGACGCCGTGTGTCTCCTTCGGCTGATCCATCCCGGCGCTCGCGCGCCCACTTTGCCTTCTCCTCGTCATGCAACGTTCGCACTCGATGCCGGGCGCCCTCGCGCTCGCCGCCAGCTTTTTTGTCCTTTTTGCCACGGCCGCCGCGCCGGTTCATGCGCTCGAACCTTTGGCCGACGCGCGCATTCTGTCGGCTGTGCCCTTCGAATTCCGCGCCGACCGCGACATTTTCTCGCGCATGCCCGCCGAGCCGGGCGATTCGCGCATCCTCAAGCCGATCGACCCGATGCGCAGCGCGAGCGAATCGCCTCTGCAAGACCGTTCAAAGCGCAAGCCCATGATTTGAATCCGCGCGTTTTATTGCGCGTGAATAAGCAGTATCGATCGTGTGCAATGGGTCGTTACGGTTGCGAGTCTTCGTAATTCGTCGAGCAGATGACTTATTACGTTGCGCTGTTTCAGCAACGTAATATCAGGCGCTTATTCAAAACGCGCAATGTATTTGCTCGCGCGCAGCAAACCCAGACGACGACCTATCAATTGGAGCAGCAGAACGCGATCCGCGAATTGCGCACCGTTGGGCAAATGCATCTTCGATTTGGGAGTTGTCCGCTTAAGTTGCGCAAATCGTCGGGCTACAATCCGGCGGCTTTCGGATTGCTTATCGAAGGATAAGACCGTCCGAAATCGAACCATGAATCTGCCCGCAGCCTTTGGGCATGAGCCCGGGCCTGGAATGAGGCGCGCTTTCAGCGGCTTCGCGCTTTCACATTGACTCGCATGAACACCAAGATGCTCACGAAAACCCTTGCCGTTAGTCTTATCGCCGCTGCTGCACTGGCGGGTTGCTCGTCCACCACGGGACCGGCTTTCAATATCAGTACGATTCAAACGGCGGATGGCCAGAAGGCGTATCGCGCCGAATGCTACGGCGTGTTCGGGAGTGGCAGCGCCTGTATGGCTGCCGCCCAGAAGATGTGCGGCAATCAAAACGTGAATCTGCTCCAGACGCTCGCTGGCACGCAGGCCGCCAATGATCCGCGCAGCGTAATTTTCAACTGCGCGACGCCGGCGCAGCCGGCGCCCGCCGCGCCGGTGGCGGAACCGCAGCCGGCTCCCGCGCCGGCGGTCCCGGCCCCGGCACCGCGCAAGATCACGCTGGACGAGAAGACCAACTTCGCGTTCGACAGCGCTGCCCTGACGCCGAACGCCAAGCGTATTCTGGACAAGCTCGTCGTTGACTCGAAGGGCGCGAAGTTTGCGTCCGTCACGGTCGAAGGCTTCACGGATTCGACCGGCCCGGATGCGTATAACGTCGGTCTGTCCCAGCGTCGCGCGCAGTCTGTGCTCGACTACCTCAAGGGTCACGGCCTGAATGCCGACAATTACGCGATGAAGGGATTCGGCAAGGCGAATCCGATCGCGTCGAACGCAACGATTGCAGGCCGTGCGGAAAATCGTCGCGTGGAAGTGACGCTCGCGCCGTAATACGCCGAAGCACGGCATCGACAAAAAAGCCCGCGAACCATTCCGGTTCGCGGGCTTTTTTACGTATTGCGTCGAACGCGACCTGTCAAAAGAGCGCGAGCTGCTCGCGCCCCGGCCCGCCTTCCAGCGTGAGCAAATGGCGCTTGCGCTCGACGCCGCCCGCGTAACCCGTCAGTTCACCATCGACGCCGATCACGCGATGACACGGCACGATGATCGCGACGGGATTGCGCCCGTTCGCGCCGCCAACGGCACGCGACGCGCCCGCGGGCAAACCCAGCCGTCGCGCGAGATCGCCGTAGGTCCAGGCGTCGCCGAAAGGAATCTGCCGCAGCGCATCCCAGACCTGGCGCTGAAACGTTGTGCCGTCGAGTTGCAGCGCGACCGAAAATTCCTGACGCGCCCCGGCGAAGTACTCGCCGATCTGCTCTTGCGCCTGCGCGATCACGCGCGCGCGGGGCGGCGTGTCGGACAGCACCG
This sequence comes from Caballeronia pedi, assembly GCF_001544915.2. Classification (GTDB taxonomy): domain Bacteria; phylum Pseudomonadota; class Gammaproteobacteria; order Burkholderiales; family Burkholderiaceae; genus Caballeronia; species Caballeronia pedi. The sequence goes on along the minus strand of NZ_FCOE02000005.1, from coordinate 367,562 downwards.
CTTCCGGGAGACCGGCAGGAAAATGCTTCTGTCCGACGAAAAAGAGTCCCGTCAGACAGTCATTGTCGGCGCGATACAGAATGTGTCCGAGCGGACTCGGTCCCACATGGCATTCGATCACTTCGCTTCTCCGCAGGGCTCTGTTACGGCCGCCGCTTCAGATGAACGGATTGTCGGCGGTGCCGGACGGCGCGTTCGGTTCGTCAGGCAGCTTCGCGGGCAGCGACGCATCGCTCTGCAAGGCTTCGACGATCGCGCCGAGCGCCTTGTGCAGCGCAAGCGCGTTCGCGAGTCCGGCCTTGTCGCGGGCAATCGTCAGATCGCCGCTGATCGTCAGACGCTTCATGCCGTTTTCGATGCTGACCGCGTCGCCCGCGATGTTCAGCACATCAGTATCGTTCGCAAATGGCTTAAACACCTCGTAATCCTCCAGGTCGCTTGTCCTTCAGTCCGTCCGGGATGCCGGGAAACGCGAGACCGCTCATCGATTCCAGTTCGCGCACGGTTTTCATCGTGTACGTGTTCGTCGGCGTGTTTTCGACCACCACCGCGAACGCGACATCACGCTGCGGCAAATAGACTACCTTGTACAACTGCGTCGGCACGAACACGCGCGATTCGCCGATCGTCTGCAACTGTCGTCCGGAGAAGAGCGGCCCGGTCACGACATACGCTTCGCCCGATTCTTCCGTCAGCCGGCGCACCGCCTGTTCGATCCGCGACCAGATGCGCCGATTGTTCGACGGGTCCTGCGGCACGATGTTCGCGAGCGAGAACGATTCGGCCATGCCTTTCTTGCTCGCGCGATCGCCAGCGGGGCTCATGTGGCCGCGGTCATAACCGCTCTTCTTGTAATCGGAAAGCTGCGCGCTCTCGCCGGGCGGCAGACGTTTTTCGACGAAGAAGCGATTGGTGCGCGTGTTGTCCTTCGCGTCCTCGACGCTGCGCGCCGTCAGATGCTCCGCCGACCAGAGCGGCCCTTTGGTGAGCCCGGAATGAAGCAGCGCGAAGTCGGTGTAGCAGACTTCCTGCGTCGCCGCGCGCATCTTCGAATTGACGACGACCGGCGCGCGGCCGTTCGGGCTGAACTGCGGACAGTCGCTCGCGGATGCGCTGATGCACACGAAGCCGAGAAGCGCGGCGGCGAAAGCCTTGATGCGAAATGACATGCTGTGGAAAGTCCTCGAGACGATCGGGGCGCAAAGTATAAGCGCTGCGAGCGCCCGGACACGCGTGAAATTCAGGCGCGCTAGAATGCGTCGGCCGACGTCATCTCGAAATCTCATATGAACCTTGTGCGTAGCAAGCCATCCGTCGTTCGATCCCTGGCGTTGTCGTTCGCGATGTTTTTCGCCTGTCATGCGCAAGCCGAGGACGCCACGCAACCCGCCAGCGATGGTCCCGCCTACGGTCCCGAGTTGCAGGGTTTCGAGTATCCGTATCCGGTCGCGCGTTTCGCGCTCACGTCGCAGCGGCAGGTGGTGCGGATGGCTTATATGGATGTGCATCCGCCGCACCCGAACGGCCGCACCGCAGTGCTCCTGCACGGCAAGAACTTCTGTTCGGCGACGTGGAAGCAGACCATCGAGACCTTGACCGATGCGGGCTATCGCGTGATCGCGCCGGATCAGATCGGCTTTTGCATGTCGACAAAGCCCGCGCGCTACCAGTACAGCTTCCAGCAGCTCGCGCGCAACACGCATGCGTTGCTCGCCGCGCTCGGCGTATCGCGCGCGACGCTCATCGCGCATTCGACGGGCGGCATGCTCGCCGTGCGCTACGCGCTCATGTACCCGCGCGAGACGGAGCAACTCGTGCTCGTCAATCCGATCGGTCTCGAAGACTGGAAGGCGAAGGGCGTGCCGTCGATCTCGATCGACGACTGGTACGCGCGCGAACTGAAAACGAGCGCCGACGGCATTCGCCGCTACGAGACGAACACGTATTACGCGGGGCAGTGGCGCGCCGACTATGAACCGTGGGTGCAGATGCTGGCGGGCATGTATCGCGGGCCGGGCAAGGACATCGTGGCGTGGAATTCGGCGCTGCTGTACGACATGATCTACACGCAGCCAGTCGTCTACGAGTTCGATCAACTGAAAACGCCGACGCTGCTGCTCATCGGCGACAAGGACAACACCGCGATCGGCAAGGACTTCGCGCCGCCGGAGATTCGTCCGACGCTCGGCCGCTATCCCGATCTCGCGAAACTCGCGAAGGAGCGTATCGAAGGCGCGAAGCTCGTCGAGTTTCCGGAACTCGGCCACGCGCCGCAGATGCAGGACCCGGCCGCATTCCACAAGGCGCTGCTCGATGGCCTCGCCGCCCTGAAACCGAACACGCAGTGAATCAGCGCGCGTCGGGCGCGCACGCCGCGCGCTCGATCGCCGGCACCTGCACCGCCAGCGTGACGCCGCGCGCGACCATGAAAAGAGTCAACGCCAGCCACAATCCGTGATTGCCGAGCGATCCCGCAAGCGCCCACGCGGCAAGCAGAAACACCGCGAGCGAGACGGCCATCGCCTTCATCAGCTCGTGCGTGCGCGTCGCGCCGATGAACACGCCATCGAGCAAAAAGCCTGCGACGGACGCCAGCGGCAGGATCGCGGCCCACGGCAGATAACGCATCGCCGTCGCGTGCACGACGGCCTGATCGGTCAGTCCGCCGATGATCCATTCGCCGCCGATCCAGTAGACGATCGAAAAGCCGGCCGCACCGATCGCCGACCAGAACATCGTGATCTTCACGGCCTGACGGAACGCGTAACGGTCGCGCGCGCCGGCTGCCGCGCCCACGAGCGCCTCGGCGGCGTGCGCGAAGCCGTCGAGCCCGAACGCCATGAAGGTCTGGAAGTTCAGGAGCACGGCGTTCGCGGCGAGCACCGCATCGCCCTCGCGCGCGCCGAGATGCGCGAACCAGCCGTACGAGCCGAGCAGGCAGATCGTGCGAATGAAGATGTCGCGGTTGATCGCGACCAGCCGCCTGAGCGCGCGCGCATCGAGCAGCGAACGCGGCGCGAGCGGCCCGAGTCCGCGCGGCCGCTGATGCCACAGGATCGCGAGGCCGAGCACGAAGCCGCAGAAATCGGCGAACGCGGTCGCCGCGCCGATCCCGGCGATACCCCAGCCGAAGCGATACACGAAAAGCAGCACCGCGACGATGTTCACCAGATTGATGACGATCTGCGTGACGAGCGCGAGCCGCACGCGCTGGCAGCCGAGCAGATAGCCGAGCACGACGTAATTGCCGAGCGCGAACGGCGCGGCCCAGATGCGCGCATGACAATACGCGCTCGCGGTGTCCTGCACGGCGGCGCTGCCGCCCAGCGCGACGAGCGCATAGCGGATGATCGGCACTTGCAGCGCCAGCACGGCCGCGCCGATCGCGAGCGCGAGCAGCAGCGCGCGCAGCAGGCTGGCGCGCAAGGCGCCGCCGTCACGTGCGCCGAACGCCTGCGCGACGAGGCCCGTCGTGCCCATGCGCAGGAAGCCGAAGCCCCAGAACACGAAGCTGAACACGAGCCCGCCGAGCGCGACGCCGCCGAGATACTGCGGTCCGTCGAGATGCCCGGCGACGGCCGTGTCGACGGCGCCGAGAATCGGTTGCGTGAGGTTCGCGAGGACGATCGGGAAGGCGAGCGTCAGTACGCGCTTGTGCCAGTGCACGGGCAGCGCGGTGTGATCGGTCGAATCGTTGGGTGGGGGCGTCTGCAAGGTGTTCGGGCCGATGGTTCGTGACAAGGGCGTCATTGTCCACGCAACTCCAGACCAGCGTCGATAATGCGCGTCATGAAAACATTCGCGCTCTACGTCATTACGGCGGTCGCCGAGATCGCCGGCTGTTACTTCCCCTATCGATGGCTCAAGGAGGGCGGCTCGCCGTGGCTCGTCGTGCCGGGCGCGCTGTCGCTCGCGCTGTTCGCGTGGCTGCTGACGCTGCACGACACCGCAGCGGGGCGAATCTATGCGGCGTATGGCGGCGTGTATATCGGCGTGGCGATCGCGTGGCTCTGGGCCGTCGACCGCATCAGGCCGACGGCGTGGGATCTCGCGGGCGCGGTGATCGCGCTCATCGGCATGAGCGTGATCGCGTTTCAGCCGCGCGTGTGAGACGTTTCAGGCTTCCAGCGCCAGCAGCGCGAAGGTCGCGAGCCAGTGCTCGCCCATGTAATCGCCCGCGACATGCGCGATGCCCGACGCCAGATGTTCGTGCGCGGCCGCTTCGAGCACCGCGATGCGCGCATCGCCCGCCGGCAGCGCCCGCGCGATCGTGCGCTGGCACCACGCGCGGCTCAGGTTCAGGCCGTCGAGGTGCGCGAGCTTGCCGTCGCTGCGGTCGGTGACCGTGGCGGGTGCGAAGAGCGTCGCGGGCTCACGCGCGGCGATGCGCGGCAGAAACCGGTCGAACCAGCCGACGAAGCGCTCGCCCGGCAGCACGTGGCGCATCAGCACGGCTTCCATCAGCGATGGCGACAGGAACTCGTCGCCCGCCGGCTCCCACGCCTGACAGCCTTCGTCCTTCTCGAACCAGCGCAACGCCGTCTCCGCGAGCAGGCGCTCGAACGCCGCATTCCGCACGACGCGCGCGTAGCCGGTCGCCAGCGTCAGCGCGAACGCCATGTTGAAATGCGTGCCGACCCTGAGCGGATAGGTCGACTTCGGCAGGAATTCCTCGAAGCGCGCGACGAACGCGTCGGCGAGCGGCTGGAGCGTGCGGGCCCAGCGTGCGCCGTCGGCGGATTGCATCGAGTGCAACTGACCCGCGAGCGCGAGCAGCCACGCCCAGCCGTACGGGCGTTCGAAGCCGCGCGCGGCGGGGCGCCGCAGATATGCGACTTCGGCCGCGACGTTCGCGTCGGTGAAATGCGCGTCGATCACGGCGCGAATGCGCGGCGCTTTCGGCAAATCGGGAAAGCGATCATAAAGCCGCGCGATGAGCCAGTAGCCGTGCACGCACGAATGCCAGTCGAAGCTGCCATAGAAGATCGGATGCAGCGCGCGCGGGCTCTGCACATCGGCCTCGGCCGCCATGACGTGATCGAGCTTGTTCGGATATTCGCGCGTCAGGTGGCCGAGCGCGACCCGCGCGAACTTCGACGCGAGCGCGGCGTCAAGGATGATCGGTTGATGCGAATTCATGCGGTTCTCGTCGATACGAATCGTGGTCATGAGACTTTATCGATAAATAGTCGACAAAATCCCTCTTAAGGGTAATTACCTACGCAACACGGACAGACTAATCGAGCGATCGCGTCGGACACTTTCACAGCCCGGCAGCAAGGCCGGCGAACGCTTCTGCGACAAGCCTGAGCACGCGTTCGTGCGCTTCGGCGCAGGCGGCGCGAGCGCGCGGCAACGCGGTTTTCCCGACTGCGGCGCGCCGTCTTTCGCACGCCACGATCGCGCGCTTTCGTCCGAACCCTCGTATAAACTTGCGCCCGAACGCCGCCAAGAGCGCCCGAGCCGGGGTCACGCGCCCCGGCACATGCCACCCAGCCCGTGACCAAAGAGCTCAGAACAATATGACCGACATTCCCGCTTATACCCCCGAGGACACCCGGCGCCGCGTTTTCGCGATCGTCGGCGCCTCGTCGGGCAATCTCGTCGAGTGGTTCGATTTCTATATCTACTCGTTCCTCGCGCTGTATTTCTCGGCGGCGTTCTTCCCGGGCGGCGACCCGACGGTTCAGTTGCTGAACACCGCGGGCGTGTTCGCGGCGGGCTTCCTGATGCGCCCGATCGGCGGCTGGCTGTTCGGCCGTATCGCCGACAAGCACGGCCGCCGTAACGCGATGATGATCTCCGTGCTGATGATGTGCGGCGGCTCGCTCGTCATCACGTTCCTGCCGACTTATTCGTCGATCGGCGCGTGGGCGCCGTTCCTGCTGCTGATCGCGCGCCTGTTCCAGGGCTTGTCGGTGGGCGGCGAGTACGGCACCAGCGCCACCTACATGAGTGAAGTGGCGCTGCGCGGCCGGCGCGGCTTTTTCGCGTCGTTCCAGTACGTGACGCTGATCGGCGGCCAGCTCGCCGCGCTGCTCGTGCTCGTGATCCTGCAAATGTTCCTGTCGACGGAAGAACTGAAGGCGTGGGGCTGGCGCATTCCGTTTTTCATCGGCGCGTGCGCGGCGCTGGTTTCGCTGTATCTGCGACGCTCGCTCGAGGAAACGTCGACCGCCGCAACGCGCGATCGCAAGGAAGCGGGCACGCTCGCCGGCCTGATGCAGCACAAGGGCGCGTTCATGACCGTGGTGGGCTTCACGGCGGGCGGCTCGCTGATTTTCTACACGTTCACGACCTACATGCAGAAGTATCTGGTCAACACGGCGGGCATGCACGCGAAGACCGCCAGCAACGTGATGACCGCCGCGCTGTTCGTCTACATGCTGCTGCAGCCGCTGTTCGGCGCGCTGTCGGACCGCATCGGCCGCCGCGCATCGATGCTGTGGTTCGGCGCGCTCGCCACCCTCTGCACGGTGCCGCTGCTGCACGCGCTCTCCAGCGTGACGAGCCCGGTCATGGCGTTCGTGCTGGTGGTGATCGCGCTCGCGATCGTCAGCTTCTATACGTCGATCAGCGGCCTCATCAAGGCGGAAATGTTCCCGCCGGAAGTGCGCGCGCTGGGCGTCGGCCTGTCGTATGCGGTCGCCAACGCGGTGTTCGGCGGCTCGGCGGAATTCGTCGCGCTGAAGCTGAAGTCAGTCGGCAGCGAGTCGACGTTTTTCTGGTACGTGACGGCGATGTGCGCGATCTCGCTCATCGTTTCGTGGCGGATGCTCGATCCTTCCAAGGAAGGGTATCTGCGCAACGAGCCGTAAGCCGGCTGGCCGCGCGCGCGCCGTGTCGACGCAGGCGTTCTGTCGCGCGCGCGCCATCGGCGGACACGCTGTTGTCCGCCAGGCTTGCCGACGACGTTAGTATGGTGTTTTATGCGGTATGTGGACGGCGCACCGGTCGAGGTGCGCAGCGATATTCGGGAACCGGATATGCATGCGCGCGGATTTCGCGCGCGCAACGCCGGCGCGCACAATCGGGCGCGCCGGTCTGCCTGGAGCCTGTTCATGGAAGATTTCGACGAAACGCTGTTCGTTGTCTGGCGGTCCAACCTGAATGTTCTGGTCGGAACGCCTGGAGGCGCCGGACGCCTCGCGCGCATGATGAATTTCTCGCCGACGTTCATGAAGCTGATCGTCGCGGGCCAACGCGATTTCAATGAGGAATTCGTGCGCGGCATCGAACTCGTGACCGGCCTGCCGCCGCACTGGATGGACGAGCGCCGCGCCGCGAGCGAAGTCCCGCGCGACGTGCAGCGCGCCATCGACGAGGAAACGCCGATGGCGGTATTTCGCGGCACGGCGCATCCTGCGCCGAAGCGCTCGGTGCTGCGCGGCCCGGAGCCGCTGTTGTCGCAGACGGAAGCGACGCGCCGTGTCGCCGATCTCGCCCAGCAACAGGCCGAGGTCAATCGCCGCGATCTGCTTTTCCGCAAGAATCGCGAACTGCTTTCACAGGATTTGCGCCGGCTGGAGCGCCAGCTCGGCCTGCTGCAGGTCGACGCGATGCAGCCGAAGGTGGACGATCTGATCGCTTCTGATCGGATGAGCGAGGCGGCGAAGGCCGACCTGACCGGCCGTCTCGAACAGATCGACAAGCACGTGAAGCTTTTACATCAGCATGTCGAGAAGCTGGTGGTGCTGCTGTCGAGCCCGGACGAGCCCGAGGCGGGCGAATAACTACTTTTTCTTGCCGTCCTTCGGGAGGTCCGGCTCCGGATGCACGGCGATCGGATCGCTCGCGGGAAAGGTTTCTTCCAGCGCTTCGTCGAGCAAGTCCTCTTCGCTATCCGGTTTCGGCTGATCCTGCTTCGGACGTTCATCCCGGCTGGCTTTCGTCATGATGCACTCCGTGATGCAAAGTCATGGTCAATTCAATATAGCAGCGTCGATGCGCCCGCGCAGTCAGCCCTCCCGGCGGTAGTCCGCGGGGCGCACGCCCGTCCACTTTCGGAACGCGCGGCGAAACGCGCTCGGTTCCGCGAAGCCGAGCGCATCGGCGATCTGCGGAATGGTCTGCTGCGTGTGGGCGAGACGGGCGATCGCGAGATCGCGTCTGAGCGCGTCCTTGATCGTCTGATAGGTCAGCCCTTCCTGCTTCAGCCGCCGCCTCAAAGTCGCTTCCGCCATGTTCAGCGCCGCCGCGATGCTCTCGGCTTCGGGCCAGTCGGTCGGCGCGGTCTGCCGCAGACGCGTCCGGATACGCGCCGCGAGCGAGTCCGGATTGCGATATTTCACGATGAAATTCGCCGGTGCGTCCTTCAGGAAGCGCCTGAGCGTCGCGGGCGTCTGCACGACCGGCAGCGTCGCGCAGTCCGCGGACAAGTCGACGAACGAACGCGGCGCGTCGAAACGCAGGTCATCGCAGAACATTAGCCGATATTCGTCGCGGGCAGCGGGCTCGGCGCAGCGCAGATGCGCGGCGAGCACTGGAATGCGCCGCCCGACCAGCCAGCACAGCAGCCCATACACAAGAATGAAACCCGTCGCGTAGGCGAACATGGACTTCTGCGCGCCCTTGTCATCGAGCCAGATGCGCACGCGCTTTTCGTCGATGTCGGGCTCGAAGCTCAGTTCGTCGAGCACGAGCCGCATGAAGCCCGCGATGCGCGCCAGCGCCTGCCCGCCGTCGCGCGAGGACAGCGCGGCGTGGCACAGCAGCACGAAGCTGCCACGCCGCATCGGGTGGGCGTCCTGGCCGAAGAATTCGTCGTCGAGGGCATCGGCGGTGGCGTTCCACAGCTTGCCGTACTGCACCGGCGACACGCGCGCGCGCGGCGATTCGAGCGTCGCCGGCGCGATGCCCGCCGCGGCCAGCAAGCTCTCGCGCGCGACGCCGCGCGCCTCGGCGCAATGCAACGCTGCCTCGACGAGACTGACGGAAATCGAGTCGCGCTCGATCTTCTTTTTCGGACTTGGGGTTGTCACTAGGTGGCCAAAGCGCTCAGTTAGCGTGATCGTTTTGGGCATCGGCTAACGTCCGGCGATTGCCTAGACTCGTGCTGAGCCGGCCCACGCGCGCCTCATCGACCGGGCATGCGGCGGCCAGAAAGTTTAAACGATCGATGCCGCGAGGCTCGCCGCCCAGCCCTAATCACCGAAATCGAAACATGATCGACGCATTTCTCACCGAAGAGCAGCGCATGATCCGCGACGCGGCTCGCCAGTTCGCAACCGAAGTGCTCGCGCCAGGCGCAGGCCAGTGGGACAAGGACGGCGCGATCCCCGACGCCGTCGTGCGGCAACTGGGCGAGCTCGGCCTGCTCGGCATGATCGTGCCTGCCGAACTCGGCGGCACGTTCAGCGACTACACCGCCTACGCGCTCGCGATGGAAGAAATCGCCGCCGGCTGCGCCTCGTGCGCGACGCTGATGAGCGTGCACAACTCCGTCGGCTGCGGGCCGATCCTCGCGTACGGCACCGACGCGCAGAAAGCCGAATGGCTGCCGCGGCTCGCGAGTGGCGAGATCATCGGGGCGTTCTGCCTGACCGAGCCGCAGGCGGGCTCGGAGGCGAACAATCTGCGCGTGCGCGCCGTCGAGAAGGACGGTCAGTGGGTTCTCTCCGGCAGCAAGCAGTTCGTCACGAACGGCAAGCGCGCGGGCGTGGCGATCGTCTTCGCCGTCACCGATCCCGATCTCGGCAAGCGCGGCATTTCGGCGTTCATCGTGCCGACGGATACGCCCGGCTTCAATGTCGGCGCGCCGGAGCACAAACTCGGCATCCGCGCCTCCGACACCTGCCCGATCACCTTCGACGATTGCGCGATCCCCGCTGCGAATCTGCTCGGCAAGCGCGGCGAGGGTCTGAAGATCGCGTTGTCGAATCTGGAAGGCGGGCGCATCGGCATCGCGGCGCAGGCGCTCGGCATCGCGCGCGCGGCCTTCGATGCGGCACGCGCGTATGCAAGAGAGCGCGTGCAGTTCGGCAAGCCGATCCACGAGCATCAGTCGGTCGCGAACATGCTCGCCGACATGCAGACGCAGATCAACGCCGCGCGCCTCCTGATTCATCACGCGGCGCGCATGCGCACGGAAGGCATCGCGTGTCTGTCGGAGGCGTCGCAGGCGAAGCTGTATGCGTCGGAAATGGCCGAACGCGTATGTTCGGATGCGATCCAGATTCACGGCGGCTACGGTTATTTGCAGGATTATCCGGTGGAGCGTCATTATCGCGATGCGCGCATCACGCAGATTTATGAAGGCACGAGCGAAGTGCAGCGCATGGTGATCGCGCGCAACGTTTGACAGCGCTAAAAAAATACACGGAGACGCAATGAACGACGCCAGCAGCTTCATCGAAGCGCGAGACTTTCTGTTTGCGCATCGCACGGATTACGACACCGCGTATCGCGAGTTCAAGTGGCCGTCGCTCGACCGCTTCAACTGGGCGCTCGATTATTTCGATCCGATGGCGCGCGGCAACGATGCACCCGCGCTGCATATCGTCAACGAAGGCGGCGGCGAGACGCGCCTGTCGTTCGCGCAGATGAGCGAGCGTTCGGCGCGCGTCGCGAATCATTTGCGCGGCCTGAATGTGAAGCGCGGCGAGCGCATTCTGCTGATGCTGCCGAACCGCGTCGAGCTATGGGAAACGATGCTCGCCGCGATGAAGCTCGGCGCGATCGTCCTGCCCGCGACGACGCAACTCGCACCCGCCGACCTGCGCGACCGTATCGCGCTCGGCGGCGTGCAGCATGTGATCGTCGATGCGGCGGAGACACAGAAGTTCGACGGCATCGACATGCCGGGATTGCGCATCGCCGTGGGCGGCGCGCAGGGCGACTGGCTCGCGTACGAGACCGCTTACGATGCATCATCCGATTTCGCTCCGGATGCCGAAACGAATGCGAACGATCCGTATCTGCTCTACTTCACGTCGGGGACGACGTCGAAGCCGAAGCTCGTCGCGCATACGCATCAGAGCTATCCGGTCGGCCATTTGTCGACGATGTACTGGATCGGCCTGCAGCCCGGCGACGTGCACTGGAACATCAGCTCGCCTGGCTGGGCGAAACACGCGTGGAGCTGTTTCTTCGCGCCGTGGAACGCGCAGGCATGCGTGTTCATCTACAACTTCAGCCGTTTCGATGCCGCCCGCACGCTCGATGTGCTCGTGAAGCACGACGTCACGACGCTCTGCGCGCCGCCGACCGTGTGGCGCATGCTCGTGCAGGAGCCGCTGGCATCGTACGAGGTGAAGCTGCGCGAGATCGTCGGCGCGGGCGAGCCGCTCAATCCCGAAGTCGTCGAGCGCGTGCAGGCCGCGTGGGGCGTGCCGATCCGCGATGGCTACGGCCAGACCGAAACCACCGCGCAGATCGCCAACACGCCGGGCCAGCGGCTCGTGCCGGGCTCGATGGGCCGTCCGCTGCCGGGTTATCGCGTGGCGCTGCTCGATCCGGACGGCAATCCGGCGGAGGAGGGCGAGATCGCGCTCGCGCTCGATCCGCCGCCGCTCGGCCTGATGACCGGTTACGCCGACAACCCGAAGGCCACCGAGAACGCGATGCGCGGCGGCTTCTATCGCACCTCGGATGTCGCGGCGTGCGGCGCGGATGGCTATTTCGTCTATGTGGGCCGGGCGGACGACGTGTTCAAGTCGTCGGATTACCGGTTGAGCCCGTTCGAGCTGGAGAGCGTGCTGATCGAGCACGAAGCGATCGCGGAAGCAGCCGTCGTGCCGAGCCCCGATCCGCTGCGTCTTTCGGTGCCGAAGGCGTTCGTCACGCTGCGCCACGGCTATTCGATCGGCCCTGAACTCGCGAAGAGCGTGTTCGCGTTCTCGCGCGAGCGGCTCGCGCCGTACAAGCGCATTCGCCGCCTCGAATTCGCGGAGTTGCCGAAGACGATCTCGGGCAAGATCCGCCGCGTCGATCTGCGCCGACAGGAAATCGCGCGCACGCAGGACGGCGCGCGCGGCGAGTTCGAGTTCTGGGAAGAGGATTTTCCGGAGCTGCGGCAGACCAGTAAGGCCGACTAGCAAAGGAATCCTGATGATGAGCACGCAAGGTTTGCTGCGCGACGCGCCTGAAGTCGGCTTCGCGATAATCAACCGTGTGGCGATCGTCACGCTCGACCGTCCGCACGCGTTGAACGCGCTGTCGCACGACATGATCGCGCTCCTCACGGATATTTTCGCCCGCTGCGCCGAGGACGATTCGATCGCCGCGGTCGTACTGCGCGGCGCGGGCGACAAGGCATTTTGCGCGGGCGGCGACGTGCGCAATCTGTATCACGCCGCGCGCAACGATCCGCATCACGACACGCCGTGGCTGAAATTCTTCATCGACGAATATCGGCTCGACTACACCGTGCATCGGTTTGCGAAGCCGGTCATCGCGCTGATGGACGGCATCGTGATGGGCGGCGGCATGGGGCTCGCGCAAGGCGCCGCGCTGCGCATCGCGACCGAGCGCACGCGCATGGCGATGCCCGAGACGCGTATCGGCCTGTTGCCCGATGTCGGCGCGACGCACTTCCTGCGCGTGTTGCCGCGCGATCTCGCGCTTTACGTCGGACTGACGGGCACGCGTCTTTCGGGCGCGGATGCGAAACGCGTCGGGCTCGCGGACGCGTGCGTGCCGTCGACGTGGCTGCGCGGCTTCGTCCAGCGCCTCGAAGCGCTGCGCTGGGACGATGCGCGCGACGCAATGACGCAACTGCAACGCGTGTTCGTGCCGGGCGCGAATATCGAACGCCACGCGCCACTCGACGATATCCGCGCGCAGATCAGGCGTCATTTCTCCGCGTGCGCGACGGGCGGCGCGGAGCGCATCGCGGCGTCGCTGGCGGCGGACGAATCGGACTGGGCGCGCGCGACGCTCGCCACCCTCGCCAGCCACTCGCCGACGATGCTCGAAGTCACATATCACGCGCTACTGCGCGGCCGTCAGATGACGCTGGCGGACTGCTTCCGCATGGAACTGGGCGTCGTGTATCGCGCGATCGACGATGGCGATTTCGTCGAAGGCGTGCGCGCGCTCATCATCGACAAGGACGAGCGCCCGCGTTTCGCACCGACGACACTTTCGCAAGTGCGCGCCGAGCGCGTGCAGCACTTTCTCTCGTCGCCGTGGCGCAGGGAGATGCATCCGCTCGCGGCGCTGGGCGCCTGATTCTCCTGACGGAATTCGCAAGCAAATGTTTCTGCGGCGAACCGTCGAAATGGCCGATGGTCGAAAGGGCTCACTGATCATCGGACAATTCAAGAGGAGGAAACACCATGCCGAACCGCACGTCACGGCGCGCGCTTCTGTCGGCCGGCATCGCATTCGCGTTGATCGCGCCGGCCGCATCGTATGCACAGATCAATCTTCAGCAATTCGGCTTCGGCAGCGGCAAGTCAGATGTGGCGACTGGCGCGAACGGCGCGGCGCAGCCTTCGGCCATGAGCTCGCTCGTGCAGGGCTATCTCGGCGCCAATCAGCAGGTGCTGTCCGGACAATCGAGCCTCGCTTCGGCGATGGGCATGTCGAGCGTCGCGAGTCAGGCGCAATCGGCGGCGGGACTGTTGTCGGGTGCATCGGGTGGCAGCGGCGTGCCGAGCACGAGCGTGCTGTCGCAACTCGGCGGCACGCAGCAGAGCGTCTCGCAATCGCTGTTGCAGGCATTGTCGAATGGCTCGACAACGCCGCCGACCGCCACGAGCAAGCAGACCTTCAGCGATGGCCTCGCGTCGCTGGGCCAGGGCGTGAAGCAGTACGCCGGCCTGCAATCGAATCTGGGCGCGGTGACGAATTCGATGAACATGTCCTCGCTTCTGCAGGCCGGCTCCAATCCGGCGACGGCGCAGGCGGCGACTTACATCGCGCAATCCGCGCCGGGACAGTTGCAGTCGCTGGTGCAGACGCTCACGCAGGCGGTGCAGTATGCGAACGCCAACGGCATCTCGGTGCCGTCGGTCGCGACATCGGCGTTGAGCGGCGCGAAGTGATGTAATGCGCAAAGAAAAAGCGGCGAGGCTCACATGAGCCTCGCCGCTTTTTTAAGGAGCGATTCCGTCCGCTAACCGGTCGCGTGTCGCATCGCAAGACGCCTGAGCACGGGCAGCGCGTGCGGCCGGCGCTCGGGCGTCAAGGGCGGAAGATACGAGATATCGGAGACATCCGCCAGTTGCTGTGTGAGCGGGTCCGGATCGAGCACTTCGAGCGCGGGCGGCTCGACCGGCTCGGCATTGACGTGCTCCGGTTCGTCGACGCTGATGCCGAGCGCATGGCGCACATCCACGCCGCGAATGTGCACCGCGTAGCCGGCTTCATGCAGCAAGCGCTCGCGCGACTTCCAGAACTCGACTGCCGAGGGCGTCATGGGATGGTGCGACACGTATTCCACCACGATCTCATAGCCGCGCACTTTCGGGTAATTCAACAGCAATTTACCTGAGCGGATATACCGGATGTAGCGGTCGATTTTCTTCGTGAGCAAATCCTGATGTTCTCGTTCATCGCGCCAGTCGAGCTCGTCGAAGAGCCCGACATATACGCGCCTGAAGAGAATGTTCACTCCGATGTAATCGATGGCGTCCACGTCGCGCAGAGACATGGTCAATCCCCTACGCCCTCAATCGGGCAAATAACAAAGGATTGCATTGTAACGGATAGCCATCTTCGAATTCCTATGAAACGCGGCATTTACTCGGAGAAAATCTCATTTTCGTAAGAATCCGAATTCTCAATTTAAGTCCAATCTGATTGTCGCAATCAAATGCGACAAAACATGAATATATTTATCAGTTAAGTCCGGCGTCGCGATGCATCTGCAAGACCCTGTGTGGACGCGGCTTTGGCGGCTTCGTCGGTGCTTATCGCTTCGACTTGCGGCAGCGGCGGCTGCTCGTTGATCCACGCATTCAAAATCGTCGACGTCACCGCGAGAATAACGGGTCCGATGAACAATCCGACTATTCCGAACGCGAACATGCCGCCGAGCACGCCGGAAAGAATCAGCAGCATCGAGAGATTCACGCCGCGCTTGATCAGAATGGGCCGCAGAAAGTTGTCGAGCATCGCGATCATGATCGACCATACGAGCAGCAGCGAACCGGTGATATGCGCGCCGTGCCAGAAGAGCCACGCCACGCCGCCCAGGAGCGGCAGCAGCGGGCCGATCTGCGCGAGGCACAGCATCAGCATGATGGCCGTGATGATGCCCGCTGCCGGCACGCCCGCGAGCGCGAGCCCGATGCCGCCCAAGGCCGACTGCGTCACCGCCGTCACGACGATCCCGAGCGCCACCGCGCGGATTGCGAGGCCGGCGAGCTTCACGGCTTCCGCGCCGCGCTGCGCGGCGATGCGCGTCGCGAAGCGCACGACGAAGCGTCCCGCCGCTTCGCCGTTCATGTACAGAATGCCGGAGATGATGATGGTGATGACCATGTGCATCACGAACACGCCGACGACGGCGGCATGCGCGAGCATCCAGCGCGCGGCGATCGTCACGTAAGGTTCGAGCTTGGCGAGCATGCCGCCGGGGCCCGCATCCGAGAGCGTCTGCCATTCCGTCGACATGCGCTGGCCGACGAGCGGGATATCGTGTATCCAGCCCGGCGGCGGCGGCAATGCGTAGCTCGGCAGGCTCTTGACGGCCGCCATGATCTCGCCGCCATGCAGGGCGAGCGTCGAGATCGCCTGATACAGCGGCAGCACGATCACGATCAGCAGCAAGAGCAGCATCACGGTCGTCGCGATCCAGCGGCGGTTGCCGCAGCGGCGCTGCACGCCGCGCATCAGCGGCCAGGTCGCGACGACGATCGTCGTCGCCCAGATGAGGCCCGGCAGGAACGGGCGCAGGATGTAGAGGCTGCCGACCGTGAGCGCGGTCAGGATGGTGATGATCAGCAGGATGCGGGCGATATCCACCGGCTGGCGGGGATTCGGATTCGGCTGCCCGTTGGATGGGATTGGCATGGTGCGTCCGGATGAAAGTGAATATCGATGCGACGCGAAAGGAAAACGTCAACACATGGCGCGCAACGGAAGATGAAGAAGCGATAAGCGAAAGCCGGCGATACGGCAAGCTGCTATCGGCATGACGGGCGCAATCATAACGGCACTCCAATCCATACTACTAAAAATCGTCGCACGCCTGCCCCTGACATACCCTTCATCCCAACCTTTCGATGTTTCTGGAAATGCGTTTTTAAATTGCCTATGCTTTTTTGCGGGCGCAGAAGAGAGCAGCCAATGTTCCGCCGCGCACCACGAGGCCGACACAAGAACGATTTGGGAGACTGACATGGCCGGTTTTTCCCGTACCTCGCTCGTTCCGCTCATTGTTGCCATCGGTGCTTTCGGGATCGTGACATCGCCCGGAATCGAAGCCGCCGAAGAAATCCAGAACGCCAACACGACGCAGGCTTCGCCAGTCCCGAGTTCGCTGCGGCCCATCTCGCAGCAACAGCTCGACGGCGCCGCGGGCGACAGCGCGTCCTGGCTGCATTCGAACGGATCGTATGCCGAAACGCGCTATGCGCCCGCGACGCAGATCAACACATCGAATGTGGCGAAGCTCAAGCCCGCGTTCATCTTCCAGACGGCGGTGATGGAGTCGATGGAAACCGCGCCGATCGTCTCGAACGGCGTGATGTTCCTCACCACGTCGTACAACCACGTCTACGCGATCGATGCGGTGACGGGCAAGGAATTCTGGCATTACAAGCACAAGATGGGTCCGGTCACGACCTTCTGCTGCGGCCCGAACAATCGCGGCGTGGCGATCTCGGGCAACCGGCTCTTCATGGGCACGCTCGACGCGAAGCTCGTCGCGCTCGACGCGAAGACCGGCAACGTGCTGTGGTCGACGCAGATCGCCGATCCCGAAGAAGGCTATTCGGAGACGATGGCGCCGGTTGTCGTCGACGACAAGGTGCTGATCGGCACGAACGGCGGCGAATACGGCATACGCGGCTTCGTGAAGGCGTTCGATGCGAATTCCGGCCAGTTGCTGTGGACCTTCTACACGATCCCGGACACGGGCAGCGAAGGCGTGTGGGCCGAGAACGATGCTGTCGGCCGCAACATGAAACGCGATATCGCCGCCGAAAAGAAGACGCTCGCGGACAAGGGCACGGACTTCAACAAGACGCTCGGCGGTGGCGTGTGGATGGCGCCCGCGGTCGATCGCAAGACGCGCACGGTGTATTTCGTGGTCGGCAACCCATCGCCGGACCTGTATGGCGCGATTCGTCCCGGCGACAATCTCTATACGGATTCGCTCGTCGCCATCGAGCTCGATACCGGCAAGTACAAGTGGCATTCCCAGTACATCGCGCACGACGTGTGGGATCTCGACGCGGTGAGCCCGCCGATTCTCATCGACGTGAAGGACAAGAACGGACAGATGATCCCGGGCATCATCCACGGCGGCAAGACCGGCTTCGTCTATGTGCATGACCGCCGCGACGGCAAGATCATCCGCATTTCCGACGCGATGATTCCGCAGGAAGGCGTCTGGACCCTGCCGACGCCGACCGGCGCGCGCATGCTGCCGGGCGCGAACGGCGGCGTCGAATGGTCGCCGATGGCCTTCAGCCCGAAGACGCGCATGGCCTACGCCGCGAACCTGCATCAGCCGATGACGTATCAGGTCGAGGAAGCGGCGTATCCCGGCGGCAAGCTGTGGCTCGGCGGCGCGTTCAAGACGATTCCGTCCGAGCAGCAATGGGGCCGGCTCGTCGCGGTGAATGTCGATACCGGCAAGATCGCGTGGGGCTTCAAGACGGACCAGCCGCTGATCGGCGGCGTGCTCGCCACGGCGGGCGGGCTCGTGTTCAACGGCGAAGGCAACGGGCTGTTCCGCGCCTTCGACGCCGCAACCGGGCGCAAGCTCTGGGAGTTCCAGTGCGGCGCGGGCGTCAATGCGCCGGCGGTGTCGTACATGGTGAACGGCAAGCAGTACATCGCGGTCGCGGCGGGCGGCAACACGCAGCTCGACTTCAAGCGCGGCAACAGCCTGCTCGTGTTCGCGCTGCCCTGATGACGGTGCGCTCGAAACGTCTGCGCGTCTGGCTCGTGTACGTGCTGTGGATCGTCGCGTGCGCGCTGTTGTCGCTGCCGTCCTTCTCCCGCGCCGCTTCGCCGGCGGTCGCGGCGAAGGCGGCGATCTGCACGACCTGTCACGGTCTCGGCGGCAACTCG
Organism: Caballeronia pedi; assembly: GCF_001544915.2. GTDB lineage: Bacteria > Pseudomonadota > Gammaproteobacteria > Burkholderiales > Burkholderiaceae > Caballeronia > Caballeronia pedi. Next base: position 349,373 of record NZ_FCOE02000005.1, on the reverse strand, counting down.
ACGACGGGCGACTATCCATCGCTCGCCGGACAGACGTCGCGCTATCTTTATCTGCAATTGCGCGATTTCAAGGCGGGCCGCCGCAGTGACCCGCGCATGTCGCCGATGGTGGAGACGCTCACGCCCGCCGACATGCATGACCTCGCCGATTACTTCGCCGCGCAGAAGCCCATCGCCACCGACTTCAAGGCCGATCCGGTGAAAGTGGAAGCGGGCAGAAAGAAGTCCGAAGAGATTCTTTGCACGATGTGCCATCTCGGCGGCTTCGCGGGGCAAAACGAAATTCCGCGCGTGGCCGGGCAGCAGTATCCGTACATCGTCAAGCAGTTGCAGGATTTCCGCGACAGAAAGCGCACCAACGACGCGGGCAACATGACGAGCGTGTCGAAGAATCTGACCGACGCCGACATCGAAAATCTCGCGAATTACATCGCGAATCTGCAATGAGCGTGAACACACTCCGTTGCGTGCTGTTCGCACTGACGCTTTCGATGACCGCGCACGCGCAGACCGATGCGTACGCGCTCAACGAACGCCTGCTATCCGCCGCGCGCGAGGGCGATCAGGCGGCCGTCACGCGTTTGCTCGATGACGGCGCGGCGATCGATTCGCGCAACCGCATCGGCGACACGCCGCTCATCAGCGCGTGCAAGAAGGGCCAGGCGCCGATGGCGCGCATGCTGATCGAGCGCGGCGCGAAGGTGAGTCAGGCGGACGTGCAGGGCATCACGCCGCTGATGGCCGCGGCCTTCACCGGCAACGATGAAATCGCCGCGCTGCTGCTTGCGCATCATGCCGATGCCGCGGCGACGGACCGCGTTGGCAAGACTGCGATCGAGTATGCGGCCGGGCGCGGGCACACGGCGGTCGTGCAGCGCCTGCTCGATGCGGGCGTGGATGTGAACGCGGCGTATCGTAATCACCTGACGGTGTTGATGTGGGCTGCGGGATACGATCAGGAAGAGACCGCGTCGATGCTGCTTGCGCGCGGGGCGCAACGCGATTTGCGCGATGATCGTGGGATGACCGCGAAGGATATCGCCGAGCAGACTGGATCAACGCATGTCGCGGTGTTGTTGTCGAAGGGTTGAGGGCGGGTGGTGCGCTTTGGGTTTGTCGCCGGATCCCGTATTCGTGTTGGTCTATTAGTGTTGCCCCTGTGCGGGGCGGCACCTACTTTCTTTGCTGCTGCAAAGAAAGTAGGCAAAGAAAGCAGCTTTCCCCATCCAAAGCGCTTCATGCCGGCCGCGGCACAGGCGATCGTTTTGGGCACCGCAGTAGCGAGTGCCCTCATAGGCCTAATCGGGCTTGGATCGCGCACGGTCTGTCACATCGCGCCACAGAACAGACTGGTTCAGCACCAAATAGCTCCGGCCCGCTTCGCGGCCGATGGGTACATAGGGTCTGCGCGTGCTTCGGCGTTTCTCTTTTCTCGTTGGTTTCCGTTGCAGACCTCACGGCAGCGCGCAGCGCTGTGCCGGAACTCTTTGGTGCTGAACCCGCGCCCTAAAACGAATAGCTTGTCAGACCGTGCGCGGTCCAAGCCCGATTGGACCTACGAGGGCACTCGCTACTGCTGTGCCCTAAATGTGCGCCTGTGCCGCGGCCGGTATGAAGCGTTCCGGCTGGGACAAGCTGTTTCTTTGGTCACTTTCTTTGCAGCAGCAAAGAAAGTGACTGCCGCCCCGCACAGGGGCAACGCTAACAAACCGACACGAACACGGGACCGGCGAAAACCCTGGCTTACGCTTCAGCCGATCAGAATACGTTGCCCCAACCGCTGGCTGCCAGAATCGGGAAACAGCGTCGCACCGACGCGCTCCGGATCGATGCCAAAGCTCTCGCCCGCCGCACTCGCGATGACGGCATCGAGCCCGATCGTCGGCGAGAGATCGCGCCCCTGATAGAGCGATGCATTGGCAAGCCCCGGCCAGTCCCCGATCACACGCCCGCCCGCCACCGCGCCGCCGACGATCATCGCCGCCGATGCCGTGCCGTGATCCGTACCGCCCGTGCCGTTCGCCGCCGCCGTGCGGCCGAACTCCGTCGCGACGAGCACGGTCGTGTTCGCCCAATGTTCGGCGAGTCCGTCGCGCAGGGCGGCGAGCATGGTATCGAGCGCCTTGAGCTGCGCGGCGAGACGCGGATTCTGCGCGCTGTGCGTGTCCCAGCCGCCGGTTTCGATCATCGCGATGCGCGGGCCGTCCGGCTTGCTCAGAAAGCCCGCCGCCAGCTTGCCGAGGCTCGCCGGGTCCTGACGCGCACCCGCATCGGCGGCGAGGCCGCGCGCCTGCATCGCGGCATCCCAGAGCGGATGGAGCTGCGCATCGCCCGCATAGAGTTGCGAGACACGCGTGATGAGATCGTCCGGCGCCTGCGGCAGCGACGACGGCGCGTACGACGTCACGTCCGCGCGGCCACGCAAGGCGAGCGGCACGGTCGGCGCGAACGCGACGGCATCGGTGCTGCCGTTTGCATGCAGCGCGGGCAGCATCGAAAGAAGGCGGTTCATCCAGCCGTCCTTCAGGCGATACGGCGCGTTGCCGCCGGTTTCGAGCACGTTCTGGCCGTCGAAGTGCGAGCGCTCGCGATACGGCGACGCGACCGCGTGCACGAACAGCGCCTGCCTGTCGCGATACATCTGCGCGAGCTGCGCAAGCGACGGATGCAGCGCGAACATGCCGTCGAGCTTCGTCGCGCCCGATGCGTCGATCGCGAGCGGTCCGCGCAGCGTCGCGTAAGCCGGATCGCCGTAAGGGACGACGATGTTCAGCCCATCGGCCGCGCCGCGCTGGATCACGAACACGAAGCGCCGTTCGGTGTCGGCGGAAGCGAGCACGAGCCGCGGCGCGACGAGCATCGCGCCGGCGCTCGCGCCCGCGCACCAGAGGAATTGGCGGCGCGTCAGCATGGGTTCATCTCCTCAGAAAGTCGGGCGACACGAGCAGCAGCGCGAGCGCGGTCGGCGCGCTTTCGGCGCGTGACACGGCATTCGCGGTCGCATCGGACAGCGCACCGGGAAGCAGTTGCGGGCCGAGCGTTCGAGCGTCGAGCCGGTCGCCCGCGCGCGCCGCGAAGCGCTGCGCGAGCTCGACGCGGCGCACGAGCGCATCGGGCGCGGCCCAGCTCGCGGCGATATCGTCGTAACCGGCGGGCGAGCCGGGACGCCAGACCTGCTGGCCCAGTTGCGTGAGCAGCGGCGCGGCGCGCACACCTTGCAGATCGGTACGGCCGAGCCCGCGCAGCGATGAGACTGTCCAGTCCCACGGCGTCTTGAACTTGGCGGGCGCGGGCGGCCACGCTTCGGGCGCATCGATCAGCGCGCGATAAACCGAAGGCAGATCGCCGCCCGTATCGTTGAAGACGTTCGCGAGCCGGTCGACGAGCGCGGGCGGCGGCGTATCGGCGACGAAATGGCGCGCGAGCTTCTCCGCGACGTGATGCGCGGTCGCGCGCGCGTTGGCCAGATCGTGCAGCACGGCGAGCGGCTGCGCTTCGTTCGCCTGCGCGTATTGCGTGCCCATCACGGTGCGCACGCCCGGTTCGTGCAGACGCGGACGAAACACGAACTGTCCGGGCGGCGTCGGATCATTGGGCTTGTTCGCGGCTGTCGCCGTCATCGCGCCGAGGCTCCAGCCGGTGAGCGCGCGGGCGAACTCGGTCACGTCGGCCTGCGTGTAGCCGCTGCGCACGCCGAGCGTATGAAGTTCCATGATCTCGCGCGCGAGGTTTTCGTTGAGCCCGCGTCTCTTGTCGGGATTGCGCATCACGGCGGGACTGTCGGGTCCGATAGAACGCGCCTGATCCAGAAAGATCTGCATCGCCGGATGCCGCTCGGCCGCGACGAGCATGTCCTCGAAGCGCCCGAGCACATGCGGGCGGATCGCTTCGTTCTCGAACGATCCGGCGAGCATCGCGACGGGCGGCTTTTCGATCGACACGGCGAAGTGATTCGCCCAGAAATGCACCAGGCGTTCGATGAAAGGCGTGGTCGTCGTGAGCGCGCTTGTCACGCGCGCATCGACGGCATCGCGGTAGGCGTCGCGAATCTGCTCGCTGTATTGCTTGCGCACGGCGGGCTTGTCGGCGTCGCTCGCGTCGCGCAGTGCGCGCTGGCGCTCGGCGAAACGCACGGCGAGCGCTGCGCTCGATGGCTGGCCGCTCAGCGCGGGCGGCATCGGCTGATATGTGCTCGCGCGTGGATCGGCCTGGTTCGCGAGCCAACCGCGCGGATCGGCGGGCAGCGGCTCGCCCGGACGCGCGCCGAGTCCGAAGCGGTTCACCGCGATGGCGGCAGGCGAGAGTGACGGCGCGATGGCCATGACGTGCTCCGAAGTGCTCGATGCCGGTTAAACGCGGGTGGGCGGAAAATCCGTCGCGCGATTCATGGCCTGGGCCGTGCGTCGGGTGGCAGGGCGCGCAGCGGACCGTAACGTTCCATCGCCGCGACCAGCTTCAGCCGTTCGTCGGGCGTGAGCGTCGACGCGAAGTCCGCGACCGCGCCTTCGATGCGCGCGCGCAAAGCGGCATCGGCCTGGCGCGTGCGGGCGAGGGCATCGTCGAGCGCTTTGCGGTCGAAATCGCGCGCCGCGAGGCTCTGCGCGAGATCGATACGTCCGTCGCGTGCATCGCGGATCAGCGGCAGGCTCGAGCGGCGCGTCTCGCGCAACGCGTCGCGCAACTGGCGCTGGCGCTCGGCGGAGAGATCGGCGGCGGCGAAGCGGATACCGCGTTGCTGCGCCGCTTCGGTGCGCTGCTGCGCGAACCATCGATACGCGCCGCCCGCGATCGATCCGATCAGAAACACATTCAGCACGAGCGACACCGCCGCGAGCGTCTTCAGCGTGCGTGGACTCATTGATCGCTCCAGTCGGAAGGGGCGCCGCCGAAGGCCGTGCCCGAATAGGATTGCTCGAACCAGCCGCCGTGCGCACTGTCGCCCGGCGCGGACGCGAGCAGCGAAACCAGCAGTGCGCCCGCCACGACGCCCGCCGCGCCAACGCCGACGAACCCCACGCCCGAGAACCAGATGCGCGGACGCCGCCAGAACGCGCGCGCGGGTTGCGCCGGCGCCGACGCGACGATGCGCCGCGCGAGCGCCGGACTCGGCGCGGCGACGGCGTGTGCATCGAGCATGCTGTCGAGCGCGCGCGCTTCGGCGAGCGCGGCGAGCGTTTGCGCGTCGCCCGCATGCACGAGCGCGAGCGCTGCGTCGCGTTCGCCCGCGGGCCAACGTTCCGGCGATGCGCCGTAAGTCTCGGTGAGTTGGCGGAATCGTTCGGGGGTCATCGATGTTCCTTCGGAGCGTCGCCGCCGGTATTCGCGAGCGCGGTCCTGAGATTGCGCCGCGCGCGGGCGAGCAGGCTTTCGAGCGCCTCGACGCTCACGCCCATCGCCGCCGCCGCTTCCGCGTTCGGGAGTTCCTGGTAGTACTGCAGCACGAGCGCTTCGCGCTGACGCGTGGGCAACGTGGCGAGCGCTCGTCGGATACGCGCGTTTGCATGCGCCGTATCAAGGCGCTCGTCGGGCAAGGGCGCGAGATCGGCCTGCTCCGGCCATTCATCGGACACACTGGTCTCCCGGTGACGCCGCAGACGGTCATAACAAAGATTGAGCGTCACGCGATGCAGCCACGTATCGAAGCGCGCCGACCCGGACCGCCACTTCGGAGCGATCTTCCAGATGCGCAGGAACGCTTCCTGGGCCACGTCGTCGGCCTCGTCACGGTCGCCGAGCATGCGCGCCGCGAGCGCGACGATGCGCGGGAGCTTGCGCGCGACCATCTCGCGCACGGCTCCCGCCTCCCGATTGCCGACGCGGGCAATGAGCGCGGTGTCCGGATCTTCTTCTTCGTTCAATGTGGTGTCGGGTCTCGTTGCGCATGTCGGACTGCTCGCGGGCGAGGCGGATCGACGCCTTCGCCCGCATCCTCAGTAAACGACGACCGGCCCGCGATAGTAGACAGGCCGAGCCGGATACACGACGCAGCCGGCCAGTGTCGCCGCGACCAGCGCGGCGGCGAGCAATGTCTTCAGCATGATGAGCCACTCCGGTTCGATGCGGTCACGCCCAGTGCCCTTCGACCCAGCGCCAGTTCGGCCCGCGCTGCACCCAGTGTCCCGGAATCCAGCGATACCCCGCGCGCACCGGCCGCCAGTGTCCCGGCGCCCAGACGTAGCCGCCATGCGCCCAGCGCCAGTGGCCGGGGTCCCATGCGTAACCGGCGCGCGCGGGCGGAGGCGCTTCGACGCGGGCCGGCGGTGGTGCGGACGGCGCGATGATGATGGCCTGCGCGTGCGCGGGGGCGCTGTGCAGGGCGGCGAATGAAACCGCGATGACCGGCGCGAGCATGGCGGCCGAAAGCGCCGCGCGCAGCGGCGAAGGTGTTTTTCTCATGATGTGTCCCGTCGGTTCAGGTTGCGACGAGACATTGAACGCAGTGGCGCGGCGATTCCCGTCGCCTGGCGGGCGGCGAATTTGTAACCGGGTTTTACGCAAACGCGTCCAGTCCGTCGACGAGACGTTTCGCGAGGCGCGGCTGGCGCAGTTGCTCGGTCCACCATTGCAGCGCGCGGCCTTCGTGATCGCCGCGCCACGCGACATACAGAACGTTCGGCTCGCGCGGATCGGCGGTTTCCTTTTCGACGAGTTCGCCGCGCGCGAGCAACGTTTCCACGCGATGCCGCGGCACCCAGCCCGTACCGAGCCCGTGCCGCTGCGCGAGGATTTTCGCGCGCATGGTCGGCACGGCGAACGCGGCCTGGCCGCCGAGCACGCCGTACGCGCGGCCCGCCGAGCGCGACGAATCCGCGACGACGACCGCCCGATGCGCCGCGATCTGCTCGCGCCTGAGCGGCCCGTCCACCTTCGCGAGCGGATGCCGCGACGACACCGCGAACACCCATTGCATCACGCCGAGTTCGAACCAGCGCAGGCCAGGAATCGCGGGCGGCTCGTTGGTCGCGCCGACGATCAGATCCGCGCGGCCGTCGCGCAGGGCTTCCCACGTGCCGCTCAGCACTTCGTGCGTGATGCGCAGCGCGACGCCGGAGTCGAGCGCATCGAACGCCTGCACGACCGGCAGCAGCGTCTCGAATTCGAGGATTTCATCGCAGACGATCCATAGCCGGTCTTCCCAGCCGCTCGCGATCTGCTTCACGCGCTGCGCGAGCCGCGACACATCGAGCATCAGGCGCGACGCTTCGTCGGCGAGCAGATGACCGGCGGGCGTCAACTGCAGGCGATAGCGGCGCCGGTCGAACAGCAGCGCGTCGAAGCGCGTTTCCAGTTGACGTGCGGCATGCGAGACCGTCGACGGGGCCTTGCCGAGCCGCGCCGCCGCGCGCGACAGGCTGCCGGTTTCGCGGATCGCGTCGAGCAGCGAGAGTTCGTCCTCTGACAACATGTTCGACTCCATCGAACGAGTTCATCGTCCGGATCGTACGGCAAAACCGGCGCGGCGGTCCAACATGAGCTTCATCGAACCAACCAACCTTCGATGGAGCTGAACGATGAAAGCCTTCCTTCACACGATGCGCCGCGCCGCCGGCGTGCTGCTGGCCGCCGCCGCCCTGCAACCGCTCGCGCATGCCGCGAACACGCCGCGCGCGCCGCAACCGTCCGCCGCCGCGAGCGCGATCCAGTCGCGCACGATCGACGCGAACGGCGTCGAACTGCACTATCTGCAAGCCGGGCAGGGCGATGCGACACCCGTCGTGCTCCTGCACGGCTACACGGAAACGAGCCACATGTGGCAGCCGCTGATGACGCGTCTCGCGAGCGAGCGCGTGGTGATCGCGCCCGATCTGCCGGGCGCCGGCGGCTCGGCGATGCCCGCTTCCGGCTACGACAAGAAAACGCTCGCGCAAGACATCCACGCGATGGTGCGGGCGCTCGGGTTTCGCAAGGTGAAGCTCGTTGGACATGACATCGGGCTGATGGTCGCGTATGCGTACGCGGCGCAGTATCCCGACGAAGTGGAAAGCATCGTGCTGATGGATGCGTTTCTGCCCGGCGTCGGCGACTGGCAGAAAGTCTGGCTCCTGCGCGACAAATGGCACTTCAACTTCTACGGCGACACGCCGGAAAAGCTCGTGCGCGGACGCGAACGCACCTTCTTCGAGCATTTCTGGAACGACTTCGCCGCCGATCCCGCGCGTTCGGTGAGCGAAGCCGATCGCCGCTATTATTCGGCGCAATATGCGCGCAACGGCCGCATGCGCGCGGGCTTCGAATATTTTCACGCGTTCCCGCAAGACGCGGCGGACTTCGCCGCTTTCGCGAAAACGCCGCTCGCCATGCCGATGCTCGTCCTTACCGGCGAACGCGCATCGGGCACGTTCCTGATCGATCAGGCGAAGCTCGTCGCGACCAACGTGCAGGGCGTGGTCGTGCCGGGCGCGGGCCACTGGCTGATGGAAGAAGCGCCGGATGCGACCATGGCGCAACTCGTGCGCTTCATCGGCGCGCCTTCATCCAACTGATACATAGCGATGCCGTGGCGCGTGTCGTGCGCCACGGCAAACAGGGAGCATCGAAATGGGACTTCTCGTCGACGGACGATGGCAGGACAAGTGGTACGACACGTCGTCCACGGGCGGACGCTTCGTGCGCAAGGACGCCGCGTTCCGCAACTGGGTGACGGCTGACGGCGATACCGGCTTCAAGGCCGAGGCGGGGCGCTACCACCTTTATGTGAGTCTCGCGTGCCCGTGGGCGCATCGCACGCTCATCATGCGCGCGTTGAAGGGGCTGGAAGGGATGATCGACGTATCGGTCGTGAACTGGCTGATGCTGGAAAACGGCTGGACCTTCGATGACGCGCCGGGTGTCGTGCCGGACCCGATCAACGCGGCGCGCTTTCTGCATCAGGTCTACACCGCCGCCGATCCGCGTTATTCCGGGCGCGTGACTGTGCCGATTCTCTGGGACAAGACGCGCGGGACGATCGTCAACAACGAGTCGTCGGAAATCATTCGGATGCTGAATTCCGCGTTCGACGGCATCGGCGCGAAACCGGGCGATTATTATCCGCGCGAGTTGCGCGACGAGATCGACGCCCTCAATGCGCGCATCTACGACACGGTCAACAACGGCGTCTACAAAGCGGGCTTCGCGACGACGCAGACTGCGTATGAAGAAGCAGTGACGCCGCTATTCGAGACGCTCGATTTACTCGAAGAGCGCCTGAGCACGCGCCGCTATCTGACAGGCGAGCGCTTTACCGAAGCGGACATTCGTCTCTTCACGACGCTCGTGCGCTTCGACGCGGTGTATGTCGGCCACTTCAAGTGCAATCTGCGGCGCATCGCGGACTATCCGCATCTTTCGACGTACGTGCGCGAGATCTGCCGGATGCCGGGCGTCGCCGCGACCGTGAACTTCGAGCACATCAAGCGGCATTACTACGAAAGCCATCGGACGATCAATCCGACGGGCATCGTGCCCGCCGGACCGGTGCTCGATTTCGACGCGGCTTAGTCGTACCGGTACACGCCGCGCTTCGTCTTGCGCCCGAGGCGTCCCGCCGAGACGAGTTCGCGCAAGAGCGGGCACGCGCGGTATTTCGAATCGCCGAAGTCCTTGAGGAACACGTCCATCACCGAGAGGCACACGTCGAGGCCGATCAGGTCCGCGAGCGCGAGCGGGCCGATCGGATGATTCGCGCCGAGCTTCATGCCCGCGTCGATTTCCTCCGCGCTCGCGACGCCCTCGTAGAGCACGTAGAACGCTTCGTTGATCATCGGCACGAGAATGCGGTTGACGACGAAGCCCGGCGAGTTGCGCACGCCGATCGGCGATTTGTCGAGCTTCTCGGTAAGTTCGCGCACCGCGGACGCGGTTTCGTCGCTGGTCTGCACGCCGCGAATCACTTCGACGAGTTGCAGCAGCGGCACCGGATTGAAGAAGTGCATGCCGATGAAGCGCTCGGGCGTGGCGAGCGTCGCGGCGAGCGCGGTGATCGAGATCGACGACGTGTTCGACGCGATGATCGCATCGGCGCGCGCGGCGCCTTCGATCTGCTTCAGGATACGATTCTTCAGTTCGACGTTCTCCGTCGCGGCTTCGATCACGATGTCGGCTTCGGAAAGACGCGCGTAATCGGTCGAGGTCTCGATGCGCTTCAACGCCGCGTCGCGCGCCGACGCCTCCAGCTTGTCTTTCGATACGAGCCGCTCCAGGCTGCCCGTGAGCGCGGCGACGCCCTTGGCGAGCGCGGCGTCGGTGACGTCGATCAGCACCACTTTGAAGCCTGCGACGGCCGCGACCTGCGCGATGCCGTTGCCCATGGTTCCCGCGCCGACGATGCCGACGGTCTGAATGGTCATGTCCTGCTCCTCCTTGATCTGCGCCGGCGCGAGCGGCCGGCAAAACGGAAATGGTCGAAAGCGCGCACGGCGCGTCCAGGGAAGATTCTAACCAGCGACGCGGGCCGCGACGTTACCCGAAAGCCGTCAAATCTCGCGTCGCGATGCCGTTTGCATGACAGAAGGCAACGTAACGGTCCCAGCCGCTCCGCCAGTTTTCGGCGGCGAGCACCTGGCCTGCGTCGTTCACGAAGAGCAGTTCGCCCTGGATGATGTTGAGCGTAACGATATCCGCGCTGCCCGAAACAGCTGGCAGCGCCTCGGGCGTGTGGCTCGATCCGGCCGTTTCGTACACGATGCTTCCCGGCTCCGCGATCCAGTCATGCTCGCGATACTTCCAGCGTCCTTCGACCGTATAGACGATCACCGTTCCCGTATGACGATGCCGGGGCATCTGCCCTTTGGCAGGCGCTTTCATCAGCGCGATGACCTCGCCGCGGATCGGGTCGAGTTTGAAATACTTGACGAGCACGCGCGCGCTGTACGGCGTGAACGGCACCCACGGCAGGTCCGCGTCGTTGAGGCAAGTGGTCTGGATCTGTTCGAAAAGCATCGTGTGGCTCCTGGCATTCAGCAGTGCATTGTAGGCAGCGCGGCGCGTGCCGAACATCGGCCGAACGGACGACCCCTTCGTCCGAGCCGGATCGTCCGGTATCTGCTATCGTCCCGCCATGCCAACCATCATCACCGTATCCAATCTGTCCAAGACCTACGGGTCGGGATTCCGCGCGCTCCGGGACGTGAACCTGGAGATCCGGCGCGGCGAGATTTTCGCGCTGCTCGGCCCGAACGGGGCGGGCAAGACGACGCTCATCAGCACCGTATGCGGCATCGTGAATCCGAGCGCGGGCAAGGTCATCGTTGCCGGGCACGATATCCTCACGGATTATCGCGCCGCGCGCGCGATGATCGGACTCGTGCCGCAGGAACTCACCACCGACGCCTTCGAAACCGTTTGGGCGACCGTGTCGTTCAGCCGCGGCCTGTTCGGACGGCCGAAGAATCCGGCGCATATCGAGAAGGTGCTGAAGTCGCTCTCGCTCTGGAGCAAGAAGGACAACAAGATCATGACGCTGTCGGGCGGCATGAAGCGGCGCGTCCTGATTGCGAAGGCGCTCGCGCACGAACCCGAAATCCTCTTTCTCGACGAGCCCACCGCGGGCGTCGACGTCGAGCTGCGCCGCGACATGTGGGGCCTCGTGCGCGAGTTGCAGAGCAACGGTGTGACCATCATCCTGACGACGCATTACATCGAGGAAGCGGAGGAGATGGCCGACCGCATCGGCGTCATCAATCGCGGGGAGATCGTGCTCGTCGAGGAGAAGCGCGAACTGATGCGCAAGCTCGGGCAGAAGAAGCTCACGCTGCAGCTCGAACATCCGCTCGCGGAAATCCCCGGCGCGCTCGAGCCCTACGGCCTCACGCGTTCAGCGGACGGCGGCGAGCTCACGTACACGTATGACGCGCACGACGAGCCGGGCCGCATCATCGCGCTGCTGCGCCACGTCGACGAAGCCGGCGTGCGTTTCAAGGATCTGCAAACGACGCAAAGCTCGCTCGAAGACATTTTCGTGAGCCTCGTCAGGGAAACCAAATGAATCTATACGCCGTTCGCGCGATCTACCGTTTCGAGATGGCGCGCGCCGGACGCACGCTGATGCAGAGCATCGTGTCGCCGGTCATTTCCACATCGCTTTACTTCGTCGTCTTCGGGGCGGCCATCGGCTCGCGCATTCCGGAAGTCGATGGCATCAGCTATGGCGCGTTCATCGTGCCGGGCCTCGTGATGTTGTCGCTGTTGACGCAAAGCATCGCCAACGCGTCTTTCGGCATTTATTTTCCGAAATTCACCGGGACGATCTACGAACTGTTGTCCGCGCCGGTCTCGTACTTCGAGCTCGTCCTGAGCTACGTGGGCGCGGCGGCGACCAAATCCGTGATCCTCGGCCTGATCATTCTTCTGACCGCACGATTATTCGTGCCGCTCAGAATCGATCATCCTGTCTGGATGATCGTGTTTCTGCTGCTCACGTCGGTGACGTTCAGCCTGCTCGGGTTCATCATCGGCGTATGGGCGGACGGCTTCGAGAAGCTGCAGATCATTCCGCTTCTGATCGTCACGCCGCTCACGTTTCTCGGCGGCAGCTTCTATTCGATCAACATCCTGCCGCCGTTCTGGAAGACCGTCGCGCTGTTCAATCCGGTCGTCTATCTGATCAGCGGCTTTCGCTGGAGCTTTTACGGACTCGCCGATGTCCAGGTCGGCGTGAGTTTCGGCATGACGCTGGTCTTTCTTGCGGTGTTCATCGCGATCGTCGCGTGGATCTTCAAGACGGGTTACCGGCTCAAAACGTAGAACGGCGCGCCGGCCGGACGCGGCGCGGCGCGAGGGCGTTCATCGGATGAAAATCATGAGACGCACGAAGCGGAATTTTCTCGGTGTGATGGCGGCCGCGTTCGCGGGCGCTGGCGCGCGCTCGGCGCCCGCCAGAACGTACGAGATCGATCACAGCAGCGCCGACTGGCGCCGCCGTCTGTCCACCGAGCAATACCGCGTGCTCAGGCGCGGCGGCACCGAGCGGCCGTTCGCGAGTGCGCTGCTCAAGGAACACCGTGACGGCACGTATGGATGCGCCGGGTGCGGGCTCGCGCTATTCTCATCGGCGGCGAAGTTCGACAGCGGCACCGGCTGGCCGAGCTTCTGGAAACCGCTCGACGGCGCCGTCGCGATGCACGCCGACGCAACCGGCCACATGCGCAACGAGGTGCATTGCCGGCGCTGCGGCGGGCATCTCGGCCATGTCTTCGACGACGGGCCGAAGCCCACGGGCCTGCGCTACTGCATGAACGGCGCGGCGCTCGAGTTTCTTCACGATGAAGCCTGACATCGCGCATCCATCCACCTTTCTCCCGACTTTCTCATGAACGCACCCGAACTCAAGCTCGATCGCGCGAAGACGGCGCTCGTGCTGATCGATCTGCAGGCGGGTATCGCCGCCTTGCCCGTGCAACCTCACGATGCCGCGAGCGTGCTCGCCAACGCGCGCGCGCTCGCCGATCGCTTCCGCGCGCTCGGCGCACCCGTCGTGCTCGTCAAGGTGGCGTTTCCGAACGGCCCGGGCGGACTGCGCCCGATCACCGACGCGGGGCAGGCGCAGGAAGCGCCTGAGCCCGCTGGCTGGAGCGAACTGTGCGCGGAACTGGATGTGCAGGCGTCGGATATCGTCGTCACCAAGCGGCAATGGGGCGCGTTCTACAACACCGACCTCGACTCGCACTTGCGCCGCCGCGGCATCGACACGATCGTGCTGGGCGGCATCGCGACGGCCATCGGCGTGGATTCGACCGCGCGCGGCGCGCACGAGCGTGGCTATCAGCAGATCTTCGTCGAGGACGCGATGAGCGATCTGCACGCCGACACGCACGAATCGGCCTGCCGAAGCATCTTTCCGCGCATCGGGCGCATCCGTTCGACGGAGCAGGTGCTGGCGGCGCTGGCATAGCGGCGCGCGTCGCCTATCCTGTACCGTACGTCCGATATCGACGGACGCGAGAGGTTCTGTGATGGCGGCCATTCCGAAAGTAGCGATCGCGTGCCAGGGCGGCGGCAGCCATGCGGCGTTCGCCGCGGGCGTGCTCGAAAGGCTGCTCAGCGACGAGTGCTTCAACCGCTTCGAACTCGTGGCGCTGTCCGGGACCTCGGGCGGCGCGATGTGCAGTGCGCTCGCGTGGGCGGGCCTGTTGCTCGACGGCCCCGCCGACGCCCGGCGGCGCCTCGCCGGTTTCTGGAAGGATCTGGAGGCGCGCGACGGCCCGGATATCTTCGCCAATGCGCTCGGGACGTGGTACGCGCGGCTGCCCGTCAACGCGGAAATCAGCCCGTATCTGTATCCGCCGGTCGCCGAGGAGCGCCTGCGCGAACTGCTCGACAAGCATCTGCCGTTCGCGTCGCTGCCGGCGGAACCGGCGCGGCGCGCGCGGCCCACGCTGCTCGTCGGCGCGACCGACGTGAACACTGGCGACCGCGTGATCTTCCCCGGCGACACGCTCGATCAGGACCGGCTGGTCGCATCGGCTGCGGTGCCGCCGCTGTATCGCGCGGTCGCGGCCGACGGCCGCATGTGCTGGGACGGCCTCTTCAGCAGCAATCCCCCGGTGCGCGAGTTCACCGATTTCGCAATCGACATGCGGCCCGACGAAATCTGGGTCGTGCAGATCAATCCGCAGTATCGGCGCGAGTTGCCTGAATCGATGAACGAGATCATCGACCGGCGCAACGAGCTGTCCGGCAATCTTGCGCTCGGGCAGGAGCTTTATTTCACGACGCGCGTGAACGAGATGCTGAAGGCCGACGAATCGCTCGCAACGCGCTACAAGCCGATCAAGGTGCGCGTCGTGCAGATGCATCTCGATGCGAAGGATTATCCGGGGCCGCTCGATTACGCATCGAAGCTGGATCGCAATCCGGCGCTGATCCATGCGCTGATCCGCAAGGGGCGCGAGCGCGCGGAATGGTTCTTCGACGCGCGCTCCGACTGGCCGAGGGAAGGCACGGCCCCGCACAAGAGCGTCTATGCGACGACGCCGGCCGCAGTATCGGAGAAAGGATGAGGAAAGATTCGCAGTCCGATATAGTTGAGCGAATGTTTTATCGTTTAGGAATATTCTGGTAGTGCGGGCTTCGGCGATCCCCTATTTTTGAATGACTCGCTGGCGGGACCCCGCCTGCCAGTCCGAGAGCGTCCGTTCATCCCCGTGTCCGGACGCCGCGCTTATCCCCGAGCGCTGGACGCGCGGTGCCTCGCGCCGCGCGTCCCTTTTTTTCATGCCGTCATGCAGGGATCGAAGGAACCAGACGAACCCGCGTGATCTCGGACGGCGCGCCCAGCCGTTTCGGTGGTCCCCAATAGCCGGTGCCCCGGCTCGTATAAACCCACAGCCCACCCACTTTTTCCAATCCCGCGACGAACGGCTGCTGCAGGCGCACGAAGAAATTCCACGGCAGGAACTGGCCGCCGTGCGTGTGTCCCGAGAGTTGCAATGTGAAGCCCGCTTCGGCTGCCGCCGTCGCGCTACGGGGCTGGTGGGCGAGCAGCACGCGCACGGTGGCGTCGTCGGGCGCGCCGCTGATCGCCTTGGCGGGATCGCTGCGATGCGCGGGATCGAAACTGCCCGCGCTGAAATCCGTGACGCCCGCAATCACAGCCCGCGCGCCGTCGTGATCCAGCACGACATGCTGATTGAGCAGCACGGTCAGGCCGAGGCGGCGAAATTCGGCGATCCACTTGTCCGCGCCGGAGTAATACTCGTGATTCCCGGTGACGAGAAACGCGCCGTGCCGCGCGGTGAGACCCGCGAGCGGGCGTGTGTGGTCGGCGAGGTTCGGCACCGTGCCATCGACGACATCACCCGTCACGGCGATCAGATCCGGTTCGAGCCCGTTCACCGCCGCGACGATGCGTTCCACATAGTGGCGTTTGATCGTCGGTCCGACGTGGATGTCGCTGATCTGCACGATCGTGAAGCCATCGAGCGCGGCCGGCAGATCGGCGATGGGCACGTCCACGCTCACGACCGGCGCGCGCCGCCGCGCGTTGTAGAAGCCGATCGCGGAGAGCAGCACGGCGAGCAGCGGCACGGCGAGCGCGCTATACGCGACGAGCGCTGGCGAGCCGATCGGGACGCCGCGCAGCCAGTCGACGAGATGCACGAAAAACAGCATCACATCGCGTGCGAAGGTGAGCAGCAGCAGCGACGAGAAAAAGCCGAGCGCGGTCAGTCCGAGCCAGGCGAGGCGGTCCGCGAGCGACTGCGGCTCGATCTGGCGCGCCGCCATGCCGAGCGGAATCACGATGACCGATGCCGCGAGCAGAATCACCGCCAGCACCTTGAGGGGCAGGCCGACCGGCGCGTCCGGAATGAGCCGCACGCCGACATAGAGATGAAACAGAACGCCGATGCCGATGAAGCGCAGAAAGAAAGCCGAGCGTCGCATAGCGCCCCTGGAGAGGATCGAAGAAGCGGCGAGAAGAGGGAGCGGTGTGCGCCCGGGCCGGATATGGCGCTGATTTTACCGGTTCGACGCGGGGCGCGCTTTCCACCGTTTCGGGGAGAGCGGGACGAGTCGTAACATATCGTGTGATCAGTTGGAATCGTGCAGGCGTGCGCGGTATAAATATCTCGGCCTCATCGCGCTTGCGAATGGTCAAGAAAGTAAATAATTTGCACAACAAATTTAGTTCGAGGAATGATTCAATGAACCTGAAATTGTCTGCGATTTCGATTCTTTGCGCATCGGCAATCGTTGCGTCGATGGGCTCCGCCGTGGCCCAGAACGCGACGCTCGCGAAGTCGGCTCAGGAGGTCGTCGGTCAGGCCGAGCCGATTCACGTCCAGGCGACGATCGTGGGCATCGACGCCGCCAGTCGCACGCTGACCGTGCGTAGCCCGCGCGGCGACGCGGTTGTGCTCGTGAACAAGGAAGTCACGAACTTCGACAAGCTGCACATCGGCGATCGTGTCGACGTGCTCTACAAGAATGCGTTGCTCGTGAGCGCGGAGAAGGTGAAGAGCAACGGCACGCGCGCGCGCACGGATACGACCACCTATCAGCCGACCTCGGGTGCGAGCGGCACGACGGGCTTCGATGCGACGCGTCAGGTCGAAGTCATCGCGACGGTGGAGAGCGTCAATAACAAGAAGCGCACGATCACGCTGCGCGGCCCGTGGCGCACCGAGACGTTCGATCTCACGCCGGATTTCGCCTCGGAGAAGTTGAAGAAGGGCGACACGATCCACGCGGTTTTCGTTTCGGCGACGGCGGTGCAAGTGACCCCGGCAAGCGCTGGGAACTGAGTCGGCAAGACCTCGAAAAAAGCCTCGGCACGTGCGTGTCGAGGCTTTTGAGTTCCACATGGCTGATCGCGCGATCAGACGGCCATGCAGAGATACTTGATGACGACGTAATCATCGATGCCGTAATGCGAGCCTTCGCGTCCCAGGCCCGATTGCTTCACGCCGCCGAACGGCGCGACTTCGTTGGAGATCAGCCCGGTGTTGATGCCGACCATGCCGTACTCGAGCGCTTCGGCCACGCGCCAGATGCGGCCGATGTCGCGGCTGTAGAAGTACGCGGCGAGGCCGAACTCGGTGTCGTTGGCGAGGCGCACGACTTCGTCGTCGGACGAAAATCTGAAGATCGGCGCGAGCGGGCCGAAGGTTTCTTCCTTCGCCACTTTCATGTCGGGCGTGACGTTGGCGAGCACGGTCGGCTCGAAGAAGCCGTGACCGAGCGCGTGACGCTTGCCGCCGGCGACGAGCGTCGCGCCTTTCGAGAGCGCGTCCTCGATATGCGATTCGACCTTCTTCACGGCCGCTTCGTTGATCAGTGGCCCGAGCGCCACGCCGCTTTCCGTGCCGTGCCCGACTTTCATCTTGCCGACCGCTGCGGCGAGCTTTTGCGCGAAGGCATCGTAGACGCGCTCGTGCACGTAGAAGCGGTTCGTACAGACGCAGGTTTGTCCGCTGTTGCGATATTTCGATGCGATCGCGCCTTCGACTGCGGCGTCCAGATCGGCGTCGTCGAATACGATGAACGGTGCGTTGCCGCCGAGTTCGAGCGATACCTTCTTGACGGTCGGCGCGCTCTGCGCCATCAGCAGACGGCCCACGGCGGTCGAGCCGGTGAACGACAGCTTGCGCACGATCGGGTTGCCCGTCATCTCTTCGCCGATGGCTTTCGGATCGCCCGTCACGATCGACAGCACGCCCTTCGGTATGCCTGCGCGTTCGGCGAGGACGGCCATCGCGAGTGCGGAGAACGGCGTCGCTTCAGCGGGCTTCACGACGATCAGGCAGCCTGCGGCGAGCGCCGGTCCGACCTTGCGCGTGATCATCGCGGCGGGGAAGTTCCACGGCGTGATCGCGGCGCACACGCCGATCGGCTCCTTCGTCACGACGATGCGCTTGTCGGCGGCGGGGGAGGCGAGGGTATCGCCGGCGACACGCTTGCCTTCTTCCGCGAACCATTCGATGAACGAGGCGGCGTAGGCGATTTCGCCTTTTGCCTCGGCGAGCGGCTTGCCTTGTTCAGTCGTGAGGATGAGCGCCAGATCGTCGGCGTTGGCGGTCATCAGGTCAAACCAGCGGCGCAGGATGATCGCGCGGTCTTTGGCGGTTTTGTTGCGCCACGCTGGCCAGGCGGCGTTTGCGGCGTCGATGGCGCGGCGGGTTTCGGTCGCGCCCATCTTGGGCACGGTGCCGAGGGATTCGCCCGTTGCGGGGTTCACGACGGGGAAGGTCGCGCCGTCGTCGGCCTGTTGCCATTCACCGTCGATGTAGGCTTCGTGACGCAGGAGCGTCGGGTCCTTCAGTTGGTTCTTTATGCTCATGGTGTGTTTGCTCGTATCCTTCGGGTTTTGTCGGTGAGAAAAACTCAAACCCCGACACCAACCGTTTCCGTCAACACTTCTTCGAGAATGCCGACAGCTTCCTCGAAAACCTGCTCCTGAATGGTGAGCGGAAACAGAAACCGCACGACGTTC
Organism: Caballeronia pedi; assembly: GCF_001544915.2. Taxonomy (GTDB): domain Bacteria; phylum Pseudomonadota; class Gammaproteobacteria; order Burkholderiales; family Burkholderiaceae; genus Caballeronia; species Caballeronia pedi. The sequence continues at coordinate 330,463 of NZ_FCOE02000005.1, read as the reverse complement.
GAATAGACACCGCACACGAGCAGCAACAACCCACGCTCCAGCGCACGCGTCTGCACGAGTTTGGCGAAGGCCGCATCCGCATCACGCGAACCGGGCTTGCAGAACTCCACAGCAATCATCGCGCCGGGCCCGCGCACATCGGCGATCTGCGGCACCTCGCCCTTGAGCGCTTCGAGCTTTGCCTTGAGCTTGTCGCCGAACACCGTCGCGCGCTCGCAGAGCTTTTCGTCGTCGATGATGTCGAGCACCGCGTGCGCCGCCGCCACCGCGAGCGGATTGCCCGCATACGTACCGCCCAGACCGCCCGGCGCCGCCGCGTCCATGACTTCCGCGCGGCCGACGACGCCCGACAGCGGCATCCCGCCCGCAAGTGACTTCGCGATCGTCATGAGATCGGGTGCGACGTCGTAATGCTCCATCGCAAAAAGCTTGCCGGTGCGCGCGAAGCCGGTCTGCACTTCATCGGCGATGAGCAGAATGCCGTGCGTGTCGCAGATTTTGCGCAGTCCGCGCACGAATTCGGCCGGCGCCGGATTGAAGCCGCCTTCGCCCTGAACCGGCTCGAAGATGATCGCCGCGACGCGTGTCGCCTCGATATCCGCCTTGAACAGATGCTCGATCGCGCGCAGCGAATCCTCCACCGACACGCCATGCAGCGCATTCGGGAACGGCGCGTGATAGACGTCCGACGGGAACGGCCCGAAGCCGATCTTGTACGGCGCGACCTTGCCGGTGAGCGCCATGCCCATCAGCGTGCGGCCGTGGAAGCCGCCCGTGAACGCGATCACGCCCGGACGGCCCGTCGCCACGCGCGCAATTTTCACTGCGTTCTCGACGGCTTCCGCGCCGGTCGTGAAAAACGCGGCCTTCTTCGCGTGCGAGCCCGGCGCGCGGGCGCTGATCTTCTCGGCAAGCGACACATACGACTCGTACGGCACGATCTGATACGCGGTGTGCGTGAAGCAGTCGAGTTGCGCGCGGATCGCCTCGACGATCTTCGGATGACGATGTCCCGTGTTGCACACCGCGATGCCCGCCGCGAAGTCGATGAAGCGGCGGCCCTCGACGTCCCACAGCTCCGCATTTTCGGCGCGCGCTGCGTAGAAATCGCACATCACGCCGACGCCACGCGGGGTCGCGGCATTTTTGCGGGCGTGCAGATCGGCGTTCTTGAGGGGGGTGCTCACAGGAATCTCCTTCGCGCGAGAGCGCATGTCGATGGGTGGCCATGTCGGCCGACTGAATTTAAAGACGACTATAGTAAGATTTGGCCCTCAAGTTCAGAGCCATTTCAATAAATCTATAGGAGCCAATCCGATGACCACGCGCGCAAGCGTGCTTTCCGACTGGCTCGCGCAACGCATCGACCGCGCGAACGGCCAGCCGATCTACCGTCAGCTGCATCGGCTATTGCAGCAGGCGATCCTCACGCGCGAGCTTGCGGCGGGCGCGAAAGTGCCGTCGTCGCGGCTGCTGGCGACGGAGCTGGGCGTCGGGCGCAATACGGTGACGCAGGTTTACGAGCAGCTCGCGCTCGAAGGTTACGTGTCGTCGGCGACGGGGCGCGGCACCTTCGTCGCGGACAGCACGCCCGACGACATCCTGTTCGACGACGCGCCGCCCGCCGCCGCTACACAACCGGACACGCATTCGACGCTCTCCGCGCGCGGCGCGCGGCTGATTTCCGGCGCGGGCGTCTCGAAGCGCCAGGGCGGCGCGTTCATGCCGGGCGTGCCGGATGTGTCGCGCTTTCCGTCGCGCGTGTGGAACCGTCTGCAGGCGAAATACTGGCGCAGGCCGCTGCCCGATCTGCTCACTTACGCGCCCGGCGGCGGCCACGCGGGCTTGCGTGATGCGCTCGCGCACTATTTGCGCACGTCGCGATCGGTGCGTTGCATGCCGGAACAGATCATCGTGACGACGGGCATCCATCAGTCGATCGATCTCGCCGCGCGCCTGCTCGCGGATGCCGGCGACACGATCTGGACCGAAGATCCGTGCTACTGGGGCGTGCGCAGCGTGCTGCAGGTTTCGGGACTCGATCTCAAGGCGATTCCCGCCGACGCGGAAGGCATCGCGCCGACGCCCGCCGATCTCGCAGCGCCGCCGAAGCTGATGCTGGTCACGCCGTCGCATCAATATCCGCTCGGCATGGTGATGAGCCTCGCGCGCCGCCGCATGCTGCTCGAATATGCGCGTCAGCATCGCTGTTGGATCGTCGAGGATGATTACGACAGTGAGTTTCGCTATGGCAGCCGGCCGCTCGCGTCGCTGCAGGGCATGGATACGGCGGGGCAGGTGATTTACGTCGGGAGTTTCGGGAAGACGCTGTTTCCGGGGTTGCGCATCGGCTATATCGTCGTGCCGGAGGCGCTCGCGGAGAGTTTTGCCACGGCGAGTGCCGAGTTGTACCGCGAGGGGCAACTGCTGCAGCAGGCGGTGCTCGCGGAATTCATCGAGCAGGGGCATTTCACGTCGCATATCCGGCGTATGCGCGCGCTTTATGGTCAGCGCCGTGACACGTTGCTCGCGACCATCGCCGGGCGGTATGGCGACACGCTCGCGATCGCCGGGGGTGATGCGGGACTGCATCTCGTGCTTAAGCTGCCCGAAGGCGTAGACGATCGCGCGCTCGCTGCTGCGGCGCTGGAACAGGACATCGTGGTGCGGCCGTTGTCAGGGTATTACGCGCATCGGCCGGATGCGGAATCGGGCTTGCTGATCGGCTATGCGTGTGTGCCGGATGAGGAGATTGCACCGGCGTTTGAGAAGCTTGCGGGAGTGATTGATCGGTTTTTGGGGTGAAGCGGTCGATCGTGCGCGATTGGGCTTAACCGATCAATTCCGGAGAAGTGCGCACATCGACCCCTGAGCCGCCGCTCGAACTCGAGCTATCGCTGCGGCCGGTCCCAACCCATTTCGGCCGCTTCTAACAGTCGAGATCGTTGCCTATACTTACAAAGCTTGCTTTGTAAGACACTCGTAACATAGGAGAGGGTATGCGCTCGCCGAAATCAAAACTCTTTCTGTTTTTCTTTTTTTTCTCGTTTTTACGAGGCGGGAGTGCGGCCGAAGTCACCGAAGCTCAGATGAAGATCGTAACGGACACGGCAGACCGATTGTGTAAGACAGCACCGATCGAATACAGCTCCAGCGAATATCAGTTGAAAGCTGAAGGCAAAGCGGAATTGAGCGAGCTATTCAAAAAGCTGGCGGATCCGAAAGTTTCGCTCGGTGGAAGTATAAAAAATGCCGAAGGAAAGAGAGCCGTTTTGGAGGCGGACCTACCTAAAGTAATTGCTGACAAAACGCAATGCAGCATGATGGTATTCTCCACTTTAATCAGGATAATGTTTCCACCTGTTACTTCGAACCCAGCTGATAAAGCAACGCCTAATCCGGGTGGCGCCGTCACAAATATTTCGCCGCCATTGCAAAAGACTATCAACTTTGCCGAGTTTGGTTATCCGTCACGCGGAGCAAGTAGTTCGCAGATCATCTCGTACCTAGGACAACGAACGCACGTATGGCACCAGGACGAGAATGGAACAAGGTTTGTAAGCTTCAAAACAACCCTTAACGACGAGCCCGCTGAAGTTGTTATGTGGATGAGTCCAAGCGACAAACTTGCGGGAATTAAATGGACGCTCAGAGAGACGTGGGAGAAAGTAGTCACGCCGCGATATACCGATACGAAAGGCGGAACTCCCAGTTCGCTGTGCGGGGAGCGACTAGCCGAACTACTGCGCTACCTAGTCGAACAAATCAACGTTGATCCGGTCCCGTTGATACAGAATGACTTTGGCAATCAGGATCCTTGGCCCCTTTGGGGTGGTAGGCCGGCGGGCTGCAATAATTTGCAGCGCATGCAATGTTCGGCAAATGGCAACGTCATTGAAAAGGCGGCTTCTTTGCAGCTGGCGAGAAGTTCGCTCAAGGTTGTGGGTACGCTTCGAAGCGGATGGATGCGTAAAACATGGTATACGCCAAACGGAGATTTTTCGTACGAAGAGGAACATCAGAAGCGAGAATGCGTGATTACTGCGGTCGCGCGATGATTTTCAGGCCGCGAGCATCTGAAAGTCGTCATTTTCTTCAGAACAAATCGAGCGTCGGCAACGCTAGTTGCGGAGGTCTTCGCAATCAACTGGTTTGGTCCGCAATCTTGAATGTTTGTCAAAGAACTTCCGGACGCAAGTTATCCGAACGTCTTTCCTTGTAAGCGACTGTTCGCCTCTTTCGACTCGACGCCGCCAACGTCCGCGATACTGTTCATTCCTGGCGAACGTTGGCAAGACCGATATGCGTGGTTGAGCGTCTACTGGCCGACTACAGCCTAACCCCAAGCGCTTTCCCCTAAAATCTCCGAACAGCCCAAAAAAATCCCACACAGAACTGGAAACCTCCGCCCATCTGGAGGATCATGTCCGCCGTTTTCCACGTATCTGCAAGGCCTTCTCCATGCCAACTCCGTCCAACGCAAACCTCACCGTCATCGCCGATCTCTCCGACGACGCCCCGTCGCTGCGCGCGATCCGCCACGATATCCACCGTCATCCCGAGCTCTCCTACGAGGAGACGCGCACCGCGGCGCTCGTCGCCGAGCGGCTGGAAGAGTGGGGCTGGCAGGTGACACGCGGGGTCGGCGGCACGGGCGTCGTCGGCACCTTGAAAGCGGGCGATGGCGCGAAGAGCATCGGCCTGCGCGCCGACATGGACGCGCTGCCGATCATCGAGCAGACCGGCAAGCCCTATGCAAGCGAGACGCACGGCAAGATGCACGCGTGCGGCCACGACGGCCACACGACGATGCTGCTCGGCGCCGCGCGCCATCTCGCGCGCACGCGGCGTTTCAACGGCACGGTGAATCTGTACTTTCAGCCGGCGGAAGAGCACGGCGTGCCGAGCGGCGCGCAGAAAATGATCGCGGAAGGCCTGTTCGAGCGCTTTCATTGCGATGCCGTGTTCGGCGTGCACAACCATCCCGGCGCGCAGCCGGGCACGTTCCTGTTCCGCAAGGGGCCGTTCATGGCGGCGGGCGATCAGGTGTCGATCGTGATCGAAGGCGTCGGCGGCCACGCGGCGCGTCCGCATCTGTCGGTCGATCCGGTCGTCGTGACGGCGAGCATCGTGATGGCGCTGCAGACGATCGTCGCGCGCAATGTCGATCCGGCGCAGCCGGCCGTGGTCACCGTCGGTTCGATGCACGCGGGCACGGTCAACAACGTCATTCCGAATCGCGCGACGCTCGAACTGTCGGTGCGTTCGTTCGACCCGCAGGTGCGCGTGCTGCTCAAGCGCCGCATCAAGGAACTCGTCGAAGCGCAGGCCGCGAGCTACGGCGCCACGGCGACCGTAAAGTATCTGGAAGGCTATCCGGTGGTCGTCAATTCGGACGCGGAAACGGAGTTCGCGATTCAGGTGGCGCGCGAGCTGGTCGGCGAAGAGAATGTCGTCGCGCACGCGGATTTGCTGATGGGCAGCGAGGATTTCGCGTTCATGCTGCAAGAGCGGCCGGGCTCGTTCCTGCGTCTCGGCAACGGCGCGGGTGAGGACGGCTGCATGGTCCACAACCCGCATTACGATTTCAACGACAAGAATCTGCCGATCGGCGCAGCGTACTGGGCGAGGCTCGTCGAACGATTCCTCGCCTGACTCACGTGATCGAAAGCCTCACGCCGGCAGCCTGAAACTCCCGATCGCCTCGCGCAGCACATCCACCTGATCCTTCAGCGAATGCGCGGCCGCCGCCGCCTCTTCGACGAGCGCGGCGTTTTGCTGCGTCACCTGATCCATCTCGACGACCGCGCGGTTCACCTGCTCGATGCCCGCGCTCTGCTCGCGCGACGCGTGGCTGATCTCGTCGAGAATCTCGTTCACGCGGCGCACCGATTGCACGATCTCGGTCATCGTCGAGCCCGCGTTCGTCACGAGCGACGCGCCTTGCTGCACCGTCTGCGTCGAGGTCTCGATGAGCGCCTTGATCTCCTTCGCCGCCGTCGCGGAGCGCTGCGCGAGGCTGCGCACTTCGGCCGCGACGACCGCGAAGCCGCGTCCCTGTTCGCCCGCGCGCGCCGCTTCGACAGCCGCGTTGAGCGCGAGGATGTTGGTCTGGAACGCGATGCCGTCGATCACGCCGATGATGTCGCCGATCTGCTGCGAACTCGCGGTGATGCGCGTCATCGTGTCGATCACGTCGTCGACGACGCCGCTGCCGCGCGTCGCCACATCCGCCGCCTGTTCCGCGAGCCGCGCGGCCTGCGTGGCGCTGTCCGCGTTGTTCTTCACGTTGGCGGTCATCTGATCCATGCTCGACGCGGTCTGCACGAGCGCGGCGGCCTGCTCCTCGGTGCGCTGCGAGAGATCGGTATTGCCCGCCGCGATTTCCGACGCGCCCACGTTGATGTTCTCGGTGCCGTTGCGCACGCGCGAAACGGTCTCGACGAGCCCGCGCTGCATCACGCTGAGCGCGTGCAGGAGGCTGGTCGTGTCGTTCGGATGGACGTCGACGGCGCTCGTCAGGTCGCCGCGCGCGATGCGATGCGCCGCGCCGACCGCAAGTTCCAGTTCGCCGCCGAGATTTCTTCTGATGCTGCGCAGAACCACGAGCATCGCCGCCGTCGCGATGCCGCCAAGCAGCGCCGTGATCGCGAGCCAGCGCAACGCGCTCGCGTAGAACGCGCTCTGCACGTCGTCCATGTACATGCCCGTGACGAGGTACCAGTCCCACTGCCCGAAGCGCTGCGCGTACGAGAGCTTCGAAACCGGCTTGTCGCTGCCCGGCTTCGGCCACAGATAGCTGATGTAGCCGCCGCCCGGCTGATCGCCCGCCTTGACGATATCGACGAACAGGCGATTGCCCGCCGGATCGGTATAGGCCGACAGATCCTTCCCGTTCATGGCCGGCTTGATCGGGTGCATCACCATCGTCGGACGCGAATCGTTGATGGAGAGATAGCCATCCGTGCCGTAACGGATCGCGCCGACCACTTCGAGCGCGCGCTTCTTCGCTTCGTCTTCGGTGAGCGTCTTGTTGGCCGCGAGCGCCGCGTAGTGCGCGGTGATGGCGTGCGCCTCGTTGACGAGGGTCTTCAATTGTTCCTTGCGGTCGTCGATCATCGACGTCCGGTTCTGCCACGCGCCGATGATCCCGATCGCGATCAAGCCGATCCACAGCACGGCGATCATCGAGCCGAGCTTTCTGTTCAACGTCATTCTGTTCATGTTGCGCCCGTCGCCTCTTTGCGTTGTCCGTTGCGACGGCGCACGCCGCCGCATGCCCGCTTTACGGCAGGCGCTGCGGCGGAATGTAGGGCGGGAATTCCCGTAGGATCAGAGGCGGCGGATCGGGTCCTTGTCGGGCGGCGCGTCGGGATGCTGCGGCTCGTCCGGACGATGACCCGGCGAGGGCGGCGTGAGCGGATCGGCTTCCGGATCGCGGTTCGGGTCCGCGACGGGATCCGGAACGGGATTGGTCTGCATGTCGAATTTCATGGTGTCCCCCGATGGGTGGATCGATGCTACGCGGACTCGTGCGCCGCCGGCATGTGCAGCGTGAACGGCTGGCCAGGATGCGCGTCGCCGGTGTTCGAGAGCGCGGCCCGGGCGCGCGCGATGATCGCGTCGCTGCCGATATCGCGCGGATGCTCGGCGAGCACGATATGCGGCGTGCCGAGCGCACGGGCCGCGGCGACGGGCGAGGACGCGGCGGCATCGTCGGACAGGAGCAGGCGCGCGTTCGCGATCAGGCGCGGCAAAATCGCCGGCGCGACGGCGCCCGCGAGAAAGAGCGCGGCCGTCTGCATCGCGCCGAGCACGCCGGCGGTGCGCTCGGGTTCGGGCGCGTCGCCGACGATGGCGATCTGCCAGCCGTCGGCGGCGAGCTGGTCGGCGACATCGGCGTAACGCTCGGCGGGCCACGCCGGCGCGGCATGGTGGCTGCCCGGATGGATCAGCACCAGACGCTCGCGCTCGATGCCGTGGAACGCGGCGAGCTCGGCGTAATCGGCGTCGGACGGTGTGGCAGCTTCCGCGGATGGCGGCGGGGCGCTCGGCTCGTCGGGAACGAGCGCGGTCGCGAGGTCGTCGCGCAACGTGGAAAGGGGAGTGGCTCGCATCCTGGCTCCTGCAAGTGACGTGGCCTGGTTTCGATGGTCCGCGAATTCGCGCGGGGCTCGGGTTTGGCAAGCACCCGCCATGCCCGGGCGCTTTGGGCGCATCTTGCCCGGAAAGTGCATGGCGCAGACACAGATTGCGTCCTGGACCGTGACAGTTTGAGCGCAGGTTGCGGCATCTGTCACGTATTGAAGGAGTCGCGGGGGCACACGTCAAGCCAGGCGGTCTGGCGCGCCGATGAAAAAACCGCCGCCTCGCGATGGCGAGGCGGCGGCTCGATGTACGGCTTATTGCGGCGGACGGCGGCGCTCAGGTTTCCCCGTTGCCGTCGTCGGCGGGCAGCGTCTTCGGCGTGAACGCTTCGGCGCGGCGGCGAATGTCATCGACTTCGCCGGTCACGAAGGTGCGGCTGTCGGCAGCAAGCGCCTGCTGATAGGACATGCCTTCCGGCACGCGATGCAGCAGCGCGCGCAGCTCGCCTTGCGTCGTCTGCTCGACCGGCTCGAAATTGTAGAGTCCGAGTTCGAGTTCGGCGCGCTCGTGGAGGATGAACAGGCACGACGCGAACACCGCGACGGCGAGCACTTCCTGCAAACCGAAGCGAAATTCGTGCGGCACCGGCGAAAACGGCAGCCAGGCGATCACCGCCGCGCCCGCCAGCGCCAGCGCGATCGTGGCGTTGAGCAGGATTTGCAGACGCGCGACGATGCGCTCGCGTTCGGTCTTCAGCTGCCCCGCCGATTTCGGCACGAGCGCAACGAGGGATTGTTGACGGCGGAGTTCTTCGAGCGGGAGAGCGGCCATGGAGGTGTGGTCGGGACCTTCGGTGAGCGCCAAAGCGGCGCGACACCGGTATAACGCGCGGCTTACAGGAACGTTGACGGCGCTTTCGTCTTGTTGCGACTCGTTTCGTCCTGTTGCATTTAGCGCGCGCGGTCCGTGACAGGCGTGCGGATGGTCGCGGTGCCGTCCGCGATCTGCTGCGCGAAAACCAGCGCCTCGACGATCGTTCCGAAGACTTCCGCGCGTACGTTGTCGTCGGCGAGACGCAACAGATACGACGGGTGATAAGTCGGCACGATGATGTGTCCCTTGTGCTCGATGGTCTTGCCGAGATACTCGGACAGCGCCGTGCGATGCCCCGTGAGCGCCTTCAGCGCCGTCGCTCCGAGCGCGACGACGACTTTCGGCGCGACGCGTTTCAGTTCTTCGTCGAGCCAGTAGCGGCAGGCTTCGCGCTCGCGCTGCGCGGGTGCGAGATGTGCGCGTTCCTCGCCGTGCGCTTCCCACTTGAAGTGCTTCACCGCGTTGGTCAGATACAGCGATGCGCGCGCGATCTGCGCTTCGGCGAGCGCATCGTCGAGCAGCTTGCCCGCCGGGCCGACGAACGGCTGGCCCGCGCGATCTTCCTGATCGCCGGGCTGCTCGCCGACGAGCATCACGCGCGCATCGGCGGGACCGACGCCCGGCACGGCCTGCGTCGCGTTGCGCCAAAGCGCGCAGCGCCGGCACGCGTCGAGCGACGGCGGTTCGGTGAGCAGCGTGCCCTTGATCGGCTCCAGATCCGTATTGATGGCCACTTCCATCTCGGGCGGCACATTGCGCGGATGGCGCTCGCGCCGCGAATAGGGATCGGCGCGGGAAATGAGCGCGGGGTCGGTGCGCGCGTTCGCCGGGCTTTTCCAGTAGCGCACCGGCATATGCGATGCCATTTCGGCGGCGTTCGCCTGCGCCGGCGCGAACGTGCTCTCGTAATACGCGAGCCAGAGCGCCTCGATGGCGTCGCCGCTCACCGCTTCGCCGCTCATCGAGGTATCGCCGAAATCCATCGGCTTTTCCTCCGGCTCGCTCGTGCGATCCACGCGCAGCAGCGCGCCATCCCAGAAGGCGGCGCCGTGCGGCGTGGCGATCATCCACGTGGCGCTGCCCATGCGCGTGGCGAAGTGCAGCGCGGCGTGCTCCAGCAGGTCGTGCACCGGCTCGAACCAGCTGATGAACTCGGGCGGCCCGAGCGACGAATCGCGATGCCTGAAACGCAGCACCTTGCGCATTTCGCGCTCCTCGGCTTCGACCGTTTCGATCATCTGGCGCAGCCGATGCCCGTCCGCGTCATCCGGCGACGCGATCGCGCGGTCGCCCTGCGTCCAGCGCCACAGCGCCTTGTACAGAAACGGCCAGCGATCCGGCGCGCGATAGCACGCCGCTGTCTCCAGCATGGCGAGAAATTCGCGCGCGACCCTGACCGGCTTCTTCGCGTTCGGATCCACCGAACCGGGCGGGGGCGGATCGACGCAGCCGAACACCGTCGCCGATGCATCCGACTCGCGCCACAGCACGTCCTCCGGCCGTACGCCCTCCGTCAGGAGATTGCGCGCTTCGGTACGCCAGGCCGCAAACGATGGATCGATGGTGACGCTTTTCATCGGCGAGCGGAATCAGAAAAGTACTGTATATCCATACAGTAATTCTATCGATATCTTCTGCTTTGCGGCAACTATTTGGGCGGCGTTTCGGGTTATGAAACATGGGAACGGCCATTGCTGAAAACGATCCATTGCCGCTATCGATTGCTTGTCGTTGGCGGCCGAACAATCGAAAACCGGAGCCGAAATGCTTGCGATCGTCATTCCTGCTCACAACGAAGCCGCGCATATCGGCGCGTGCGTGGCGGCCGCACGGCGCGCCGCGGATCATCATCAACTGCTAGGCGAGGCGGCGCGCGTGATCGTCGTGGCCGACATCTGCACCGACCAGACCGGCGACATCGCGCGCTCGCTCGGCGCGGACGTGGCGTGCATCGAGGCGCGCAATGTCGGCATGGCGCGTGCGCACGGCGCCCAGCGGGCGCTGGCGCTGGGCGCGCGCTGGCTCGCGTTCACCGATGCCGACACGACCGTCGCGGAAGACTGGCTCGTGCGCCAGCTCGACTGCTGCGCGGACGCGGTGTGCGGCGTGATCGGCGTGCATGACTGGTCGCCGCATATCGGTGCGGTGCGCGAGCACTTCGGCCGCACCTATACCGACGCCGACGGGCATCGGCATATTCATGGCGCGAACCTGGGCGTGGCGGCGAAGGCGTATTTGCAGGCGGGTGGTTTTCCTCCGCTGGAGTCGAGCGAGGATGTGGCGCTCGTCGAGGCGCTCATTGCAATCGGCGCGCGGATCGAATGGAGCGCGTCGCCGCGCGTGGTGACGAGTGCGCGGACGGATTTTCGGGCCAGGAAGGGATTCGGTGCGACGCTGCTCGATGTCAGCAGGCGTTATCTGCCGATTGTTGCTGCAGCCGATCCAGGCGATACCGTGGCGATCGCCGCCTGAAGCGGATCAATCGCCGAGCGCTTCTTTAATGCCGATGTCGCCGTTTGCGCGCATTACGGTGCCGGTCAGAAACGCGGTGAGCACGCTGACGAGCAGCGTGACCGCAACCGCGATGGCGACGCCATCGTGACCGTGTTCGGCGAGTTCATAAACGAGCCCGAAGCCGATCAATACGAGAAAGCCGGCGATGAACTGCGCGCGGATATCCTTGCGGATCGACCCGTGCAGACTCAGGCTTTCGATTTTCCGCGCGTGCTCGCCGTTTATCTGAAACTCCTCGACGATCAGCCGCCCGGCGTCCGGCACGATGCAGTCGTATTGGGCGAGATGGTCGGGCGGCGGCATCGGTCCGCGGAACGAGTGCGCCTGCACCGCCACGGTGACCGACGCCTTGCCGGGTGTTATGGCAGGCTCTGCTACTTCGTCTCGAACGGGTTCGGCAATGTACCGGACCGTGCGCTCCTCAACGGCGCCGCTCATTCTGACCATACCCTTCGATCGTGCCGTGCAGTTCCGACATGGTTCTCGCCCACGCGCGGTCCATCATTTCCTCGGCGGATCTTCGCGGATATGCCGCCCGGTAATTCGTTGGCGGGTTGATCGCAAACGTGCGCGCCAGCGCATCCGCGATGCGCCGCATTTCGCTCCAGAATGTCATGTGATGCTCCCGTGAAAAGTTTGTCCGCCGCGCGACCGGGCCGATCGCGAGTGGAATTGATCCTACCATTTACTTAATGATCCGAATCAATCGGCCGAATGGCCAACGCACTTTTCAGACAATCACACAGAGAGCGAGCGTACGACCTTCAACCCTGCACTAGATCGCTCGGCAGATCGACGTCGCGCAACACGTTCGGATCATCGACCTCGACGACGAGCGGCGCATGCGTCGAAAAGATCCCGCGTGCGCCCGCATCGCCGTCGAGCGCGGCGAGCGCGTCGCGATGCACCAGGCCGAACCCCGCAGGATGCCCACGCTTGCCGCGATAGAACGGCGCGACGAGCCCGGCGCCCTGATCGAGCGGCCGCGCAACGGCTTCAATCGTCGCGGGCTCGATCCACGGCATGTCGCCCAGCGCGACGAGCCAGCCATCGGCTTCGGACGTCGCCCGCACGGCGGCGGCGAGCGTCGCGCCCATGCCGCGCTCGGCATCGATGCTGAAGATGACGTTGCAGCCCGCTTCGTTGAGCACATCGGCGAGCTTTTCGGCGCCGGGACGCACGACCGCGACGACTTCGGCGACGACCGCGAGCAGCCTGCGCGCCGACTGAAACACGACAGGCGTGCCGTCGGGCAGGGTGGCGAGCAGTTTGTTGTGGCGTCCGGACGGATCGAAGCGAGTGCCCAGACCTGCCGCCAGCAGAATGCCGGTTGCGTTCGACGAATAGCTCATCGCGGCTGCTCGCATGGGGATTGAATCGGGAATTGTGCGGCGCATCGAAGCGCGCCGCAAGCACAAAAAATCACGCGACGGTCAGGTCGACCGCCGCGTGCACCGTTTCACGTCACATTACGTCACGATCGGCGGCAATAGCTTGTCGAGCGTGATCGGCAAATCTCGCACGCGCACGCCCGTCGCGTGATACACCGCGTTGCCGAGCGCGCCCGCCACGCCCGTGATGCCGATCTCGCCGATTCCCCGCGCGCCGTGCGGATTGATATGCGGATCGGGCCGGCCGACGAACGAGATATCCAGCATGCCGATATCCGCGTTCACCGGCACGTGATACTCCGCGAGATTCGCGTTGGTGTAGCGGCCATAGCGCGCATCGAGTTCGCTCTTCTCGAACAGCGCCGAGCCGACGCCCCACACGATGCCGCCCATCAACTGACTGTGCGCAGTCTTCTCGTTGAACAGCGTGCCGACGTCGTACACCCCGATGACGCGTGGCACGCGAACGATCCCGAGATCCGCATCGACATGCACTTCCGCGAACACCGCGCCGAACGAGTGGAACGCGTACTGTTTTTTCTCGTCGCCGGGACGCGTCGTGGCGACCGCTTCGATCGCGCGGCCGCCGTTGCGCGCGATCACCGCGGCGGCCGGATCGCGCCTGTCCGGATTCGACAGGCTCACGACCCAACCGTTGGACACCGTCACGTCCTCGCGCGCGAGACCGGCGACGGGCGAGCCGCGATCGGCGAGCGCCATCGCGATGAGCTGGTCGCGTGCCTGCATGGACGCCGCCCGGACCGCCGGCGACACGCTCGCCGCCGATTGCGAGCCGCCCGACACCGGCGCCTTCGGCAGCGACGAATCGCCGAGCGCGAAGCGCACGTAATCGAGCGGAAAGCCGAGCGCATCGGCGGCGATCTGCGTCATGATCGTGTAAGTGCCGGTACCGAGATCCTGCGTGCCGGAAGCGACCATCGCGGTACCGTCGGGCAGGATGCGCGCGAGCGCCGACGCCTCGCTGCGGTTCGCCGGATAAGTCGCCGTGCCCATCCCCCAGCCGATCAGCGTGTTGCCCTCGCGCATCGACTTCGGCGCGGCGCTGCGGCGCGACCAGCCGAATTTCTCCGCGCCCTGCTGGTAGCACTCGAGCAGCGATTTCTCAGACCACGGTTTCTTTTCCTGCGGCTCCATGTTCGCGTGATTGCGGATGCGAAACGCGAGCGGGTCCATCTTCAATTGATACGCCATTTCGTCCATCGCGGTTTCGAGCGCGAACGAGCCGCTCGTCTCGCCGGGCGCGCGCATGAAGGTCGGCGTGCCGATGTCGAGCTTCACGAGTTTGTGCGATGTCGACTGATTCGGCACCGCGTAGAGCATGCGCGTGACGATCGCGGAACTCTCGGTCCAGTCCTCGAAGGTCGAGGTCGTCGAGATCACGTCGTGGCGCATGCCGGTCATGATGCCGTCGTCGCGCGCGCTCACCTGGATGCGCTGCTCCGTGTAAGGCCGGTTGCCGATCATGCCGAACATCTGCGGACGTTCGAGCACGAGCTTGACGGGCCGGCCGGTCTGCTTCGCCGCCATCGCCGCCAGCACGACGTGCGACCATGCCGAGCCCTTGCAGCCGAAGCCGCCGCCGACGAACGGGCAGATCACGCGCACGTTGTCATCCGGAATGCCGAAGAACTTCGCCACCGCGCTGCGCGCGCCGGACACGCCTTGGGTCGCGTCGTAGAGCGTGAGGTTGGGGCCGTCCCAGCGGGCGAGCGTTGCGTGCGGCTCCATCGGATTGTGATGCTCGTAGGGCGTCGTGTAGACGGCGTCGAGGCGCGTCGGGCCTTGTCGCAAACCGGCGTCGACGTCGCCGCGCTTCGTCGTGATCGCGCGGCCCATCATCTTTTCCGGCTGATAGGCCTGCGCCTTCGCGCGTTCGAAATCCGCGGTGGGCATCGCGGCTTCGTAGCGCACGTCGATATAACGCGCCGCGCCCTGTGCATGTTCCAGCGAATCCGCGACGACCACCGCGACCGGCTCGTTGCTGTAACGCACCTCGCTGGTCTGCAGGAGCGTGAGCTTGCGCACGGCGGGCGGCTGCGCGTCGGGGACGCCGTTGTTGGGCAGGCGCATCGCGTTCTGATACGTCATCACGAGCAGCACGCCGGGCATTGGCTGCGCGCGGCTCGTGTCGATCGACGCGATGCGGCCTTTCGCGACCGTGCTCGTCACGATGACCGCATGCGCGAGCTTGGCGTCGGTGTTGTCGGCCGAATAGCGCGCCTGGCCCGTGACCTTCAGCACGCCATCGGTGCGATCGAGCGGTTTTCCGATGACAGTCATGCGACACCTCCGGCCTGTTGAACCGCGCGCACGATCGCGCGCTGCGCGAGCGCGACCTTGAACGCGTTGTCGCGCTGCGGCTCTGCGCCCTGTACGGCGAGCGCGGCGGCGCTTTGCAGCGTCGGCTTGTCGAGCGTTTTGCCGATGAGCGCGCGTTCCGTCGCGTTCGCGCGCCACGGCTTGTGCGCGACGCCGCCGAGCGCGATGCGCGCGTTCGTCACGGTGTTGCCCTCCATCTGCAAAGCCGCCGCGACCGACACGAGCGCGAACGCATAACTCGCCCGGTCGCGCACCTTCAGATATTTCGAATGCTGCGCGAAAAGCGGCGGCGGCAGATCGACCGATGTAATCAGTTCGCCCGCCTGCAAGGTCGTATCGAGATCCGGCCGGTCGCCCGGCAGCCGATGAAACTCCGCGAACGCGATGGTCCGCTCGCCGTTCGGCCCCGTCACGCGCACGACGGCATCGAGCGCCGCGAGCGCGACGTTCATGTCCGAGGGATTCGTCGCGATGCATTGACGGCTCGCGCCGAGAATCGCGTGCATGCGGTTGTGGCCGTCGATCGCCGCGCAGCCGCTGCCCGGCGCGCGCTTGTTGCATTGAGGGAAGCCGGTATCGTAGAAATAGGCGCAGCGCGTGCGTTGCATCAGATTGCCGCCGACGGTCGCCATGTTGCGCAATTGCGCCGATGCACCCGCGAGCAGCGCCTGCGACAAGAGCGGATAACGCTCCCGCACCCACGCGTGATTCGCCGCGTCGCTGTTGCGCACGAGCGCGCCGAGCCGCAGGCCGCCGTCGGGCAGCGCGGTGATGCCGTTGAGCGCATCGATGTGCGTGATGTCGACGAGTCTCATCGGCCGCATTACGCCGCCTTTCATGAGATCGAGCAGATTCGTGCCGCCGCCGATGAACATCGCGCCCGGCTGGCTCGCCGCGGCCAGCGCGGCGCCGATGTCGGCGGCGCGCTGATAGGAGATCGCGTCCATGTGGGTCTCCTTCAGGCGTTGCCCGATGCGACGGCTTTCACCGCCGCGACGATGTTCGGATACGCGCCGCAGCGGCAGATGTTGCCGCTCATGCGCTCGCGGATTTCATCGTCGGACAGTTGCGCGGGGCGAAAGCGCACGTCGGCGGTGACTGCGCTGGCGTCGCCGGCGCGGTATTCGTCGATGAGCGCGGTCGCCGAGCACAATTGCCCGGGCGTACAGTAGCCGCACTGAAAGGCGTCCTTCTCGATGAACGCGCGCTGGATCGGCGCGAGCGTGTCGCCGTCGGGCGCGAGGCCTTCGACGGTCGTGACGGCTTCGCCGTCGTGCATCACGGCGAGCGTGAGACACGAATTGATGCGCCGGCCCGACACGATCACTGTGCACGCTCCGCACTGGCCGCGGTCGCAGCCTTTCTTCGTGCCGGTGAGGTTCGCGTATTCGCGCAGGGCGTCGAGCAGCGTGGTGCGCGCTTCCACCTGCAGTTCGTACGGATGGCCGTTGATGGTGAGCTTGACGGGCATCATCGGCACGGCGGCGGGCGGCGGCGCGGTTGCTGGCGTCGCGGCTTGTTGCTGCGCGTGCGCGAGCGGCGCGGCGCTGACGGCGGCGGCGGCCGCGGCCGATTGCAGGAAACGTCGGCGCGACGGCTTTTGCGCCGCGTCGCTGGCGTCGTGGGGATGGGGATCGGTATCGG
Organism: Caballeronia pedi; assembly: GCF_001544915.2. Taxonomy (GTDB): domain Bacteria; phylum Pseudomonadota; class Gammaproteobacteria; order Burkholderiales; family Burkholderiaceae; genus Caballeronia; species Caballeronia pedi. Next base: position 313,613 of record NZ_FCOE02000005.1, on the reverse strand, counting down.
CTGGGGACATGGCGATCGGTTGCTCCTCGCTCGTTCGGAAGGGCGCCGCGCTGGCTCGAATCTTCGTGGGCATTCGCTCGCGACCGACTGCGACGTCGGTGGTCGAGCGCCGATGCTCGGGTCCTATGCACGGTGTGTGGGATGCGCGGGCGCGCGCCTACGGCGATCTGTAAGCCGATCGAACGTTCGACCCCGCGACGGCGAACATTCAGCAAGTCCGATGCCATGCGCCCGAACGAAAGGCGCGGCAACGCGTTCATATGGAATCGCGCACGACCGTTGCACGTAAATGCTGCATGCGCAGGTAAATCCTGCGCTTTCACGTCAAGGAGAACATGGCGAAATTGCCATATTGCCGCGACGCTCAACGTCCCGGATACATCGCCGGCGCATTGCGTGTCGAACGTGCGGGACCGTAGGGATCGGGATTGCCGAAGCGCGGGATCGTGCCGTCGATGCGCGCGCGGGCGAGGTCGGCGCGTACTTCGGCGCGCGTGCGCGGCGCGTTCGACGTCATCGCCATTTGCGCGGTTATCGGCTGCTGCATCATCGGCTGCGGCGCGCCGCCCGCATTCACTTGCGCCGCTGCGTTCGCGCTCAGCACGCAAGCCGCGCATGCCGCCAGCCAGATTGTCGTCTTCATGCTCGCTCTCCCGTAATCGTCTATCGACGTATACGCCCTCGAATAGAAAACGGATGAAGCGCCGCATTTAGTCCGCAACTAACTGTCTTCAATCACGACCGACGTACACATCTACTTCAAAAGCGCGAGCACGTCCCTGAAGCGCGAATGCCTGAAACTCCCGAGCCAGCCGAAGATCGCCGTCTCCACGGTCGTGAGCCGCGCGCCGTCCTGCTGCGCCCGTTCGAGCGCGACGGCGCGGTCTTGCGCGCGTCGCGATGCGACCGCGTCCGCGACATACTCCACGCGATAGCCGAGCCGCAGCAGCCCGAGCACGGTCAGCAGCACGCACACATGCGCTTCCGCGCCGGCCACCCACAGCGTGGCGGGTGCGGGCGGCAGTGCATCGACGAAGGCGGGCGCGAGCGTCGCATCGAACGTGTGTTTCTCGACGACCTTCGCCGACCAAAGCTCTTCCAGCAACGCATCGACAGTCCCGCCGAGCCCTCGCGGATTCTGCTCCGTGACGACCACCGGCACGTCGAGCAGATTCGCCGCGCGCAGCAACGTGCCGACGCGCTCGCTCAGACGCTCGCCGCCGTCGAGATGCGGCAGCAGCCGCGCCTGCATGTCGACGATCACGAGCATCGCTTACGCCTCGCTTTCCATGATCCGGTCGATCAGGCGCGCGTTCTCTCCCGCCGAGCCGATGCCCGCGTGCTTGGCCATCGGCACGAAGAAGTGCGTCGCGATCGGCAGTTTCGAGCGCTCGAGCCAGCTGGTCAGATGCGCGCCGAGACGCTTCGCCGGCGTTTTCAATTCCTCGCGCAGCACGCCGGGCAGCTTTTCGAAGTGGCGCATGTCCGTCTGATACGGCTCGGGCGCGACGCACAGCGCGTTGGGCCGGCCATCGACATCGAGCGGCAGACGCTCCAGCGCCTGATGCAGCAGCGCGACGCCCAGACCTTCGCCGCGCCACGGCTTGCGCACTTCCCACAGGCTGATGTAGATCACGCGATGCGCGTTGAAGACCTCGCACAGCCGCTCGGGCCCGAGCGCTTCGGTGGCCGCCAGCGCGAGCGAGAGCATTTCGCCCGAGTAAGTGTCGAGCGTATAGACGAGATCGGCGCTGCTGGTGAGCGGCGGCACCTTGACGAGTTGCAGCCGCACCGCCGCCGCGACGATGTCGCTGCCCGCCTCGTGAAACACGGCGAACGCGGTGCCGAGACGTTCGTCGTCGACCTGCGGATATTCGTGGCGGTAGGTCATCGTGAAAAGAAACGGCCCGATCTTCTCGCGATAGGCGAGCGGCCGGTCGACATCGTAAACATCGACGCCATCGAGGCCGTAGGGATCGTAATCGCGTTTTTCACGCCGTTCGCCGTTCTGCACGGCCGCGGCGAGCGCCGCGAGCGGACGGCGCGATTCCGGCACGAGATCTTCCGGCAAGCCTTCCCATGTGAGGCGCAGGAATTCGCGTCCGCCGCGATAGTGCGTCTCGAAGAGCGAGAGCACCGGCTCGCCCGCGACCGGATCGAGGATGCGCTGGGCGCATTCGTAGGCGCGGTCGAGCAGCTGATCGGCTTCGGCGGGATCGGGCGCGAGGTGCGGCTCGCTGCCCTGAGGAACTGCGGGCAAGCCTCTTGCGAGACGTTCCTTGTGCGCGAGTTCGAGCCACTCGTCGGCGGCGCGCTCGGCGATGAACCCCGCCGCGATGCGATAGCCCGTCAGCACGATCGACTGGCCGGTGCGCCCGAGCGGAAACACGTATTCGTCGTTCATGGCGTCATCGACGGTGACGCCGCGAAAGGTTTCGCGCAGCGCGCTCACGTTGGCCGCCGCATCGAAGCGATCGTGGGACAGCACATGGGCGAGCAGGTCGGACGCGGCGGGACCGAACTCCGATCCGGCGCCAGGGAGCAGCTTCAGGAGGGACAAGGTACGCGTGGTGTTCGTGGTGCCGGCCTTGCTCGATGTGCTCATGAGTGCCATCTCCGATCGTGAAGGGCTATCGTAACAAACCGCCGTATTTACGGGAGAGATCGATGAACGTTCAAACGAACGATGAAGGGGCGACGACCGTGCATGAAGGCGGATGCGCCTGCGGCGCGTTCCGCTTTCGCGCAACGGGCAAGCCGAAGCGCGTCGGCATGTGTCATTGCATGACATGCCGGCAAGTGCACGGCTCCGCCTTTGGAGCTTATGCGATGTACGCGCGCGGCGACGTGATGATGAGCGGCAGCCTCTCGACCTGGCGCAGCTCCGACGACGGGCGCAGGCACTTCTGCCCGGTGTGCGGATCGGTCGCGTACATGGAGTTCACGACGCGCGATGAAGTCGACCTGCCGCTCGGCGGCTTCGACGAAACCGGCCTCTTCGAGCCGGACTACGAACTCTGGGTCAAGCATCGCGAGCCGTGGCTGCCGCAGGGCGTGCGTCCGTCGTACGAGGAAGAGCGCCCGCACGAGGCCGCGCCATCGAAGACGCCTTGACGACCGGGACAGCTTTTGTCTCGCCGGAACTGCATCCTCTCGTCAACGGTCCGAGCAATTGCATTCGCGCGCAGAAAATAAGACGATAAGCGACGTGCGCCGTGCAAGCTGCAAAGAACCTTTGAACTTCACGGCCAACGAGGAGCATCGATACCATGACGAAGCAACCGGTCAGCGGCAGCGACAAGATTCATCCCGAGGGCGCGCAATGCATCGGCGCCTGCGATCCCGCCGAGCAGATCGAAGTGATCGTGATGCTGCGGCGCAAGGACGAAGCTGGCTTCAAACAGTTGATGGCGCGTGTCGACGCGGGTGACGCGCCCGCGCAAGCCGTGTCCCGCGCGGACTTCGACAAGCGCTATACCGCATCAGACGAAGACGTCGCGAAGGTCAAGGCCTTCGCCGCACAGTACGGGCTGACGGTCGTGCGCGCCGAAACCGAGACGCGCAGCGTCGTGCTCAAAGGCACCATCGAACAATTCCAGAAAGCTTTCGACGTCAAGCTCGAACGCTTTCAACATCACAACGTCGGCGAATATCGCGGGCGCACGGGGCCGGTCAGCGTGCCCGACGACATGCACGACGCCGTCACCGCCGTGCTCGGCCTCGACAGCAAGCCGCAGGCGCGTCCGCATTTCCGTTTTCGTCCGCCCTTCAAGCCCGCGCGCGGCATGACGCCCGCGTCGTTCACGCCGGTCGATCTCGCGCGCCTCTACGATTTCCCCGATGGCGACGGCGCCGGCCAATGCATCGCGATCATCGAGCTGGGCGGCGGCTATCGCGCCAGCGATCTCTCCGCGTATTTCTCGAAGCTCGGCGTGAAGGCGCCGCAAGTCGTGGCGGTCGGCGTCGACAACGCGAAGAACGCGCCGACAGGCAATCCGAACGGCCCGGACGGCGAGGTGACGCTCGACATCGAAATCGCGGGCGCCATTGCGCCGGGCGCGCGCATCGCCGTGTACTTCGCGCCGAACAGCGACGCCGGTTTCGTCGATGCGGTCAATCGCGCGCTGCACGATTCCACCAACAAGCCTTCCGTGATATCCATCAGCTGGGGCGGCCCCGAGTCGAACTGGTCCGCGCAGTCGATGAGCGCCTTCAACGACGTGCTGCAAAGCGCGGCCGCGCTCGGCGTGACGGTCTGCGCGGCATCGGGCGACAGCGGCTCGTCCGATGGCGTCGGCGACGGCGCGGATCATGTCGACTTCCCGGCGTCGAGTCCGTACGTGCTCGGCTGCGGCGGCACGAGCCTGGCGGCATCGGCGCAGGGCATCGCGAAGGAAGTCGTGTGGAACGACGGCGATCAGGGCGGCTCGGGCGGTGGCGGCGTGTCCGGCGCGTTCGCGTTGCCGGTCTGGCAGAAGGGCTTGTCGGTCACGCGCAACGGCAGGACCGCGGCGCTCGCGAAGCGCGGCGTGCCGGATGTGGCGGGCGACGCATCGCCGCAAACCGGCTACGAAGTGCTGATCGACGGCGAGGATACGGTAGTCGGCGGTACGAGCGCGGTCGCGCCGCTGTGGGCGGCGCTGATCGCCCGTATCAACGCGCTCAACGCGTCGCCGGCGGGCTTCGTCAATCCGAAGCTCTATAAGGCGAAGGCGTCGTTTCGCGACATCACCGAGGGCAACAACGGCAGCTTCTCGGCGGCGGCCGGCTGGGATGCGTGCACCGGCATGGGCAGCCCGGACGGCGCGAAGATCGCGGCCGCGCTCGCGCCCGCGAAGAGTTGAAGCGATGCAGCAAGACGTAAAACAGTGAACAACAACCACGACGACGATTCTGGAGCGATGACGATGAACTCCGATCCACTGGCAGCGAGCGGCAAACCCGAGAACGCGGAAGAAACGGCGATGGCGGCCGCCGCGAAGAAAGCGCCGAAGAAGACCACGACGGCGAAGAAGGACCAGCCATACTTCGATCCGGTCGCCTACGGCAATGGGCCCGACGATTCGGTCGCCGCGAACGAGGCCGACGAGAACGCGGCCATCACGCATCACAGCGTGACGATCGGCGGCGCGAAGATCGCCTATACGGCGACGGTCGGCCATCTCGTGACGGTCGATCCGAGCAGTTCGAAGCCGGACGCGAAGATGTTCTACGTCGCGTTCACGAAAGATGGCGCGAAGGAGGAAGCGCGCCCGCTCACGTTCTTCTATAACGGCGGGCCGGGGTCTTCGTCGGTGTTCGTGTTGCTCGGCTCCTTTGCTCCCCGACGCATCAAGACCGCGATGCCGAGCTTCACGCCGCCCGCGCCGTACCAGATGGAGGACAACCCGGACAGCCTGCTCGATCGCAGCGACCTGATCTTCATCAATCCGGTCGGCACGGGCTATTCCGCCGCGATCGCGCCGAACAAGAACCGTGATTTCTGGGGCGTCGATCAGGACGCGGGTTCGATCGCGCAGTTCATCAAGCGCTATCTGACGAAGAACAACCGCTGGAATTCGCCGAAGTTCCTGTTTGGCGAATCGTACGGCACGGCGCGCAGTTGCGTGCTCGCGTACAAACTGCACGAGGACGGCATCGACCTGAATGGCGTCACGTTGCAGTCGTCCATCCTCGATTACGCGCAGGCGGGCAATCCGGTCGGCGCATTGCCGACTGCGGCTGCGGACGCGTGGTATCACAAGAAGCTCGGCGTGCATCCGACGCCAACCAGTCTTTTGACTTTCGCGGAGGAAGTGGCGGAATTTTCGCGCACCGACTATCTGAATGCGCTGCGCAAGTTTCCACAAACGGACGACGAAGTGGTCGAGAAACTGTCCGACTACACGGGCATCGATCGCGCGACGCTGCTCGCGTGGAGCCTCGACATCGCGGCTTACGACAGCCGCGGCAATTCGCTCTTTCTCACGACCTTGCTGAAGTCGAAGGGCGAATCGCTCGGTTCCTATGATGGCCGGGTCACGGCGATTTCGACGGGCATCGCGGGCAAGATCGATCCGAATTCGGGCGGCAACGATCCGACCATGACGGCGGTGAGTGGCGTCTACACGACGATGTGGAACAGCTATCTCAACGAGCAGCTGAAGTTCACGTCGACGTCGTCGTTTACCGATCTGAACGATCAGGCGTTTCTCAACTGGGACTTCAAGCATACGGACCCGACGGGCGCGCAGAAGGGTGTCGATTCGAAGGGCAACATCATTCTCTATACGGCGGGCGATCTCGCCGCCGTGATGGCGTTGAATATCGATCTGAAAGTGCTTTCCGCGAACGGCATGTACGACTTCGTGACGCCGTTCTATCAGACGATCATCGACTTGCAGCAAATGCCGCTGATCGACAAGACCGTGCGGCAGAATCTGTCGGCGACGTTTTATCCGTCGGGGCATATGGTTTATCTCGACGGCGGGTCGAGGACGCAACTCAAGGCCGACCTTGCGAAGATGTATGACGCTGCAACGGCGAATCATGCGGCGTTGGGGCGGATTATTGCGTTGCAGAAAGTCACTGCGGACAAGTTGGGAGCGTTGTCGCCGGTGAATGGCGCGTAGGGTTTTTTTGCTTGGCGCCTGGGCGACGACAACGCCAGACGCCAAGCAAATTTCCTCCGGGTACATCGATTGCGGCAAAAGACCGCAAAGTCGCAACCCACCCCGGAGCCCCAAATGCCAACGAAGAAGCAACCGCCGTCGAGCGGCGTCGCCCGCACCCCCTCGCAGAGCAATACGAACGAGAAAGTCGAAGCCCTCGAAACCTTCCGCACCGACGCCACGAATCAGGCCCTGACGACCAATCACGGCGTCAAAATTGCGGACAACCAGAACAGCTTGCGCGCCGGCGAACGCGGTCCGTCGTTGCTCGAAGACTTCATCATGCGTGAAAAAATCACGCACTTCGACCACGAGCGCATTCCGGAACGCATCGTCCACGCGCGCGGTTCGGCCGCGCACGGCGTCTTCAAGGTCTACGAATCGCAGGCCGAACTGACCAAGGCCGGTTTCCTGCAGGACCCGTCGAAGGAAACACCCGTCTACGTGCGATTCTCGACCGTGCAAGGCTCGCGCGGCTCCGCCGATACGGTCCGCGACGTACGCGGCTTCGCCGTCAAGTTCTACACGGAAGAAGGCAACTTCGATCTCGTCGGCAACAACATGCCCGTGTTCTTCATTCAGGATGCGATCAAATTCCCCGACTTCGTCCACGCCGTGAAACCGGAGCCGCACAACGAAATGCCGCAAGGCGGCTCCGCGCACGACACCTTCTGGGATTTCGTCTCGCTCGTGCCCGAATCCGCGCACATGGTGCTATGGGCGATGTCCGACCGCGCCATCCCGAAGAGCCTGCGCACGATGGAAGGCTTCGGCATCCATACCTTCCGCTTCATCAACGCGCAGGGCAAAGGCCGCTTCGTGAAATTCCACTGGCGCCCGACGATCGGCTCCGCATCCCTGCTGTGGGACGAAGCGCAGAAGCTGGCGGGCAAGGACGCGGATTATCATCGACGTGACCTGTGGGAAGCGATCGACAACGGCGACTATCCCGAGTGGGAACTCGGCGTGCAGATCGTCGAGGAAGAAGACGAACACAAGTTCGACTTCGATCTGCTCGACGCCACCAAGATCATCCCCGAAGAACTGGTGCCGCTGAAGATGATCGGCAAGCTCACGCTGAATCGCAATCCGGACAATTTCTTCGCCGAAACCGAGCAGGTCGCGTTCTGTCCGGGACATATCGTGCCGGGCATCGACTTCACGAACGATCCGCTGTTGCAAGGCCGTCTGTTTTCGTACACCGATACGCAGATCAGCCGTCTCGGCGGCCCGAATTTCCACGAGATTCCGATCAACCGTCCGCTCGCACCGTTGCACAACGGCCAGCGCGACGCGATGCATCGCCAGACGATCAACAAGGGGCAGGCGTCCTACGAGCCGAATTCCATCGACGGCGGCTGGCCGAAGGAAACCGCGCCGGCCGCGGCGGGCGGCGGCTTCGAAAGCTACACGCAGCGCGTCGATGGCGCGAAGATCCGCGTGCGCAGCCCGTCCTTCGCCGATCACTACTCGCAGGCGACGCTCTTCTGGAACAGCATGACGGAGCCGGAGCAGGATCACATCGTCGGCGCGTATTCGTTCGAGCTGTCCAAGGTCGAGCGCAAGAATATCCGCGAGCGTCAGCTCGGCATCCTCGCCAATATCGATGAAACGCTCGCCGCGCGCGTCGCCGATAACCTCGGGCTGCCCGCGCCGAAGAAAAGCGCGAGCGCCGAGGAACTCGGCAAGTCGTCGGTGACGGAGTCGCCGGCCTTGTCGATCGTTGCGAAGACGAAGCCTTCGATCAAGACGCGCAAGGTCGCGATCCTCGCCGCGAAGGGCGCCGATGCCGCCAGCATCAAGGCCGTGCAGGCTGCGCTCAAGGCCGAAGGCGCGCACGCAAAGGTCATCTCGCCGACGCTCGGTTCGCCCGCGCCCGGCATCGAGGCCGACGCGACCATTCTCGGCATGCCCTCGATCATGTTCGACGGCGTGATCGTCGCCGGCGGCAAGGAGAGCGCGAAGGCACTCTCCGAGTCCGGCGACGCGCGCCACTTCGTGCTCGAATCCTTCAAGCATCTGAAGGCGATCGGCGCGATCGGCGAAGGCGAGGACGTGCTCGCGGCGGCGCATCTGCCGAGCGGCGAGGAAGGCGTCGCGGTGGGTAGCGACGCGAAAGCGGTGCTGAAGAGCTTCATCGAGGCGATGAGCCAGCATCGCGTCTGGTCGCGCGCGCAGCAGGCGGAGTCCGTGCCGGCCTGATGTCGCCTGACGGCGCGGCGTTTCGTAGCCCGCAACGATGCGCGCGACCATGCTGTCGCAGGCGATATACGCACCCCCGTCTTTTTTGAGACACTAGTCGTACCGCTCACTCCGGGGGTGCGGCTTGTTCGATCGTGCGAGACATCGTGGCGACGCCGCGCGGGCCGCACGCGTGCAATGGCGCGCGTGCATGGGCATCGTCGTCATCGTTCTGACCTGGGCGCTGTGTGCGACGGCGGCGGGCGCGAAGGAGCGCATCGTCGTCGGCGCGGCGCCGGGCGTCGCTCCGCCGCTCGACATGGCGTACCCGCGTGACAGCAAGCCGCGCGGGATCTCGGTCGATTACGTGGATGAGCTGGCTCGCGCGCTCGACGCCGATACGCAATGGCGTATCTATCCGAACCGGACCGCGCTGATGGCGGCGCTCGCGCGCGGCGACATCGACATGGCGACGGGCGCGACTGGCGCGGACAGCGGGGATGAAAAAGACGGCAGCGGCGCGCTCATATACAGCCACCAGTATCTGCCCAGCAAGCAGATCTACATCGAGCCGCTCGTGAAGCGTCCACCGACGCACCGGCTCGCGTATATCGACGCGCAGACTTCGCCGGCGCGCCTGCAGTCCGCTTATCCGTCGATGCTGCCGGTCGTGTATCCGGACCTGATCGCCGCGCTGCTCGCCGTGTCGCTCGGCGACGCCGACGCGTTCGTCGGCGACATGACGACGTCGGCCTTCGCGATCACCCACTACTACCTGCCGAATCTGACCGTTACCGATTTCGCGGCCTTCGACGGCGAGGGCTACCGCTTCGCCTTCCCGGCGCATCGTCCGGGCGCGGACGCGCTGCGGCAGCGGGTCGACGGCGCGCTCGCGGCGCTGCCGCCGGTCTTCGTTCTCCTTGCGCGAGCGCGCTGGAATCCGGGCGCCTACGCCGTCACGCTGGAGCGGCCGATCGAACTCACGGCGCAAGAGCTCGCGTGGGTGCGCACGCATCCGGTGGTGCACTATTCGATGCTCGCACAAGCCGCGCCGTTGACCTTTCGCGATTCGCGCGGTCAGCCGGTGGGCATCGCCGTCGATATCCTCGATGCGATCGCGCGCGTGACCGGCCTGCGCTTCGAGCCCCGCGTGCGCGACACGCCCGAGCAACTCCTGGCCGACATGCGCAGCGGCGCGTCATCCATCTTGCCGTACGGCGTGGGCGAGACCTCGGCGCTGCCCGGCGCCGTGCTCTCCGCGCCGACCGGCGACGGCATCTTCATGATCGTGACGGCGGCCAATCAGCCGCCGCTGCGCGACGCCGGCGCGCTCGCGGGCAAGCGCGTCGCGCTGCCACCCTCTTCGTTGCTGGAGAAGCTCTTGCAGCAGAACGCGTCCGGTGTGCGGATCGTCCATACGCGACCGCTCGACGGCCAGTTCCGGGCCGTGGCGAGAGGCGAAGCCGATGCGACCATCGCCGATCTGGCCCTCGCCAATTACGCGGTGGGCAATGCGTATCGCGGCTCGCTCGTACTGAGCGGCGTGCTGTCGACGCAGCCGGTCCCGCACAGTCTGACTGTCGCGGCGAGCGAACCGGTGCTGCTCGGCATCCTCAATCGCGCGATCGAGAGTCTGCCCCCGCCCGAGCTGGAGACGATCCGCGCGCGCTGGAAGCTCTCCGAGCATCCCGAGATGCTGTGGGAGCGTCATCGTCCGCAAGTCGCGCTCGGCGCGCTGTTTGGCGCGGCGCTCGTGCTCGTCCTCGCGGGCTGGGCGCTGACGATGCGCGTGCAGGTCACGCGCCGGATGGCTGCCGAGAGGGCGATGCGCGCCGCGAAGGAAGAGGCGGAAACGGCAAACCGCGCGAAATCCACCTTCCTCGCGACGATGAGCCACGAAATCCGCACGCCGATGAACGCCGTGCTCGGTCTGCTCGAAATGGAACTGCGCGCGCCGGGCGAGCGCGTCGCGACCGAGCGCGCGCTGTCCATCGCGCATCGCGCCGCGCGCGACCTGCTCGGCATGATCGACGATCTGCTGGATGTCGCGAAGATCGAGGCCGAGCGTCTCGTGCTCGCGCCCGCGCCGCTCGAGATCGACGCGTGGGTCGCGGGCGTGGCGGCGATCTACGAGCCGGCCGCGCGCGCGAAGGGCCTCGCGCTGATCGTGAAGCGCCGCTCGGACGAAGGCCCGGCCTGGCTGCTCGCCGATGGCCAGCGCCTGCGGCAGATCGTCGGCAATCTGCTCTCGAACGCAATCAAGTTCACTGATGTCGGCGCGGTCACGCTTGCCTGTCAGGTCGCGCCGCCACAGGACGGCAAGCGCGCGGTGACGCTCACGGTGAGCGATACGGGCATCGGCATCTCGCCGGAGAAGCAGGCGCTGCTGTTCACGCCGTTCGTGCAGGCGCACGATGGCCGCGCGCGCAGCGTCGGCGGCACCGGGCTTGGCCTCACCATCAGCAAGCGGCTCACCACGATGATGGGCGGCACGATCGAGCTGTCGAGCGAGCCGGAACGCGGCACGCGCTTTACCGTGCGCATCGATTTTCCGGAGGCGGAGGCGATGGCGGACGATGCGCTGCCCGTGCCGGCGGGCGCGTTTGCGGGGTCGCTCGCGGGGCTGCGCGTGCTCGTCGTCGACGATCATCCCGCCAACCGCATCGTGCTCGACGGCCAGATCAGGCTGCTCGGCGGCAGCGCGCAACTGGCCGTCGACGGCAAGAGCGCACTTGCGCGCTGGCGCGGCGCGCGGCACGCGTTCGACGTGATTCTCACCGACTGCTCGATGCCTGAAATGAGCGGCGAGGAACTGGCGCGCACGATCCGCGAAGACGAGGCGAAGGACGCGCCGGGGCGGCGCGCCGTGCCGATCGTCGGCCTGACGGCGAACGCGCAACCCGACGCGGCGATGCGCGCGGTCGCATCGGGCATGAATGCGTGTCTCGTGAAGCCGCTCGATCTCGACGGTCTGCGCGCGGCCTTGCTCGACGCGACGCGCGACGGCCGCGTGTCAAGCCCGTCGACGGCGCCTGCGCAGGTGTTCACACCCGCTCCCGATCCGGACGCGCCGGTGTTCGATCGCGCGTTGCTGGCTGGATTCGGGGATCAGGCCGGCACGCTCGTCGACACACTGAAAGCCGCCAATGCGCAGGATCTGGCCGACGCGCGCGCCGCCTTCGACGCGTGCGACCACGCGCAGCTGCGCGATATCGCGCACCGCATGAAAGGCGCGGCGGCGGTGATCGGCGCAGCGCCGTTCATGCGCGCGTGCGTCTCGTTGCAGCGCGACTGCGAGCGTGCCGTCGACGAAGACCGCAACGGCGAGGACGACGCGCACATCGCGGCCTCGTTCGCGGCATTCGTCGCGCAGGCCGAAGCGCTCGACGCCGCGCTCGCCGGGCCGCTCGCGTGTGTTTCGCCGGCATCCGATGCATCGGCATGATGCGCTTCGGGCTTCGCGAGCAGGGCTTTGCGTACATCGCGCGTTTCGTGTGTTTTAATTGAACCTCCGATCATCTCAAAAACATGCGGCGATCCGCGGCCGCAATGAATAACACTCAGAGGCATGACTCGAAGGGATAACGGATTCGACGAGGAACCGAAGCCAGGCGCGGGCCGCCCCGGCCGGATCGCACGCGCGATGCTGGCGTATTGCTGCGCGACGCTCGCGTTCGTGCCAGGGCCGCCGCCGCATGCGCAGCGCGCCGAATGGCTCGATTCGCGGGTCACGCAGACGACCATCGTCGATACGATCTGCGTGCCGGGCTATGTCGATCGCGTGCTGCCGTCGTTCGAGATCCAGATGCGCCAGAAGGAGCGGCTTCTCAAACAGCGCAGCATCGATGCATCGTTCGCGTCGGAATATGCGCTCGATCACCGCATGCCGGTGCTGCTCGGCGGCTCGCCCAATTCGCCGGCGAATCTCGATCTGCGCCGCTGGGAAGGGCGCTCGGGTCAGCGCCGCAAGGAACGGCTCGCGGTCTATCTGAAGCGCTGCGTCTGCACCGGCGACATCACGCTGAAGGACGCGCAGTCCGCGATGGCGGGTGACTGGTCCAATCGCTACCCGAATCTGTCCAGCATGTCGTGCAGCGGTTTCTGACGATTGCCTGAGCGCATCTATCCGATTTAGAACATCTATTGAAAAAGACGGAATGTCGCAGCACGCGCGCGGTCTACGGGATTAGTATGGAGCTATCTCGAAATTAGCCGTGGAGCCGCCATGATGTTCGCCTATGTGTCCCTTTTCGTCGTCGGCACGCTTGCGGCGCGCCTCATCGTGAAGCAGCGCGCACAGCCCGCGCGCGTGCGCGCAAGAAGGTGACGGCGATGAACCTGCTCGTCTGGAACTTTCCCCAACGCTGCGCCGCGCGCGACGTGCGGCGGTTTCTCGAGCACGAGCTCGGCCAGTACGCGAGCGATATCGAAGTGCATGGCGCGGGCACGGCGCACGCCTACGCCATCGCGAAGCTCGCGATCGATGCGCCTTACATCGGCGAGGCGATCGCGCAGAAGCTGTGTCATCAGCGCTTTCTCGACGAACCCCTGCGCGCCCGAGCCTCGGCTTCCGGCGACGCGTCGATCCGCCTGCATTGACGTTTTCGCGTGTGTGCGCCGCGTGGCGCGACTGCCCGGAACGAACCTTGCTGATCCTTTTCTGACGAACGTCATGTAGCGGCGAAGCCGGTGCCTCGTGCGCACCGGCTTTTTTGTCGATGCGCACCTGATTCAGGCGCGCGTCGGGCCGTTCGAACCGGACACAAGGCACAAGCGGATCAATCGAATCGATGCATCAGGCAGGAAAGAACAGAACGAACAAGACGCCGTTTGGCGCAAGGTTTCTCGTCGGCGCAGCAGCGGGCGCGCTATTTTCGATCACGGCAGCGGTGCACGCGCAGCAGGCGGCAACGGTCGCGCAGGGCCACGTGACGGCGATGCCCGTCGCGCCCGCGGTTCCCGAACGCGCATTGCCCGCGATGCCGGTGCCGATGCCCGCGCCACCGACGTCGGAAGCGACGGCGGCTTCCGCAGCATCGGCGGCGAGCGCGGCGAGTGCCGCGAGTGCCGCGAGTGCCGCGAGTGCCGCGAGTGCGGCGTCGGAGGCGAGCGCGGCATCGGAGGCGGAGGCGCCCGAAGTGCCCTTGCCGCCGGAGTCGCCCGAGCCCAATCTCGCGCAGCGCGCCGATATGGCGCCGGCGGGCGCGTTTGCGATGCGGCAGACCTTTGCGAAGGAGGTCGACCGGCGGCTCGGCGTTTCCGCCGCGGATCAGCAGGTCTACGGCCGTCTCCTGCAACATACGCTCGATGAAGACGGTCACGGCGATCTCGCCAATGAGTTCGTCGTGCTGGTCGATCGCAGTGCGAACGTGCAGGCCATCTTCGTGTACTTCCGCGCGAAGCCGGGCGATGCGTGGTCGATGATCGGCGCGTCGCCGGTATCGACGGGCCGCCCCGGCACCTACGACCACTTCGTAACGCCGCTCGGCGTGTTCCAGCACGTGCCCGGCAACATGGATTTCCGCGCGGAAGGCACCTTGAACGAGTTCAAGATTCGTGGCTATGGCGCGCGCGACATGCGCATCTACGATTTCGGCTGGGCCGACGGCGAGCGCGGCTGGGGCAAGGGCGGCAAATCGCCGATGCGCTTCCAGATGCACGCCACCGATCCCGAGAAGCTGGAGCCGTTGCTCGGCATGCGGCATTCGAAGGGCTGCGTGCGCATCCCGTCGACGCTCAACGCGTTCTTCGATCACCACGGCATCATCGATGCGCAATACGAGGCGCGCGCAGCCGAAGGTCAGTCGATGTGGATTCTGAAGGCCACGCGCAAGGCGACGCCGTGGGCGGGCCACTATCTCGTCGTCGTCGATACGGATAGAAAGACGCGGCCCGCGTGGTCGCCCGGTCCGGGCAAGGCAGTACGGGCGCATATTCCGGCGGGTGCGGATTCGGTCGATTGACCTTGGCGGCCGACGCGCTATTTCGAGCGCGCGAGCAGCACGCCCGCGAGCGCCACGCCGAAGCCCGCGAGCTGCACCGCGCCCAGCGTCTCACCGAACGCGAGATAGCTTTCGAGCGCGGCGAGCGGCGGCGCGAGAAAGAGCAGGGCGGTGGCGCGCGATGCGTCGCCGCGCCTGACCATCCACACGAGCAGCGTCGTCGCGACGCCCGAGAGCATCACGATGCCCCATGCGAGCGAGAGCCATGTCGTCGTCGACGCGATGAAGCGATGCTCGCCGAGTGCGAAGACGAGCACGAGTGCGACGATCGCGGCACCTGCGTTCTGCAACGCGCTGGCGCTGCGGATATCGGCGCGTGCGAGCGAGGTCTTCTGATACAGCGTGCCCGCCGTGATGGCGAATACCGCGAGCACGGCGATCGTCACGACGATCCATTGCGGCGCATGTCCAGCCGATGCCGATCCGGCATGCGCGCCGCTCGCCGCGATTTTCGGCGCGAGCACGAGCGCCACGCCGGCGAGGCCGAGCACGAGGCCGCCCCACGCGCGTGGCGAGAGCCGCTCGCCGAAGAGCCGCGCGGCGACGGCGGCGGTCAGAAGCGGCTGGAGCGCGCCGAGCAGCGCCATGATGCCCGCGCCGAGACCCTGCGCGACGGCCCAGTAACCCGCGCCGAGATAGACGCCTTGCAGCAGCGCGCCGGCGAACAGATGGCGGGCTATGTCGCGGCCTTTCGGCCAGGGCGCGCGCGTGATTGCGGCGATCGCGAGAAACAGCAGTGTCGTGCCGGCGAAGCGCGCGAGCAGATACAGATTCGGGTCGACGTAAGGCGTGATCGCCCGCGCGACGATGAAACCCGTCGACCCGAGAAACACGAATACGGGCGCGGCGAGAAGCGAAACCATGTGGAGCGTGCGGCAAGTCGGAATGCCGCAGTATCGGGCCGATGGTGCTTGCTCGTCTTGTCTAACCGTGCACTCAGTCGATCGTGAAGGTGTCGAGTGGTTGATTGGCGCGTACCTCGCCCTCGAAGCGGCGCGATAGTTGCGCGTGCAGGCGCTTCGCTTCTTCGAGCGTGAGATCGATCCAGTAAGGGTCGCCAGCGGCGTCGTTCAGCCGCTCGGGTGGGAACTGGATTTCGATTACCACGCCTTTTTTGTACATCGCTGTGCCTCGTGCAAAGCGCTCTAGTCTAGCGGACGAGCTGGCGTGGATTGCCTACGCTGCGGAAAGAATATGTTGCGCCGGTTTGGGGTCATGGCGCTTGCTGACAACAACCCCAATTCACATCGATGTCACAGACCTCTGCAATTCTTAAGGGCTGAAGGTCGCCCCCGACCATCCACCCCGACGAAGAGACACCCAAAAAATGACCCGCACTTCCCGCCTCGCGCGCAACATCCTGCCGGCGTTCACCGCCGCATTCACGATGCTTGCCGCGATGCCCGCCCACGCCGCCGACGCTGTCGTCCTCTACACCGCCGATGGCCTCGAAAACCTGTACAAGGACGTGCTCCCCGCCTTCGAGAAGAAGGAAGGCGTGAAGGTCAACATCGTCACGGCGGGCAGCGGCGAAGTGGTCAACCGCGCAACCATCGAAAAGGATTCGCCCAAAGCCGACGTGCTCGTCACGCTGCCGCCGTTCATCCAGCAAGCGCAGCAAGGCAGTCTGCTGCAGCCCTACCAGAGCGTGAACTACAAGAACGTGCCCGCGATCGCGAAAGCGCAGGACGGCGCATGGGCCACCTTCGTGAACAACTACTTCTCGTTCGCGATCAACCCCGAAGTCACGAAGAACGCGCCGAAGACCTTCGCCGATCTGCTGCATCCGAACTACTCGGGCAAGATCGCGTATTCGAATCCGGCGACGGCGGGCGACGGCATGGCCGTCATCATCCTGACCTCCGCGCTGATGGGCGAGGACAAGGCCTTCGATTACCTCAAGTCGCTCGAACAAAGCGCGAAGTTCCACACGAAAGGCACGGGCTATCTCGACGTGCTGCTCTCGCGCAACGAGATCGCCTTCGCCAACGGCGACCTTCAAATGGACCTCGACGACGCCGCGAACGGCGGCCTCTCGATCAAGCCGCTGTTCCTCTCGCACAAGACCGGCGAAGCGCCGACCACGTTCCAGCTTCCGTACGCGATCGGCCTCATCAAGGGCGGACCGAATCAGGCTGCCGGCAAGAAGCTGATCGACTATCTGATGTCGTCGGATGTGCAATCCAAAGTGCCGGACATCTACGGCATTCCGGGCCGCACCGACGTGCCGCTCGCGGGCAAGAACGGCGAAGCCGTCAAGCAGGCGATCTCGGGCGTGAAGCTGATTCCGGTCGACTGGAACGAAGTCATGCAGAAGAAGGCCGGCTGGACCGAGCGCTGGAAGACCGAAGTGATCGGCAATTCGGGCAAGCAGACGGAAGTCGCAAAGCCGAAGTCGTAACGTGAGCGCCGTTCCCAAGGAAGCATTCGGCGTCGAGCAGACGCCGGGCGTGCACATCGATCGCCTGACGGTGCGCTTCGGTCAGCGCACCGTGCTCGACGATCTCACGCTGCGCATCGAGCGCGGCGAGTTCCTCACCGTGCTCGGCCGCAGCGGTTGCGGCAAGACCACGCTGCTGCGTTTCATCGCGGGCTTCGTCCAGGCCGATGCGCTCGCCGGCACGCTGTCGATCGCGGGCCGCGATCTCACGCACACACCGCCGCATCGACGCAATCTCGGCTTGCTGTTTCAGAGCTATGCGCTCTTTCCGCATCTGTCGGTGTTCGACAACGTTGCGTTCGGACTGCGCGCGCGCAAGTTGAGTACGGGCGAAATCACACGCCGCGTCGCGGATGCGCTCAAGCTCGTGCAGCTTTCCGATGCCGGTCACGTGATGCCCGCGCAACTGTCCGGCGGCATGCAGCAACGCGTCGCGCTGGCGCGTGCGCTCGTCATCGAACCGGACGTATTGCTGCTCGACGAACCGCTTTCCGCGCTCGATGCCAATCTGCGCGCCTCCGTACGCAGCGAACTGAAGGCACTGCATGAGCGCCTGCCGAATCTGACGATCGTGTGCGTGACGCACGATCAGGACGATGCGCTCGTGCTCTCCGATCGCACACTCCTGATGCGCGATGGCCGCATCGCGCAGCTCGGCGCGCCGCGCGAGTTGTACGACGCACCCAACGATGCGTTCGTCGCGCGCTATCTCGGTGCGGCGAATCTGCTGCCGCCGCGCGTGGTGTATCCCGTCGGCGATGCGCGGCACGACGAGCGCGAACGTCTCGCGTGCATTCGTCCCGAGCGCTTCACGATCGTGCCGCTGGGCGATGGCCCGTTGCATGGCACGATCGCGTCCGTCGAATGGTATGGCGCGGCGCTGTCGATTTCGGTCGCGCTCGATGCGTTGCCCGGCGAGCCCGTGCACGTGACGACGCAGCGCGGCCATTCACGCATGCCGGAAAAGGGCGCGCGCGTTTCACTTCGCTTCGAGGCTGACGATGTCGTCCTTGTTCGTTCCTGACAGCGTCGCGCGCGACGAAGGCCGCATCAGCGACGCCGATCTCTCCGCGCAATTCGCAGCCCACGCCGCACAGGCGCAGCGCCGACATCGCAAGGGCCAGTGGCATCTGCTGTTCATTCTCGTGTGCGTGCTCGGACCGCTCGTCGTCTATCCGCTCGCGCGGCTCATCATGTTGAGCGTGACCGGCCGCGACGGCTTCACGCTGCACGCGTACAGCGCTTTCTTCGGCAATCCGGAAACGCGCGGCATGATCGGCACGACGTTCGGCATTCTCGTCGCGAGCGCGAGCATCGCGTCGTTGCTGGGCGTCGCGCTCGCGTCGATGCTGTTCTTCAGGCCGTTCGCGGGCGCGCGCCTGCTTACGCGCTTTCTGGAATTGTTCGTCGAGTTTCCGTCGTTTCTCGTGGCGTTCACGCTGATCTTTCTTTATGGCTCGCAAGGTTCGGTGAGCATCGGCCTGCAGCGGCTCTTTTCGCTCGATGCGCCGCCGCTCGATTTTCTCTTCGGCATCGGCGGCGTGATCCTCGCGGAAGTGGTGTTCTATGCGCCGTTCGTCGTGCGCCCGACGCTCGCATCGTACGCGACGCTCGACATGCGTCTGGTCGAAGCCGCGAAAAGCCTCGGCGCCGATGGCTGGATGGTCGCGATGAAGATCGTGTTGCCGCTCGCGTGGCCGGGTATCGCGGCAGGAACGATCCTGTGTTTCCTGCTCACGCTGAACGAGTTCGGCATTCTGCTCGTGCTCGGCAGCGCACATCTGATCACGCTGCCGATCGCCATCTACAGCGCCGCGACCGTCGATCTCGATCTGCCCACCGCGGCGGCGGGCTCGGTCGTGATGCTGCTGATGTCGCTGTCGTTGTACGCGTTGTATCGACGCGTCGACCGGCGTGCGGGAGGCCGCTGACATGCAGCTTTCGATTTCGTCACGCTTCACGCCCGGCGCGTTGCTGCGCATCGCGTTCACGGGCTTCGTCGCGTTGCTGTGCTTCTGGCTCTTCGTGCTGCCGGTGGTCGTCGTCGCGCTGTCGAGCGTCGCGTCGCACTGGTCGGGGACGATGCTGCCCGATGGCTTCAGCACGCGCTGGTTCGCGCGTCTCGGTTCGAGCGATCTCGACGCCGTCATGACGAGTCTCGAAGTCGGGATGGGCGTCGCGTTGCTCGGCACCGCACTGGGTCTCTGGCTCGCACTCGCGCTGGAAGGGCGCGACCGGCGTGGCCTCGGCGCGCTCGTCGACGCCGTCGCGATGATGGGCAGCGGCGTGCCGAGCGTCGTGCTCGGGCTCGCGGTGCTGATCGCGTATCACAAGCGTCCGCTGGATCTGTCCGGCTCCGCTGCGATCGTCGTGCTCGTGCAACTCGCGCTCGTGCTGCCGTTCTGCTATCGCTGCGCGGCCGCCGCATTGCGCCCCGAACTCATGATCTTGCGCGAGGCCGCCGCGAGTCTCGGCGCGCCGCCGCGCATGGTGCTCGCGCGCGTGGTATTGCCGCAACTCGTGCCCGCGATCCGCGCGAGCCTCGCGCTCGGCTTCGCGCTCTCGCTCGGCGAGCTCGGCGCGACGCTGACCGTCTATCCGCCGGGCTTCGCGACCGTGCCGATCGTCGTCGTGGGGCAGGTCAATCGCGGTTACTATCTGCCCGCGTCGGCGTTGTCGCTGATCCTGCTGGCGGTCTCGCTCGCCGCGCTGTTGATGATCGCCGCGCGTGCCCCGCGCAGCGGAATCGCACGCTGAATATCGGGAATCCGAACTAAAATTCCAGACCGGGATCGTGCCCGGAACGCGGCCGCGAGCAATTCCCGGGCCGCGTTCGCGTTTTGGCCATGTCATACCAAAAAAAATAAAACTGGCGTAACCTGCACATTCAGGCACGGCCGCACCCGCATGACCGGAGGAATTCTCCCTCGGGAACAATCAGGGCAGGGCGCCATTTTGGGGCGTCCGATTGAACTCCCGTCGCGCTTTCGCGGTCGTTGCATATGTTGCCAACACCGGAGGTTCCGATGACATCCGTCGACCTGGAATTCGACCAGCTCAACAGCACCGTCGATGCGCTCAGGCGCTCCATCTCGAACCGCCTGATGTACGGCGTCGGCAAGGACGCCGTCACGGCGCAGCCGCGCGACTGGCTGCACGCCGCCGAACTGGCGGTGCGCGATCGCCTCGTCGCACGCTGGATGCGCACCACGCGGCTGCAATACGAACAGGACGTGAAGCGCGTCTATTACTTGTCGATGGAGTTTCTCATCGGCAGAACCTTCAGCAACGCGCTGCTCGCGCTCGGCATCTATGACGAGGTGCGCGATGCGCTGGCCGGCCTCGGCGTCGATCTCGCGGCGCTGGAGGAACTGGAGCCGGACGCCGCGCTCGGCAATGGCGGCCTCGGGCGGCTCGCGGCCTGCTTCCTCGATTCGATGGCGACCGTCGGCGTGCCAGGCTTCGGCTACGGCATCCGTTACGAATACGGCATGTTCCGCCAGACGGTGGTCGACGGCAATCAGGTCGAAATGCCCGATTACTGGCTGCGCGCGGGCAATCCTTGGGAGTTCCCGCGTCCCGAGGTCGTGTACACCGTGCATTTCGGCGGCCGCACCGTGCAGCACGAGGATCGCACCGACTGGATCGACACCGAGCACGTCAACGCGATGGCCTACGACACGGTCATCCCTGGCTTCGCCACGACGGCGACCAACACGCTGCGCCTGTGGTCCGCGCGCGCGACCGACGAGTTCGATCTCTCCGCGTTCAATCAGGGCGACTATCGGCGCGCGGTGGAGGCGAAGAACACCTCGGAACATGTCTCGCGTCTGCTGTATCCAGACGACTCGACGCAAGCCGGCCGCGAGTTGCGTCTGCGTCAGGAATACTTCTTCGTCTCCGCGACGATGCAGGACCTGATCCGCCGCTATCAGCGCACGCATACGCATTTCGGGCGGCTCGCGGAGAAGGTCGCGGTGCATCTGAACGACACGCATCCGGTGCTGGCCATTCCCGAACTGATGCGGCTGCTGGTGGACCGGCATCACGTGCCGTGGGACAAGGCGTGGAAGCTCATCCAGCAGATGTTCTCCTACACCAACCACACGCTGATGCCCGAAGCGCTCGAAACGTGGGACGTCGAGATGCTCGCGCGCTTGCTGCCGCGGCATCTGGAGATCATCTTCGAGATCAACGCGCAGTTCCTGAAGCAGGTGACCGAAAAGTTCGGCCGCGATGTCGAACTGATCCGCCGCATCTCGCTCGTCGACGAATACGGTCAGCGGCGCGTGCGCATGGCGCATCTCGCGATCGTCGCGAGCCACAAGGTGAATGGCGTATCGAAGCTGCATTCGCAACTGATGGTGCAGAACATCTTCTCCGATTTCGCGCGCATGTATCCGGAGCGCTTCACCAACGTGACCAACGGCATTACGCCGCGCCGCTGGCTCGCGCAGGCGAGTCCGTCGCTTTCGTCGCTGATCGACAAGCGCCTCGGGCCGCGCTGGCGCACCGATCTGTTCGAACTCGGCCGCCTGCGCGAATGGCGCGACGATCCGGAGTTCTGCAAGGCCTTCCACGAAGCGAAGTTCGCCAACAAGCTCAGGCTCGTCGAGCGCGCCAAGCGCGACGCCAACGCGATCATCAATCCGGAAGCGCTGTTCGATCTGCAGGTCAAGCGCATCCACGAGTACAAGCGGCAATTGCTCAACATCCTGTACGTGATCGTGCGCTACAACCGCATCCGCGAGAATCCGGAGCAGGACTGGACGCCGCGGGTGGTGATGTTCGCGGGCAAGGCGGCATCGGCGTACAAGATGGCGAAGAACATCATCAAGCTCATCAACGATGTCGCGAAGCGGATCAACGCGGACCCGCTCGTCGGCGACCGGTTGAAGGTGGGCTTCATTCCGAACTACGGCGTCTCGGTGGCCGAGCTCATCATTCCGGCGGCGGATCTGTCGGAACAGATTTCGATGGCCGGCACGGAAGCATCGGGCACCGGCAACATGAAGCTCGCGTTGAACGGCGCGCTGACCATCGGCACGCTGGATGGCGCGAACATAGAAATCTGCGATGCCGTGGGGCGCGAGAACATCTTCATCTTCGGCAATACGACCGACGAGATCGAATCGCTGCGCGCGGCGGGGTATCGGCCGCGGCAGATCTACGAGGAGAATCCGGAGCTTAAGCTCGCGCTCGACCAGATTCGCCTCGGGCATTTCTCGCCGGAAGAGCCGCATCGCTTCTACGACATCTTCCACACGCTCGTGGACTGGGGCGATCACTACATGGTGCTCGCCGATTTCGACAGCTTCGACAAGACGCAGACCGAAGTCGATCTCAAGTTCCGCGACAAGGACGCGTGGACCAAGAGCGCGATCGAGAATGTCGCGGGCATGGGCATCTTCTCGTCGGATCGCACGATCGCGGAATATGCGCGCGACATCTGGCACGTCGAGCCGTTGCAGGTGACCTGAAGCGCGCGTTTCGGCGTCAGCGCCGCGTGATGCGAATCACGCGGCCGAGCGTCGCGTTGGGGAACCATCGCGTGATCCTGGCGATCGCCGCGTTCGCGTCCACCTCGTCCGTTTCGACGTAGAGCGTCGTGCAGTCGTGCCGACGGCTCGTCGCGACAACGTGCGCGCGCACGTTCGCACCGAAAGCGTGCGTGAGCAACTCGCGCGCGGGCGCGGAGTTCAGTCCGGGAACGGTCAGATCGAAGGCAAGGCAGTGACGCGTTTCGCGACGGCGCGGCGAGCCGCCGTTGGACGCGTGGGGAAGAACAGGCAGATCGGAAGTGCGATACATCGATGACAGCCGCCCGATGGCGGCTCGAAGTGACAACGCATTCACTCTAGCGCCGCGCACCTAAAGGCGGCGATAAAGTCCCGGGCGGCGATGTTAACGCCGCATCAAAATCACGCCTGCGGTTTGGCGGCTGCGCTGGCCGCATGTTTCGCGACCGCATCGCCGACGAGCGCGGCCACTTTGTCCGCGAATTCCTGATCTTTCGTGATGAGCACTTCGCGCTCGCCGTCGGGTGTCGCGACCATCAATTGGAAGATCACGTCCTGCGTGATCCAGGTCAGGTAGCCCACCACGATGGTCATCACGCCGAGCACGAGCGCCGCGCCCGAGCCGGTGATGATGCCCGCGCCGAACGCGACAAGCCCGAGCAGCGCAATGATGACCGGCAGCGGCTTCTGGCGCGGAATCATCACGACGCGCGCGGTGCGCAGATCGCGCAACGGAATCATCTGGCCCGATGCCGACAGGCCGGCGCGCGAGAGCGTGACGCCGCGTTCGTTGAAAGGAGTATCCATGAGAGTTTCGCAGTCTCGTTGCGGCCGATGAAACCGGGGAGCGTACCAGACCGCGCGCGACGCAGGCAGATGCGCGATGTCGACCCGGTCAAAAACCGTGCGCTTTGCAGCAGCGCGATGGTGATTTTCTTTCATTTTGCTTGCGCAGGTGCGCACGGCCTTCCTATAGTGAACCCGATGCGACCGGCATTTCGCTGCGTCGCGGGGAAAACAGGGGATCACATGCGCATCCAATCATGCCTCTTGAGTGCCGGCGCCGCCTTGTTTGCAGTCAGTGCGTGGGCGCATCACGGCTGGAGTTCATACGATGCCGGCAAGGTCGTGGAGATCGAAGCGCCGCTCGTCGAGGTGCAGTACCGAAATCCGCACGCCGAAGTGGCGGTGGACTATCAGGGCGCGCGCTGGCATGTCATCCTCGCGCCGATCAGCCGGATGGAATCGCGCGGGCTGCCGGCGGGCGCGCTGTCGACTGGCAAAGTCGTCACGATCGAAGGCTATCCGCGCAGCGACGGTACGCACGAGTTGCGCGCGGAACGCATCACGGTCGACAGCAAGACCGTCGAGCTGCGTTAGCGATGGAGCTGGCGAGTTACGCCGCGGCGCTCGCTGCGTCGGTCGAAGCGTCGGCGCTCGCGATGTGGCTGCGCGGCTCGGCTTGGGGCTATCCGCTCGTCAATCTCATTCATCTGCTTGGGCTGACGCTCCTGATCGGACCCATCGGCCTGCTCGATCTGCGCTTGCTGGGCTTCGGCCGCCGGTTCTCCATCGCCGATGTTTCCAGCGTGCTGACGCCCTACGCGGTCGCGGGGCTCGTGATGCTGATCGGCAGCGGCGTGCTGCTCTTCAGCGCGGACGCATCGCCGCTGCATCGCAATCCACTGCTTCAGGTGAAGCTGGGCTGCATTCTGCTCGGTCTGGCGAACGCGCTGGCGTTCCGGCGAATCTGGGCGCATCGGCTCGCCGACTGGGACCGGCGTCCGCCGCTATCCGGGCGTGTGCAGGCGTTTCTTTCGCTGATGTTGTGGCCGATAGCCGGCACGCTGGGGCGACTCCTTGCGTACAAATGATCATTACTTCGCAGCCGTCTCCTCCACTTCCGCATCCTTGCGCCAGCCGCCGCCCAGCGCGGTGTACAGCGTCACCATGTTGGTCTGTTGCGCTGCCCGGTCCGACACGAGCTGCGTCTGCGCGCTGAAGAGCGTGCGTTGCGCAGTCAGCAAGGTCAGAAAGCTGTCCAGACCGCCGCGAAAGCGCGAATTGGCGATGTCGTAGTACTGCTGCGCGGCGTCGACGTACTGCGCATCGGCGGCGGTTTGATCGACGTACGTGGCGCGTGCCACGAGCGCGTTGGACACTTCCTTGAAGGCCGTCTGGATCGTGCCCTCGTACGCCGCGATGTAGATGTTCTTCGAGATCTCCGCCGCGTCGAGCGTGGCGCGCAGGCTGCCGAATTCGAACACCGGCACGCTGATCGACGGGGCGAACGCCCATGCGCCGGAACCCGCCTTGAACAGGGAAGACAGTCCGCTGCTCGCGACGCCGCCCGTCGCCGTCAGCGAGACGCTCGGAAAGAATGCCGCGCGCGCCGCGCCCACGTACGCATTGGCCGACTTCAGCGTGTGCTCGGCCTCGATGATGTCGGGCCGCTCGGTCAGCAGCGTCGAAGGAAGACCCTCGGGCACCGTGGCGAAGAGCGGCTCGTCGGGCAAGGCGCGATCGTCGGGGAAGCCGTCCGGCAGCGGACAGCCGATCACCGCGATCAGATTGTTGCGGTCCTGCTCGACCGCGCGCCGATACGCGGCGAGACTCGACATCGCGCTCGTCAGCGATGTGCGCGCGGACTGCACGTCTTCCATCGAGCCGCTGCCGAGGTTCGCGGCGCGCAGTGTCGTCTCGTACGTATCGCGATACGAAGCCACCGTGCGTTCGGTCACGCCGAGCAGGGCGCGATCCGACAGCCACGTCAGATACTCGCTCGCCGTGGTCGAGATCAGGCTGATCTGCGTGCTGCGGCGTGCGGCGTCCGTCGACAGATATTGCTCCAGCGCCTGATCCTTCAGACTGCGGATGCGGCCGAAGAAGTCGATTTCCCACGCGCTCGTGCCGAGTTCGAGACTGCTGGACTTCGTGGTCGTGCCAGACTGGTGCGAGACGCTATGCGTCCCGCTCGCCGTGATCGACGGCCCCAGCCCGGCGCGGACGATCCGATATTCCGCCTCATATTGCGCGACCTTCAGCGCAGCTTGCCGCAAGTCGCGATTGTTATTCAGCGCAAGCTCGATCAACTGCCGCAAATACGAGTCCTGTACGAACGAGCGCCAATCGGCGAGCAAGTCGGCAACCGGTGCCTGCGCACTCGTCGACTCATACTGCGGATAGGACGCGGGCATCGGTGCGGCGGGGCGCTCGTAGTGAGGTTCCAGCGTGCACGCGCCGAGCGCGAAAACAGTGACCGTCGCCGCGACGATGCGGCCGATAGCGAAGCGCTTATTCATGAGCGGCCCCTTTTTTCTTCTTTTGTCCGATGCCCCGAATCAGCACGAAAAATACGGGCACGAAGACGATGGCGAGCAAGGTCGCGGCGATCACGCCGCCCAGCACGCCGTTGCCGAGGCTCTCGCGACTGG
This sequence comes from Caballeronia pedi, assembly GCF_001544915.2. GTDB lineage: Bacteria > Pseudomonadota > Gammaproteobacteria > Burkholderiales > Burkholderiaceae > Caballeronia > Caballeronia pedi. The sequence goes on along the minus strand of NZ_FCOE02000005.1, from coordinate 287,387 downwards.
ACGCGCCGGCGCCGCTCGCGAACGCCATCGGCAGCACGCCGAAGCCGAACGCAAGCGATGTCATCACGATCGGGCGCAAGCGCAAGTGCGCCGCTTCGATGGCCGCCTGACGCACGCCATGACCGCGTTCGTGCAGCGACTTCGCATACTCGACGATCAGAATCGCGTTCTTGGTCGCAAGCCCGATGGTCGTGAGCAAGCCGACCTTGAAATAGATGTCGTCGGTGAAGCCGCGCAGATGCGCCGCGACCAGCGCGCCCACGATACCGAGCGGCACGACGAGAATCACGGAGAAAGGCACGGACCAGCTTTCGTACAGGCCGGCGAGACAGAGAAACACGACGATCAGCGACAACGCATAGAGATACGTCGCTTGTGAGCCGGCGAGTTTTTCCTGATAGGACTGACCGGTCCATTCCATCGAAATGCCCTGCGGCAACTGGGCGACGAGCGATTCGATCGCGTTCATCGTGTCGCCGCTGCTGACGCCTGCAGGACTCTGCGCCGTCATCTCCATGGCAAGGCTGCGGTTGTACCGTTCGACCTGTGGTGAGCCGGTCGTCCAGCGGCCCGACGCGAAGGCGGAGAACGGCACCATCTGACCGTCGTAGCTGGTCGTGCTCGAAGTGCTGTTGCTCGACGTGACGAACCACTTGCCGATATCGGATGGCATCATGCGGTACTGCGGCAGCGCCTGCACGTAGACTTTCTGAATGCGTCCCGTGTCGACGTAGTTGTTCACGTAAGTCGAACCGAACGCGGTCTGGAGCGTGCCGTTGATACTGGATGCGCTCACGCCGAGCGCCGATGCCTTCAGATAATCGATATCGACCGCATACTGAGGCACGTCGGCCATGCCGGCGGGGCGCATGCCGGCGATCTTCGCGTCCTTCGAGGCGAGACCCAACAACTTGTTCCTCGCGGCGAGAAGCTGGTCGTGACCGAGGCCCGCCATGTCCTTGAGTTCGAAATCGACACCGCTGTAACTGCCGAGGCCCTGAACCGCGGGCGGATTCATCACGAAGACCTGCCCGGCGCGCAAGGTGCGAAAGTGCGCATTCGCGGCAGCGACGATCTCGGCCGCCGACTGTCCCTTCTTCGTGCGTTGCTTCCAGTCCTTGAGTTTGACCATGGCCATCGCCATGTTCTGGCCGCTGCCCGACACGCTGAAGCCGTCCAGCATGACGACGTTTTCGACATCGGATAGCCCCATGAACCAGGACTCGACCTGCTTCTCGACCACGTTCGCCTGCACGCTCGAACTGCCGGCCGGCAGATTGATGATGGTCATCAGCGTGCCCTGATCCTCGTCCGGCAGGAACGACGAAGGAAGCTGCCAGTACAGCAACGCGGCCACGCCGCAGATCGCGACATACGCGGCCATCCAGCGCAGCGGACGCGCGACCAGACGCGTCACCACGCGCTCGTAACGGCGCGTGCCGCCTTCGAACTTGCGCTCGAACCACGCGAAGAAACCGCGTCGCTGATGTTGCGGATCGACCGGACGCAGCAGCGTCGCGCACAGGGCGGGCGTGAGCGTCAGCGCGAGCAGCACCGAAAGCACCATCGCCGATGTGATCGTGAGCGAGAACTGGCGATAGATTTCGCCCGTCGAGCCCGACATGAACGCCATCGGAATGAACACGGCGGTCAGCACGGCGGTGACGCCGATCAGCGCGCCGCCGATCTCGCCCATCGCCTTGATGGTGGCATCGAGCGGACTCATGCCCTCGCTCAGCAGACGCTCGACGTTCTCGACCACGACGATGGCGTCATCCACCAAAAGACCGATGGCCAGCACCAGCGCGAACAGCGACAACACGTTGATCGTGAAGCCGGCCGCGGCGATCAGCGCGAAGGTGCCGAGCAGCGCGACCGGCACGACGATGGTTGGAATGAGCGTCGCGCGCAGATTGCCGAGGAACAGATACATCACGAGGAATACCAGCACGACGGCTTCGAACAGCGTCGTGATGACCTCGGAGATGGATGCGGAAACGAACGGCGTCGTGTCGTGCGGCACGCTGAGCTCCACGCCGCCCGGCATCTGCTTCTGCAATACGGCGAGTTGCGCGCGCACCGCCTTGGCGACCGATAGCGCGTTCGCGCCGCTCGCGAGCATGATGCCCATTGCCGCGGCGGGCTTGCCGTTCAGACGCGAAGTCATGTCGTAGGAGTCGCCGCCGACTTCGACCGTGCCGACGTCCTTCAGATACACGCGCGAACCGTCCTGATTCACGCGCAAAAGAATATTGGCGAACTCATCGGAAGTCTTGAGGAAGCCGCGCGTGACGATGGTCGCGTTGATGGCTTGCGTCTTCGTCTGCGGCGCGCCGCCGATCTGTCCGACCGAGAGCTGCGCGTTCTGATTGTCGATGGCGGTGGTGACGTCGCTCGGCATCAACCCGACGCTGCGCAGCTTGACGGGGTCGAGCCAGACGCGCATCGAGTGCTGGGCGCTGAAGAGCGTCACCTGGCCGACGCCGCTGATCTGCGTGAGCGAATCCTGCACGCGCGTCGCCAGCAGGTTGCCCAGATCGACGGTGTTCAAACGGCCATCGGTGGACGTCACCGACACGACCATCAGGATGTTGCCCGAGGTCTTGCTGACCTGAATGCCCTGTTGCTGAACGGCGCTCGGCAGCGACGCATTCGCTTCCTGCACCTTGTTCTGCACCTGCATCGCGGCGACATCCGCGTTGGTGCCCGACTTGAAGGTGAGCGTGATGGTCGCGGTGCCCGCCGAACTGCTGGTCGAGGACATGTACATCAGATTGTCGATCCCCGTCATGTCCTGCTCGATCACCTGCGTGACCGTGGTGGCGAGGGTATCGGCGGAGGCGCCCGGATAGGTCGCGGTGATGCGGATCGACGGCGGCGCGACGCTCGGATATTGCTCGACGGCGAGCGTGCGGATCGACAGCGCGCCGACCAGCATCACGACGATGGCGATGACCCATGCGAGCACGGGCCGGTGGATGAAGAAGCGGGAGAGCATCGGCGGTCAGTCTCCCTTGGCGAGCTTTGCGTCCGCATCACGCGCGACGGGCGAGACCTTCATGCCCGCGCTGACCGTTTGCAGATTGTCGGCGGCGATGCGCTCGCCCGCGCGCAGGCCGCTCGTGACGATCCAGTTGTCGCCGTGCGCGGTGTCGGCGCTGACCTTGCGGCTTTCGATGACGTTCTGCGCGTTCACCACGAGCACCGTGGAGACGCCGCCCGCGCCGCGACTGACGAGCGTCTGCGGCACCAGAATGGCGTCCTGCTCGCCTTCGTCGAGTTGCGCCTGCACGAACATGCCGGGCAAAAGCTGGTGCTCGGGATTGGGAATCGACGCGCGCAGCGTGATCGAGCCGGTGGTCTGATCGACCGTGACGTCGGAGAACAGCAGCGTGCCCGCATGCGCGTAGGTCGCGCCGTCTTCGGTCCGCACCGTGACCTTGCTCGCGCCGGGTTGCAGCACGCCGGACGCGATGGCCTTCGAAAGCCGCAGCGCCTCGGTGCTGGAACGCGTGACGTCGAGATAGAGCGTGTCCATCGACTGGATGGTCGTGAGCGCCGTGGATTGCCCCGACGTGACGAGCGCGCCGACCGTCACCGCCGACTTGCCGATCTTGCCGCTGATCGGCGCAACGATACGCGTGCGCGCGAGATTCACGCGCGCGGTTTCCAGCGCGCCGCGATCCGTGACGATATCGGCGCGGGCTTCGTCGGCGGCGGCGGCGTAGTTCTCCACGTCCTGCGCGCTCACGCTCTTGATCTTGAACAGTTCCTGATAGCGCTTCGCGGTGACATCCGCGGCCTTCGAGGTGGCGATCGCTTTTTGCAGCGTGCCGAGCGCGGTGTCGCAGGCGGCCTGGTAGCTGGCCGCATCGAGTTGATAGAGCGGCTGGCCGGCCGTGACGGACGAGCCTTCGACGAAGAGCCGCTTCGTCACGATGCCGTCCACTTGCGGACGCACGTCGGCGACTTCGACCGACGAGAGGCGGCCGGACAGATCGTCCAGGATGTCGATGCGCTGCGCCTGCAAGGTCATCACGCTGACTTCGGGCGGCTTCGCTGCGGGCGGCGCGTCGGCAGCGGCGGATTTTTCGCCGCACGCGGACAGCGTGAAAGCGGCGACGGTGACGAACGCGAGCAGTCGTGCGAGCGGGGGATAGGCAAACGGCGGGTTGAAAGCGTAATCGTTGTCTGGCATGTCGAACGTGGAAGGGCTGGCATCGCGCCGGCGTTCCTCGTTTCATCGAGGAATGCGATCCCCGCCGCCGTGCATCGGACGAGCCGAGGGCGGTTCAGAAACGAGGAAGAGTATGTCGCGACGCGAACCGAAAGCGTCGCTCGACGGAAGCAGCGCGAAGAATTGCCGAGAGCCCCAACGATAAGCGCAGGCCGCGCTTAAATCAACTAAGTCATTGATTTATAGCCATATTCACACATTGTGTCTAAATTGACATGATTCAGCGGGCGGTTTTTGTTGGAGAATCTAGCGCATCGAAGTCGCGCTGGGAATCGGCGCGAACGCGTCCCGTCGAATTGGAGAGCAGGCAAAAAATTGAGCGTATCCCATCTGCTGCTTGTCGAAGACGACCCGGAGATCAGTGAATCGCTGGCGGAGTTTCTGCGCGACAAAGGGTTCGTCGTTCAGGTCGCCGAAGACGCCGAAGTGGGACGCGAAGTGCTCGAAAACGGCCGCTTCGATCTCATCCTGCTCGACGTGATGCTGCCCGGCGAAGACGGACTCAGCTTCTGCCGGCGCGTGCGCGCATCGAACGGGCCGCCGATCATCATGCTGACGGCATTGTCCGAGCCGACCGATGCAGTCGTGGGACTCGAACTCGGCGCGGAAGACTACGTGTCGAAGCCCTTCGACCTGCGCGAGCTGCTTGCGCGCATCCGCACCGTGCTGCGGCGCGGGCAGGCTACGGAGCCGGATACGAGCGCATCGGCTTCCGAACTCGTCCTGGCGTTTTCGGGCTTCACGTTCTTTCCGTACCGGCGATATCTACGCTCGCCTGCGAACTTGCGCATCCCGCTGACCGGTGCGGAAACCGATCTGTTGCTCGCGCTGTGTCAGCATTCACGGCAAGTGCTGTCACGCGAGGAACTCATCCGCCTCACGCGCGGCAAGGACTTCCCGATCGCGGCGCGTTCGATCGATCTGCTCGTCAGCAGGCTGCGCCGCAAGCTCGCAAGCGATGATCCGCTCGACGATCCCATTCGCACGATGCGCGCGGGCGGCTATGCGTTCCCGCCCGAGGTCACGGTTCGATGAGACCTCGTCTGATGCCGCGCGTCTTCTCGACGACGCTCGGCCAAATCCTTGCGATCGTCGCGTGTTCGTCGGCGGCGACGCTGTTGCTGTTCATCGCGCTGCTCTTTTATCCGGGCGCGCCGCCGAATCCGCCGTGGCCGTGGCAGACGTCGTACCGCATCGTGGCGCTCGTCGACATGCTCAAGGCCATGCCGGATGCGGAACGTGCTCATGTGCTGAGCGCGGGGCAGCGCTCGAATCTGATGGCGAAGCTGACCGGGAAGCCTTCGATATGCGTCGGCTCCACGCTCGATACGCATGATCTGGAGTCGGCGCTGAGGTCGATCTTGCGCATCGACGCGGGCCTGACGGTGCGCACGTGCGATGCGCGTGACCCGACGCATGATCTGCAGGTGCTGATTCCGCTCGACGATCGCACGCTGGAGATTCGCACCGATCGTAACGAGCGCGAGCCCGATCGCTTTACCGTTCCGTTTTTCGCCGCGCTCGCGTTCCTATGCGTGGGCGTGGCGGCGCTCTCGGCATGGGCGGTGTCACGTGTGATCGGTCCATTGCGACGATTGTCGGAAAACGCCGATGCGTTCGGCCGCGACATCACCGTTGCGCCGATCGTCGAGGAAGGCCCGCTCGAAATCAGGCGCGCCGCGCATGCGTTCAATCGCATGCAGGAGCGCATTGCAAGATCGATGCAAAGCCGCACGCGAATGCTTGCCGCGATCAGTCACGATCTGCGCACGCCGCTCACTCGCATGCGCCTGCAACTCGATGTAGAGAAAAAGGAGATCGAGCGCGCCAAGCTGCTACGCGACGTCGACCTCATGCAGAAAATGGTGAGTTCGGCGCTTGCTTTCCTGACGAGCGATGCAGGCGCGGAAGCGAAGGAATGGCTGGATCTCGGCGCGCTGCTCGAAACGCTATGCGATGAATATGCGGAATCAGGCGTTGAGATTCGCTACGAAGGACCCGATTATCTGCCGTTTTTTTGCAGGCCGGAAAGCATCCAGCGGCTGCTGACCAATCTCCTCGAAAATGCCATTCATTACGGCACGCAGACGCTCGTCACGGCCGGCGCGATCGAACGGACAGTGTTGGTCGAAGTCATCGACAACGGACCGGGCATTCCCGCCGATCGCTTGCAGGATGTCGTCGAGCCATTCGTGCGGCTGGACCCGGCGCGTTCGAAACGGCCGGGCAGCGTCGGCCTCGGTTTATCGATCGTCGACGATATCGTTCGCGCGCATGGCGGCACGCTCACGCTGATCAACCGAAAGCCTTCGGGACTGATCGCGCGGGTCGCGCTTCCTTTGGCGGGCGACCTCGCGACGCGAAACTGAATCTCACGGGAAAACCATTACGAAATTCGCTTTGATCTTCTTTCGTTTCGAAACTAGTATCTTCCGTAACGAAAGATCGTCGGGAAGCGGACCTGATGCTGAACAACAAGAGTTCATTGAAGCGAAGGCTTCAAATTGTCGAACTTGTTCGCAAGCGCGGCGAAGTTTCCGTCGATGAACTCAGTCAGGCTTTCGATGTTTCGAGCGTGACCATCCGCAGCGACCTGACTTATCTGGAGCAGCAGCGCTACCTTCTGCGCTCGTTCGGCAAGGCCCGCTATCTCGCGCAGAAGTCAGGCGACGATATTCTCGTGCCGGCGTCGGACGCCGCCATACGCAAGGCCTCCGAAACGGTTCTCGCCCGCTTTGCCGCAGAGCAGGTGGTGGATAGCGAAGCAGTCATGTTGGGCGCGGGAGAGATCGTTCATAAGATGATTCCCTTCCTCGCGGACCGAACCAACCTTTCATTGCTGGTTCAGGACGTTTCCGTTGCCCAGACGGTCCAGCGGTTTTTGCACTGCGAGGTGTTGCTGACCGGCGGCCAACTGGAACACGGCTCGACCGTGATGACCGGCCCCGACGCCGAAGCCGCGGTTAGCCGACGCCCGATCGATCTGTGTGTGCTGCAAGCCTCCGGTGTCGACCGAGATGGCAACCTTTTGACTGCGGATTCCGCCTTGGCGCGTGTGGCGCAGGCAGCCCGGCGGGCCGCCAGGCGAACGATCGTCGTGGCGTTCCAGCCGGTACTCGACGAACGTAGCGGCATCGTGTTCGCGAGCGCGAAAGAGATCGACACGCTGCTCATCGACGATGGAATCGATCCGCCCACGATGGAGACGGTGATGCACAAGGGTCTTCAACTACAAAGGCGAGATACAGGAATCCTGGAGTTTCGCGCTTCCTGACAGATGTATTGCGAGGCAAAGCCCGGAGGGCGCATCGTATTTTGCGCCTCGTGTATCGTAATCCTAACGAAATCTGCCATGGCTAAAACTGAAGCGAAGCCGGACGTTCGTCCCGGCTGCATCCTTACGATGGGCGAGATACTCGTCGAGATTCTCGCTACGGAAATCGGGCAGTCGTTTCGGCAGGCAGGAACGTTGATTGGACCGTTCGCGAGCGGCGCGCCGGCAATTTTCATCGATCAGGTCGCGAAGTGCGGCAGCCCGTGCGCGATCATCGGATGCGTCGGCGATGACGACTTCGGCGCGCTCAATGTCGAGCGCCTGCGCGAGGACGGCGTGGATGTCTCCGGCATATCCGTCATCAAGGCCGCGACCACCGGCAGCGCGTTCGTCACGTATCGCAAGGACGGCGACAGGGACTTCATCTACAACATCACCAACAGCGCGTCGGGCCATCTTTCCGTCAGCGAGATTCGCGAGCACTTGCTGAAGGATTGCAGGCATTTTCATGTGATGGGCTCTTCGCTCTTCTCGTTTCGCATCATCGAGGCGATGAAGAGCGTCATCGAAACGGTGAAGGCGAACGGTGGCACGGTCAGCTTCGACCCGAACATCCGCAAGGAGATGTTGCGCATTCCGGAAATGCGTGAGGCGCTCGACTTCATTCTCGACTACACCGATGTATTCCTGCCGAGCGGACACGAAGTGATGTTGCTCGCGAGCGCGAGCACCGAAAAGGCAGCAATCGATGAACTGCTGAATAGAGGCGTGCGCGAGGTCGTGGTGAAACGCGGCAAGGATGGTTGCAGCTACTACGATGGAAAGGACGAGCGGCATGTGCAGGCATTGCCGGTGACTGAAGTGGATCCGACGGGCGCCGGAGATTGCTTCGGTGGCACTTATATCGCCTGCCGCGCACAAGGAATGACTGTCGAGCGGGCGTTGGCGTATGCCGGCGCTGCGGGCGCGCGCGCGGTCACGTATCGCGGTCCGATGGAAGGAACAGCCACGCTCGCGGAACTGGATGCGTTCATCAAGGAGAGAGCCGGGGTGAGCCATGGCTGAAATCGTCACACGGCTCACAGGCGACGCACGATTCGAGTCCCGGCTGAAGGGAATCTATTCGATCTGCTCGGCCCACCCATGGGTGATCGAAGCAGGCATGAGGCAGGCGCTCGATGACGGCACGCCATTGCTGCTCGAGTCGACCTCGAATCAGGTCGACCAGTATGGCGGCTACACCGGCATGCGGCCAGCGGACTTCGTGCGGTTCGTCCACGGAATCGCCGACCGAGTCGGTTTTCCCCGAGACACCTTGCTTCTCGGCGGCGACCATCTCGGCCCGAACGCGTGGCGCAATCTTCCGGCCGATGATGCGATGCAACGCGCGGAGGCACTGATCGAAGCCTACGCCGCGGCAGGATTCAAAAAGATTCACCTCGACACGAGCATGCGTTGCGCCGATGACCCTTCGCGTCTTTCGGACGAAGTGGTCGCCGAGCGTGCGGCTCGATTGTGCGCAGTCGCGGAGCAAGCAGCCGGGCGCGCAGGGCTGCGCGAGCGCCCGGTCTACATAGTGGGTACGGAAGTTCCCGTGCCCGGCGGTGCATCGGAAGCGCTTGCCGCGGTCGAGGTGACGAACCCCCGTGCGGCGCTCGATACTGTTGCGGTGCATCGTGCGGCATGGCAGGCCCGTGGACTGGACGCCGTGTGGGAGCGCGTCGTCGGTCTCGTGGTCCAGCCAGGTGTGGAGTTCGACCACACGAAGGTGGTGGACTACGACGCGTCATCCGCAGGCGCACTCTCGCAAATCCTCGATGACTTGCCCGGCATGGTCTTCGAAGCGCATTCCACGGACTATCAGAGGCCTGAGGCGCTTTCGGCTCTGGTTCGCGATGGCTTCGCCATTCTCAAAGTCGGGCCTGGCGCGACCTTCGCGCTGCGGGAAGCGCTTTATGCGCTTGCTGACATCGAAGACGAACTGGTCGCAGCAGGCGCACGCTCCAATCTGCGAGCGGTGGTCGAACGTGTGATGCTTGAGAAACCCATAAATTGGGAGAAGTACTACCACGGCAGCGATCAGGAAAAACGGCTTCTGCGCACTTTCAGCTACAGCGACCGGATTCGCTACTACTGGACCGATGCGAAAGTTGCGGACGCGACGCAAAAGCTGGTGTCCAATCTCGAACGCGTCGATATACGCGAAAACCTCATCAGTCGATATCTCCCGAACCAGTACTGGCAACTCCGCCGCGGATCGATCGACGGTTCGCCGATGAGCCTGATCTTCAGCAAGGTCCGGGAGGTCATCGGCATGTATGCGGCCGCTTGTAGAACGTAAGCATCGAGTTCGATGAACGACGTCATGGCAACCCTACCTTTCGACGTCCTTCATACCTGTGCAGGGAAAACCCGCTTTGTTGGGCTTTCGACTCGAAACTAGAATTTTGCACGGTAAAAGAGGCTTGCCCTTCCATGGCGAGCTCAGAGGCTTACTTGGAGGCGACATGAGCAAGGTGACCGTGGACAAAAGTGAGCAGCCGAAGCCTCGCAAGGGTTTCGCGGCACAGCTCATGCACTCGCGTGAGACCGGCATCGTTGGTGCGCTGGTCATCATGGTGGTGCTGCTATCGATTTTCGCGCCGGACTTCGCCAGTAAAGGCAATCTGCTCAACGACGCGCGCAACCTGTCATTCATCGGCATCGTGGTGCTGGGTCAGGCTGCGGTAATGATTACTGGCGGGATCGACCTTTCGGTCGGTAGCGTCTGGGGGCTTGCAGCGGTGGCGTCTGCCGCGATGATGCAATCGGGCATGGGTGTCGTTCCGGCGTGCGCGCTGACGCTGCTCATTTGCGCCGCGGTTGGCTTCTTCAACGGCTTCTGCGTGACGAAACTGCGCATGCTGCCGTTCGTCCCGACGCTCGCCACCATGAGCATCGCACGCGCGCTCGCTCTCATCATCACGCGCGGCAAGGCAATCGACGGATTCCGGCCCGACGGCGACGCGTTCTTCGCACTCGGCGGCGGCGACTTCCTCGACTTGCCGGTGCCCTTCATCATCTTCGTGGTGCTGGCGATCATCGCGGCGATCGTGCTCAAGCGAACGGTCTACGGCCGCCAGCTCTATGCGGTCGGCGGCAATGAACGCGCGGCGATGCTCACCGGCCTGAACGTGGACCGGCTGAAGATGAGCGTCTACATCATGTCCTCAGTCCTCGCGGGTGTCGCGGGCATCATCGAAGTGAGCTACCTGTCGTCCGCGATTTCCAATCAGGGTCTGGGCAAGGAGCTGAGCGTCATCGCGGCGGCGGTGATCGGCGGCACGGCCCTGTCCGGCGGCGAAGGCACGGTGATCGGCGTGTTCGTCGGTACGGTCATCCTCGAAGTGCTGCGCAATGGTCTCGTCTTGCTGGGAACGGACGCTTATTGGCAAGGGGTGTTCGTCGGTTCTGTCATCGTGCTTGCCGTCTTTATCGATCAACTCAGAAAAGGCGTCTGGCGACGTCGATGAGCGCTGTAGCCATAACAATCCTTGGAGAAGACCATGACACGCACCATGATCAGTGCAGTAGCCGCCGCCGTCCTGTTCGGGCTCGGCGTCACGCAAGCGCACGCAGCCGACAAGAAGGTTTTCGCTGTCGTGCCGAAGGCGCTCGGCGTCGCTTTCTACGCCGACGCGGAGAAAGGCTGCAAGGAGGAGGCCGCGAAACTCGGCGCGGAGTGCCTGTTCACCGGCCCGGCGCAACTCGATGACGCCGAGCAAGGCCGGATCGTCAGAGACCTGATTACCAAGAAGGTCGCGGGTATCGCGATTGCGCCGAATAATGCCGACTCCATCAGTAACGTCATCAGTGCGGCCGTGGCGAAGAACATCCCGATCGTCACCTTCGATTCCGATGCGCCGAAGTCCAAGCGGGCCGCTTTCATCGGCACGAACAATGAAGCGGGCGGAGTGGCCGCCGGCGAAGCATTCGCGAAGGCGCTGCCGAAGGGCGGCACCTACGCGATTCTGACCGGTGGCCTGTCCGCCGCGAATCTGAATGAGCGCATCAAGGGCTTCAAGTCCAAGCTCGACGGCAGCTTCAAGGAGGTTTCGGGTTCGCCCTTCGCATGCAACGACGACTCCAGCACGGCGGTGCAGCTGATTCAGGACATTCTCGCGAAGAACCCCAAGCTCGACGGTATCTTCTTCGCAGGCGGCTGGCCGATGTTCGCGCCTGAGGCCTACATTCGCGCCGTCAAGAACAAGGCAGCCGATATCAAGTCGGGCAAGTTCGTGATCGTCTCGTTCGACACGTTGCCGTCGCAGGTCAAGCTGCTCAAGGAAGGTTACGCGACCACGCTGATCGGTCAGCGACCGCTCGCGATGGGTATCGAGTCGGTGAAACAGCTCGATGAGCTTTCGAAGGGCGGAAAGATTCCGCCGATCACGGATACCGGCGTCGATATCGTGAATTCGTCCAACGTGGACAAGTTCGTCGGCGGCAAGTAATCCGTCCGTGCGGGACCGGGATGTTCCCGGTCCCATGCTTTCCTTGCGAAGAGTGCCGCCATGACCGTTCTATTGAGCGTTGAGCAGATCACCAAGACCTATCCAGGTGTCAAGGCGCTGCAAGAGGTCTCCTTCAGCGTCGAGGCAGGGACCGTGCACGCCATCATGGGCGAGAACGGCGCCGGAAAGTCGACGTTGATGCAGGTCATCGCCGGGGCCCATTCGCCGACTTCGGGCCGGCTCATCTTCGACGGACAGGAAGTCGAGTTCACCAATACGCGCGACGCAGCGAAGCAAGGTATTTCCATCGTGTTTCAGGAGCTGATGCTGGCTTCGAACATGACCATCGCCGAGAACATATTCCTCGGCACGGAGCCGCGCATGGCCCGCGTGCTGGTCGACCGCGGCACGCTGCTGGAAAAGGCGAGGGGTGCCATGAAGCGTCTGGGCATCTCGCTCGACCCCGATACGCGTCTGGGCGATTTGACCATCGCGCAGCAACAGCTCATCGAAATCTGCAAGGCGCTGATTCATGAGCCGCGCCTGCTCATTCTGGACGAGCCGACATCGAGCTTGTCCGAAGCGGACTCTCTGACGCTCTTCAAGGTCGTGCACGAGTTGCGCGACCGCGGCGTGACCATTCTGTACATCTCGCACCGGATGCGGGAGGTGTTCGACAATTGCGACGCCGTGACCGTCCTGCGAGACGGCAAGCACGTGCGAACCGCGCGGCTTGCCGATACCTCGCCGGATGAAGTGGTCCGCCTCATGGTCGGCCGCGACCTCGCGGAGGTGAAGCGCGTACGGCCAGAGCACGCCGGCAAGCCTGTCGTGCTATCGGTGCAAGGCCTCGGCGATGACCATCGCTATCGCGACGTCTCGTTCTCGCTTCGCCAGGGCGAAATCGTCGGGCTCGCGGGTCTGATCGGAGCGGGTCGCTCGGAAGTGGCGATGGGGATTTTCGGGGCCCCGCCGCCGAAGCACGGGACCGTCTCCGTCGAAGGCAAGCCCGTGAAGATTTCCAGACCGCGCGATGCGATGCGGCTCGGTATTGCGCTCGCGCCCGAAGATCGCAAGGACCAGGGGTTGGTCTTGGGCATGTCGGTCGGCAGCAATCTTTCACTCGCCGCACTTGGACTCGGAAGACTGTCGAAAGGACCTGTCGTGCGGCCCATGCAGGAGGCCCGCCTGATCGATACCTATGTCGGACGGTTCAAGATCAAAACGCCGACAGTCGAACAGTTGGTGCGGCTCCTGAGCGGCGGCAATCAGCAGAAGGTCGTGCTGGCGAAATGGCTGGCGTCGAAACCGCGTGTGCTCATCGTGGATGAGCCTACGCGGGGCGTCGACGTCACAACGAAAGCAGAAATCTATGCGCTGATGCGCGAACTCGCGCACGACGGACTCGCAATTCTCGTGATCTCGAGCGATCTGCCCGAGATTCTCACCATCTCGGACCGTATTCTGGTCATGCGAGCGGGGCAACTGGTGGGTGAGGTTGGTTTCGACGAAGCGTCGGAGGAGCGAATCATGTCCCTGGCCGCGCTCGAACATGCCGACCCGGCGCATCCGGAGGTCAAGCCGACAGGATTCGTTTCCTGAACTAACTTCGTGATGGTCTCCTAAAGGATTTCACCGTGAATAAAGTTGGCATGTTCTACACCTACTGGTCGACCGAGTGGATGGTCGACTTTCCGGCGACGGCGAAGCGCATCGCCGGACTCGGCTTCGACATGATGGAAATCTCGCTAGGCGAGTTCCACAACCTTTCGGATGCAAAGAAGCGCGAGCTGAAAACGGTCGCCGACGATCTGGGCCTCACCGTGATGTGCTGCATCGGGCTCAAGTCCGAGTACGACTTCGCGTCGCCGGAACAAAGCGTGCGCGACGCCGGCACCGAGTACGTGAAGCGTCTGCTCGATGATTGCCACATGCTCGGCGCACCGGTCTTCGCTGGCCTCACGTTCTGCGCATGGCCGCAGTCGCCGCCGCTCGATATGAAAGACAAGCGTCCGTACGTCGATCGTGCGATCGACAGCGTGCGCCGCGTCGTCAAGGTTGCCGAAGATTACGGCATCATCTACGCGCTGGAAGTGGTGAACCGCTTCGAGCAATGGCTATGCAACGACGCAAAGGAAGCGCTTGCGTTCGCCGACGCAGTGGACAGCCCGGCTTGCAAGGTGCAGCTCGACACATTCCACATGAACATCGAGGAGAGTTCCTTCCGCGATGCGATCCTCGCGTGCAAGGGTAAGCTCGGGCACTTTCATCTCGGAGAAGCGAACCGCCTGCCGCCTGGTGAAGGCCGTCTGCCGTGGGACGAAATCTTCGGCGCGCTGAAGGAAATCGACTATGACGGAACCATCGTGATGGAACCCTTCATGCGCAAGGGCGGCGCGGTAAGCCGGGCGGTCGGCGTCTGGCGCGACATGTCGAATGGCGCGACGGACGAGCAGATGGACGAGCGCGCTCGTCGCTCCCTGCAGTTCGTTCGCGGCAAACTCGCTTGATTGCTCATTCGATGACAGCCGGCCCGACATAGTTTGCTCGCGGCCGCAGCAAGGTTCCCTCCGTGATCTGTTCGATCGAATGAGCCATCCAGCCGACACTTCGCGCGATGGCGAACAGCGCGAAGGCCGCGCCCTCGGGAAGATCGCAACGCTCGACCAGCGCGGCGAGCGCCATGTCGATGGCGGGCAACTTGCCCGTCGCCCGTTCGACGCAGTCGATCAGCTCGCGCGCCGCATCGGGCGCATCGAAAGCGGACAGGAGATCGGCCGCGCGCGGATCGCCCTGCGGATACAGTTCGTGTCCGAAGCCTGGCAGCGTGTCGCCAGCCGCGATGCGTCGCTGCACCACGGTTGCGATGCCCGAGCGCTTTGCATCATTCAGGAACTCTCGCACGCGCACGATCGCATTGCCATGCATCGGGCCGGAGAAGGCGGCAAGCCCCGCGATCATGCTCGCCCCGAGCGACGCGCCTGTCGATGCGGCCACGCGCGCCGCGAATGACGAACTCGTGAGTTCCTGATCGGCCAGCAGAACCAGCACGCGACGCAGCAGATCCGCATGATGCGGGATGCCCCATGCATCCGCGATCCGCACATGCAACGGACCGTCATCCGGGCGCAGTTCGACGAAATTGCTCGCGAGGCGGCCGACGAGCGCGGCGGCCCGCGCCACGCGGTCCACGTCATCGCATGCGGACTCCATCCGATCGCTCGTCGCCGCATGGGCCAGGGCGGCATAGACACGCGCGCTGACCGGCCCATCGAACGGCATCGGTTCGAAAGAAGGAAAGCGCGGCGGTGCGTCCATGTTCCATAGCAACTGGGCGATCTGTTCCAGCGTCGCCGATGCAGCCAGCCGCACCGCATCCTGGCCGCGATAGTAAAGCCGCCCGCGCACGATCGTGGAGAGGCTCGTATCGATGATCGGCTCGCCCCAGGCCATCGTGCTGGCCGCGATGTTCTTGCGCGCCCGCCCGAGGCTGCGCTTCTTCACGAGCGCGGCGATATCCGCCGCGCGATACAGATTGCGATTCGCGTGCTGCGGGTCGCCCTGGACTTCGATCTGACCGCGGCTGACATAGGCATACAGCGTCTGCTTGCGCACGCTCAGGGCTTCGCAGGCTTCCTCCTGAGTCATCCAGTTCTTCACGTTGATCGAATCAATCAAGATTGACGGTCGTCCATGGCGTCGGTTTAATGCGGAACATAAATCAGCCCGAGAGAAGTCCGGCCGGCAGGTCGAAAGGCTTTCGCAGCGCGCGTCTTCCGACGCGTTCAGGGGCATGAAACAGGAGATATCGGTGGCTACAGAGCGAACGACCCAGTATATAGCGAGCACGACAACCCGCACGACGCGCACGCGTTATTCGATCCTCGCGATGATCCTGTTGCTGGCCACGGTGGCCTATGCGGATCGCGCCATTCTGTCGATTGCGGGTCCCGGCATATCGAAACAGTTCGGCCTGAATCACGTGCAACTGGGCTATGTGCTGTCGGCCTTCAGCTGGGCGTATGTCGTCGGCCAGATACCGGGCGGCTTGCTGCTCGACCGTCTCGGCACCAAGACCATGTACGGCGCGACGCTGGTCCTGTGGTCCATCGCGACGATGGCGGTCGGCTTCATCGGCAACGTCACGTCGGATCTTTCGGTGGCGCTCGGGCTTCTGTTCGCGCTGCGCTTCGCGCTCGGGCTGATCGAAGCGCCGAGCTTCCCCGCCAACGGCCGCGTCGCGGTCATGTGGTTTCCCAAGGAAGAGCGCGGCCTTGCCACGTCGCTGTTCGCATCGGCGTCGTATTTCGCCGTGGCGATCTTTTCGCCGTTCGCGGGATGGCTGACGTCGCGCTTCGGCTGGCCCGCTCCGTTCATCGCGCTGGGCGTGATCGGTATCGCGGCGGCGGGCGTGTGGGCCGTCGTCATGTATGAACCGCGCAATCATCCGCGCGTGTCCAGCAGCGAACTCGATCACATCATCGCGGGTGGCGCGATGGTCGATATCGACTCGAAGCACGCGCTGAAGTCGCGGCCGCCGATCTCGTCCGGCTTGATGCGCATGCTGCTCGGCAATCGCATGCTGTGGTGCGCGTATATCGGGCAGTATTGCACCATCGCGCTGAGCTATTTCTTCATCACCTGGTTTCCGATCTACCTCGTTCAGGCACGCGGCATGAACGTGATGCAGGCCGGTTTCGCGACGATGGTGCCAGCCGTGGCGGGCTTCCTCGGCGGCATTGCGGGCGGCACGATTTCCGACTGGCTGATTCGTCGCGGATGGAGCGTGTCGTGGGCCCGCAAGACGCCGTATATCGTCGGCATGACGATGGGTTGCAGCCTCGTTCTGTCTGCCGTCACCGAAAGCAATACCGCGATCGTTCTGCTGATGACGCTGGCCTTCTTCGGCAAGGGCGCGGCGGCCGGCGCGGGCACGTGGGCCGTGGTCAGCGACACGGCTCCGCGCGAAGCCGTCGGACTGGCCGGCGCGATCTTCAACTGCATCGGGAATATCGGCGGCATCGTGACGCCGATCGCCTTCGGCTATATCGTGCAGGCGACGGGCGGCTACACTGTCGGACTCTACTTCGTCGCCGCGCATTGCCTGGTGGCGGCCATCGTCTATCTGTTTTTCATGGGCAAGATCGAGCGCGTCAAGATGAGTTGAGTCGCTGTTCCACGCTTTGCCCGGTGTTTTTGCATAACGTCATCATCGAATCCGAACCATGACCAAGCCGATCATCCTCAATGCGGCAGAGTTGCCCGAATGGACGCACGCCGAACTCAGAGCGCTGTTTACCGTGCTCGATCTTCCGCGAGACCCTTCCGCCATCGGCGCATTTCTGCACGAACACGGCAGCAAGGTTCGCGGCATCGCACTGCGCAAGACGAAGATCGACGCGGCATTCCTCGATGCGCTGCCCGCGCTCGAAATCATTTCGAGCTACAGCGCGGGACTGGATAACGTGGACATTCAGGCGACGCGTGCGCGCGGTATCCGCATCGAGAATACCTCGCACATTCTGGCCGAAGACGTGGCGAATGCGGCGGTCGGACTGGCGCTCGCGGTCACGCGCGACTTCGTCAATGCGGACGCCTACGTTCGCTCGGGACAATGGCCCGTGCAAGGGCATTACCGGCTGGGCCGGTCCATCTCGCGCATGAAGGTGGGCATCGTCGGACTGGGCACCATCGGGTCGGCCATTGCGCAGCGGCTGAGCGCGTTCGGTTCGAAGCTCGCGTACTTCGGTCCGAGCCGCAAGGCTATCGACATTCCGTATTTCGACGACGTCGTGCGGCTCGCGCGAGACAGCGACATGCTGATCCTCACGTGTCCGCTTTCGCCCGCGACGCATCATCTGATCGATGCGAACGTCATCGATGCGCTCGGGCCCGACGGATTTCTCGTGAACATCGCGCGCGGCCCGGTCGTCGATGAACGCGCGCTCATCGCGGCGCTTGCAGCGGACAAACTGGCCGGCGCCGCGCTGGATGTATTCGAGCACGAACCCGAGGTTCCCGAGGCGCTCATCCGCGATCGCAGGCTGGTGCTCACGCCGCACATCGGTTCAGGAACGGAAGAGACCCGTCGCGCGATGGCGGAAAACGTCGTCGATGCGTTGGCGAAGCATTTCGACGTAGAAGGGCCGCGCGGCAGGGCGGTCGTCGACGCTGAGCTGGAAAGCACCGGTTGAGGCTTTTGCGGGACATGCGCGGCGATTTGCATATCGGAAATTTCCGATATATACTTCGCTTCAAGACGATTCGGAAGGCCCACGCTTTCCATTCGTCAGACGCATGAGCAACGAAATGGACATCGACGCAATTCACAAGGCCCTCGCCAACCCCCTTCGCCGTGAGATTCTCGAATGGCTGAAGGAGCCGGAACGACATTTCCCGAGTCAGGAATTGCCGTTGCTGCATGGCGTCTGCGCGGGCCAGATCGATGGACGCTGCGGCATGTCGCAGTCGACCGTTTCCGCGCATCTCGCGACCTTGCACAAAGCCGGACTCGTCACCACGAAGCGCGTTGGACAATGGGTGTTCTTCAAGCGCGACGAAGCGGTCATTCAGGCGTTCCGAGATTCAATGAACAATCTCTGAGCGCATGACTTTCCTTTCGGTGATGGGCTGCTTTCAATATCATTAGGACACCAATTCATGTCGACACTCTTCGATCCGCTCAAGGTTGGCGCACTCACGCTCAAGAACCGCATCATCATGGCGCCGCTCACGCGTCAGCGCGCGGGCGTCGAACGCGTGCCCAATGCGCTGATGGCGCAGTACTATGCGGACCGCGCATCGGCCGGTCTCATTCTGAGCGAGGCGACCTCGGTCACGCCGCAAGGCGTCGGCTATGCGGACACGCCGGGCATCTGGTCCGACGAGCAAGTGGAAGGCTGGAAGGTCGTGACGAAGGCCGTGCACGAAGCCGGCGGCAAGATCTTCCTGCAACTGTGGCACGTGGGCCGCATTTCGGACCCGCTGTTTCTGAACGGCGAAGTGCCGGTGGCGCCGAGCGCGATCGCAGCAGGCGGTCACGTGAGTCTCGTGCGCCCGCAGCGTCCGTTCGTGACGCCGCGCGCACTCGAACTCGATGAAATCGCCGGCGTGGTCGCGGCGTTCCGCAAGGGCGCGGAGAATGCGAAGCGCGCGGGCTTCGACGGCGTCGAAGTGCACGGCGCGAACGGCTATCTGCTCGACCAGTTCCTGCAGGACAGCACCAACAAGCGCACCGATGCCTACGGCGGCCCGATCGAAAGCCGCGCGCGTCTGCTGCTCGAAATCGTCGACCAGTGTATCGACGTGTGGGGCGCGGATCGTGTCGGCGTGCATCTCGCGCCGCGCGCGGATTCGCACACGATGGGCGACAGCGATCGCGCCGCGACTTTCGGCTATGTGGCGCGCGAACTCGGCCGTCGCAAGATCGCGTTCATCGCAGCGCGCGAACATGAGGCCGCCGACAGCCTCGGCCCGCAACTGAAGAAGGCGTTCGGTGGCGTGTATATCGTGAACGAAGGCTTCTCGAAGGGGAGCGCCGAAGCGATCATCGCCCGCGGCGATGCCGACGCGGTCGCGTGGGGCAAGCCGTTCATCGCGAATGCGGATCTCGTGCGCCGCTTCGAACTCGATGCCGGTCTCAATGACTGGGATACATCGACGTTCTACGCGCCCGGCGCGCAGGGCTACACGGATTATCCGCTGCTCGAAACGGCGGAATGACGCACTTCGAAGCTTGCGCTTCGACATGAAAACAGCGGCTTCGGCCGCTGTTTTTGTTTGAGGTACGCGGAACTTTTATCGCTGTATGCGAAAGAGCAGTCATTGCCGGAGCAACGCAAGTTACGCCATCTGTCCTTTCGTCAAATTTCGCGCGAATCGTGGTGCTGAGCGAGTGTGCTGAGGTATCGTAGGATTTGGTTCATCTGATTCGGTAAACGAAGGAAAGTGATTCGACTGGTGAAATAAACCATTTCATTAATCGATTAGGATCACGAATCGTAATGCCATCCTTCACGGTAACAGCAGATTATTGCAAAGGAGTACCTATGACATGGCTAACAGCAACATTGCGAAGTTACCCTGAAATCGCCATTTTCCTGTCGCTCGGCATTGGTTACTGGGTCGGGGGAAAGAGCTTTCGAGGCTTCAGTCTCGGCGCCGTCACTGCGACACTGCTCGTGGCCATCGTCATCGGGCAGTTGGGCATCGCGATTTCGGCGAACGTCAAATCGGTCTTCTTCCTGATGTTCCTCTTCGCGGTCGGTTACGGCGTCGGCCCGCAGTTCGTGCGCGGCATCGCGAAGGACGGTTTGCCGCAGGCGCTCTTTGCGGTCATCCAGTGCGCGCTTTGTCTCGCGGCGCCTTATGCCGCGGCGAAGATCGCGGGTTACGACGTCGGCTCGGCGGCGGGTCTGTTCGCGGGCTCGCAGACGATCTCAGCATCGATGGGCCTCGCGACCGACGCGATTAATCGCATCGGCCTGCCGCCCGCGCAAGGCAAGGCGCTGCTCGACGCCATGCCGACCGCCTACGCGGTGACCTACATCTTCGGGACGATCGGCTCGGCGCTGATTCTCGCGGCGCTCGGGCCGCGCCTGCTCGGGATCGATCTCGTCGCGGCCTGCAAGGAATACGAGGCAACGCTCGGAGGTGGAAGCGAGCGGGGCGGCGCGGGCCAGGCCTGGCACGAGTTCGAACTGCGCGCGTATCGCGTGGCGGAGCACGGGCGTGCGGCGGGCGTGTCGGTGGCGCAGATCGAGGCGCACGAGCCGTCCGGCGCGCGGCTTTTCATCGAGCGCATCCGGCGTGACGGCGTCATTCAGGACGCGAAAATCGACGACGTGCTGCAATCCGGCGATATCGTCGCGGTTTCCGGGCGGCGCGCGTCGCTCGTCGATCTGCTCGGCGCGTCCGCGATTGAAGTCGACGATGCCGAACTGCTCGCCGTGCCGGTGGAAGGCGTCGACGTGTACGTGACGAGCAAGGCAGTCCACGGCAAGACGCTCGCGGAACTCGCGCACGCGCCCGCCGCGCGCGGCGTCTTCCTGCGCAAGATCAAGCGCGGCGCAACCGAGACGCAGATTCCGGTGCTGCCCAGCACGAAGCTTTATCGAGGCGACACGCTCACGCTCGTCGGCCGCACGCAGGACACGACGGCCGCCGCAAAGAGCCTCGGCGTGCTCGATCGCCCCGCCGATGCCGCCGACATGGCCTTCGTCGGTCTGGCGATTACGCTCGGTGCGTTGATCGGTGCGCTCGTACTGCACGTCGGCGCGATTCCGCTCACGCTTTCGACGGCGGGCGGCGCGCTGATCGCGGGCATCGTGTTCGGCTGGCTGCGCGCGATTCATCCCACTTTCGGCCGTGTTCCCGCGCCGACCATCTGGTTCATGAACTCAGTGGGCCTCAACGTGTTCATCGCGGTGGTGGGCATCTCGGCCGGGCCGGGTTTCGTCGCGGGGCTGCAGAGGCTCGGCGTCAGCCTCTTCCTCTGGGGCATCGTCGCGACGGCGGCGCCGCTCATCATCGGCATGTTCATCGCGAAGTACGTGTTCCGCTTTCATCCCGCGATCCTGCTCGGCATCTGCGCGGGCGCACGCACGACGACGGCCGCGCTCGGCATGATCTGCGACGCCGCGAAGAGCCGGGTGCCAGGCCTCGGCTACACGGTCACGTATGCGGTCGGCAACACGCTGCTCACGATATGGGGAATGGTCATGGTGATGTTGCTCACGTGATCTTTGGATTCCATTGTTTCGATGCACGTTTCTGGAGATGTTGAATGGCAAATACCGATAAATCACGTGCTGATGATCGCGCCGGCCTGGCAGCGCTCAGCCCATTCGAGCTGAAAGACGAACTCATCAAGGCGGCGGGCGGCGGCGCGGTCGAGCGTCCGGCGAATCTTGCGATGCTCAATGCGGGGCGCGGCAATCCGAACTTCCTCGCGACGATTCCGCGGCACGGCTTCTGGCAGCTCGGCCTCTTCGCGATGCGTGAGTCCGAGCGCTCGTTCGCGTACATGCCGGAAGGCGTGGGCGGATTTCCGAAGCGCGAAGGGCTCGAGGAGCGCTTCGAGATTTTCGCGCGTGAGAACAAGGGTGTGCCGGGCATATCCTTCCTGCTCGGTGCGCTCTCCTATGTGCGCGATCAACTCGGCGTGAACGCCGGCGACTTTCTCTATGAGATGTGCGAGGGCATTCTCGGTTCGAACTATCCGGTTCCGGACCGCATGCTGAAGCTTTCGGAGCAGATCGTCGCGCAATATGTGCGGCGCGAGATGATCGGCAAGCATCCGTTCGTCGGCGATTTCGACATCTTCGCGGTCGAAGGCGGCACGGCCGCGATGACCTACATCTTCAATACGCTACGCGAGAACTTCCTTATCGGTCCGGGCGACACCATCGCGCTCGGCACGCCGATCTTCACGCCGTATATCGAGATTCCGCGCCTGAACGATTATCAGCTGAACGTCGTCAATCTGGAAGCGGATGTCGCGAACGGCTGGCAGTACTCGAAGCAGGAACTCGACAAGCTGCGCGACCCGAAGGTGAAGGCGTTCTTCCTGGTCAACCCGAGCAATCCGCCTTCCGTGAAGATGAACACGGAGAGTCTCGAATACATCGCGAGCATCGTGAAGGAACGGCCCGATCTGATCATCCTCACCGATGACGTGTACGGCACCTTCGCCGACGATTTCGTATCGCTGTTCGCGCTGTGCCCGAAGAACACGATCCTCGTCTACTCCTATTCGAAGTACTTCGGCGCGACCGGCTGGCGGCTGGGCGTGATCGCGACGCATCGCGAGAATGTGCTGGACACGCAACTCGCCGCGCTGTCGCAAGCGCAGAGAGCGCGGCTTCACGAGCGCTACGAATCGATCACGACAGCGCCGGACAAGCTCAAGTTCATCGATCGCCTGGTGGCGGACAGCCGGACGGTCGCGCTGAATCATACGGCGGGCCTGTCGACGCCGCAGCAGGTGCAGATGGTGCTGTTCTCGCTTTTCTCGCTGATGGACACACCCGACGCGTACAAGAACGCGCTCAAGCGCCTGATCCGCAGCCGCAAACAGGTGCTCTATCGCGAGATCGGCATTGCGCCCGAAGCCATCGATGAAAACGAGGTCGACTACTACACGATCCTCGACATGGAATATCTCGGCGAGCGCGGGCATGGCCGCGAACTGGTGGACTGGATCATCGAGAACACCGAGCCTTCGGAGATTCTCTTCAAACTCGCGAAGGAAGCGCGCGTGGTGCTGTTGCCGGGACGCGGTTTCGGTACGCCGCATCCTTCGGGGCGCGTGTCGCTCGCCAATCTGAACGAGAGCGACTACGTGCAGATAGGCCGCGCGATCCGCAGGCTGATGGACGAATACATCGCACGCTATCAAAAAGCGAATGGCAAGGAGCATTGATGAACCGACTCAACAATGAAATAGATACGCAATCCGAAATGACGTCGATGTACGACGAGTTCAACATCGAAGTTCCGGAGAACGCATTTCCGCGCCATGGGCTTTCGGCGCGCGCCGCAAGCGCACTGGTCGCGAGCGACGAATGGACGGATACGAATCCGATGCTGAACATGTCGTCGTTCGTGACGACCTTCGCCGAGCCGGAAGCGGTCGAGACCGGGCGGCGCAACATGTTCAAGAACTATATCGATCACGACATGTACCCGCAGCTCTTCGCGATGGAACGCCGCATGGTGCGCTGGCTGCACGAATTGTGGAACGGACCGAAGGATGTCGAACCGTACGGCGCGGCGACCATCGGGTCGTCGGAGGCGTGCATGCTCGCGGGTCTCGCGCACAAGTGGAACTGGCGCCGGAATCGCGAGAAATCAGGTAAGGACGCGTCACACCCGAACATGGTCACGGGCGGCAACGTGCAGATCGTGTGGAAGAAGTTTCTGCGCTATTTCGATGTCGAGCCGCGCATCGTGCCGCTCAAGCCGGGCAATTACCGGCTCACGGCCGAGCATCTCGATCAGTACGTCGACGAAAACACCATCGCGGTGGTCGCGATCGCGGGTCAGACTTTCACCGGCGAGGACGACGACATCCAGGCGATCCACGACTGGCTCGACGCGTACGAGAAGAAAACGGGCGTCTCGATTCCGATGCACATCGACGGCGCATCAGGCGGCTTCGTGAATCCGTTTCTTTATCCCGACTACGAGTGGGATTTTCGCTTGCCGCGCGTGCAGTCGATCAACGCGTCGGGCCACAAGTTCGGACTCACGCCGCCGGGCCTGGGCTGGGTGGTGTTTCGCGAGCGCAAGGTGTTCAACGAAGAGCTGATCTTCTACGTGAACTATCTGGGCGGCGAGATGCCGACGGCGACGCTCAACTTCAGCCGCAACGCCGCGCCGGTCGCGGTCCAGTACTACCAGTTCCTGCGGCTCGGTTTCGACGGCTACAAGCGCGTGATGACGCACACGCTGGCGAACGCCGTGGCGCTGCGTGAAGCGCTCGTGCAGAGCGGCTACTTCAGGATCATGAACGAGACGCAGCGCATTCCCGTCGTTGCGGTAACGCTCGATCCGAGGATCACACGCTTCAACGAGTTCGACGTCTCGAACAAGGTTCGCGAGAAGGGCTGGGTGCTGTCGGCCTATTCGATGCCGGCCGATGCGGAAGAAGTGAGAAGTCTGCGCGTGGTCGTGCGGCCGCACATCAACCACAACGTCGCGATGAATCTCGCGCGCGACATCATCGCGGCGTGCAGGTATCTGGAGGAGCACGGCGGCACGGCGACGGCCCCGAAGCTGCACGCGCAGCCGCACAAGCTTTCCCCGGCCAAGTGCTGAAAAACGCATCGGGCCGCCAAACACGGCCCGATGCGTAACGTTTCGGATGCCGAATCAGAACTTGTGGCGGATGCCGACGCGGAACGCGAGCTGATCGTCCTCGCCCACGCCGGAGGTGCCGAAGTAGCTCGTCGACGAGCCGATCTGCGCCTGGTTTTCCACGCCGCGGTTCGAGCCCGAAGCCTTCTGATAGATGCCGAGCACGTAGACGTCGGTGCGCTTCGAGAGCGCGTAGTCGACGCTCGCGTCGAGCTGATGCCAGTGGCCGCCGAAGTTGCCCGACATGTTCATGTACGTGTAGCCGAGACCCGCCGTCAGCGCGGACGTGAACGCGTACTTGCCGCCGATATCGAACGCGTTCAGCTTGGAGCTCGCGCCCGTGATCGGCGTGAACAGCGTGTTGGTCCACAGGCCGAAGACCGTCGCCGAGCCGAGCGCATAGTTCGCACCGACGCCGAACGTGCGCAGATCCTTCGTGCCGCCCGTCGTGATGTTCGCAACGTTCGTGCTGAACGACGGCGTCGCCGCGCCCGGATAGTGGATGTCGGTGTATGCCGCGCCGATGCCGAACGGACCCGCCTTGTAGTTCAGGCCGAAGCTGTACGCGCGCGACGAACCCGCGACCGTGGTGGTGCCGACGGTCGTGTTCGGCGCGCCCGCGAATGCGCCGGCCTGGTTCGAGAAGCCGTACATCGCGCCGAAGGTCACGCCGTAGAAGCTCGCGCTGCTGAACTTGACCGCGTTGTTGATACGGCTCGACGTCAACTGGTCGACATCGTTGATGTGATAGCCGTAGTTGCCCGCGACCGTTTGGCCGCCGATCGAGTAGTTGCTGCCGAGGTAATCGGTCGAGAACGAGTATTGACGGCCGAAGGTCAGCGAGCCGACGTCGTTCTTGGTGAGACCGACGTACGCCTGACGGCCGAACATCGCGCCGCCCTGGCCGAGCGTGCCGTTGCCGCTGTTGAAGCCGTTTTCAAGGGTGAAGATCGCCTTCAGTCCGCCGCCGAGGTCTTCCGAACCCTTGAGGCCCCAACGGCTGCCTTGCGCGACGCCATCGTCGTACTTCCAGAGGGAATCGCTGCCGCCGGTGCGCGCGGCGTTGTTGGCGTAGCTGATGCCGGCGTCGATGATGCCGTATAGCGTGACGCTGCTTTGCGCGTGAGCGGAGGTGGCGGCGAGGGCGGCAAAGGCGGCGAGCGCGGCGGTCGCCAAGAGATTCTTCTTCAAAACATGCTCCGTGAGTTGGTTCGCGGTGTGGTTGTTGACGGTGTCTGCAGTGCGTCGCGCTCTGACGGCGCGTGGCGGCGACGGGCGCAAATGTAGCGATCGCTGAAGAAAGAAATGTGACAGGGCTTTCAAAGGGCTTGCCGTGTGTCGCGCGTACAACACGGCCGAACGCGCACGGTATGCTTGCGGTTCGATGACACGCGAGCGAAATCATGGACGAGCAAGGAATCCGCGAACTGGAAGCGCGCCTGAAGCAGGCGATGGTGGCGTCGGATGTCGACGCGCTCGATGCGCTATTGGCCGACGACCTCAGCTTCGTCGACGCGACCGGCAAAGTGTGGTCGAAGGCCGACGATCTGAACGGGCATCGCTACGGCATGCAGCGCATCGAGAAACTGGACGTGGAAGATCAGAGCGTGCGCGTGTACGGCAGTTTCGCCGTCACCGTGACGCGTGTGGCGCTTTCCGGAACGTTCGCGGGCGCGCCGTTCGCGGGCAGCTTGCGCTACACGCGAACGTGGGGAGAGGTAGGCGGGACATGGCGCGTCGTGGCCGCGCAGTGCGGCCTCGCGCCGTTCTGACAGATCGTTTTCAGGCCGACAGCAGCGAGCCGGTCCGATAAGCCTTCGCACCCGCGATACGCGCCACTTCCAGCCCGGCCGTCGCGAAGCGCGTGATGTGCCGCGCGTACATTACGCCCGAGGTCGTGCATTTGAGCGTGGTGACGGTATCGGTGAGCGGATCGACGATATCGGCGATGGCTTCGCCCGCTTCGACGAACGCCCCGACCTGCGCGCGGAACACGAGCACGCCGGACGCCGGCGCGACGATCGGTTCGGCGCCCGCGAGCGGCGTCGCGGGGAAGGCGAGCGGCGGCTGCTCCGGCACGGGCGCATCGATCACGCCGCGATGGATCATGTAGTTGACGATCGCCTGCGCGTCCTTCTCCGCGAGTTCATACGACACGTCGTGCTGGCTGCGCAGCTCGACCGTCACCGAGATGCCGCCATTGGGAAGCGGGAAACGCTCGCCGTAACGCTGGCGCAAATCCGACCAGCAGAAGCTGTGAATTTCGTCGAACGGATTGCCGACCGAATTCAGCGCGAGCAGCGACGCCTTCGCGTCGAGGTAGCGCGCGAGCGGCTCCACTTCCGCCCAGATTTCCGGGTTCGTGTAGAGATGCAGCGCGGCATCGAGATCGCAGTGCAGGTCGAGCACGACATCGGCGTCGAAGGAGAGCTTCTGCAACGCGAGGCGTTGCGACTCGAGTTCGGTGTGCGGGGTCTGCTCGTCGAGCGCTTCTTTCATCGCGGCGCGCACGGCGAGCTTGTTCGCGTCGGCGTCCTTGCCGAGGCGCGCCTCGATGCGCGGCGCGATCAGCGCGGCGAGATCGTAGAAATTGCGGTTGAAATTGTGGCCGCTGTTGGTCTCGAAACGGCCCATCAGCGTGCCGTGCAGATGCTGCGAGAGGCCGATCGGATTCGGCACGGGCACGATCACCACTTCGCCACGCAGCTTGCCGGCCGCTTCGAGTTCGGCAAGCTGACGGCGCAGACGCCACGCGACGAGCATGCCGGGCAGCTCGTCCGCGTGCAGCGAGGACTGGATATAGATTTTCTGGCCGCCGCCGGGGCCGTAGTGAAAGCTCGTGATGTTGCGGGAAGTGCCGAGCGTCGGCGAGATCAGGGGATGGATTCTGGTTTGCATGTTGGTCGCGCGCGCGATGCGCGTGTCTTGCCTCTGGGAATTGCCGGGCGCCGCGGTGTCTCCGTCCGTCAGCGTCCTACCGGACGTTCGATCTTAGCCGAAATCGGCGCGCCGGGCGCCCAAAAGCAAAACGGGCTCCGCGCCCTTGAGCGCGGAGCCCGTCCGTCAGCCGGTCAGGGCTAGTGGTCGGCTCAGCCGCCGTACACGTCGAAGTCGAAGTACTTCTTCTCGATCTTCTTGTACGTGCCGTCCTTGATGATGTCGGCGATCGCCTTGTCGATCTTCGCCTTCAGGTCGGTGTCTTCCTTGCGCAGACCGATGCCCGCGCCGTTGCCGAGCGTCTTCGGATCGTCGATGTTCTTGCCGGCGAAGTCGTAGCCAGCGCCGCGCGGCGTCTTCAGGAAGCCGATTTCAGCCTGCACGGCGTCCTGCAGGGCGGCGTCGAGGCGGCCCGAGGTCAGATCGGCATAGACCTGATCCTGGTTCTGGTACGGCGTGACCGTCACGCCCTTCGGCGCCCAGTAGGTCTTCGCGTAGGTTTCCTGGATCGTGCCCTGTTCGACGCCGACGTTCTTGCCTTTCAGGCTGTCAGCCGTCGGCAGGATGTTGCTGCCTTTCTTGGCGACGAGACGCGTCGGCGTGTTGAACAGCTTGCTCGAGAAAGCGATCTGCTCGGCGCGTTGCGGGGTCATCGACATCGACGAGAGCACGCCGTCGAACTTCTTCGCTTTGAGCGCCGGGATCATGCCGTCGAAATCGTTCTCCACCCACACGCATTTCGCCTTCAGGCGCGAGCAGATCTCGTTGCCGAGATCGATGTCGAAACCGACCAGCTTGCCGTCGGAACCTTTCGATTCGAACGGCGGATAGCTTGCGTCGACACCGAAGCGGATCGTCGAATAGTCCTTCGCCTGAGCGGCCGTGACGGCGGTGAGCGACGTGGCGGCGAGAAGGGACATCGTCAGTGCCGCGAGCAGTTTCTTCACTGTTTTAACTCCAGAAGGTGGTCAGTTCAGCCCGGAAGGTCTCGTGTCCGGGCGTCCGGCGCGTCGTTGAGCCGGCGCATGTCATTCGGCGGATCGTGTCCGCGCAGAATCGGCAGAAGGTTACCAAGACAAAATAGTTCGGGAGCTAGTAAAAGCCCCGATAGCAAGGGCTTTAGAGCTTTTCCTCTCTTCGCGCGGCCCTTCAGCGCTTTCGCAACGGATGATCCTTCAGGAACCACGACAGCCCGAACGCGATGAGCGCGATGCACGCGGCGACGAGATAGACCGTGTGCATCGAGCCCGCGAACGCATGCAGATAGTCGTCGTGCAAGGCGGGCGGCAGGTGCGCGACCGCCTGCGGCCCGAGCGACTGCGGCAACTCCGTGCCCGGCGGCATGAGCTTTTCGAGGCGCGAGTGCAGGCTATTCGAAAAGATCGCGCCGAACGCCGCCACGCCGACCGAGCCGCCGATCGAACGGAACAGCGTCGCGCTCGACGTGGCCACGCCCATCAGCCGGAATTCGACGACGTTCTGCACCGCGAGCACGAGCACCTGCATCACCATGCCGAGCCCGAGACCGAGCAGCGCCATGTAGATGTTCATGATGGAGAGCGGCGTGTCGAGGCTGAGCGTCGAGAGCAGCAGCATCGCGATGCTGACGCACGCGGTGCCCGCGATCGGGAAAAAGCGATACTTGCCGATCTTGCTGATGACGCGCCCGCTCACGATCGACGAAAGCAGCACGCCGCCCATCATCGGCGTGATCTGCAGGCCCGCCTGCGATGGCGTCGAGCCTTTCACGACCTGCAGATAGAGCGGCAGGAACGTGACCGCGCCGAACAGCGCGCAGCCTACGATGAAGCCGATCAGACCCGCGAGCACGAAAGTGCGCTCCTTGAAGAGCGAGAGCGGCATGATCGGCTCGGCGGCGATGCGTTCCTCGTAGACGAAGCCGCCGAGGCACACGAGTCCGAGCAGCAGCGTGCCCCACAGTTGCGGCGAGCTCCACGGCAGCAGCGTGCCGCCCTCGCTCGTGAACAGGATGATGCAGGTGAGCGCCGCCGCGAGAAAGCCCGCGCCCATATAGTCCACGCGATGATTCACATGCGCGGTGTGCGGCTTGAAGACGAGCTGGATTACCGCAAGCGCGATCACGCCGAGCGGCAGGTTGATGTAGAAGATCCAGCGCCACGAAAGATGCTCGACGAGAAAGCCGCCGAGCAGCGGACCGACGACCGTGGCCAGCCCGTACACGCCGCCGAAGAGACCCTGGAAGCGGCCGCGTTCGGCGGGCGGGATGACATCGGCGATGGCGGCCATCGTGATGACCATGAGCCCGCCGCCGCCCAGACCTTGCAGCGCGCGCAACGCGATCAGCTGCGTCATGTTCTGCGCGATGCCGCAGAGAATCGAGCCGGCGAGAAAGATCAGGATCGACGCCTGAAGCACGACCTTGCGGCCGAACTGGTCGCCGAACTTGCCGTAGAGCGGCACGACGATGGTCGAGCTGAGCAGATAGGACGTGACGACCCACGAGAGGTTTTCGAGCCCGCCGAGATCGCCGACGATGGTCGGCAACGCGGTGGACACGATGGTCTGATCGAGCGCGCCGAGCAGCATCACGAGCAGAAGCGCCGTGAACAGCAGCCGGATGGGCGGTTTCGATGCGATGCCGGTTTCGTCGGGCGCTTGCTCGCCCGCGACGGCGGTTTGATGCAAAGATGTCATGTCGAGTGTTGGAGCGGTCGAATCCACGACGACCGGGCGACTGGCCCGGCTCGGCACGCGGATTGTAATTAATTAACGTGAAAGTTAATATAGACGAGTCAGCAGACCTCGTCAAATTCTTATATGGCAAACGAAGTGATGGACACGGACGCGGATGCGTCGGGGAGCGCGATGCCGCAGAAGCGGCCCGGCCGCCGGCCCGGGCGGCCGAGCGGGGCGCACGGCGAACAGGCGCGCACGCAACTGCTGGATATCGCGCTTGAACTGTTTGCGCGGCAGGGCATCGGCGAGACGACGCTCGGCGCGATCGCGCGCGAGGCGGGCGTCACACCGGCGATGGTCCATTACTACTTCAAGACGCGCGATCAGTTGCTCGACATGCTGATCGACGAGCGGTTCGTGCCGTTGCGCGCGGAACTCGCGCGCGTGTTCAACGACCCGCATTCCGAGCCGGTCGAAACGCTGCGCGCCTTCGTGGAGACGCTCGTCGCGACGGTCGAAAAGTATCCGTGGTTCGCGGCGCTATGGGTCCGCGAAATGATCAGCGAAGGCGGCCTGCTGCGCCAGCGCATGGCCGAGCGCTTCGGCGACGCGCACCGGGAGCGCGCGGTCGAGCGCATCGCAGGCTGGCAGAAGGAAGGCAAGCTGAACGCGGCGCTGGAGCCGTCGCTCGTGTTCGCATCGCTGTTCGGCCTGGCCGTGTTTCCGCTCGCGACCTCGCGCTGGCGCGGCGAAGGCGAGCACGCGATCGGCGCGGAGCAGCTCGCACGGCACGTGGTCGCGTTGTTGATGAACGGGATTCAGCCGTATTGAGGGCGGAGAGCGTTATCCCGTACGCCGATGCTGCCAATCAGCGCTTCCTGTGCCAGAATCCGCAGGACATACCCATTCGGCGGCCAATCTTCGAATATGTCCGATACGCTCAACACAGTCGAAGCAGATCATGCGATGCGCAACTGGACGTACCGGTCAACGGGGAAAATTCCGGTCGGTTCGGACCTGCACAAGCGGATGTTCTGCGAGATGCTGCTGACGACGCATAACCCGTACAAGCCCGCCGTCATCGACTGGCCGAAGCTCGATCCGGCCGCGTTGAAGCGCGTGATCTCGCTGCCGATCTGGGACATCGCCGTGCAGACGGAAGGGCGTGCGTCGATTCGCGTGGCGACCTACGCGGGCACCGTCGACGATGCGCAATTGCGCGAAGCGCTGCGCATGAACGGCGGCGAGGAGGCGCGTCACAAGCTGGTGCTGTCGAAGCTCGTGGAAGCGTACGGGATCGCGCTTGCGCCCGAGCCGCCATACCCCGCGCCCGCCGATCCGCTGCGCGCGTGGATGCTCACGGGCTACAGCGAGTGCATCGACAGTTTCTTTGCATTCGGTCTGTTCGAGGCGGCGCGGCAGTCCGGATACTTTC
The DNA here is from genome assembly GCF_001544915.2 of Caballeronia pedi. Taxonomy (GTDB): domain Bacteria; phylum Pseudomonadota; class Gammaproteobacteria; order Burkholderiales; family Burkholderiaceae; genus Caballeronia; species Caballeronia pedi. The sequence goes on along the minus strand of NZ_FCOE02000005.1, from coordinate 255,495 downwards.
CCGAGGCGCTCGTCGAAACCTTCGAGCCGGTCATTCAGGAAGAGGCGCGCCATATTCTTTTCTTCGCGAACTGGGTCGCGTGGTATCGGCGCAATTTGCCGTGGTATCGCAAGCCATGGTTTCTGGCGAAGACCGCGAGCGTGTGGTTTTCGCTGATCCGCGATCGCATCTCGCTCGCGCGCGGTTTCGACAAAAGCGGCGCCGCTCAGGACGCGAATTTTCCCGCGAATGTCAGCGATTCGGTGGCGGGCGAGGTGTCGGTTCGCTCGTTGATCGAACTGTGTCTCACCGAAAACGACCGCCGCATGAGCGGCTACGATGCGCGGCTTTTGCGTCCGGTCACCGTGCCGAAACTCGCGCGCCTCGCGCTGCGCTTCATCAAGAAGTAGGTTTCTCGCGCGCGACGCTCGTTTCGAAGCGCCGCGACGCTTCCTCGACGTCCTGCCGGAACTGCGCGAGCGCCGCCAGTTGGGCGTTCGGCGGTTGCAGCGCCGCCCACAGCACTTCCACCAGTTCGTTCGCCGTCGTCTCGATCTGAGTCTGACTCAGGCGGCGTTTCGCGAGCGTGGCATCCCACAGCACGTGTTCCATCGGACCGAAAACGAGCGAACGCAAGAGGCGCAGCGGCACATCGTTGCGCACGTGTCCGAGCGCCTGGCCGCGCGCGAGCACGTCCATCAGCGGGGCGGTATAGCGGCGCTGCAGTTCCGTCAACGTATCCGACAGATCGTGCTGCTTCGTGCGCCCCTCCGACAGCACGAGCGCGCAAAGCCCGGTGCCGTTCATCAGCATCAGCCGCATATGCGTCCTGACGATGAACGCGAACTGCTGCCGGACCGAGCCGTCGCGCGGGAGACCCGTCTCGAACGCATTGATAATTTCGTCGTACCAATCTGCGATCACGCGCGCGCACAACTCGCGCTTGCCGCTGAAATAGCTGAATACAGTCGCTTCCGAAATGCCCGCGCGCTGCGCGATCTCGGCGCTCGTCGCGGCGTCGTAGCCCTTTTCGGCGAAGACGTCGCGGCCCGCCTGCAGGATGTCTTTCACGCGCTGCTGCGATTTGATCCCGGCGGGCGCGCGGCGGCCGGTGGCGGTGGTTTGCGTCGACATGGGCGAAGGCGTGGCGATGAGCGTTTGAACTAAATGTGAGCGTAGCTCAAAAATCTGTTGACGGCTAGGCGATTTGAGCGTGAAATTGCCCCATCCCATGGTTTGTTGCCCTGTGTGAGTGAAACTCAAATTTCAGGGCGCACCGAAAACATCGCATTTGGAGGAGACGACCCCATGAGCAACGTACCCGGCCTGAATTTCGCATTGGGCGAAGATATCGACATGCTGCGCGATTCGCTCGCCAATTTCGCGGCGAAGGAAATCGCGCCGCGCGCGGGCGAAATCGACCACTCCGACCAGTTCCCGATGGACCTCTGGAAAAAGTTCGGCGACCTCGGCGTGCTCGGCATGACCGTCTCCGAGGAATACGGCGGCGCGAACATGGGCTACACCGCGCACATGGTCGCGATGGAAGAGATCTCGCGCGCGTCGGCCTCGGTGGGACTGTCGTATGGCGCGCATTCGAATCTGTGCGTGAATCAGATTCATCGCAACGGCACGGAAGCGCAAAAGCAGAAGTATCTGCCGAAACTGGTGTCGGGCGAGCATATCGGCGCGCTCGCGATGAGCGAGCCGAACGCGGGTTCCGATGTCGTCAGCATGAAGCTGCGCGCCGAGGAAAAGGGCGATCACTACGTGCTCAACGGCACGAAGATGTGGATCACCAACGGCCCGGACTGCGACACGCTCGTCGTGTACGCGAAGACGGACATCGAAGCCGGTCCGCGCGGCATCACGGCGTTCATCGTCGAGAAGGGCATGAAGGGCTTTTCCGTCGCGCAGAAGCTCGACAAGCTCGGCATGCGCGGCTCGCATACCGGCGAGCTGGTGTTCGAGAACGTCGAAGTGCCGAAGGAGAACATTCTCGGTCAACTGAACGGCGGCACGAAGGTGCTGATGAGCGGCCTCGACTACGAGCGCGCGGTGCTCGCGGGCGGCCCGACCGGCATCATGCTCGCGTGCATGGATGCGATCGTGCCGTACATCCACGACCGCAAGCAGTTCGGCCAGGCGATCGGCGAATTCCAGTTGATTCAAGGCAAGGTCGCCGACATGTACTCGACGCTGCAAGCCTGCCGCGCGTATCTCTACGCGGTCGGCCGCCAGCTCGACACGCTCGGCTCGGGCCACGTGCGTCAGGTGCGCAAGGATTGCGCGGGCGTCATTCTCTACACCGCCGAAAAGGCGACGTGGATGGCCGGCGAAGCGATTCAGGTTCTCGGCGGCAATGGCTACATCAACGAGTATCCGGTCGGCCGTCTGTGGCGCGACGCGAAGCTCTATGAGATCGGCGCGGGCACGAGCGAGATCCGCCGCATGCTGATCGGCCGCGAACTGTTTGCCGAGACGGCTTGAGGGCGCGCGACATGGCGATCATCGAATCGAAACTGAATCCGCGCGGCGAAGAATTCCGCACCAACGTGCAAGCGCTCGACGCGCTCGTCGCGGACCTCAAAGAGAAAATCGCGAAGATCGCGGAAGGCGGCGGACAGGCCGCGCGCGATCGGCACGTGTCGCGCAACAAGCTGTTGCCGCGTGATCGCATCGCGCAACTGCTCGATCCGGGCACGCCGTTTCTCGAACTGTCGCAACTCGCGGCGTACGGCATGTACAACGACGACGCGCCGGGCGCGGGCATCATCACGGGCATCGGGCGCATCGCCGGGCAGGAGTGCGTCGTCGTGTGCAACGACGCGACCGTAAAGGGCGGCACGTACTATCCCGTCACTGTGAAGAAGCATTTGCGCGCGCAGGAAATCGCCGAGCAGAACCGCCTGCCGTGCGTGTATCTCGTCGATTCGGGCGGCGCGAACCTGCCGAATCAGGACGACGTGTTTCCCGACCGCGATCACTTCGGCCGCATCTTCTACAACCAGGCGAATCTTTCGGCGCAGGGCATCGCGCAGATCGCGGTGGTGATGGGCTCGTGCACCGCGGGCGGCGCATACGTGCCCGCGATGAGCGATGAATCGATTATCGTGAAGAATCAAGGCACGATCTTTCTGGGCGGCCCGCCGCTGGTCAAGGCGGCGACGGGCGAAGAAGTCAGCGCCGAGGATCTCGGCGGCGGCGACGTGCATACGCGTCTGTCCGGCGTCGTCGATCATCTCGCGCAGAACGACGCGCACGCGCTCGGTATTGCGCGCAGCATCGTCGGCAATCTGAATCGCGTGAAGACGCCGACGCTCGCATTGAAAGAGCCGCTGCCGCCGCGCTACGACCCGCAGAGCGTCTACGGCGTGATTCCCGTCGATACGCGCAAGCCCTTCGACGTGCGCGAAGTGATCGCGCGCATCGTCGACGATTCCGCTTTCGACGAGTTCAAGGCGCGCTACGGCACCACGCTCGTTTGCGGCTTCGCTCATATCTGGGGGCATCCGGTCGGCATCGTCGCGAACAACGGCATTCTGTTCAGCGAGTCGGCGCTCAAGGGCGCGCATTTTATCGAACTGTGCGCGCAACGCAAGATTCCGCTGGTGTTCCTGCAGAACATCACGGGCTTCATGGTCGGCCGCAAGTACGAAAACGAAGGCATCGCGCGTAACGGCGCGAAGATGGTGACGGCGGTTGCGACCGCGAAGGTGCCGAAGTTCACGGTGATCATCGGCGGCTCGTTCGGCGCGGGCAATTACGGCATGTGCGGCCGCGCGTATTCGCCGCGCTTCCTGTGGATGTGGCCGAACGCGCGCATCTCGGTGATGGGCGGCGAGCAGGCCGCATCCGTGCTCGCGACGGTGCGGCGCGATGGCATCGAGAAGAAGGGCGGCACGTGGTCGAAGGAAGAAGAGGAAGCGTTCAAAGCGCCGATTCGCGATCAATACGAGGCGCAAGGGCATCCGTACTACGCGAGTGCGCGTCTGTGGGATGACGGCGTGATCGATCCCGCTCAGACACGCGACGTGCTCGGTCTCGGCCTCGCCGCGACGATGAACGCACCCATCGAAGACACGCGCTTCGGCGTATTCCGGATGTAAATGCCATGTTCAACAAAATACTCATAGCGAACCGCGGCGAGATCGCGTGCCGCGTCGCGGCGACGGCGAAGCGCCTGAATGTCGGCAGCGTCGCCGTGTATTCCGACGCCGATGCGAAAGCCAAGCACGTCGATGTCTGCGATGAAGCGGTGCATGTCGGCGGCTCGGCGGCATCGGAGAGTTATCTGCGCATCGAGCGCATCGTCGACGCGGCGAAGAAGACCGGCGCGCAGGCTATTCATCCAGGTTACGGATTTCTGTCGGAGAACGAAGCATTTGCGAATGCTTGCGAGAAGGCGGGGCTGGTCTTCATCGGCCCGCCGGTCGAGGCGATCAGCGCGATGGGCTCCAAGGCTGCCGCCAAGGCGTTGATGCAGTCCGCGTCCGTGCCGCTCGTGCCGGGTTATCACGGCGACGATCAGGACCCTTCGCTGCTGCATCGCGAGGCGGATCGCATCGGCTATCCGGTGCTGCTGAAGGCGAGCGCGGGCGGCGGTGGCAAGGGCATGCGCGTCGTCGAGAAGAGCGAGGATTTCGCGGCGGCGCTCGCGTCGTGCAAGCGCGAGGCGGCGTCGAGTTTCGGCAATGATCGCGTGCTGATCGAGAAGTATCTGTTGCGCCCGCGTCACGTCGAAGTGCAGGTTTTCGCCGACAAACACGGCAACGCGGTCTATCTGTTCGATCGCGACTGCTCGGTGCAGCGTCGCCATCAGAAGGTGCTGGAAGAAGCGCCCGCGCCCGGCCTTCACGATGAAACCCGCCGCGCGATGGGCGAAGCCGCCGTAGCCGCCGCGCGCGCGGTGAATTACGTCGGTGCAGGCACGGTCGAATTCATCATGACGCAGGACGGCCAGTTCTACTTCATGGAGATGAACACGCGCCTGCAGGTCGAGCATCCGGTGACGGAGATGGTCACGGGACTCGATCTCGTCGAATGGCAATTGCGCGTGGCGGCGGGCGAACCCTTGCCGCTGAAGCAGGACGAGCTGAAGGTCAACGGCCACGCGATCGAAGCGCGCATCTATGCGGAGAACCCGTCGCGCGGTTTCCTGCCGTCGACAGGCACGCTCAAGCACGTACGCATGCCACACGCGGTGGAGTTTTCGATCGACGGCGACGTGCGCGTGGACAGCGGCGTGCGGCAGGGCGACGCGATCACGCCATTCTACGATCCGATGATCGCGAAGCTGAACGTGCACGGCAGCGATCGCCGCGATGCGCTGGCGCGCATGGCGCGGGCGCTGGCGGAATGCGAGATCGTCGGGCTGTCTACGAATGTCGAGTTCCTGCAACGGATTGTGAAGAGCGAGCCGTTCAGCGCGGGCGATCTCGACACCGGCCTGATCGAGCGTCATCACGACGCGCTGTTCGCGCCGACCCACGTGTCGCGCAAGAAGGCGCTCGCGCTTGCGTGCGCGGCGTTACTCACGCGCGAGGGCGGTGAGGCGCATGGCCATTCGCCGTGGGATGCGTTGTCGCACTGGCGCATGGCGGGCGGTTATAGCCAGGATCTGAACTGGCGCGCGCTCGACACCGACGAAACGCTGAAGGTCGTGTTCACGAAAAACGGCGAAAAGCGCTTGCGGCTCGATGACGAAAGCGCGCGCTTCGACTGGTCGCACAGCGGCGAGACGTCCTTCGCGGTCCAGCTCGACGACGCGCTGATCAAAGGCCATGTCTTCACCGATGGCGACGTCTTCCACGTCTTTCACGAAGGCGCGGCGTTCCAGTTCGAGTGGCAGAACCTGATGGCCCACGCGGGCGATGCCGAGCACGAAGGGCGTCTCACCGCGCCGATGCCCGGCAAGGTGATCGCGGTGCTCGTGCAGACGGGCGCATCGGTCGAGAAGGGCGCGCCGCTGATGGTGATGGAGGCGATGAAGATGGAGCACACGATCGTGGCGCCGGCCACGGGCACGATCGGCGAGATTCTGTTCGAGGTCGGCGATCAGGTTGCCGACGGCTCGCAGTTGCTCGTGCTGGAAGTCCAGCAGGCGGCTAGCGCCTGACCTTCGCGGGCGCGCCGAGCAGCGTTTCTTCGCTTTCGGCGCGCACCAGAATCTCCACGCGCCGGTTCGCTGCGCGCCCCGCGCGCGTGTCGTTGCCGGCGATCGGCCGCAGGTAGGCCATGCCTTTGGTCGTGATGCGCTCGGCGGGCACGCCGCGCGCGATCAGCGCATGCGCGACCGACTCGGCGCGCGCCGACGACAACGCGCGGTTATAGGCGAGCGACCCTTCGTTGTCGGTGTGCCCTTCGATCAGAATGGGCCGCATGCTGCGCTTCAACACCTGCGCCGTGCGATCGAGCAGCGGCGAATGGCCTGTGCGGATCGTCGATTCATCGCTATCGAAAAGCGGCGACTCGGGCAGCCGCATCTCCACGCCACCTTTGACCGGCAGCATCGTGATGCCGTACTGCGCGTTCAGTTGATCTTCCTTCGCGCGGTTGAGTCCGGTCGAACACCCCGCAAGCAGCGCGAGCGACAGACACGCGACGCTCGTCGCCCGCAAACCTTTGTCCTTCATTGAAAATCCCTGCGTTGATGCCGATGCTCGATTATAGGGAGCGCGAAACATATCGTTGTAAAGAACATTGTCTGACTGCGCGCATCGAGTGGAATGATTCGTGCGTGATTACAATGCAGGCGAACGTTCACGCTTCCGACTCTTCGATTACAAGGTTCACGCACTCATGCCGATTCAACCGCCCGACCATACGTCACCGGACCCCGCCGAGCGCACGCGCAGGATGCAGCGCACGGCTTCCGCGGCGCTCTATGCGGTGCTCGTGCTGGTCGCGCTCTACACGGCGCGCACGTTCATCCCGGCGGTCGTATGGGCGAGCGTGATCGCGATCGCGCTTTGGCCCGCGTTCGGCTGGCTCGAACGGCGGCCGATGTTCAAGCGGCATCACAATGTGCTCGCGGTCGTGCTGACGGCGGCGATCGGCCTGCTCTTCGTGGTGCCCTTCTTCATCGTCGCGGCGCAGACAGTGACCGAAGCGCACGACATGCTCCACTGGTTCCACGAAAGCCTGCGCACCGGGATTCCAATGCCCGCGTTCATCGAGCATCTGCCGATGGGCTCGCAACAGGTCGCGCGCTGGTGGCAGGAGAATCTCGCGACCCCGCTCGAAGCGTCGCCCGCGGTGAAGAACCTGCACAGTTCGACGGTCGTCGCGATGACGCGTCACTTCGGCGGGCGCGTGGTGCATGGCGTCGTCATCTTCGGCTTCATGCTGATGACGCTCTTCTTCGTGTTCCTGGCGGGTTCTCGGCTCGGCGAACAACTGCTCGCGGGCTCGCGGCGCGCATTCGGCTCGGACGGCGCGGCGATCGTGCGGCGCATGGCGGAATCGGTGCGCAGCACGGTGGTGGGGCTCGTCGTGGTCGGGCTGGGCGAGGGCGCGCTGCTCGGCATCGCCTATGCGGTGACGGGCGTGCCGCACGCCACCTTGCTCGGCATGCTGACGGCCGTCGCGGCGATGCTGCCGTTCTGCGCGCCGATCGTGTTTCTCGGCTCGGCGCTGTGGCTCCTCGCACAGGGCTCGATGATCGCGGCCGTGTGCGTCGCCGTGTTCGGGATGATCGTGGTGTTCGTGGCCGAGCACTTCGTCCGGCCGGTGCTGATCGGCGGCTCGGCACGGCTGCCGTTTCTGCTCGTGCTGTTCGGGATTCTCGGTGGCGCGGAAACCTTCGGGCTGATCGGACTGTTCATCGGCCCGGCGCTGATGACGATTCTCGTCGTGCTGTGGACCGATTATGTCGTCGAGCGGCGCTAGCGCGATTCAGACTCGCGAATCACCCGCGTTCCTGCACGCATACCCACGGCGAGGTGACGACCGCCCACAGTTCGGGGTCGCGCGCGGCGAGATCGGCGGCGGTTTCGGCCTGCATGCGTTCGACGAGTCCCGCCGAGAGCCACTGCGCGACTTGTTGCGTGTCATCGTTGGCGACGGCTTCCGCGACGCTCACGAGATCGAGGTCACCCTTTACCCAGATGAGCTTGCCCTGCGCGAAAAAGCGCTCCAGTTCGGACCAGCCGATCTGGGCGGTTTCACTGAGGAGCTTGACATAGAGGGGGCTTGGCGTGGGAGCGTCGGACATGGGAGAAAGCGGAATGAATGACGAAAGGCGTCCGACACTATAGCGCAGTGCCGGACGCCTTTCGTTTCAAACAACTGCCGCGAGAAGCTTTACAGGTCGAAGAAAACCGTCTCGTTCGGCCCGCGCAGATGGATGTCGAAGCGATAGATCGTGCCCGACGAATCCGGCTTGGCCGATGCGCCCGCCTCGCGCTTCGCGATCAGCGTATGACGGCGCTCGGCCGGCACGCTTTGCAGCACGGCGTCCTTCGCGTTGGCTTCGGTTTCGTCCTCGAAGTAGATGCGCGTGTAGCTGTGCAGCAGCATGCCGCGCATCAGCACGATGACATCGAGGTGCGGCGCGGAATCGTCGGCGGTCGCGCCCGGCTTCACCGTATCGACGATGAAGCGAAGTTTCGGGTCCGTGCCCGTGCCCACGCGGGCGAAGCCGCGAAAGCCCGATTCGCGCGCTTCCTGCGCGCTCTGCACGTAGCGGCCGTTCGCATCGGCCTGGGCGACTTCGATCAGCGCGTCGTTGACGGCTTTGCCTTCGGCGTCGAACACGTTGCCGACGACGGCGATGTGCTCGCCCGGCACTTCACGATCCGCCGCCGAGGCGGTGAACAGGCTCTTCAGATCGAAGTTGTATTGCTCGGGAACGAGGCCGTAAGCAAAGTACGGTCCGACGGTTTGCGAAGGGGTCTGTTTCAGCGTGGTCATGTTCTGTTACTCCGTCGGCGTTTGGTCCGGGCCGCGCAGCACGATGTCGAATTCGTAGCCGAGCGCGTAGTTTTCCTGCGTCGTGTCGATCGAGAAGGCCGAAACCAGACGCTTGCGCGCGTGTTCGGGAATGCCCTGATAGATCGGATCGAGGTCGAGCAGCGGATCGCCGGGGAAGTACATCTGCGTGACGAGGCGCGAGCCGAAGTATTCGCCGAAGAGCGAGAAGTGGATGTGCTGCGGACGCCACGCGTTCGGGTGATTGCCCCACGGATACGCGCCCGGCTTGATCGTCATGAAGCGATAGCGGCCTTCGTCGTCGGTCAGGCAGCGGCCCGCGCCGAGGAAGTTCGGGTCGAGCGGCGCGTCGTGCTGGTCCGCCTTGTGAACGTAGCGGCCCGCGGCGTTCGCCTGCCACACTTCCACGAGCGTGTTGCGCACCGGACGGCCGCCTTCGTCGAGCACCCGGCCCGTCACGATGATGCGTTCGCCCAGCGGCTCGCCGTTTTTCGCGGCATTGCGGGTGAGGTCGGCGTCGAGCACGCCCAGATCGTCAGCACCGTAGACCGGCACGCGGCGGTTGCGCAGGTTTTCCTTCAGCGGAATCAGCGGCAAGCCCGGGCTGCGCAGAATCGACGACTTGTAACCCGGCGACAGATACGCGGGATGGGATTCCCAGTCGCGCGGCGTGAGGATGGGGGAGGTCATGTCGACTGTCTCCTGTATTTGTTGAAGTTGAATAGGATGTTTCTGACGGCTACTTTATATAACGCCGCAAGTTATGGAAAATGATGTTTTGTGCCATCTTGCATAACGGAACGTCATGGATAACGACTTCACCAACACCCGCGTCAAGTTCCGGCATCTGCAGTGTTTTCTGGCCGTCACCCAGCTTGGCAGCGTGCAGCGCGCAGCCGATAGCCTGTCGATCACGCAGCCCGCGGTTTCGAAAACAATCGGCGAGCTCGAATCCATTCTAGGCGTGCGTTTGTTCGAGCGAGGGCGGCGCGGCGCGGTACCCACGCGCGAGGGGCGGCTTTTTGCGCCGCATGCGAGCGCGTGCGTCGCGTCCTTGCGCGAAGGCGTGGACATGCTGCTGCGCGAGCGCGGCGACATGCCGGGCTCCATCGCGATCGGCATTTTGCCGACGGTCGCGCCCGTGCTGCTTTCGCCCGCGCTCACATCGTTTCGGCAGCAATGGCCGGCGGTGTCGCTGTCGGTGTGGACGGATTCGAACGCGCTGCTGCTGGAGAAGCTGAAAGCCGGCGATGTCGATCTCGTCGTCGGGCGGCTGTCGGAACCGCAGGCGATGCACGGGCTGTCGTTCGAGCAGATCTATCGCGAGCCGCTGGCGGTGGTCGTGCGCCGCGAGCATCCGCTGACGCTGGAGACGCCACTCACGCCCGCTCTGCTCGCGCGCTTCGTGATCGTCGTGCCGCCGTTCGGCACGCTGATCCGTCAATCGGCTGAAAGCGTGCTGACGGCGTTCGGCGCGCACGCGCTGACGGCGCTCGTCGAAACCTTGTCGGTGTCGCTCGGGCGCTCGCTCGCGATGAACAACGACGCCGTGTGGTTCGTGCCCGCCGGCGCGGTCGAGCAGGACATCGCGCTCGGGCTGCTCGCCGCGCTGCCGATGCCGTTCGCCGGCACCGATGAGCCCATCGGCCTGATCCGCCGCAACGACTCGGCGCGCACGCCGGTGGAGGAAACGCTCGTCGATGCCTTGCGCGAAGCCGGGCGTTCGCGCGCCGGGAGCAAATGACCGGTGCGCGAGAGCGGCGCGCAAGTTGCTAAAGGAGCATTTACCGCGCAGATTTCGCGCGAAAGAAATACTATGACGAAATGCAGTGTTGAACGAAGTGACCGAAACAATCGCGCGCTGCGGCGGTCACATACGACGTTCTTCACCGCGCTCGGCGCAGACTCTCCGCAGCACGCACCGCACTCACCGACCATGTTCGCAAGATGAAGACCGTACTGCTCGTCGACGACGACCCCGCCACCATCGAAGCCTGGACCCTTTGCATGCAGGGCGAGGATTGCAATGTCCTGTGCGCCTTCGACGGCAACGGCGCGTTATCGATACTCGGCGAACAGCGGGTGGACATCGTCGTGTCCGACTGGATGATGCCCGGGCTGGGCGGCGCGCTGCTGTGCCAGACGATGAAGAACGACACGGCGCTCGCGCACATCCCTTTCCTGATGATTTCGGGGCACCCGAATCCGCCGGCTTTCGTCAGCTACGACGGCTATTTGCGCAAGCCCGTCGATATGGAGACGCTGATTTCGGCGGTGAACCGGTTGTGCGCCGCGAAGAAGCGGCCGCTGTATTAAGCGGCGCTTACCGCAACTCCGCCAGCGCCTCATCCATCTGCGCCTGCGCGAGCCGGTTCAGTTCCTGCGGAATGACGCAATCGAGCGGCAGACACGGCGTGACGATCACGCGGATATGCCCGCCGCGATCCGGCCAGCCCTTCGCGGGCCAGACCTTGCCCGCATCATGCACCACCGGCACGACCGGCACCTTCGTCGCGCACGCGAGGCGCACGCCGCCCGACGCGAGCTTGAGCGGCGCATCGTGCGCGACGCGCGTGCCTTCCGGAAAGATCACCACCGAGTCGCCTTTCTTCAGCCGGATCGCGGACTCGCGGGTCACGGCGGTATGCGCCTGACGGATCGAGCCGCGATCGAGGCTCACCATGTCGAGACCGCGCAGGACCCAGCCGAAGAACGGAATATTCATCAGTTCGTGCTTGAACACGAAGCTGATGCGGCGCGGAAAGAGCGCCATGAAAGCGAGCGTTTCCCACGTCGATTCGTGCCGCGACAGGATGATGCACGGCCCGTTCGGCAGATGCTCCAGCCCTTCGATCGAGCACGTCACGCCGGTGATCACGCGCATCATCGCGACCATCGCGCGGCACCAGAGCTTCGCGAGCGCGTAGCGCCCGTTGCGGCCGACGAACGGAAAGAGCGGCAGGATCAGGATCGACCAGACGGTGCCGCTGCCGAGCAGATAGGTTGCAAAGAGCCACTTGACGAGGGTGCGGCGCATCGTGATTCGCTGGATGTCGGAAGGCGGAACCCGCAAGCATAGCGTATCGGGCAGGACGCGCGCCGTGCGGCACGCTCGAAGCGATGCAACAATGGACCCCGACGAAACATATTCAGCAAGGATGAAGCGCATGGATAACCAGCCGCCGGTGCAATTCGACGAAGGCATGCTCGACGTGGGCGACGGTCACTCGATCTACTGGCGCGCGCAGGGACCGCGCGAGGCGCCCGTCATGCTCGTCGTGCACGGCGGCCCCGGCGGCGCGATGAACGTGAAATGGGCCGACGTGCTCGAACAGGACAAGTGGCGCGTCGTGTTCTTCGATCAGCGCGGCTGCGGCAAGTCGACTCCGTTCGGCAAGCTCGAACACAACGGCATCGCCGCGCTGATCGGCGACATGGAGAAACTGCGCGTCGCGCTGGACATCGGGCAATGGGCGATTTTCGGCGGTTCGTGGGGCACGACGCTCGGTCTCGCGTACGGCGTCGCGCATCCGGAGCGTTGCACGGGCTTTTTGCTGCGCGGCATCTTTCTCGCGCGGCGCGAGGACATCGACTGGTTCCTGTGGGACGTGCGCCGCGTGTTTCCCGAGGCGCATCGCGCGTTTCTCGATGCGATCGAGGCGGCCTGCGGCAAGCGCCCGGCGAACGCGCAGGAGATTCTGCACATGACCGAGGCGCCGCTCGCGCGCTTCGACGAAGCGGGCACGCGGCTCGCGCGGGCGTGGACGCAATACGAGACGACGCTTTCCGTCGTCAACAAGCCGCCGAAGGAACCCACCGAGGAAGAGAAGCGCCCGAGCGCGCAAGCCAACGCAGCCGCCATCTCGATGGCGCTGCTCGAACGTCACTACATGGCCAACGAGTTGCCGCCGACGCCGCTTTTGCCGCTCGTCGCGCGCATCGCGCATCTGCCTTGCCGGATCGTGCACGGACGCTTCGACATGGTATGTCCCGCCGATCAGGCGCTGGAACTCGCGGCGTGCTGGCCTGGCGCGCAACTGACCGTCGCGGATGCGTCGGGGCACTGGACCTTCGAGCCCGGCAATCTCGCGGCGTTGCGCTCGGGCGCGGCGGCACTCGGCGAAGCGATCGCGCAGGCGAACGCCGCCGCCTGACGCTCAGAAAATCGCGGGCGCCGCTTCGATCAGCCTGCGCCAGTCGAGATCCGCGCCGACCACGACAGGCTTGCCGGCGCGTTGCGTCGCGATCGTGAGCGTCACGCACAGCGATGTGCCCGTCACCGATAGGTACGGCGCGCTCGTGATCACCTGCTGCGGCCTGGCGTGCGCATCGACGAAATACGGGCGATTGTCCCAGCGCCCGGTCGACGGATCGGCGATCGGCGCGAAACGCGCGCTCGGCGCTTTCGCGGCGGCGCCCGCCAGGCCGGGCAGGAACTCGCGGCCGCCTTCATCGAGAAAGAAGCAACTGAGCGTGCACTGCAGCGCGAGCAATTCGGCGCACGCCGACTCGGTCGTCGCGCCCGAGGCGAAGCGCCGCGCCGCGTGCGTGAGTCCGGCGCGATACGGCAGCAGAAGCAGGTCGCCCGCGAGCCGCTCGGTGCGGCGCATCCGTGCGAGGGCGTCGAATACGCTTTCGAACAGCGGAGTGGCGACGCCGCACTCCGCGAGCCGCGCCGACGGCATACCGAACAGATAGCCCTGCACGAAGTCGACATTCGAGCGCGCGGCCAGCATGAGGTCTTCGCTCGTCTCGATGCCTTCCGCGACCACGAACATGCCCGATTCGTGCAGCAGGTCGACGAGCTTCGGCATCAGCGCGTCGCGCATGTGAGCGCCGCGGGCGCGCACGAGACTGCGATCGAGCTTGACGATGTCGGGCTTCAGCGTGAGCAACCGGTCGATGTTGGAATGGCCCGCGCCGAAATCGTCCACCGCGACGAGAAAGCCCTGCGCGCGAAACGCGTGCGTCGCGCGCGAAATTTCGTCGACGTCCGTGCCGCCGGATTCGAGCACTTCGATCACGAGCCGCTCGGGCGCGAGGCCCGCCTCGCGCGTGGCCGAGGCGAGCCGCGCGGCATAGCCGGGATCGGTGAAGGTGGCGGGATTGATGTTCAGAAAGAGCCACTGCGCGGCGGGCAGCGCGGCCGCGGCATTGCGCAGATGCGTGAGATGGCTCATGCGGTCGAGCTCGGTCAGCGTGCCCGCAACGATCGCCCGCCCGAACAGATCGAACGGACCGACGAGCGCGCCGTTGCCCGCGTCGCCGCGCAACAGCGCCTCGTAGCCCACTTCGCGCTGATGCGGCAGGCTGTAGATCGGTTGCAGATGCGTGCGCAGCGTGATGCCGTCGACGATCTCCGTGCGTCCGGTCAGCACGTTCAGGCGACGGTGGCCGGCGCCGGCCGTGCGGCTCCCGGAGACGGCGTACGGAAAGCGGGCGCCGGCGGACGAACGCACGAAGGAGCACTCAGGTCGATGAACGGCACGGCAGTCACGCGTTTCGGTGGGGATGAGCGCAATATCGGCCGGTCGTACGCAAACTTGAGCGCCGGGCGCATGCGTGCATTAGCGTCGCCGAAGCCGCGCGCGGTTTGCCGCCAGCGCCCGCGCGACCTATCTTTGTTGGTGCGATGCTACGATCCGCCTGCAACTTAAGCCGGGCCTCGCTCGTCGAAAGTTGCAACGAACAACTTGAGAGAGATCAATGGCGCAACAGAAAACCAATCCCAAACTCGAGCAGGCCCTGACACGCGGCGATCTTGCGATCCGCCAGGCCAACTCGGGCCGCGCCACGGCGGTGCTGCGCGCGCTCGGCAAGATGATCGTGGAGGCTTCGGCGACCATCGGCGTCGAGGCGCACGTCGTCATCCATGATGGCGACAAGATCTACGATCCCGCCGACGGCGTCTGGCCGCAGCAATTGCTCGTCTCGCTCGACGGGCCGGTCGAGGACAACGATCCCGACGAAATCCGCACGATCACCTTGCTCGCGGATACGCCGGCGACGATTTTCCGCTGCGAGTGGCAGCGCGCCGACGGCAATATCGGGCGACAGGAAGGCCGGCCCCTCGCGATGGTCGCTTTCATTACCGACGTCGACATCCCATGGCTCGACGAAGACGACTGATTTTCTAATCCGCTTTAGCGGAATTCATACAGTCGACACGATTATGTCGTGATAGGGCGGGCGTTCCTTTTCGAGGAACGCCCGCTTTTTCTTTGTCTTTACAGGTCGCCAAAAATCCCAGACTCCGCGTTCTGGCCGTTTCGCAGATTGTGCGAAACAAAAGTGTAAGCAAACGTTACCGCGCCCCGTTTTTCTCGTGTTTTCCAGCGTTTACGCGATGCTCCGCGACGGTTCGGCGAACGCTATTCTCCTGATTGCCTCTCCCGTCAACTGGTGGTTGCTCGCCCTCGTTTCTTCTCTCCGTGCTCAGGCTCGCATATTCGTGTACGGCATATGCATATATGGTTTGCGGCGATTAACCGGCGATTGGTTCGTCGATTAGAAGCTTTCTTCCACTTTTTTAGCCTGAAAGTTGCTCGGAAACAGTGGCAAGCGCGCACCCCGTGTTTTGACTTCGTGAGAGGCTCGATTCGCCCGCGTAAGGGAACCAACCAATAAACGTCCTTAACGCGCGGCACTTTTCCAATCGCCAAGAAAAAATGGGGTTTACAAAATGGAACGTCTGAACCTTGCCAACAGCACCGCCGCTAACCAAACCGAATCGGCGGTTCGCCCAACTCTCACGGTCGTGCCGGCACTTCAGAAATCGGAGCGGATGCCGTTTACTATCCGTATCGTCCGCGACGACGCGGGGCTGCAGAAAGCCGTGAGCATCAGACGTTCGGCCTATGGGCGTCATCTGCCCGAATTTGCCGAAACGATGAACATCGAAACTTCCGATCGCGATCGCGGCACCGCCGTGTTGCTGGCGGAATCGAAGCTCGACGGCGCGCCGCTCGGCACCATGCGCATCCAGACCAATGCGTATGGCCCGCTCGCGGTCGAGCAGTCAGTGCGTCTGCCCGATCATCTGGGCACGAGCCGCCTCGCGGAAGCGACGCGTCTCGGCGTGGCGGGCGGCATGGTCGGACGGGTGGTGAAAGTGGCGCTGTGCAAGGCGCTCTGGATGTTCTGCGAACTGCACGAGATCGACTATATGGTGATCACGGCGCGTACGCCGCTGGATCGGGAGTATGAGGCGATGCTCTTCAAGGATGTGTTCGGCTTAAACGAGTTCCTCCCGATGTCGCACGTGGGCGGCCTGCCGCATCGCGTGCTGGCGAAGGATGTCGCGGCGGCGCGCCAGCGCTGGGAAGAAGCACGTCACCCGCTCTTCAATTACATGGTCAACACGCACCATCCGGATATCGATTTGCATTCTGTAGATTTATCTTTTGACTGGGAACCGGTACGATGCCCGGAGGCTCCTTTGATGGCCTACGGAAGGTAAAAAAAGCACGAACGTATCCAGGAAGGTAATAGCGATAAACCGGATCGCCGAGCGGTCCGGTTGGCCAAAAGCGGCGGCGCGCGGCGATTTTCGGGCTCCGCCGCTGTCTGCGCCGGCGTATGTCGCGCTGGGCGCAAACGGGGGTTTTTCCAGGTATGGCGTCGGTTATTCCAGCTTCCTTATCGAGATTCAGACGCACGGGCTCGTGGATCGACGACGCGCTGTACGCGGTCGCCGTATACGCCGTGCCGTTCCTGATTTTGCTCGGTACGATCGCGACGCTTTATTTTCTGCCGCGCCAATATGAAACGCGCGGCGCGATTCCTCTTTCATTGCGTATCGTCGCCGATAAAGGCGACATCATGACGCCCGCGGATGCGCTCGAAGCGCTGCAAGGCGTCGCGCCCGTTTCGCGCTATAGCACCCGTCTCTCCGAAAAACCCATCTGGTTCAGTCTGACGACGCCGAGCATGAGTGCCGACTCGTCGACGGTCGTCGAATTGCCGTCGCGCCATGCGCAAACGCTTGCCTGCTGGAATGCGGCTACGCTCGCGCCGCTCGGACGTGCGGATCGCGAAGGCGTGAGCGGCGAAATGCGCACGGTGAAGGCGGGTTTCTCGATTCAGGTCGGCCGCCTGAAGCAGGCTGCCACCATTCTTTGCCGAGGCACGTTCTCCGGTCCCGCGCAGATCAACGCCTATGCGTGGGAATGGCAGGGCCTGCGCAACTCCGCGCTCGACTTTCAGGAAAGCTCGGGCCTCATCGCCGGCGGGCTGCTGACGCTCGCGGTGTTCGTTTTCGTCACGGCGCTGATCAATCACGAGTGGACCTACGTGATTTTCGCGGTGTGGCTCGTCGGCAATCTGCGCCTGTGCGCGAACGCGATGGGCTGGGACATGCAATGGCTCGGCCGCTTACTGCCGTCGGATTTCATGCAGCCGTTGCGGCAGTTCACGTTCGCTGCCTATTACTTATTGACCGCCGCACTGTTTCAGCAGCTGTTCCGGCGCGAATTGCGCGTGGTCGGCTATCGCTGGCTGCTGCGCGTCATTCAATATGTCGGCATCGTGCTGCTCGCGGCCGCGCTCGCGCTGCCGTACGCGCTTTTCATTCCGACGCTGTGGATCATCGCAGGGTTCGGCATCTGCGTGCTGCTGTTCTTCCTCGCGCGGCTCGTGTGGATGG
Source organism: Caballeronia pedi (assembly GCF_001544915.2). GTDB lineage: Bacteria > Pseudomonadota > Gammaproteobacteria > Burkholderiales > Burkholderiaceae > Caballeronia > Caballeronia pedi. The sequence continues at coordinate 237,941 of NZ_FCOE02000005.1, read as the reverse complement.
CGCGCTCGCGCACTGTGCTCTGGTACGTGGCCTCGCTCGCGGTCGTGCTGTTCGCGACCTTCTCCGAAGTGCTGGGCGCGGCGTTCGGCCTGAAGGTGCTGGTCGGCGGCGTCAATACCGTGATGGCCGCGCTGTCGTCGAGCATGATGGCGGCTTTCGCGATCGCCGAGCAGATGCGCGCCGAACGCGATTTCCGCCGCCAGGCGCAGATGGAATTGCGCAACACTTACGAAGTCACGCCGATCGGCCTCTTCACGCTCGACGCCGACGGTCACTTCGTGCGCGCCAATCCCGCACTGCGCGCGATGCTCGATCTGCAAAAGGCCGACTACAAGCTGCGGCACTGGAACGACTACTTCGAGGCGGGCGCGTGGGGCGCGCTGCAGGCGCTGGCGTCGAAGGGCAGCGACGGCGAACTGGAAATGGGCGGCTCGCCGGAACGCGGCACGAGCGAGCGCCGTTATCTGCTGAAGGCGATCCGCTCGAACGGCTGGATCGAAGGTTCGCTGCAGGATACGACCGAACGGTCGAAGGCGGTCGAGCGCCTGCGCTTTCTGGCGGAGCATGATCCGCTCACCGGCTCGCTGAATCGGCGCGGCATCGAGAAGGCCATTTCCGCGCAGAGCGAGGAAACGCTGCCGTGGGCATTGGCGTACGTCGATCTCGACCGCTTCAAGCTCGTCAACGATCTCTTCGGCCATCGCAGCGGCGACGAAGTGCTGCGTCAGGTCGCGGCGCGCACGCGGGCGCATTTCGCGCGCAACTATCCGGTCGGGCGCATCGGCGGCGACGAGTTCGTCTGCGTGATGAACGATACGTCGATCGAAGATGCCATCGCGCAATGCCGCGAACTCATCTCCATTCTCTCCGACGCGCCGTATCAGGTCGGCAATCGCGCGTTTCAGGTGAAGGCGTCGATCGGTCTGGTCGAATGCTCGCGGGGCGTGCGCGTGCAGGACGCGCTGTCGCACGCGGACCGCGCGTGTCGCGAGGCGAAGAAAGTCGCGCATACGCATCTCGTCACGTATCGCAAGGGCGCGGCCGCGTTCGAGGAGCGCGCGGAAGAACTGAAGCTCGTCGAAACGCTCGGGCGCAACCGCCTGCCGCCAGGACTTTTCCTCGTGATGCAGCCGATCATGTCGCTGTCCGCGCCGACCGAATCGCTCAACTTCGAAGTGCTGCTGCGCATGCGCGCGCCGGATGGCGCGACGCTGCCCGCGGGCAAGGTGATCGTCGCGGCGGAGGAATCGGGCAACATCGCGGCGATCGACCGCTGGGTCATCTCGACGCTGCTCGAATGGATCGAGAAGCATCAGCATCAGCTCGCCAACACGCAGTTCATCTGCGTGAATCTCTCCGGCGGATCGCTCAACGACGAGCAGTTCATGGAGGACATCTTCGCGCTCTTCGCGCGCTATCAGTCCATCGTGCAGTACCTGTGTCTGGAGATCACCGAAAGCGTCGCGCTGCACGATCTGGAAAACACGCAGCGTTTCATCGCGCGCGTGCACGACATGGGCGGCAAGATCGCGCTCGACGACTTCGGCGCGGGCTACACGTCGTTCAAGTATCTGAAGGCGCTGTCCGCCGATGCCCTCAAGATCGACGGCGAATTCGTGCGCTCGATGTGCGCCCATCCGGCGGATATCGCGATCGTCGAGGCGATCGTTGCGCTCGCGCGCAATCTCGGCATGCGCAGCGTGGCGGAATGGGTCGAAGACGTCGATACCTTGCGCGCGTTGCAGGAAATCGGCGTCGACTACGTGCAGGGTTTTCTCGTCGCGCGGCCGCAGGAAAGTTCGGCGATTCTCGCGGCGAGTTCGGCCGCGAGTTTCCTGAAAGATCCGGAAGTGATCAGTTTCGTCGAGTGCCTGGCGGAACCGGCTCAAGCGACCGTGTTCGATTACGACTGGCACGCGCGCGCCTCGGGGACGCACTGAGCACGGCGCTCTTCAGACCATCTTCATCTCGTTCAATACCTTTGCCGCCGCGATGGGAATGCGCGTGTCGTCCCATTGCGCGAGCCATTGAATCTCCTTGAGCGTGAAATAGCCGGGTTGATTGCGCAGCGCGAACTGCAGCGAATCGACGATGTGATCGCGGATGATCTGCGGCGCGCTTTCGTCGCTGACGATCGCGTGGAGGGCTTCGAGCGTGCTCATTGTCTGGACGGAGGAGTTGATCTCCGTCGAACATAACCGACTAAAAATCGCGAAAAAAATTGACGGCCTGCGCGTGGACGGCGAATGAAAGCTGCTTGATAAAATCGGCGCGGAAGTCTTTACTAAATAAAAACGCTGGATTTAATCGAACGGGGACGAACACATGAACGATATCCGCCGCGCGCGCCCGCGCCGCGAGGCCGCGGCCGATGTCTGAGCGGCCCGCGCGCAAAGCCTCGATGCATTCCGTCGGCTCGAACCAGTTGGGCATGCGCCAGTTCAACGAGCGCATCGTCCTGCAGGCGATCCGCCTCCACGGCGCGCTGCCCAAGGCGGACGTCGCGCGCCTGACGCGTCTGTCGATGCAGACGGTCTCGCTGATCATCGATCATCTGATCGAGGACGGCCTGCTCGCGAAGGAACCGCGCTCGCGCGTGCGCGGCCGCATCGGCCAGCCGTCGGTGCCGATCTCGCTGCGCGCGGACGGCGCGTTTTCCATCGGCGTGAAAGTGGGGCGGCGCAGTCTCGACGTGCTGTCGATGGATTTCGCCGGCAGCGTGCGCGCGCGCGAAACGCTGGAATATCCGTACCCCGATCCGCACACGCTCTTTCCCGCGCTGCAAGAGCGGCTCGCGCGCGTGATCGGCGCGCTCGGCGATGACGCGCGCAAGATCGCGGGCATCGGCGTCGCGGCGCCGCTGTGGCTCGGCGGCTGGCGCGATTTCTTCGACACGCCGCCCGACGTGCTCGCGGCGTGGGACGACATCGACATCCGCGCGCGCATTCAGTCGATGACGGCGTTGCCCGTCGAGTTCGCCAAGGACACGACGGCCGCGTGCGCCGCCGAGCTCGTCATGGGTCAGGGGCGCGGGCTGCGCAATTTCCTGTACGTCTTCATCGGCACGTTCATCGGCGGCGGACTCGTGATCGACGGCCGGCTGCACGCCGGGCCGGGCGGCAACGCGGGCGCGATCGGTTCGTTGCCGCTGATCTCCGGCGGCAAGCGGCAGCGCCCGGGGCAATTGCTCAACACGGCGTCGGTCTACGTGCTGGAAAAGGCGTTCGCAGCCGCGGGCGCGCCGGCCGCCGCCGCGCACGACGAGCGCGCGTTGTCGCCGGAATTGCGCGGGTTGGCTCAGGCGTGGATGCGCGAGACGTGTCCCGCGATCGCGACGGGCATCGCATCATCGGCTGCGCTGCTCGATCTGGAAGCCGTGGTGATCGATGGGGAAATCGACCGCGCCTTGCTGCACGACGTGATCCGCCGCACCGATGACGCGCTCGCCGCGTTCGACTGGCAGGGCATGACGCGGCCACGGCTCGTCGAAGGGCAGATCGGTCCTGACGCACGCGCGATGGGCGGCGCGATCCTGCCGCTCTACGCGCACTTCGCGCCGAAGCATGAGCTTTTTCTGAAGCCGCTGGACTGAACGCGACGGCGCGCGCTCAGTCCAGCGACAGCCGCGCGGCGAACGCGAGCAGCGCGGCGGAGAACGTCCAGCGCTGCACGGTCTGCGCTTTCGGGTGACGGCGCAGCCAGCCGGAAATTCTCACCGCGCCCGCCGCGAGCGTCAGGTCGAACGCGACGCCGACCACGATTAGCACGACGCCCAGTTCCAGCACCTGCGACCAGACCGGGCCGGTTTCCGGCCGCACGAACTGCGGCAGCAGCACGGAGCAGAACAGCAGCGCCTTCGGATTGAGGATGCTGCTCAGAATGCCTTTCGCGTATGCCGACCGCAGCGTCGGCGCGGCGGCCTGACCGGGCGCCGCTTCGAGCCCGAACGCGGGCGAGCGGAAAATCTGAATCGCGACATACGACAGATACAATCCGCCCGCGATACGCACGCCATCGTAGAGCCACGGCGCGCTGCGCAGGAGCGCGGCGACGCCGAGCGCCGAGAGCGTCACATGCGTCGCGCGCGCCGTGGCGAGACCCGCGGCTACGGCAAGTCCGTGCCGGAAACCCCGCGTGCCGCTGGTCTGAAGCATGAGCGCCATGTCCGGTCCGGGCAGCGCGTAGACAACCGCCAGCGCACCGATGAAAACCCAGAGCAAGTGTGCCGAAACCATGATGAAACTCCTGTTATGAAGGCTTCATCGTGCCATTACGCGCGGGGTGTTTTCTGGCCTTTTGCATCGATAATTCGGAGTATGGCGCGGCTTTCCACTACAATTTTTGATGCTAAAAGAGGAAGGCGCCATGAGTGAACTTGACCGTATCGACCGCGCGATGCTCGTCGCGCTTCAGCAGGACGGCCGCATGCCGATCGCGAAGCTCGCCGAGCGCGTGGGCCTGAGCGAGACGCCGTGCGCGCGCAGACTCAAGCGTCTGGAAAGCGATGGTTATATCGATGGCTATCGCGCGGTACTGTCGCGCAAGGCGCTGGAACTGGGCGTCGTCGCATTCGCGCAGGTGCGCTTCAGCGTCCACGATCGCGCGCTGTCCGACCGCTTCGAGCGCGAGATTCAGGGCATCGCGCGGATTGTGTCGTGTCACAACATTTCGGGGACGGCGGATTATCTGCTGCAGATCGTCGCGCGCGATCTCGACGAATACGGCGTCTTCATGCGCGACGTGCTGCGCACCTTGCCGGGCGTGACCGCCGTCGAATCGATGCTCTCGCTGCGCGAACTCAAGCGCGACGGCGGTTTGCCGGTGCCGTGACGATTGTCTATACAAGAATCACGCGAATACAGCGCTACGGGCCTCGGGATTCCCCTAATACAATCCAAGTTGTATATACAAGAACATGACTGCAATTCGGCGCGGGTCGTTGTCCGCGCTCGTCGACTCTCACTTCTTGATGCGCAGGAGCAATCCGTGACTTCATCTTCCCGTTTTCGCGACACCGAGATCCGCGCACCGCGCGGCACGCAACTCAACGCCAAAAGCTGGCTGACAGAAGCGCCGCTGCGCATGCTGATGAACAATCTCGACCCGGACGTGGCCGAGAATCCGAACGAACTCGTCGTGTATGGCGGCATCGGTCGGGCGGCGCGCGATTGGGCGTGCTACGACAAGATCGTCGAGACGCTCAAGCGCCTCGAAGCGGACGAGACGCTGCTCGTGCAGTCGGGCAAGCCGGTCGGCGTCTTCAAGACGCATGAGAACGCGCCGCGCGTACTGATCGCGAACTCGAATCTCGTGCCGCACTGGGCGAACTGGGAGCATTTCAACGAGCTCGACGCGAAAGGCCTGGCGATGTACGGGCAAATGACCGCCGGGAGCTGGATCTATATCGGCAGTCAGGGCATCGTGCAGGGCACGTACGAGACTTTCGTCGAAGCCGGACGCCAGCATTACGGCGGCGATCTGACAGGGCGCTGGGTGCTGACCGCCGGGCTCGGCGGCATGGGCGGCGCGCAGCCGCTCGCGGCGACGCTCGCGGGCGCGTGCTCGCTGAACATCGAATGCCAGCAGAGCCGCATCGATTTCCGTCTGAAGACGCGTTACGTCGACGAACAGGCGACCGATCTCGACGACGCCCTCGCGCGCATTCAGCGCCATACGTCGGAGGGACGCGCGGTTTCCGTCGCGCTGTGCGCCAACGCCGCCGATGTGCTGCCCGAACTCGTGCGACGCGGCGTGCGCCCGGACATGGTCACCGATCAGACCAGCGCGCACGATCCGCTCAACGGCTATCTGCCGAAAGGCTGGACCTGGGCGCAGTACCGCGACCGCGCGCAAAGCGATGCAGCCGGGACCGTCAAAGCCGCGAAGCAATCGATGGCCGAGCACGTGCGCGCGATGCTCGCGTTCCGCGAACAGGGCGTGCCGACCTTCGACTACGGCAACAATATTCGACAGATGGCCAAGGAAGAGGGCGTCGAAAACGCGTTCGACTTTCCGGGCTTCGTGCCGGCCTACATCCGGCCGCTGTTTTGCCGCGGCGTCGGGCCGTTCCGCTGGGCCGCGCTGTCGGGCAATCCGGAGGACATCTACAAGACCGACGCGAAAGTGAAGGAACTCATCGCCGACGATGCGCATCTGCATCGCTGGCTCGACATGGCGCGCGAGCGCATCAGCTTCCAGGGGCTGCCGGCGCGCATCTGCTGGGTCGGGCTCGGCCTGCGCGCGAAGCTCGGCCTCGCGTTCAACGAGATGGTGCGCAATGGCGAGCTGTCGGCGCCGGTCGTGATCGGCCGCGATCATCTCGATTCCGGCTCGGTCGCGAGCCCGAACCGCGAGACCGAGGCGATGCGCGATGGCTCCGATGCCGTGTCCGACTGGCCGCTGCTCAATGCGCTGCTGAACACGGCGAGCGGCGCGACGTGGGTGTCGATTCACCACGGCGGCGGTGTCGGCATGGGCTTTTCGCAGCATTCGGGCGTCGTCATCGTGTGCGATGGCAGCGCGGAAGCCGATGCGCGCATCGCGCGCGTGCTGCACAACGATCCGGCGACGGGCGTCATGCGCCACGCGGACGCGGGCTACGACATCGCTGTTCAATGCGCGCGCGAGCAGGGCCTCGACCTGCCGATGATCGAAGGCGCGCAAGGCAAGCGATGAAAAAACGCTGGCAGCACTGCCATGCCGCGACGATGGCCGGCGGCAAGTATTCGGTCATCGAAGACGCCGTGATCCTGACCGATGGCGCGCGCATCGAATGGATCGGGCCGCGCGCGGCGGCGCCGGAGAGCGGCGATTGCGAACGCGTCGATCTCGACGGCGCGTGGGTGACGCCGGGCCTGATCGACTGCCATACGCATCTCGTATTCGGCGGCGATCGCAGCGGCGAGTTCGAAGAGCGGTTGCAGGGCGTGAGCTACGCGGAGATCGCGGCGCGCGGCGGCGGCATCGCGAGCACGGTGCGCGCGACGCGCGAAGCCAGCGAGGACGCGTTGTTCGACACCGCGAAGGCGCGCGCGCTCGGTCTGATGCGCGAAGGCGTGACTGCGCTCGAAGTGAAGTCCGGCTACGGGCTGGATCTCGCCAACGAGCGCAAGATGCTCGCGGTAGCGCGCCGTCTCGGCGAGGCGCTGCCGCTGACCGTGCGCGCGACCTGCCTCGCCGCGCACGCGTTGCCGCCCGAGTACGCGAATCGCGCGGATGACTACATTGCCTACGTCTGCGACGAGATGCTGCCGGCGCTCGTCGCGGACGGTCTCGTCGATGCCGTCGATGCGTTCTGCGAGCACATCGCGTTCTCCACGCAACAGGTCGAACGTGTGTTCCGATGCGCGCGCGATCTCGGCGTGCCCGTGAAGTTGCATGCCGAGCAGTTGTCGTCCTTGCATGGGTCGACGCTCGCGGCGCGCTATCGGGCGTTGTCGGCGGATCATCTCGAATACATGACCGAGGACGATGCCATCGCGATGGCGCAAGCCGGCACCGTCGCGGTGCTGCTGCCGGGCGCGTTTTACATGCTGCGGGAAACGCAGTTGCCGCCCATCGACGCGCTGCGCCGGCATCACGTGCCGATCGCGCTCGCGAGCGATCTGAACCCGGGCACATCGCCGGCGCTTTCGCTGCGCATGATGCTCAACATGGGCTGCACGCTGTTTCGGATGACGCCGGAAGAAGCGCTCGCCGGCGTCACGATTCATGCGGCGAAAGCGCTGGGTCTGCAATCCACGCACGGTTCGCTCGAAGCAGGAAAGGCAGCGGATTTCGTCGCGTGGAGAATCGGCAGGCCTGCTGAGCTTTCGTACTGGCTCGGCGGCGCGTTGCCGAATCGCGTGGTGCGCGGCGGCGTGGAGATCGATGTCGCGCGCATCGCCTGATGGAAAGACGCCTCGTCCAGCGTGGGCGAGGCGTCTGGCTGAACCCGAACCGGAAATATTCAGGCGTTGCGTTACTAACTGCGCTTGCGGATCATTCCCCAGACGACGAGCAGGATGATCGCGCCGATCACCGAGGCGATCCACCCGGCCGGTTGCCCCGGTTGATACCAGCCGAGCGCGCGGCCGACGTAACCGGCGATCAGCGAGCCGGCGATGCCGAGCACGATGGTCATGATCCAGCCCATGTTGTCGTCGCCCGGCTTGACCGCCCGGGCGATGAGACCAACAACGAGTCCGACGATCAAAGTACCGATGAATGCAAGCATGCGGTTGCTCCTTATCAGAGTTTTACGGCTTCTTGACTGCGATGCAGATGGATTCCGGAGGGTCCCGGTATATTCAAAGTAGCACGGCGCACAGCGTTTGGGTATGACACTGGCCGTTCGGCCAATCCTGGGGGCACGAACCGTGCCGCGAGCACGCCCAAGGTAAAATTCGTCGCATTGCCTCATTTTCTGCATTGCTACGATATGACCGATTCCGACATTCCCTCCACCGACGACGACGCGATCCATGAAGACCGCCTCTGGCGCGACGACGGCTGGACCGCCCGCGTGATCAAGAACGAGGACGACGACGGCTGGGCCGTCGAGATGATCCAGGCGGGTGAAGCCGAGCCCGCGCTCGTCGGCCCGTGGACGATGGGCCGCGACAAGAAAAACCCGAAACCGCTCGATGCAAACGCATTCCGCACGCTCGTCAAGACGGCGTCGGAAGTGTTGCGCCGTCACGAGCAGCAGCGTCACGCGATGCTGCACAAGAACGTGACCATCGACGTGCAAGGCGAGGACATGACCGTGACGCTTGAGATCGTTCCTGATGAGGACGATCCTTACGCCAACCTCAAAGCCTTCGACGCATACGGCACCCAACTCGCGCACGTGCGCGTTTCGCCAGCGTTCAAGCTCTCCAAAGCGAGCGCGGAGCGCTGGGCCGAGAACGATTTCGCGAAGCCGAGTTCGGGCGGCTGAGTCGCGCTCATACCGCGCGCGCAAAAATGAAAACGCCGTCGCGTTTGGGCGCGACGGCGTGCGAATGACGGTAACCGGACTGGCGTTCAGCCTTTTTTGACGACGAACGCAATTCGTCGATTCGCGAAACGACCGCTGGCGGTTTCGTTGTCGGCGATCGGGTTGGCGTCGCCGTAACCGGCTGCGGTAAGAGACTGCGGCGGCACGCCGTTGCGCACCAGGTACCCTCGGACCGCCTGAGCACGTTCCTTCGACACTTCCATTTTCGCTGCGGCCGTGCCTTGCGCGTCCGAATAACCAGCGACTTCCAGCTTCACCATCGAACCCTTGGCCGCGCAGCTCTTGAGCAATTGCGCCGTCTCGCCGAGCGTGGCGAATGCGCTTTCCGGCACCTGCGCGCTCGAACGCGCGAAGTTGACCACCTGAAGGTCGAGCACGCGGGTCAGCTTGTCGCCGGAGCAGGGCGTATCCGTGGCGAGCAGGCTCTTCATCGCGCTGCGAAAGGATTGCGTTGCGCTGGCGACCGCGCCGTCCACGTCGAACGCCGCAACCTGAAACATGCCACCGAGCGCGTTCTTGAGGCGATCGGTCCAGCCGAGCTTTGCATTCGCCGCCGTGCCGCTCAGTTCCACTTTCGAGCCGGTGATCTTGGCTTCAGCGCCGGGTACGGCCATGAGCGGGAAGAAATCGTTCAGGCGCGAAAGCCAGGTGGCCGGCCGCGTTTGCGGGACGACGGAAACGTCCGCGGTAAACGCTTTGCCGAAGCGTGCCGTCATGGCGTCGAGCAGATGCTTCTTCTCCGCTTCCGTTCCGACCGTCGCCTCGATGGCCGGAATGCCCGTCGCGTTGACGTTGAGCAGCAACTGGGCGTCTTTCCAGGCGGCGGGATCGACCGACGGTGCAGGGGGCGCTTGCGCCGCCGTGGCTGTTGCGACCGGCGTATCGATGGTGGCGGATGCGGCCACCGGCGCGTTGTCGGGGGCTTGCGCGGTCAGCGAAGCGGCGGAGGAGGCCGGCGTCGACACGTCCGTGACGGGTTGCGTGGCCGACGCGGCGCTCAGATCGACGCTTTCGCTGTGCGTGAAGCCGCGGTAGTAGACCAGCGCGAGAATGATCGCCAACACGGCGAAGAGCAGCCAGATCCACTTGTTCGAACGTGCCGGCGCGGGTTTGCGTAGCGGTGCGCGCATCGGAGGCGGCGGCGCAGGCGGCGCGGGCCTGGATGCCGGCGCGCTTTGCGCGGCGGCCTCCACGACGGGTTCGGGCGGCGCGACCGCCACGGCGACATCGGCATCCATGCGCGGTTCCAGGCTGGACGCGACCGTGTCGAGGCGCGGCGTGATGCAACTGGTGAAGCCTTCGGTATTGCCGACGCCGATGGCCGCCGCGACCGCGTTCGACATCGATCCATTGATCTCGCCGACCTGATCGCGCAATAGCCTGGGCACTTGCGGCAAGCCCCATTGCGCGAGCAGGAAGTGCCGTTTCATGACGCCGAAGAGCACGGCGGCGACAATGCCGGCGAGCGAGGAAGTGGCCTGCGTGGGAACGCCGGTTTCGGCCGAAACCGCGTCGCTCAATGCATCGACGCGATGGCCCGTCGCGAGCGCGGCGAGCGAATGACCGTTGACTTCGAGTTGCTTGAGCCCGGCGGTGGTCGCGATCAGCTTCGCGAACTGGTCGACGATATACGCGTTGGTCTCCGGCTGCATGATGACGGAATACACCGACTGCGAGCCAGGCACGAGCGTCGCCCGGTCCATCAGCGATGCAACGAGCCCTGGCGCGATGCGTGCTGCCAGTTGCCGGACGATTTGCCCCGGGATGCCGAACTGTTGCGACAACTGTTCCGCGATGTTTTCCGAGATCGCGGCATTGACCGCCTGAACCAGATTGATGCTCATCGACTGACTTTCCTTTCTACATGGACGCTTAACGCAAGCGCGAGTGTGTAGCGGATTCTACTTGCACAGTTATCCTAAAAAGATATGTGCAAAATTCTTTACGAAAACGGTGTGTCGATGCAACCGGCGGTGCGCTTTCAGCGCGCGCGAAGACTCAGATCCGAGAAAAATTTGCGGATGCGTTTGCCAGCCATGGCGAGCCACGAAGCTTCCGCAGGCGCGGGTTCGCTCTCGTTCACGGATAGCGCGACGAGCGACAACATGGAGTGGGGGCGGATGAGCGTGCGGTACGATGCGTCGAGCGGCGACGTCCACGCGCAGGTGCGGCAATCGTGCTTCGTGCACGTGTTGCAGGGAGGTTGCTTGCGGTTCATGGCGGAGCCCTTTGCGAGTATCCGCACATCATGGGCGATACGCTTTCGTAAGGCGATCAGACGGTTCCGATTGAACTCTTGATTTATCGATCTCGAAAATAGGACAGACTAGCTGGCGGCCATCCATCATTCACTGAAAGGAGACAGCAATGCATTACCTGTTGATATATGACCTCTGTGCGGACTATCTGGAACGCCGCGGACAGTTTCGCGACGCGCATCTGGCTATGGCGTGGGCGGCGGTCGAGCGCGGCGATATCGTGCTCGCGGGCGCGCTCGACGCTCCCGCCGATCGCGCGATGCTGTTGTTTCACAGCGATTCGCCCGCCGCCGCGGAAGACTTCGCGAAGAGCGATCCGTACGTGACGAACGGGCTGGTGGACCGTTGGGAAGTGCGCAAGTGGAACACGGTCGTGGGCGCGAATGCGGCCACGCCCGTGCGATAGCGAAACAGAAATCGAAACAATCACGCGCCGGCGGTTTCTTCCTCGGGACGGTCCCGGCGCGAGGGCCCGCGACGCTGCGCCGACCGATACAGACTCGTCAGCGTGTCGTCCATCTGTTGCGAACGTTCGAACAGCGCCGCGAGCCAGTCGACGAACAGCGACACGCGCGGCGTCGCCTGTCGGCTCTTCAGAAACGCCACCGACACCTTCAGCGGTGGCGACTTCCATTGCGGCAGCACTTCGCGCAGTTGTCCCGAGCGCAGATAAGACTGCGCCGCGATGCGCAGCGGCTGGATCAGCCCGAGCCCTTCGACGCCGCACGCGAGGTATGCGTGCTCGTCGGCGACCTGCACGAAACCGCGCATCTTCATCGTGACGGGCTCGCCATCGACATCGAAATCGAAGTCGGCGGGGCGGCCGCTTTTCTCCGAGATGCAATTGACCGCGACGTGCTGCGCGAGCTCGTCGAGCGTTTGCGGCATGCCGTGCTTGTCCAGATACGCGGGACTCGCGCACGTGACCTGTTCGAGCATGCCGAGACGGCGCGCGATCAGACCCGAATCGGGCAGTTCGCCGAGCTGCACGCTGCAATCGACCCCTTCGCCGACCAGATCGACATTGCGATTGCCGATGCCGATCGACAGCTCGATCTGCGGGTAGCGCGCATGAAACTCCGGCAGCGCGGGCACGACGATCGAGGTCGCGACGGTATCCGGCATTTCCACGCGCAGCCGTCCGCGCAGGCGCTCCTCGCCCGCGCCGAAACCGGATTCGAGTTCGTCGATGTCGGCGAGGATCTGCGCGCAACGCTCGTAATAGGCGGCGCCATCGACGGTGAGATTCAGGCGCCGTGTCGTGCGTGCGAGCAATTGCACGCCGACTAGCGCTTCGAGTTGTTGCACGGTCGTCGAAACACTCGCGCGCGGCATGCCAAGCGACTCGGCCGCACGCGTGAAGCTGTTCGTATCGACGACACGCGTGAAGACACGCATGGCATGGACGCGATCGATCACGTTGTGTTTTCCCTTTATGACGATTGAATGGCGATGCGCGGAAAAAGCGATTCCACCGCGGCTATGAAGCTGCGGAAAAAGGGCGCATCGGCGATGGTTAGATCGTACGGACGGGAAGCGTCAACGTGAATACACAAAAGTGGAGGATTCTTGCCTGATTCTTTTTGACGGAAAGAATCACAGCGTGGGCATTTCGCCACGTAGGCGGCCCACGAAACCGGTCATGTCCGCGCCCGAAGGCGCCTGATACAGCCTCAGGCCCATTTCGGGAAGAATCGACAGCAGATGATCGAAGACATCGCCCTGAATGCGTTCGTATTGCGTCCACGCGGTCGTCGCGGTGAAGCAGTACACCTCGACCGGAATGCCCTGCGATTCCGGTTCCATCATGCGCACCATGATCGCCATGTCCTGGCGGATCTCCGGATGACGTTGCAGATAGGCGAGCCCATACGCGCGAAACGTGCCGATATTCGTGAGCCGCCGCCGGTTCGCGGGCTCGTTGGCCAGCTCGCCGAGATTGCGGTTCGCCTGCTCGACTTCCGTCTGCTTCTGTTCCAGATAATCGTGCAGCAGGCGAAAGCGCTTCAGACGCGCGGTTTCCTCGTCGGAGAGAAAGCGTACGCATTGTGCGTCGATGCGCAAGGTGCGCTTGATGCGCCGCCCGCCCGACTCGAACATGTGCCGATAATTGCGGTAACTCTCGGAAAAGAGCTTGTAGGTCGGCACGGTGGTCACGGTGTTGTCCCAGTTCTGCACCTTGACCGTGTGCAGTGCGATGTCCTTCACGAAGCCATCGGCGGCGGCTTGCGGCATTTCGATCCAGTCGCCGATGCGCAGCATGTCGTTCGATGTCAGTTGCGTGCTCGCGACCAGCGACAGCAAGGTGTCCTTGAACACGAGCAGCAGCACGGCGGACAGCGCGCCGAGACCGGACAGCATCCAGAGCGGCGAACGGTCGATGAGAATCGACAGCACGAGCACGCCGCACACGAGCGCGAGCCCCAGCTTGCCGATCTGGATATAGCCTTTGATGGAGCGCGTCTGGGCTTCCTTGCTTTCCGCATAGACGTCCTGCCACGCCGACAGCGCGCTGCCCGCGGCGAAGAAAATGCAGACCCACGCGCCGCCGTGCGCGATGCGGCCGATGACCGTGGCCCAGTGACCGATGCGCGGCACTTCGTCGATGCCGATCGCGACGGTGGCGAACGGCACCGCGTACCAGAGCCGGTGATACGCCCGATGCTTGATGAACGCCCGATCCCACTTCTGATGCCCGGCGAGCACGAGCAGCCGATGCGCGACATACAGCACGATGCGCGCGACCACCCATTGCACGAAGAGCGCGATCAGCGCGAGCGCGACGAGGCCCGCGATCAGTTGTGCCCACGGATGAGCAGCGAGTTGATGCGGCAACGGATCGGGAAGGAAGTCGAAATTCATAGGGACTGGGGAGCACTCAGGACGCGCGTTCATATCGCGATGCGTCCCGTATTGTGCATGATCGTGCAGCTCCGAGGTATCGGACGGGGCTCACTTGGGCGTCTTATCGAAAACCCGAGGTCGATGAAAATGAATTTTTTTTGAGCGGCGTTTCGAGTAAATATACTTTCATCGCGTTTCATCGCAACGAGAGCGCAGCGCATTCCATGTCCCGTTCCCTATCGGTTCGTGCGCCGGCGAGCGCAGACGATCTGATCGCCGCGCGCATCGCCGCGGCCATGCCGACGCTCACGCCCATTCATCGGCGCATGGGAGCGTTCGTGCTGGCGAACCTGTTTCGCTCGGCGACCATGCGCATCGACGAACTGGCGGGCGCGGTGGGCGCGTCGGTGGCGACGGCGAACCGTTTCGCGCGCGCGCTCGGCTTCTCCGGCTATCCGTCGTTTCGCGAGGCGCTCGTGCGCGGTTTCGAGGCGACCATCGCGCCGGTCGAGCGCTTGCGCACCGCGCTCGAATCGCCGGCGAGCGGGGCCGAAGTGTTCGATGCATCGCTTGCGCAGGCGGCGGCGAATCTGCGGCTTGCTCAAACCTCCGTCGACGGCGCGAAGGCCGAGGCGATCGTCGATACGATTCTCGCCGCGCCGCGCGTCTTCACGATCGGTTACGGCGCGAGCGCGTTTCTGGCCGGCCTGCTTGAGCACGGGCTCACGCCGTATTGCGCGAACGTGCAGTCGCTCGCGTTGACGGGCGGACCGTCGCACGCCGCGCGGCGGCTCTTCACGGCGGCGCGCGGCGATGTGCTGATCGCGATCGCGTTCCCGCGTTATGTCGACGACACCATCACGCTCGCGCAGCTCGCGCGCGATCACGGCCTGCGCGTCGTCGCGCTCACGGACAGCGCCGCTTCGCCGCTCGCGCAGGTCGCGGATCTCGTGCTCGCGATCCGCGCCGAACGCAGGCTCGCGGCGAATTGCGACACGGCCGTGCTGGCCGTCATCGAAGCACTGTGCGATGCGGTCGCGCACCGGGCCAAGCGCTCGGTCGAGGCGGCATCGGGATTGACCGGGTTCGTGTTGCCCTGGCTCGTCGCGCCTTCTTTGCCGAAAGAAGCGCACGCGGTTCAGGCCACGCGCCGCACCACTGCGAAACGACACACTCATACGGAATCGCGCAAGTCATGAACGCCACACCAGTCATCGCCATTCACGGCGGCGCGGGCACGATCGTGCGCCACGCGATGAACGCCGAAGCGGAAGCGCGCTATCACGCGGCGCTTACCGACATCCTGAGCGCGGCTCAACGCGTGCTCGCCGATGGCGGCAGCGCGCTGGATGCCGTCACCGAAGCCGTGCGCCTGCTCGAAGACTGTCCGCTCTTCAACGCGGGCCACGGCGCGGTGTTCACGGCGGCGGGCACGCACGAACTGGACGCGTCCGTGATGGACGGCGCGACGCTCGAAGCCGGCGCGATCAGTTGCGTGACGCGCGTGAAGAATCCCGTGCTCGCCGCGCGCCGCGTGCTCGACGTGAGCGATCACGTCATGTTCACGGGACCGGGCGCGGAAGCGTTCGCGGCCGCGCAAGGTCTCGAATTCGTCGATCCGTCGTACTTCTACACGGAAGCGCGCCATCAGCAATGGCTCAACGCGCGTGGCACCTCAGGCACGATGCTCGATCACGACGCGATGACGAAGTTCGCCTTCTCGAATGATCCGCGCGATCCCATCGATCCCATCGATCCCGACAGGAAGTTCGGCACGGTCGGCGCGGTCGCGCTCGATGCCAACGGCCATCTCGCCGCCGCGACGTCGACGGGCGGCATCACCAACAAGCAGGCCGGCCGCGTCGGCGATGCGCCGTTGATCGGCGCGGGCTGCTACGCGAACGACGCGACCTGCGCGGTGTCGACCACCGGCACGGGCGAAATGTTCATCCGCATGCTCGCGGCGTATGACGTATCGGCGCAAATGGAATATCGCGGTGCGTCGCTGGAAGACGCATCGAACGATGTCGTGATGATGAAGCTGCCACGCATAGAAGGGCGCGGCGGTCTCGTCGCTGTCGATGCGAAGGGCAACGTCGTGCTGCCGTTCAACACGGAAGGCATGTATCGCGGCTTTGCGCGCGTGGGCGAAGCGCCCGTCACGGCGATCTATCGATGATGAGCGCGACCTTGCCCGATGCCCGCGTGATCGACGTGCGCGATCTGTCGGTCGCGTTTCGCTCGCGCGCGCGCACCATCGAAGCCGTGCGCAACATCTCGTTCACGGTGGATCGGGGCGAGACGCTCGCGATTGTCGGCGAATCGGGCTCGGGCAAATCGGTGACGTCGCTCGCGTTGATGCGGCTCGTCGAACATGGCGGCGGCCGCATCGTGTCCGGCAGCATCGCGTTTCGCCGGCGCAACGGGCAGGTGCTCGATCTGGCGAAGGCGTCATCGGCGACGATGCGCGGCGTGCGCGGCGCAGACATCGCGATGATCTTCCAGGAGCCGATGACCTCGCTCAATCCGGTCTTCACGGTCGGCGATCAGATCGCGGAAGCGATCGCCCTGCATCAGAACAAGAGCGGATCGGAGGCGCGCGCCGAAGCGCTGCGTCTGCTCGATCTCGTACGCATTCCCGAATCGAAACGCGTGTTCGCGCGTTATCCGCATCAGTTGTCGGGCGGCATGCGCCAGCGCGTGATGATCGCAATGGCGCTGTCGTGCAAGCCCGCGCTCCTGATCGCCGACGAGCCGACCACCGCGCTCGATGTCACGATCCAGGCGCAGATCCTGCAACTCGTGCGCGGCCTGCAGAACAAAATGAACATGGGCGTGATCTTCATCACGCACGACATGGGCGTGGTCGCGGAAGTGGCAGATCGCGTGCTCGTGATGTATCGCGGCGAGAAAGTGGAAGAGGCGCAATCGGACGCGCTGTTTCACGCGCCGAAGCATCCGTACACGAAGGCGCTGCTCGCCGCCGTGCCGACGCTCGGCGCGATGCGCGGCACCGATCGTCCCGCGAAATTCCCGATCCTCGAAGTGGCACCGGTCGACCTCGCGCCCGACGATGCGAGCGCGTTGCGTCCATCCGAGGCGGTCGAGAAGGAACGGCAGCCTGCCGTCGACGAAACCATCAGGCCGATTCTGCGCGTGCGCGATCTCGTCACGCGCTTTCCGGTGAAAAGCGGCTTGTTCGGCCGCATCACGGCGGCGGTGCATGCGGTCGAGCGCGTGAGTTTCGACTTGCGTCCGGGCGAGACGCTCGCGCTCGTCGGCGAATCGGGCTGCGGCAAATCGACGACGGGGCGCTCGCTGCTGCGGCTCGTTGAAAGCCAGAGCGGCTCCATCGAATTCGACGGACGCGACATCAGCAAGCTCGCAGGCCACGAACTGCAGACCCTGCGGCGCAATATCCAGTTCATCTTTCAGGACCCGTTCGCGTCGCTCAATCCGCGTCTGACGGTCGGCTTCTCGGTGATGGAGCCGCTGCTCGTGCATGGCGTCGCGAGCGGCAAGCAAGCGCAGGCGCGGGTCGACTGGCTGCTCGAAAAAGTCGGCTTGCCGCCCGAAGCGGCGCAGCGTTATCCGCATGAATTCTCGGGCGGCCAGCGACAGCGCATCGCGATTGCAAGGGCGCTCGCGTTGAACCCGAAAGTCGTCATCGCCGATGAATCCGTCTCCGCGCTCGATGTCTCCGTGCGCGCGCAGATCGTCAATCTGATGCTCGATCTGCAGCGCGAACTCGGCGTCGCGTATCTGTTCATCTCGCACGACATGGCGGTCGTGGAGCGCGTGAGTCATCGCGTGGCGGTGATGTATCTCGGCCAGATCGTCGAGATCGGGCCGCGCGCGGCCGTGTTCGAAGCGCCGCGTCATCCGTACACGCGCGAGCTGATGAGCGCGGTCCCGGTCGCCGATCCGTCACGCCGGCACGCGCAACGCATGCTCGCCGCCGACGAGATTCCAAGCCCGATCCGCAAGCTCGGCGATGAGCCCATCGTCGCGAAACTCGTAGCCGTAGGACCAGACCATTACGTTGCCGAGCATCACGTTGGCGGCGCGTATTGATAACACCATAACGTCAAAGGAGTCCAACGATGCCGTCCTTCAAACTGCGCTCGAATTTGCGCTCGATACTCGCTGCAAGTGCATTCGCCGCGCTGACCTCACTCGCGCCGATGGCGGCGCATGCGCAAGGCACCGCCGTGATGGCCGTGGCCTCGACCTTCACGACGATGGACCCGTACGACGCCAACGACACGCTCTCGCAAGCGGTGGCGAAGTCGTTCTATCAGGGTCTGTTCGGCTTCGACAAGGACATGAAGATCC
Source organism: Caballeronia pedi (assembly GCF_001544915.2). Taxonomy (GTDB): domain Bacteria; phylum Pseudomonadota; class Gammaproteobacteria; order Burkholderiales; family Burkholderiaceae; genus Caballeronia; species Caballeronia pedi. The sequence continues at coordinate 219,524 of NZ_FCOE02000005.1, read as the reverse complement.
AGAACGTGCTCGCGACGAGTTACGAGGCGAGCCCCGACGCGAAGGTCTACACGATCCATCTGCGCCGTGACGTCAAGTTCCACGACGGCACCGACTTCAACGCCGATGCCGTGAAGGCCGTGTTCGATCGCGTGACCAATCCGGACAACAAGCTCAAGCGCTACAACCTCTTCAACAAGATCGAGAAGACCGAAGTGGTCGATCCCTACACGGTGAAGATCACGCTGAAGATTCCGTTCTCGGCGTTCATCAACGTGCTCGCGCATCCGTCGGCGGTGATGATTTCGCCGGCCGCGCTGCAGAAGTACGGCAAGGACATCGCGTTTCATCCGGTCGGCACGGGGCCGTTCGAGTTCGTCGAATGGAAGCAGACCGACGACCTGAAGGTGAAGAAGTTCGCCGGCTACTGGAAGAAGGGTTTGCCGAAGATCGACATGATCGACTGGAAGCCCGTGGTCGATAACAACACGCGCTCCGCGCTCATGCAGACGGGCGAGGCGGATTTCGCGTTCTCGGTGCCGTTCGAGCAGGCCGCGACGCTCAAGGCGAACCCGAAGGTCGATCTGATCGCGGCGCCGTCGATCATTCAGCGCTACGTCAGCATGAACGTGCTGCAAAAGCCCTTCGACAATCCGAAGGTGCGCGAGGCGATGAACTATGCGATCAACAAGGAAGCGCTCGTGAAGGTGGCGTTCGCGGGTTATGCCGTGCCGGCCGAAGGCGTGGTGCCGCCGGGCGTCGAATACGCGACCAAACTCGGGCCGTGGAAATACGATCCCGCAAAGGCGCGCGAACTGCTGAAGGAAGCAGGCTATCCGAACGGCTTCGAAACCGTGCTGTGGTCGGGCTATAACCATACGACCGCGCAGAAGATCATCCAGTTCGTGCAGCAGCAATTGGCGCAAGTGGGCGTGAAGGCGTCGGTCGAAGCACTCGAAGCGGGGCAGCGCGTGCAGCGCATCGAGAGCGCGCCTGATCCGAAGACGGCGCCGGTGCGGATGCTCTATATCGGCTGGTCGTCGTCGACGGGTGAAGCGGACTGGGCGCTCTCGCCGCTGCTCGGCGGCACGTCGTTCCCGCCGAAGCTCTTCAACACCGCGTACTACAAGAACGATCAGGTCGATGACGATCTCTCGAAAGCGCTCGCCACCACGGATCGCAGCGAGAAAGCCAAGCTCTACGCGGACGCGCAGAAGCGTATCTGGGCCGATGCACCGTGGATCTTCCTCGTCACGGAGAAGGTCGTGTATGCGCGCAGCAAGCGTCTGTCGGGCGCGTACGTGATGCCGGACGGCTCGTTCAGCTTCGAAGAGATCGCCATCAAGTAATCGCTTTCGGCCGGGCGCGATCGCCCGGCCGCAACTGACCGGAAACGATGCTCAACTTCATCGCCAAACGACTGTTAGGCCTTCTGCCGACGCTCTTCATCGTCGCGGTGCTCGTGTTCTTCTTCGTGCACATGCTGCCGGGCGATCCCGCGCGGCTCGCAGCGGGCGCGGAAGCCGACGAAGCGACCGTCGCGCTCGTGCGTGCCGACCTCGGTCTCGACAAGCCGCTGCCGCAGCAACTGGTGGGCTTCTTCGGCAAGATCGTGCATTTCGACTTCGGCATGTCGACGCGCAGCAAGCGGCCCGTGGCGACGGAAATCGCCGAGCGCTTCATGCCCACGTTGTGGCTCACGCTCGCGAGCATGGTATGGGCGGTGATCTTCGGCATGGGCATCGGCATCGTGTCGGCGGTATGGCGCAATCGCTGGCCGGACCGGCTGGGCATGACGCTCGCGGTGTCGGGCATCTCGTTTCCGGCGTTCGCGCTCGGCATGCTGCTGATGGAAATCTTCTCGGTGAAGCTCGGCTGGCTGCCGATCGTCGACGACGGCACGTGGAAGGGCTACGTGTTGCCCTCGATCACGCTGGGCGCGGCGGTCGCGGCGGTGATGGCGCGCTTCACGCGCGCGTCGTTCGTCGAAGTGCTCGGCGAGGACTTCGTGCGCACCGCGCGCGCGAAAGGCGTGCACGAACCGATGGTCATCGTGAAGCACTGCCTGCGCAACGCGATGATTCCCGTCGTCACGATGATGGGCCTGCAATTCGGCTTTCTGCTCGGCGGCTCGATCGTCGTGGAGAAGGTGTTCAACTGGCCGGGCCTCGGGCGTCTGCTGGTCGATGCGGTCGAGATGCGCGACTATCCGGTGATTCAGGCGGAAGTGCTGCTGTTCTCGCTTGAGTTCATCGTGATCAACCTGATCGTGGATGTGCTGTACGCGATCATCAACCCGACCATCCGCTTCAAGTGAGGACCGCATGAGCGTGGCAGCCGAAAGCGCGGTGCAGGCGCCGCAAGAGATCCGCACGCCGTGGACGGAGTTCTGGCGCAAGTTCAGGCAGCAGCACATCGCGATGATCGCGGCCGTGTTCGTGTTGCTGCTGATCGTGATCGCGATCATCGCGCCGTATATCGCGCCTTATGATCCGGAGAACTACTTCGACTACGACGCGCTCAACGCGGGTCCATCGGCTGCGCACTGGTTCGGTGTCGATGCGCTCGGGCGCGACATTCTGAGCCGCATACTCGTCGGCAGCCGCATCTCGTTGACGGCGGGGCTGGTGTCGGTCGTGCTCGGTGCGGTGATCGGCACGTTCTTCGGCCTGCTCGCGGGCTATTACGAAGGCTGGTGGGACCGCATCGTAATGCGCATCGCGGACGTGCTGTTCGCGTTTCCCGGCATTCTGCTCGCGATCGGCGTGGTCGCGATTCTCGGCAACGGCATGGTGAATGTCGTGTGCGCGGTCGCGATCTTCAGCATTCCCGCGTTCGCGCGGCTCGTGCGCGGCAATACGCTCGCGTTGAAGCATCTCACGTATATCGAGGCGGCGCGAAGCATCGGCGCATCGGACTGGACGATACTCGCGCGGCATATCCTGCCGGGCACGATCTCGTCGGTGGTCGTGTACTTCACGATGCGCATCGGCACGTCGATCATCACGGCCGCGAGCCTTTCGTTTCTCGGTCTGGGCGCGCAGCCGCCCACGCCGGAGTGGGGCGCGATGCTCAACGAAGCGCGCGCCGACATGGCGATGGCGCCGCACGTCGCCATCTTCCCGAGCCTCGCGATCTTCTTCACCGTGCTCGCGTTCAACCTGCTCGGCGACGGCCTGCGCGACGCGCTCGATCCCAAGCTCGACCGGCCATGATGCATATCGGTCTGCTCGAAGCGGGGTTGCGCGGCACGATCGCCGATGTCGCGGGCGTGACCGTCGGGCACTGCACGCTTGCGCAGGGCGCGGTGCAAACGGGCGTCACCGTGGTCCGCCCGCACGCCGGCGATGTGTATCGCGGCAAAGTGCCGGCCGCGGCGTGCGTGATCAACGGCTTCGGCAAGAGCGTCGGGCTCGTGCAGCTCGAAGAACTCGGCGTGATCGAAACGCCCATCGCGTTGACCAATACGTTCGGCGTGGGGACCATCGCGAATGCGCAGATTCGCGCGGCTATCGCTGCGAACCCGCGCATCGGACGCGAAGACCCGAGCGTGAATCCGCTGGTGTTCGAATGCAACGATGGCTATCTCAACGACATGCAGGCGCTTGCGATCGATGAAGCGCATTACCGGAGCGCGCTCGATGCCTGCAACGACGACTTCGCGCGCGGCGCGGTGGGCGCGGGGCGCGGCATGTCGTGCTTCGAGCTGAAAGGCGGAATCGGCTCGGCGTCGCGCATCGTGCAAATCAACGGGCGCGGGTACACGACAGGCGCGCTCGTGCTCGCGAACTTCGGCCGTTTGCCGCAACTCACGATCGCGGGCGAGGCGGTCGGCCGCGCGCTGGTGTCGGCGGACGCATCGAAGGTCACGCCCGAGCAAGGCTCGATCATCATCGCGATCGCAACCGATGCGCCGCTCGATGCGCGTCAGTTGCGCCGTCTCGCGATGCGCGCCGCCGCCGGACTCGCGCGTACGGGGTCGGTCTACGGCCACGGCAGCGGCGACATCGCGCTGGCTTTCACGACCGCTTACACCGTATCGCACGATGCGGACTTCATCACGATGCCGCCGCTCATCAGCGACGCACGGCTCGACCCGCTATTCCAGGCGGCGGCCGACAGCGTCGAACAGGCGATCCTCGATGCGCTCCTCAGCGCCGAAACGGTTGCCGGACGCGATGGTCATCGGCGCATTTCGCTCAACGACGCATTGAAGACACGATCATGAAAGTGCTGATCTCGGTGGATATCGAAGGCATCGCGGGCGTGTTCCATCCGGAGCAGACACGCGCCGGCAACGCCGAATACGAGCAGGCGCGCCGCTGGATGACGCGCGAGGCGAACGCGGCGGCGCAGGGCGCATTCGATGGCGGCGCGTCGCAGGTGTGGATCAACGATTCGCATGGCGGCTTTCGCAATCTGCTGCCCGACTTGCTCGATCAGCGCGCGCGCCTCGTGCTCGGCAAGCCGCGCACGCTCGGCATGATGGCGGGGCTGGAAGCAGCGCCCGATGTGGTGTTCATGATCGGCTATCACGCGCGCGCGCAAAGCCGCGGCATTCTCGCGCACACCATCAACAGCGCGGCCTTCGCGCGCGTCACGCTGGACGGCGAGGAAGTCGGCGAGGCCGGCCTCTATGGGCGGCTCGCCGGGGAGCACGGCGCGCATGTCGCGCTGCTGACGGGCGACGATGTATTCGGCGCCGAGACGCTGCCCGCCTTTCCCGGCGCGCGCTTTCTGTGCGTGAAGACGGCGCACGGCTATTCGAGCGGCGTGACCGAAACGCCCGCCGCCGCCTGCGAAGCGATCCAGCTCGCCGCGCGCGAGACGATCGAGGCGGCTTCCGCGGGGCATCGCGGACGTGCCGCGCTGTCTGGTCACCGCTGCGAACTACGCACGCAGACCACGGCATTCGCCGATCTCTTCTGCCAGTGGCCGACGCTCGAACGCATCGATGCTGTATCGCTCGCTTTCGATGCCCCTTCGGTCGAACATGTCGTGCGCATACTCAATTGCCTTTCGGCAATGTCCTTCATGATACGGTGAGTGTTTGAACCAGGCGCTTTGAGTATCGTTAGAATGGAGCCAGTGGCAAGACCGGCTCTGGTCTTGACGTGTTTTTGCAGACGATGCTCATGCACACCGTGAAGCTCGAACACAACGATGACGAAGTGCTCGACCCCGCCGATCCGCAACTCGTCGTGCGCGGCTCGCTTTTCATCGACGGGCACGACGCCGGCTGCTGGGAACAGCGGCGCGACGGGACCTGGGCGGCGCATGTGCGGCACAAGCAAGGCTGGATCGTCGAGGCGAGCCGCGGCGCGCTGATCGACCGGCTCGCCCGCGAGACATAACGCAGTTAATTTCGAATCACGCACACTTTCATGTATCTGTCGATCATCGCCGTGGGACTCGGTGGCGGACTGGGATCGCTGCTCAGATGGGTCCTCGGCCTGCGCCTGAATGCGATTTTTCCGAATTTGCCGCTCGGCACGTTCGCGTCCAACGTCATCGCGGGCTACATCATCGGCGTCGCGGTCGCCTTCTTCGCGCGCTTTCCCGATATTTCGGTGGAGTGGCGGCTTTTCATCATTACCGGGTTGATGGGTGGACTTTCCACCTTTTCGACCTTTTCGGCCGAAGTGGTCGCGCATCTTCAGCAAGGGCGGCTCGGCTGGGCGCTCGCGGAGATCGCGATCCACGTTTGCGCGTCGCTTCTGATGACGGCGCTCGGTATCGCGACGGTGGTGGTGGCTTCCTGAAGAACCGGCGGCAGCGCACGTCCAACATCCCATTTCCCGCGATTTGAACGTTTGCGCGCGCCCGGCCGTTCCCCAAACACTCTTTTTTCCGCGTTTTCAACGCCAGACCCCCGCTGCTATTGCAGCGGTTTTTTGTTTTTTTTGACAGTAACGAAGGTGATGAAATGTCAGGGCTGCCGCTCATCGATGTCAGACCGTATCGTGCAAGCGATCTCGACGGTGTGATCGATCTGTTCCAACGCGCCGTTCGCGAAACGGCGTCGGCCGACTACAACCAGGCGCAAATCGAAGCCTGGGCGCAAACCGACCGCGACGAATGGGAACTCGCCCGTCTCAGCCGTCCGACGTGGGTCGGGCTCGTCGACGGCGAACTCGCGGGTTTCGCCGATCTCGAAAAGAACGGTCTCATCGACATGATGTTCGTCGATCCGCTGCATCAGCGCAAAAGCGTGGCGACGTCGCTGCTCGCGCGCATTGAAGCCGAAGCCGAAACAACCGGCCTGACCACGCTGCACACGTATTCGAGCGTCACCGGACGGCCTTTCTTCGAATACTGCGGCTTCGAAATGCTGCTCGCGCGGGCGGTGATCGTGCGCGAACAGCGCTTTGTCCAGTTCGTGATGGAAAAAGTGCTGTTGTAAATCGTCAAATCTGTATAGACAAGCATTGCAGAAATCCGCCGGATGATCCTAGTGATATCCCGGATATCCCCTTGTTTCGTCCTTCTAGCCCGTTTAGACTTGAGTCTAACTTGTATAGACAGGACGAACCATGATCACGCTCACGCCCGGAAAACTGACTCTGCCGCAACTGCGCCGCATCGCGCGAGGCTCGGATTCGCTCGAACTCGATCCTGCGAGCTTCGGCGCGATCGACGCGAGCGCGCGCGCCGTCGCCGCCATCGCCGCGAAAGGCGATCCCGCTTACGGCATCAATACCGGTTTCGGGCGGCTCGCCAATACGCACATTCCGGCCGACCAACTCGAACTGCTGCAAAAGAATCTCGTGCTGTCGCATGCAGTGGGCGTCGGCGAGCCGATGTCGCGTCCGGTCGTGCGTCTCCTGATGGCGCTCAAGCTGTCGAGCCTCGGGCGCGGCCATTCGGGCATCCGTCGCGAAGTCATCGACGCGCTCATCACGCTTTTCAATGCCGACGTGCTGCCGATCATCCCGGTCAAGGGTTCGGTCGGCGCCTCGGGCGATCTCGCGCCGCTCGCGCATATGTCGACGGTGCTGCTCGGCATCGGCGAAGTGATGATTCGCGGCGAACGCGCCGGCGCGCTCGACGGTCTCGCGGTCGCGGGCCTCAAGCCGCTCAATTTGCAGGCGAAGGAAGGCCTCGCGTTGCTGAACGGCACGCAGGCGTCGGCGGCGCTGGCGCTCTACAACTTGTTCGCGATCGAGGATCTGTTTCGCACCGGGCTCGTCGCCGGCGCGCTGTCGGTCGATGCGGCGGCCGGCTCGGTCGTTCCGTTCGATGCGCGCATCCATGAACTGCGCGGACATCGCGGGCAGATGGACGCCGCGGCGGCGTACCGCACGCTGCTGAAGGGCTCGGGCATCAATCTGTCGCACGCGGACTGCGAGAAAGTGCAAGACCCGTACAGCCTGCGCTGCCAGCCGCAGGTCATGGGCGCGTGCCTCGACCAGATGCGCCACGCGGCCGAAGTCCTGCTGATCGAATCGAACGCCGTCTCCGATAACCCGCTGATCTTCCCCGACACCGGCGAAGTGCTGTCCGGCGGCAATTTCCATGCGGAGCCGGTCGCGTTCGCCGCCGACAACCTCGCGCTCGCCGCCGCCGAAATCGGCGCGCTGGCGGAACGCCGCATCGCGCTCCTGATCGACGCGACGCTCTCCGGCCTGCCGCCTTTCCTGGTGCGCGACGGTGGCGTCAACTCGGGCTTCATGATCGCGCACGTCACGGCGGCCGCGCTCGCATCCGAAAACAAGACGCTCGCGCATCCGGCGTCGGTGGATTCGCTGCCCACGTCGGCGAATCAGGAAGACCATGTGTCGATGGCGACCTTCGCCGCGCGCAAGCTCGGCGACATCGCGAGCAACACCGCGAACATCCTCGCGATCGAACTGCTCGCGGCGGCGCAGGGCGTCGATCTGCGCGCGCCGCATCAGACCAGCGCGCCGCTCTCCGAAGTCATGAAAACGCTGCGCGCGCAGGTGGCGCATTACGACCTCGATCATTACTTCGCGCCGGATATCGCCGCGATCGCGACACTCGTGCAGGAAGGCGCGATCGCGCGGCACAGCCCGTTCTCGTTCGCGTCGGAACAGCCTGCATGAACACGCCCGCGTATCAGGAGATCAAGGATTACATTCTCCAGCGCATTCACATCGGCGAGTGGAAGGAGGGCGATCAGGTGCCCTCCGAGAACGAGCTTGCGCGCGAGTTCAAGGTCGCGCGCATGACCGTGAACCGCGCGCTGCGCGAGCTGACCTCGGAACAGGTGCTCACGCGTGTGCAGGGCGCGGGCACCTTCGTCGCACAGCCGAAATATGCGTCGACGCTCGTCGAGATTCGCAGCATTTCCGATGAAATCGTCGCGCGCGGCCACGCGTATCGCGCGCAGGTGCTGCATCTGGGCGCGTCGATCGTCGATGAAGCGCTCGCCGACGAAATGCATCTCGCGCTCGGCAGCCCGGTGTTTCATTCGCGTGTGCTGCACTTCGAGAACGACGAGCCGGTGCAGATGGAAGAGCGCTATGTGAATCCCGCGCTCGCGCCCGAATACGCGCGCCAGGACTTCACGACGATCACGCCAAATCAGTACCTGATGTCCGCCGCGCCGCTGCAGCGCGTGGAGTACCGGATCGAGGCGTCGGTGCCGTCGGCGGAGATTCGCGCCGCGCTCGCGATGACGGAGCACGAGCCGTGTCTGTTGCTGCATCGGCGCACGTGGTCGCGCGATGCGGTCGCATCGGTCGCGAACCTCTGGCATCCGGGCGACCGTTATCAATTCACCGGGCATTTCTGAACGTGATGATCATTCGCGCTGATTCGCTCACACCCGCGCCGTGGAAAAACGGCGGCGGCGTCACGCGCGAGATCGCGACAGGGCCGCAAGGCGCGTCGTTCGATGCCTTCGCGTGGCGTCTGTCGCTCGCCGACGTGGCGTCCGACGGCGCGTTCTCGACCTTCGCGGGCGTCGATCGCGTGCTCGTGCTGCTCGATGGCGCGGGCATGCGTCTGAGCGAAGCCGATGGCCAAGTGCATGCGCTCGACACGCCGCTCGCGAGCGCGCGCTTCGCCGGCGAAACGCCGATTCACGCGACGCTCATCGACGGCCCGACGCGCGATTTCAACGTGATGGTGCGGCGCGATCGCGCCCGCGCGACGGTCGATGTCCACCACGCTTCGTGCTCGCTCACGCCCGATCACGATCTGAGGTTCATCCACTGCGCGCGCGGAAGGATCGATATCAAAGCCGCCGCCGACACGCGCCATACGCTCGAAGCAGGCGACACGTTATGCGTCGGACGCGCGGTCGCACTGGAATGCGAGATGAAGAAGGGCGCATCGTGGCTGCACATCGGCATCGACATGTTGTAGAGACGGCGAGCAGCCGCGCATCGACATAAGAAGGAGACAGAATGAACGCATTCTTCGCGGACCACGCGCGCCTCGCCGACGGCTGGCGGCGCGACGTGCTGCTCGAATGGGACGACGCCGGCACGCTCGTGCGCGTCGCGCCGGACAGCGCGGCGCCTACCGGCGTCGAACGGGCGAAAGGGCCGGTCGTGCCCGGCATGCCGAATCTGCACTCGCACGCGTTCCAGCGCGCGATGGCTGGCCTCACCGAATATCGTGCGAGCGTCGCCGATACCTTCTGGAGCTGGCGCGATCTCATGTATCGCTTCGCCGCGGGAATCGGGCCCGAATCGCTCGCGGATATCGCGCACTGGCTGTACATCGAGATGCTCAAGGCGGGCTATACGTCGGTGTGCGAGTTTCACTACGTGCATCACGCACCCGATGGCGCGCCCTACGCGAACCGCGCGGAACTCGCCGAGCGCGTCGTCGATGCGGCCGAGCGCGCGGGCATCGGCATCACGATGTTGCCGGTGCTGTACGAATTCAGCGGCTTCAACAAGAGCGCGCCGCGCGAGGATCAGCGGCGCTTTCTGAACACGCCCGACACGCTGCTCGCCCTGATCGACGCGCTCGCCCGCGCGCGGCCCGAAAACGGCGCGCGCCGTTACGGCGTCGCGCCGCATTCATTGCGGGCCGTCGGAGGCGAATCGCTCGCGGCGGTCCTCGAAGGGCTCGATACGCGATTCGGCCGTGCGCCGGTGCATATCCACGTGGCGGAACAGCTCGCCGAAGTGGAAGCGTGCGTCGCAGCGACGGGGCATCGTCCGGTCGAATGGCTGCTCGAACGCTTCAACCTCGACGAGCGCTGGTGCCTCGTGCACGCAACCCATGTCGATGCGCACGAATGCGCGCGTCTCGCGGCGAGCGGCGCGGTTGCGGGGCTGTGTCTCACGACCGAGGCGAATCTCGGCGACGGCGTGTTTCCGTCACGCGATTATCTCGATGCGGGCGGGCGCATCGGCATCGGCTCGGATAGTCATGTCGGCGTCGACTGGCGCTCGGAACTGCGTCTGCTCGAATATGGGCAGCGCCTGTGCCGTCGCCAGCGCAACGTGCTGGCATCGCCGACGCAGAGCCGTCCCGCCGACCGTCTTTTCGACGCCGCGCTCGACGGCGGCGCGCACGCGACCGGGCGGCCCGTCGGCGCGCTCGCGCAGGGAAAGCGCGCCGACTGGCTCGTGCTCGACGACGCGCATCCGGGCATCGGCGGGCATGCGCGCGACACCTGGCTGTCGAGCGCGGTGTTCTGCGAGCATGGCGAGACGCCGATCCGCGATGTCTTCGTGTCGGGCCGCAAGGTGATCGACGCGCGCCGACACGCGCAGGAAGACGAGGCGCTCACGCGCTATCGCGCCGCGTTGCGCGGCTTGCTGGGTTGAACCCAAAGGTCATCTCATGAACGAATCTTCGATCTTCACGCTGGAACGCGGCAACGCGCCGTTGCTGATTTCGATCCCGCATCGGGGCACGCAGATTCCCTGCGCGCTCGCCGCCGAGATGACGCCGATCGCGCAGCGCGTCGAGGATTGCGACTGGCATCTCGAACGGCTGTATGCGTTCGCGCGCGATCTGGGCGCATCGATCCTGACGCCGGCGTACTCGCGCTACGTGATCGACCTGAACCGTCCGCCCGACGACGCCAACCTCTATCCCGGCCGCGACACCACGGGGCTGTGTCCGCTCGATACCTTCGACAAGGCGCCGCTCTACAAGCCGGGCCACGAGCCGTCGCGCGAACAGATCGACGCGCGCCGCGCGATGTACTGGCAGCCGTATCACGACGCGCTCGCTCGCGAACTCGATGCCCTCCGGCAGGCGCACGGCCGCGTGCTGCTTTGGGAAGCGCATTCGATCCGCTCGGTCGTGCCGCGCTTCTTCGACGGACGCCTGCCCGATTTCAACTTCGGCACGGCGGACGGCGCGTCGGCGGCGCCGGGACTGGCCGAGCATCTCGCGGGGATCGTCGAGCGCGACGGCCGCTATTCGACGGTGGCCAACGGGCGTTTCAAGGGCGGCTACATCACGCGGCGCTATGGCCGGCCCGGAGAGGGCGTTCATGCGCTTCAGCTCGAACTGACGCAAGTCAGCTACATGGAAGAAACGGCGCCGTTTGCTTACGACGAAGCGCGAGCAAGCCAGGTCCAGCCGCTGTTGCACGAGCTGGTAACGGCTGCGCTCGCTTATGTGACAAAAGCGGTAGCTGGCGCGTGAATGGCGATTGGCTGGCGAAGCCGTAATTGCCGTTCGCGCTGGAATCGGTTGCGCATATCTTCTAAGGGCGAGGATATCTAATAAAAACAGTTACTTAGGGCGCGACAACCGGTCTGAATTGGCGTGTCGCGCGAATCGCCCCGCGAAACGTATTGTTGCGATCCGGACAATTATGTTTCGTGCAAATCGGGGTTTCCCCTAAGGCTGATGCCTCCTACACTGTTTTCAAGCGAAACGAAATCAGAAACTACTTAAAAAGCTTCCGGTTCGGTTTCGATTTCAAAACAAGACTATTGGAGGTTCATCATGATCAAGGCATTCGTTCCCGCACTCGTCATCGCCAGCGCTCTGGCTGCTCCGACGTTCGCATTTGCACAGGACAACGCGCCGGTGACCCGCGCTCAAGTCCGCGCCGAACTGGTTCAACTGGAAAAGGCCGGCTACAACCCGTCGGAAGATCGCGTGAATTACCCGCAAAATCTTCAGGCTGCACAAGCGCGTGTGAACGCTGAAAACGGCGCTTCGGCTTATGGTCCTTCGACGGCAGGCACATCGCAATCGGGTGCGGTTGCTCCGGTGGCGCGCGCCAACGTGTCGATGTCGGATCGCAATTCGGTCTACTTCGGTCACTGATCGGAGCGCCACTCGGCGCTCAGACAGGCAGTAGCAGCAAGCAGTAGCAGTAGCGGTAGAGGGTGCAGCAAGCGTTGGCAGTAGCAATATCTTGCGAGAAAGGCAGTAGCAGTACCGCAGTGAAGCTGTACAGCAGTAAGCAGCAAGTCGAACGCCGGCCGCTATAGCGACCGGCGTTTTTCATTGCGCGTCGTGTTTTTCTTCGACGCGCGGCGACACCGCGCCGCACGCGCGAATCACGAGGCGCACGACTTCTTCGGTCTGTTCATCGAAGGCCTTGCGCGTGAGTGCGCGCTTGCCTTTGAGCGCGCGAATCTGGGCGTCGAAGTCGGCGTAGTGCTGCGTGATCGCCCAGATCATGAACATGAACGTGTCCGCCTCGACCGGCGCGAGCAGGCCGCGCGCGATCCAGCTTTCGATCACTATCACGCGCGTATCGAGCCACGGCTTCACACGCTCGTTCAGAATGTCCTGCATGTGATGCGCGCCGTGAATGATCTCGCTCGCCCACACCTTCGAGCCGAGCGGCCTTCTTCTCGATAATTCCATCTTCGCGCGCACATAGCCGCCGATCGCTTCGACGGGATCGTCGCTGCATTCGAAGGTATCCGCCGCGCGGTGCCAGTCTTCGAACAGGTCTTCCAGCACGCGACGATAGAGCGCGAGCTTGGTCGGAAAGTAGTAGTGCAGGTTGGCCTTCGGCAAGCCGGCACGTTCGGCGATCATCGCCGTGCTCGCGCCTTCCAGCCCTTTCTCCGCGAAAACTTCCTCGGCGCACGCCAGAAGCTGCGCTTCGTTGCTCTCGCGAATCTGCGCCTTGCGCCGTCGCAAGGGTGGCGCCGTGTCCGCGTTTTCCCGGATGTGGTCAGCCGTATCGTCGTGTCTCATCGTCGAATTCTTGTGCCGTGTGTGCCGCATCGTGCCTGAATAGCGCCGTTCGTGCACGCCGCGCTGCATCGCGACGAAATCCTCGCCGGAACCATTGCCAGCGGATGCTGCATTGCAATGGCACGCTTATCGCTTACTTCGCTTCGTGTTTGCCCGCGCACGAAAGACGTTGATTTGCTTATTTTAATCGGCTACAACCTGTCCAACTGGACAGGATTTGAAGAGCGCTCGAAGTAGCAGGAAAAGGGTCGCCGGCAACAGTCATCGCATAACAGAAACCGTGCACCGGGCGCGTGCGGCATTGCACCGCGAACATCCGGCATGCACGAAACGAAGTCACTCACATACGAAGTCCGATCGTAAGGAGCGAGGCGAATGAACGCTGTAACGGATGCAATCAGAGAGGCTGGTCTCGATACGTCCATCAGGGTCAACGGTCAACGTCTATGGGACAGCCTGATGACGATGGCCAGAATCGGCGCGACGCCGAAAGGCGGCGTCTGCCGTCTCGCGCTGACCGATCTCGACAAGGAGGGACGCGACCTCATCGTTAGTTGGGCGAAGGAAGCGGGCTGCACGGTGAGCGTCGATCAGATGGGCAATGTGTTCATGCGCCGCGCTGGGCGCAACCTCGACGCGCTGCCCGTGATGACCGGCTCGCACGCCGATTCCCAACCGACCGGCGGGCGCTTCGATGGCATTTACGGCGTGCTCGGCGGGCTCGAAGTGATCCGCACGCTCAACGATCGCGGCATCGAGACCGAACATCCGATCGAAGTCGTCATCTGGACCAACGAAGAAGGTTCGCGCTTCGCGCCCGCGATGGTCGCATCGGGCGTGTTCGCGGGCGTGTTCTCGCTCGATTATGGCCTGTCGCGCAAGGACGTCGATGGCAAGACGATCGGCGAGGAACTGAAGCGCATCGGCTATGCGGGCGATCTGCCGTGCGGCGGCCGCAAGCTGCATGCTGCGTTCGAACTGCATATCGAGCAAGGGCCGATTCTCGAAGCCGAGGACAAGACGATCGGCGTCGTGACCGATGCGCAAGGCCAGCGCTGGTACGAGATCACGCTGACGGGTCAGGAAGCGCACGCAGGCCCCACGCCGATGCCGCGCCGCAAGGACGCGCTGCTCGGCGCGTCGCGCGTGGTGGATCTCGTGAACCGCATCGGCCTCGATCATGCGCCGCTCGCGTGCGCGACGGTCGGCATGATGCAGGTGCATCCGAACTCGCGCAACGTGATTCCGGGCCGCGTGTTCTTCACCGTCGATTTCCGTCATCCCGACGATGCCGTGCTCGCGCGCATGGACGCCGCGCTGCGTGAAGGCGTCGAGCGCATTGCGGGTGCGATCGGCCTGTCGACCGAGTTCGAACAGATCTTCTACTACGAGCCCGTGAAGTTCGATGCCGCTTGCGTGGCCTCCGTGCGCGCCGCTGCGCAGCGCTTCGGCTATTCGCATCGCGACATGGTGTCGGGCGCGGGCCATGACGCGTGCTATCTCTCGCAGGTCGCGCCGACCTCGATGGTGTTCGTGCCGTGCGTCGACGGCATCAGCCATAACGAAATCGAAGACGCGTCGCAGGAGTGGATCGAGGCGGGCGCGAATGTGCTGCTGCACGCAATGCTGGAGCGCGCGTCGGAACCGGCTTCGTAGGCAGCGCTTTTCTCATTCACGTTCAGAACCGTCCGCGTCACGACACGCGGACGGCGGGTAGTCGACCGTCTTCACAAGGAACGCGCATGACCATGAAACAGACCGGCGATATCGCGAACCAGCGCCTCACGCAAGAGCAACTCGCATGCGAATTCGCGGACGTCGCGCCGCTGCTCGACGCCACCGCTGCTGCGGCCGCTGCAAGCCGCTGCCACTATTGCTATGACGCGCCATGCATCCAGGCGTGCCCGACGAGCATCGACATTCCCGGCTTCATCCGCAAGATCGGCAACGGCAATCTGAAGGGCGCGGCGGTCGATATTCTGTCGGCGAATCCGCTCGGCGGCATGTGCGCGCGCGTGTGCCCGACCGAGATTCTTTGCGAAGGTAGTTGCGTGCGCAATCATCCGGGCGACGAACCCGTGAAAATCGGCGCATTGCAGCGTCACGCGACCGATTGGGCGATCGCCAAAGGCGAGCCGCTTTTCAAGCGCGCCCCGGAGACGGGCAGACGCATCGCGATCGTCGGCGCAGGACCGGCGGGCCTCGCGTGCGCGTATCGGCTTGCATTGGCCGGACATCGCGCAGTGATTTTCGATGCGCGCGAAAAGCCCGGCGGCCTCAACGAATACGGCATCGCCGCGTACAAGACGATCGAGGACTACGCGCAGCGCGAGATCGAATGGCTGTATTCGATCGGTGGCATCGAGATCAAAACGGGGCAGTCGCTCGGCCGCGACTTCACGCTCGACGAGTTGCGCAAGCAGTACGACGCGGTGTTCATCGCGTTCGGTCTCGCGGGCGTGCGTGAGCTCGCGCTCGAAGGCGCATCGCTCGATGGCGTGATGGACGCGGTCGATTTCATCGAACAAGTGCGTCAGGCCGATGACCTCGCGAGCGTGCCGGTCGGGCGGCGCGTGGTCGTGATCGGCGGCGGCAATACCGCGGTCGATGCTTGCGTGCAAAGCCGGAAGCTGGGCGCGACGAACGTGACGATGGCGTACCGGCGCGGCGTCGAGAACATGAGCGCGACGTGGGCCGAGCGCGAGTTCGCGCAGACCAACGGCGTGAGTATCGTCACGCACGCGAAGCCCGTGCGTTTGATCGGCGATAACGGTGTCGTGACCGGCGTCGAGTTCGAGCGTGACACGGAACGCTTCGTGATCGAAGCGGACATGGTGCTGAAGGCGATCGGTCAGACGCTCGTGCCCATCGGCATCGACCGGGCGCTGCTGACGCTCGACGAAGGGCGCATCGTGACCGATGAAAACCGTCAGACGACGCTCGCGAAAGTGTGGGCCGGCGGCGATTGCGCGACCCATGAAGGACTCGATCTCACCGTGCAGGCCGTGCAGGACGGCAAGCTCGCGGCGGCGTCCATCGACGCCTCGTTCGAGCTGACTGCGATCAAAGCCGCCTGACCGATAAAGGAGACAAAAAACATGGCCGATCTGACTTGCAACATCGCCGGCATCACGTCGCCGAATCCTTTCTGGCTCGCGTCCGCGCCGCCGACCGACAAGGCCTACAACGTCAACCGCGCGTTCGAAGCGGGCTGGGGCGGCGTCGTGTGGAAGACGCTCGGTCTCGATCCGCACGTCGTCAACGTGAGTTCGCGCTACGGCGCGGTGCAATGGAACGGGCAACGCATTGCGGGGCTGAACAACATCGAGCTGATCACCGACCGTCCGCTGGACGTGAACCTGCGCGAGATCGAACAGGTGAAGCGTGACTGGCCCGACCGCGCGCTGATCGTCTCGCTGATGGTGCCGTGCAACGAAAAGGACTGGAAGTGGATCCTCACGCAGGTGGAGGATACGGGCGCGGACGCTGTCGAATTGAACTTCGGCTGCCCGCATGGAATGAGCGAGCGCGGCATGGGCGCGGCCGTGGGACAGGTGCCCGAATACATCGAGATGGTCACGCGCTGGGTGAAGGAAGGCACGAAGCTGCCGTGCCTCGTGAAGCTCACGCCGAACATCAGCGATATCCGCATGGGCTCGCGCGCGGCATTCAAGGGTGGCGCGGATGGCGTGTCGCTGATCAACACGATCAATTCGATCGTCGCGGTCGATCTCGATCAGATGGCGCCGATGCCGACCGTCGATGGCAAGGGCACGCACGGCGGCTATTGCGGTCCGGCCGTGAAGCCGATCGCGCTCAACATGGTCGCGGAAATCGCGCGCGATACCGAGACGCCGAATCTGCCGATCTCGGGCATCGGCGGCATTTCATCCTGGCGCGATGCGGCCGAGTTCATGGTGCTCGGCGCGGGTAGCGTTCAGGTCTGCACAGCGGCGATGCACTACGGCTTTCGAATCGTTTCCGATCTCGCCGACGGTCTTTCGAACTGGATGGACGAGAAAGGCTACGCGACGCTCGACGACATTCGCGGCCGCGCGGTGGCGAACGTGACGGACTGGAAGTATCTCAATCTCAAGTACGACATCAAGGCGCGCATCGATCAGGACAAGTGCATTCAGTGCGGGCTGTGTCATATCGCCTGCGAGGACACGTCGCATCAGGCGATCCTGAAGGAGAAGGATGGCAAGCGGCACTTCGAAGTGGTGGACTCGGAATGCGTCGGCTGCAATCTGTGCATGCACGTGTGTCCGGTCGAGCAGTGCATCACGATGGAACGCGTCGATGCGGGCGAATACGCGAACTGGACCACGCATCCGAACAATCCGGCCCGCGTCGTGGCGGAGGAGTCCGTGAAAGCGGCATAAACATGACGTAGCGCTCGTCGTCGTTGAATATCCATGATCAACCGCATACTCAACCGGAGTGCATCCGATGAATCAGACAGCGCATAACGTCGAGACGAGCAGTCTGTACAACGAGGATCTCGCACCCACCGGCCCCGCGCAGCGCACCTGGAAGTGGTATCACTTCGCGGCGCTATGGGTCGGCATGGTGATGAACATTGCGTCGTACATGCTGGCCGCGGGTCTCACCGATCAGGGCATGTCGCCGTGGCAGGCGGTCGCGACGGTGCTGCTCGGCAACGTGATCGTGCTGGTGCCGATGTTACTGATCGGCCACGCGGGGGCGAAGCACGGCATTCCGTATGCGGTGCTCGTGCGCTCGTCGTTCGGCACGCAGGGCGCGAAGCTGCCGGCATTGTTGCGCGCGATCGTCGCGTGCGGATGGTACGGCATACAAACGTGGCTGGGCGGCAGTGCGATCTATACGCTCCTGAATATCCTCACCGGCAACGCAATGCACGGCGCGGCGCTGCCCCTGATCGATATTTCGCTCGGTCAGCTCGCGTGCTTTCTCGTGTTCTGGGCGCTGCAGCTCTACTTCATCTGGCACGGCACGGATTCGATTCGCTGGCTCGAAAGCTGGTCGGCGCCGATCAAGGTCGTGATGTGCGTCGCGCTCGTCTGGTGGGCGACGACGAAGGCGGGCGGCATCGGCTCGATGCTCTCGGCGCCTTCGCAATTCGTTGTTGGCGGCAAGAAGGAAGGGCTTTTCTGGGCGACGTTCTGGCCGGGCCTCACGGCGATGGTCGGCTTCTGGGCGACGCTCGCGCTCAATATTCCCGACTTCACGCGCTTTGCCCGTTCGCAGCGCGATCAGATGATCGGGCAATCGATCGGGCTGCCTTTTCCGATGGCGCTGCTCTCGGTGATTTCGGTCGTCGTGACCTCGGCGACGGTCGTGATCTATGGCAAGGCGATCTGGGACCCGATCGATCTCACGAGCCGCATGACGGGCATCGGCGTGGGGATCGCGCTCGTCATTCTCACGCTCGATACGATGTGCTGCAATCTTGCTGCCAATCTCGTTGGGCCTGCTTATGATTTTTCGAGTCTCTGGCCGAAGGGGATTTCCTATCGCGCGGGCGGCATGATCACGGCGACGATCGCCATCGTCATGATGCCGTGGAAGATTCTCGCGACTACGCAGGGATATATCTTTACCTGGCTCGTCGGGTATTCGGCGCTGCTCGGGCCGGTTGCGGGCATCATGATGGTCGATTACTTTTTCATTCGCGGCACAGAGCTCGATCATCGCGAACTCTTCGATGAAGACGGGGAGTATTCGTATAGCGGCGGATGGAATATCGCCGCGGTCGTCGCGCTTCTGGTCGGCGTGTTGCCGAATTTGCCGGGGTTTTTGCATACCGCGTTTCCGGCTTCGTTTCCGGGCGTGCCGGGGTTCTTCAATACGCTCTACACGTATGCGTGGTTCGTGGGGCTCGTACTTGCTGCTATCGTCTATGGGTCGTGGATGAAGTTGCGGGGGAGCCCGCGGGCCGGCGTTTTGAGTGCCTGAAATTTTTTAGATTCCATAGAAGCCCGAACGAACCAACCGAACAACCCCCAGGAGACCCTCATGCCCATCCTGATCCGCGGCGGCACGATCATCGACGCCGACCGCACCTACCGCGCCGACGTGCTCTGCGCAGACCCGCAAGCAGGCGGAACGATCCTCGCCATTGGCGCCGATTTCGACCTCCCCGCCGTTACACAGATCATCGACGCCGGTGGCCAGTACATCATGCCCGGCGGTATCGATCCGCATACTCACATGGAACTGCCCTTCATGGGCACCACCGCAAGCGACGATTTCTATACAGGTACGGCGGCAGGCCTGTCCGGCGGCACGACCAGCATCATCGACTTCGTGATTCCGAGCCCGAAGCAGCCGCTCATGGAAGCGTTCAAGGAATGGCGTGGCTGGGCGGAAAAGGCATCGGCGGATTACGGCTTTCACGTCGCCGTGACGTGGTGGGACGAGTCGGTGCATCGCGACATGGGTCTGCTCGTGCACGAGCACGGCGTGTCGAGCTTCAAGCACTTCATGGCCTACAAGAACGCAATCATGGCCGACGACGAAGTGCTCGTGAACAGCTTCACGCGCTCGCTCGAACTCGGCGCGCTGCCGACGGTGCACGCGGAAAACGGCGAGCTCGTCTTCCAGTTGCAGAAGCAACTGCTCGCGAAGGGCTTCACAGGGCCGGAAGCGCATCCGCTCTCGCGTCCGCCCGAAGTGGAGGGCGAGGCGGCCAACCGCGCGATCCGCATCGCGCAGGTGCTTGGCGTGCCGCTGTATATCGTGCATGTGTCGGCGAAAGATGCCGTCGATGTCATCGCCAAAGCGCGCAACGACGGACTGCGGGTGTTCGGCGAAGTGCTGCCGGGCCATCTCGTGATCGATGAATCGGTATATCGCGATCCGGACTGGACGCGCGCCGCCGCGCACGTGATGAGCCCGCCGTTTCGCACGAGCGAGCATCGCGAGG
This sequence comes from Caballeronia pedi, assembly GCF_001544915.2. Classification (GTDB taxonomy): domain Bacteria; phylum Pseudomonadota; class Gammaproteobacteria; order Burkholderiales; family Burkholderiaceae; genus Caballeronia; species Caballeronia pedi. The sequence continues at coordinate 199,531 of NZ_FCOE02000005.1, read as the reverse complement.
CGTTGTGGCGCGGCCTGCAATCCGGTCAACTGCATACGACGGCGACCGATCATTGCGTGTTCTGCGCTTCGCAGAAAGCGATGGGACGCGAGGACTTCACGCGCATCCCCAACGGCTGCGGCGGGGTGGAGGATCGCATGTCGGTGCTGTGGCATCACGGCGTCAACATGGGACGTCTCACGCCGAACGAGTTCGTGCGCGTGACGTCGACCAATGCCGCACAGATCTTCAATCTCTATCCGCGCAAGGGCGCAGTGCAGGTGGGCGCGGACGCGGACCTCGTCGTATGGGATCCGGCCGCGACGCGCACGATCTCCGTGAAGACGCATCATCAGAAGGTGGACTTCAACGTCTTCGAGGGCATGACGGTGCAAGGCGTCGCGACGCACACGCTCACGCGTGGCGCGCTCGCATGGGCGAACGGCGATCTGCGCGCGGAGCGCGGCGCCGGGCAGTATCTGAAGCGTCCGCCGAACGCGTCGTACTTCGAGGCGGCGCGCGTCGCGAACAAGCTGAAGGAACCGCATCCGGTGAATCGCGCCGAAGCGGCCTGAGTCGCGTTTGCCGACAAAGCCCCGCGTCCTCGTGGCGCGGGGCTTTGTCGCGTTTCGAAGCGCTTTCACGCGCTTGCAAGCATAATCCGGCAGGCTGTTTATCTTTCGCCGCCCGATCATGCCGATGAAAAGCAAAACGACACTCCGCTTCCTCGCCGCGCTAGGCGTCCTCTGTCTGCCGCTCGCGTGCGCGGCCAATCCGAACGCGCTGTGGGAGATCGTCCACGATTACTGCGAGCCCGCCGCCGAGGGCGCGCACGTGCAGCAGAGATGCGCGGATGTGAGTCTTCGGGGCGGCTATGCGGTGTTGAAGGATATCGTCGGCATCGCGCAATATCTGCTGATCCCGACGGCGCGCGTGAGCGGCATCGAAAGTCCCGAGTTGCTTCAACCGAATGCGCCGAATTACTTTCGCGATGCGTGGCATGCGCGCGTGTATGTGGACCGCGCGCTGCGTCGCACATTGCCGCGCGATGAAGTTTCGCTTGCGATCAATTCCGCGAGCGGACGCACGCAGAACCAGTTGCATATTCATATCGATTGCCTCGCGGCCGATGTCGCGCAGACGCTGCGCGAAGTGGGGCCGGGCATCGGCACCGAGTGGGCGCCGCTGCCGGTGCGGCTGCGCGGTCATGTCTACAGCGCGATGCGCATCGACGACGCCGATCTCGCCCATACCGATCCCTTCAAGCTTGTCGCTCCCTATGCGGCCCGTCGCGGCCAGACGATGGGCGAACAGACGCTGTTGCTCGCGGGCGCCGTGCGCGGCGATGGCGCGCCTGTGTTCTTTCTGCTCAACGATCACGTCCAGACGGGCAACTGGGCGTCGTCGGAAGAGTTGCAGGATCACACGTGCTCGGTAGCCAATCGGTCTATAGAAAAGCCGTGAGGTTTTCAGAAAAATGAAGTGACGCAAATCGTTCTTACTTCGGATTAATCGCAATCCGCAAATCAGAACTTTCGTGTCTTGTCACTTCTACTTCTGGGAACCACAATGAATGCACTTCGACATCACGTTTGACCCGTTGAAGGACGCGATCAATCGGATACAGCATGGCGTGTCGCTTGACCTTGCGAGAGAGATCGCATGGGACGGTGTCGTGCCGCGGTTAGACGGTCGTCGCGATTACGGAGAGGTTCACGAGGTCGGATTCACGCCGATTCGCGGCCACATTTTCTGTGTGGTGTACACGCTAAGAAACAAAACGCGGCGCATCATCAGTCTGCGCCGTGCCAACAAAAGAGAGATTAACCGATATGCACCAAACGTATAAAGGATTCATCCTTCCCACGCCTGAAGAAGAGGCCGAGATTCAGCGGGGCATTGAACTTGATCCGGATACTTGGAACCTTTCCTACGATGACTTCCTGCAACTGAAGATATCCCCGGCTTATGAGCAACGGTCGATGGTCTGCGAGCCTCCGGCAGCGTGACATTTAACCCACGCCGCGCGTGCCGACCCGATGCGCAAACACACGCGGCGCGATCTCCTCTATACGCGCTTCTGGCAGCACCCGTTTCAACGTACGCAGCGTGAACGCGAGATCCTCGCTGGCCGGTATCGAATTCGAGCGATAACTCATGGCCCCACGTCGTCGGAAGAACTGCAGGATCACACGTGCTCGGTAGCCAATCGGTCTATTGAGAAGCCTTGAGGTTTTCAGAAAAATGAAGTGACGCAAATCGTTCGGACTTCGGATTAATCGCAATCCGCAAATCAGAACTTTCGTGTCTTGTCACTTCTACTTCTGGGAACCACAATGAATGCACTTCGACATCACGTTTGACCCGTTGAAGGACGCGATCAATCGGATACAGCAAGGCGTGTCGCTTGACCTTGCGAGAGAGATCGCATGGGACGGTGTCGTGTTGGAGGTAGACGATCGTCGGGATTATGGAGAGGTTCGTGAGGTGGGCTACACGCCTATCCGCGGCCGAATATTCTGCGTGGTCTTCACGTGGAGAAACGAGACGCGGCGCATCATCAGCCTGCGCCGCGCCAACGACAGAGAGGTAAATCGAGATGCAAAGAACCGTACATGGCTTCATCCTTCCCACGCCCGAAGAGAATGAAGCGATCAACCGAGGCATTGCGATGGATCCGGACACATGGGAGCTTTCCGATGAAGAATTCGCGCGGATGAAGCCCTACGCCGAATTCATGCGTGAGCATCACCCGGATCTGATCGAGTCATCGAAAGCATGAGCTGTCAACTCGCGCCGCGCGTGCCGACCCGATGCGCAAACACACGCGGCGCGATTTCCTCTATACGCGCTTCCGGCAGCACCCGTTTCAACGTACGCAGCGTGAACGCGAGATCCTCGCTGGCCGTATCGAATTCGAGCCGCAGTTCACAGCCTTCACGCTGCGCCTGACTCACATAAATCCCGAGCGGAGAATGAAACAGCGCGCGTATACGCTCTCGCGAGGCCTCACTATCCGCGAATCGAGCCAGCGCCAGAATGCGAACACGCTGGCACGCGCCGAAACCTTCAGCGTGTAATTTTCCACGGCTGGCAACCCATGCAAGCGACATATCCATGACCGTTGCTCCATCACGTATTCCTTGTGTAGAAGCATAGGCCGCCTTTAGTAAACGTCACGCCAAGAGATGGGTGCGGCGTGTAAAAAACGTATCAATCGAAGCCCTGGAACACGGCATCGTCCGGGCCGATGGAAGCGGGCGATCTCCACGCCGCGTCGCGCATCGAATGGCGCACCTGATGCTCGACGCCCAGCAGCACCGCGAAAATCGCCATCCGCACGGCGATGCCATTGTCGGTCTGGCGAAAGATCGCGAGTCGCGAGTCGTGGTTCAGATCGGTGGCGAGATCGTTCGCGCCGGGGCGGCTGTCGCGCGGCAGCGGATGCATGATGAGCGTGTCGCGACCACACGCATCGTCGACGAGCGCCTGATTGATCTGGAAATCCGGCGTATAGCCTTCGATGGACTCATCGGCGAAACGCTCTTTCTGGATGCGCGTCGCGTATACGACGTCCGCGCCCGCGAGCCCCGCACGCAGGTCGCTCGTCTGTTCGATCACGTGATCGCCACGCGCAATGCGATCGATGATATGCGCCGGCATTTCCAGCGAGCGCGGCGACACGAGCGTGAACTTCAGCCCCTTGTAGAGCGAGAGCAGCTTGGCGAGCGAATGCACGGTGCGGCCGTACTTGAGATCGCCGACCATCGCGATATGCGCGCCATCCACGATTTTTCCGAGCCGCGAGAACTCGCGCTGGATCGTGTACAGATCCAGCAGCGCCTGGCTCGGATGCTCGCCGGGACCGTCGCCGGCATTGATGACGGGAATGTTGGTCGCGCGCGCGAATTCGGCGACCGAGCCTTGCTCCGGATGCCGCACGACGATCGCGTCCGCATAGCCGCTGATCACGCGGCTCGTGTCGTAGATCGACTCGCCCTTCGCCATGGACGAAAAAGTGAAGCCGGTCGTGTCGCAGACCGAGCCGCCCAGCCGCGCGAACGCCGAGCCGAAACTCACGCGAGTGCGCGTGCTGGCTTCGAAGAACAGATTGGCGAGGACCGCGCCTTCGAGTACGCGCGTGATCTTCTTGCGGCGCGCGATGGGCTGCATCATGTCCGCCGTGCGGAACAGCGCCTCGGCCGATTCGCGCGAAAACTGGTCGATCGAGAGCAACTGCGGCCGGCCTTCGAATTCGATTGCCGGATATGCGCTTTGCGTATTGGCCGTCGCGTCCGGCATACCGCCCAGAATCTCGCCGACATAGCGCGCCGCGATTTCCGGCATGGCGCGCGATTCCGGCGACTCGTCCGGCAGCAGCCACGTATCGAGTGCCCGCCGCGTCACGCCGATGCGCGCAGCGAACGCGTCGCGGGTCATGTTCAGACGCCGCATGGCGTCGCGAAGAATCGTTTGCTGCTGGAGATCCTGAGTCACCGTCACCGCTCCCAAAATATACGCGGTGCGTATATTAGGTCACTCGCCGATCAGATGCAAGACAAGTTCGCGATCCCGCTGCGCCGTCCGATGCTCGAATACATAGATCCCTTGCCACGTACCGAGCACCATCCGGCCGGCTTCGACCGGAATTGAAAGCTGCACGGTGGTGAGCGCGGTGCGCAGATGCGCGGGCATGTCGTCGGGGCCTTCGGTGTCGTGCACGTAGCGGCCGGGCGCTTCGGGCGCCACCATTTCGAAATAGCGCTCGAGGTCGGCGCGCACGTCGGGATCGGCGTTTTCCTGAATTAGCAGCGACGCCGACGTATGGCGGCAAAACAGCGTGAGCAGGCCGGTGCGGACGTCCTGAAGATCGATCCAGTGATCGATGTCGCGGGTGACTTCGTGCAGGCCGCGCGAGCCTGTCGCGACCGTCAGATGATGAAGTGCCTGTTTCATGTCGGTCTCGCTGCGAGGAGTGGCCACACGGTGAGTTTACCGGCTTCTCCGCGCAACGTTATGCTGTCTGGACGATGGCTCGTTCAGAGGCGCGCACGATGAACAAGAGGCTTTCAAAAGGCAGAACGGTTTTCGCGCTCGCCATACTGGCCGCGTCATCGCTTGCATCCCGCGCCGACGACACGCGTGAGAATCGCGGCAACGATCCCTTTCTGCACGTATCGAGCGCGATAGCGGATTGCGCCGCGCCGCCCGGCCCGTTCGAGACCGCGCAGGAATGGCTCGACGAAGCGCATTACCGCATCGAGCGGGGCAATAGCTGCTGGATCGCGGGCCGCTGCCGCCTCGCGAACAGCTACGACTACGACAAGGAAATCGCCGAAAGCGTGACGCGGCGTCTGAATTCACTGAACGCATCGCTGCAGTGGCGCGAGAAAACGAGCCTGTGGCTCACGCTGCAGCGCCGCTTCATCTATCTCGACGGCTGCGTGTCGCGCGATTTCGACAAGGCGCGCTTCGTATCGGCGCTCGGCGAGACGGCCGATGTCGAAAAGGTCATCGACCGCACGACGCGTCGGCCGTGATCGCGTAATTGGCCTAAGCTGAAAGGGAGACCGAACACGAGGAACCGTGGCGCGCCCGCGCTCGCGGTTTTCGCCGATGAGAACGAACCTCGCTGACTGGCTGTGGAGGCGCGTGTGCTGCGCGCTGCTGTTTGCTTGCCTTTTCACGCCAATGAGCACGTCATTGAGTGCAACCGCCGCGCCGGTCGTCGTGATCCCGCTGAAAGGCGCGATTGGCCCGGCGAGCGCGGATTTCGTCGTGCGCGCGCTCGCCCGCGCGGCCGACGAACACGCGCAGCTTGCCGTCCTCGAACTCGATACGCCGGGCGGACTCGATCTCTCGATGCGCTCGATCATTCAGGCCATTCTCGCGTCGCCGGTGCCGGTCGCCGCGTTCATTGCGCCGAGCGGGGCGCGCGCGGCGAGCGCGGGCACCTACATCACCTACGCGAGCCATATCGCCGCGATGGCGCCCGGCACCAATCTCGGCGCGGCGTCGCCGGTTCAGCTCGGCCTGGGCGGAGCGGAGCGCGAGCCGTCGGGTGCGAGCAAGGCAGCGGCCGAGCAGTCGACCGAAACCCGCAAGCAGATGCAGGATGCCGCCGCCTACATACGCGGCCTCGCGCAATTGCGCGGACGCAACGTGCAATGGGCCGAGCGCGCGGTGCGCGAAGCGGTGGCGCTGTCGGCGACGGAAGCGCTGGAGCAGAAGGTGATCGACCTGACCGCCAGCGACGTTCCCGATCTGCTCGCGAAACTCGACGGCCGGCGCGTGACCACCGCGAGCGGCGTGCATCTGCTCGCGACGAAGCAGGCCTCCGTGACCGTGCTGCAACCCGACTGGCGCAGCCGCTTCCTCGCGACGATCACGGACCCGAGCGTCGCGCTCATTCTGATGATGATCGGCATGTACGGGCTTTTCTTCGAGTTCGCCAATCCGGGCATGGTGCTGCCGGGCGTCGCGGGCGCGATCTGTCTGCTGGTCGGATTGTTCGCTCTGCAACTATTGCCCATCAGTTTCGTTGGACTGGGATTGATCGTGCTCGGCCTGGGCTTCCTGGTCGCGGAAATGTTTCTGCCGACGTTCGGCTCGCTCGGCATCGGCGGGGTCATCGCGTTCGCGATCGGCGCGCTGATGCTGATCGATACCGATGTTCCCGGCTTCGGCGTTCCGATCGGCGTCGTCATCGGGCTCGCGCTGTTTACGGCGCTGTTCGTCTTCACCGTGTCGGGCGTCGCGTTGAAGGCGCGCAAGCGGCCCGTCGTGAGCGGCGCCGAAGCGATGCTCGGCAGCGTCGGCGTGATGTTGACGAACGAAGGCACGATGCCCGATGCCGGCAACGGCTGGGCGCGGGTGCATGGCGAACGCTGGCGCGTGCGCTCCGCCGCGCAGGCGGCATTGCCGGGCGAAGGCGCGCGCGTGCGGGTGATTTCGCGTCACGGTCTCACGCTGACCGTCGAGCCGCTCGAAGGCGAGCGCAAGGCCGGCCATTCCTGAACACATCGACAACGAGGCTTGAAAAATGGGGCTTACTTTTGGTTTCAGCGGAATTCTGATCGCGCTCGTCATCTTCATCGTGGCGTCGGCGGTGCGCATCTTTCGCGAGTACGAACGCGGCGTCGTGTTCATGCTCGGGCGCTTCTGGAAAGTGAAGGGACCGGGGCTCGTGCTCATCATTCCGGTCGTGCAGCAGGTGGTGCGCATGGACCTTCGCACCGTCGTGTTCGACGTGCCGCCGCAGGATGTCATCACGCGGGACAACGTCTCGGTGAAGGTGAATGCGGTCGTGTACTTTCGTGTCGTCGATCCGGAGAAGGCGGTGATTCAGGTCGCGCGCTTTCTCGAAGCGACGAGCCAGCTCTCGCAGACCACCTTGCGCGCGATTCTAGGCAAGCACGAGCTCGATGAACTGCTGTCCGAGCGCGAGCGTCTCAACAGCGACATCCAGCGCGTGCTCGATTCGCAGACGGATGCGTGGGGCATCAAGGTGTCGAACGTGGAGATCAAGGATGTCGATATCAACGAAACGATGATTCGCGCGATCGCCCGTCAGGCCGAAGCGGAGCGCGAGCGCCGCGCGAAGATCATTCACGCGGAAGGCGAGTTGCAGGCTTCCGAAAAGCTCTTGCAGGCGGCGCAGATGCTCGCGCAGGCGCCGCAGGCGATGCAGTTGCGGTATCTGCAAACCCTGACCACGATCGCCGGCGACAAGAACTCGACAATCGTTTTTCCGATACCGATCGATCTCGTGAGTTCCGTGATCGACCGGCTTGCCAAGGGTACCGCGCAGACTTAGACGAGCGCCGGGAAGTCGATCGTCGTGTCGTTCACTCGATTCACGAGGTTCGTGAAGTTGATGACGCTCATCGCGAACAACGCATCGATCACTTGCGCTTCCGAGTAACCGGCTTCGCGCACTTCATTCAGCCGTGCCGCGTCGATCGTGCCGGTAGAACCCGCAACGTGCCGCACGAACCGTACGAGCGCATCTCGCTTCGCATTGCCGGTCGCTTCCCCCGCGCGGATCTGTTGCGTTTCCTGTTGCGACAGCCCGACCATCTTTCCGACGACCGTATGCGCGGCAGCACAATAATCACAGCCCGCGAGTTCGCTGACGGCGAGCTTGATCGCTTCGACATCTGCCTTGCTCAGGCTGCTCTTCGCGAGAATCGCATCGCCGTTGAGCGTGGCGCCGAGCGCGGCAGGGCTGTGCGTGCCGATGGTCGCATAAGCGTTCGGCACGCGGCCGGCTGCCTTCTTGATCGCGGCGAACAGATCGGCGGTGACGCCCGTGGCTTCGTTGACATTGATCTGGGAAAGGCGTGACATGGTGTGCTCCTTGGTTCAGTGGTTGGCCATCTCGATGGCATGGGTGAACTTTAGGCGCGCGCCGCTCCCGCGTGAATGCTCGCGCGGCTCGTAAAACCGCGCGATCGTCTCATCGTGTCGGGCATGGCGCGCCGCTTCATGCCATGATCGAGGCTCCCTGCACGCATCACGATCACGCACATGGATCATCTGACGAGCCTGAAGGTGTTTTGCACGGTGGTCGAAGCGAAGAGCTTCGCGCGTGCGGCCGACATACTCGGCTTGTCGCCGCCGGTCGTATCGCGCGCGATCGCGGGCCTGGAAGAGCGGCTCGGCAGCCGGCTCTTCAATCGCACGACACGGCAGATCTCGCTGACCGAAACCGCCGAGCGCTTTTTTATCGACTGCTCGCGTCTGCTCGACGAACTCCAGGCGATGGAAGAACGCGCGTCGAACCGCGCAAGCGAAGCGACCGGACTATTGCGGCTCGTCGCGCATACGACGGTGATGACGAGCCGTTACGCACCGCTCGTCGCCAGCTTCAGGCGCGCCCATCCGCAGGTGCGCCTCGACGTCACGCTGACCGAGCGGCCCATCGATCTCGTCGGCGAAGGCTACGATCTCGCCATCGTGCTGCCTTTCATGCTCTCCACCGATACGGCCGTCACGCGCCTGCTCGAAACCATTCCGCTCGTGCTCGTCGCGAGCCCGGCGTATCTCGCGCAGCGTCCCGCGCCGCGCCATCCGTCCGAACTCGTCGATCATCAGTTCGTGCCGATGTCTCCGTCGATCCGCAAGCCCGCGCTCACGTTTCGCATCGGCGGTGAGGAAGTGCGCGTGCCGCTCAATCACGACATCGCGTCGAACAGCGCGGTTTTCAATCGCGAGATGGTGCTGCAGGGTTTCGGCATCGGCGTGTTGCCGACCGCGCTCGTCGCGCGCGAGGTGGCGGCGGGCAGGCTCGTCACGCTGCTCGATGCCTACGAACGCGTCGATGCGGCCATCGAAATTCGCATCGCATACAGCACGCGCGCGCTGTTGCCGGCCAAGGTACGCGCGTTCGTCGAACATGCAGTGCAGTTTTGTGCCGACGAAACCCTGCTGTCCGACGTGCAAAGCCTTTCGCCATAAGGCGCTGCGCGATTCTTTCCGGCAGCGTCATTCATTCGTGCGTTCCGTGACAGTTGACTTGGTGCATATGCACAACTAGTCTTCCGGGCTATGACGGGCAGCGGATTTGCCCTTTCTTTCAATCTGAATTGTGCATATGCACTATAATCACAAATGACGACTCCTGTAACGGATCTCCCCTCCGTGGCCGCGCCCGCCCTTGCGCGGCCGGCGCGCAAGATTCCCTTGATGCTGCTCGCGCTCGGCCTGGTCGGGATTGCGTTGATTGCCGCGGCGACATACTGGGCGCTCGTGCTGCGCTTCGTTCAGACGACCGACGATGCCTACGTCGGTGGCGATGTCACCGTGCTCGCGCCGAAGGTGAACGGCTTCGTCGCCGATGTGCTCGTGCAGGACAACCAGCGCGTGAAGGCCGGTCAGGTCCTGATCCGCCTCGATTCGCGCGACTACGACGCGCGCCTCGCGCAAGCGGATGCCGAACTGTCGAGCGCCCGCGCGGCGGTCGTCGAGTTGCAGGCAAAGGATGCGTTGCAGGCGGCCGTCATCAATCAGCAGCAGGCGGAAGTGCGCGCGTCGTCGGCGGAGTTGACGCGCAGCGGGCAGGACCGGGTGCGCTATCGCGAACTCGTCAAGGACGATGCGGTATCGAACCAGATCGTCGAGCGTGCGGACGCGGACTATACGAAGGCGCAGGCGGCGGTGGATCGCAGCGGCGCGTCGCTGGTTGCGGCGAAGCGGCAGTCGAGCGTGATCGAAGCCCAGATCGCGGATGCGCAGGCGCGTGTCGCGACGGCCGAGGCCGCGCGCCGCGTCGCGGAGCTGAATGTCGAATACACGACGATCCGCTCGCCCGTCGATGGCTACGTCGGCAATCGCACGGCGCGCGTGGGCGTGCTCGCGAATATCGGCACGTCGCTTTTGACGATCGTGCCGTCCACGGGTCTGTGGGTCGACGCGAACTTCAAGGAAGATCAACTGAAGAAGATGCGCGCGGGCGACGAAGCCGACGTCGAACTCGATGCATCGAACGTGCCGCTCACCGGCCATGTCGAGAGCCTCGCGCCCGCGACCGGCGCGACCTTCAGCGTGCTGCCCGCGGAGAACGCCACCGGCAACTTCACGAAGATCGTGCAGCGCGTGCCCGTGCGAATCCGTCTCGATGTGCCGAAGGGCATGGAAGCCGTGTTGCGCCCGGGGCTTTCCGCGACGGTCAAGGTTCATCTCGCCGAGCAGTCGAAATGACCCACACCGTTCCCCTCGATCCCACGAGCCAGCCGATCAAACAGCGCGTGTTCGCTTTCGCGCTGATGTGCCTCGGCTTCTTCATGGCGACGCTCGATATCCAGATCGTGGCGTCGTCGCTGAAGGATATCGGCGGCGGCCTTTCCGCGAGCCAGGACGAATTGTCCTGGGTGCAGACCTCGTATCTGATCGCCGAGATCCTCGTCATTCCGATGTCGGGCTGGCTTTCGAAAGTGTTCTCCACGCGCTGGCTGTTCGTCGCGTCGGCGATCGGTTTCACGATCACGAGCATGCTGTGCGGCATGGCGTGGGACATCAATTCGATGATTCTGTTTCGTGGCCTGCAAGGCGCGCTCGGCGCCGCGATGATCCCGACTGTCTTCACGACTGCCTTCGTGCTGTTCCCCGGCAAGCAGCGGCTGATTGCATCGACGACGATCGGCGCGCTGGCGTCGCTCGCGCCGGCGGTCGGGCCGGTGATCGGCGGATGGATCACCGATCAATGGTCATGGCACTGGCTCTTCTATCTGAACGTGGTGCCGGGCCTCGTCGTCGCGCTGCTCGTGCCGAAGTACGTACACGTAGACGAGCCGAATCTGCCGCTGCTGAAGAAGGGCGATTATCTCGGCATCGTGCTGATGTCGGGCTTTCTCGGCTGCCTGGAATACGTGCTCGAAGAAGGGCCGCGCAAGAACTGGTTCGGCGACGACGCGATCATCGTGTGTGCGTGGATCTCGGCGATCTGCGGCTTTCTGTTTTTCGTGCACGCGTTCACGGCGAAGGATCCGGTCGTCGATCTGCGCGCGCTCGCGGTGCGCAACTTCGCGATCGGCAGTCTGCTGTCGTTCGTGACGGGCATCGGCATCTTCGTGTCGGTGTTTCTGACGCCGGTGTTTCTCGCTCGCGTGCGCGGCTTCGATTCGCTGGATACGGGTCTCGTGCTGCTTTCCGTCGGCTGCTTCCAGTTGCTGTCGATCGGCGTGTATGCGTTCGCGTCGCGCTTCATCGACATGCGCGTGCTGCTCGCGTTCGGTCTGATCTGCTTCGGCGCGGGCTGTTATTTCTATACGCCGTTGACGCACGACTGGGGCTGGCAACAGTTCCTCCTGCCGCAGGCGTTGCGCGGCATCGGCCAGCAATTCGCGGTGCCGCCCATCGTCACGATGGCGCTCGGTTCACTGCCGCCGTCGCGCCTCAAATCGGCGAGCGGACTGTTCAATCTGATGCGCAATCTCGGCGGCGCGATCGGCATCGCGGTGAGCGCGACGATGCTCAACGATCGACTCAACCTGCACTACCTGCGCCTGAACGAGAACGTGACGGTCGGCCGTCCCGTCATCGACGATCTGCTCGCGCGCAGCTCGGCGCATCTCGCGTCGGCTGCTGGCGATGCGCTGAATGCGTCGCAAGCGGGCCTCGCATCGTTGCACGCGCTCGTGATGCGCGAAGCGCTCGTGCTGACCTTCGCCGATTGCTTCTACGTGCTCGCACTCTGCTTCCTGTTCGGTTTGATGACCGTGATGTTCGCGAAGCCCATCACGAGCGCGCCGCCTTCGTCCGATGCACATTGACCACCATGAAAAAATTTCTCGTCGAAATACTTGCATGCATGACGCTCGCCGCGTGCGCGGTGCAGCCCGCCACGCACGCCGATCTTCCCGCGACCGTGAACGCGAGCGCGCCCGCCGACTGGAGCGTCGATGCGCCGAAGCAGGCCGTCGATCCCACGACATGGTGGAAGCAGTTCAACGATCCGGTCATGCATGAACTGGTTGCGTCGGTGCTCGATGACAACCTCGATCTTCAGGCGGCCGTCGAGCGCGTGAAACAGGCGCAGGCGCTGACGACGCAACGCCGCGCCGCGCTGCTGCCGCAACTGGACGCGGGCGCGGGCGGTTCCTACTCGCGCCAGAACACGCCGCCGCCGCTCGGTTATGTGAAGCAGGGTGGCTTCGGTCTGACGCTGAGCTGGACGCCCGATGTGTTCGGCGGCGAGCGTCTGGAGTTGCTGGCATCGCAGGCACAGCTCGTCGGCCGCGAACACGCCGCCGATCAGATCAGGCTCGCGCTCGCCGCCGACACGGCTGCTGCGTATGTCGATCTGCGCTGGGCGCAAGCCGAACTGAAGATCCTGCAAGACAACCAGGAAATTCGCGAGCGCGCGCTGAAGCTGACGCAACGCCGCCTGCAATACGGTCTTTCGACGAAGCTCGATGTCGCGCGCGCGCAGAATCAGTTGAGCGATCTGCTGTCGCGCATTCCGCGCACGCAGGCGACGATCCAGCATCAGTTGAGCCTGATCGCGGTGTATTCGGGCCGCACGCCGGAATCCATCGACAAGCTGATGCTCGCGAACGCGGGCGCGGCGCCCGTCATTCCGGTGCCGGCGAGCGGCGCGCCGCAGATGTTGCCGTCCGAAGCGTTGCTGCGCCGTCCCGACGTGCTCGTTGCGTACGCGACCGTGCAGCAGCGGGCGGCGGAAGTGGGCGTCGCGCGGGCGGAGCGCTATCCGAAGTTTTCGCTGCGATTGTCGGATGGCTTGCTGGCGTCGTCGTATCTCGGCTTGCCGACGCTCACCGATAACCTCTTCTCCGCCGCGCTCAACGCGACGAGCCCGATCTTCAACGCGGGCCGCATCACGGCGGAGATCGAGCAGAACGAGAGCCGGATGCGCGAGTCGGAACTGCATCTGCGTCAGACGATGCTCGAAGCGCTGAAGGACGTCGAGGATACGCGCAGCGATCTCGTCAGCACGACCGAATCGACCGCGCGTCTGACCGATGCACTCGCCGCATCGGACCAGTCGCTCACGCTTTCGACGCAGTTGTACAAGGGCGGCGCGGCCAGCTTTCTCGATGTGCTCGACGCGCAGCAATCCTATCTGCGCGATGCCGATGCGCTGAATCAGTCGAAGCGCGAACATGCGCTCGCGGCGGTGGCGCTGTATCGCTCGCTCGGCGGCGGCTGGAGCGTGACCGGCGATGACGATGTGATCAAGACCGCTACCGTGAAGACGGAGTCGACAAGATGAGCCTGATCGAAGAAACGGCAGCCGGCCTCGATGGTCTCGCGCAACTGCGCAAGCTGATCGCATCAAAGCGCAAACCGGGCATTCTCGTGTCGCTCGATTTCGACTTCATCGAGGTCGAAGCGGGCAGGGCGGTGTTCGCGGGCGTGCCAGGCGATCACGCGTATAACCCGATCGGCACCGTGCACGGTGGCTATGCTGCGACGCTGCTCGATTCCGCGTGCGGATGCGCGGTGCATTCATGCCTGACCGCGACGCAGGCCTACACGACGCTCGAACTGAAGGTCGCGTATCACAAGGCGGTCACGCGCGATTCGGGCCTGCTGCGCGCGGAAGGGCGCGTGTTGTCCATCGGACGCCGCGCCGCGTTCGCCGAAGCGACGCTCAAGGATGCGAGCGGTAGACTGTTTGCATCGGCGACATCGACGTTGCTCGTCATGGAGCGATAAAAGCAGCCCGCTCAACGAGCGGGCTGGACTTGTCGCGCAAAGGGGTTTATCGGAATTGCGCTTCCTCTCGATCAGTCGTGTCAGGATGGCCCGGTGTAGGTGATCGAGCCGAGCATGAAGCCAAGCCCCACACCATCAATTAGACCCTCGCTCATTCCACGCAGTCCGACCAGTGCTCGCGCGCTTGCACCAATCGCATTAGCGAACAAGCCGGGATTGAACATCCACGGAATCATGGCTCGTTGATCGATTCCTGCTATGAAGCCTGAGAAACTTTCCGCAACGAGTAAGCCCGCGCCGGCATCCACGTATATCGTCATTCCGGCGAAATCGCTAGGTTTCAGTTCGGGCTTTCTACATCGATAGACCCATCCCCGACCGGGATAATCCGTTGTCGCACCCGATGCGCTCAGAGACGTACCGGAACGGGGTAGGTTGAAATCGGGTAAGCGTATGCTTTTCGGTACACGCGCACCCCAACCAACGCCAGCCCCAAGGCCCGCATATCTAAACCTGTGAAGCGTCTGAGTTGGGTCTTTCAAAATGAAACTCCCGCCGGATAGCATCAACTCGCCAATCGAGGCACCGCCGGAGGCGGCAGTCTCGTATGTCCACTTGCTTCTTTCAATCATCGCTACCGCCCCGCCAGTTCCTACTTAGCGGCATGCCGTAAAGCCCGCCGATTATGAATAGTGCTGCCATTGCAGTCAGAAACGTGTGGATGCCCCACACGCTCAATTCGTTATTAACCTCTGCTCCATATGGGTCCTTCAAGCGATACCGGATTTCAACGCGATCACCAACTTCGGTATGCACGGTGGTGCTTCCGGCGAACGACACTCGCTCTCCATCACTCGTAGTGAATTCGATCTCAGGGTGAAAACCCCCGGCGTTCAGCTTGACGACCGTGCCATATGTCACCACTGAATAAAGCCGAAATTCAAGCGTGGACGGTAGGAAAGGCAACTGAAGCACAAAGCAGAAGCAGCCGACGAATATGGCATCCCAATTGATCTTGCTTCGATCTATCTTGAACATGATCAGTCGTCACACATCCGGTAGAAAACCGATGCGACGCCACACGCAGCGCCCCCTATGCTCTGTGGGGTGTATTCGCGTTTGAACTCTTCGAATGAAATCACGACGCTTTCGAAGTGCCCGTATGCGGTTCCATAAGGAACGATTCGATGCACCATTACCCGTTTCATGAATATCTGGAGCGTCGGCTTAGGCGGGACGATTTTGCCTAGTGGCGTCGTCGATGCCTGCGCATTGGGACTAAGGACGGTCAGAACACCTTCTGAGGCCGCTTTGCTATGCAAAAGCATTTGCAGCAAACTGCTTGATGCGAGGTTGACGCGTTGCACGAACTGCAAATTTTCGATGGTCGCGCGCTTGTGGCTTGATTCGCCACGAGCATCTTGGTGCATCTCCCATTGCCAGCTAAGCACGTCGATCTCGCCGATGTGGCCGATGACAGTCGCCTCCCCCTTCACGCCGTCGATTTTCATAAAGATATTCGTGTCGCTCATTGCGGTCTTCCTTGTATGGTCTCTGGATGTCCTGCTCCTCGTGCAATAAGAGCGGCGCGCAGAGCATAAATATCGTCGCGGCGTGATGACCATACGAAATTTCCCATTTAAAGAACAAAAGCCCGGTCCTCATCGCGAGGAACCGGGCTGTCTGTTCGACGGGAAAACCGCTTATTTCACACTTTCCAGCGCCTTCCTCACCGTGCCGAAGATCTGATCGATCTGATCATCTTCGATGATGAGCGGCGGCGAGAACGCGAGGATATCGCCGGTGTAACGCACGAGCACGCCCGCCTCGAAGCACTTGACGAACACCTCATACGCACGCGCGCCCGGCGCGCCGTCGCGCGAATCGAGCTCGATGCCCGCGACGAGACCGAGATTGCGAATGTCCTTCACGTACGGCGCATCGCGCAGCGCGTGGGCGGCGCTTTCGAACTTTTCGGCTTTCGAGGCCGCGCGCTCGAACAGCTTGTCGCGCTGATAGAGATCGAGCGTCGCGATTGCCGCGGCGGTCGCGACCGGGTGCGCGGAATACGTGTAGCCGTGGAACAGCTCGATCGCATTGGCCGCGCCCGCGTTGACGACCGTGTCGTGCACGTTGCGATGCGCGGCGACCGCGCCCAGCGGAATGGTTGCGTTGTTGATCGCCTTGGCCATCGTGATGAGGTCGGGCGTGACGCCGAAGTACTCGCTCGCCGTTGCCTTGCCCAGACGCCCGAAGCCGGTGATGACTTCATCGAAAATCAGCAGAATGCCGTACTTCGTGCAGATCTCGCGCAGCTTCTGCAGATAGCCCTGCGGCGGCACGAGCACGCCCGTGGAACCGGCGAGCGGCTCGACGATCACGGCGGCGATCGTCGACGGATCATGCAGCGCGACGATGCGCTCCAGGTCATCGGCGAGATGATCGCCCCACGCGGGCTGGCCCTTCGTGAACGCGTTGTGCGCGAGATCGTGCGTATGCGGCAGATGATCGACCGCCGGCAACAGCGCGCCCGAGAACGTCTTGCGATTCGGCGCGATCCCGCCGACCGAAATCCCGCCGAAGCCGACGCCGTGATAGCCGCGCTCGCGGCCGATCAGACGCGTGCGCTGGCCTTCACCGCGTGCGCGATGATAGGCGAGCGCGATCTTCAGCGCCGTATCGACCGACTCGGAGCCCGAGTTGGTGAAGAAGATGCGATCGAGTCCTTCGGGCATCAGGCTGGCGACCTTGGTCGCGGCTTCGAACGCAATCGGGTGGCCCATCTGGAAGGTCGGCGCGAAATCGAGCGTGCCGAGCGTCCTCGTCACCGCATCGACGATTTCTTCCCGGCAATGGCCCGCATTCACGCACCACAGACCCGCCGTGCCGTCGAGCACCTCGCGGCCATCGGTCGAGCGGTAGTACATGCCTTTCGCGCTCTCGAGCAGCCTCGGTGCGGCCTTGAACTGGCGATTGGCGGTGAACGGCATCCAGAACGATGAAAGGTCGTCGATGACGGGGCGTGCATTCATGGCGGGTCTCCTCCTCGGAAAGAACGGTCATTGCACTGTATTCCTCGGCAAAATTGCACGGCATAGACAGTTGCTTCACTGCGCTGCTAACTGTGCTGGCAAAATGCTCTCAACTGTGATGGTCAGCGCGTGGCTGGCGCGTTATTCTCGAATCCATGATCGAACTCAAGCTGGAGCGCGGCTCCCGACAGGCGCCGACGCTCGTCGAACAACTGGTGCACGCCTTCTCCACGGCAATCGAGGAGCAGACGCTGCGCGCGGGCGCGCTGCTGCCGTCGGTGCGGCGTCTCGCCGAAGCCGAAAGTCTCAGCACCTTCACGGTGACGGAAGCCTACGGCCGGCTCGTGTCGATGGGCCTCGTCACGGCGCGACGCGGCTCGGGTTATCGCGTGGCCTTGCGGGGGCGCAGCGAACGCGTGCGCGCAGTCGAGTGGCAGCCGCCGAGTCTCACCGCGACCTGGCTTTTATCGGATGTATTCGCCGATCACTCCGTGCCGATCAAATCCGGCTGCGGCTGGCTACCGAACGAGTGGATCAACGAGAGCGGCCTGCAGCATGCGCTGCGCGCGGTAAGCCGCGTGCCGGCGGCGCGCATCGCGGATTACGGACATCCGTATGGCTTCGCGCCGCTGCGCGAGCGGATCGCCGAGCAGCTCGACCGTCATGGCCTGCCGGTCGATGCATCGACCAATGTGCTGCTGACCGCGGGCGCGACGCAGGCGCTCGATCTCATCGTGCGGACGTTGCTGCGCCCGGGCGATGCGGTCGTCGTCGAAGATCCGGGTTACTGCAATCTGCTGCAGATCCTGCGGCTCGCGGGCTTGCAGGTGCATGGCGTGCCGCGCACCGCGGCGGGCATCGATACGGATGTGTTCGAGCGCATCGTGATCGAGCATCGGCCGAAAGCGGTGTTTCTCAACACGACCTTGCAGAATCCGACGGGCGCGACCTTCGGCATGGCGTCCGCATTCCGTCTGATGCAGATTGCGGAGCGTCACGGCCTGTGGGTCGTCGAGGACGATGTGAACCGCGAACTCGCGCCGCCCGGCGCGCCCTTGCTCGCGGCGATGGAGGGCTTAAGCCGCGTGCTGTATGTCGGCGGCTTCGCGAAGACCATCACGCCCGCGCTGCGTTGCGGTTATGTCGTGGCGGAGCGCGATGTGTTGCGCGAGCTGGCGCGCACGAAGATGGCCGTGGGCCTCACGTCATCGGAAGCGACCGAGCGCATCGTCGAGAAAGTGCTGACGGAAGGGCGCTATGCGCGGCACGTCGAATTCGTCGTGGAGAAGCTGAAGGATGCACATGCGCTCGTCGAGGAGCGGATGGACGCGCTCGGCGTCGAACTGTTTAGACGGCCGCGCGCCGGGCTTTTCGTGTGGGGCGCGTTGCCGATCGATCCGGCAGAAGGGAGTGCCGTCGCCACGCGCGCACTGCAACACGGCATATGGCTTGCGCCGGGTTCGTATTTCCGTCCGGACGACGCGGAAAGCAACTGCTTTCGATTCAACGTCCCGTATTCAGCGGACGATGCGCTTTGGGATTTTCTGGAGAAAACGATCAGGGCGATTTAAAAGCGGACACGATGAATGATCATCGTGTCCGCTTCAAATCGATCTCTATTGCGATACCTGAGAATTGACGGACGCCGAAACCTGTCCGTCCTGAGTCTGCGCGGTGCGCGGGGTCGCGTTGAAATCACTGCGTCCTTGCGCGGCTTCTTCCGCCGCGAAGGTCTGCGCGCTCACGCCGTGCTGCGAAGCCGGCGCACCGACATCGGGACGATAATGCGGCGCCGGACCATATCCGCCTGCAAATGCCGAACCGGCGAAAACAGAACTCAATGCAATGGCAAAGCCTACGACGAATCGCTTGTTCACGAGAATGCTCCGACGAAGATTAAGGGACATGCGTCAATCGGAAAGCGCGTCGTTCGCTACGAAACGGCCCCGACATGTGAACGCAGTCTATAAGTCCTTCGCCGATTTTTAATCCCACCAAATGCCAATTGAGTTTTCGTCGATCTCAAACAATGGGATGACGCCGCGCGCGATCAGATCACGGCTTCGCGCCGCTTTGCCCGCGACGCCGCGAGATGCGCTCGCAAGTGTTCGCAGACGTCTTTTCGACGCACCGGATTGAGTGGATCACATAGACGAATCGTCAGCGTGGAGGCTTGCTCGTCGCGTCCGGGCGCTTCCCACAGCACGACGGTAAAGGTGCCGTCGGAAACCTGCACGACCTGGAAGCGCGCCAGATCGATATGAGTCAGTTCGTGGGATTCGATCGAATGATGCATGATGTCCTCGACGTTCTCGGCATGTGCGTAGGTATCCACGCAAGCATTGTGCCGATGCGAAAGCGCCTCGCCGGTGCGCGGCTTTCGCACGCGCACCCATGTCGATTCTTTCGCGCTTTCATGCAAAAACGGCAAGGCGGCGCGTTTATGTGGATGCTTCGTCGGTCGTCGTTGGCGTCGATGTATTCGACGCGGGCTCCGGCGCGGACACGGTTGCGGCTTTCGTCGCGCGTTTGCGCGGTGCGCTGCGCTTCGCTGCCGTCTTGGCTGCTGGCTTGGCCGTGGCGCTGGTTTTCTTCGCGGCAGGTGTCGCCGCTTTCTTCTTCGCGGCCGGCGCGGACTTCTTCGCGGGTGCCGCTTTCTTCGCCACGGCCTTTTTGGCCGTCGCTTTCCGGGCTGCTAATTTCGGTTTGGCCGCTTTCGGCGCACTCTCGGCATCGATCAGAAACTTGCTGCGATCCTTCACGTTCGCGATCCACGCGGGCGGCCGCGCCCAGCCGCTCCACGTCTCGCCCGTCTTGGGATTGCGATATTTCGCGGGCAGCTTGCCTTTCTTCGCGAGCTTGGTCATCGCTTCACGGCGGCCCGCCGGCGCCGGATAGGCGACCTGCGGCTTCGCGGCGCGTTTGGTCTTCTTGCCGTGCCGTTCGATATCGTCAGTCGTGAGGCCGTGCCTTTCCATCATCGCGCGGATATCGTTGAGCACGGATTGCGCGCGATCCGCGATCAGGCTTTCAGCCTGTGCGCGTAGTTTCTTCAATCTGGCCTGTAACTGTTTGAGCGTCGCCATCGCCGTCTCCTTTTTTGTCGACGAACTTCACTTCATTGTTTGATCGCGACGAACGCCGCGGTCTCGTAAGGCACGGTCACTTCGCGTTTGCCGCTCAGTTCGGGTTCGGCATCGATCAGCTTGCGCACGTCTTCATCGATGGCGGCGCGCGCGGCTTCGGGCAACGATGCGATGAAACTCGTCGAGCGCACGCGATGCACGATCACGTCTTCGGGCGTGCCCGTATGCCCGAGCGAAAAATGCGTTTCGACGAGCGGGCTGAAGCCCGGATGCGGAAACGCATCGCGCCATGCGCCGGAGTAATAGCGCGGCGTATCGCCTTCGTAACGGTTGACGATGGCGTCGAGCTGCGCGACCCACGGCACGCGCGCATCGCGCAGATTCCATACGAGACCGAGCCGCCCGCCCGGCTTCAGCACGCGATGAATCTCATCGAGCGCCGCGCGGCTCGCGAACCAGTGAAACGATTGCGCGCAGACGACCGCGTCGACCGATGCGTCCGCGAGCGGTATCGATTGCGCCGTGCCCGCGAGCGCCTCTACATCGGGCAGGGCGGCGGCGAGTTTTGCGCGCATCGAATCGACTGGCTCGACCGCGATCACGCGCGCGCCCGTCTGCACGAGACGCGGCGTGAACTTGCCGGTACCCGCGCCGAGATCGACGACGCTTGCACCCGGCTTCAGCCCGAGCGTATCGGTGAGCCAGCCTGCGAGTTGCGGTGGATAATCGGGCCGCCCGCGCACGTAGCTGTCGGCGTTGGCCGTGTAGCCTTGCACGGCTGCGCGATGCACAACGGATTCGTCGTTCGCGGGCTGGGTCATGGCTATAGCTCGTTACTCGCCGTAGATATCGAAATCGAAATACTTCTGCTCGATGCGCTTGTACGTACCGTCCTTGATCATCGCGGCGATGGCGCCGTCGAGTTTTTCCTTCAGGTCGGTGTCTTCCTTGCGCAGGCCGATTGCCGTGCCGGGTCCGAAGATCGCGCTGTCTTCCAGCGCGCCGCCCGCGAAGCCGTAGGGCTTGCCGCGCGGCGTGTCGAGAAAGCCGCGCTCGGCCTGCACGGCGTTTTGCAGAGAGGCGTCGAGCCGGCCAGCGAGCAAGTCCTGATAGACCTGATCCTGATCCGCATACGATACGACCTTCACGCCCTGCGCGCCCCAGTGGACCTTCGCATAGGTTTCCTGCATCGAGCCCTGTTCGACGCCGACTGTCTTGCCCGTGAGCGATTGCGCCGTCGGCTGAATGCTCGAATCGCGCTTCGCGACGAGGCGCGTGGGTACGTGGAAGAGCTTGCTCGAGAAGGCGATCTGCTTGACGCGCGCGGGCGTCATCGACATCGTGGAGAGCACGCCGTCGAACTTGCGCGACTTGAGTCCTGGGATCATGCCGTCGAATGCGTTTTCCACCCACACGCATTTCGCGTTGAGACGCCGGCACAGTTCGTTGCCGACGTCGATGTCGAAGCCGACCAGCGTGCCGTCGGGTGCTTTCGATTCGAAAGGCGGATAACTTGCATCGACACCGAAGCGGATCGTCGACCACTCCTTTGCATGCACTCCAATCGATACCGTCAGCATCGAACCCAACAACACCGTCAACAGCCTCTTCACGATAGTCCCTTCAATCTATGAGTTATGAATATGTGCGGCACGAGCCGCCGTTGAAGATTATAGAAGGCGGGAATCCGGCGCAATAAAAAACGGCCGCGAAAGAATCGCGGCCGTTCGAACAGAACCGAATTGAATTACTTCTGGCGCTTAGCCCGCTCGCACGTCGACACGACGCGGACGCGCTTCCTCGCGACGCGGAATCGTGAGCTTGAGCACACCGTTGGTGAGATTGGCATCGATCTTCGTCGTGTCGAAGTCGTCGCTCACCGTGAAGGCGCGTGCGAAACGCGGCGCGCGCAGTTCAGCGTGATGCACGCGCACGGCGCCTTGCACGGGCAATTGCGCTTCGGCTTCGATGATGAGGCGCGCGTCGTGCACTTTTACGTCGAGCTTTTCGCGCGGCACGCCGGGCAGGTCGGCCCACAGCGTGATGCCGTGGCTGTCTTCGACGATATCGACTGCGGGCGTCACCGTCGCGCGGCGCGCGGTGTCTTCGTTCGTGTCCTTGGCTGCGACTTGCGTGGTGTCGGTCATGATGTGCTCTCTCTTACTGAATGGTGATCGCGCGCGGCTTCGACGCTTCGCGCTTGCCGATGGTGATGGACAGCGTGCCGTTCTCGTAACGTGCTTCGACCTTGTCGGTATCCGCGTTCTGCGGCAACTCGATCACGCGACGGAAGCCGCCCGCGAAACGCTCTTTCGCATAGCTTCGCGTGCCTTGCGCGGCGGCTTGCGGCTTGCGCTCGCCGCTGATGGTGAGCGTGCCTTTGTCGACGGTGACATCGAGCGAAGAGGGCTCGACGCCGGGCGCGAACGCGACGACGTGAATCGCTTCGTCAGTGCTGCCGATATTCAGGCGAGGGAACGCATCTGCGCGGCTCGAACGAATGCTGGAAGGAAGATTGCCGAACAGCGAAGACACGTGCCGCTGCACGCGGTCCAGTTCCGAGAGAACGTCGCCGCCAAAATAAAAGTCACTCATGGTCCAGTCTCCGATAATGCGGCCAACGAGGCCGGCAGCAGGAAGTTGAAACGACAGCGCGGGTGTCGCTGCCTATGCATCCAAGGTAGGTGCGAAGGCTATCGTTTCAATACCGGAGCGCTATGTTTCCAGTGAGGTTTATTTTCTCGGGGCGGGGCTTGAAAGACGTTGAAGAGGGCTTATATCGGTTCGAATGGGCGCGTCTTAGTGGGACGCCAGGTCACCTTGATAGTAGCCTGCGAAACGCGCGAACTGTCGTTCGGCATCCGCGACGTCCGCCCCATCCTTCAGCACCGCGCTCGAAAAACCCGTGCGCTCCATCTGCACGAGTTGATCGATCAGCACGTCGCCGGTCGCGCGCAGGTCTCCCGTGAAACCCAGACGTTTGCGCAGCAGATAGGCCTGGCTGTACGCGCGGCCATCGGTGAAATGCGGAAAGCGCAATTCGATGCGATCGAGCGCTGTCAGACGATCCTTTAGCGTGTACGGATCGTCATCGTTCGTGAGGATCGCGACGCGTTCGTTCGTATCCGCGTCGTGATTCTTCTGCGTGAGAATGCGCATGCGTCGAATGCCGTTCATGCCGTCACCTCATCATTCGCGCGGGCCGCTTTTGCGGCGACCTTGAACGGTTCGATCCCCACACGCCGCACCGTATCGATAAAACGCTCACGATGTTCGCGCGCGTCGCGATAGGTCGTCACGATCGCCTCGATCACATCGGGCACTTCGGCTGCGCTGAACGACGGCCCGATCACCTTGCCCGGCTGCGCCGCACCGCTCGCCGCGCTGCCGTCCGATCCGCCCATCGTGATCTGATACCACTCGCGCCCGTCCTTGTCGACGCCCAGCACGCCGATATGTCCACTGTGATGATGCCCGCACGAGTTGATGCAGCCGCTGATATGCAGATCGATTGGACCGATGTCGTCGAGTTCGTCGAGATCCCGATAGCGCTCTGCGATGCCCTGCGCGACCGGCAGGGAACGCGCATTGGCGAGCGCGCAGAAATCGCCGCCGGGGCACGCGATCATGTCGGTGAGAAGATGCACGTTCGCGCTCGCGAGGCCCGCATCGCGCGCCGCCTGCCACAGCGCGAAGAGTTCGCTTGCGCGCACCCACGGCAACACGATGTTCTGCGTGTGCGTGACGCGCGCTTCGCTCGCCGAGAAGCGATCGGCGAGATCCGCGACGATGTCGAGTTGATCGGCGGTCGCGTCGCCCGGCGACTGGAGCAGACGCTTGAACGACAGCGTCACGATGCGCAACGCGGGGTCTCGGTGCTGTGCGACGTTGCGTTGCATCCAGCGCGCGAAAAGCGGATGCGCGTCCGGTTCGACGTCATCGAACGTCGCGGGTGAGGCATGCAATGCCGGCGGCACGAACGACGCGCTCACGCGCTCCAGTTCTGCTTGCGAGATGAGATGCGGCGCACCGTCATGCTCGACGATCTGACGAAATTCCTCGTTGACGTCATCGATATAACGCTGGCCTTCTGCCTTCATCAGGATCTTGATGCGTGCCTTGTACTTGTTGTCGCGGCGCCCGTAGCGGTTGTACACGCGCACGATCGCCTCGATGTAGTTCATGATGTGCGGCCAGGGCAGGAATTCGCGCATCGGAGTGGCGATCACCGGCGTGCGTCCCATGCCGCCGCCCGCGCTCACGCGAAAGCCGAGCGCGCCGCTTTCGTCGCGTACGAGTTGCAGGCCGACGTCATGCCACGCGGTCGCCGCGCGATCCTCGCTCGCGCCTGTGATCGCGATCTTGAACTTGCGCGGCAGGAACGCGAACTCTGGATGCAGCGTCGTCCATTGACGCATGATCTCGGCGAATGGACGCGGGTCGGCCACCTCATCGGGCGCGACGCCCGCGCGTTCATCGCAGGAAATGTTGCGGATGCAATTACCGCTCGTCTGAATACCGTGCATGTCGACGGTGGCGAGGAGGTCCATCACGTCCGCGGACCTATCGAGTGGGATCCAGTTGAACTGGACATTGGTGCGCGTCGTGAAGTGGGCGCAATGGGTCGGTAGGCGCTCCGTGCCGAGCTTGCCTTGCGCCGCGCTCGCCGAGCGATAGACCTCGGGATCGGGATCGTCGTAGTCACGCGCGATGCGCGCGAGCACCCGCAACTGCGCGCTCGACAATTCGCCGTACGGCACGGCCACGCGCAGCATCGGCGCATGGCGCTGCACGTACCAGCCGTTTTGCAGGCGCAGCGGGCGGAACGCATCTTCGCTTAGACGGCCGTCCTGCCAGCGCTCGAGCTGATCACGAAACTGCGCGGCGCGGCTCTTCACGAAAGCCTTGTCGAACTCGGTGTATCGGTACATGGATGCGGCGACGTAGCGGAGAGAGGGCCAACGATAGAGCGCGAACGGCACCCCGGCAAGCAGCAGTTGCGATGATTTCGACGGTAGCAGCACACCCCACGCCTCCTTCTGCTACCGCCGAATACACCGCAACTGCTGCTGTTTTTCACATGGCCCCGCGCTCATCATGAACGCATGAAAGAACCGTTCAGACCCATGCGAAGGAGCCGCTGATGGAACTCTTGAAGATGATGCGCATCGTGCTATGGAGTTTTTTCGGCGTGCGCAAGCGCGCGTCGCACAACGCCGACTTCGCGCAAGTGAAGCTGCCGCTCTTGCCGGTCATCGCGGTGATGCTCGCGGGCGCGTTCGGATTGACGCTGCTGGCGGTCGCGAAATTCGCCACGGGCATCGCGCACTGATTTTGCGGCGCGCGTCGCGTCCCGCTCTTACAATGATGACCGGATGATCGACATCAGCGAGGTTCGGGACGATGAAAGTATGCGTATATGGGGCGGGCGCCATCGGCGGATGGATCGGCGTGAAGCTCGCGCAGGCGGGCTGCGATGTCAGCGTGATCGCGCGCGGCGCGACGCTCGACGCGTTGAAGCAAGACGGTCTGCGCCTCGTCGAGAAGGACGCGACGCACACCGTGAAGGTTGCGGCAAGTGCGGAACCCGCTGATCTCGGCGCGCAGGATCTCGTGGTCGTGGCCGTAAAGGCGCCCGCGATGGAATCGGTCGCCGCGCACATCGCGCCGCTGCTTGTCGGTGAAACCACCGTGCTGACCGCGATGAACGGCGTACCCTGGTGGTTCTGCGACGGCCTCGGCGCGCCGTTCACGGGCAGGCGCCTCACGTCCGTCGATCCGCACGGCGCGATCGCGGCCGCGATTCCGGGCGCGCAGACGGTCGGCTGCGTCGTGCACGCGAGCTGCTTCGTCGAAGCGCCGGGCGTCATCCGGCATCATCAGGGTAAGGGCCTGATTCTCGGCGAGGCGACGGGCGCGCCGACCGCACGCACCGAATCGCTCGTGTCGCTTTTCGCGAAGGCGGGCTTCGACGCCACGCTTTCGCAGCAGATTCAACGCGACGTATGGTTCAAGCTATGGGGCAACATGACGATGAACCCCATCAGCGCGATCACCGGCGCAACCACCGACCGCATTCTGAGCGATGACCTCGTGCGTGGTTTCGTGACGAACGTAATGCTGGAAGCGAAGGACATCGGCGCGCGTTTCGGCGTTCCGATCGACCAGCAGCCGGAAGACCGTCACGCGGTGACGCTCAAGCTCGGCGCGATGAAAACGTCGATGCTGCAGGACGTTCAGGCGGGCAAGGCAGTCGAGCTCGATGCGCTCGTCGCGTCGGTGCGCGAGCTGGGCGCGATGACCGGCGTGCCGACGCCGTTCACCGATGCCCTGCTTGGACTCGCGCGCCTGCATGCCCGCACGCTGGGCCTTTATCCGGCGG
Source organism: Caballeronia pedi (assembly GCF_001544915.2). GTDB lineage: Bacteria > Pseudomonadota > Gammaproteobacteria > Burkholderiales > Burkholderiaceae > Caballeronia > Caballeronia pedi. The sequence goes on along the minus strand of NZ_FCOE02000005.1, from coordinate 172,874 downwards.
CCTGAATCTACCTTAAGCAACGACAATCCGCAGCGGGTCCGCAGCGGCGAACGCTTCGGCCCGCGCCGCGCTGGGCGGATAGATCCACTCGGTGTTGATGCGCGTCTTCAGTTCCTTCGCCTGCGCCCCCGACATCTTCACCTCGCGCTCCCAGCCTTCCGTATAGACCGCGCCCCACGGGCCGAGATCGAGACACGTCACGTATTTCGGCTGGCTATACGGAATCTGCGCATCGCCCAGCAAATCCGCTGCAACGTTATGGCCTGCCGAGCGGCCGAGGTTCATCGCGTGCTGGCAGGACATCATCGCGTGATTGCCTTCGTCGTCGGTGGCGGCGTAGGCGACATCGCCCGTTGCGTAGACCGTATCGACGTCCAGCACGCGCAGATTGCGATCCACGTGCAGGCGGCCCAGCGCGTCGCGCTCGGCGGGAATCTGCGCGGTCAGCGCGTTCGCGCGCACGCCGGCGGTCCAGATGACCGTGCTCGCTTCGATGCGCTCGCCGTCGGACGTGGTGAGGCCGTTGGCATCGACGGACGTCACCGCCGCGCCGAGCCGCCATTGCACGCCGAGCGATTCGAGCGCCTCGACGATGACCGGGCGCGGACCGGCTCCCAGATCCGGCCCGATCTCCTTGTTGCGCTCCACGATGATGACGCGCACTTCCGCGTTCTCACCGAGCGCCGCGCGCAGTCGCGCCGGCATTTCCGCCGCCGTTTCGATACCCGTGAAACCGCCGCCCGCGATAACCACCGTGTTGCGCGCCGGTGTATCGGGCCGGGTCGCGAGGTGCCTGATATGCGCTTCGAGCGCGGCGGCTTCTTCGACCTGATCCACGCTGAACGCGTGTTGCGCAAGCCCCGGAATCTGCGGACGGAACAGCCGGCTGCCGGTTGCCAGAACGAGACGGTCGTAGTTCAGCGTGGACGGCGTGCCGTCCGTGCCGAGCACGTCGACCTCGTTGCGTTCGACGTGGATGCGCGCAACCGTACCCTGAATGAAGCGCACGCCCGTAGATGCAAAGATGTCCAGCAGCGGCGCCTTCATGCGCGCGGCGTTTTCTTCGTAAAGACGCGGACGCACATGCAGATGCGGCTCCGGCGCGATCAGCACGACTTCGATATCCGTCCTGCCGTGTTGATCGATGAGACGCGCTGCGGAAAGGGCGCTCCACATGCCGGCAAAACCGGCTCCGACTACCAGAATACGCTTGGACATCTCGATGCTCCTTGGAATTCGATATGGGATCGCTCGACGGACGTTCGTCGTCGTCATTGCTTAACTACGATTCTATGAGTCGTAGTTAAGAAGGGCAAGAGGTTTACGGTCTGCTTTACAGAATGTCTCGAATTCGCGGATTCCGGACCGAACAATGCGAATTCTGGACATCTGGGATAAGCGAGGCGTAGTTTGAATCGGGAGGGGAATCGAACCGGACATCGCGTTAAGCTACGCAACGCACGCAACGAACCGTCAGAGGAAAGCTCATGGAGCAACAGAATCAGCAGGAAGGCGCAAACGAACTGATCCACATGCGCGACATGCTGCGCGAGTTCGTGCGCGAGCGCGACTGGAGCCGCTTTCATTCACCGAAGAATCTGGCCGCGGCGCTTTCCGTCGAGGCGAGCGAACTGCTGGAGCCGTTCACGTGGCTCGAAACCGGCGACAGGACGGAACTCGACGAAACCAGACTGCGAGCCATCAGTCACGAAATGGCGGACGTGCTCGCGTATCTCGTGATGCTGGCGGATTCGCTCGATGTCGATCTGCATCGCGCGCTGATCGAGAAGATGGCGCTGAACCGGTCGAAGTATCCAGCGCACAAGGTGAAGGGCGATGCGCGCAAATACACCGAATACGACGAGTAAGCAAAGCCACTGGCGCGTAAGGCGCCCGCGCGGTTAAGCTTGGCTTCCAGCCGTTCCCCTTGGAGGATTGCCGATGGACTTTTCGCTTTCGCCGGAGTTGACCGAACTGCAGGCGCGCGTGCGCGCTTTCATCGCCGAGGAGATCGTGCCTTTCGAGCGCGATCCGCGTTGTACGCCGCACGGTCCGAACGAGGCGCTGCGCGCCGAACTGATCGCGAAAGGGCGCGAGGCGGGCTTGCTGTCGAGTCACGTTTCGCCGGAGTTCGGCGGCCTCGGCCTGAATCACGTTGCGAAGGCGATTCTGTTCGAGGAAGCGGGCTATTCGCCGCTCGGCCCGGTTGCGCTGAACATCGCCGCGCCCGACGAAGGGAACATGCATTTGCTCGAAGCGATCGCCACGCCGCAGCAGAAGGAGCGCTGGCTGCGTCCGCTCGCGGCGGGCGCAATCCGCTCGTGCTTCTGCATGACCGAACCGCCGCCGGGCGCGGGCGCCGATCCCGCGATGCTGCAGACCACCGCCGTGCCCGACGGCGACGAATATGTGATCGATGGCCGCAAATGGTTCATCACGGGCGCGGAGGGCGCGGCGGTCGCGATCATCATGGCGAAGTTCGCCGACGGCCCCGCAACGATGTTCCTCGCCGACATGACGAGCCCAGGCATCGTCATCGAGCGCGCGATGGATTCGCTCGACACATGCTTTCCCGGCGGCCACGGCGTCGTGCGCTTCGACGGCTTGCGCGTGCCGAAGGAAAACGTGCTCGGCGAGCCGGGCGAAGGCTTTCGCTATGCGCAAGTGCGCCTATCGCCGGCGCGTCTCACGCACTGCATGCGCTGGCTCGGCGCCGCGCGACGCGCGCACGATATCGCCGCCGCGTATGCGCGGGAACGTCAGGCGTTCGGCCGCGCATTGGGCGAGCACGAAGGCGTCGGCTTCATGCTCGCGGACAATGAAATGGATCTGCACGTGACGCGCCTCGCCATCTGGCATTGCGCGTGGGTGCTGGATCAGGGCGTGCTCGGCAAGCACGAATCGAGCATCGCGAAAGTGGTGTCGTCGGAGGCGTTGTGGCGCGTGCTCGATCGCTCGGTGCAGATGCTCGGCGGCCAGGGCGTCACGCACGAAACCGTCGTCGCGCGGATTTTTGCGGACATGCGCGCATTCCGGATCTACGACGGTCCGTCGGAAGTGCATCGCTGGAGCATCGCACGACGCATCCTGCGCGGGGACAAGCCGCGCGCCCGATCCGCCTGACGAATGCTTCGATTACCGGCTCATTGCACGGTGATCTCGCCGCGAGCCTGTCGTTGCGCGATGATGCGGCTCGCGCGCATCGCGTTGTCCGGATAATTCAGCCAGTCGTTCGGGTCGTAGCCGACCGAACGCCAGAGCAGGAATTCCTGCCGGACTTGCGCGCGGGTTTTGGGCGCGTTCGGATCGCTGGTCGATGCCTGCGGTTGTGCGAACGCGGAAGCCGCGCAGCACAATGCCAGCGCGCCGAGAATGATACGGGGAATGGATGTCATGACGATTGCCTCATACCGTGCAGCACGGTGATCTCATTCTAGGTGACAGAACGCAAAACGGCAGAAGACGTTTTTGGCCGAAGGGCATAGTGCATGCCATGTGCCGTGTACTGACGTTGCGCCCTATACTCGACTGTCTCCGGCGAGGCGTCCGGGATAGCGAATACACGACAAAAACAGGCCGCGGTCATGAGCCCTTCGAGCATTGCCATCACCAGCAGTTTTCCCGAGATGGACGAGCTGAACGCGATTCGCATCGCGGGCGGCGCGCGTCTCGCGTGGAGCACGATCGGCGAAGTGCGCGCGCGCCAGCATGCGTTCCCGCTTCTGACCGCGTCGATCGGTTCGGACGATCCGCAAGCGCCCGCGATCGGCTTCTTCGGCGGCGTACATGGGCTCGAATGCATCGGCACGCAGCTCGTGCTCGAATACATGCGCGCGCTGTTGCGTCGCCTCGAATGGGACGACACGCTGCATCAGCAACTGAGCGCGATCCGTCTCATCTTCATGCCGATCGTGAATCCCGGTGGCATGTTCGCGCGCACCCGGGCCAATCCGAACGGCGTCGATCTGATGCGCAACGCGCCCCAAAGCGCCGAGGGGCGCGTGCCGTTCCTCGCGGGCGGACAGCGCATCGGCCCGTGGCTGCCGTGGTATCGCGGGCCCGTCGACGGCCATATGGAAACGGAGAGCGCGGCGCTGCTGTCGGTGGTCGAGGAGCAATTGATGTCGCGCCCGCTCGCCTTTGCGCTCGACTGCCACTCGGGTTTCGGCTGGGACGACAGCATCTGGTTTCCGTATGCGCGCACCGAACGCGAGATGGCGCATCTGCCGGAAATGTTTCTGCTGAAGACGATGTTCGAGGAGTCGTATCCGCATCACGGCTACGCATTCGAGCCGCAGAGCCATCAATATCTGCTGCACGGCGACTTGTGGGACTTCGCGTATGACCGCTCGCGCGCACCGAACATCTTTCTGCCGATGACGCTCGAACTCGGTTCGTGGCGCTGGATTCGCAAGAATCCGATGCAACTGTTCTCGCGCCTCGGCATCTTCAATCCGATCAAGGCGCACCGCACGCGGCGCGTGCTGCGGCGTCATCCGAACTTCTTCGATTTCCTCACGCGCGCCGCATTCTCGGCGCGCCGCTGGCTTCCGGCCGGAGAATTCCGCGAAGACTTGCTGCGACGCGCGCGCGAACAGTGGCGTCGCGCGGGCACATCGTGAGCGATTGGGTTCTGTTACGCGGCCTCACGCGCGAAGCGCGCCACTGGGGCGCGTTCGAGGCATCGTTCATCGCGCATGGACTGATCGATGCGGGTGAGCGTCTCGTCTGCATCGATCTGCCGGGCAATGGCGTCGAACGTGCCGATGCTGCGCCGCAATCCGTCATCGCGATGATGGACTCTGTGCGTGCCCGCGCCGCCGCGCTGAATTTGCGCCTGCCTTGCCGCGTGCTCGCGATGTCGCTCGGCGCGATGGTTGCGACCGCGTGGGCCACGCGTCATCCCGATGAGATCGAGCGCCTTGTGTTGATCAACACGAGCATGCGCCCGTTCGCGCGCGTGCACGAACGATTGCGTCCCGCGGCATGGCCGATGCTCGCGCGGATCGCGATGAACTGGACGCAACCGGAGCGATGCGAAGCGCTGATACATCGCCTGACCTGCAATCGCGATGACACGCGCGATGCGGATATCGCGCAATGGGCTGCGCTGCGGCGCACGCATGGCGCGAGCGCGGCGAACGCGTTGCGGCAACTCGCGGCGGCGGCGCGTTTTCGCGCGGGGCGCGATGCGCCGCGCTGTCCGGTGTTGCTGCTGTCCTCGGCGGCTGACCGTCTGGTCGATCCGGTGTGTTCCGTGCGTATCGCGCAACAATGGCGTGCGGCGCACGCGGTGCATCCGTGGGCCGGCCACGATCTGCCGCACGACGACGCCGACTGGACATGCAACGCAATCGCATCATGGCTCGCGGAAAATGAACGCGAGCGTGACATTCGAGTGACAAACGCATGACATCGACAACGAGACCCGCCATGAAACCGCCCATCATCAATCTCGATGTAATCGATCCGCAACCGCTGCCGCCCGAATTCGCGCCGACAGGCCCCGCCGCCGAACGCTATGCGCCACGCATCGCGCGTATCGGCGGCATGCTCGGCGCGAAGAAACTGGGCTACAGCCTGATCGTGCTCGAACCGGGCAAACGGGCGTTTCCGTTTCATCACCATCGCGTGAACGAGGAGATGTTCTTCGTCATCGAAGGCGAGGGCGAAGTGCGCATCGGCGAGGAGACGCATGCAATCCGCGCAGGCGATATCATCGCCTGTCCGCCGGGCGATGCCGCAACGGCGCATCAGATCGTCAATACGAGTGCGCAGTCGCTGCGCTACCTTGCCGTCAGCACGATGCAGACACCCGAAGTGGTCGAGTATCCCGATACGGGCCGTCAGGCCGTGCTCGTCGCCGATGAACCCGGTGTCAAAGGCCTGCGCGCCGTCTTTCGAGCAAGCGATTCGCTCGGTTACTGGGACGGGGAGTGAATCGGGCATCAACCTGTCAGGTAGCGGTCGTTGCCGACATCTCGCGTCTATTGCACGTAACAACGGCGACTTTCTTGTTAATTCTTGTGACGCCGTGCCATTCGCACCACGCCTAGGGAAACCTCGTGTTGCAACGCAGCATCGCATTGCGTATGCTGTTCGTGGCGGGTACGTCCGAGCATTCATGCAACGGCGCATCCATACAAATATTCAAGCGCCGGTAGCAGGGAGCGTTTCATCGGGCGGCGCCGGTAAGCATGACGGGCGTCTGCTCGAAGGAGCCGCATTTATGGAACTGACCACATCGTCGAAACCGACGCTGCACGTCTTTCATCAGGAAGGCGGGTGGCATTGGGGCATCACTGTCGAACGCGCGGCGGGCGGCGGCATGAAGGTCGTCGCATATAGCGACGAAGGCTTCGATTCCGAAGAAGAAGCGCGCGAGGACGGCGAGCAGGTGTTGCGCTCGGAAGACTGGCGCTCGCGCCAGAGCTTCAGCCGCGGCGAGCGGCGTCAAGGCTATTCCTGATCGGGACGGCGCAGATCCGTCTCGATCCCCCTCCGCAGTTCTTCTCCCCCTCGTTGTTCCCACCCATCGCAGCATCTTTCCCCTGCACCAGAAACGCGCGACACTGAACGCATCTGCATTCGACAAGGCGCTTCCCATGTCGTCCGTTCCCTGTCCGTCACACGCGATCCCCGATGACCCTCGCTTCGCCGTGCGCCGCATGATGCCGAGCGATGTCGACATCGCGCTTTCGTGGGCCGCGACCGAAGGATGGAACCCCGGCCTCGATGACGCCCGCGCATTCTTCGCCGCCGATCCGCACGGCTTCTTCGTCGGCACCTGGGATGACGCGCCGATCGGCTGCATCTCGGCGGTCGCGTATGGCGATGCGTTCGGGTTCATCGGGCTCTATATCATGTGTCCGGACTGGCGCGGCAAGGGCTTCGGCATGCGTTTGTGGAACCACGGCATGGCTTATCTCGGCGCGCGCAACATCGGGCTCGACGGCGTGCTGGCGCAGCAGCCCAATTATCGGAAATCGGGTTTCGTGCTGGCGTATCGCAATGTGCGCTACGAAGGCGTCGCGTCTTCGGACGAAGACCCAGTGGACGGCGTGACGATCGTCGATGCGCTCGACATTCCCTTCGAACGTCTGCTCGACTACGACACGCGCATGTTCGCCTGCGCGCGCGCCGCGTTCCTGCGCGCGTGGCTGGCGCAGCCGCAAGCGAACGCGCGCGCACTCGTCGCGTTCGATGGCGACGCGCTGCGCGGATTCGCCGTGATCCGTCGCTGCGGCACGGGCCACAAGATCGGTCCGCTCTTCGCCGACGATCTAACGACCGCACGCGCGCTCTTTCGTGCGCTCGTATCCGTCCTGCCGGGCGAGACCGTGTTTCTCGACGTGCCCGAAAGCAATCCCGCGGCGGTCGCGCTCGCCGTCGAGCATTCGATGCAGAGCGTTTTCGAAACGGCGCGCATGTACACCCGAGCGGCGCCGGACGTGCCGCTTGCGAATGTCTTCGGCGTGACGACTTTCGAGCTCGGCTGAACGCGCAAATGCCGCGATCAGGCCGGCGGCGTGCCGTCGTGGAAGAAGGTCTTCAGTTGCGAGCGCAGTTCGGGCGAGTCGGTGTGCTGATGCACGGCGACCGCATGCTGCACGGCCGCTTCCATCAGCTCGTCGTCGCTGTCCGCGCACAGCGCGACGCTGCACTTCACGTCGCTCGGGCACTCGCGGCAATCGATATATTTGCGTGTCATGGCGTCCTCCTCACATGAGACGCTGATCCAAGTATAGGCGGCGCGCGAGCGGGCCGTGACGGCGTTTGCACGCGCGCGCACACTCCGGTAACGTGTGACGTCTGCGCCATTCGCGAGCCCGCCCATGAGCCACGATCATCCCCATCATCACGAACACGAACACGAACACGAACACGCCGGCAGCGTGCTGCCGGAGATGGATCTGCGCGTGCGCGCGCTCGAATCGCTGCTGATCGAGAAAGGCTATATCGACCGCCAGGCGCTCGATGTGTTCGTCGAAACGTACGAGCACAAGGTCGGGCCGCGCAATGGCGCGCGCGTCGTGGCGAAGGCGTGGCGCGATCCGGCGTTTCGCGCGTGGCTCCTCGACGACGCCACCGCCGCGATCGCATCGCTCGGTTTCAGCGGGCGGCAGGGCGAGCACATGGTCGCGCTGGAGAACACGGAGAGCGTACATAACATGGTCGTCTGCACGCTGTGCTCGTGCTATCCGTGGTCGGTGCTCGGGCTGCCGCCCGTCTGGTACAAGTCGGCGCCGTATCGCTCGCGCGCGGTGATCGATCCGCGCGGCGTGCTGAAGGACTTCGGCGTCGAGTTGCCCGCGCAGGTCGAATTGCGTGTGTGGGATTCGACTGCCGAGGTCCGCTATCTCGTCGTGCCGACGCGTCCCGCCGGCACCGACCATCTCGACGAAGACGCGCTCGCCGACCTCGTCACGCGCGATTCGATGATCGGCACGGGCCTCGCGCTTTCGCCATCGCAGGCAATGGGAGCATCGGCATGAACGCGGCGCACGACATGGGCGGCATGCAGGCCTTCGGTCCCGTCGAGATCGACGCGTGCGACGCGCCGGGCGCATCGCCTTTTCATGCAGACTGGGAGCGGCGCGTGCTGGCCGTCACGCTCGCAATGGGCGCAACGGGACAATGGAACATCGACACCTCGCGCGCGGCGCGCGAGAGCCTGCCGCCCGCGCAATATCTCGGCAGCAGCTACTACGAAATCTGGTTCGAGGGCTTGAAGAAGCTCCTGATGACGAAAGGGCTCGCCAGCGCCGATGAAATCGCGAGCGGCCATTCGCAAGCCGCCGCGAAGCCGGACGTGCGCGTGATAAAGGCTGCGGACGTGAGCGCGGCGTTGTTGCGCGGCTCGCCGGTCGAACGTCCGGCGACATCGCCCGCGCGCTTTGCCGTCGGCGAGGAAGTTCGCACGAAGCTGATGAATCCACCGACGCACACGCGTCTGCCGCGTTATTGCCGGGGCAAGGCGGGGCGCATCGTCGCGGTGCGCGGCACGCATGTGTTTCCCGATGAAAACGCGCTCGGCCATGGCGAACATCCGCACTGGCTCTATACCGTGCGTTTCGCTGCGACCGAACTCTGGGGACCGGACACGACGGCGTCGTCGGTGTGCGTGGACTGCTGGGAACCGTATCTCGATGCAGCGTGACATGACCCCGAACGACCCGAAGCCGAAGCTGCACGAACTGCGCGCCGCCTTGCCCGAACTGCCTTTCGACGATGACGGCCCGGTATTCCGCGCGCCGTGGGAAGCGCAGGCTTTCGCGATGACGCTCGCGTTGTACGAGCGCGGCGTGTTCACGTGGAAGGAGTGGGCGCACGCGCTGAGCGTGGCGATCAAGGGCGCGCAGGCGTCCGGCGATCCCGATCACGGTGATACTTACTACACGCACTGGCTGAGCGCGCTGGAACGGCTCACGACCGAGAAGGGCTGTGTAAGCGCGGAAACGCTCGCGCGACGGCGCGTCGAATGGGACGAGGCCGCGCGCGCGACGCCGCACGGCCAGCCGATCGAACTCGGCCACACGCACGGCCTGCCCGCCGCCACGCTCGATGCGTATCATGCCGCGATCTACCGGATCGAAGCGCAGCCGGCCATCGACATGAGGATCGGCGTGAAGAATGGCGCGGTGGCGTCGCTGCTCGCGGAACACGACGCCGAGAGCGCGGTGTTCGTCACGGCGTTCAATCCTTTCGGCCATGTGCTCGCGCCCGAAGAAAACGCGGCGCGGCAGCGCAAGCTGATCGAGCGCGTCGGGCAATTGGGGCTGCGCGCGCTGCGCGGCGAGGGCATCGATCCGATGAACATCTGGGTCGCCGAAGCGAGTCTGTTCGTGCCCGGCGCGACGCACGCGAGCGCCGATGCGCTGATGAAGGAATTCGGGCAGAACGCCGTCGTGTACGTCGATCGCGCGGGCTTGCCGCAATTGCTGCTGCATCCGGAATATCGTTGAAACCATCCACGAGGAGAAGCTCATGCCGCTCGTTCGAATCGATCTGCAGAAAGGCAAGGACAGCGCGTATCGCGCCACCATCGGCGACGTGGTCTACCAGGCGATGCGCGCGACGCTCGACGTGCCCGAGAACGATCGCTTTCAGATCGTCGCGGAACATGGCGCGACCGATTTCATCATCGACCGCACGTATCTCGGCATTAGCCGCACCGACGATTGCGTCGTGATCCAGGTCACGCTCAACGAAGGCCGCGATCTCGCCAAAAAGAGCGCGTTCTACAAGGCCATCGCCGATGGTCTGCACGAGCGCCTCAAGCTGCGGCGCGAGGACGTGTTCATCAGTCTCGTCGAAGTGAAGAAAGAGAACTGGTCCTTCGGCAACGGCGAGGCGCAATACGCACCCAAATGACCGAAGCGACGATTCCCTTCGACGTCCGGCCAATCCCGCTTCCCGCCGATGCGCCCGGCGACGTGCGCGTGTGGCGGATCGATATCGATTTCGCCATGCCGCTCGACAGCCCGGCTTATGCGGTGATGAACGCGAGCGAACGCGCGCGCGCCGCGCGCTTTCTGCGTCACGCGGACGCCGCCCGCTTCGGCTCCGTGCGCTGCGCGCTGCGCTACGTGCTCGCGGCCGAGACCGGCATCGATGCAGCGAGCCTCGTGCTGGACGCCGATGAAAGGGGCAGGCCGTTCCTCGCGCATCCAAACGCGCCGGACTTCAACGTGTCGCATTCGGGCGATCATGGCTTGATCGCGGTATCGCTGGCGCGGCGTGTGGGCGTCGATATCGAGGAAGCGCGCGCGACGTTCCATTGGCGCGAACTGGCGCCCGCCGTGCTCGCAGGCATCGACCGCGAGGAAATCGAAGCAATGACGGACGAAGCCGCACAAAGCCGCGCATTTTTCGACTGCTGGACAGTGAAGGAAGCGGTGTTGAAGGCGCACGGCGATGGCATCGGCGGCGGGGCCATCACGATGAGCGGCTTTTCTGTTCTGCCGCGCGCCGGCATTCGCTATGCGCTCACGCGCGAAGCAAGCGCGTTCGACGCGCTCGCGCTCGACGCGCCTTCAGGATACGCCGCGGCGCTCGCGTGGTCATATTGATGCGGCGCAGCAAGACTTCACGCCGCCCTGGTGCGGATGAGATCGCGATGCGTGAGATAGAGCCGCAGATCGAACTCGGTCTGATGGTAGCCCGGTTGCATCAGCTCACATAGCCGATAGAACGCCTTGTTGTGATCGCTTTCCTTCAGATGCGCGAGCTCATGCACGACGATCATCCGAAGAAACTCCGGCGCGGTGTCCTTGAACAGCGACGCGATGCGTATTTCCTTCTTCGCCTTGAGCTTCGCGCCCTGCACGCGCGAGATCGCGGTATGCAGACCGAGCGCGTGACGCAGCACATCGAGCTTGCTGTCGTAGAAGACCTTGTCGATCGCGGGCGCGACGCGCAGGAATTCCTGCTTCAGGTCTGAGCAATAGTCGTAGAGCGCGCGGTCGGACTGGACCGCGTGCTTGTTCGGATAGCGTGCTTCGAGGTAAGCGCCCAGTTGTTGCTGAGCGATCAGTCGGCGCACCTTGTCCTGAAGCGTGTTCGGGTAGGCGCTCAGGTATTTCAGTTGTTGCATGACGGCTGGATTCGAATGGATACGTTCAATGCGCGCTGCGCAGACAGACGTGAGACGCATCGGGCAGCGTCCGCAGCGAGCATTGCGCAGCAATCTAGCAACCATTCTAGTCAACGCCGCGCCGCCTCGCCGCCGTTGTGATCACAAGCGTGTTTCGATGCGCGCAATTCCGTAAGTTTATGTTTCAGCCCGGCTTCGGGTGGGTCCGCCGTGCGAACATGCGCGCTCTTTCGGCAAGGGCGACAAGGGCAGGTCATTCATGGCATCGAGCAAGGCGCATCACGCGACCGGATGGGCGGCTGGGATCATCGCGGCGGCGGTCGTGATGCATCCGCCGGCAGCAGCGAGCGCGGACATGGTGTCCGGCGTGCTTGCGCTGCTGGCCGGCGTCGCGGGCGCAACCGCGCCCGACTGGCTCGAAGTCGCCTGGTGGACGCGTGCGCGCAGGCTCTGGATCACGCATCGCACGCTCACGCACTGGGGCATCGGCTGGGCGGCGCTGCTCGCGCTTTCGTATCATTTTCTCGGGCGGCATCCGGCGGCGCCGGTCGCGTTCGGCTTCGCGTGCGGCGGCATCATGCATCTGCTTGCGGACTGGCCGAATCCGCTCGGCGTGCCGTGGATCGTCGGACGTCATTCGCTCAGGCTGTGGACGAGCGGGCATTGCGATCTGATCATCGTGATGGCTGCGTGGGCCGCGGCGCTGTTCGTCATCGACGATGTCTGGTTTCATCATGCGTATGGGCGCATGCTGCTGAACGCGCTGCATTTCTGAACGATAACGCGAGGAGACCCGCCGTCATGAAAACGAACCACACGCGCAATCGCTTCATCCTTTTCTTCGCCGTGCTGCTCGCGATGCTCGCGCTCGACGGCTGCGCAGGCTTCTTCAATCGCGACGCGATGCGCGTGAGCGTCGCGGGCATCGAGCCGCTCGAAGGGCAGGGGCTCGAAATGCGCTTCGCGGTGAAACTGCGCGTGCAGAACCCGAACGACGCACCGATCGACTTCGACGGCGTCGCGCTCGATCTCGACCTCAACGGCCGCGCGTTCGCGAGCGGCGTGAGCGATCAGCGCGGCACGGTACCGCGTTTCGGCGAGACGATCGTGTCGGTGCCAGTGACAGTGTCGGCGTTCTCGGTCGCGCGCCAGGCATTCGGCTTCGCGAACGGCGACACCGTCAGCAAGGTGTCGTATGCGGTGCGCGGCAGGCTCGCGGGCGGCGCGTTCGGCGGCGCGCGCTTCTCCGACACCGGCTATGTCGATCTGCCGGGCATGGGCGCGTCCGGCTACTGAGGCGCCGGGACTTCCTTCGGATCGTACGGCACGACGCGATCCGCTTCGTTCGCGTCGTTGCGGGCGATCACGGCGCGAGCCGGCTCGGTTGCGCTCAGATTGACCGGCTGATGCGGCACGCCGGGGGGAATGAACACGAAGTCGCCCGGCTCGTTGATGACCGATTCCGCCAGTCCCGGCCCATAGCGCGTCTCGATGCGCCCTTCCAGTATGTAGATGCCCGTTTCGTAGCCCACATGGACATGCGGCTCGCCATGCCCGCCCGGCGGCACGACGACGAGGTGCATCGCGAGGCCGCGCGTGCCCGCCGTCGCCGCCGACAACCCGATGAAATACGGCAGGCGCTGAACCGTCGCGATTTCCTGCTGCGGCCGCACCGTGACGACCGTTTGCTGCGCTGACTCTTGCGTGCTGTTCTGCATGGAATGCCTCCCTCGGCTCGATGCGTCGCTCTCGACAATAGCCGAAAGCCGATGTCGCGCAAAGGTCACGCTGCACGGCTAACGTAACGTAAAGGTGCGCACCGTCGTTGTGCAACCGCACATGGCCGACTCGCGGACAAAACCTCGGGCCGGCGCATAATCTCCTTGATTCGAAGAGCGTGCCGCAACCGCATCGCAACCGAAAGCCTCGGGAGGACACCATGCTGGTCAAGAACGAAGCGCGGGTCGAACACCTCATCAACGATCTTCTGGAGTTTGCGAAAGCACGATTGCCGGAAGCCAGCTTCAAGGTCATCGAGCCGCTTCTTCGCTATTACTACGAGCAGGTCGACGTCGAGGACATCGCGAGCCGCGATGTCGCCGACCTCTACGGCGCCGCGATGGCGCACTGGCAGACAGCGCAGAAGTTCGTGCGCGGGCGCGAGGTGCTGCGCGTGTACAACCCGAATCTGGAGCAGCACGGCTGGCATTCGGATCACACGGTGGTCGAAATCGTCAACGACGACATGCCCTTTCTCGTCGATTCCGTGACGATGGAACTCAACCGGCTCGGTCTCGCGTTGCATTCGGCTATTCACCCGGTGTTTCGCGTGTGGCGCGCCGGCAAGGGCGCGCATGCGGGCGAGATCGAGCGCATCGGGCAGGGCCACGCCGAAGCGGGCGACACGCATTCCGAGCTCGAATCGTTCATCCATTTCGAAGTTGACCGCTGCAGCGACGGCGAGCGTCTGGAGGAGGTGCGCGACAGCATCGCGCGCGTGCTGGGCGACGTGCGCGCGGCGGTCGAAGACTGGCCGAAGGTCACCGAGTCGGCGCGCGTCGCGATCGGCGAACTGAAGGCGCGCGACACCACGCCCGATGGCATCGAGTCCCGCGCGTTCCTCGAATGGATGGTCGCGGATCATTTCACCTTCCTCGGTTGCCGCGATTACGAACTCGTCGGGCACGAAGGCGGATTTGCGTTGCGCGGCGTGCCGGGATCGGGCCTGGGGATTCTGCGCGAGACCTTGCGTGCTTCGTCGACGGGCGACGTGACGCCGCTGCCGCCGGGCGCGGCCGCGATCATCGAAGGCGCGGCGCCCATCTTTCTGACGAAGGCCAATTCGCGCGCGACGGTGCATCGGCCGGGCTATCTCGACTATGTCGGCGTGAAGCGCACGTCGCCCGATGGCAAGGTGACCGGCGAGCGGCGCTTTCTCGGCCTCTATACGTCCACGGCGTATCTCGTGCCGACTTCCGAAATCCCGATCGTGCGGCGCAAGTGCGCGAACATCGTGCGGCGCGCGGGCTTTCTGGAGAAAGGGCATCTGGCGAAGTCGCTCATTTCAGTGCTGGAGCAGTATCCGCGCGACGAGCTGTTTCAGGCCGATGAAGACGTGCTCTTCGATATCGCGCTCGGCGTGCTGCGCTTGCAGGAACATCAGCGCACGCGCCTTTTCGTGCGGCGCGACCGCTTCGACCGCTTCGTGTCGTGCCTTGTGTTCGTGCCGCGCGACAAGTTCAACACCGACTTGCGCCGCCGCATCAGCAAGGTGTTGATGGAGGCGTTCAACGGCAAGAGCATCGAGTTCACGCCGCTGCTGTCGGAGTCGCCGCTCGCGCGCATCCACATTGTCGTGCGTGCCGACCGGGGTGCGATGCCCGAAGTCGATACGCGCGAACTCGAAGCGCGCATCGTGCAGGTCGCGCGCCGCTGGCAGGACGATCTCGCCGATGCGCTCATCGACAGCCACGGCGAGGAAGCCGGCAACCGGCTGCTGCAACGTTATGCCGATTCGTTCCCGGCGGGTTATCGCGAAGATTATCCGGCGCGCACGGCGGTGCGCGACATCGAACTGATCGAGGCGACGCACACGCGCCCCGGCGGTCTCTCGATGAGCCTGTATCGGCCGATCGAAGCGGGCAAGCGCGCGTTCCGCTTCAAGGTGTATCGCGTCGGCGATCCGATCGCGCTGTCGCACAGCCTGCCGATGCTCGAACATCTCGGTGTGCGCGTCGATGAAGAACGTCCGTATCTGATCGAGCCGACCGGCGCGCCCAATGCGTGGATCCACGATTTCGGGCTCGAATTGCAAGACGATGTGGAATTCGATATCGACCGCGTGAAGCCGCTTTTCGAAAACGCGTTCGCGAGCGTGTGGTCGGGCGAGATCGAGAACGACGACTACAACCGCCTCGTGTTGCGCGCGGAATTCGGCGCGCGCGACGTGACCATCATGCGCGCGTATGCGAAGTATCTGCGGCAGGTCGGCTCGACCTTCAGCGATGCATATATCGAGCGCGCGCTGATCGGCAATCCGCTGATCGCGCGGAAGCTGCTGCAACTCTTCATGGTGCGTTTCGATCCCGCGCGCGGGGGCGCGATGGACGAGCGCGACAAGGCCGCGGAACGCGTGCTCGCCGATATCGAAGCGGCGCTCGACAAAGTGCCGAATCTCGACGAAGACCGCATCCTGCGTCAGTTCCTCGGCGTTATCACCGCGACGGTGCGCACGAACCATTTTCATCGCGACGCAAGCGGCCAGCCGCGTCCGTATGTCTCGTTCAAGCTCGATCCTTCGAAAGTGCCGGGCCTGCCCGAACCCAAGCCGATGTTCGAAATCTGGGTCTATGCGCCGCGCGTCGAAGGCGTGCATTTGCGCGGCGGACGTGTCGCGCGCGGCGGGCTGCGCTGGTCGGACAGGCGCGAGGATTTCCGCACCGAAGTGCTCGGCCTCATGAAGGCGCAGATGGTGAAGAACACCGTGATCGTGCCGGTGGGTTCGAAGGGCGGCTTCGTCGTGAAGAATCCGCCGCCGGTGACGGACCGCGAGGCGTTTCTCAACGAAGGTGTCGCGTGCTATCAGATGTTCCTGCGCGGCCTGCTCGATGTGACCGACAACCGAACGCCCGATGGCATCGTACCGCCGCCCGATGTCGTGCGCCATGATCCGGATGATCCGTATCTCGTCGTCGCCGCCGACAAGGGCACGGCCACGTTCTCGGACTACGCGAACGCGATCGCGCATGAATACGGTTTCTGGCTCGACGATGCATTCGCGTCCGGCGGCTCGGTCGGCTATGACCACAAGAAGATGGGCATCACCGCTCGCGGCGCGTGGGAATCGGTGAAGCGCCATTTCCGCGAAATGAACTTCGATACGCAGACGACCGATTTCACCGTGGTCGGCGTCGGCGACATGTCCGGCGACGTGTTCGGCAACGGCATGCTGCTGTCGCGCCATATCAGATTGCTCGCGGCGTTCGATCATCGACACATATTTCTCGATCCGACGCCCGATGCGGCAAAAAGCTTCGAGGAGCGCGCGCGTCTTTTCGCGCTGCCGCGCTCCAGTTGGGCCGATTACGATACCGCGCTGATCTCGACGGGCGGCGGCGTCTATCCGCGCACGGCGAAGTCGATTCCGATCTCGCCGCAAGTGCAGACGGCGCTCGGCATCAACGCGTCGGTGCTCGCGCCGAACGAACTCATGCGCGCGATCCTGCTCGCCGAAGCGGATCTGCTCTACAACGGCGGCGTGGGCACGTATGTGAAGTCGAGCGCGGAGACGCATCTGCAGGTCGGCGATCGCACGAATGACGCCGTGCGCGTGAACGGCGCGGAACTGCGTGCGAAGGTGGTCGCGGAAGGCGGCAATCTGGGCTTCACGCAACTGGGGCGTATCGAGTTCGCGCAGCATGGCGGGCGCATGAATACGGATGCGATTGATAATTCAGCAGGCGTGGATTGTTCGGATCACGAAGTTAATATAAAGATCCTGCTTGGCCTCGTCGTCGCCGATGGCGAGATGACCGAGAAGCAACGTAACGCGCTGCTCGCGGAGATGACCGATGAAGTCGGCCTGCTCGTGCTGAAGGACAACTACGCGCAGACGCAGGCGCTGTCGATCGCGAAGCGACATGAAGCCGAGACGCTCGATGCCGAAGCGCGCATGATGCGCTTTCTGGAGCGCGCGGGGCGTCTGAAGCGCCGGATCGAATTTCTGCCGTCCGATGACGAAATCACCGAGCGCGCGGCTGCGAAGTCGGGGCTTACTTCGCCTGAGCGCGCGGTGCTGCTCGCGTACGGCAAGATGTGGCTCTACGACGAACTGCTCGAATCCGACGTGCCCGAAGACGCGCTCGTCGCCGACATGCTGCCCGACTATTTCCCGAAGCCTCTGCAACAGCGCTACAGCGCCACGATGCAGCACCATCCGCTGAAGCGCGAAATCCTCGCGACGCATCTGACCAATGCGCTCGTGAATCGCGTGGGCTGCACTTTCGTGCATCGGCTGATGGAAGAGACCGACGCGCGCCCGAGCGATATCGTGCGCGCGGCGCTGATGGCGCGCGATGTCTTCGATCTCGACGATCTGTGGCGCAGCATCGACGGCCTGGACAATATCGTCGCGGATGAAGTGCAGGCACGCATGTTCGTCGATGTCGTGCGTTTGCTCGATGAAACGTCGCTGTGGTTCCTGCGCCATCTGAACCATAACGGCGCGGGCGCGAACGAGGCGAAGGGCGTGCTCGCGCGTTGCCGCGAGGCCGCGCAACGGCTCGCGCCGCAACTGCCCGCGCTGCTGCCTGCAACGCAGCTCGACGCGTGGTATGCGCGCCGGCGTGATCTGGAAGACGCGGGCGTCGAAAGCACGCTCGCGGCGCGCGTCGCGAGCGGCGAGATTGCGACGGCGGTGCTCGACAGCGCGGAAGTGGCGGCGTGCTCGGAGCGCAATCTGGAGCTCGTCGCGAGCGTGTACTTCGGCATCGGCACGCTGCTCGACTATCGCGGCATCGCCGAACGGGCGATGGCGCTGCCGATCGCCACGCACTGGGATCTGCTCGCGCGCGCGGCGGCGATGGAAGAGCTCGCGCGGCTAAAGCGCGCGCTGACGGTGAGCGCGCTGGAGCAATCGCGCGGCATCGATACGCCGGATGTCATCGTCGAAAGCTGGCGCGCGAAGCGTGAAGCGGCGCTCGAGCGGTATACGCGGCTGCTGGCGGAGCTGCGCGCGAGTGGCGGCGCGAGTCTTTCGATGCTGCTGGTGGTGGTGCGGGAGATGGCGGTGCTGGAGCGGGCTTGAGTGGAGAAGATTCAGTCAGACATCGCGCGTTTTCGGCGATGTCTAGCGGGTGCAGCGCGCCAGTTCATCGGCGCGCTTTTTTCATGCTGTTAAACCATGGTTTCCTTAAAAAAATCATTAAATAAGGAATACACAGCAACCCATGAAGCACTGCATTCGCTAATCGCTCATACCGGCAACTTTGTCCGATACATGCTAGATCGCGTGCACGATTTAACTGGTCGGGCACTTTACATCGCGTAGGTCCCGGCATTAAATCAACAAGCGGACCGAAGCGTCCGATCGTCGCAATTCTTCCCCGCTTTCGTGGTCTCTCCGGTGTGCATCCGATCGACATGCCCTGCGTGATCCTTTAGCGGGTTCCTTGCGCTTTCGCCGTACCAGCTGGCAGGGTCGGGCACGTCGCAGCGCGTCATATAGCAGCGAGGTCTCACAATGACGAACATCTCAGGCGAAGCGATCGACACCCTCAAGGCGTCGGTGAGAGGCAGGGTCATCTCACCGTCGGATACCGACTACGACGAAGCACGCAAGGTCTGGAACGCGACCATCGACCGGCGCCCCGTGCTCATCGTGCGTTGCGCGGGCACGGCGGACGTGATCGCCGCGCTCGCGTTCGCGCGCAGCAATGGCGTGCTGGTCTCGATTCGCGGCGGATCGCACAACATCGCGGGCAGCGCAGTCAGCGACGACGCATTGATGATCGATCTCTCCGCGCTGAAATCCGTGCGGATCGATCCGCAGGCGAAGCGCGCCTATGTCGAGCCCGGTGCGTTGCTCTCCGACTTCGATCACGAAGCGCAGGCCTTCGGTCTCGCGACACCGCTCGGCATCAACTCGACGACGGGCGTCGCGGGTCTCACGCTCGGCGGCGGCTTCGGCTGGATCAGCCGCAAGTTCGGCGTGACCGTCGACAATCTCGTCGCAGCCGAAATCGTCACGGCCGACGGCAAATGGCGACGCGTCAGCGCCGAAAGCGAGCCCGAACTCTTCTGGGCGCTGCGCGGCGGCGGCGGCAATTTCGGCGTCGTCACGCTATTCGAATATCAGTTGCATGAGGTCGGTCCCGAGATCTACGGCGGTCTCGTCGTCTATCCGCTCGAACAGGCGGATGACGTGCTGCCGAAGTATCGCGAGTTCGTTGCGCAATGTCCCGACGACCTGACCGTATGGGCCGTGTTGCGGCTCGCGCCGCCGCTGCCGTTCCTGCCAGAAGACGCGCATGGGAAACCGGTCGTCGTGCTTGCAAGCTGTTATGTCGGGCCGGTTGAAAACGGCGAACGTGCGCTCGCGCCGATACGCAGCTTCGGCACACCCTACGGCGAACATCTTGGTCCGATGCCTTTCGCCGCATGGCAAAAGGCCTTCGATCCGCTGCTCACGCCCGGCGAGCGCAATTACTGGAAATCGCACAACTTCTCGAAGCTCAACGATGAAACGTTCGATATCCTGACGAATGCCGTGGGGACGCTGCCGTCGAATCAGTGCGAGGTCTTTATCGGCGCGATGGGCGGGCAGACGAACCGCGTGAGCGTGGATGCAACGGCCTACGCGAATCGCGATTCGATCTATACGATCAACATTCACGGCCGCTGGAGCGATGCCGCCGACGACGAGAAGTGCACGAAGTGGGCGCGCGACATGTTCGCCGCAATGACGCCGCATGCGATCGGCAGCGTCTACGTGAACTTCATGACGGGAGAAGAGGGCGATCGCGTGAAGGCGGCATATGGACCGAACTACGAGCGGCTCGCCAAAGTGAAGCAGCGCTACGATCCGGACAACCTGTTCCGCAGCAATCAGAACATCACGCCCGCGGCGTGACGCGCGGCGCGCCGTTTCGCGTGACGGGAAACGGCGCGCCGCAAGCGATGATCAAGGCCGGTCGAGATGACGGCGGATATCTCGCGTGTCCATGTTCGACACGTCGTTGCTGATTTCCTCATAGACGAGCTTGCGCGTTTCGCTGCTCAGATGATCGCGCAGCAGGCCGAGAAATTTTGGGTCGACCGCGAGACGCAAGCGATCGAATCGTTGATGCAGGCGACACTCTTCGAGAAATTCGGCCACCGTCCGCGCGAACTTCTCGCGATCCTTCTCTGCTGTTTCCGCCGTGCGCGGCGCCGGATTCCTGAGGTCCTCGACCTGCCGCAACTCCACCTTCAATCCTTGCGTCTCGAAGATGCGGGCGCGGCTGCCGTCGGCGGCAAGAACCCAGGTGATGGCGTTCATGGTGCTCCTCCTGTTCGCCAGCCCAAGCGGGCTCCCGCCATTGTGCGCCTAATCTTCATGTAACGGCTTCGTTGTCGCGCGCCATTCGCTTTCGCGGCGCAGCATAATGCGCGCGACGCCGCTTCAGGGCAACATCGATCCGCTCGCCGCGAAGCGCGTATGGAACGAAAATACCTGATCGAGACGATGTGGCGTATGTCCGCCGAGCGCTGCTGCATCGCGGTAATAGTCGCGTAACAGATCGCGGTAAAGCGGGTGCGCGCAGTGCTGGATCACGCTCATCGCGCGCTCGCGGGGCGCGAGGCCGGTGAGGTTGGCGAGCCCGCGCTCGGTCACGACGATATCGACATCGTGCTCGTTGTGGTCGCAATGGGGCACCATCGGCACGATGCTCGAAATGCGTCCGTCCTTCGCGACGGATTTCGTCGCGAAGATCGCATAGGCCGCATTGCGCGCGAAATCACCGGAACCGCCGATGCCGTTCATCATGTGCGTGCCGCCGACATGGGTCGAATTCACATTGCCGTAGATGTCGGCTTCGAGCGCCGTGTTGATCGCGATGAGCCCGAGACGGCGGATCACTTCAGGATGGTTGCTCACTTCCTGCGGACGCAACACGAGCCGGTCGCGATAGCGGTCGATCTGGCTGAACACTTTCGCGTGCCGCTGCGCCGACAGCGTGATCGACGCGCCCGAAGCGAACGTGGCCTTGCCGGAATCGAGCAGATCGAAGGTGGAGTCCTGCAGCACTTCGGAATAGATCGTCAGCGCTTCGAACGGCGATGACGCGAACCCCGACAGCACCGCATTGGCGATCGTGCCGATGCCCGCCTGAAGCGGCGGCAATTTCTTTGGCAAGCGTCCGCGCGACACTTCGTGCTGAAAAAACTCGATCAGATGGCCGGCGATCAGTGCGGTGTCCTCGTCGGCGGGCAGGACGGTGGACGCGCTGTCGGGCGTATCCGTGATGACGATCGCGGCGATCTTCTCGATGGGAATATCGATGGCCGCGACGCCGATCCTGTCATGCGGACGCATGATCGGCAGCGGCTCGCGCGCGGGGCGGCGCTCGGGAATCCAGATATCGTGCAGGCCTTCGAGCGAGGCCGGCTGCGACAGGTTGATCTCGACGATCACGCGTTCCGCGAGAATCGCGAAGCTCGCGGAGTTGCCGACCGAAGTCGTCGGCACGATGCCGCCCGTTTCGGTGATCGCGGCCGCTTCGATGATCGCGAGATCGAGCTTGCCGAGACGATTCGCGCGCAACAACTCCACGGTCTCGGACAGGTGCTGGTCGACGAACATCACGTCGCCGCGATTGATCGCGCGGCGCAAGGTCGTATCGACTTGAAAGGGCAGGCGGCGCGCGATGGCGCCTGCTTCGGTCAGAATGCGATCTGTGTCATGTCCGAGCGACGCGCCCGTCATGAGCGTGATGCGCAATGGTTCGTTTTCCTCACGAGCGCGCCGTGCGATTTCTCGTGGCACGGCCTTCGCGTCGCCTGCGCGCGTGAAGCCGCTCGCGCCGACGATCATGCCGTCGCGAACGAGTTGCGCCGCGTCGGCGGCCGAGGTGATCTTTCCGCGCAAGGCGGCACAGCGAATACGGTCTTCGTGCATCGACGTCTATCTTCTAGGGCTTCGTTAAAACGAAGGCGATTATAGGTAGCGCGCACTGCTGTCGAAGTCGCAGCGTTGAAAGACATTGTTTCAATGCGGTGCGACGTTGAGCTTTGTCCAATTCGATGCTTTGGACCCGCCATGAAGTTGCGACAAATGAGCGCGCCGGCGATGAATCGTCCTCACTATAGGACGCACGATGCCGCGAATTAATCGCTGCGCCAGGAAGACACATTTCCATGTGGAGGAACGAAAGGCGCATCGGGATCGACGAGCGCGGTGCGGATGAAGTGCAGACACGCGAGCACGCGCTGCATGTCGTGGCGCGCTTCGCGATCGCCGTGCGCGAGATCGAGCATGCTCTCCGCGATCAGGATCGACGCGACGACCGAGCCGATCGCGCGGCGCAATGTCGTGCTGTCTGGCGTGCGAAACAGCACGGCGATATCGCGCAATACGCGCGCGAGCGACGTGTTCCATGCAATGCGCAATGCATCGGGCGTACGCTGCACAGGCAACACGCGCGCTGCGTGACGAAGATCGATCATCGCCTGTCCGACTTCGAGCGTGACGAGCATCCATGACAGCGCATGCCGATGTTCGCGCGAACGCCGCGCGAGCAATCCACGCAACTGGAACATCAGATCGTGCGTGCCCGAATGAAAGCGCTCGCCGAGTCCCGCGAGTTTTCCTTCGCACGCGAGCGCGGCCTGCGCACGCAGTTCCGCGAGCGTCCTGCCGACGAGCCACGACGTGCGCGGCGGCACGACCACAGCGCATGCGATGGCCGCGCCGAGCATCGCGACGAGCACGGCGAGCCCGTTGTTGAGCAGCAGCGCGGGATCGTAGACGATGCGGTTATCCGGCGCGGCGAGCAGGCAGAAGAACACGCAAAAGCCGATGCCATATCCCGCGCTGGCGGGGCGCATCGCGAGGAATGCGCCTGCCGCGAGCGGCGCCGCGAGCATCGCGCACAGGAGCGCGAAGCCATCGATCGCGGGGTAGACGTGACACAGAAACATATAGCCGGTAAAGATGGCGAGCGCCGCGCCAGCGCCCATCTGCGCGATGAACGTCGACGGCCGTGCCGATGCCGACGACAACCCGCAAGCGAGTGTCGCGCCGATCACCGCGTAGCCGCCGCTCGGCCACGCCGTGGCGATCCAGAACCACGCGGCCGCGGCAATGACGATGCCCGTGCGCATGAAGGTCGCCGCGACGACGAAGCGATTAGTTTTCGCTTCATATCGCGTAGATGCGCGTTCGTTCGAAGCGTCTCCATGCGCTATCGACACATAGCGAATCGTATCGACGATGAAGCGATGCAGAAGCTCAGCCGATGTCGTGAAGTCGAGTCGAGTCCCGTGATCGCTGTTCGGGAGATTGCGTTGTGCGTCGCGCAGGCGTTTCGGCAGTGTCGCCTTGTAGCGGTCGAGATGCACGTTCAGCGACGCGTGTTCGAAAATGCGCGCGACTTCTTCGAGGAACGGCTTGAGGGCGTCGTGTGCGCATCGCGTGTTGTCGTTTGCACGCAGACGTTTCATCGACTGATCGAGCGCATGCAGGCGTGCGCACGCATCCATGAACGCGCTGTTGAGTTGCGCGAGCTGGCCATTGCCGACGCGCATCGCGGGCGACTCATACGCTGCGAAACTGCGTGTCGCTTCGAAGCCGACGATTTCATCGACGAAATCGGCGAACCGGCGTTCACGCGCGATGCGCGAAAGACGGGCGCGCAACACGTCGGCAGCGAAGGCGGCGAAACGCGTCTGACGCGCATCGAGCGAAGAGATGAGCGTTGCGCTCGCGTGACGCGGAAAAACAAGGGCGCTGACAATACTCGAACACACGATGCCGAGCATGACTTCCGCACCGCGCGTGAGCGTCGCGATCAGCAGGCTGTTCGGATCGGTGACGGCGGGAATGCCGATCAGCGCAGCCGTATAGCCCGCGAGCACGAACCCATACCAGCGGAATTGGCGATAGCGCACGGCAAGCGCGGTGCATGCGGCGACCCATATCGTCAGCGCGAGCGCGTAGAGTTCAGTCTGCTGCACGAACACGGCGCCCAGCACGAGCGCGGCCAGCATGCCGAGCGCGGTGCCCGCGAAACGATAGACGCTTTTCGCGAGCACCATGCCGGAGAAAGGCTGCATCAGCACGAAGGTGGTCGTCATCGCGACGCGCGGCTGCGGCAGTTCGAAACGCATCGCGATGCCCATCGCGAGGAACGCGGCAAGCAGCGTCTTCGCGAGATGCAGCCAGACGTGGCCGTCGGTGGCGAGCCAGTCGCGCGTCGACAAGCGTGCTTCCAGAAACGACATGCTATCCGCCGGGACACCGATGCTCATGAATGAAGACGCCGATTGTAGGCAAAGCATCCTGGCGGATTAATGTGGGAATCAGGGAACATTCTTTCCGGATTCAACAACAATCGATCGCGCGGAAAAGCGGACAATAGCGCTTCCGAAGTGATTGTGACGGTTTGATGGATACCCTACAGAACATGCGGGTCTTCACCCGCGTGATCGAAGCCGGCAGCTTCACGGCTGCGGCTCAGTCGATGAACTCGACCACCGGCGCGATGTCGCGCGCCGTCTCCGAACTCGAAGCCCATTTGCGCACGCGCCTGATGAACCGCTCCACGCGGCGTCTCGCGCTCACATCGGCGGGCGAACGCTATCTGAAGCGCGTGCGGCAGATTCTCGCCGACATCGACGGCGCGGAAGAAGAAGCGAGCTGCGCGCACGAACATCCGTCGGGCACCTTGCGCATGTTCAGCTTCGCGAGCGTCGGACAGCATTACATCCTGCCGGCCATCGCCCGATATCGCGCGCTCTATCCCGATGTGAAAGTCGAGCTCACGCTGTCGCAGCGCATGCCCGATCTTTTCGAAGGCAGCAGCGACGTGGCCGTGGTGTCGGCGGGCGCGTTGTCGGATTCGGAGATCATCTCGCACAAGCTCGGTGCGACCTTCAGCATCCTGTGCGCATCGCCTGATTATCTGCGCACGCGCGCCGCGCCCGAAACCCCCGCCGATCTCGCGCAGCACGATTGCCTGACCTTGCAGACGCCCGCGTTTTCCGCGCGTGAATGGACGCTCGAAAATCCCGAGGGCCGCGAGACCTTGCAGATCAATGGCACGGTGCAGGTGAACATCGCGGAATCGCTCGCGGTGGCGATTCGCGAAGGCATGGGCATCGGCATGTTGCCGCTCTATGCGGCGATCGAAGGATTGCGCAACGGCTCGCTCGTGCGCGTGTTGCCGCATCACACGTTGCAGCGCACGAATCTCTATGCGCTCTATGCGTCGCGCAAGTTCGTCGATGCGAAGACGCGCACGTGGGTGGAATTCCTGCGCGCGCATCTGCCCGATGTCATCGCGCGCGACGAAGCGTTGCTCGCGGAAGTCGGGCAGGCGCGTGCGAACGTGCTGCGCGCGGCCTGACTTACGTATCGCTCCACATGCGCAACAGGTTGTGATAGCAGCCGACGAGTGAGCGCTTCGCGGCTTCGTCGCCGTTGGTCGCGTTCAGGCGTTGAATGGAGTTGTCGAGATCGAACAGCAGTGAGCGTTGCGCATCGTCGCGCACGAGGCTTTGCGCCCAGAAGAAGCTCGATACGCGCGCGCCACGCGTGACGGGCCGCACCTGATGCAGACTGGTCGCGGGATAGACGATCGCATGTCCCGCCGGCAGCTTCACTTCCTGCAGGCCATACGTATCTTCGATGATCAGCTCGCCGCCGTCATACTCCTCGGGCGGCGTGAGAAAGAGCGTGACCGATACATCGGTGCGCACGCGCGCGCCATGTCCGGGCACGATGCGGATCGCGCCATCGACATGACTGCCGAAATGCATGCCGCCTTCATAGCGATTGAACAGCGGCGGATACACGCGGTTGGGCAGCACCGCGCTGATGAACAGCGGATGCCGCTCCAGCGCGCCGACGATCGCATCGCCCAGTTCGAGCGCGATCGGCGAGCCTTCCGCAATCTGCATGTTGCGCTTGACCGGTGCGCCCTGATAGCCCGCGGTCGCGCGGCCATCGACCCATGATTCGCTGGTGTCGAGTCGCGCGCGCATCGCGGCGGCGTCTTCAACGCTCAGCACATTCGGTATCGAGAGGATCATTGTTATTGCCTTCGAACGCGCGCCGCGTATCACACGGCGCGCGCGCATTACATCAACGGAAGCGGTAATTCAACGTCGCGATGAACGTGCGGCCAAGACCCGGCACCGCGCGTCCGCCATCGGACGGAATCAGGGCGTCGTAGTACTTCTTGTCGAACAGGTTCTGCACGTTGAACTGGATATCGTAGCGCTTCTGATGATACGCGGCCATCACGTCCCAGCGCACGTAACCGCCCACTTCGACCAGATTGTTGTTCGCCGCATAGCGCGACGACACATACGACGGCCCGCCGCCAACCTGCCATACCGGCGTGAAGTCGTAGGTCGTCCACAGCGTGAGCATGTGTTTCGGCGTGTTGGCGGGCGTGTTGCCTTGCGTGCCGTCGAAGGCCTGCAGAATCGTGCCGTCCATGTAGGTGTAGCCGCCGAACATCTGCCACTGCTTCGTGATGTGGCCCGCCACGCCCAACTGGTAGCCGCGCACGCGGACGTTGCCATCGAGTGAGTAGCTGCCGTCCGAAGCCAGCGTCCGCGCGTTGGTCTTCTCGATGTTGAAGAGCGACTGCGTGATCGACAAACCACCGTTCAGCAGATCCCACTTCGAGCCGATTTCATACGACTTGTTGTGCTCGGGCGGCAGGTTCTGCTGGCCGTTGGTGAGCGTGAGCGCTTCGAGCGACGGATCGAACGACGTGCCGTACGACACGTAGTACGACTGCCAGTCCGCCGGCTGCCACACGACGCCGGTGCGCACGCTCGTGAAGTAGTTCGTCTGCGTCGCGTAGCCCGGCGCGTTGATCGAATTGTTGATCGCCGCTTCATAGCGATCCCAGCGCACGCCGCCGATCCACTTCCAGTGCTCGCCGATCGAGATCGTGTCGTTCAAATAGACACCGACGCCGTTCGCGCTCGATTCCGCGAGATTGGTCGCCACTTCGCGATAGTTCGCCGGACGCGGCACGTAAGCCGGATCGACCAGCGGCACGATCGCGAGCGTATTCGACGGCAGGCCCGGCGTGGTCGCGGTGAAGGTCTGGTTGCTGTACGTTTCGTGACTCAGATCGACGCCGGCGAGCATGTCGTGCTTCAGGAAGCCGGTGGCGAACTTGCCCTGCACGTCGGTCGTGTTGTAGACCGAGTGATCGTTGATGTTGCGGTCCTTGCCCTGCAGACGCACGAAGAGCGACGACAGCGGCAGCGTCGTGTAGTTGCCGTTCGAGAGCGCGGGCGAGGTGCCGAGCGGTCCCGTCAGCACGGCGGCCGCGTTGGTCGCGCGCGCTTCGGTGCTGTAGTGGCTGAACTGCGTCTGGTTGCGCAGCGTGAACATGTCGTCGAAGCGATGCTCGATGCGCGCGCTCACGGTCTGCACATCCTGAATCGTGCGGTCGTCGGTGAAGCCGTAGAACGTCTTCGTATCGACGGGCGCGGGATGGCCGTTCAACGGCGGAATGCCGTAATCGGGCTGATCGCGGTTGTGCTGGATCAGCGCGGACAGCGTCACCTGCGTCGGCGTGCCGATGCCGAACTTCACTTCAGGCGCGATGCCGTAGTCCTTGTTGATCATCTCGTCGCGCGTCGAACCGAGCGACTGGCCGAACGCGTTGATGCGGAACGCGGAGGTATCCGTCATCGGCTGATTGATGTCGACCGTCGAGCGATAGCGGTCGTGCGTGCCGGCCTGCAGCGAGACATCGGCGCGCGGTTTCATGTTCGGCTGCTTGCTGACCTGGTTGATGACGCCGCCCGTCGAGCCGCGTCCGAAATACAGCGACGACGGGCCGTACAGCACGTCGATCGATTCCAGATTGAACGTGTCGCGATAGTACTGGCCGCGATCGCGAAAACCGTCGAGGTAGATGTCGGTGCGCGCCGAGAAGCCGCGCAGGTTGATGTTGTTGCCGATCTGGCCGCCTTCTGCCGCGCCGAGCGTGACGCCGGGCACGTTACGCAGCGCATCGGAGAACGAGCTGACCGCCTGCGAATTCAGCACTGCCTTCGGCACCACGACGACGGCCTGCGGAATGTCGCGCAGTGCGGTCGGCACCTTCGCGCCCACGCTCGATACGTCCGGCTGGAAGTCGGGCGCGTCGGCCTGGCCGGTCACGTTGACGGCGGGCAGGGCGGCGGTTTCGGGTGCGGTGGCGGCGGGTGCGCCGTCGGCGGGAGTCGCTTGCTGCGCGACCTGTTGTGCGGGCGGTGAGGTCTGCGGTGCGGTTTGAGCGTAAAGCGGCGCGGCCATAGGCACCGCGGCAATAGTAACCAATGCCGCGGCAAGCGGCTTCTTTCTGACCATGTCGTTTCCCCGATGCTTGTTAGTTAGATCGGCAGCGAAGCGGGTTTTCGTCTGCCGACGCGATCGACCTGCGATCAAAAAAGAGCGGGCAATGCCGTCGGGAATCCGGCGGCGGCGTCCTGAAAGTGCCCGGAGGTTCGCGGCGAGGGCGATTGAGCACGGCTATCGCTGCAATCGTCTTAAATGCGAATCAGTATCATTACACGTCTCAGAAACATTTGGAAATAAGTCCTGTCGAGTGCGGGTCTTTTTTCCGAATTCCGTGACGCCGACGCAACGAAAAAATGTGTAAAGGACGCAGATTTTCGCAGCGCGAGATCAGCCGCTCAGGCCCGTGGGGCGAGACTTTGCTGCCGGCGCGAAGCTGCTAGCGAAGAGAATCGGAAGGGATTGCGGACAAAAAGTGGCGGATTGTTTTCGGGCCGTTGCGCTGTAATGGTTCGGTAAGAATTTCGCGCGCCCGTCTTTTAGAACCCGGCGACACCCGAGGTCACGAGGGCGTACGGACCGATCGTCAGTTGCTGCCTGAGAAACTCGACGCACACCCGAATCTTCGCCGAATGCGACGAACGCGCCGATGTCACGGCCCATACGTCGGCGCGTTGCCGATACGCGGGCAGGACCGGCACGAGCGTGCCATTTTGCAGACTCGACGCGACGTCCCAGATCGAGCCCATCACGATGCCGAAGCCAGCCTCGGCCCATTGCCGCACGATGTCGCTGTGGTTCGACGCGATCGGCCCGGTCACTTTCACGCTTTCCTCGCCGTTGGGACCGGCGAGCCGCCAGACGCCGAAGCGCTGATCGCGGCCGCGAAACAGCAGGCAGTCGTGCTGCGCGAGTTCGGCGAGCGTTTTCGGCATGCCGCGCCGTTCGAGATACGCGGGCGCGGCGGCAAGCACCCGAAAGCTTTCGACGATCTTGTGCGCGATCAGATGCGGTTCCTGCACTTCGCCGACGCGAATGTCGATATCGAAGTTCTCACCAACGAGATCGACGCGGCGATCGAGCAGTTCGAGCCAGATGTCGAGCCCCGGATGGCGGCGACGCAACAGCACGAGCGCGGGCGACACATGCTCGCGCCCGAGCCGCAGACTCGTGCCGATGCGCAGCACGCCGCGCGGATCGTCGAGGGCAGCGAAGGCGTCGGCCATGCCTTGCACGTCGTCGAGAATTTTCTGCGCCCATTGGTACGCCGCTTCGCCGTCGCTCGTGATGGAGACGCGGCGCGTCGTGCGCATGAAGAGCTTCACGCCGAGGCTCGTTTCCAGCATCGCGATGCGCTTGCTGACGTGCGCCGGGGAGATGCCGGTTTCGGTGGCGGCGGCGATGAAGCTCGAGCGTCGCGCGACGATGCAGAACAACTGCAGATCGCGGAGGAATTGGTCGTTGTTCGCGACGAGTGCGCTTTGGGTTTTCATGCGGCTGATCTTGCTGGTGCGCCCGCTTGCTGAAGTGGCCTCAAGCCTAGCCGCAAGCGAAGCGCACACGCAAGCTCATCAATTCGACAACGACAGATACGGCGAACTGAACGCCTGCGGCGGAAACACCGGCTGCGCGCCGCTCTGCCGCGTGAAGCTGTAACGCACATACACCGCAGCGAGCCACTCGCGATACTGATATGCGTTGCCGAACGATGCCGTCGCGCCGAAAGCGAGTTGCGGCGCGAGTTGATATTCGCCCGTCGCGCTGAGCGAGTACGACACGCCCGTCTTGCTCTGGCCGGGATAGACCGCGCCCGCATCCGGCGTCGCGCCCGAACTGGCGGCACGTGCCTGATAACTCGCATTCGTCGGGAAATAGTTCGACTCGTCCTGACGATAATGCTGTACGCCGATCGACCCCTTCAGGTCGTAGGTGAAGAGTCCCGAACGCCCCGCGTATTCGACCGGAAAGTTGAGGATCACGTACTGCTGCGGACTGAAATAACCGCCTTGCCCGAAGTTGAAGTACGACAGGTTCTTGTCGTAGTGCATCAGCGTGGTGTTCGCGCCGACCGTCAGCGTCTGGTCCGCATCCTTGATGATGCGCGTATAGATGCCGCCGCCGCCCTTCACGGCGTTGTTGGTCGCGACATTCTTGCCGTCGAGGAACTGGTACGCCGCGTTCACGTAGACGCCGCTCGTGCTGTCGTCCCAGCCGAAGTCGGCGCGCGCGCCCGTCGATGTCACGCCGCCCCATTCGAGGCCCGCGCCCTGATCGCGCGCGCCGGCATAGGACAACAGACTGTCGGTCACGGCGCGCCGCGCGACGGCGAGCGAGTACGAAACCTTGTCGGTGATCGCGTTCTGATACTGCAGGCCGCCGACCACGTTGGTCTCGCGGAAGCCGAGCGGCGTCGTGCCGATATCGCCCTTGAAGTTGCGATTCTCGTAGCCGATCGCCAGGCCGACGCCCGTCGCCGTCTGCGAGCCGTAGTTGTTGGTCGGCGGATTGGCGACCGCGCCGAGGCCCGAGCCGAAGCGCGCAAGCGTGTTCTGCGTGCTGGCGGCCGTGCCGGCATCGAGCGTGACGGGCGTCGCGCGCACGATCACGTGGCCGTTGCCCGCCTTGATGCGGCCTTCGATGGGTGCTTCGATATCGGTCAGGTTCGACAGGCCGTCCTCGCCGTCGCGGCTGCGGAAGATGAGGCCGCCCGAGACCGTGCTCGACTGTTCGCGGTTGATCTGCGCGAGTTCTTCCGCGACGCCTGCCGTCTGCGAATTCGCCACCGGGACGGGCACGCCGCCCGCGCTCATGGTCGCGGCAGTGGCGGCGCGCTGCGCCGGTTGCGCCTGCGACGGGTAGTACGGCTGCGCATAACCCGCGGGCGGTTGCGGAATGTACGGCTGCTGTGCGTACTGCGGCGCGTACTGCTGCGGCTGCGGCGCGTAATACGGCTGCTGCTGGCCATACGGCGCCTGTGCGTACTGTTGTTGCTGCTGTTGCGGCGGCGCGCCATACGCATAGGGATCGGCGGGCCGCGTCGCCGTGGTCTTGCGCGATGTCGTCTGCTTCTTCTTCTGCGTGCTGGCGGCCGGCGGCGGCGTGTACGCGTTCGACTGCGCATCGCGCGCGCCGGGCGACATCGGCCAGGGCGCGGCGTACGGGTCCTGCTGCTGCGGATATGGCTGTTGCGGATACGCCTGCTGCTGGTAAGCCTGCTGCGGATACGGCTGCTGCTGCGGATACGGCTGATAAACGGGCTGCTGTTGATAAGCCTGCGGCGGCGGATACGCTCCCGACGCAGCCGCATCCTGTCCCGGATAAGCCTGCAACGGCGCACCCGATTGCCCGGAACCGTAGGTGTCGGGTCCGTAACCGCCGTTCGAAACCGGACGCGGCGTGAGATTGGGCATCGTCGCGGGCGCGGACGGCGCCACATAAGGCGTCGTATAGGGCGCGGGCTGGGGAGGCGGCAGATAGTTCGGCACGGGCTGCGAGTAACTCTGAGGAAGGACCTGACGATAAGATGCGCCGGATGCGAGCGCCGGATTCGACGCCGTATCGACGGCCGTCTTGCCTTCGAACGGATTGGTGCCGGGCAGCGGATTCGAGCCGATGCGGCTCATCGCGGTTTCCCAGCCCGGCGGGACATTGCCGCGCCCCTGCGCGGACGCGACCGGCGCCGGCGTATTGGCCGCGAGGAGCGAGCGCTGCAGGAACTGCGCGGCGAGATCGAGCTTGCCCTGCGCGCGATACATCCGGCCGATCGCGGCGAGCACGCCCGGATCGTTCGGCGCGGCTTCGTAGGCCTGATTCGCGTAGGTTTCGGCGAGCTTGAAATCGCGTACGCCGCTCGCCGCCGACATCGCCGCCGTCTGCAGGCCGATATCGTCGGGACGGCGCGACAGCGCGTTCTGATAGCTGACGAGCGCGTTGCGGTCATCGCCCGCCGACGTGTACATGCGGCCGAGCGCCGCTTGCAGGTCGGCGTTGTCGGGCATCGCGGCGAGCCACGGCGCGATCACGTCGTAGGCGCCCGCGAGATTGCCCTGCCTGCGCACGACATCCGCGCGCGCAACCACGATCCCAACGTTCAGATTGTTGAAGTCGGTGCGCTGTTGCGTGGTGAGCGGCATCGACTGGAGTCGGCGCATCACGGAACCGAGTTCGGCGTCCTGCTGCGTCGCCGACAGAATGCCCGCGTATTGCAGCAACAAGCCGGTGTCGTTCGGCGCATTGGCGATCGCGCCGCGCACGAGCGACAGCGCCCGCGCGGGATCGCCCGCCTTGACATACGCCGACGCCACCGCGCCGGTCAGTTCCGCGTTACCCGCCGCGACCGGTTCGGCGCGGCGCAGAATCGCGAGAGCCTGCTGGCGCTGGCCCGAGGCGGCCGTGCGCGTCGCGAGTTCGGCTTGCTCTTGCACCCACAGGCGATGCTGCAAGGCCGTCATCGCAGGCGTGCGTTGGGCGGCGGGAATGCGGTCGAGCTGCGCGAGGCCAGCCGACCAGTCCTGCGTTTCCGCTGAGAGCAGCGCGCTCGCGTAGAGCGCGTCGGTCATGTCGGGATGCGTGGCGAGCAGGCCGTCCATCATGCTGCGCGCGTTGCCGACCGCGCCCTGACGCACGTAGATGCGCGCAAGGTCGAGCCGCAGCCACGGATCGTCGGGATTGTTGAGCAGCGCGTCTTCGAAGAGACTGCGCGCCGCGCCCAGATCGCCGCGCGCTTCGGCGGCGCGCGCCTGCGCGGCCTGCGCCTCGCCGCGCAGCTTGTTGATGCCGCCGGCCTTCGCTTGCTGCTCCGTGTTCAGGCGATTCGCGAATTCGAGCGCCTCGTCGCCGCGGCCTTGCGCGGCCAGCGCGCCGACCAGCCCGCGGATCGCATCGGGATTGTCGGCCTGACGACGCAGCGCCATCCGATACGCCTGTTCCGCGCCGCGCGGATCGCCGTTCGCGAGCAGCATTTCGCCGAGCAGCACTTGTGCGGTGACATCGGACGGATCGACGGCGATCGCGCGTTCGAACAGCGCCTTCGCCTGCGCGATCTGCCCGTTGCTGCGCGCGCCGATGGCGTCGCTCGTATAGGTCCAGTAGGTCGCGCTCGTGAGCGCGTCTTTCCAGCGCGCCGCATTGCCGGCCCGCGATGCGCGTTCGAGGTAGCTACGCGCTTCCGAGAAACGCTCCTGCTTCAGCGCCGCGACGCCCATGCCGCCGAGCGCGTCGGCGTCGTTCGGATTGCTCGCGAGCACGGAAGAAAAGCGTGCGCGCGCGGTCGCGAGATCGCCGCGATCGAGCGCCGTGAAGCCTTCCGCGACGGTGCGCCCGCGCGCATCGACGACGGCGTCGGCCTGCGCGCGGTCGCGTGCGCTCTTGTCCTGCTGCACCATCGAATCGAAGCGCGCCTTCACGGCGGCGTCGTCCGGCGAAACCTGCAGATACGCCTGATAAAGCGGCGCATCCGATGCGCGCGCGCCGAGCCACAGCAACGCCTGCCGCCAGCTCTTCTTCGCGTCCGCGCCGACGGCGCTGTCGTTCGCGAGCTTGGCGAGCCGCGCGATGCCGTCGCGCCGCGTCGTATCGCGGTAGGTCAGATGCTGCGCGTAGGCGAGCTGATAGCGCGGCTCGTCGGGGTTCTCGCGCGCGAGCTGGTCGAGTCCGCGGCGCGCTTCGTCCCAGCCTTGCGGCGTCGCCGCGAGTGCCTGGTAATACTCGAGCTGAAGCTGCGGCGTCGCGGGCTTGCCTTCGATCGCGCGACGGTATTCCTGCACCGCCGACGCGCTCTGGCCGCTTTGCGCGAGACGACGCGCGTCGTTCACGGTCTGGTCGCGCGAACTGGATTCGCCCAGACGCCGGCCGAGTTCGTCGATGTTCGGATAGCTCGGCGCGACCTGACGCAATTGCGCCAGATACTGCTGCGCGCCGCTGCCGTCCTTGCGGTCGGCGAGCACCATGCCCATGCCGAACAGCGCGTCGGGCTGCTTCGGATTGATGCGCAGCACTTTCTGCCACGCCTGTTCCGCGAGGTCGCCGCGCCGGTGAGCCTGCCAGTATTTGCCCTGATCGATGAGCACCGAAAGCGGATCGGCGGCGGCCTGCGCGAACGCCAGAACGGGCGTGGCGCAAATCAGCGCCGCGATCACGCGTTGTCTGGTCCGGATCAGCATGCGCTTCTCCAGTTCGGCACGAGCCGGCCTTTTTCGTCGAAGTGATAGCGTCCGTCGACGAAACCGCCGCCGAACAGGCCGAGCACGCGGTCGTAGTAGACCGGCTCGCGTCCCGCGACGGGCGGCGCGACGAGCGCTTCGAGATGCGTGCGCGCGAGTCCCAGTCCGCGTTCGTCGTTCAGCGCCTTGAAGTAGGGCGCGAGCGCGCCCCAGTAGGAAAGCGGGCCTTCGCCGCTCGTCGCGCCGCTGATGGTCGAGACCTTCTCCGGCGCAAAGCCCGTCTGCGAGACGCTCTGGCGCATGCCGCCGAGCGCATCGAGCCACGGACGCGCGAGCGGATCGGCGCTCGACGCCATGCCGGCCCACAGATAGACGCGGATCGCATCGTAGCTGCCGACATCGCCGTTCTTCGGATCGACGACGAACTGGCCGTTCGGGTTTGTCTGGTAGGCGGCCCAGTCCGGCGCATAGCCGCGCGGCGACGTGACCTTGATCATCTTCGCGGCGTTCTGCGCGAGCGACGTCCACGGACCGTCGGGCATCTCGTGCGCGAGGCCGCGCAACAGCGGCAGCGGCAGATAGCTCGGGTTCAGCCGCGTCACGTCGCCGCTGCGAAAACCTTGCGGGCCGGGCAGGAGCATCGCGCCGAGGCCAGGCAGATCGACGATTTCCTGCTTCACGATCTGTGTCGCGAGCGCATAGGCGAGCTTGGTGTACATCGGTTCCTTCCACAGCCGGCCGGCCTGGAACAGATCGTAGGCGATCCACAGATCGGCGTCGGATGCCGGGTTCGGGTCCATCACGCCGAACGAGCCGTCGGGCTTTTTGCCCCATTGCCACGCGGGCAGGCGCAGCGTGTTCGCATCGAACTGATTCGCCGACAAATTCACGCGCGTCCAGTGCAACAGACGGTCGAACGTCACGCGGTCGTTCGCGACGAGCGCGAAGAACATGCCGTAGGACTGGCCTTCGGAGGTCGTCTGCTGCGCCTCGGTAGAACGGTCGATCACGCGGCCATCGGCCTGCACGGCGCGTTCGACGAAGATGCGGTAAGCGGGCCAGTCGCATTGCGGCGCGGCGGCGGCGCTTGCCGCCGAAACGGCGATCATTGCACCGGCAAAAACGTGGGGCGTGGATACCCGCATATCAATCCCTCAGGCGCCGTGCGGCGATCGCGCGCAGCGTACGGTAGAACAGGGCGGCGATGATGAGCGCGGCGAACAGGCCGCCGAGCACCAGCAGAATCGGATGCGACGACAGCGCCCAGCGCATGTAATGCATCGGCGACAGACGGCCGACGTAATACGCCTCGCCGTTCGACGTGACCGTCACCGTGCGGCCGTGGATCACGGCCATCGCGCCCTGGATGGACGGCAGCAGGTCGTTGTCGAGCAGGGCGGCGGAGAGATCGGCGTCGGACTGGCCCGCCGCGCTGATGAGCGCCACCGCGCTGCGCCCGCTCTTCAGCGGCGATTCGAAGCCGGTCAGGAGCGCGTCGCCGTTCGAGCTGACGAGGGAGAGATCCGCGCGCGCCGGCGAGCGTTCCGGGCCTTGCTCGCCATGCCACCAGTCGACCAGCTTGAACGCGACATCGGAAAGCTGGAAGGTGCGCGCGTCGGCGTCGCCGGAGAAGGGCATCTGCTTCGCCCAGCGTTGCAGGAGCGGCTGGCGGCCCGGCGAGCCGAGAATCAGCAAGTCTTTGTCGGCGAAGCGGTCGACATCGTTCGCGCTCGTCACCGTGACACCCGTCACCGGATAGCCGGTCGATGCGCCCATGCGGCCCATTTCCAGCAGATACAGGCTGTAGTCCGCCGAATTCGGCTCGGTCGGCAGCACCACCGCCGTCTGCGAGAGATCGGCCATGCGCGTGAACGGAAAACCGCCGTTGGCGAACGCGGCCAGATCGGGCAGCGCCATGTAATGCGGGAAGCCGGAAAGATCGATGGTCGAATTCGGATCCACCGCGCCGACGACGTTATCCAGCACGCGGCCCTGGCATTCGCCGGTCTTCGGGATGTCGTAGTAGAAGTGCAGGCGCAGTTGCGCGCGCGGCGTGATGAGCAGCGGCGGCAGATAGATTTCGCGGCGCGCGGCGACGGTCTTGTCCGGCAGCACGCGGCTGAAGTAACTGCCGAGATCGAAGGTCGAGGTCGACACGGCCGGAATGCGCAGCGATTGCACGAAGCCGTCGTTCACGCTGATATTGAGCGACGAGCGGTCCGGCGCGGGACGCACCGTGTAGCGATAGCCGAGGTCGACGGGCACGCCCTTCGTCTGCCACATGAAGAGGTCGGGCGGCACGCGCAGGTTCACGCGCACGGCGTCGGCGTCGTAGCCGTGGGCGGTCAGGTCGCGTGCCTCCGCGAGTTCGCCGAAACGCACCGGACGATCCGTCGGCAGCCAGTTCGGCGCATCGTAGGGGCGGCGCGGTTGCAGGTCGGTGAACTGCGTGATCGTCGCGCTGGTGCCGGACAGCGTGTTCTGGCCGACGCCCAGCGCCTTCGCGGCGGTCTTCAGTTCGGCGTCGTCGCGGCCGAGCACGAGCAGGAGGCGGCCGCGCGCGCTGGCGTCGCGTTCGACGAGCGCGATGGTCGGGCCGGACACCGGCGGAATGTCGACGCCCGCGATCTTCGCATCGCCGACGGCGAACACCACGGCATTGCCCGACAGCGGCACGTTATCGGTCTGCGCCGGGAAGATCGCGCCGCGATAGCCGGCGAGCGAGCCGAAGTACGACGCCACCATGCCGGCCGATTCCAGTTCGCCGAGGCTCGGCTTGCCCGCGAACACGAAGGGCAGTTCGAGGCGGCGCACGTCGCGGCGGTCGAAGAACGGCTGCGGCAGCGCGGCGAGATCGGGCTTGTTCGCGATCGACGCATACGTGAGATCGAGCGAGCTCGCGTTGCTGACGGTCGCCCACAGCGTCGAGTTCGACGGGTCCTCGCACTGCTGCGTGTAATGGCCGATCAGTTGAACGTTGAGGTGATTGAACTCGGTGATGAAGCGCGGATCGATCGCGACGTCGCGCGCGACCAGCACGCCGGCCTGATCGCGCGGCACCGGCAGCGTCGCGGCCACTTCGCCGTTGATCAGCACCTTGAGCTGCGAGATCGACGGCAGCAGCGACGGCGAATAGCTGTAGATCAGATGCAGGATCGCGCCGGTCACGACTTCGTCGCCGCGCACCGAGAACGCGATGCCGTTCTGACCGTCCGTGCCGCGCAGTTGCAGCGGATCGAGCGCGCCGTAATCGGCGAAGGTCAGCGTCTGGCGGCGTCCGCCGGGCACCAGCGTGCCGGGATCGGCGGTAGTCGGGATGCGCGAGGTGAGCGGCTTGTCCGGCTTGCCGGAGAACGCGGGCACGGGCATCGCGAGCGCGGGTTGCGGGAGCGTGGCGGGGTTGAAGACCGCCGCCGGACTCGGCGCGGGCACGGCGCCGACGCCGGTCGCCTGCTGCGGCGCCGCCGCGACGCTCGCCGATGCGGCGTTCGCTGCGTTCACTGCGGCCGCCGCCGACGCGACCGGCGCGGCCAATGCTGTCTGCAAGGCCATCAACGCGGCCAGCGCGCGGCCCAGGGGTCTTTCGCAAAAACGCGGCGCGCGCTCGCCCGTTTCGTTTTCAACGCGCAACTTCGACATACCCGTGCCCATTATTGGTCTTTGGTTTTCAGCTTCTTCACATCGACTGGGCGCTTGTTCATCCAGGTACGAAGGTCGCTGTACAAATGCTCGAACAAACCTGCGATGCCGCGCGTGCCCACCAGCAGCACGTGCGACAGGCCGCGCAGCGGCGTATCCGGGCGGCGTCCCTCCGACCAGCCGGTCCAGGCGTCCGCGCGCGCGAAAGTGGTCTTCACGAAGTCGTATTCCTGCTCGCGCGTGAGCTGCGAGAAGCGCAGGCCGACGCGCCCCGGCTCGGTATAGCCGACCGTCGCCGGAAACGCGTATTCCTCGTCGCCGCGAAACAGCGACACGGTCACGCGTTCGTGCATCGGCACTTCGATCTTGCTCGGCAGCGCGACGCCGACGCCGCCTTCCGAATAGTCGATGGTCTCGCACGCGAGCGTGCGGCCAGTCGAGAACTTGAGCATCACGGGCATCTTCATGGTCACGCGATGCGTCGCGCGCACCTGCTTGCGCTCGCTCGCCGCCGCCACCGACGCGCCGAGAATCAGCATGTTGTAGACGGTCCAGCAGAGGTTGAGGATGGTCGTGTTCACCTCGCTGCGGACATGCCAGTACATGACGATATGCACGATGCCCGCGATGAAGCCGAGCAGGTTCAGCAGCAGCAGGAACAGATACGGGCGCGAGATGTACCAGTCGAAGTAATCCTTCGCGATCTGGCCGCCCTTGGCCGTCACGTTGAACTTGCCGAGCTTCGGGTTGATGACCGCGAGCAGCGTCGGCGCGGTGATGTACGACGCCAGCACCGACTCGTACACTTCGGCCCAGAACGAATGGCGGAAGCTGCGCTGCATGCGCGAATTGGTGATGCTCGCGTGCATCATGTGCGGCAGCGCGAAGATCGCGATGGTGCTCGCCGCCGCCTCGATCACGTGCGCGCCGAAGAACAGGTACGACAGCGGCGCGGTGAGAAACACGAGACGCGGCACGCCATAGAAGAAGTGCAGCATGCCGTTGAGATAACACAGCCGCTGGCCGATCTTCAGGCCCTTGCCGGTGAGCGGATTGTCGATGCGGAAAATCTGCGTCATGCCGCGCGCCCAGCGGATGCGCTGCCCGATATGCCCCGAGAGACTCTCCGTCGCGAGGCCCGCCGCCTGCGGAATCGCGAGATACGCAGTCGTATAGCCGAGCCGATGCAGCTTGAGCGCCGTATGCGCGTCTTCCGTCACGGTCTCGACCGCGATGCCGCCGATTTCTTCGACCATCGAGCGGCGCAGCACCGCGCACGAGCCGCAGAAGAACGTCGCGTTCCAGAGATCGTTGCCGTCCTGCACGAGACCGTAGAACAGTTCGCCCTCGTTCGGCACCTTGCGGAAGGTGCCGAGATTGCGCTCGAACGGATC
This sequence comes from Caballeronia pedi, assembly GCF_001544915.2. Lineage (GTDB taxonomy): Bacteria > Pseudomonadota > Gammaproteobacteria > Burkholderiales > Burkholderiaceae > Caballeronia > Caballeronia pedi. The sequence continues at coordinate 133,073 of NZ_FCOE02000005.1, read as the reverse complement.
GGGCGAGAAGAAATGGTGCGGCGTCTGCAGCATCGACAGCAGCTTGTCGCGCAGGAACCAGCCGAGGCAGATCTGCAGGAAGGAGCGCGTCGGAATGTGGTCGCAGTCGAAGATCGCGAGAAATTCGCCCTTGGTGATCTTCAGCGCCTCGTTGATGTTGCCCGCCTTCGCGTGGCGGTTGTGCGTGCGGATCGTCCAGTTGACGCCGACTTCCTCGCAGAAGGTCTTGAACTCGGGACGGCGGCCGTCGTCGAGGACGTGGATCGCGAGCTTGTCGCTGGGATAGTCGAGCGCGAGCGCCGCGTAGATCGTCGGCTTCACGACCGAGAGCGGCTCGTTGTAGGTCGGGATGAAGACGTCGACGGTCGGCCAGTCGCTGCGGTCGGCGGGCAGCGGCAGCGGCTTGCGCTTGAGCGGCCACGCGGTCTGGAAGTAGCCGAGCAGCAGCACCAGCGCCGCATAGACTTCGGCGGCGACGAGCAGAAGACCCCAGGCGGCGTCGAGCGGACGTTCCCAGTAGGTCGTTTCAGTGAGACGCCAGAACATGTAGCGGCCCGACGCGACGACCGACAGCATGATCATCACGAGCGTCGCGTACTGGCCTTGCAGGCGCCGGAAGCCGAGCGCGCAGATGAAGCAGATGGTCGCGAACGCGAGCTGCTGGCCGAACGCGAGCGGCACGGTCACGACGAAATAAAACGCGAAGGCGGCGAAAATCGTCAGCAGGATCACCATGATCCGGCTGCCCCAGAGGCGCGCATCGACGAAGCGTTCGAGACGCGAGGTCGCGACGCTCACTTCCGTTTCCGGCGACGGCTTGTCGGCGCTCATGCGAGTTTCCTCGATGAGGCGGCCATCGCATCGACCGCGGAAAGGAGCCACTCGCCGCACGCGCGCAGATCGGCGGCGGCTTGCGAAAGCGGGTCGTAGTGGATGAGCGTCGTGTCGCACGCGAGCGATTCGGAGACGCCTTCATCCTGATGGATCACGCCCGGAAAGAGCTTCGTGCCGAGCATGTTGCGCAGCACCTTCAGCACGTCCTTGCTCAACTGACGCGATTGATCGACCTGATTCACGACGTAGCCCTGGCCCGCGAAATTCTGGCGCGGCGCGGCGTAGGCGTCGATCATGCGCTCCATGCCGGGAATCGCGGCGTACGACGCGGCGTCCGCCAGCACGACATTCAACGCGAAGTTCGCCGCCGTGAGCGCGGTGCGCGTGTAGACGGAGGAACCGGGCGGCGTATCGACGATCACGATGTCGTTGGCGTCGAGCGCGAGCGATTCGAGCGCATGCGCGAGCCATGCGGGATCGTTGTCGACGAGCGCCTCGAAGCGGCGGCGGTCGTCCTCGATCACGGCGCCGTAAGGCAGCACGGTGACGCCGTCGACGCCGTCGAACATCACGGTCTGCCACGGGTCGCCCGCGAGCGTCGCGCGCGAAATGCCGTCGATGCTGTCGAGCGGAATGCCGAAGTGCAGGCGCAGCGCGTTCTGCGGATCGAGATCGAGCACGATCACGCGACGGTTGCGCGCCGCGAGCACCGAAGCGAGATTGGCGGCGAGTGTCGTCTTGCCGACGCCGCCCTTCGCTGAAACTACCGTGATGACTTTCATGAGCGTGGGAGGCGGCTCGCGCGCGCGGCGAGGCCAGCGCTTGCTTGCGTGTTCGTGGGTTCGTTGGCGTGGCGCAGGCGCTCGAACATGGCGCCGAGCGAATCCGCGGGCGCGCTCGGGGCGTGTTGTGCCTGCGGCCTGAAGAGCTTGCCGAGGATCGAATGCGGCTCGGCGGGCGCAGGTTCAGGCGCGCGCGGCGCGGGAGCTGCCGGCGGCACCTGTACGGGCGCGCGGCGCGCGAGGAAGCCCGATCCGGACGTGGCGGCCGGGCGCGGCGTTTCCGCGTGGCCCGTACCGGCGTCTTTCTCTGCGGACGGCTGAACCGGCGGCACGTCGACCGCCGAGGCGCTGGCCGAATCCGGAATCGTTCCTGTTTCCTTCGACGCCGATTCGCCCAGCACCGAAAAGCGCAAGGCGCTCAGCGATTCTGCGGCGGGCGGCGTGACGGGCGGAATCGTGCGGCGATGCGGCCGCGTGAAAAGCTGCTGCTTGCCGCGATGGATCGGCGTCGGCTTGTCGGCCGGTTCGATCGACGGCTCGTTCGGATGCGTGCGCCCAGTGTTCAGTTGCGCGTCGCGGCGTGGCGCGATCTCGGGAATCGCCGGCTGTGCGAAGTCGAGCGTGGCAAGCAGCGGCCAGCGAGTGCGGGCCGTCTTGGCCTCGTTCTCACGTCCGATTTCCTGGTATTCGCCTGCATTGCCGCCGAAATGATCGAACAGCTTCTCGATGTCGCGCGAAGTATTCATGATGCCGCTTCCTCGTCGTGCCTATTCTTGATGCCTGGCCGGTGCTGCATGTTTTGAGCCGCCCGTCGGGGCGGTCGATGCCGCCGCATCGGGGCGGCGGTCGGATGACGCTGCAAGCTTCAGCCCGCGACGCGCGCAAGCCTGAATTCGATGCCGGCGTCGTCGCCGAACTCGCTCGCCTGGCGGATCGCGAGTCCCTGCGCGCCGAGCGCGGCGAGCCACTGCTGATACGCGCCTTCGAGAAACGCGGGCGTCCATGCGAGCGCGCGTTCGCCGAAGGCGGGCAGCGGCGCGCAGAAATGCACGATCCTCAAATAGTCGCGTTCATCGGAAAGTTCGACGAAGCCCCAGTCGGTGTCGCGCCAGAGCGCATTGAGGGCGTCGGCGAGCGCCGCGGTGGAATCGCAGGCTGGCAAGGGCCGGGCGTCGGCGAAACGGCTGCCTACGCGGTGCATCAACTGACGCAGTTCGTTGCGCCCGATCTGCGCTTCGAATTCGTCCGCAAGCGCGGCCAAAAGGCCACGCCATTGCCTGGAAATCTGACTGTCCAACAGGTAATCGAAAATAGCGGCCATGTTTTCGTTCAGCAGGGCGCGAGCCACAGCATGGGGTTGATCGGTCTTGTTTACGGCCTCGCCAGGAATCCCTTTAACCCGCGAGCATTGATCCCGACGTCTGTCCAGGCGCTATTACACGTCTGAACTTACTTCAATGTCATTTTTTTCGCCAGTAGAAAGACTAGCAGCGGATTGTTTTATGGGATTGGGCGAAAAGGAGGTGGCTGACAGTCCAATTCGGGCGTTCGGGAGCCATCGGCATGGACGAAATATCGACACTCAGGCGCGTGGTCCGATCGCTGCGCGCGACCCGCCGCCCCAAGCGGAGGCGGAAGTGTACCATCTCGTTAATACAGTCGATCGATCGATGCGCGCTCTGATTCGTCCGGATTGACTTGTATGGCAAAACTGTGCCGATGCTGCGTTAAGTCTATGATTTGTCTAACTTAAGCGGCGGGTTGGCAGCGGAGTGGGTGGCCTGATTGAGCTGTTGCAGAGAATATTGCCGACAAGCAAGTAAATCGCGCATCGAGAACGTCCGGCCTAACGAAAAAAAGCGCCCCGAGTGGGGCGCTTCGCATGAAATTCTGAACGCTCAGGGATTCGCGCGTACCGCGTCCCGAACTGCGTCCATCACGATGCCGTAATTGAGCGGGATGTCCAGCGAATCGGAGTAGCCGGGTTCGTCGGCGGACTCCTTTGGGACTGCACGGACCGGGATAGCTTCATAGGCGGTTTCGCCTGCCGGATTGTCGCGTCCTTCGATGGCACCCTGCAATTGCGGATTCTTCACGATTAACTCCTTCCGGTAATGGAGCGGCGAGGAACTGCAATATAAACCAATGTCATGACATTTTGGCGACTTCGATTTGAAAACTCGCTCCGAAACTGCTGCGCGCGGCGCGCCGGTAATCGCCGCGGTCGCGCATCTAGAGAGAGTGCGGGGCTTCTAGTGTAACGGCAGCGTGCCGTTCCGAATGCACGATCCAATTATGACGATGGCGTGTCGATATTGCGCCGGAGGGCTGGAATCGGCCCGGAAATTGCATGACCATAAGCATGCTACGTAGGCTTTTAATGACCACGTCGCGCCAATCGATTCTCCGATTCCGTCCTGAACGGAAACAAATTCTATCGAAAGCGGCGACTGTGACATCGTTTGTTTCCCCTTATCATGAAGCGACCGGTTGCACGATGCCGGTGCGGACGCCCCAATAAGAAAGGAGAAAGCGGCAATGAGCAAAATCGCGATTATCGGCGCGACGGGCAATGTCGGCAGCCGTCTGCTGGAGGAAGCGTTGCGGCGTGGACACACGGTCACCGCCATCGCGCGCGACACGTCCAGGCTCGAAACGCGGGACGGCGTCGATGCGCAGAGCGTCGATGTGCTCGATGCGGACGCACTTGCGGCGGCCATCGCGGGACACGACGCGGTGTTCGGCGCGACGCGCTTCGCGACCGTATCCGCCAGCGCGATTCTGGAGCCGGTAAAGCGCGCCAGCGTGCGACGCCTTCTGGTGGTGGGCGGCGCGGGGAGCCTGTACGCGGCGCCTGGTCAGCGCGTGCTGGATCTGCCGGGTTTTCCGCCCGCGTACAAACCGGAAGCCACGGCGGGCGCGGCCTTCCTGGATGCGTTGCGACGTGAACGCGATGTCGAATGGACGTTCATCTCGCCTTCGGCAGAGTTCGTACCAGGCGCCCGCACGCAGAAATTCCGGCTTGGTGTCGACGAACTGCTCGTCGACAACAACGGCCGAAGCTGGATTTCGTTCGACGATTACGCGATCGCCTTCCTCGACGAGTTCCAGAAGGGCGCCCATATCAGGCAGCGCATCACGGTCGGATATTGAAGGCGCACGACGGCAGGAGCGGCATCGTCCGGCGATGCCGCTCCTGCCGCTTTCTCTTGCCGCTGTCGTCAGCCGTGGAAGTCGACTTCCACTTCCTCGCTGTTCTGCGGCATGGCGGCGGCGAGGATCATCGCGGCGGCGTTCTGCGGTTTCGGATCGCGCTGCGACGGCCGATAGACCTGATCTCCGCGATGAATCGGCATCCCCGAGAGCGAGCACACGCCCTCGGCGTTCGCCGTGGTCGCGCGCCAGCCCTGATAGCCGTAGTGACACGTGCCGGGGTCCGACCAGTACACGAGCGCCGTCGCGCTGCTCGGCCGCTCGATCACGCGCACGATCGCCTGCGGAAACGGCAGGCGGTCATCGGGATGATGCATATGCGTGCGATTCCAGTCGCGCGTCAGGCGCTCCAGAAACGCGCTCTCGGCGCGCGCGGTTTTCTGAGAAGGGGCGGTGCGGGCGATATCCTTCGGAATCGCCTCGAGCAGGTGAACCGTCTGTGACCACGGGTCCGCTCTTTTCGAAAAAGCTGTCATGGCATTGTTCCAGGCTTTGACTCGACCTAGAACGTACGTCATTAAGCATATTCCGATAAATACTGCATCAGTGAATACACTATCCCGTTGTCACGAATAATCGATCTGCCGAAGACAAGGTCCCGCCTCATGCCTTTACTGACGGGCGCTCAAGGGATTCGTAAGGTCAGGCTCGGACCGGTGCGGATGGTCCTTCAGGCGCAATCGCCCGGATTTGAGAGGGGTTTTATTCAGGATTCGCGCTTTTTGTATGGCCACGGCGGCCGAGGGCTGCTTCACGCGAGGCGTGGACCCAATCGAAGCCTTGCCGGTACTGCCTTTCCGGCCGTCCTTGGTCTCCGCCAAAGACCGATTGACGAGCGCGATAGACGACGCGCCGATGCAGGCGATTGTTCGTCTTTCGCTAACGGTCGCGCGAGCCGCTTGCACGATATGCATCCGGGCCACACGCGCACTGCGAGGACTCACCCCGAGCCTTAGCGGTCAAGCGTTCGAACCAGTCCCCGGCCTCCACCGAGGACTACCCGAACTACGCAACCGCCCGCGCCGCCGCCCGCCCGCGCAGCCACTCGAGCGCCAGCAACAGACTCGTCGAGAACACGATGAGAATCGTCGCCAGTGCCGCGATCGTCGGGCTGATGTTCTCGCGGATGCCGGTGAACATCTGGCGCGGCAACGTCGTCTGATCCGCGCCTGCGAGAAAGAGCGTCACCACGACTTCATCAAACGAAGTGGCGAAGGCGAACAACGCGCCCGAAATCACACCCGGCGCGATGACCGGCAACGTCACGCGGAAAAACGTCCTGAGCGGACTCGCGCCGAGCGACTGGCTCGCCCGCACGAGGTTGTAATTGAAGTTCTGCAAGGTCGCGCCGACAGTCGTCACGACGAACGGCACGCCAAGCGCCGCGTGCGCCAGGATCAGCCCGAAATACGTATTCGCGATGCCAAGCGGCGCAAAAAACAGATACATCCCGACGCCGACGACGATAACCGGCACGATCATCGGCGAGATGAGCACGGCCATCAGCACGCTTTTGCCGAGGAAGTTCGCCTTGGTCAGCCCGACCGCCGCGAGCGTCCCGAGAATCGTCGCGACGACCGTTGCGGAAGGCGCAACGATGAAGCTGTTTTTCGCAGCCATGCGCCATTCCTGCGACATGACGAGGTTGTGATACCAGCGCATCGACCAGCCGGGAATGGGGTAGACCAGGAACGTGCTCGACGAGAACGACAGCGGCACGATCGCGAGCACCGGCAGAATCAGATACAGCAGCGTCAGCACGCAAATGATCCGCAACGCGAAATACCAGATGCGTTCGATGGCGGACGTATGCGGCGCGAACATCGGTTTGGCGAGTTTCATCTTTCTTTACCCCAGGCTCACGTTCGAGCGCGTGAAGCGTCCGTAGACGACATAAAGCAGCAGCGTCGCGGCGAGCAGCAGCGCGCCGAGCGCGCACGCCATGCCCCAGTTGATCGTCACGTTGGTGAAATAGGCGATGTAATAGCTGACCATCTGATCATTCGGCCCGCCGAGCAGCGCCGGCGTGATGTAGTAGCCGATCGCGAGGATGAACACGAGCAGCACGCCCGCGCCGATGCCCGGATAGGTCTGCGGCACGTACACGCGCCAGAACGCGGCGAACGGATGGCTGCCGAGCGACACTGCCGCGCGCTGGTACGTCGGCGGGACGGATTTCATCACGCTATATAGCGGCAGGATCATGAAAGGCAGCAGGATATGCGTCATCGAGATATATACGCCGACGCGATTGAACAGCAACGCGAGCGGCGAGCCGATCAATCCGCTGCCGATCAGCGCAGTATTCACGAGCCCTTCGCTCTGCAAGAGCACGATCCACGCGGCGACGCGCACCAGAATCGACGTCCAGAACGGAATCAGCACGAGCACCATCACGAGATTGGCGCGGCGCTCGGGCAGCGTCGAAATCCAGTAGGCGAGGGGATAGCCGAGCAGCAGGGCGAACAGCGTCACGCCGACACCGATCACGAACGTGCGGCCGAAAACGTTCAGATAGATCGACTGATCCGGATCGGCGTGGACGATGTTGCCGAAACCGTCCTGCTTGTGATCGAGCGAGGCGAGCAGGTAGAACGGTGAAAAGCGGCCTGCGTTCTTGGCGATCGCCTGCCAGTAGGCGGGATCGTTCCAGCGCTCGTCGATTTCCAGAAACTTCGACTTGATTTGCGCGGCGGGCAGCGGTTTGCCGTCGTCGCCGGTCAAAGGCATCGCGCGGGCGGTTTTCGCGACCAGCGAGCGATAGCCCGGAATTTCGGTATTCAGGCGGCGGGCGAGCGCGCCCATCGATTCGCCTTCCGAGATCGTGGTCAAATCCTGCGCGAGCGCGGCATAGGCTTCGTCCGATGGCGGCGCCTTGCGGTCCCATTTCGCGAGCGCGGCGCCGGTGTGCGGCAGCGCGTTCGCCACTTCGGGATTTTCGATCGCACGCGTGAGCAGCGCGCCGATCGGCACCACGAAAATCAGAAACAGGAAAATGGCGAGCGGCGCGATGAGCGCGAGCGCCATGGCGCGCTTCTTCGCATCGGCGATCTTCAGTTCGCGCTTCAGGCGCGCGCTCGATTCGCGCGAATCGTCCGCGGGGATCGTCATGGTGTTCACGCTTGTGTCTCCTTCTTTGCGGTCGCGCTTTCGGGAAGCGCGACCGTCTTGCTGCCTATGACGCGGTTACTTGGACGCCCACGCGGTGAAACGCTGCTCCAGCTCGTCGCCGTGATCGGTCCAGAACGCCATGTCCTGCAGCACCGCGTTCTTCGCGTTTTCCGGCGAGTTCGGCATGTCGGCCTTGGTCTTGGCGTCGAGCGCGGAGATCGCGGCCTTGTTCACCGGGCCGTACGCGATGTTCTTCGCGTAGGTTTCCTGCGGCTTCTGCGACACCGAATACGCGATGAACTGTTGCGCGACGTCCTTGTTCGGCGAGCCCTTCGGAATCGCCCAGTAGTCGAGGTCGTAGATGCTGCCGTTCCACACGACCTTCAGGTTCTTGCCTTCCTTGCGCGCCGCGTCGATCCGGCCGTTATACGCGGTCGACATCACGACATCGCCCGCGACGAGGAACTGCGGCGGTTGCGCGCCGGCTTCCCACCATTGAATCGACGGCTTGAGTTCGTCGAGCTTCTTGAACGCTCGGTCCGCGCCGGCCTTCGTGCCGAGCACCTTGTAGACGTCCTTCGGCGCGACGCCATCGGCCATCAGCGCGAATTCGAGGTTGTAGCGCGCACCCTTGCGCATGCCGCGCTTGCCGGGGAATTTCTTCGTGTCCCAGAAATCCGCCCAGCTTGCCGGGCCGGTCTTGAGCTTGTCGGCGTTGTAGGCGAGCGCCGTCGACCACACGAAGAAGCCGACGCCGCAAGTCGCCGGCGATTCGGGCACGAGGTCCGATTTCTTGCCGATCTTCGACCAGTCGAGCTTTTCGTACAGACCTTCGTCGCAGCCGCGGCCGAGATCGCCCGATTCGACTTCGACCACGTCCCAGTTCACGTGCTTCGCTTCGACCATCGCCTTGACCTTGGCCTGTTCGCCGTTGTACTCGACGGCGGTGACCTTGTTCTTGGTCGATTGCTCGAACGGTTGGTTGAACGCGACCTTCTGCGCGTCGCCGTTCGCGCCGCCGAAATTGACGACGGTGATTTCCGCCGCGCCTGACACCGCCGACGCGCAAGCGAGCGCCGCCGCCATGGAACACAGTGCGAACTTCTTCATGATGGTTTCCTCTGTCTGCTTGGTTTTATCAGTGGACCTACGGGAGTCGGAAGCGAGGCGCTTCGTCGGGATTCAGGCGAACACGCGCAGATGCTCGGGGGCGAATTCGAGCGCGATGGGCGCGCCGGGCGTAAAGCCGTCGAGCGCCGCAGTGCCGAGCGGCACCTTGACGAAGCATTCGTCCTGCTCGCGCACGCCGCAGCGCATCCGCACGTGATCGCCGAAATAGATCAGGCTCTTCGCTTCGCCCGCGAGCGCGTTGATGCCGTTGCCATTCGTGTGACCGTTGCCCGACGTGAGTTTCATGCGTTCGGGCCGGATGCACGCGATCGCCGATGCGCCCGGTTTCGCCTTCGCTACATTGAGGCCGGACACGCGTGTGCCGTCGGCGAGACGGATCTCGCAGAAGTCGCCCTGAATCTGCTCGACGGTGCCGCGCAGCCGGTTGCTGTCGCCGATGAAGTTCGCGACGAACTCGTTGCACGGCGCTTCATACAGATGATCGACGGTGTCGAGCTGCTGCACGATGCCCTTGTCGAACACGGCGACGCGATCGGACATGGTGAGCGCTTCGCCTTGATCGTGCGTGACGTAGACGAAGGTGACGCCGAGCTTCTCGTGCAGCGCCTTGAGCTCGATCTGCATGTGCTCGCGCAACTGTTTGTCGAGCGCGCCGAGGGGCTCGTCCATCAGCACGAGCTTGGGCTCGAACACGAGCGCGCGCGCCAGCGCGATACGTTGTTGCTGGCCGCCGGAAAGCTGCGCCGGATAACGCTTCGCGAAACTTTCCATGCGCACCATCTTGAGCGCGTTGTTCACCCGATGCGCGCGTTCTTCGGCGGACATCTTGCGCACCGTCAGCGGATATTCGACGTTCTGCTGTACCGACAGATGCGGAAAGAGCGCGTAGTTCTGAAACACCATGCCGATGTCGCGCTTGTGCGGTGGCACCTTGTTGAGGAGCTTGCCGTCGAGCCAGATTTCGCCGCCGGTCGGGAACTCGAAGCCGGCGAGCATCATCAGGCAAGTCGTCTTGCCGGAGCCGGACGGCCCGAGCAGGGTGAGGAACTCGCCCTGGTAAATATCGAGATCGAGCGATTTGACGACGAGCGTCTCGCCGTCATACGTCTTTCGAACGCCGCGAAAGCTGACGATCACCTGATCGGATTTCATCTTCCGTGTCTCCTTCGGAAATTCCTGATACTTGCCGCGCGCCTTGGCGGCGCCCGGAAATTTTTTCCACTGCTTGGGATAACTATAGCCCGTTACGGTTCTACAATGGGGAGCCATTTCAATAATCAAAATGGAACCACTTACGGCGATAATGAGAAGTGGCTCCGTGCGCGGGAAACCATCATGGATACCATCATCCTCGCCGACTGGCTGAGCGCGCGGCTCGATCGCACGGCTGCCGAACCGGTGTATCGGCAAATGCTGGAAGGCATGCAGGAGGCGATTCTGACGAGCCAGCTCGCGCCCGGCACAAAGTTGCCGAGCTCGCGCACGCTCGCGACCGATCTCGGCATCGCGCGCAATACCGTGCTGCATGTATACGATCAGCTCACGGCCGAAGGCTATGTGACTTCGACGACCGGCAGCGGCACCTATGTCGCCGATACTGCGCCGCGTGCTGGCGGCGGCGTCAAGAAAGCGAAGGTCGAGGAAACGCAGCCGCAATGCGCGATTTCGCGGCGCGGCGAGCGTCTGATCGCGCAGGCGGGCGTGTCGCCGAAACAGTGGGGCGCGTTCATGCCCGGCGTGCCGGACGTCGCCGAATTTCCGGCGCGGACATGGAGCCGCCTGCAGGCGCGTCTGTGGAAGCGCGCGAGCCCCGATCTGCTCACGTATGCGCCTGGCGGCGGCTATCGGCCGCTGCGGCGTGCGCTGTCGGATTATCTGCGCGTCGCGCGCTCGGTGAAGTGTCAGCCGGACCAGATCATCATCACGACGGGCATCCATCAGTCGGTCGATCTCGCCGTGCGGCTGCTCACCGATTTCGGCGACCGCGCGTGGGTCGAGGACCCGTGCTACTGGGGCGTGCGCAGCGTGCTGCAGTCTTCCGGTTTGACGCTCGTGCCGATTCCCGTCGACGAGGAAGGGCTCAATCCGAACGCGCGCGACATGGCCGACCCGCCGCGCATCGCGCTCGTGACGCCATCGCATCAGTATCCGCTCGGCATGGTGATGAGCCTCGCGCGGCGTCGCGCGCTGCTGGAGTTCGCGCGTCAGCACAAGGTGTGGATCATCGAGGACGATTACGACAGCGAATTCCGCTACGGCAGCCGGCCGCTGTCATCGCTGCAAGGGCTCGACGACGCCGGACAGGTGATCTACGTGGGCAGTCTCGGCAAGATGCTGTATCCGGGCTTGCGGATGGGTTACATGGTCGTGCCCGAGCCGCTCGTGGAGACATTCCGGACGGGCGTGGCGGAGTTGTATCGGGAAGGGCAACTGATGCAGCAGGCCGTGCTGACCGAGTTCATTCTCGACGGGCATCTCACGACGCACGTGCGGCGCATGCGCGGACTCTACGGCGAACGCCGTGAATTGCTGATCAACGCCATTCGGGCACGCTTCGGCGAGACGCTCGCGGTGCGCGGCGACGAAGCCGGGCTGCATTTCGTACTGGAATTGCCACGTTTCGTCGATGATCGCGCGGTCGCGTCCGCCGCGCTTGCAGCGGGCGTCGTGACGCGGCCGCTGGTCAATTACTTCATGGATCGCGAGACCGCGCTGCGTGGATTGATGCTCGGCTACGCGTGCGTGCCGAACGACGATATCGCGCCCAATTTCGCGAAGCTCGCCGATGTCATCGAGCGCGCGCTCATGCCCTTGCAGGTCGCGCACGCATGAAGCCTGCCTCTGAAATCAATCGCATTGATTGAAATACTTGATTTCCCTTGCGGGCATTTCTATCGCACTCTTGAAGTTCTCTCGGGTTGTGTCAAATCCCCGACTCAACCCTTCACACCGGCCTCGCGCCGGTGTTTTCTTGTGTGCGTCTATCGATGTTCGGCCGCGCCGCGCCTGACCGCCCGCACCACGCGTGCAAGCGCCTTCAACGCATCCGCCGGCGTGTCCGCGAACTGGGCGGCGACGATCGCGCCATCCACGGCCAGGGCGAGCGCCTGCGCGTCGGCCTTGGCCGTGCGCGATGCCGGCATGAGCGCGCGGATCGCCGCGGTCATGTCGCGCTTGTGACGCCGCGAGATATCGACCGCCTGCGGCAGCGTCGCGCCGACTTCCACGACCGAATTGATGAACGCGCAACCGCGATAGCTTTCGTTGCCGAACCATTCCGCCAGCGCGGGCACCAGCGCGTTCAATGTGCCGCCGTGACGCGCGAGCGCATCATGGAACCACGCCATCCAGTTATCGTGACGAAAGTCCAGAAACGCGACGATCAGATCGTCCTTGCTCGGAAAGTATCGATAGAACGTTTTCTTCGCGACGCCCGACTCGGCGATCACGCGATCGATGCCCGTTGCGCGAATGCCGTCGCGATAGAAGAGATCGTGCGCGGTGAGCAGAATACGCGCGTCCGGCGCAAGCTCGGCGACATCGGTGGTGAAAGCTGAGGTATTCATGCAATCGATTGTAGACAGGTTCGTCTACCTGCGCTAGAGTGCATCGGGTAGACAGACCTGTCTACCAATCTCATCGCTGAAAAAGAGGACTCGCCATGGAATCCAAACCGCCGTTTCCGCCGTTCGATGAAGAATCCGCCAAACTGAAAGTCCGTCTCGCCGAAGACGCGTGGAATACGCGCGAACCCGAGCGTGTGTCGCTTGCTTATAGCGTCGACACGCGCTGGCGCAATCGCGCGGAGTTTGCGAACGGACGCGAGGAAGTGGTTGCGTTTCTGCGGCGCAAATGGGCGCGCGAACTCGACTACCGGCTGATCAAGGAACTGTGGGCTTACAAGGAAAATCGCATCGCCGTGCGCTTTGCCTACGAATGGCATGACGACGCCAACAACTGGTATCGCAGCTTCGGCAACGAGAACTGGGAATTCAACGAGGCAGGATTGATGACGCACCGCCATGCATCGATCAACGATCTGCCGATCAAGGAAGCGGATCGCAAATATCACTGGCCGCTCGGCCGCCGGCCCGATGACCATCCGAGCCTGAGCGACCTGGGCTTCTGAATGCCGGCGAAGGCGCGCTGCGCTACATGTCGCGGCGGCGCCGGAACGCCCACCATCCGGCGAGCGCGGTGAAGGTGGCGACGATCGCCACCAGCAGCCAGAAACCGTGGTGGTTTTCCGCGAGCGGAATGCCGCCCACGTTCATGCCGAAGAATCCCGCGACGATATTGATCGGCAGCGCGAGCACGGTCACGAGCGTCAGCGTGAAGAGCGTGCGGTTGCTTTGCTCGTCCATGCGCGTCGCGACTTCTTCCTGCAAGAGCTTGATGCGTTCGACGAGGCCGGCGAGATCGTTGAGCACGAGCGAGAACTCTTCGGTCGCGTCGCGCAGGTCCTGCACATCCTGCGAATGCAGCCAGCGCGGCGGCCGCGCGAGCAGGCGGAACACGGAGCCGGGCTCGGGCGCGAGCAGCCGCTGCAGTCTCACGAGCACGCGCCTGAGGCCGCCGAGATCGGTGCGGGTCGCGGCGCCGCGCATCGAAAGAAAACGATCCTCGATACCGTCGACTTCGACGCTCGTGCGCCGCACGATATGCACGAGCAGATCTGCCTGATCGCGCAGCAGATGCGCAAGCAATTCGGCGGGCGAGCGGAAGATTTCGCCGCGCCTGACCGACTCGCGCAGCGTATCGACGGAACGCAAGGGCTTCAGGCGCGCCGTGACGATCAGCTTCTGATGCGTATAGACCCACAGCGTCGCGATCTCGGAGGGCGTCAGCTCGAAGTTGAACATCACGTCGTTGATGACGGCGAAGAGCGCGCCTTCCTGATGCTCGATGCGCGTCGACGGCGAGCCTTCGTTGAGCGTGTCGAAGAATGCGTCGGGCAAGCCGAGGCGCGTGCGCATCCAGCGTTCGCACGCACTGTTGGCGAGATCGAAGTGCAGCCAGACGAATTCCTTCGTGGTGTCGTCGCGCGCGAGCCATTGACTCGCGGCGTCGGCATCGATCGGCTCGCCGGGGTGATCGACGTGAAATCGGAAGCCGCAGACGAGGCCGGAGAAATCGGAGCCGTAGGGCGGTCTTTGCAGGGTAGCGGGATTCATGCGAAAAGTCGGTTGCATTCTGATAGGACGCTTCGGGCGTTCGCGCCGCCACGCGCTAGTGTGCCATCGGTCGCGCCCCGAATCGCGATGGTAGCGCGTCAACGGGGACGAAACGATGGCCCCGCGTGTTTCGCGAGCCTGCGAATATGACCGTCATATTGTCGGCGTATCATCACGCCACGCAAGACGGGCGCACACGCGGCGCCCGCATCGAGCCCGCAGCCAAGGCGGCGCCGCGTGCCAACCTGGGGAACAGCAGTGGAAGACCATGATGATCTGGACGGGGCGACGCAAAGCACGGCGAGCGGGCTCATGCGGCTCGCGTCGTTGATCGCGGGGCTCGCGCGCGAGGGCGCGATCGATACGCGCTTCGCCGCGAAGCTCTCGAAACGGCTCGACAAGGAAGCGCGGCGCGTCTCCACGGGCGGCGCCGTGCCGCTCGATGAGGCGGAGCAGACCGCGCTGTTCGGCGCGCTCGGCGAACTCGATGTCGCGTTGCGCCAGCGCGACGCGGCATCGCTCGTCGAAGCGAATGCGCGCCTGCGCGAGAACGAAGGCGGCGCGGGAAAGCGTCGCAAGGGCAAGAAAGACGGCGAAAAGGGCAGCGACGCCTGATTCGACAGCGAGCACCGGGCGCGAAACATGCTGCGACGCAAGCGTGTGTCTTCGGCCAATGCTCATGTCCTTATCCTTGCATCGTTCCCCTCAGTGCGCGCTGTGGAGCAACCGTAGCGTCGACGCGCACCGCGACCATTGGCGCATCCTCGTTGTCGACGACAACGTCTTCAGCGCCGAAGCCCTGTCGGCCGCGCTCGCATCCGATGGCTTCGAGACGCGCTTCGCGTTGTCTGGCGTCGATGCGCTGCATGCGGTCGATGGCTGGGTGCCGCATGTCGTCATCCTCGATATCACCATGCCGGAGCACGACGGCTACGCCACCGCGCGCGTGCTGCGCCGCATCGCCCGCACGCGTGACGCGGTAATCATCGCGTTTACCGCGCTGGGCGAGGAAACCGTGCGTTCCGAGGGCGTCCACTCCGGTTTCGACGGGTATTGCCAGAAGGGCAATCCGCCCGGCGCGATCGTGCGGCTGATCGAGCGTCTGGTTCACTGATGCGAACGCACGTTCGCTAAATAATTGTTCCGCCCCTGCTAAACGGACGAATAGACGCGCACGCATCGCGGTGCGCGCAATCGCTTATCCACCAAGGCATCACAAGAAAATTGCACGCTCGTGCAGCGCGCGATTGTTGGCGTTGAGCGAAAAGTGAATTGAAATTTATGGAGATAAAAAAGCGATAGTAGGGGTATACACTGCGCTTCATCGACGTAGCAGACAGTTTCTCGCAAGACCGCTGCGGCGCTTTCTGAATGAACGTCAACCGTCTTTGGAGCACACCATGAAACGCAATCTTCTCGCTACTCTCCTGATCGCCGCATCCGCCATCGTCGCCGCGCCTGCTTTCGCAAGCGGCTACGGTCCGGCTCCGTTCTACCGTCCGGCCGTCGGCGCGCCGGCATCGCAACAAGGCCCGAGCGCACAAGCGATCGCCGCTCAGGAAAACGCCAACGGCGTGAATTCGACCGCTTTCGGCGGCTCGCGTGACACGCTGGCTCAATCGGGCAACCGTGCGGCGCAATCGGGCAACAACCCGCAATCGGTCTTCTTCGGTCACTGATCGAACCGGCAGGCCCGGCTTATCCGCCGGGTTCGCCGGCTGAAGCATCGTTCAGGCGCCCGGCGACACAGACTCAAAAGGTCTGCGTCGACCGGGCGCCGACCGTTTTCAGGCCGCGTGCGCAAGCGCGCCACGCATCACGTTCGCGAGTTCCGACGCCTCGAACTTCGATACGTACGCATTCGCCCCGACCTTGCGCACGTGCTGCTCGTTTGCCGACCCCGACAGCGACGAGTGAATCACCACCGGAATATGCATCAGCCCGGTTTCGGCCTTGATGCGGCGCGTGAGCGTGAAGCCATCCATTTCCGGCATTTCCAGATCGGTCAGGACGAGCGCGATATGATCCGCGACCTCGGTGCCGTCCTTCTGCGCCTTGTGCAGCGCTGCTTCCAGCACGTCCCACGCTTCCTGACCAGTCTTGGTCATCACGAAGGGCACGCCCATCGCCGTGAGGCTCTGTTCGATCAGCGCCCGCGCGACACCCGAATCGTCCGCCGCGAGCACGCGCGCGCCTGGCTTGAGATTGAGCCGCCCGGTATTCGCCTCGGTGATGTCCGCTTCCCGCGACGGCAGCACGTCGCGCACGATGCGCTCGACATCGAGCACCTGCGCGAGCCGCGAGCCGTCCACGTTGCCGTCCAGGCGCGCGAAGCTCGTCACGGTCGTGCCGCCCGAATGCGATTCCGCAGACAGCACCTGATTCCATTCGAGCCGCACGATGTCGTCGACTTCCTCGACCGCGAAGCCTTGCGTCGTGCGTGCGAATTCCGTGACGAGCAGAATCTTCGGCCCGTTCTTCGGCCGGCAGCCGGTGATGCGCGCGAGATCGATCACCGGAATGATCTGTCCGCGAATATCCGCGACGCCCAGAATCTCCTCGCTCGATCCGGCCACCGCGGTGATCGTCGGCATCGCGAGAATTTCGCGCACCTTGAACACGTTGATGCCGTAAAGCTCGCGCTGTTCCGAGTTCGGCGCCTCGCCGAGCCTGAACAGAAGCAACTCGAACATGTTGCTGCCGGCGAGCCGCACGCGCTGCTCGATATCCTGTTGTGAACTGCTCACCTCGTTCTCCCCTCTGAGCCATGGCGGTGACTTTTCCGCCGGATGCCTGATTAGCGGCATTAATCGACGAAACTGAAGGCACGCGCGAGTTTGACGATGTGCAAGATGCGCCGCGTGCCGCACTTGCGCGCAGCGCCGTTCACCTATACTTTTCGAATGGTCGGGTTAATGCCTATGAAGGCATCGGGCGCAAGGCTTTAGGCTGGCAGCAGGCGCAAGTTCAACCCGTCGCCCAGGCGCAACAACGTTCCCCGCATACAACGGAGGCGCTCGATGGCAACAGTCGCACAGGTTCTGAATTCGAAACCCGACCAGACGGTCTTTACGGTTGCCGCAACGACGTCGGTCTTCGATGCAATCAAGCTGATGGCTGACAAGCATATCGGCGCGGTGATCGTCACCGAAGGCGACGAAATCGTGGGCATCATGACCGAGCGCGACTACGCGCGCAAAGTCGTCCTGATGGATCGCGCGTCGAAGCAGACGCCCGTGCGCGACATCATGACCTCGCAGGTGCGCTACGTGCGCCCGGATCAAAGCACCGACGACTGCATGGCGCTCATGACCGACAAGCGCATGCGCCACTTGCCGGTGATCGACAACGGCAAGCTGGTCGGCATGATTTCCATCGGCGATCTGGTGAAGAACATCATCTCCGAGCAGCAGTTCACCATCCAGCAGCTCGAATACTACATTCGCGGCGAACACACGTAAGGACCGGCGGTCCGAGCTGTAAGGCTTTCGTTATAATCGGCAGGCCTGCGCACGCGCGCGGGCCACGCTCGACGTGCATCCGCTCGCGAGCAATAGAAGGAGCGCCGATGACGCCGACAGTCCCATCCGCCGCATCCGCCGAAATTGCCGGACAAGCGCTCGCCGCCGACGCGCCGTTCTTCATCGTGATGAACGCGGGCTCGGGCCGCCGGCAGGCCGACGCGACACGTGAGGTACTCGAACGCGAACTCGGCGCGGCGGGCCGGCGCTTCCAATTGCGCGTCGTCGACGATCCGCGCCGCCTGGCGAGCGTCGCGCGCGAAACCGCCGCGGCCGCGTGCGCGCAGGACGGCGTGCTCGTCGGCGCGGGCGGCGACGGCACGCTCTGCACCGTCGCGCACGCGGCGTACGATGCCGGTTGCCCGTTCGCGGTGCTGCCGCGCGGCACGTTCAACTACTTCAGCCGCGACCACGGCATTCCCGCCGACCTCGAACAATCGACCAGACTGTTGCTCGACGCGCGCGCCTATCCGGTGCAGGCGGGGTTCGTGAACGGCCGGATGTTTCTCGTCAACGCGAGCCTCGGGCTCTATCCCCGGCTGCTCGAAGACCGCGAAATCTACAAGCGGCAATTCGGCCGCAGCCGGCTCGTCGCGTTATGGTCGGCGCTTTTGACGATGTTGAAGCCGCATCGCCATTTGCGATTGCATATCGAACACGATGGCAGCACGACGGAAATCCGCTCGTCGACGCTGTTCGTCGGCAACAACCGGCTGCAGATGGAGCAGATTGGCATGCCGGACGAAGCGCAGGCGCTGGAACAGGGTTTGCTCGTCGCGATAGCGCCGCGGCCGGTGGGACGGCTCATGCATCTGTGGCTGTCGCTGCATGGCGCGGCGGGACGGCTGTCGGATTCGGATCACGTCGTGAGTTTCACGTTCGAGCGCATCACGGTGACGCATCCATCGAAGAAGCGCAAATCGGTCAAGATCGCGACCGATGGTGAGATCGCGAAGCTGCGCATGCCGCTGGAATTCCGCGTTTCCGACCAGCCGCTTCTCCTGCTCAAGCCCGAACCGACGGTGGCCGAAGCGAATCGCTCATGACCTTGCTGTTGCAGATTTCCGATACGCATTTCGGCACCGAGCGGCCGCAGGTGGTCGCGGCGCTGTTGCGTCTCGTCGCGGCGCTCGCGCCCGATCTCGTCGTGCTGTCGGGCGACATCACGCAGCGCGCCCGCAGGCGGCAGTTCTCTGCAGCGCGTGCGTTCGTCGATGCGTTCGGCGCGACGCCGACGCTGGTCGTGCCCGGCAATCACGATATTCCGCTCTTCAATCCGCTTGCGCGGCTCTGCTATCCGTATGCGAATCATCAGCGCGCGTTCGGCGCCGATCTGGAGCCTTCGTTCGAGTCGGCGGAATTGCTCGTGCTCGGCGTAAACACGACGCGCGCATACCGGCACAAGGACGGCGAGGTGTCGATGCAGCAGATCAGGCGCGTCGCGGCGCGCCTGGAGGCGGCGAGCGCGGCGCAGTTGCGCGTCGTGGTGACGCATCAGCCGGTGGCCGTCACGCGCGCGCAGGACGAAAAGAACCTGCTGCACGGACGTGAGCGCGCGGTGCAGCGCTGGGCGCGCGCGGGCGCGGACCTGATTCTCGGCGGGCATATCCATCTGCCGTACGTGCTGCCGCTGCACGATACCTTCGCCGGTCTGAGCCGCCGCATGTGGGCGGTGCAGGCGGGCACGGCCCTGTCGTGGCGCACGCGCGGCACCATCGACAATTCGGTGAACGTGATTCGCCACGACGCCAGCGGCGGCGGCGCGCGGCAAACGACGGTCGAGCGCTGGGACTACTCGGAAACGAGCGAGGAATTCGAGCAGATCGCGCGCCACGAACTCGCGCTCGACGGCGCGCAGCCCGCGCTCGCCGTCACGCTTTCCTGATGACGAGTTCCGCGAAGCCCGTCGCGGCATCGTGCTCACGCGTGTAACGTTCGCCGTGCAGATTCACGACGACGAGTTCGACGGTCGTGCGCACGATGCAGCCCGGCGTGACGTGGCCGCCGAAGACGCGGCCATCGGCATCGGACACGCTCATGTGCAGGTGCGGGCCTTGCGCCGATAGCGTGCCGGCGAGCGTCAGGATTTCGAGGTCGCCGCGCAG
The DNA here is from genome assembly GCF_001544915.2 of Caballeronia pedi. Classification (GTDB taxonomy): domain Bacteria; phylum Pseudomonadota; class Gammaproteobacteria; order Burkholderiales; family Burkholderiaceae; genus Caballeronia; species Caballeronia pedi. Next base: position 113,202 of record NZ_FCOE02000005.1, on the reverse strand, counting down.
TTCGGCTGCGTCGTCACGACCCGCGTAGCGCAATCGGGCGACGCTCAGGCTGCCGATGCCCTGAAGCACGAACGCCGCCGACAGTCCGCGCGCGTGAAACGCGTGGTCGAGCGCGGCACGCAGGTCGTCGCCGGGGGAGAGGCGCAGGGTGATCGTATGCATGAGTGGAAGACTACACGCCCGAAGGCCATGATGGCATGATTGGCGCGACCCGTCGCGGCGGGTTCACTTTCCGGAGACGCCATGAGTTTCGAACTGACGATGCTGGCCTGGACGCTCGTGCTGGCGCTGGTGCAAGTGTTGCTCCCCGCAGTGGTGCGCAATCGGGAAGTCGGCCTGAGGTACAACGCCGGACCGCGTGACGGCCCCACGCCGCCGCCCGGCAAGCTGTCCGGCCGCCTGATGCGCGCGCAGGCCAATCTGTTCGAGACGCTGCCGATCTTCGCCATCGCGGTGCTGATCGTGCATGTGGCGGGGCGCGAGAACGCGCTCACGCATTCGGGTGCGCTTACCTATTTCGTCGCGCGCCTCGTCTACGTGCCGCTTTATGCGGCGGGCGTGCCGTTCGTGCGCTCGCTGGTGTGGCTGATGTCGGTCGTCGGCATCGTGCAGATTCTCGTTCCCATCATCTGACGAGAGGAGTGAAGGGCAATGACCGATCAAGCTTCGACCATCGAGATCGACACCGCGCCGAATCCCGAATTCGCCGTGATCCTGATGCACGGCCTCGGCGCCGATGCGAACGACTTCGTGCCGCTCGTGCCTGAACTGCGCATCGCCGATGCGCCCGCCATCCGCTTCGTGTTTCCGAACGCGCCCGAGATCGCCGTTACCGCCAATGGCGGCTATGTGATGCGCGCGTGGTATGACATTTTGTCGTTCGAGGGCATCAACCGGCGCGTGGACGAGGCGGGCATCGTGCAGTCGGTGGAACGCGTGCGCGCGCTGATCGCGGAGCAGAACGCGAAGGGCATTCCGAGCGAGCGGATTTTCATCGCGGGATTTTCGCAGGGCGGGGCGATGACGTATCACGCGGGCCTCACGCATCCGGAGAAGCTCGCCGGGTTGATCGTGCTGTCGGGCTACATTCCGTCGGAAGGGCTGATCGATGAATCGCTGTCAGACGCGAATCGCTCGATCTCGATCTTCGCCGCGCACGGCAGTTCCGACGATGTGCTCAATGTGAGCCTTGGTGAGCAGGCGTGTGAATTTGCGCGGGCGCAGGGGTGTGAGGTGCAATGGCATGCGTATCCGATGACGCATTCGGTCTGCATGGAAGAAGTGGAGGCGTTGCGGGGGTGGCTTGGTGCGCGGTTGGTTGCTTAGGCTTTTCGCCGGATCCCGTGTTCGTGTTGGTTTATTGGCGTTGCCCCTGTGCGGGGCGGCAGTCACTTTCTTTGCTGCTGCAAAGAAAGTAACCAAAGAAAGCAGCTTTCTCCATCCGGAACGCTTCAAGCCGGCCGCGGCACAGGCGAACGGCCAGGGCACAGCAGTAGCGAGTGCCCCCATAGGCCCCATCGGGCGTGGACCGCGCACGGTCTGCCACATCGCGCCACAGAACAAACTGGTTCAGCACGAAAAGGCTCCGGCCCGCTTCGCGGCCGATGGGTCAATCGGGTTTGCGTGGGCTTCTGCGTTTCTACTTTCTCGTCGGTTTCCCTTGCATACCCAACGGCAGCGCGTAGCGCTGTGCCGAAGCTATTTTGTGCTGAACCAGCGCGCTTAAACTAATAGCTTGTCAGACCGTGCGCGGTCCACGCCCGATTAGGCCTACGAGGGCACTCGCTACTGCTGTGCCCTAGCCGCTCGCCTGTGCCGCGGCCGGTGTGAAGCGTTCAGGATTGAACAAGCTGTTTCTTTGGTTACTTTCTTTGCAGCAGCAAAGAAAGTGACTGCCGCCCCGCACAGGGGCAACGCTAACAAACCGACACGCAGACGGGATCTGGCGAACGCTCTTCAAACACCAACGGTTTCGCAAGAGCAACCATCAATCAGCGCCAGCATCCCTCGCCGCAAGTCCGCTGGACTGACCGGCTTGGAAAGCACATCCTGCTCACACGCGAGCGGCACGATGCTCGCCGCCGGCTCCCCCGTCACGACGAGACAAGGGCACGGCCGTCCGAGCCTTGCCGCGCCGAGCATGGCGACTTCACGCGCGGTCTTCGCGTCGCGCAACCGGAAGTCCGTGATGATCAAATCGGGAAAACGCTCGATATCGCCGAGAATCGACTGAAACTCCTCGAAGCTCGCCGCCGAATCATAAAGCACGCCCCATTGCGAAAGCAGCGCTTCGGTCGACGCGCGCACGAGACCATCGTCCTCGACGAGCAGCACGTAACGTCCCTTGAGCTGCGCCATTTCCGCCGCTTCCGAGCGAGCGGGCGCGCGCGCCGAAGGCTTGTCGGCCGATGGCCCGCACAACGGCATTTCGAGCGAAAAACGCGAGCCGCGGCCTTCGGTCGATTTCAGCTCGATGCGATGCTGATCCAGCATCGAGATCACGGCATTGACGATCGACAGCCCCAGTCCCAGCCCTTTGTCGCGATCCTGCTCGGGATTGTCGACCTGAAAGAACGGCTGAAAAATCGCGTCGAAATAATCGGCCGGAATGCCGATGCCGTTATCCAGCACGTCGATGCGCGCGCGCGTCGCGGAGCGCACCACGCCGACGATCACCGTCGGCTTCGACGATTTGTTCTGGTCCGCGTACTTGATGCCGTTCGACACGAGATTGGCGACCGCGCGCCCGAGCCAGTGCGAATCGCTGCGCACGCAGACGACATCTTCCTTCGGCAGCCTCAAGCGCAGTTCGACGCCGCGGCTCATCGCGAAGGGCCGCAACTGCTCGGCGGCTTCCTCGACGATCTGCCGCACGTCGAACACGTGATAGCGCGGCACGACGCGCCCCGATTCCAGCCGCGACAGATCGAGCACCGCATTCAGAAGCCGCGCGAGGATCACGGACGAGCGCCCGCATTCGTTGATGAGACGCTCCGCCTGATCGAACTCGCCGTTGCGGATGGCCTCGGCGGCGGCCTGCAGGAACAGGTTGAGCGCGTGCATCGGCTGGCGCAGGTCGTGCGTCGCGGCGGCGAGGAAGTTGGATTTATCGCGGCTCGCGGTCTGCGCGGCGATCATCTGCTGTTCGCGCAGCGCGAGCAGCGCGTGAGTCTTGTTCTCCTGATCCTTCTTCGAGACTTCGAGTTCGCGATTCTTGCGGCCGAGCGAGACGTTCGCGGCGCGCAATTCGTCGTTGAGCGACGCGAGCGCGCGCTCCGAGCTGTAACGCTCGCGCGACACGCGCTCGGCGTGCGTGCAGACGCCGTGCCCCACGACCACGACGTTGAACATATAGAACAGCCCGGCGAAGAAGTCCTCGGGGTTGAGCAGATGCAGGGTGATCTGCAGCAGGACGATCGACGCCATCGTGATGATGCCGGCGGTCAGCGCGACGCGCGAGCGCAAATAGAAAAAGCTGAACTGGAAGAACAGCGCGAGACAAAGGCCGATGAAATGCTGCGTGTAGTTATAGGGCGCGGGCGTGATCGCGACCATCGTGAGAATCAGGCACAGCAGCCCGTAGATCCCCGTCAGAATGATGCGCTGGCCGGTCGCGTGCGAGCGGAACGACGGCCGCAGCACCAGCACGCCGACGAAGAACAGCAGCGCGATGCCCGCGAAGCGCAGCGCGAGGATGTCCGGCAGGCGCGCGGCGAGCGCCTGATTGCCGCGCGCGAAGCTGAAATCCCACCAGAGAAAGCACGTCCAGATGGCGAGCGCGAGCAGCGTCGACGCACGCCGGAACGCGCAGAAGCGCTGACTGTGGTCTTCGAGAAACTGCGCCTCGAGCGCGGGATCGGAGAACGGCGCCGGAATCGAGAGATTGCGCACCAGGCTCATGCCGGCTTCGCGGGCCGCCGCGAAGAGAATGCCTGGATTGCGCGCACCGGCGGCGCGCTGGGGGACGGCCATCTTCATGCTCGCTCACGGAACGGAATCGGGGTTATCTACTTTAGGCCAATGCGGTCATACAAATACGCCTTTTTTTAGCAATCAGCCGTTATACCCGGAAATTATTGCGCTTTTTTGGCGTGTTCTGGAGGCGGAGCGGACGGAGGGGGAGGGAGAAGATCGGACGGAGCCGAACGGCGAGCGTCTGGTTTTTCGCTCGCCGATTCGAAGGACAGCCATATCGAATGCCCCCCGCACGATGACGAGGGCGGTTCTTCGGGTTGCTCAGCTTTTCGGTTTGGCCTTCGTGGTGCGCTTCGTGACCTGCATTTCCTTCGCGCCGGCAGCCTTCGCGGGCGACGCCTTGCTGCCGGCCGTTTTCTTGCGGCTCGACATTTCGGTTTCAGCGGGTTGGCTCGCCTGAGCCTTGCGTGGGGATGGCATGCTGACCTCCTTCAGTGTGTGTCCATATCGACACACTGATAACCATAGGACGCGGTCAGCCGGTATTCAAGAGCCGGCGGGCTTCTCGCGCAACGCATCGGCCAAAAAACTTCTGAGGACGAAGCATTTCGACACGATGCGCGACGCGCTTCAGACGATCAACGGATCAGCTTCAGCCCGGCCGGCAGCGTTTCGCCGAACACGCGGCCCACGTCCGCGCGATCCAGCTCGACGGCCTCGCGGACCATCGCGATCCACGCGTGCGCCGCGCTCATCGCTTCGAGGCGCTGCACGACGGCGGCGCGCGCCTCGTCGGGCAGATCGCGGGAACGGTCGCCGGTCATGCGCGCGATCTGCACGGCGGCGAACGCGGCCGGATCGATCTTCTTCCAGTCGAGCGCGAGAATCGCATCGAGCCACGCGAGCGCGACCTCCGGCGGCACGACGCCGTGCGCGCTGCCATAGAACGGTGCGCGCGCGCCGATACGGCCCAGCGCCCACCAGCTCTGCACGTTCTCCGAAGGCTTCTTCAGGCGCGTGAGCAGCCACTCGCCGACCTCGATCTTGCGTTCGACAGGCACATGCTCGAGCGATGCCGCGAGCCGCACCATGTCTTCGTAGCCCGCGCGCGCCGCGCCCGCCGCGCGGCGATAGCGGCTCGTGCCGGGCGGCTGGAGGACGAAGGCCATGTCATCGAGAAGCCGCAGCTGCGCTGCTTCGGGAAGCCCGCCCGCCGCGCGGCGCCAGAGCGTCCACCATTCCGACCAGATCTGGCTTTCGTTGCTGTACTGGATGCCCTGATCGAACAGCGTCCACAACTGCTCGGCGCGCCATTCGTCGAGCGGATGGCCGAAGCCCGGCCGCATGCAGTAGCCCGCGAGATTGAGCCACAGGCGCTCGTGATCGGCGCTGCGGCGGCGCTTCTTCGCGCGCTCGAACAGCGCGCCGAACAGTTCACGCAGCAGCGCGATATCCCAGGTGTCGCGCACGCCGAGCGTCTGTTCGAGTTGCGCGCGCAGGCGTTTGATTTCCTTCGGGCCGACATCCTGCGCGCGCGAGCCGAAGGTACGGTCGATCAGTTCGATGGCTTTCGGCAACGCCGGATGAGATTCGCTCGCGGCATCGTCGGTTTGGGGCGCTTCCTGACGAAGCTGGAATTCGAGCAGCCAGCGTTTCGCGGGATCGTCGACGGCGATGCAGTGCATCTCCAGCGTGCCGACTTCGGTGAGCGAGGTTGTCAGATGCACGGGCGTTTCGCGCGCCCGGCCGTGATTCGCGGCGTGTGGATCGACGACCGTCGCGATCGGCGGCAGGCGCACGAAATCGCCCGATCCAGCCGCGAGATCCGCGAGTTCTCCCGGCTCGTACGCCGTCTCCGCCACCGACGACGCCAAATGAAAGCGCACCGGCGCGCCGAGCGTGAGCGCGAAGGTGCGCTCGGCGAGATGGATCGCCTGACCTTCCTCGGTGCCGCGCGGCAGCACGCACACGCCGCGCGTCGCGCTGGCTTCGTCTTCGAGCAGCAGGAAGAAGCTGCGCGCCGAGCCGCCGCCGATCTTCGGCGCATGGCCCGCGCGCGCGAGCGCATAGGCGACCGCGCCGCGCGCGACCGCGACATCGGGATTGCCGTTCGCGAGCACGTTGAGCGCTTCGCCGCGCCAGCCGGAAAGCGTATCGGCGATGCGTCGCGCGAGCGGATCGGCGCGGAACACGCCGCCATTCAGCAGCAAGGTGTCCGGAATGGCGAGCGTGTCGGCGGACACGTCGAGCGCTTTGCGCGCCTCGCCCGCGTGCTGGCCGAGAAAGGCCGCGATATGCCGCGTGATGGCCGGATCGCTCGCATACGGCAGCCCGAATTCGACGATGCCGCCACGCGAGCGACCCGGCCGATCGCCCACGGACACCTTCGGGAAAAAGCCTTCGACGATGATCTGCCCGATCTCGTCACGCGTGACGTCGGTCGAGCGCGCGCCGCCGATGAGCTTCGCGCCCGCGCCGAGCAGCGTGATCGACGTGGACTCGGGCGCGTTCTCGCCGAGCAGCCGTTCCTTCGCGGCGCGGCAGCGCTCGACGAGTTGCGAGAGCCGCGCGGCCGACAGCCGCGCATCGCCGCCTGCGAGGCGCCTCTCGACGAGATGCGCGAGCGCGAGGTCCATGTTGTCGCCGCCGAGCATCAGATGGTTGCCGACGCCGATACGCGTGAGCGTCGGCTCGCCGTTGTCCATCGCGACCTGGATGAGCGTGAGGTCGGTGGTGCCGCCGCCGACGTCGACGATCAGCACGAGCCGCGTCGACGCGAGTTCGCCGGCGAGCGTCTCGCGATGATGAAACAGCCAGTCGTAGAACGCGGCCTGCGGTTCCTCCAGCAGCCGCAGTTTTTCGAGTCCCGCCATCCGCGCGGCTTCGAGCGTGAGGGCGCGCGCGCCTTCATCGAACGAGGCGGGCACGGTCAGCACCACGTCCTGCGCGTCGAGCGGCGCGTCCGGAAAGCGCTCGTTCCACGCCGCGTGCACGTGCGCCAGATAGCTCGCGCTGGCGATCACGGGCGAGATTTTTTCGACGTCGTCGCTCGCGCCCCACGGGAGGATCGGCGCGAGACGATCGACCGCCGCATGCGACAGCCAGCTTTTCGCGCTCGACACGAGCCGTCCGGGCACCTGCGCGCCGAGCTTGCGCGCGAAGGCACCGATGACGGCGGGCGCTTCCATCTCGCCCCACGGCAGTTGCAGATCGTCGGACTTGAGTTCGCCCGGCGCGAAGTGGTAGCGCAGCGACGGCAGGAGCGCGAGCGCTGCGACTTCGCCCGCGCCGACCAGCTGCTCGATCTCGAACACGCGGATATCGTTCGAGCCGGCCTCCGCATAGGCGACGACGGTATTGCTCGTCCCCAGATCAATGCCGACGCTGTACCGCGCGTCCACCGCCTTGTGCTTGCGCGTGGACACTTACAGGCCCATGCCCTGATCCGCGCTGACGCCGCCGCGCACGTCGAACTCCACTTTCCAGCGCTCGGACGAGCCGCGCGGAATCGCCTCCAGTTCGAGCGTGCCCGCTTCGGTCACGCGCGCATGCAGCTTGACGGGCACGACTTCGCCGGGCGTGCGGCCTTCGGGCGGCAGCGACGCCTCGATTTCTTCGAGCTCCTGCAATTCGTCCGGCTGCCAGTAATCGAGCAGCGTGCCGACCTGATCCTGACGGCGCACCGACGAGCCAAAGAAGCGGAAATGCACCGGCTCGCCGACGACGAGCCCGAATTCCTGCGCGGGCAATGCGGCGTCGGTGCCTTCCTCCATGCCGAACGGCGCGACGCACAGCGCCTGCACGGGCGGCTCCAGTCCGGGCACGGCGGGCATTGCCGATTCGACCGCGACGTAGTACGCGCGCGCCGTGCCGCCCCGGATGCGCACGCCCTTGCCGTGCCGCACGTAGCCGTAATAGGCCGCGCCGCGCGCAACCGCCAGATCGAGGTCCGCGCCTTCGAGCAGGCGCGCGGCGGGCGCGCTCTCGGCGGCGAGCCAGGCGTTCAGCGTCGACATCACGCGTTCGACCAGCAACGGCGACTTGAACACGCCGCCGTTGAAGAGCACGACGGTCGGATGCAGCAGCGTCGCGCCTTGCGGCGCCTGATGCTGAAGGCCTTCGACTTCCGCGAGCGCATTGACCTGACGGCCGAGGAACGCGGCGAGATGGCGCGTGACGGCGGCGTCCTGCGCGTAGGGCAGACCGAGCTGCGTAAGACCGACGCGCGCGCGCGAAACCGGCCGCGCCGCTGCATCGACTTGCGGGAAAAAGCCTTCGAGCAGGATCTGCGTGAGTTCGGCGCGCGTGAGTTCGGTGCGCAGCGACCCGCCGATCAGCTTCGAGCCGCGGCTCGGCACGACGAGCGGCACGGCATCGACCGAGGGATCGGAGAGCAGCGTTTCCTTCGCCGCGCGGCACGCGTAGGTGAGCGCGCGCAACTGCCACGGATCGGGCTGCGTGCCAACCGCAGCGAGCTTGCGCGCGACGGTATGCGCAAGCGCTAGGTCCATGTTGTCGCCGCCGAGCAGGATATGCTCGCCGACCGCCACGCGATGCAATTCCAGATTCCCCTCGCGTTCGACGACCGCGATCAGCGACAGGTCGGTGGTGCCGCCGCCGACATCGACGACGAGAATCACATCGCCCACCTTGACCTGCTTGCGCCAGCCGCCGCTCGACTTCTGGATCCAGCTATAGAGCGCGGCTTGCGGCTCTTCGAGCAGCGTCATGCGCGTGTAGCCGGCGGCCGCGGCCGCCTCGGCGGTGAGTTCGCGGGCGGCGGGATCGAAGGAAGCGGGAATCGTCACGGTGACGTCCTGCTGATCGAACGGCGCATCCGGATGCGCGTGATTCCACGCCTCGCGCAAGTGCGTCAGATAGCGCACCGAGCTTTCCAGCGGCGACACGCGCTCGACTTCCTCGGGCGCATCGGACGGCAGGATCGCCGCGCGGCGATCGACGCCCGGATGACACAGCCAGCTTTTCGCGCTGGAGACGAGGCGAATGGGCGTGCCCGCGCCGCGGCTTCTCGCCAGTTCGCCGACGATGAATTTGCGCTCCTGCGTCCACGGCAGCGTGAGATCGCCGGGCGCGAGTTCGTTCTCGTGCGGCAGATAGAGAAACGAAGGCAGCAGTTCGCGCTCTTCGGCGGCGCCGGGCGCGGTCAGTTGCGAGACCGGCAGCACGCCTTGCGCGGTCTTTTCGCCGTCGCTCGCGCTCATGTCGACGTAGGAGAGTGCGCAATGCGTCGTGCCGAGATCGACGCCAATCGAATAGCGCGCGCGGTTTTGGTTGTTGTCGAGATCGCTCACAGTTCCACCTCCGCCGGTGCGACGATGCTCGCATCATGGGACGGCGCGAGCTTCGGCAGGCGCGTGTCCTCGACCTTCCAGCCGCGATGGCTGATGCTGCCGTTGAAAGGCGGCTTGCCGACGACATTGCCCGTCAGGCGCACCGCAGCGGCGTCGAAGCCTTCCTGCAGCGTGATGCGGCTGCCTTCGGCTTCGGTGCGCACCGGCTTGATCGAGAAATGCTCGCGCAGCACGGCGCGGCAGCCGTCGTGCACGAGACGCGCGGCCGCACCGATATCGGCATCGCTGTATTTGGCGATGTCCTCTTCGACGAAATCGATGAAACGCGCATCGCGCTGCAGAAGGCCGAGCAGTTGCAGCGCCGCGATGGGACTGGCTTCCTTCAGCACGGACGGCGCGGGCTGAGCAGGTTGAACGGGCGCGGCGGCGGGCCTGGGCGCTTCCGTTGCGAAATCGGGCGCTTCGGGCGCTTCGCGCAGGCGCTGCACGCGGCCCGCGAACGCTGCATTGCCCAGAATGCCGAAAAAGGCGCCGAAGGCAATGCCTATCCTGCCGAAAAAGCCTGGATTCATGTCGGTCATGTGATGCTCCTGTTGGCCGCGCGAGGACGACCCTGTCCTCGGGCGGCGCGGGTGGCCGGTGTTCGGTGCCGTGTCGGCGGGTGTGATGCCGGGATTCGTCTGTTCATGCGGCTCTCGGGCGCGCCGAAAGACATGAAAGATCGAAAAAGACGCTAGCGGCTTTTATACCGCATCCCGATATTTTCCATGATGTCGCGCCCCGGCCGGAAAAAAGCGCGGGCGGGGCGCGCGTCGGGCGGGCCTCATTCTCGCGATTTGCGCCGGCAAGTCAAGGCGTGGCGGCGCTTCGTTCCGCGATTCAGGCCTTGTAGCCGATCTTGCGCAGCAGGTCATGACGCCATTGCACGTCCTCGGCCGTTTCGATGCCGAGCGGCGGCAGGCCATCCACCACGCCGACGATCCCGCGCCCCTGATCGGTCTGCGCGACGAGCACCTGCGTCGGATTGGCGGTCGCGCAGAAGATGCGGCAGACCTCCGGCACGGTCTTGACGGTATTGAGCACGTTCACGGGAAAGAAGCCATCGCCGAGCACGATGATGAAGCTGTGCCCCGCGCCGATGTTCTGCGCATTGCGCGCGGCCAGCTCGACGAGCCCGTCGTCCGTGCCCGAGGTTCGCACGAGCCGCTTGCCCGACGCCTCGCAGAACGCGAGCCCGAAGCGGATGCCCGGCACCGCGCCGACGAGCGCCTCGTGCAGATCCTCGACCGTCTTGATGAAATGCGACTGGCCGAGGATGAAGTTGGTGTCCTCGGGCTTGTCGATGGCGATGGCGAGCAGTTCCATGGTGGATCTCCGGTGCGCCCTGGAGATTCCATGGTAGGCGCTTTTCTACGCGCGTATTTCGAACTCCGCGAGATACCCCGCCGCATCGCCGCCATCCCACACGTGGCCATCGCAGAAAGTCGCGGCCTGCCGTTCGTCCGGCAGCGCGATGCCCGCCGCCTGCGCCGCTTCGCGATAAAGCGCGGTCTGGTTGACGCTCGCCGCAATCGCCGTGTCATCGATATCACCATCGAGCATGCCCCAGCGCCGATACTGCGTGATGAACCACAGCCCGTCCGATACGCGCGGATAGTTGACCGCGCCGCCATCGAAGAAACGCACCGGCAGCGCGCGCGCATCGCCGCCGTTGGCCGCGGCAAGGCGCGGCTCGATCAGCCCGCGCGGCACGCCGAGCAGTTCCGGCGCAGCCAATGCCTCCGCGATTTCCGCACGATGCGCGCTCGCATCGAGCCATGCGCATGCATCGAGCATCGTGCGCACGAGCGCGCGCGCCGTGTTCGGATAGAGCGCGGCGAACTCGCGCCGGCACGCGAGCACCTTCTCGGGATGATCCGGCCAGATCTCGCTCGTATACGCGACCGTCCTGCCCGCGCCGCGCGCTTCAGCCACCGCGTGCCACGGCTCACCCGCGCAGAAGCCGTCGAGCGCGCCTTCAACGAGCGCATCGGCCATGCGCGGCGGCGGAATCACGATGCTCTGCACATCGCGCAATGGATGCACGCCGTGCGCCGCGAGCCAGTAATACAGCCACATCGCGTGCGTGCCGGTCGGAAAGGTCTGCGCGATGACCGGCGGCCGCCCGAGCGAACGCAACGCGTCTTTCACGCTCGCGCCGCGTTCGACCGCATCGGCGAGCGGACACGACAGCGTGATCGCCTGGCCGTTGCGGTTCAGCACCATCAGCACGCCCATGTCCGCCTGCGGCCCGCCGATGCCCAGTTGCACGCCATACACGAGCCCATAGAGCGCGTGTGCGGCGTCGATTTCGCCGGACAGCAGCTTGTCGCGCACGGCCGCCCACGACGGCTGTCGACACAGTTCGATAGTGATGCCGTGCCGTGCGCCGAGATCGCGCAGCGCGGCGACGGCGAGCGGCGCGGCATCGGACAGGGCGACGAAGCCGAGCCGCAGATGCGTGCGCTCGGGTGCGGGAAGAGTCGGGTCTGGGGAGTTCATGGGTATCGTGGCGCTAGAACAGATCGGACAGCGCGAGCAGTTGACGCGCGATCTCCGCGACCTTCACGCCCTGATCCATCGCGCGTTTGCGAAGCGCCGCATAGGCATCGCTTTCGGACATGCCGCGCTTGTCCATCAACAGGCGTTTCGCGCGGTCGATGACCTTGCGCTGCTCCAGTTCATCCTCGACCTTCGCGAGACGCTGACGCAACTGCGCTTCATGCGCGAAACGCGCGAGCGCGACTTCGATGATCGGCGCGAGACGGGCCGGCGCGAGCCCTTCGACGGAATACGCGGTCACGCCCGCGCCGACCGCCGCGCGGATGAACTGCTGGTCGGCGTCGTTGCTGAACATCAGCACGGGACGCGGCGCGGCCTTGTTCATCACGGCGAGTTGTTCGAGCGTATCGCGCGAGGGCGATTCGGTATCGATGATGACGACATCGGGTTTCTGGCTCTCGACCGCTGCGTGCAACGCCGAAGGCGCGGCCACTTCAGCGAGCATTTCATAGCCCATGCGCGCGAGTTGCTCGCGCAAATCGCCGATGGGCTTGTCGGTGTCGGTAACGAGGAGAACGCGCAGCATGCGGGCAGCGGAAGAGGTCATGCGAAGAACGGCACAAGCGGCTGATACGACTCTATCGACTTTAGCGCGCCGCCTGCCGTTTGAGAACCTGCTTCACGCTGCATGGGCCAGGCCTTCGGCGCGTGCAGCGTGCGCCGTGAATTCTGCCGCTTCGCCGATCGCGCCGCCGATGAGAATCACCGCGGGACTGCCGAGGCCCGCTGCGATAGCTTCTCCGGCGAGCCTGTCGAGCGTCGTGACGAGCCGCTTTTCCTGCGCCGAACCCGCGTTCTGCACGACGGCCGCGGGCGTGCTCGCGGGCAACGCGTCCAGCAACGATGCCGTGAGACTCGCGATGCGGCTCATGCCCATATAGATCGCGAGCGTGGTGCCCGTGGAGGCGAGCGCGGCCCAGTCGGGCTGACTGTGATCCTGCATGTGCGCGGTGACGAAGGTCACGCCCTGGCAATGATCGCGATGCGTGAGCGAGATGCCGAGTCCCGCCGCCGCCGCGAATCCCGACGACACGCCATTGATGATGTCGACCGTAATATGCGCTTCACGCAATGCGGCGATCTCTTCGCCCGCGCGGCCGAACAGCAGCGCATCGCCGCCCTTCACGCGCACGACGTGCAGCCCCTTCTTCGCGTAACGCTGCATGAGGCGCTGAATGAACGCCTGCGGCGTCGACTTGCAGCCGCCGCGCTTGCCGACGCGGATCACGCGCGCATGCGGCGCAAGCGTGACGATATCGGCGTTGGCGAGATCGTCGACGAGCAGGATGTCCGCGGCGGCGAGCGCCTTCGCGGCGCGCAGGGTCAGCAGATCCAGATCGCCGGGGCCTGCGCTCAACAGAGTGACTTTGCCTTTGATGGTGCTCATGGTTGCTTCCTGAGTCCGTGCGTACTTGCGTATGTGAGGCGCATCGGCGCGGCAAACGCCGATAGCGTCCGCTCGTGTCGTTGCACGATGGGGACGCCCTTGTCCTTGCTCTTATGTATCGATGTGCCGCGAACGCCGTTGCCCGCAGCGCTTCCATCAATGCAATAAGTGGGCCATTGCGTGGAATGAGGCCGTGCAGCCGTTCATCGCACTGTCGTTGTGCGCGCGGCGCTCGTGCGGCACCGCTTCGGCGCGCATGTGCTTCGTTCGAGTGAACCTGCTGGCTAACCGAATGGTACAAAAATCGTCCTGCCCGCATTGAGTGTCGATGCGCGCTCGCACGGCATCAGTGCTGCGTCGCACCATCCCTGTGCCCGTCTGCATCGAAACGCGCCGCCGCGTGACTGTGCACGCGCGCCGCACGCATCCCGCCGAGCCTTTGCCAGCAAGCCTTTCCGGCTGAATCATCGCGCATGGCATAGCCCTTGCCTTATGACTTGCCATCGGATCAACGGCGATCCGTCCTGAATACAGCGCCCGGCAGGTTGCAGCCATGCGGGCATCGGACAACGGCGTCCCCCGCATTCGGCCAACCGGTCGAATGCGCGGGACGCCTTTCTTTTTGGCGGAAAGACGATGGACAAAGCCACCCGGATCGATCTCTTCAGCATGCGCAGCGCGCCGATGCGCGCCTTCCATCTCACGTGGATGGCGTTCTTCGTGTGCTTCTTCGCGTGGTTCGCCTGCGCGCCGCTGATGCCGCTCATCAAGCGCGAATACGGACTCACGGCGGATCAGGTTGCCAACATCAACATCGCGGCCGTGGCCGTGACGATTCTGGTGCGTCTCGTCGTCGGCCCGATGTGCGATCGCTTCGGCCCGCGCAAGGTGTATAGCGCGCTGCTGCTCGCGGGCGCCGTGCCGGTCCTCGGCGCGGCGCTGTCGACGGGCTACGACAGCTTCCTGTGGTGCCGTCTCGCGATCGGCGCGATCGGCGCGAGTTTCGTCATCACGCAGTACCACACCTCGGTGATGTTCGCGCCGAACGTCGTCGGCACCGCGAATGCGACGACGGCCGGCTGGGGCAATGCGGGCGCGGGCGCGGCGCAGGCGATCATCCCGCTGCTGGTCGCGGCGGCGATCGCGCTCGGCACGGGCGAAGCATCGGCATGGCGCGTCGCGCTGATCGTGCCGGGCCTCGCGATGCCGGTGATGGCCTTCTTCTACTGGCGCTACACGCAGGACTGCCCGCAAGGCGATTTCTCGACGCTGCGCCGCGCGGGCATCGCGATCGACGGCGGCAAGAAGGGCGGCTGGCAGAGCTTCGTGACCGCGTGCTCGAACTATCGCGTGTGGATGCTGTTCGTGACGTATGGCGCGTGCTTCGGCGTGGAGGTGTTCATCCACAACATGGCGGCGATCTACTACGTCGATCACTTCAGTCTCACGCTCGGTCAGGCGGGCATGGCGGCGGGCAGCTTCGGCCTGCTCGCGCTGTTCGCCCGCGCGCTCGGCGGCTGGCTCTCGGACAAAGCCGCCGCGAAGAAAGGCCTCGATGTCCGCGCGACGCTGCTGTTTGCGCTGATCGCGGGCGAAGGCATCGGCCTCTATGCGTTCGCGCATGCGCCGAGCGTCGTGCTCGCGATCGTTTCGATGCTCGTCTTCGGTCTCTTCACGCACATGGCGTGTGGCGCGACCTACGCGCTCGTGCCGTTCATCGACCGCAAGGCGCTCGGCGGCGTCGCCGGTGTGATCGGTGCGGGCGGCAACGTCGGCGCGGTCGCGGCGGGCTTCCTGATGAAAGGTCTCGGCAACGCGCAGGCAACCCTCTCGATGCTCGGCGTGGTCGTGGCGGGCACGGCGCTGTGCGCGCTCGCGGTGCGCTTCTCGCCCGAACACAAGGCACGCGAAGCCGCGCTGCGCGAAAGCGCGCTCGCAGCCAACAACGTCGTTGCAAACTAAAAAGGTCCCCGACATGAAAATCGTCGTCATCGGCCACGGCATGGTCGGCCACAAGTTCCTCGAATGTCTCGCCGAGCGTGGCCATTCAACGCTCGAAGTGACGGTGCTGTGCGAAGAACCGCGCGCCGCATACGACCGCGTGCATCTGACCGAATTCTTCTCGGGCAAGAGCGCGGATGATCTTTCGCTCGTCGAAACGGGCTTTTTCGAACGTTCGGGCTATGCACTGAAGCTGAACGCGCGGGCGGTGGCGATCGATCGCGCGGCGCGCACGGTGAGCGCATCGAACGGCGATGTGCTCGCGTACGACAAGCTCGTGCTCGCGACAGGTTCGTATCCGTTCGTGCCGCCGGTCGAGGGCCGGGATCGCGACGGCTGCTTCGTGTATCGCACGATCGAAGACCTCGAAGCGATGCAGTCGTTCGGTGCGCGTGCGAAGACGGGCACGGTGGTCGGCGGCGGTCTGCTCGGTCTCGAAGCGGCGAAGGCGCTGCGCGATCTCGGCCTCGAAACGCATGTGGTGGAGTTCGCGCCGCGCCTGATGGCCGTGCAGGTCGATGACGGCGGCGGGCGCGTGCTGCGCGGCAAGATCGAGGAACTCGGCGTCACGGTGCATACGGGCAAGAACACGCTTGCGATCGTCGACGGCGAAGGCGCGGTCAACCGCATGAATTTCGCCGACGACACGCATCTCGACACCGACATGATCGTGTTCTCCGCGGGCATCCGTCCGCGCGACGACATCGCGCGTGCCGCGGGACTCGAGATCGGCGCGCGCGGCGGCATCGTGATCGACGACACCTGCCGCACGAGCGATGCCGATATCTTCGCGATCGGCGAATGCGCGCTGTGGAAGGGCCAGTTGTTCGGTCTGGTCGCGCCGGGTTACGACATGGCGCGCATCGTCGCGAAGCAGATCATCGGCGAGGAAGCCGCCTTCGCGGGCGCCGACATGAGCACGAAGCTCAAGCTGATGGGCGTCGATGTCGCGAGTATCGGCGATGCGCACGGCAAGACGCCGGGCAGCCGCACGTATCAGTACAGCGACGAGCGCAAGCAGGTCTACAAGAAGATCGTCGTGTCCGACTGCGGCAAGTTTCTGCTGGGCAGCGTGATGGTCGGCGATGCGACCGAATACGGCACGCTCCTGCAGATGATGCTCAACAGGATCGAGTTGCCGGAAGCGCCCGAGTTTCTGATCCTGCCTTCGAGCGATGGCAAGGCCAAACCCGCGCTCGGCGTCGAGGCATTGCCCGATGGCGCGCAGATCTGCTCATGCAACAACGTGAGCAAGGCGGAAATCTGCGCGGCCGTGTGCGCGGGCGCGACGAGCATCGGCGCGATCAAGTCGTCGTGCAAGGCGGGCGCGTCGTGCGGCGGCTGCGTGCCGCTCGTCACGCAGGTGATGAAGTCGGAGATGAAGCGGCAAGGTCTCGCGGTGAACAATCATCTGTGCGAGCACTTCCCGTATTCGCGTCAGGAGCTGTATCACATCGCGCGCGTGGAAGGGCATCGCACGTTCGGCACGCTGCTCGCGAAGCACGGCAAGGGACGCGGCTGCGATATCTGCAAGCCCGCGGTCGCGAGCATTCTCGCTTCGTGCTGGAACGAGTTCGTGCTGAAAAAGGAGCACGCGAGCCTGCAGGACTCGAACGATTACTACCTCGCGAACATTCAGCGCGACGGCACGTATAGCGTCGTGCCGCGCATGCCGGGCGGCGAAGTCACGCCCGATGGCCTGATCGCGGTCGGCCAGGTCGCGAAGAAGTACGGCCTCTATACGAAGATCACCGGCGGCCAGCGTGTCGACATGTTCGGCGCGCGCGTCGAGCAATTGCCGTTCATCTGGGAAGAGCTCATCGCGGCGGGCTTCGAATCGGGTCATGCGTATGGCAAGGCGCTCCGCACGGTCAAATCGTGCGTCGGCTCGACTTGGTGCCGCTATGGCGTAGGCGACTCGGTCGGTCTCGCGATCGAACTGGAAAGCCGCTACAAGGGCCTGCGCACGCCGCACAAGATCAAGTTCGGTGTATCGGGCTGCACGCGCGAATGCGCCGAAGCGCAAGGCAAGGACGTCGGCGTGATCGCGACGGAAAAGGGCTGGAACCTCTACGTGTGCGGCAACGGCGGCATGAAGCCGCGCCACGCCGAACTGATCGCATCCGATCTCGATCACGACACGCTGGTGCGCTATATCGACCGCTTTCTGATGTTCTACGTGCGCACGGCCGATCGCCTGCAACGCACGAGCGTGTGGCGCGACAACCTCGAAGGCGGCCTCGATTATCTGATCGACGTGGTCATCAACGACAAGCTCGATATCGCCGTCGAACTCGAAGCGGAAATGCAACTCGTCGTCGATACCTACGAAGACGAATGGAAGAAGGCCGTCACCGATCCGCACACGCGCAAGCGCTTCCGTCACTTCGTCAACAGCGATGTGGGCGATGCGAACGTGACCTTCGTCGAGGAGCGCGGCCAGATCCGTCCCGCGACGGTCGAAGAACGCAAGTCGAAGCTCGCTGACATTCCCGTGGTAGTCGAAACCGTCTGAACCTGGAGAAAAGATCATGAACGACCGTATCGAACAGGACTGGACCGCCGTGTGTGAACTCGACGATATCGTGCCGGATACGGGCGTCTGCGCGCTCGTGAAGGGCACGCAAGTCGCGGTGTTTCATCTCGCGGGCGAAGACGAGACCGTGTATGCGATCGACAACTACGACCCGCATTCGCAGGCGGCGGTGCTGTCGCGCGGAATCGTCGGGAGTCTCGGAGAGCGCGTTGTCGTCGCATCGCCGATCTATAAACAGCACTTCGATCTGCGCACCGGCGAATGCCTCGAAACGCCGGAGCTTTCGGTGAGCGCGTATCGCGTGAAGGTCGCGGGCGGCAAGGTGTGGGTTGCTGCATGAAGACCGAATATGCGGTTGCGGGCATCGCATCGCTGAGGGCAGCCGCGCCGCGCCAGCGGCTCGTCGTGATCGGCAACGGCATGGCGGGCATGCGCACGGTGGAGGAGTTGCTGAAGATCGCGCCCGAACTGTACGACATCACGGTGTTCGGCGCGGAACCCTACGGCAACTACAACCGCATTCTGCTGTCGCCGGTGCTGGCGGGAGAGAAGAGCGTCGATGACATCATTCTCAATACGCGCGAGTGGTATGACGCGAACGGCATCACGCTGCACGCGGGCGATGCGGTCGTCGAAATCGATCGCGTGCGGCGCGTCGTGCGCTCGGAGAAGGGCGTCGAAGCACGTTACGACCGCCTGTTGATCGCGACGGGCTCGAAGCCTTTCATCATTCCCGTGCCCGGCTGTGATCTGCCCGGCGTGATCGCATTTCGTGACATTCAGGATGTCGAAACGATGCTGGAGGCGTCGCGCGATCATCGCCATGCGGTGATCATCGGCGGCGGCCTGCTCGGACTCGAAGCGGCCAATGGCTTGCAGCGGCAAGGCATGTCGGTGACGGTCGTGCATGCCACCGACAGCCTGATGGATCGTCAGCTCGATGCAAGCGCATCGACGTTGCTCAAGCGTTCACTCGAAGCGAAGGGCCTGCGTTTTGCGATGGCCGCGAAGACTACCGAGATCATCGGCGAGAACCGCGTGCGCGCCGTGCGTTTCGCGGACGGCACGCAGATCGACGCGGACCTCGTCGTGATGACGGCTGGCGTGCGGCCGAACATCGCGCTGGCGCAGGGTTCGGGTCTGCATTGCGAGCGCGCCATCGTGGTGGACGACACGCTGCAGACCTTCGATCCCCGCGTCTATGCGGTCGGCGAATGCGTGCAGCATCGCTCGGCGACGTTCGGCCTCGTCGCGCCCATCTGGGATCAGGCGCGCGTGGCGGGCGCGCATCTCGCGGGCGCGGGACATCGGCGGTACGTGCAGCGCGCGACTGCGACCAAGCTGAAGGTGACCGGCGTCGATTTGTATTCGGCGGGTGATTTCATCGGCGGTGGCGATAGCGAGGATCTCGTGCTGCGCGATCCGCGTCGGGGTGTCTACAAGCGGCTCGTGTTGCAGGCGGGACGTCTGATCGGCGCGGTGCTGTATGGCGATGTAAAAGACGGCGGCTGGTATTTCGATCTGATTCAGAGCCGCACGGATGTAGCGCATCTGCGCGGCAAGCTTCTTTTTGGCAAGACGCTGTGTGAAGCCTGAGACAAGGCCGAGGAAACCGAACGTGAGCATGCCCATCATCCCGATTCAAACCGCTTCCGTCAAAACGACGTGCCCGTATTGCGGCGTCGGCTGCGGGGTGCAAGCGAGCCCGAAGAGCGCGACCGAAGTGACGATCGCTGGCGATGAAGCGCATCCATCGAACTTCGGTCGACTGTGCGTGAAAGGCTCGGCGCTCGGCGATACGGTGGGACTCGAAGGCCGCCTGCTCAATCCGAAACTGCGCGACAGACAGACGAACTCGCTGACCGACGTGTCATGGAACGACGCGCTCGGCACGGTCGCGACCGGCTTCTCGCGCATCATCGCGCAGCACGGAGCGGATGCGGTCGCGTTCTATGTATCGGGCCAATTGCTCACCGAGGACTACTACGTCGCGAACAAGCTGATGAAGGGCTATATCGGCAGCGCGAACATCGATACGAACTCGCGCCTTTGCATGTCGTCGTCGGTGGCGGGGCACAAGCGTGCATTCGGCGAAGATCTCGTGCCGATGAACTACGAAGACCTCGAACTCGCAGACCTCATCGTGCTGGTCGGTTCGAACACGGCATGGTGTCATCCGATTCTCTTTCAGCGCATCGTGAAGATGAAGGAGGCACGGCCGGAGGCGAAGATCGTCGTGATCGATCCGCGTCATACCGCGACGTGCGAAATGGCGGACCTGCATCTGCCGCTCAAGCCCGGCAGCGACGTGCGCCTCTTCAACGGCCTGCTCGCGTTTCTCGCCGAACACGGCGCAACGGACGCGCCGTTCGTCGATGCGCACACCAACGGCTTCGATGCCGCGCTCGCCGCTGCGGGGCCCGCCGATCTCGCGCAGACGGCGAAGGACTGCAAGCTCGATCAGCACGATCTGATGACGTTCTATCGCCTGTTCGCGCGCACCGAACGCGTGGTGACGGTGTATTCGCAAGGCGTGAATCAGTCGAGCGCGGGCACGGACAAGGTCAACAGCATCATCAACTGCCATCTGCTGACGGGGCGCATCGGCAAGCCGGGCATGGGGCCGTTCTCGTTCACCGGTCAGCCGAACGCGATGGGCGGCCGCGAAGTCGGCGGTCTCGCGAATACGCTGGCCGCGCATCTCGAGTTCGGCGATCCGTTGCATGGCGAGATCGTGCAGACGTTCTGGCGTTCGCCCGCGATCGCCGAACGCGCCGGACTGAAGGCCGTCGAACTCTTCGATGCGATCGAAGCCGGCCGCGTGAAGGCCGTCTGGATCATGGGCACGAATCCGGTCGTGAGCATGCCCGATGGCGATCGCGTGAAGCGTGCGCTCGGCAAGTGCGAACTCGTGGTGAGTTCCGACATCATCGAGCGCACCGATACCAACGCTTTCGCCGATGTGCTGCTGCCCGCGCTCGGCTGGGGCGAGAAGGATGGCACGGTGACGAACTCGGAGCGGCGCATCTCGCGCCAGCGCGCGTTCATTCCTGCGCCGGGCAAAGCGCGCGCGGACTGGCGCATCATCTGCGATGTCGCGCGCTGGATGGGTTTCGATGGCTTCGATTTCGCGGGGCCGCACGCGATCTTCGACGAACACGCGCGACTCTCTGCGTATCGCAACGACGCATCGGCGGGCGTGTATCGCGCGTTCGATATCGGCGGCCTGTCCGGCATGAGCCGCGCGCAATACGATGCGCTGAAACCGGTGCAATGGCCTTTGCCTGCGGCGGCGCAAACCGGCGTCGCGAGGCTGTTCGAAGCGCGCCGCTTCAGTCATGCGGATGGCCGCGCGCGCTTTGTCGCGACGGCCTCGCGCGCGCCGGTCAACGCAACCGACGAGGACTTTCCGCTCGTGCTCAACACGGGACGCGTACGCGATCAATGGCACACGATGACGCGCACGGGCCGCTCGGCGAAACTCGCGGGGCATATCAGCGAATCGTTCATCGACATGCATCCGCAGGACGCGCTCGCATGCGGCGTGCGTGAAGGGGAGCTCGCGCGCGTGTCGAGCCGCTGGGGCTCGATGATCGCGCGCGTGCAACACGGCGGGGGCATGCCGCGCGGCAGCGTGTTCGTGCCGATTCACTGGAACGATCAGGTGGCCTCCGATGCGCGCGTGGGCGCGGTGGTGAATCCCGTCGTCGATCCGGTGTCGGGCGAGCCGGAATTCAAGCACACGCCCGTTTCGATCGAGAAATTTCATGTGACGTGGCATGGCTTTTCGCTCTCGCGCAGCGTGCCCGATCTGGAGCGCGTGACGCACTGGACGCGCGTGCATGGCGCGCGTTTCGTGCGCTACGAGATGGCGGGCCGCAATCGTTTCGATGCGGCGCATGGCGATCATCACGACTGGGCGCGCGCGCTCTTTCACATCGACGATCATCATGCGGACTGGATCGAATACGAGGACAAGAGCGCGGGCGTGTATCGCGCGGCGCATGTGGTCGACGATCGCATCGAGAGTTGCGTGTTCATCTCCGAGCGTCCCGACCTGCCGGCGCGGGCGTGGCTAGCGACGCTCTTCGAAAAGGACCGGCTCGACGACGAGGACCGCGCGAGTCTGCTGCTCGGTCAGCCGATGGGCAAAGGCGAGGACACTGGGCCGACCGTGTGCTCGTGCTTCGGCGTCGGACGCAATACGATCTGCGATGCGATCCGCGACAAGGGGCTGAAAACGGCGGCGGAAATCACGTCGTGCCTGAAGGCGGGCGGCAACTGCGGATCGTGTGTGCCGGAGTTGAAGAAGCTCATCGTCGAGACGGAAATGGTGCGGTTGAGCACGGTCTGACCGCTGCGTGGTCTGACGCACGAAAGCGGGCGCTTGTCGCCCGCTTTTTTCATTTCGGACGCGCCGGGACGCCAGCACGATTCCCCGCAAACCCGCATGAACAGGGCGTTTCCGGTCTATTGCCCGACCATATGAGCGCTTCCCAACCAAACTTTCTCACGAATTATTACCACGTGAAATGTAGTGTTCGGTCTCCCACGAATGACGCGATCCTTCTTCCGTAAAGTCACATCAAAACAAGGCAAGCAGTAATCAGCCTGAAAGCAAAAAGCAAGAAGCCATACGGGGATTGCGATGAAGAAGAACATAAAACAAATCGACAGAGTGGAGGGCCAGCGCGCCATGATCCGCTCGACGGGAACCTCTGACCCGTCACAAGACAGCATCGAACCAATGCACGAACGACGGCTTCGCCCGATCGACGTGCGCGACGCTCGCGCCTCGCACGTTTGCTGATCTGACAGACCCGCGCCTCACGCGCTTCCTGTTTCAAACGCTCGCCGGTTCATCGAAACAAAATTCGGGCAAGCCTTTAAAACAGGAATACTAACGAATCAACTGTTGTACCACGCTACATACCGGCGTCGATGTAGCTGGAAATTTATGTGCGCCAACTCTCGGAGACTTCACCATGCAACGCAAACTGATCGCAGCTGCCGCCGCTCTCTCGCTCGTTTCCGCCGCTGCTTTTGCAACGGGCACGAACTCCAGCTCGAGCTCGACGTCGGGCGGCACCACCGCTGCAGCCGTGCACGGCTTCGGCTCGTTCACGGCGACCAACGCCGGCATCTCCAATGGCCACGCTTCGTCGACGGCAGGTCAGGGTTTCGGTTCGACGGGCAACACGACCAACGCGACGACCGGCCACATCAACACGTCGTCGGTCGGCGGCAAGGGCTTCGGCGGTTCGACGGCCACGGGCGTGTCGGGCGCCGACGCTGCCGCGAATGCCTGGAGCAAGCTCGGCGGCGGCTGGCGCTAAGCACACGGCGACGGACGGCGGACTTCGCCGCAACGGGGTTCGCTTTCCCGCAACCGATGTGACCGCAGTTCGAAGAACAAAAAACGAAATCCAATCTTACCTTTTCGATAAGGAATGCAAATCATGAAACGCACTCTGATCGCTGCCGCACTGCTCTCGTTCGTCTCCGTCGCCGCGATGGCCACGACCACGAACTCCAGCTCGTCCTCGACCTCGGGCGGCACGACGTCGGCTTCCGTCTCGGGCTTCGGCCACTTCAGCGCCACCAACTACGGCACGGCGAACGGCAACGCGCAATCGGTCGCGGGCAACCTGTTCGGCGTGACGGGCAACGCCACCAACGCGACGACGAGCCACACCAACACGTCGAACGTGAACGGCTTCGGCCACGGCAACGCGCAAGCGGGCGGCACCTCGGGCGCGGACGCAGCGGCCAACGCATGGAGCAAGCTGGGCGGCGGCTGGCGCTAAGCCAGTCTGTCAGTCAAGGCAGAGGCGGCGTCATGACGAGCCGTATGCTTGCGGGACACCGCCTTTGCCGAACCAAATAAAAAGAATCCAGGTCGTCCGGGACCGTCATGCGCTGTGGCGTTCCCCTTTAATTCCGGAGAACCATAATGAACAAGACCACTTTGCAATTGGCATGCGCCGTGCTGTTTTGCGCCGCGCAACTTGCCCATGCTGACACCACCGCCAATTCCTCGTCGGGCTCGGTTTCGGGTTCGACGTCCACGGGCATCGGTCAGGGCGGCGGTTCGAGCCTGAACAACATCGGCACGTCGGCTAACTCGACGGCCAACACCAGTTCCAATTCCTCGTCGGTGGGCGGTCTCGGCGTCGCGACGGCCAGCGGCGGCCGGTCGACGGCGCAGGGCGGCTCGTCGAACGTCAACATCTCGCTGTCGATGCCGTCGCTCACCAACTCGGGCAACGACGCAAGCGGCACCGACGCAACCGGCAAGGCATCGACGGGCCCGGGCACGAGCGCCTTCGACACGCGCACGACGGTCGACTACAACCAGAGCTCGTACTCGGTGCGCACGACGCCGTCGATCGCAGCGCCCGCGCTGACGACGACGCTCTCCGACACCTGCATGGGCTCGGCGAGCTTCGGCCTGTCGATCACGGGCTTTGGCGCGACCGGCGGCACGACGCTCGTCGACCAGGCTTGCGTGCGCCGTCTCGATGCACGCGAATTCCGCGCAATGGGCCTGACCGATGTCGCGCTCGCGCTGCTCTGCCAGAGCGATGCGAATCGCCGCGCGGTCGAAGCGACGGGCCATCTGTGCCCGGGCACGACCACGCCGCTCGCGAAGTCGGGTGCGGACGCGGTGCTGTCGGATGACGAGAAGTATCGCGATCCGCTGGTGCGCGCGCGTCTCGGCCTGCCGGTGACGGCGGCGAACAACCCGGAAGTCAATCTGAAGGCCGCGGAGCCCGCACAGGCGAAACCGGCGCCCGCGAAGCAGGTCGCGCAGCCGACGCCGGTCGCGTCCCGCGTGTACGATCAGAGCGAAAGCACGCATGGCGTCGAGGTGGCGAGCACGCCCATCGGCGAAAAGATCGAAGTCTCGCTGGTGAAGTGAGGAGGCAGCAGATCCAGCGGCAGCGTATCGCCATGGAGCAGCAGAGACGCGCCTGAGCGATCGGGCCGTCTCTCCCTTTCAAGGGTTGGCTCGGAAAGACTGGTCCCGGAGAGTCAACCCTCGTTTTCCCGCTGAGGCATGCGATGAAGAGTCAGATGAAAACGGCGGCCATCGCGCTCGCGGCGAGTGCAATGGTTGCGATGATGCCGCTGAGTGCGCAGGCCGATGCGAGCGCCGGCGTGATCTGGGCCGCGAACCCGGTCGGCGTGCAGGCGATGCCCAATGCGCAAGCGCTCGCCCTGTTGCCTTCGAGCGGCTATGTACCGTTGCAAGGCTCGGGCGGCAAGTGTCTGCTCGTGGCGCGGCGCGGCACGCAGATCGTCGCGGTGGAACTGACGCCGCTTGCGATCGGCGCGAAGATCATCGGCTGGAAGCCACAGGAAATCGACGCGAGCACGCTCACGTCGAAGTGGGGCTACGAGCCGCCGAAATCGTCGATCGATACGAAGGGTTTCGGCAATCCCGTGACGAACGCGATCTCGGAGCAAAGCAAGACGGACACGTCGAAGGGTGGAACCTTTGCGCGCGCGAGCAGCTGGAGCAACGGCAGCGTCGAAGCGCACAGCAGCGCGATCGCATCGGGTTCGGGCGAGACCGAAGCCGCCGAGGCCGTGACGGTGAACGGCAAGACGTATCGCAAGTACAGTCATTTCAAGCCGGCGACGGCGGACGCGCCGATGGCGGCATCGGACGAATACTTCTGTCAGTGACGCGCGTGTTTCAGGTCGCAGCAGACCTGGTTTTTTCGATGACCGGCGGCACGGTCAAGGCGACGTCCTCGACTGGCCGGCCCTCGCTGCCAAAACGCGCGACCGAGAACGAGAACGTATTGATGCCGTTGTGACTCGTCGCGGAAACCGTGCCGCGATGCATCTCCGCCACCGCCTTGACGATGGCAAGCCCGAGGCCGTGATTCTCGCGGCTATTGGTGCGTGAGCTTTCGGCGCGATAGAAGCGATCGAACAGATGCTGCATCACGTGCGGCTGTATCGGCTCGCCCGGGTTCGCCACCGCGATGCGCACGCGCCCATGCTCGCGCGTGATCGACACGGATATCTTCGCGCCGGGCGTGCAGTGCTGGATCGCGTTCATCACGAGATTGGAGATCGCGCGCCCGAACAGCGACGTGTTGACGTAAGCACGCGCATCGCCGCTCGCCATTGCGCTGACGTGCGCTTCTTCCAGCGGAATCTCCAGAAACTCGAGCGTGCGATTGACTTCGGCCGCGAGCGATACTTCGACGAGGCCCGTCGCGCGTTCGCCCTGATCCGCACGCGCGAGAAACAGCATGTCGTTGATGATCGCGCGCACGCGCTCGAACTCTTCGAGATTCGATTGCAGTGTGTGACGCAATTCGTCGATCGAGCGATCGCGCGTCAAGGCTACTTCCGTCTGACCGATGAGTATCGTGACCGGCGTGCGCAATTCGTGCGCGACATCGGCGTTGAAGGATTCGAGCCGTCCGTATGCGTGATCGAGCCGTTCGAGCGCGCCGTTGAAGGACTTCGCCAGTTCGTCGAGTTCCATCGGCAAGGCGCGGGTGTTCAGGCGTTGCGAGCGATTGGTCGGACTCAGTTTCGATGCATCGCGCGTGAGACGCGCAAGCGGCGCGAGCCCGAGGCGCGCGACCGAGTAACTCAGCACCAGCACCGCGATGGTCGAGAGCGCCATGAAGGCCGCGAGCGCGAGACCGAACGCGCGCATCGTGTGGACGTTCGGCGAGCAGTCGATCGCGACGAACAGTTGCAAGGGCGGACGGTCCGCATTAGGCGGAATCGTCAGCGTGGTCATCAGCATGTCGTAGGCGCGGTCGTCGGGGCGGACCTGCGCGTAACCGCCCGTCAGGCGCTTGGTGACGCTACCCAGGGGTGGCGAGCCGTATTCGAAGCGCGGATCGTTGCTGGATACGGCGAAGCGCGTGGAGCCGTCGCGCGGCGTGATATCCGCGAGCTTCTCTTTCGCGATCTTCCATTTGTCCGGATTCGACGCGTGCGTGACGATGAGGCGCGCCACCTCCGCGCGATTGTCGAGCGAATCGCGCAAGTGCTGCTCCAGTTGCACGCGCAACACGAGAAACAGTCCCGAGCCGACGAGCGAAAACACGAACAGCGCAACGAGCGCGAACATCACGGCGAGACGCCGCGAGATGGAGCGCTGCGTGCGCGGTTCGGATGACTCGTGCGGCGCCGATGCAGCCCACGGCGTGTTCATGATGGTCTCGCGTCTTCCCTGGTTTCGCGCATGTCGCGGGCTTCGCGCACCTCGAGCACATAGCCCATGCCGCGCACGGTATGCAGCAGTTTCGTGCGGAACGGTCCGTCGAGTTTCGCGCGCAGGCGCTTGATGGCCGTTTCGACGACATTCGTGTGACTTTCGAAATCGACTTCCCAGACGAGTTCGGTGATCGCGGTCTTCGACAGTATGTCGCCGTGACGCCGCGCGAGCACGGAGAGCAACTGGAACTCCTTCGCGGTGAGGTCGAGCCGCACGCCGTCGCGCGTGGCGCGGCGGCCGATCAGATCGACATACAGATCGCCGACGGAAATGAGCGTCGATTCCTGCGCGCGCGTGCGGCGCGCGAGCGCATGCAGACGCTCGACGAGTTCGAGGAAGGAGAAAGGCTTCGTCAGGTAGTCGTCCGCGCCTTCGCGCAGACCGCGCACGCGATCGTTGATGTGATCGCGCGCGGTGAGCATGATGACGGGCGTCGATTTCTGCATGCGCAGCGCCTTCAATACGGCGAAGCCGTCGCGTCGCGGCAGCATCACGTCGAGCACGATTACATCGTAGTCGTATTCGATGGCGAGATGCGTGCCTTCCTCGCCGTCCATCGCGACATCGACGACCCAGCCTTGCTCGGTCAACCCCGAGCGCAGGTAATCCACCACCTTGTGTTCGTCTTCGACTATCAGGACTTTCATGCCTGGCACCTGTGCGCGTTCAGTGTGTGTTTAACGCATTGTCTCACCGCTCACTATACGAGTCTCGCGGTGATCCTGCTCATGTTTTGTCTGCGCTGCATTCGCAACTGCTTCGTCATCGTGCGCCGCGTCATTCGCATCCCAGCCGCCGCCCAATGCTTTCACGAGCGCGACCGACACGCTGCGCTGCTGGCCGCGAATCTGTACATCCTGACGTTGGCTCGTCAGCAATTGCTGCTGCGCCGTGATCACGTCCAGATACGCGA
This sequence comes from Caballeronia pedi, assembly GCF_001544915.2. Classification (GTDB taxonomy): domain Bacteria; phylum Pseudomonadota; class Gammaproteobacteria; order Burkholderiales; family Burkholderiaceae; genus Caballeronia; species Caballeronia pedi. The sequence goes on along the minus strand of NZ_FCOE02000005.1, from coordinate 85,281 downwards.
CGAGGCCGCCCGAATAGCGATCGTTCGCGAGCGACAGCAGGCGTTGCGCATCGTCGACGGCGGCGTGCGACTGTTTCGCCGCGCCATCGAGCACCGACAATCCGACGATGCCGTCCTGAACCTGCTGAAACGCACCGAGCACCGTCTGCCGATAGTTCGCGACGGCCGCGGTATAACCTTCGTTCGCGAAATCGACAGCGGCCGAGCGCCGTCCTCCATCGAACACGACCTGGCTCGCCATCGTGCCGATGGTCCACAACAGACTCGGCGCGGAAATCAGGCTGGAGAGCGCCGTGCTCTCCCAGCCGATAGTGCCATTCAACGTGAGGCTCGGGAAGAACGCCGCCTTCGCGACGCCGATCTGTGCATTGGCCGCGGCCATCGCGCGCTCGGCGGATGAAACATCGGGCCTGCGCTGGAGCACGTCGCTCGGAATGCCGAGCGGGATCGGCGGCAGCGGGCGATCGTCGAGCGCCGGCGCGATGGCGAACTGCGGCGCAGGCGTGCCGACGAGCGCGGCGATCGCGTGTTCGAATTGCGCGCGCTGATTCAACAGCAACTGCGCCTGCACGCGCGTCTGATCGAGCAGCGCCTGTTGCTGCAATACGTCGAGGCCGGAGACCGCGCCCAGATCGTGTTGCGCTTTCACGTAATCGAGCGCTTTGTTCTGCAGAACGACGGAGCGGTTCAGCACGTCGATTTCCGCATCGAGTTCGCGCATCGAGAAGTAGTCGCTCGCGAGATCAGTCGTGAGCACGAGCCGCGCATTGGCGAGATCGTCGCGCGATTCGTCGGCTGATGCGCGCGCGCCTTCCACTTCGCGTCGAATGCGGCCGAACAGATCGACGTCGTAATTGACGGTCGGCGCGAGCTTCAGATCGTTCTGCACCGTCGCGCTGTTCGGCGTCGCGTAGTTGGTGACGGGGCGATTGCGCGAGATGCGCGAGCGTGACGCATTCGCGCCGAGATCGACTTCGGGCAGCGCGAGCGAGGACGTTTGCGCGAGTGTCGCGCGGGCCTGCGCGTAATGCGCGCTCGCGGCGGCAAGCGTCTGGTTCTGCGCGAGCGCCTGGGTTTCGAGGCCGTTCAGCGTTGTGTCGCCGAAGCCTTGCCACCAGTCGAGCGCGAGCGGCGCATGCGACGGCTCGCCGACGCGCCAGTACGAATCCGTCTTCCATGTCGGCGGCGTTTCGGCGACGGGCCGTCGATAGTCCGGCCCGACGGTGCATGCCGCGAGCATCGACACGAGCGTGATGCAAAGCGCGGCTTTCATGATGCGGCCTGGCTGCCCGACGCGGGCTGTTGCGGCCCTTGCGGCGCGATCACGACATGATCGCCGTCCGCGACCGAATCGCTCGGGTTGATGATGATCCTGTCGTTCGGTTCGATGCCGCTCTCGATTTCGAGCGATTGCCCGAGATCCTGCGCGATCACGATCTTGTTCAGATGCACGTGGCCGTTTGCATCGACCACAGCCACACGCGGGCCTTCGGCGCGAAACAGCAGCGTATTGCCGGGCACCAGCATGCGCGCATGCGCGTTCGCGGGCAGCGCGACCTGCACGTACGCGCCGGGACGCAGACGTCCATCGGGATTCGGCAACGTCACTTCGACCTGCAGCGAGCGCGTGGGCACGTCGATGGCGCCGGAGACATGCGTGATCTTGCCGTGAAATTGCTGGCCCGGCAGTTCCGCTTGCGTGACGGTCACATCCTGTCCGACCGTCACGTTTTGCGCATACGCCTGCGGCAGCTGCACGAACACGCGCAACGGATCGGACTGCGCGAGCGCGAACAGCGCGCGGCTCGTGCCGCTGCCCGCATCGATGAGATCGCCGACATCGACATTGCGCTGCGTGACGACGCCCGCGAACGGCGCGACGATGCGCTTGAACGATTCGAGTTGACGCAGGCGTTTCACGTTGGCATCGGCGGCGGCGAGATTCGCGACATCCTGATTGAAGGTGCTCTGACGTTCGTCGAGTTCCTGTTGCGACACGGCATCGCGTTGACGCAATTGCTGCCAGCGTTCGAGCGAACTCTTCGCGAGACCGAGACTCGATGCGGTCTGATCGCGCTGCGCGACGGCTTGCGCGAGTTCCTGATCGATCTCGGGCGTGTCGAGATCGGCGAGCAACTGGCCCTGCTTCACGCGCGTGCCGATATCCACATACCAGTGCAGCAGATAGCCCGTCGCGCGCGCATAGATCGGCGATTCGACGAAGCCGCGCAGTGTGCCCGGCAAGGTCGTTTCGCCGCCGCCGTCGGTGTGCGTCGGCGTGACGACATTCACGTATTGCTGCGCGTTCTGCTGCGTGCGGGTTGCAATCGAGCGGCTATGCAGCATGTCGGTGACGACAGTGCGCGCCGCGCCGATCGCGAGCAGCGCGAGCACGATGACGAGCGCGATCTTCGCGCGCTTCCATTCGACGTTGCGCGGCGGCAGCGCGGGCCCTTCGTTCGGGTCGCGAGCGGGAATCGCAAGCGATGCGTGGTTCTTTTCGGTCATGTTCGTGGACGTGCTGTGATGTCAGTGTTGGCCGCTGGTGTCTTCATGCTGCGCCCGACCCTTGTGGGCAGCGCGGCGCGCGAGACGCGCATGAATGCCCGCAAAGACGAGCGGCACGAAAAAGAGCGTGGAGACCGTGGCGAATAACAACCCGCCGATGACCGCGCGGCCGAGCGGCGCGTTCTGCTCCGCGCCTTCGCCGAGACCGAGCGCCATCGGAATCATGCCGATGATCATCGCGAACGCGGTCATCAGCACGGGCCTGATGCGGCTCGCGCCCGCTTCGAGCGCGGCGGTGAGCGGCGGCATGCCGGCATTCAGGCGCTGCCGCGCGAACGAGACCATCAGGATGCTGTTCGCGGTCGCGACGCCCATCGTCATGATCGCGCCGGTGAGCGCGGGCACGCTCAGGTGCGTGCCGGTGAGAAAGAGCATCCAGACGATGCCCGCGAGCGCGGCGGGCAATGCGCTCACGATGATGAGCGGATCGATCCACGACTGAAAGTTCACGACGATCAGCAGATACACGAGCACGATGGCCATCGCGACGCCTAAGCCGAGTCCGACGAACGACGTGCGCATCGTTTCGACCTGGCCGCGCACGATGATCTGGCTGCCGCGCGGAAGCGCGCGGCGCGCGTCATCGACGAGATGATTCACCTGCCGCGCGACGCCGCCGAGATCGCGTCCTTCGACGCTCACGAAGAGATCGATCACCGGCCGGATGTTGTAGTGCGTGACGACCGCGAACTGCGTCTGCGGCGAGATGCGCACGAGATTGCCGAGCAGTTGCGTGGGGCCGTTGAGCGATGCGGACACTGGCGTGCGCAGCAGTTCGTCGATCGACGAGACCTGGTATTGCGGCGTCTGCACCGCGAGGTTGTATTCGACGCCATTACGCGGATTGAACCAGAATCCCGGCGCGGTTTGCGAGCTGCCGGATAGCGAAACCAATACGTTCTGCGCGACATTGCTCGCGGAAAGATTGAGTTGCTGCAGGCGCGTGCGGTCCATCTGCAAGTCGATGGCCGGTTCATCGAGCTTTTGCTGGATGTGCGTATCGACATTGCCGGGAATCATGCGAATCTGCTTCATCAGCTTGCTGGCGACTTCGAAGTTCGCCTGCGCGTTCTGCCCTTGAATCTGCACGTCGATGGCGGCGGGCAGGCCGAAGTTCAGAATCTGCGTGACGATGTCCGCGGGCTGAAAGAAAAACTCGACGCCGGGAAAGCGGTGCGGCAGCAGCGCGCGCAATTCATCGATATAGGTCTGCGTCGGTGCGTGATCGGGTTTCAGCGCGACCTGTATTTCGCCGTCGAGCGTGCCGATGGTGCCCGCGTTGCTGTACGACAGGTTGATGCCGCTATAAGGAAGGCCGAGGTTATCGAGTATGGTCGCGAGTTCGTCTTGCGGGACGATCTGACGCACGACCTTTTCGACCTGATCCGCGAGGCGCGCGGTTTCCTCGATGCGCGTGCCGGTCGGCGCACGCATGTGCATGCGGATATCGCCCGCATCGACGCTCGGGAAGAAGTCTTCGCCGAGCACGAACACGAGTGCGGTCGAGAGCACACAGAAGCCGAGAAAGAGCGACGCGAATAGACGTCTTCTCACGAGCAGCGTCGAAAGAATGACGATATACGCGCCGCGCATGCGCTCGAAACCGCGATCGAAACGGCGATGCAGCCGCATGAAAAGATTCGGCTTCGTTTTCGCGTTGGGTGCGTGCGCGTGGCCCATCAACAACATCGCGAGCGTCGGAACGAGCGTGCGCGACAGAATGTACGACGCGATCATCGCAAACACGACGGCTTCCGCGAGCGGCACGAACAGGAACTTGGCGACGCCGGTGAGAAAGAACATCGGCACGAACACGATACAGATGCACAGCGTCGAGACGAGCGCGGGCACCGCGATTTCGCCCGCGCCTTCCAGAATCGCATCGTGCAGATTCGTGCCCATGTGCAGATGACGCTCGATGTTCTCGATTGTCACCGTCGCATCGTCGACGAGAATGCCGACGGCCAGCGCGAGACCGCCGAGCGTCATGATGTTGATGGTCTGCCCGAGCGCATGCAGCACGATCAATGACGACAGAATCGAGAGCGGAATCGATATCGCGATGATGCAGGTGCTGCGCCAGTTGCCGAGAAAGAGCAGGATCATCGCGGCGGTGAGCGCGGCGGCAATCAGCGCTTCGCGCACCACGCCCTGCACGGCGGCTTTCACGAACACGGACTGATCGAACAGCGCGCTGATCTTCAGATCCGCCGGCAACGAAGCGCGCGCCTGCGGCAAGAGGTCCTGCAGTGTGTTGACGATGGAAAGCGTCGAGGCGTTGCCGTTTTTCAGCACGGAAATGAGCACGCCGCGATGACCGTCCTGTCGCACGATGTTGGTCTGCGGCGAGAAGCCGTCGCGCACGTGCGCCACTTCGCGCAGGTAAGTGGTCGCGCCGTTGATCGTGCGTACCGGGATGTCGTTCAGACCCGCGACCGTCGCGGGCGAGCCGTTCATGTTGATCGTGTATTCCTTCGGGCCGATCTTCGCGGTGCCGGTCGGCAGGATCAGGTTCTGCGCGTTGACGGCCTGCACGACATCGGTCGGCGTGAGGCCCTTGGCGAGCAGCGCGCGCGTATCGAGATCGACGGAGATGAGGCGCGTCTTGCCGCCATACGGGTAGGGTACCGCCGCGCCGGGAATCGTCACGAGTTGCGGACGCAGGAAGTTGAGCGCGGTGTCGTTCAGATCCTGTTCGGATTGCTTCGGGCTCGACAGGCCGAGCTGGATCACCGGAATGCTCGACGCCGAATAGCTGATGACGAGCGGCGGCGTCGCGCCCGGCGGCATCTGCTTCAACTGCGCCTGCTCGACGGCGACGGTTTGCGCGATGGCGGTCTGGATATTAGCCGTCGGTTGCAGGAAGAGCTTGATGATCGCGATGCCCGGCAGCGACTGCGACTCGATGTGCGCGATGTTGTTCACGGTCGTCGTGAGGCTGCGCTCGTTGACCGACGTGATGCGATTGGCCATGTCCTGAGCGGAAAGGCCGGTGTAATTCCAGATGATGCTGACGACCGGAATATCGATTTCGGGAAGCACGTCCACTGGCGTCGTCAGGAGGACGAAGGGCGTCGCCAGCAGAATCATGATGGCCATCACGATGAACGTATAAGGCCGCTTGAGCGCAACGTTGACTATCCACATTGAGTCGTTCGGAAGATGCTTGAGAAGTGCGCTGCGAGAGAAGCGGGTGCGGCGCGCGAGACGCAATGACGGAACGAGGCGGGCAATTCGCCATCAGTGTCGCTATGGTAGTGGCCGGGTACCAACGACAATATGGCTTGAATATGGCGTGTCTGTCAGATTAGGCGATTTGAAAGCAAGCTTGCGAAAGCACGCGGTCAGGACTACGCGCTTGTGTCATTGAAGTCGGGAATAGCGCGGCTTCAGCGCAAGTAACTCTGTGCGGTGGGTACTTGAAAAGGGACGCGATCTATAAATGATCACGCGACATGCGCAGAGGGGTGAGCGAGACGGCGCGGGATCGTTTGCAGTCGGCGGTAGCCGCGCGTATCTCGATGAAGCGAAAGACCGGTTATTGCGCGTTCTGCGTGGCCGGTTGACCGGAAGCGGACGAGCCATCGGACGAGGAGCCATAGGCGGTCGATGATTGCACCTTCGCTTCTGCAGCCTGGATGTTGTCCGGATAGAACGCATCGCGCTCGGACGGGTTATAGCCGGCTTGTTCGACGCGTTGGAGGTCCGCTTTGACCTGGGCGCGCGTGAGGCCTTCGGATTGTGCAAAGGCGGCCAGCGGGGCTGCGGCGAGTGCGATGACGGCAATGCGTGTGACTAGTTTCATGGCGTACTCCTCAAGCGAGTGAAGGATGAACGCGGCGTGCGGTTGCGCGATGTGCAGGCGTCGGCACGCTTACCACAGCCACCACTGGATTCTATTCGTCGGACCGTGACGAGATGCTGGCGATGAGATGGCGTTATGGTCAGATTGGAGCAACTGCTGAATGAGCCGTGAAAGCTCGTCGACGGGCATCTGTCATCGCGGACAGCCGGTGATAGACTCGCCCGCGTGAGACGGTTTGTAAGCCACTCAAAATCAGGAACAGATAAATTGCCGTTCAAACTGCCGACCACCGCCACCGCGCCTTTTTGTCCATCCGAAGTCAAGGGCTCCGTCGCCGTTGCGCCGGGCGCGCCGTTCTGGAAGAAGCTTTTGCAGTTTGCGGGTCCTGGCTTGCTCATCTCCATCGGCTATATGGACCCGGGCAACTGGGCGACGGACATCGAAGCCGGATCGCGATATGGCTATGGCCTGCTCTTCGTCGTCGTGTTGTCGAGTCTTGCCGCGATGGTGCTGCAATGTCTGTCGATGCGGCTCGGCATCGTGACGGGGAAGGATCTCGCGCAGCTATCGCGCGAGCGTTATGCGAAGCCGGTCGCGAATGTGCAATGGATGCTCGCGGAGTTATCGATCATCGCGTGCGATCTTGCGGAAGTATTGGGCGGCGCGCTTGCGTTTCATTTGCTGTTCGGCGTGTCGCTGATCTGGGGCGTGGTGCTCACCGCGTTCGATACGCTGATCGTGCTCGGCTTGAAAGGCAAGAATTTTCGCGATCTCGAAGCGATCATGCTTGGACTCATCGCGACGATCGGGGTGGGGTATTTCGTCGAGCTCGTGCTCGTGAAGCCTCATTGGCCGTCGGTTGCGGCGGGACTCGTGCCGTCGATTCATGCATTGAGCGATCGCGAACCGCTTTATCTCGCGATCGGGATTCTCGGCGCGACGGTGATGCCGCATAACCTGTATCTGCATTCGTCGATCGTGCAGACGCGGGTCGTGAATCGCGATGCGAAGAGCCTTGCGTCGGCGATCAGTCTTTCGCGGATCGATACGATCGTTTCGCTCGTTCTGGCGCTGTTGATCAATGCGGCGATTCTGATTCTTGCTGCGTCCGCGTTTCATGCGACGGGGCATACGCAAGTCACCGAGATCGAGGATGCCTATAAGCTGCTTGCGCCGATCGTCGGGACGGGATTGGCTGCGATCCTTTTCGCGGTGACGCTGTTTGCGTCAGGCCAAAGCTCGACGTTCACCGGGACCATCGCGGGGCAGGTGATCATGGAAGGCTTTCTGCGGTTGAAGATTCCGTGTTATCAGCGGCGGTTCATTACGCGAGGACTCGCGCTCGTGCCGGCGTTGATCGGGGTGTATGTGTTGGGGAATGGGGCAGTCGGCAAGTTGCTGGTTGCGAGTCAGGTGGTTTTGAGTCTGCAATTGCCGTTCGCGCTCTATCCACTGATTCGGATGACGAATGATCGTGGGTTGATGGGGGTGTTTGCTAACACGCTGTTTATGCGAATCGTCGTTTGGGCGCTCTTTGCGGTGATCAGTGCGGCGAATGTCTGGCTGGTGGTGCAGACGGTTACTGAATGGCTTGGGTGAATGCCGTGGCGCTCGGGTGTTGTCGCTGGATCCCGTATTCGTGTCGGTCTATTGGCATTGCCCCTGTGCGGGGCGGCAGTCACTTTCTTTGCTGCTGCAAAGAAAGTAACCAAAGAAAGCAGCTCGAAACGCCCGCGGTCACACGCAATTTGGCCACTATTCTCGTTGTTCGTGGGCTCAGTAGCGAGTGCCCTCATAGGCCATCTCGGGCGTGGACCGCGCACGGTCTGACAAGCTAGTTGTTTAAGCGTGCTGGTTCAGCACGAAATAGCTTCGGCACAGCGCTGCGCGCTGCCGTTGGGTATGCAAGGGAAACAGACGAGAAAAAGGATGCGCAGATGCACACGCAGACCCGATGTACCGATCGGCCGCGAAGCGGGCCGCATCTATTTGGTGCTGAACCAGCCACGCGTGTGGTGCGAAGCGGCAGACCGTGCGCGGTCCAAGCCCGATGTGGCCTACGAGGGCACTCGCTACTGTTGTGCCAAGACTGATCGCCTGTGCCGCGGCCGGCATGAAGTGCTTTGGATGGGGAAAGCTGCTTTCTTTGCCTACTTTCTTTGCCTACTTTCTTTGCAGCAGCAAAGAAAGTAGGTGCCGCCCCGCACAGGGGCAACGCAAATAGACCGACACGTTGTTGGGATCCGGCGACAAACAAGACCCCCTACTTCACGACAGCAACCGGCACATTAGACCTGGCCGCCACGGCCGCAGGAATAGCACTATCGACAGGCTGCGTCTGATCCACCGTAGTACGCCCGCCATCACGAAAGAACGCCTGCTCGGCGGCTTTATTGAGCACGAGAATACTGATACGCCGATTGGTCGGCTCGTCGACGACATCCTTGTTGAGCGGCAGCACATCAGAAAGCCCCCGCACCTGCAGCACCTTGCTTTCCTTCATCCCGCCGGCAACCAGCGCCCGCCGCGCCGCATTCGCGCGCTCACTCGACAGTTCCCAGTTCGAATATCCGGCCTGATTGCCGGAATAGGGCACGGCATCCGTATGCCCCGCAATGGACACGCGATTGTCGACATCATTCAGCGATGCGCCGATGTTGGTCAGAATCGTCGTCACGTAGCCTTCGAGCTTCGAGCTGCCCGAAGCGAACATCGGCCGCTTGAGCGAATCGACGATCTCGATGCGCAATCCCTCGCTGGTGATCGCGATGCGAATCTGATCCTTGAACGCGCGCAATGCAGGCATCTGCTCGATGAGCGCCATCAGCTTCTGTTTGAGCTGCTGCAACTTCTGCAGATCATCCATCGCCACCGCCGCGCGCGCGATCGATTGCGGTACCGGCTGCGTCTGACTCTTGTTGCCTTCCCCCGGACGCGTGCTCGACAAATCCTTGCCGCCGCCCGTGATGACACTGGTATGCGCCGACGCGCCGCCATCGTTGCCGAACAACGCGGAGAGCGGCGTGTTGAAGTACTGCTCGATGCCTTCCTTGTCGTACTTCGACGTCGACCCGAGCAGCCACATCAGCAGAAAGAACGCCATCATCGCGGTGACGAAGTCGGCGTACGCGATCTTCCATGCGCCGCCGTGATGACCGTGTCCGTGCGCCTTCTTCTTGCGCTTCACGACGACGGTAGGCGCAAGCACCGACTGCAGCGGATCGCGTGATGGTTTCTCAGCCATGATGTCTATGTCGTGAAGTTACGAAGCCGCCTTCGGCATCTTGGTCGCGCGCACCGCGTCGTCGAGTTCCTTGAAGCTCGGACGATCGGCCGTGAAGAGCACCTTGCGGCCGAACTCGACGGCCACCGTCGGCGCATAGCCGTTCATCGACGCGAGCAGCACCGACTTCACGCACTGGAACGGTTTCGCTTCAGCGACACCCTTGGCGTTGAGCAGATCGGCGAGCGGGCCGATAAAGCCATACGCCAGCAGAATGCCGAGGAACGTGCCGACCAGCGCGCCCGCGATCATCTCGCCGAGCACCGCGGGCGCGGCGCCGACCGAGCCCATCGTGTGCACCACGCCCATCACCGCCGCGACGATACCGAACGCCGGCAGGCCATCGGCCATCTTCTGGATCGCGTTCGCGGCCACCGAGCTTTCGGCATGATGCGTCTCCAGCTCTTCATCCATCAGATCCTGCATTTCGAGCGCGTTGACGTTGCCCGCCGACATCATGCGCAGATAATCGACGATGAAATCGAGCAGATGATGATCGGCCATCACGTGCTCGTACTTCTGAAAGAGCGGGCTGGATTCGGGCGCGTCGACATCGGCTTCGAGCGCCATCATTCCTTCCTTGCGCGCCTTCTGCAGCAGCTCATAGAGCAGCGCGATCAGCGCGACATACTTTTCCTTCGTATAGCCGCCGCCCTTGAAGGCCTTCGGTACGGATTGCAGGGTTTTCTTCAGCGTGGCGGTCGGATTCGACACGACGAACGCGCCGATCGCCGCACCGAAAATACACAGCAGCTCGAACGGCTGCACGAGGGCGGCAAGGTGACCGCCGACGCCGATGAAGCTTCCGATCACCGAGCCGATGACCAAGACCCATCCGATGATGACAAACATGATTTCTCCGCCAATGGTCCGGGCGTCGCGGGCCGTGCGTGCTCGGGATTGAGTCGCGCACGGCTCGCGACGCATTGTTCGCTTGTTGTGTGGCTTATCGGCTTTTAATGCCCGGACATTAGGGTGACGCGCGCAACTTTTTCTGCGCAAATGTTTGCGCAGTAAATCTTACGGTCGTTCGTCGGTCCAGTCGGTTACGTCGCAGGTAATGGATTGCGCGCGTGCGCTTCGTCTAACATCGCTGGCATGAACTCGACCCTTGCGTACACCATCGCTCAATCCACCGTCGGCACGCTTCTGCGCGATTGGCGCCAGCGCCGACGCATGAGCCAGCTCGATCTCGCGGGCATCGCGGATGTTTCCACGCGCCATCTGAGCTTCGTCGAATCGGGCCGCTCGCTGCCGAGCCGCGAGATGCTGATGCGCCTCGCCGAGCAACTCGACGTGCCGCTGCGCGAGCGCAATACGCTGCTCGTCGCGGCGGGTTATGCGCCGCTGTATCGCGAGCGTGGGCTTGCCGATCCACAACTCGCGGCGGCGCGGCGTGCGGTCGACCTGGTGTTGAAGGGCCACGAGCCGTATCCCGCGCTCGCGGTCGATCGTCACTGGACGATGATCGCGGCCAACGCGGCTTTCGCGCCGCTCGTCGCATCGGCGGATGCGGAACTGCTTGCGCCGCCGGTGAACGTGCTGCGCCTGTCGATGCATCCGCGGGGCCTCGCGAACGCCATCGATAACTGGCACGAGTGGCGCGCGCATCTGCTCGCGCGGCTGCGTCGCCAGATCGAGGTTTCGGGCGATGCGACGCTCGTCGCGCTGCTCGCGGAACTCGACGCGTATCCCGCGCCTGCTCACGCCGGGCAGGCGTCGCGCGCGGAAACCGATCCGGTCGTCGTGCCTCTGCGCATGCGCACGCAACACGGCCTGCTGTCGTTCTTCAGCACGACGACGGTTTTCGGCACGCCCGTCGATATCACGTTGTCCGAACTCGCGATCGAAGCATTTTTTCCCGCCGACGACGCCACTGCCGCGATCCTTCGCCAGCTCGACGATGCGAGACATTGAGCTTGCGTCGCTGCCCGCATGCTTACAGAATTGAACCTGGCGCACGCGCGTGAATCAATCAGTCAGCAGGCCGCGAACGGAATCGGCCTGTGTCAGCTTTTGTCCAACCAACGCGGAAGACAGCGATGATTCAAACATTCGAGCAAGTGATAGGCGGGCAAAAGATGCAGTTCTGCGCGAGTATCGCGGAAGGCGGCGGTCCGGCGCGCGTCATCATCAGTCGCGCGGATTCGGCGGAGTCGCTGGTGATCGTCGAGGCCGATGGCATCATCGGCGCGATCAAGGCGGAAGTGGAAGCGCCCAGCACGCTCGTTGCCGATGCCGTACGCAAGGCGCAGCAGGAAGCGCTGATCGAGCGCGCGCTGGAAACCGGTACGGTTCAGACGACCAGCCTGTAGGGTTCACCACGAAAAATGCCCGCGCGGCCAGAACGGCCGCGCGGGCATTGCTTTGTGCGTCGCTCGATGGCTTACATGCGGGGTTCGCCGTTCTTCGGATCGGCGGGCACCATCGGCGTGGCGGAATCAGGGCCGTCGGGCATGTCCGGATCGTCGGGGTTGGGCGCGGCGTCCGGGTCGAGCAGCTTGTCCGGGTCCGGTTCGAGCGGCTCCTCGGGGGAGCGGGGCATCGTCGACATGGTGTTCTCCTCAACGGTTCGATGGTCAGGGTGCTTCGCCTGAGGCTCGCAACGGCCGTTCCCGCTATCGGTCATCCCTCATTCGGCTTTGTCCGGCATCGCGTCGCGTCGGCCTTGGCGCCCGGCGGATTGCTCACCTGGCGCGCGATCAGCGCCGCGCACAGCAGCAGCGCGACCGATACGCCCGCCGACCAGCGCACCGCATCGACGATATGTTCCGCGCTCGCCGCACCGTCGCCGTGAGCCGCGAGCGCGCCGAACGCCGCGACGCCGATCGCGCCCGCCGCCTGCCGCGCGGTGTTGAGCACCGCCGACGCCGTGCCCGCCCGCTGCGGATCGACGGTGCCGAGCAACGCGGTTGTCATCGCCGGGACTGCGAGGCCCATGCCCGATGGAATCAGCAGGAACGGCACGAGCAACGCGGCGGTGGGCGTGGTCGCATCGACGAAGGCGAGCGCGGCGAAACCGGCGGCGTCGAGCAGCGCGCCGACAATCATCGGGCCACGCGAGCCGAAGCGCGCGACGACGGGACCGCTTGCCAGATTCGAGATCAGGAAGCCGCCCGTGAGCGGCAGAAACGCGAGGCCGGTCTGCAGGGGCGTATGCCCGAGCACGCGCTGCAAATACAGGCTCAGAACGAAGACCATTCCATAGTAGGTGAGATTCACGCCGATACCGAAGACGACCGCCGCGCTGAAGGTGCGCTCGGAGAAAAGGGTGAGCGGCAGCATCGGCGCGCGGCTTCTGCGTTCGATCGCGATGAACGCGCCGCCCGCCGCCAGCGCCAGAGCGAGGCCGCCGGCCACGAGCGGATGCGCCGGTCCGAGCGGACGCAGTTCGATCACCGCACCGACCAGCGCCGCCAGCGCGACGATCGCGAGCGCCTGGCCGGGCAGGTCGATGCCGTGGGACGGCGGCGCTTCGTTCGCGCACGGCTTGCCGACCCACACGAGCGTCGCGACGATGCCCGCCGCGCAGATCGGCAGGTTCACCCAGAAGATGCTGCGCCAGCCGAACGCGGCGATCAGCACGCCGCCGACGATCGGCCCCGCCGCGATCGACACCGCGCCCGCCGCCGTCCACAAGCCGACCGCACGCGCGCGCAAGCGCCGGTCGTGGCCGCATGCGGCGTTCAGGAGCGCGAGCGAGTTCGGCAGCATCGCGGCGGCGCCGACGCCTTGCAGGGCGCGCGCGGCGATCAGTTGCGGCGCATCGCGCGAAAAGGCGCAGGCCAGCGACGCTAGCGCGAACAGCGCGAGGCCGCCGAGAAACATGCGGCGCGCGCCGAAGCGGTCGCCGAGCGAGCCCGCCGACAGCATCAGCGCCGCGAAGGCGAGCGCGTAACTGTCGATGGTCCATTGCAGGCTCGCGACGCTCGCGCGCAGATCGTGACCGATGCTCGCGAGCGCGACATTGACGATCGAGACATCGAGTTGAGAGACGACGAAACCGACGCTGGTCGCCGTCACGACGAGCATCTGCCGCGCGGACAGACGCGTTTCGGATGAGGAAAGGTTCGAGTTCATGCCGTTCATCGTAGGCGCGTCGCGCGTTCGATGTTTCGGCGTGGACTGAAACGTGAAAGCAGAATGAAAACGGCGCGCCGATGAAGCGACGCGCCGTCGTCGGAACAAGGAAATCAGCGATTTTCCCTGATGAACAGCGTCGTCAGCGCGCCGATCGCGCACAGCGCGCCGACGTAGAGCGCGGGCGCCATCGGGCTCGACTTCATCATCAGCGAGACGACGATCGGCGTGAGTCCGCCGAACACCGCATACGCGACGTTGTACGAAAACGAGATGCCCGAGAAGCGCACGGCGGGCGGGAAGGCGTTCACCATCACGAACGGAATCGCGCCGATCACGCCGACGAAAAAGCCCGCCAGCGCATACCACGGCAGCAGCACGGAGACATCGAGCGAGACTTGCCGGAACATCAGCCAGTACGACACGCCGAGCGCCACGCCGCCGATGAAGATGGTCTTGCCCGCGCCGATCCGGCCCGCGATCGCGCCCGACAGCACGCAGCCGATCGTGAGGCACAGCGTCGCCGCGCAGTTCGCGACCAGCACTGTCGCCGGCGCGATGTGGAACTGCTTCTGCAAGAGCGTCGGCGTCATCAGGATCACGACGACGATCGCCGCCGAGAGCATCCACGTGAGCAGCATCGAAATGACGACGGCGCGGCCGTGGTCGCGCAGCACCGCCTTGAGCGGAAGTTCCGCCGCCAGCGATTTGCGCTTCTGCAGTTCGGCGAAAACCGGCGTTTCGTGCAGCCAGCGGCGCAGATAGACCGAGCACAGCCCGAACAGACCGCCGAGCAGGAACGGCAGGCGCCACGCGAAATCGGCGACTTCGGCGGGCGCGAAGGTCTTGTTGATCGCGGTCGCGATCAGCGAGCCGAGCAGAATGCCCGCCGTCAGGCCGGCCGTCAGCGTGCCGCACGCATAGCCGACATGACGGCCCGGCACATGTTCCGACACGAACACCCACGCGCCCGGCACTTCGCCGCCGACCGCCGCGCCTTGCATCACGCGGAACAGCAGCAGCAAGACGGGCGCCATCAGGCCGATCGACGCGTAGGTGGGCAGGAGGCCCATCAGGAGCGTCGGCACGGACATCAGCAGCACGGAAAGCGTGAACATGCGCTTGCGGCCGAGCAGGTCGCCGAAGTGCGCCATGATGATCCCGCCGAGCGGACGCGCGAGGTAACCCGCCGCAAAAATGCCGAAAGTCTGCAATTGACGCAGCCAGTCAGGAATCGACGGCGGAAAGAACAATTGGCCGATGACCGGCGCGAAGAATACAAAAATGATGAAGTCGTAGAACTCGAGCGCGCCGCCGAGCGCGGCGAGCGTGAGCGTCTTGTAATCGCCGCGCGTGAGCGCACGGCTGGCCGCGCGCGGGGCGTCGGACAGAGGTGTTGCCTGCATCGAAAAGAGAACCTGTGAGTGGAGGAACCACGCGTGACGCGCAGTAGAACGAGGCTTTGCCCTGCGGGAGCGACAGACGCGCCGGGTGGACGCGAATCGACGGTCGCGGCGGGCGCGGATTCGAGAGCCGCCGCCCGTCGTCCGCGCTGCGGGATGCGACGGACAGTCGCGGCGCAGCTTGCTACGCGACGTCTCGATAAAACGGCGGAAGCGGGAACTTTTGAGCCAGACGCGGCATGTTACAGGATGAAAACCGGCTCAAAAGAGAAAAGCCGTTCTATTTTTTTGAGATTTGCGCGCATGAGACGGACCGAAGCGAGGGGGATGCGTCGTCACATGCGTTGACAATTCGGATGAGTCCGATGGGAAAGGGTCGCCCGGCTGCCCAGAATGCGCAGCTTGAATATCCCCGTCTCATCCCGCGACGAGACGCCCGGCGGGCGCCGGAAGTACGGCATCCGCCCCATGTCCCTTGGACTCATCAGGTAAGACACTATGCGCGTCGCCGTTTTGCAAACCGACCCAAGTTATCGAAATCTCATCAGCGATGTCGTCAAACGGCTCGGCCACACCTGCGTGACCTTTGGCGATGGCCTCGTGCTGTCGAAAGCGCTGTCCCGCTCGACAGTCGATCTGCTGATTCTCGACTGGAATTCCTCGGGCCTGTGCGGCCTCGACCTGCTCAAATCCGTGCGTTCGAGCTTCGGCGAGCGCGTGCCGGTCATGTTCGCGACGCCGGACGGCGCCGAGCATAACGTGGTCTGCGCACTCACCGCCGGCGCGGACGATTACGTCGTTTATCCGATCCGCCCGGGCGAGTTCGGCGCGCGCGTCGAAGCGCTCTTGCGCCGCGCGTTTCCGGCGACGTCCAGCGCGTGTCTCGAAGTCGGTCCGTATCGCTTCGACGCCCGCCAGCAGACCGTCACCGTGCGCGGCAAGCCGGTGCAGCTGAGCGGCACGCAATTCCGTCTCGCGCAGCTGTTCTTCTCGAATATCGGTCGCGTGCTGTCGCGCGATCACATTTTCGCGATGGTCTGGGGCCGCGAATTCCGCGAAACCACGCGCACCATCGACAGCCACGTTTCGCGTCTGCGTCTCGCGCTCGAAATCGAGCCGGTCAACAACTTCCGCTTGCAGCCGGTGTACAAGAGCGGCTCCCGGCTGCTGCATCTCTATGACGGCGCGGAAGACACCGGCGACGGCCTCGCTGATCCTGCGCCTGCGCAGATCGCGGCCTGAAGTCGCTAAACAAGAAAACGCCGTCGCGAGGACGGCATTTTTGTTTTCGCTTGTCCTTAAACCGTCGGCAGCGCCGGACGCGTCTCGATGCTGCGACGAATCAACGTTTCCACTTCGTTGCGCTCGTCGCCGGCGAGCGGCAGACGCGGCGGGCGCACCGGTTCCGTGCCCAGACCCACGATCGTCTCGGCCAGCTTGATGTTCTGCACCAGCTTGTGCGACACATCCAGCGCGAGCAGTGGCGCGAACCATCGGTATATCGCGCGCGCTTCCTCGACCCGGCCCGCGCGAATCAGCTTGTAGATGGCCACCGTCTCACGCGGAAACGCGCACACGAGCCCCGCAACCCAGCCGTGCGCGCCCATCAGAATCGCTTCCATCGCCAGATTGTCGACGCCGCAGAACAGCGCATAGCGGTCGCCCGTTTCGTTGATGAGATCGGTGATGCGGCGCACGTCGCCGCTCGATTCCTTGATCGCCGCGAATTTTTTATCTTCCGCGAGTTCGGCGAACATCTTCGGCGTGACATCGACGCCATACGCGAGCGGATTGTTGTAGACCATCAGCGGCAGCGGGCTTGCATCGGCGACCATGCGGAAGTGATTCAGCGTCTCGCGCCGGTCCGACAGATAGCGCAAGCCCGGCAGCACCATGTAGCCCGCCGCGCCGTGTCGCGCGGCGCGCTCGGCCTGGCGACAGCCGTCGAGCGTGCTGTTTTCCGCGATCGTCAGCAGCACCGGCACGCGGCCGCGCGCGGCATCCACGGCGATATCGAGCACGTCGAGTTTTTCGTCGAGCGAGAGTGTCGAGGCTTCGCCGAGCGATCCGCACACGATGATGCCATCGACGCCGGCTTCGATCTGCGCGTCGACGTTCTTCGCGGTCCATGCACGATCTATGCTGAAATCGGCGTTGAACTTGGTGGTCACGGCGGGCATCACGCCTTCCCAGATATGCGTCACGGCAGCGCTCCGAAATTGATTGAACGGTAGGCAGTGTAAGCACCGAAAAATCGGGCGTCTTGCGCATTTCGCGCGCGCCGCGTGCCGATTTCGGCATAGCCGTTTCGGCGCGAATGCGGCGCGTCGCGGGCGCGCCGGGACGATGCTGAATTGTGCCGATATCGTCATCAAAACGATTCAGCCGCTTCAAGACGCCCGCCGCGCGCATTTCTAGGATAGGCGGCATGAAAACCATCGACATCATCGACTCGCATACGGGCGGCGAACCGACGCGCCTCGTGATCGCGGGCGGCCCCGATCTGGGCCACGGCACGCTCGCGCAACGTCTCGACACGTTCCGGACGCATTTCGACGACTGGCGCCGCGCGATCGTCACGGAGCCGCGCGGCTCGGACGTGATGGTCGGCGCGCTGCTGTGCGAGCCCGACGATCCCGCCGCCGCGGCCGGCGTCATCTTCTTCAACAACGTCGGCTATCTGGGCATGTGCGGGCACGGCACGATCGGGCTTGTCGCGTCGCTCGCGCATGCGGGCAGAATTGCGCCGGGAAGCCATCGCATCGATACGCCGGTCGGCCCCGTCGATGCCACGCTCAACGCGAACGGCAGCGTCAGCGTGCGCAACGTGCCGGCGTACCGGCACCGGCGCGCGGTGACGCTCGAGGTGCCCGGTCACGGCCCGCTCACCGGCGACGTCGCGTGGGGCGGCAACTGGTTCTTTCTCGTCGCGGATCACGGGCGCGAACTGACGCCCGCGCGCATCGGCGAACTGACGGCGTTCACCGAAGCAATCCGCGATGCCCTGCACGCGCAGCGCATCACCGGCGCGGACGGCGCGTATATCGACCATATCGAGCTGTTCGCGGATTCGCCCGTCGCGGGTGTCGACAGCCGCAATTTCGTGCTGTGTCCGGGCAGCGCCTACGATCGCTCGCCGTGCGGCACCGGCACCAGCGCCAAGCTCGCGTGTCTCGCGGCGGACGGCGCGCTCGAAGCGGGCGCGGTATGGCGTCAGGAAAGCATCATCGGCAGCGTGTTCGAGGGCAGCTACGCGCTCGACGGCGACGTGCTCGTGCCGACCATCACGGGCTACGCGCACATCATGGGCGAAGGCCGGCTCGTGTTCGACGAACGCGATCCGTTCATGCGAGGCATCGAAGCCGGCGCGCGCGCATGACGGCGGATGTGATCGTCGTCGGCGCGGGCATCGTCGGCGCGGCGTGCGCGGCGGAACTCGCCCGGCGCGGCCTGACCGTCGAGGTGCTGGAAGCGCGCGGTATCGGCGGCGGCGCGACGGCGGCGGGCATGGGCCACATCGTCGTGATGAACGATTCGCCGGCCGAATTCGCGCTGGCGCGGGCGTCGCGCGAAGCGTGGCTCGCGCTCGGCGCCCAACTGCGCGAGCGCGATGCGTTTTCGCGCTGCGGCACGCTCTGGATCGCGGAAGACGACGCAGAACTCGACGCCGCCCGCACGATGCGCGACGCGTTCGCGACGGCAGGCGTGCGCGCGCAACTGCTCGACCGCGCCGCGCTGCGCGAAGCGGAACCGGCGGTCAGCCACGCGATGCAAGGCGGCCTGCTGATCGACGACGACGCCATCGTGTACGCGCCCGCCGCGGCGCAATGGCTTTTGACGTGCTCGGAACGCATACGCGTATCGACCGATTGCCCGGTTCGCGCCGTCGATGCCGACGACACGCACGCGAGCGTCACGCTCGTGAACGGCGAGCGGCGCGCGGCGGCGCATGTCGTCGTCGCGAACGGGCTGGCGGCGGCCGATCTGATCGCGGGCGTGCGGCTCGAAGCGAAGAAAGGGCACCTGCTGATCACCGATCGCTATCCCGGCGCGCTGCATCATCAGGTGCTGGAGCTCGGCTACATCAAGAGCGCGCATCACGCGCGCGGCACGTCGGTGGCGTTCAACGCGCAGCCGCGTCCGACGGGGCAAGTGCTGATCGGTTCGTCGCGTCAGTTCGGCACCGCCGATCCGGCCGTCGAAATCGACGTGCTC
Source organism: Caballeronia pedi (assembly GCF_001544915.2). Lineage (GTDB taxonomy): Bacteria > Pseudomonadota > Gammaproteobacteria > Burkholderiales > Burkholderiaceae > Caballeronia > Caballeronia pedi. Next base: position 65,927 of record NZ_FCOE02000005.1, on the reverse strand, counting down.
GCGGCGATGCTCGCGCGCGCGACGCGTTATCTGCCGGGAATCGGCGCGCTCAACGCCGTGCGTGCGTGGACCGGCTTTCGCGCCGCCACGCCCGACGGCTTGCCGCTGATCGGTCCGGCGCGTCATGCGGGCAATCGTCTGTGGCTCGCGACAGGTCACGAGGGACTCGGCGTGACGACCTCGCTCGGCACCGCGAAGCTCATCGCCGCGCAGATGCTCGGCGAGCCGGTTCCATTCGATCTGCCCGACAGCCACGCCTTTTCGCCGCAACGATTCGCCACGGAGCACGCCGATGGCTGATCTCGTCACCGTGACCGTCGATGGCGAGCCGCTCGCCGTGCCCGCGTTCACGACCGTCGCGGCAGCGATCGCAATCGCGATGCGCGGCGTCGGCGGCACGCGGCGCTCCGTCACCGGCGAGCCGCGCGCCGCGTGGTGCGGCATGGGCGTGTGCCAGGAATGCCGCGTGACAGTCGATGCCCGCGCGCATGTCCTCGGCTGTCAGACGCTATGCCGCGACGGCCTTTCGATCGAGACGATGCGATGAACGCCGAACAGGTCGATATCGCGATCGTCGGCGCGGGGCCGGCGGGTTTGAGGGCAGCGCGGATCGCGGCGCAGGCCGGCGCGCGCGTCGCGCTCATCGACGACAATCCGCGCCCCGGTGGCCAGATCTGGCGGCAAGGTCCGACGCTCCCGCCCGCCGCGCAGCTTCGCCAATGGCTCGATGAAACGTGCGCGCATCCGAATCTCGTCGTCATGAGCGCGACGAAGGTCGCTGCCGCGCCTGGCGACAAACTGCTTCTGCTCGAACGCGAGGGCGCGCCGCTCGCGCTCGCACATTCCAAGCTCATCCTCGCGACCGGCGCGCGCGAGCGGCTTCTTCCCTTCGACGGCTGGACCCTGCCGGGCGTGACGGGCGCGGGCGGCTTGCAGGCGCTCATCAAGGGCGGAATGCCGGTGCGCGGCGAACGCATCGTCGTGGCGGGCAGCGGGCCGTTGTTGCTTGCCGTCGCGGATACCGCGCGGCGTCGCGGCGCGCACGTCGTCGCGGTGGTCGAACAGGCGCCGCTCACACGGGTCGCGCGCTTCGTGGCGTCGCTTGCGTTGACGCCGGGCAAGCTGGCGCAGGCCGTCGCGCTCGGCACGACGCGTTATCGCACGGGCGGTGTCGTCGTGAAGGCGCACGGGAGCACGCGCGTGGAGGCGGTGACGATTCGCACGCGCGGCCGCGACGAAACGTTCGAAGCGGATCGCATCGCGTGCGGCTATGGCCTCGTGCCCAACGCGACGCTGGCGCTCGCACTCGGCTGCGCGGTGGACGAAAGCGACGGCGCGATCCGTGTCGACGAGGCGCAGCGCACATCGCAGGAAGATGTTTTTGCGGCGGGCGAATGCACGGGCATCGGCGGGATGGAACTGGCGAGCGTCGAAGGCGCGCTTGCGGCGCAGTCGGCGCTCGGCATCGCAGCCGATGCGCGTCTCGTGCGCGAACGCGATCGCTGGCGCGCCTTCGCGGGGCGCGTGGCGCAGGCGTTCGCGCTCGGCGACGAGGCGCGCGCGGTGCCATCGCCCGATACGTTGTTGTGCCGTTGCGAGGACGTGTCGATCGGCGACGTCGCCGCGCACGCGAACTGGCGCGACGCCAAGCTTCAGACGCGTTGCGGCATGGGACCGTGTCAGGGGCGTATGTGCGGCGAGGCGGCGTCGGTGTATTTCGGATGGCCGCGCGCGGCGGCGCGTCCGCCGTTCGCGCCGGTGCGCATCGACACACTGATCGGTGCATGCGATCGCGCTGATACGTTCCGTTCATAGCCAGGCCAACGCTTCTATAATCGGGCGACAGATTCAATCGAGCGCAACCGACATCTCCACGCATGACTAACACGACGCCGATCGTTCATCCTCCCGCGTCGACGCTTTCCGACATGCTCGCGCATTTCGCGCTGCTCGCGCCCGTGTTCGACGCAATGCCGGATATCGTGTTCTTCGTCAAGGACCGCGACGCACGCTACGCGATGGTCAATCGCACGCTCGCGCGCCGCTGCGGCCACAAGGACGACAAGTCGGCGCTCATCGGCAAGACGGCGGAGGACGTGTTTCCGCGCCGCTTCGGGCGCATCTACACGGCGCAGGATCAGGCGATCATCGCGCAGGGGCATCAACTCATCGATCAGCTCGAACTGCATCTCTATCCGGGACGCGAACCCGGCTGGTGCATGACGTGCAAGCAGCCGCTGCATGACACGCAGGGGCATATCGTCGGGCTCGCGGGCATCTCGCGCGATCTGCAGGCGGCCGAAGGCACGCATCCGGCCTACAGCCGGCTTGCGGCTGTGGTGCAGCACATCCAGGAAAACTACGTGCAGCCGCTCAACATGCGGCAGCTCGCGCAGATGGCGAACATGTCGATCGCGCAACTGGAGCGCTACTTTCACAAGGTCTTTCATCTGACGCCGCGTCAGGTGCTGCTCAAGACGCGGCTCGACGCCGCCACCGCGCTGCTCGTCTCGCGCGAGAAGGTCACCGATGTCGCCGCGCTCTGCGGCTATACGGATCACAGCGCCTTCACGCGCCAGTTCAAGGCGACGGTCGGTCTCACACCGAGCGAATACCGGGCGCTGCTGCAGGCGGGAACCTCGAATGCCTCGCGCCCCGATTCCACCCGCGATACAAACGTCTGACGGGAAAACAGGGTACGGCTGATCCAGGAATTACACGGTCGTGCGCGGGGGATTGGAGCGGCGCGGCTCGGATCGGCGCAAACGCCCGCACAATAAGGCGTTCGCGGCTGCGCACGCGTCTCGGTCCGGTTTTTGCTCGATAGTGCTCGCTGCGCCCGGGGCAACTCTGCACGACGGCGCCGCCAGAACCGCGAGGCGTTCCGCACCGGCGCACGCGCGGCGTAAATAACGGTGCGTTCGGAATTCCCGCCGCGTTTTACTGTCAATCAAGGCGCGCAACCGTGCGCGCGGCGGCGAGAGATCGAAACCCGCGCGTGAATTCCGTTTTTGGCAGCAGAAAAGAACATCATGGACGAAGTAGCAAGACTGGGGCACATGCGGATCGTGCTCATCGAAGACGATCCGGAAAGCAGGGCATCGCTGCAGATGTTGCTGGAAGAAGAGGGTGCGGAAGTGTTCGCCCTGGCCGACGCCGAAGACGGCGCGCAGGCGGCGATCGAGCATCTTCCCGACGCGGTGATCTGCGATCTGGATTTACCCGAGATGGACGGTTTCTATCTCATTCAACGTTTGCGGGATCACGAAATTCGCGGCAACCTGCCGCCTTCCGTGGCAATCGCGCTGACGGGGCACGGCAGCGAAGAGTATCGATTGCGCAGTATCGGCGAGGGTTTCCAGCATTTCATGGTGAAGCCTGTTCATCCCGACGAACTCGTCACGCTGATCCAGGATGCGGTCGGGACGCGCGTGGTGATGTGAGTTGACATGAAGCGTTTCGAGGCCGCCGATGATTGGCGGCCTCCAAACCGTTACGACCTGTCGCGATTGCGCACGCGCGTGGCGCCCGTGATGACAGCGACGCCCAGCATAATGACGGCGACGATCATGATCGTGTGCTGCGAGACATGCATCGCAACGAGCGCCCACGACACGCCGCCGATCAGAATCAGCCAGCCGACGAGGTAGATGATCAGCGTCATCGAATTCTCCTTATTTCGTTGAGTAAACATTGTGCGGCCTTCATGAAAGGGCCTTATCCTTTCGACGCGCGCGCACGGATAAGTTCACCTCATGCAAGCGGTGTACCGTGGCGGCATCGTCGAACACAAAAAAGAGCTGAGCCATGCTGACCGTCCACCACCTCAACAATTCCCGCTCGCAGCGCGTGCTCTGGATGCTGGAAGAACTCGGCGTCGAATACGAACTCAAGCGCTATCAGCGCGACCCGCGCACGATGCTCGCGCCGCCCGAATTGCGCGCGGTGCATCCGCTCGGCAAATCGCCAGTCGTCACCGATGGCGATCTCACGCTCGCGGAGTCGGGCGCGGTCATCGAATATCTCGTGGATCGCTACGGCGAAAGGCGTTTTTCACCGCCGCCCGGTGTGTCGCCGGAACGCGTGCGCTACAACTACTGGATGCACTACGCGGAAGGTTCGGCGATGCCGCCGCTGCTGCTCAAGCTCGTCGCGCGGCGGCTGGAGAGCGCGAAGATGCCGTTCTTCGCCAGGCCGATCGCGCGGCGCATCGCGCAGACGATGCAGAGCAGTTTCATCGATCCGCAATTGCGGCTGCATCTCGGTTATATCGACGCCGAGCTTGCGAAATCGACCTGGTTCGTGGGCGATACCTTCAGCGCCGCCGATGTGCAGATGAGCTTTCCGCTCGAAACCGGCAGCCAGCGCGCGGGGGCGAAATCGCTGCCGCATATCCGGGCGTTTCTTGAACGCATCCATGCGAGGCCAGCCTATCAGCGCGCGCTGGAGCGCGGCGGGCGCTACGACTTCGCCAGCTAGCCATTCGGCCGGCTGTCGGCACGTCCGGCGTGTTGCGTACAATGACTCGCACGCAAACACTCAGCCCAAAGGCGACGCATGGCCCGAATCGTTCCCGACGACTGGAAGAATCTCGAAGCGACCGGCGCCGCGGCGCGCGAACTCGAAACGCTGGCGCTCCTCGAAAAGCTCCCTGACGACTACACGGTCTATCACGGCGTGCACTGGACGCGCATCAACGAAGGCTTCTCCGTGTTCGGTGAAGCGGATTTCGTGGTGGTCGCACCGTCGGGCCGCGTGCTGATGATCGAGATGAAGGCGGGCTTCCTGCGCGAAACGAACACGGGACTCGTGAAGGTCTATCTGCAGAAGGAGCGCAACGTCGCGATTCAGCTCGCGCGCACGCTGGAGAATCTGCATCGGCGCTTCACAGCGGCGTTCGGCGCGGGCACGTACCGCATCGAGGAACTGCTGTATTGCCCCGACTACACGGTGAAGAATGCCGCCATCGCGGGTGTCGCGCCGGCGCGTATCGTCGATGCGAGCCGCAAGGCGCAACTCGCGCGCGCCGTGCTCGACATCCTGCCGCCCGACGAGCCGCGCTTCGAAGCGGCGGCGCGCATTCATCACTTTCTCGCCGACGAACTCTCGCTTACGCCCGATACCAACGCGCTCGTCGGCGCGGCCAACACGCTGGTCACGCGTCTGTCGGGCGGACTTGCGACCTGGGCGCGCAGGCTGGAATTCGAGCCGTTCCGGCTGCGCGTGATCGCGACCGCCGGCGCGGGCAAGACGCAACTCGCAGTACGCGTGATGCGCGATGCGCTGGCGCAGGGCAAAAGCGTGCTCTACGTGTGCTTCAACCGGCCGCTCGCCGACCATATCCGCGTGATCGCGCCGAAAGAGGCGAAGATCGCGAACTATCATCAACTGAGCGCGGCGGTCGCGCGCGATGCGGGAAGCCCACCCGACTTCAGTCAGCCCAATGTGTTCGCCACGCTGGAAGAGCGCTTCGCCGCGGTGCCCGTGCCCGAGCACTGGAAGACCGACGTGCTGATCGTCGACGAAGGTCAGGATTTTCAGGCTGCGTGGGTCGATGCGCTCGAACGCCTGCTGAACCCCGACGGCGCGTGGTGGTGGCTCGAAGATCCGATGCAGAACCTCTATCTGCGCGAACCCGTGCCGCTGCCGGGCTGGACCATCCTGCGCGAAAGCACCAACTATCGCAGCCCGCGCGATCTGCTCGGCTTCATCCGCAAGATCGTCGGGCCCGACGTGCGGCTCGACGCGGGCAGCCCGTTCGACGGTTCGGATGTCAGCATCTCGACCTACGAGGACGGTCATCCCGAAGAGATCATCGAGGCGACCAAACGCGCCATCACGAACGCGCTGTCGCTGGGTTTCCGCAAGCAGGACATCGCGGTGCTGTCGTTCCGGGGCCGCGAGGGTTCGGCGCTCACGGCGGTCGATCAGCTCGGCCCGCACCGGCTGCGCGCCTTCACCGGCACGTACGATCTGTTCGGCAACCCGGAGTATCGCGAAGGCGATGTGCTGCTCGAATCGATCTATCGCTTCAAGGGGCAATCCGCGCCGTGCGTGATTCTCACGGAAGTCGATTTCGACGCGCTCGACGAACAGGCCGCGCGCAAGATCTTCGTCGGCGCGACGCGGGCGACGATGAAGCTGATCGTGGTCGCGTCGGCGCGCGCGTCCCGGGCCATCGAAGCGCTGCAGTGACCGATGGCCGTCATCAGCACCGAGCCCTCCCTGCGCGCGCACGTCGCGCGCCCCTGGTTTCGCCGGCTCTGGTATGCGGCGCTGATCGCGCTCGCGGTCGCTCCGCCGATCGGCGCGGTCGGCTACATGCTGTACTCGGGCCTGCTCGCGCGCGAGACGCACAGGCTCGTCGTGCCCTACGACGTCTACTGGGACGCCGCCCAGTTGCAGATCGCCTATGAGCGCTTCGAGAATCACGTGCTGCTGTACCGCAACGGCATCGACGAGGACGCCGATGCCGTGCGCGCGAGCTATCGCCTGCTGCGCGCGCGGCTCACGCAGGTGTCGGAGTCGACGGGACTGGCGGACGGTCACGAAGCGCTGCTGAACCGGCAACGCGAAATTCTGCGGCAGTTGCAGACCGCGCTGGATTCCATCGAGTCGAATGTCGAAGGGATTGAGACGGAGCGCCAGCACACCTTGCGCGTGATCGGCGTGCTGCGTCAGAACGCACCGGTCGTGGCTGAACTGGCGAGCGGGCGCCGCCTCATGGACGTCGCCGAGCGCGAGGCGATCGTGCGCGACTTCGAGGCGAAGCGCCGCTATCTGATCTACGGCGGGATTCTGCTCGGGCTGCTGTCCGCGGCCGCCACGGCGTTGCTGCTGCTGAACGGTTATCGGCGCACGCGTCTCATCGAGCAGCAGCGCGCGGCGCTCGTGGCCGAGCATCAGGCGACGCGCACGGCGCGCGAGGCCGGCGTCGCGAAAGACACCTTCCTCGGCATGATCAGCCACGAATTGCGCACGCCGCTGCACGCGATCGTCTCGTCGGTCGAATTGCTCGGGCTGAATGCGCGCGGCGATGCCGACCGCAAGATCATGCAGCGGCTGGAAGCGGGCGCGCGCCATCTCGAAGCGCAGATGCGCGATCTGACCGACTACGCGCGTCTGGGCGCGGGCAAGCTGGAACTGCGCATGTCCGTGTTCGATCCGGCGGACCTGCTCGAATCCATCGTCGATGCAAACACGCCCGCCGCGAGCGCGAAGGGGCTGGCTTTGCGCGGCGACTACGCGGGCGAGCGCGGGCCGATCGAGTCCGATCCGCATCGCGTGCGGCAGATCGTGACGAATCTCGTGACCAATGCCATCAAGTACACCGACGCAGGTTCCATCGACGTGCATTTCGCGCGCACGGAGCAGCGTCTCGACATTTCGGTGATCGACACGGGCCCGGGCATCCCTCGCGAGCAATTGCCGCTGATCTTTCAGGAATTCACGCAGCTCGACTCGTCCAGCACGCGGCGCTTCGACGGCGCGGGAATGGGCCTCGCGGTCGTGCGCGGGCTCGTCGATCTGCTCGACGGGAAGATCGAAGTATCGAGCGAAGTGGGACAGGGCGCCGCATTTCGCGTGAGCCTGCCGGCGGTGTCGGTCGAGCATATGCCTGAGCGCGGCGAGCAGGAAGTCAATGCGCCCGAGCTGCGCAAATCGCGCGTGCTCGTGATCGACGATCACGAGTCGATCCGCGATTCTCTGACCGAGATGCTCACGCATCTGGGCTATTCGGGCGTGGCGCTGCCGGATGTCGACAGCGCGCTGGCGTGGCTGCGCGCCAACGACGCCGACGTGATCCTCGCCGACCTGCACATGCCCGGCAAGGACGGCTACTCGTTCGCGAACGAATACCGCGCGCGCAGTGCGCCGGGCGCGAGCGTGCCGATCATCGCGGTGAGCGCTTACGCGCCCGAACTGGTGGACCCGGCCGCGGCCGTGCTGTTCTTCGATTACCTGCTGAAGCCGGTGCGTTACGAGGTGCTGAAGGGCGCCGTGCACCGCGCGGTGACGGTGCGCCGGCGAGTCACGTAGATCTCGCGATTCAGCTTCGCATCAGCCGCTTGGAAAGATCCGCGACGAGGATGCCCAGCCGCGCGGGCTTCTCGAAACACGTCACGTTGTAGTCGCGGATGACCTGGCTGATTTCCGACTCGCTCGCCTTTCCTGTAGTCAGTTCGCCGGTGAGCACGAACACCGGCGCGTCCGGATTGTCCGACGCGCGCACCGCGCGGATCGCATCCGCCGACGTATGCACGCCGAACAGCCAGTCCATCACGACGGCGTCGAACACCTGCGCCTGCAGCGCTTCGAGGAACGCGTCGAGACCATAGAAGGCCATCGCGGTGAAGCCGGTGGCTTCGAGATAGTCGTGCAGATTGTCGGCGGACGCGTGATCGTCGTCGACCACGGCGATGATCGGCTTGTCGGTATCGGGGCGGCGCGGCTGGATTTCGATCTTGTGGACGTCGCAGGCTTCCTGCAGCAGCACGCCTTCGTGCTTCGTGACGATCCAGCGGTTGTTGAGCTTCTGCGCAATGAAATCCGGCCGGCTGCCGGCTTCGAGCGCATTGCCGACCCACGCCATGCAGGGAATCTCGAGCGAACCGAGCTTGAGCACGGCGTCGTGCGCGGTGCCTTCGGTTACGTCGGGGCGCGTGTTGATCGAATCGAAAAGCTTGAGCGCGGGTTCGTCGAAGGCATCGGCGACGCGGCGGATCTGCGCGATGGTCCACGGACTGTTGCCGCGCAACTTGCGATGGCCCTGCGAAAAACTCAGGTCGAGAATGCGGCACAACTCGGCGGTCTGCTGCCGCTTGCCAATGCCGTGACGGCCCATCAGCTCGCGCACGCGCTCCGCAACGGCGAGCGATTCCGATGAAGACGTTTCAGTGACCATGCTGCCAGTCGGATGCGTAAGGGTGGAACTGCGGAAGGCGTGGTTCGGCGTGGGCCGGGCAAGCCGTGCGCAGTCGATCCGACATTGTAAAGGGCGCGCGTCGGTGTACTCAAAATGGATCGCTGGAACGCGCTCAACGCCTTGATCCTACGGGCAAAACTGGCGAGGTCGCCGTTCGCTGGCCCGCACCTGGTTTCACATGCTGTCGATCACGGCGTCCACCAGATCGCGTGGCGTGCGGAACGTGCCGGGCACGGCGGCGAGCCCGTTGAGCCGGTTGTCGATCAGCAGCGACGCCAGTCCGTGCACGTGCGCCCACGCCGATGCCATCGCGATGGTCTGCTCCGAACCCATTGCGCCGAACGCGCTCGTGCTGCCGGGCGCGATGTCGGGCACGGCATCGAACACGTCGGCGAGGCCGGCGGCGGACATGCGCCGCGCTTCTACGAGCGACGGCCTTTCGGTGTCGAGCAGTTCGTTGCGCGACATCAGCCGGAAGAGGTCGGGGTTGGCGGTCGCGAAGTCGATGTAACCGTGCGCGATCGCACGGCCGCGATTCGCGCCGGCGCTGGCTGCGGCGCGCTTCTGCATCGCTTGCGCGAGCCGCCGATGTCCGCTCGCCGCGAGTTCGGCGAGCACGCCCGCCGTGTCGCCGAAATGGTGTTGCGGCGCCGTGTGCGACACGCCTGCCTCGCGGGCGATCGCGCGCAGTGTCAGACCGCGCAGCCCGTCGCGGCGAAGCACGGTTTCGGCGGCATGCAGCAGGGCGTCCGGCAGCGAGCCGTGATGATAGGGATGCGGCGCGGCCTCGGGCGCTTTGGCCGGACGACCGCGTTTTCTGATGGGTGGGGTGTTCTGCATAGGAATGGAGACTCGTCGGTCGATCAATCTTTACAATGGAAAATTATGTTGACGCAAACGGGCGTGAAAGTCAAAATCTTTCCATCGTAAAGATCAACAGTCACAGGAGAACGACCATGTCCTTCCAAGATATTTTGCTGGGTACGCCCACCTGGGTTTGGGTTCTGCTCGCCGTGTTGGTCTCGCGCGGCATGAAGGCGATGAAGGGCGGCACCGCGCCGTTGTCGAAGCTGGGCATCGTGCCGGCGCTGTTCGTCGGCTGGGGTTTGCTGCATCTTTTGTCGGACCCGGCGACCGGCTGGGATACGGCGTTGATGTGGGTCGCGGGCGGTGTGCTGGGCGCGGGGCTCGGCGTCGCGCTTGCGAAGCGCAGCGGCATGACGGTGGACCGCGTGCGGCGCACGATCACGTTGCCCGGCTCGGCGGTGCCGCTCGTGCTGATTCTCCTGACCTTCGCGATGAAGTTCAGGATCGGCTTCGAGATGGCGACGACGCCGCATATCGGCGTGGATTCGACCTTCATCGTGCTGAACGGGCTCGTTTCGGGCGCGGTGGCGGGAATCTTCGCGGGACGGTTTCTGATCTACTGGCTGGCGCTGCGGCCGGCGGTGGAGCCGGTTCTGGAACGGTCGTAATCGATCGGCGACCTTGTGCATCAGTGTATTCCGAAATCAAAGTTCGCGATTGTTGAACGGAGTATTGTCTTTTTTCACGACAATTGACGCCTTTAACCGGGATACACTGCGTTGCATCATTGATCGGAGGTCGCCGTGCTGGTCGCTGTTCTCTTTATCTGCCCGATAGGTGTCGCCGCGCTTTTTGCCTTTGCGCTCGTTGCCGACAGACACTTCAAAGATTCACCCGTCGATGCCCACGGGCATTTCCCTGAAAGCAGGCGGCCGATGGTGCGCCCTCGCCAAGCCACATCGGACGAATTACGTTTCTGAGCCATCCAACGGCTCGAAATTTTTTAACTTTTATCGAGAAATTTTAATTTTCGACGTGATTTCCGCGTTCACCTCGAAAAAACCTAATTTCTCGAAACTCCTGTGTGGTTGGTAAAGGCGTCGCGGACGACTTCCTCGACGCGATCGAGCACTGCTCGCGGAATATGCTGATACTGCTTCCTGCGATGCGCGGACAACGTGCCCTTGTTCGACTGCGTCATGCGAATCAGCACCGAAAGATCCTTACGCGGCAAATCGAATTCGGCGTTCAGTAGCGCGAACGCGTGATCGTAGCCTTGCAGCCATGCGATCTCGCGGGGAATCTCCTCTCGCACCGCTTCCTTGATCATCGCGTAGAGGAACGCCACTTCGCGGTCGGCGTTGAAGAAGCGATAGGCGCGGCTCGATGGCGCGCTCAGCACGAGCGGCTCAGTGTCGACGCGCCGGTAATTCCATAGTCTCGTCACCGGGCGGGAGAATGCCGTCAGCACGGCGTGGTACGCCGGAATGTTGCGCTCCATCACCGCAGAGACCGGGATCACCGTATCCGCGCCCAGCAATCCCGATCGCGCCAGCACGTGCTGAATCAGAAAGCGATGGAGACGGCCGTTGCCGTCGAAAAACGGGTGCAGATAGACGAAGCCGAACGCGGCGCACGCGGCCTTCACCAGCAAGTCGGGGCAATGTTTCTGGTCGTTGACGAAGCGCTCCCAGTCGGCCATCACGCGCCGCAGATCGCCGGTCGGCACGGGGAAGAAGTCGACGCGGCCGGCGGCATCTTCCAGCCAGTTCTGTTTGTTCCGATATGACGCTTCCTGGCTGTAGACATCGCGCACGATCACGTTTTGCAGCTGCACGAGCCACGCTTCGTCGACTTTCACCGGTTCGCCCGCGCGTCGCAGCAGTTGAACGAAGCGTTCCTGCTTGTCCGAACTGGGCGTTTCCGATTCGATCGCGTAACTGCCGCGCGTCTCCGACAAATACAGAAAAGCCAGCGCGCGTTTATACAGATCCGGGTCCTGCATTGCGTCGAGCGCGCTTTGCGCTTCGAGAAGCAAGTCGGAGAGGGGCGGATCATCGGGAATCGCAGCGCGATGGACGATCGGACAGAACCACGGCGTGCCCAGCGCGTTGTTGCGCACGCGAAAGCGCGGCGCGCGCACCGGCTGCGGCGCTGTGTAATAGAGCTCAGCCGGAAAGAGGTCGACATACCCGCCCTTGATGGTCACGCCGGCGTCGAGTTCCCTGCCGGTCAGCCATTCCCAGAGAAAGCACGCACGGCGAATCTGCTCGCCGGTCGGCGTCGCGCGCAGCCGGTCGATGAGTTCGCCGGGCTCGATATGCTCGAACGCGGCATCGATGACTTCGAGATTGACGCCTTCGTGACGGAGCGCGAACTCCAGATGACCGACGGGCGTATCGTCGAAAGCGACGCTGTTGGGAAACAGAATCTGGCTCTCACTGTCGATCCGCCGGTTCACCGACGAACTCGCGTAGGCGAGCCGCGCCGGCGGCGTCACGCGCAGTTCTCCTATGGCGATGAGGCGGGCATAACCGATGGGCGTCATCGAGATTTCTTAACGTTTATCGAGAAATCATAACTTTACGCGCGTTTTTGACAAGTTCTTCGAGAAATTATGACGACTGGGTTTGCGGCCAGTTGCATCGATCCGCTTTTGCTATCGAACGATCGCCCTTTCGAATTGTTGCGCTATTGGCGCGGGACTATAGTGCCTCTCACGGCATGCCAATCCACAGCAACGAACAACGAAAGGAGACAAACCCATGAACCGTATCGATCTGGCGAACCGCGTCGTGATCGTCACCGGCGGCGCACGCGGCATCGGCCTCGCGGTGGCGGAGCGCGCGCTCGAATCGGGCGCCGACGTCTCGCTGTGGGACGTCGACGGCGAACGCCTTGCACGAACCGGCGCCGAACTCTCCGCAAAGCACAAGGACCGCAAGGTCAGCGAAGCCGTCGTCGAACTGACCGATGAATCTTCCGTCGACGCCGCCGCGAAAAAAACCTTCGCCGCGCACGGCCGGATCGACGTGCTCGTCAACAACGCGGGCATCACCGGCGGCAACGGCACGACCTGGGAACTTGCGCCCGACGTGTGGCGCCGCGTGATCGACGTCAATCTCATCGGGCCGTATCTGACTTGCCGCGCCGTCGTGCCGCACATGCTGAAGGCGGGCTACGGGCGCATCGTCAATGTCGCGTCGATCGCGGGCAAGGAAGGCAATCCCAACGCATCGCACTACAGCGCATCCAAAGCCGGATTGATCGGGCTTACGAAATCGCTCGGCAAGGAACTCGCGGGCAAGAACATCCTCGTGAACGCCGTCACGCCCGCCGCCGCCAAGACCGAAATATTCGATTCGATGTCGCAGCAGCACATCGACTACATGCTCTCCAAGATTCCGATGAACCGCTTCCTGATGCCGCAGGAAGCCGCGTCGCTGATTCTGTGGCTCTCGTCCGAGGACTGCGCGTTCAGCACCGGCGCGGTGTTCGATCTGTCGGGCGGACGCGCGACGTACTGATTGCGTTTTCGGGAGAATCGCGATGAATCACTCCGCTTCAGCGGAAGGCGCCGTCACGTCCCGCGTGATGCGCCGCCTGTTGCCGTTTCTGCTGCTCATGTATGTGCTCGCGTTTCTGGATCGCGCGAACATCGGCTTCGCGCAGAAGGCGTTGCAACAGGACACCGGCCTGACCAACGCCGCGTTCGCGTTCGGCGCGGGCGTGTTCTTCGTCGGCTACGCAATCTTCGAAGTGCCAAGCAATCTGCTGCTGCATCGCGTCGGCGCGAAGCTGTGGATGTGCCGCATCATGGTGACGTGGGGCCTCGTCTCCGCAGGAATGGCCTTCGCGCATGACGCGACCACGTTCTACGTGCTGCGCTTTCTGCTCGGCGTGGCGGAGGCGGGCTTCTTTCCGGGCATCGTCTATTACCTGACGCGCTGGTTTCCGCAATCGTCGCGGGCGCGCGCGCTCGGCGTGTTCTATTTCGGCGCGCCGCTCGCGTTCATCTTCGGCGCGCCGCTGTCGGGCCTGCTCCTCGACCTGCACGGCGCGCTCGGCTTCAAGGGCTGGCAGTGGCTCTTTCTCGTGGAAGGCTTGCTCGCGTCGATCGTCGGCGTGTGGGCATTCTGGTATCTCGACGACGACCCCGCGAAGGCACGCTGGCTCACGCAGGAACAACGCGCGCTGCTGGTCGCCCGCCTCGACGAGGATGCGCGCGCCGCGTCGTCGCACGGTCCGCGCAGCGTGCTCGCGGCGCTCGTCGATCCGCGCGTGCTGGTGCTCTGCTGCGTGTACTTCCTGATTCAGGCGGCGGTGTACGGCGTCGTTTTCTATCTGCCGCAACAGGTGTCTTCACTGCTCGGGACGAAGGTGGGCCTGCGCGTCGGGCTCGTGACGGCGCTGCCGTGGATCGCCGCCGTGATCGTCACGTGGATCGTGCCGCGCTATGCCGATCGAACCGGCAGGCATCGCGTCTGCGCGGTGGCGCTGCTCGTGATGTCGGGCGTTGCGATCGCGGTATCGGGCGTCGCGGGTTCGCCCGTCGTCTCGCTGATCGCGCTGTGCTGCGCGGCGAGCGGCTTCATCGCCGCGCAGCCGCTCTTCTGGACCTTCCCGACGCGCTATCTGACCGGCGCCGCCGCCGCGGCCGGCATCGCGCTCGTCAATTCGCTCGGCGGACTCGGCGGTTTCTTCGCGCCGATGGCCCGCACCGCCGCCGAAGCCGCGTTCGATTCCACGAGCGCCGGGCTCATGGTGCTCGCCGGTGCGAGCGTGCTCGCGGCGCTCGTGATCGTCGTGCTGGTGCGCGTGCCGGGGCGCATCGACCACGGACATCTTGCCGACGCCGCCAAGGCGTCCTGAACAACGAAACCACACGTACGGAGCCACATCATGTCCATGCCCACGATCGCCCAGGTGCGCGCCTTCACGGTTCGCGGCGGCGGCGCCGATTATCACGACCAGGGCGCCGATCACTGGATCGACGATCACATCGCCACGCCGATGGCGCGCTATCCCGAATACCGCAAGAGCCGCCAGTCGTTCGGGCTGAACGTGCTCGGCTCGCTCGTCGTGGAGATCGAGGCGAGCGACGGCACCGTGGGCTTCGCGGTGACGACGGGCGGTGAGATCGGCGCGTTCATCGTCGAGAAGCACCTCGCGCGCTTTCTCGAAGGACAACGCGTCACCGACATCGAAAAGATGTGGGATCAGATGTACAACGCAACGCTCTATTACGGGCGCAAGGGCATCGTGCTCAACGCGATTTCGGGCGTCGATCTCGCGCTGTGGGACCTGCTCGCGAAGGTGCGCAAGGAGCCGGTGTTTCATCTTCTGGGCGGTCCGGTGCGCGACGAACTGCAGTTCTACGCGACGGGCGCGCGCCCCGATCTCGCGAAGCAGATGGGCTTCATCGGCGGCAAGATGCCTTTGCAGCACGGCCCGGCCGAAGGCGAGGAAGGGCTCGCGAAGAACATTGCGAAGCTCGCGGACATGCGCGCCAAAGTGGGCGACGATTTCTGGCTGATGTTCGACTGCTGGATGAGCCTCGACCTCAACTATGCGAAGCGTCTCGCGAACGCGGCGCGCGAGTACGGTTTGAAGTGGATCGAAGAAGCGCTGCCGCCCGACGACTACTGGGGCTATGCCGAACTGCGCCGCTCGGTGCCGAACGCAATGATGGTCACGACCGGCGAGCACGAAGCGACGCGCTGGGGCTTTCGCATGCTGTTCGAGATGGGCTGCGCGGATCTCGTGCAGCCGGATGTCGGTTGGTGCGGCGGCATCACGGAACTGATCAAGATTTCCGCGCTGGCGGACGCGCACAACGTGCTCGTCGTGCCGCACGGCTCGTCGGTGTACAGCTATCACTTCGTGGTGACGCGCCACAACTCGCCGTTCGCCGAATTCCTGATGATGGCGCCCAAGGCCGATCAGGTCGTGCCGATGTTCACGCCCTTGTTGCTCGACGAACCCGTGCCGGTGAACGGCCGCATGAAGGTGCCGGAGACGCCGGGCTTCGGCGTGCGGCTGAATCCGGAGTGCGCGCTGACGCGGCCTTACACGCATTGATACGCGTCGAGCGACATCCGTTTCGCGTGACAGTTTGACACGAAAACCGCAAGCCATGCCGCAATCTCAGGATTTATGATTGACCGGCAGTAGTTGGGTTTGCTAAGTAAAAAACTGTCATAAAAGGAAGGCGCTCGTATGTCTGTGTTCAGCGAAAAATGGACCGTTATTCTGACGGCCTCCTGTCTGGCGTTCGGTTTGCCGTCGGCGCGAGCGGCGACGCCGCCGGCGCCGGCCGCCGCGCAGCTCGAATGGCCGCGTGAGCTCGATACATCCAGGCAGCGTATCGAAATGTATCAACCTCAGATCGAACAATGGGATGGCAACCGCATCGCGGGCCGCGCGGCGGTCGCCGTGGGCGCGGCGAGCGGCAATGCGGCGCCAACCTACGGCGTGGCACAGTTCAGCGCCGATGCCGACATCGACAAGGCATCGGGTCTCGCGCGGCTCACGAATATCCGCATCGGCGATGTGAGCGTGCCGACGCATCCCGGCATCGCGGGCGATGTGAGGAGCGCGATCGTTGCGCATCTGCCGGCGCAGGGCATGACCGTTTCGCTCGATGAATTGCAGACGAGCTACGCGGTGTCGAAGCAGATCGGCGATACGGCGAAAGTCGCGGTGCAGAACCCGGTGCCGGACATCGTGTTCGTATCGACGCCCACGATTCTCGCAACGGTCGACGGCGATCCCATATGGCGCGACGTGAGCGGTGCGCCATATCGGCGCGTGCTCAACAGCCGCGCGATGCTGCTCGCGGACGGCGGCGGTCATCTGTATCTGCGGGCGGCGGGGTACTGGTACGCGGCGGCTTCGCTCGGTGGGCCGTGGGGCGTGCTGGCCGCGCCGCCGCAAACGCTCGTCCAGGCCGCAAAGCAAGCCGACACCGCGATGAAATCCGATCCGATGCTGCCGCACAACGGCAAGCCCGCGCCACGCGCGCCAGCGTTGCTGGTCGCATCGAAGCCGACCGAACTCGTCGTCACCGATGGCCCGCTCAAGCTCCAGCCGGTCGCGGGCGTCGACTTGCTGACGGTGACCAATACTGATCACGCGGTGTTCGTCGTGCCGCAAACGAACCAGACTTACGTGCTCGTATCCGGCCGATGGTTCCGCGCCTCATCGGAGAAAGGTCCGTGGGAATACGTGGCGGGCAAGGATCTGCCGCCCGAGTTCGCGAAGATCTCGCCGCACGATCCGAAGGCCAACGTGCTCGTTTCCGTGCCCGGGACGCCGCAGGCGAAGGAAGCGGCGATCGCGGCGGCCATTCCCCAAACCGCGACTGTTTCGCGCACCAAGGCTGCGATCAAGATCGCCTACGACGGCTCGCCCCGTTTCGAGCCGATCTCCGGCACGTCGCTTCAATACGCGGTCAACACGGCGACGCCCGTGATCGAAGCGACCGACGCGCGCTTCTACGCGGTGGAAAACGGCGTGTGGTTCAGCGCGACCGCCGCGACCGGCCCGTGGCAAGTCGCGACCGCAGTGCCCGCTGCGATCTACACGATTCCCGCCAGCTCGCCGCTGTACTACGTGACCTATGTGCGCATCTATTCGGTGACGCCGGAAACCGTGGTCGTCGGCTATACGCCGGGTTACATGGGCGTGGTCGTCGGCAGCGACGGCACGGTCGTCTACGGCACGGGCTACGTGTATGCGCCATATGTCGGCGCGACCTACTACTATGGTTATCCGCCGACCTACGGCTACGATGCGGGCTTCGCGCTCTCCGCCGCCGAAGGGTTCGCGTTCGGCTTTGCAGTCGGCGCGATCTGGGGTTCGTGCTCGCCGTACTGGGGCCCGTATTGGGGCGGCGGCTGGGCCAACGTCAACATCAACCAGGCGAACTTCTATGGGCGCTGGGGCCAGGGCACCGTGACGCATACGGCCGGCTACAACGCGTGGACGGGCAACGAATGGCGCGGCACGTCTGCCTCCGGCTTCAATTCATTGACGGGCGCGCACTGGCAAGGCAGCCGCGGCGCGGCGTTCAATCCGTATTCGGGCAACTTCGCGGCGGGGCGTCAGGGCGCGTTCAAGAACCCGTCGACCGGCACCGAAGGCGCGGCGCGCGGCGGTGTCGTCGGCAACAGGTACAACGGCAACTACGCGGCAGGGCGTCAGGCTGCGGGATACAACGCGCAAACCGGCCGCGCGGGCGTTGCGGAGCGGGGCGTGACCGGCAACGTGCGGGACGGCACGGCGCAGGCCGTGAACAAGGGCGTCGTCACGAACCGCTCGCGCGGCAACGCGGTCGGGTGGAACAACGGCGATGTCTACGCCGCGCACGATGGCAACGTCTATCAGCACACGCAGGACGGCGGCTGGCAGCAACATACGCCGGATGGCTGGCAGCCGGTGCAGCACAACGACGCCGCGGTCAACAACAACCTCGACGCCATGCGGCAATCGCGCGAGACCGGGCAGCAGCGCTTCGATAATCAGTGGGGCGGCGGTTTTCGCGGAGGCGGCGGCTTTCACGGAGGCTTTCGCCGTTAGCCGTCGACGAGAGGCGATGTAACGTGGATGACGGCACGCGCCGTCATCCTCAACGATGCGACACAGGGGAGACACACATGCTTTTGCAGAACAAGGTCGTCGTGGTGACGGGCGGATCGCGTGGCATCGGCCGGGCGATCGCGCTGGCAAGCGCGCGTGAAGGCGCGGATGTCGCCATCAATTACTGGGGCGACAACGACAAGTCGTACGGCAAGGCATCGGCGGTGGAGTCGATCGTCGCCGAGATCGAAGCGCTCGGGCGGCGCGCGATCGCCGTCGAAGGCAACGTGGCCGAGCGCGACACGGGCATCGAACTCATCGCGCGCACGGTTGATGCGTTCGGCCACGTCGACGTGCTGTCGAGCAACGCAGGCATCTGCCCGTTTCACGCGTTCCTCGACATGCCCGCTTCTGTCTACGAGACCACGGTCGCGGTGAACCTGAATGGCGCGTTCTACGTGACGCAGGCCGCCGCGAACCAGATGAAGGCGCAAGGCACGGGCGGCGCGATCGTCGCGACGAGTTCGATCAGCGCGCTCGTCGGCGGCGGCATGCAGACGCATTACACGCCGACCAAGGCGGGCGTCCATTCGCTGATGCAATCGTGCGCGATCGCGCTCGGACCATATGGCATCCGCTGCAACTCGGTGATGCCGGGCACCATCGCGACCGATCTCAACGCCGATGACCTTTCCGATACGGACAAGCGCGCCTACATGGAAAAGCGCATTCCGCTCGGGCGTCTCGGCGCACCCGATGACGTCGCGCAATGCGTCGTCTTTCTCGCTTCGGACCGCGCGCGCTATGTGACGGGCGCTTCTTTGCTTGTGGACGGCGGCCTGTTCGTCAATCTTCAGTGAATTAGTGAGGTGACACGGCCGAGTACTTGCGCAGCAACGCGATGAAGTATTCGGCCGGTTCGCTCAAGGTTTCTAACTTTCGACGCAACAGCCCGAAACCTGAGAGGCTCTTGCCGATTTCGATCGGCAGTTCGATCAGCAACTGCGCCCGCAGATAGTCGCGCACCACCGACTCCGGCAGCATCGCGACAGCTTCGCTGTTCTGCAGCAATTGCAGCGTCGCGAAGATCGACGCACATTCGACGATATCCGCCGGCGTCGTCAGTCCGGCGCGCGCGAGTTCGTCTTCGAACAGGCCGCGCGCGGGGCTCGCGATCGGCTGCAGAATCCACGGCCAGCCGACCAGCGTGTCCAGCGCGAGTTCGGTCTTTCCGGCGAGCGGATGCCCCGCGCGCACGACGAGCCGCATCGCTTCGCGCGCGAGCGGCTCGAAGTCGAAATCGTTGTGCTGCAAAGGCGTGGTCAGCCGCCCGAGCGCGAGATCGACTTCGCGGCGATGCAGCAACTGCACGACCTGATCACTCGTTTCGCCGAGGATGCGCACGTTCAGGAGCGGCCGCTCGGATTTCAGTTCGGTGACGGCCATCGCGAGCACGTCGGGCGCCGCGCCCATGATCGCGCCCACTGTCAACTGGCCGTGCCCGCCACGGCGCTTGGCGTCGAGATCGTCGGCGAAGCGCGTCAGGTCCGCGAGCGAGCGGCGCGCGTACGCCAGCGCGGCGGTGCCGAGCGGCGTCGGCTGCATGCCGCGCGCGTTGCGCTCGAACAGCAGAAAGCCGAACGCCTCCTCGATATCCGCGAGCATGCGGCTCGCGCTCGGCTGCGCGACGTTGATCGTCTCGGCGGCCTGATGGAGGTTGCGCGCGTCATCGAGCGCGACGAGCAGCGCCAGATGCTTGAACTTCAGCCGATTGACCAGCGCACTGGTCGAAATGCCGGGCGACACACTTTGGGACACGTTCTGATTCATTCGACAGCTCGCCTTGAACCGCGCGATGATACGGCGCAGCGATACGTTTTTGCGATCGGCCAATCCTGCAATCGGATTGTCGTGTTATCGGTCGGCGAATTATAGTCGCAGCACAACGAGTCCTGAACACAGGGATTCACCAATCAAAACAAGGCGGCCCGCCATGGAGACAGTGGCATTTCGCATGACCCTGAAGCCGGGCATGCGTGAGGAATACGAGAAGCGTCATCGCGAGATCTGGCCGGAACTGGCCGACGCGTTGAGCGCCGCGGGCATCCGCGATTACCGGATCTTTCTCGACGAATCGACCGGACATCTGTTCGCCATCCAGCAGCGTACCGACACGCATACCACGCATGCACTGGCGACCTTGCCCATCATGCGCAAGTGGTGGGACACCATGGCCGAGCTGATGGAGACACACGCGGACAATTCACCTGTCGCGGTGCCGCTCGTGCCGGTGTTTCATCTTCCCTGAAACGTTCGCCTCTCTCGCGAGGAAAGCAACATGCAGGTCGTCGATCCGCATATTCATCTGTGGGAGTTGTCCACGCATCATTATCCCTGGCTCGCGAATCCGCAGACGTCGTTCGTCGGCGATGCGCGTGACTTGAAACACGACTATCTGCTCGCGGATCTGCTGCGAGATGCACAGGATATCGAAATACTCAAGATCGTGCATGTCGATGCGAACCACGATCCCGCCGATCCTGTCGAGGAGACGCGCTGGCTGCAATCGATCGCGGATACGGATGGCATGCCGAACGGTATCGTCGCGGGCGCGGACTTGTCGGCGGATAACGCAGAGCAAGTGCTCGAAGCTCACGCGGCGTTCGCCAATACGCGCGGCATCCGCCAGATTCTCAACGTGCATGAGAACAAACTCTACGACTACGTCGGACGGCATTTCATGCGCGAGCCGCAATGGCGCAGGCATTTCGACTTGCTGCGGCGCTTCGGCATGTCGTTCGATCTGCAACTGTATCCGTCGCAGATGGAAGAGGCCGCGCAACTCGCGCGCGAGCATGCGGATACGCAATTCATCGTCAATCACGCGGGCATGTTCGTGGACCGCAATTCGACACAGGGCTATCGCGCGTGGCGTAACGGCATCCGGATGCTGGCCGCCTGCCCGAACGTCGCGGTGAAGCTGAGCGGCTTCGCCATGTTCGATCACGCGTGGACCGTCGAGAGCCTGCGTCCTTACGTGCACGAGACCATCGATACGTTCGGCAGCGACCGCGCGATGTTCGCATCGAACTTTCCGGTGGACCGCCTGTTCGGTTCGTACACGGCGATCTGGAACGCCTACGCGCAGATCGTCGGCGATGCGAGCGAGAGCGAGAAGGACGCGCTGTTCGTGCGCAACGCCGAACGTATCTATCGGATCTAGAGGGAAACATGACGCCAAGACTCGAACTCAGGCATGCAAGCAAATCGTTCGGCCGCGTGCGCGCGCTCGGCGACGGCAGTTTGCAACTCTTTCCCGGCGAAGTGCATGCGTTGCTCGGCGAAAACGGCGCGGGCAAGTCGACGCTCGTGAAACTGCTCGCGGGCGTCTATCAGCCCGATGCGGGCGAGCT
Source organism: Caballeronia pedi (assembly GCF_001544915.2). GTDB lineage: Bacteria > Pseudomonadota > Gammaproteobacteria > Burkholderiales > Burkholderiaceae > Caballeronia > Caballeronia pedi. The sequence goes on along the minus strand of NZ_FCOE02000005.1, from coordinate 44,201 downwards.
GCTCGTCGATGGCGTCGCGCGCCGCTTCGCGAATCCCGCCGAAGCGCGCGATGCGGGCATCGCCGTGATCTATCAGGAGCCGACGCTCTTCGCCGATCTTTCCATCGCGGAGAACATCTATATGGGGCGGCAGCCGCGCGATCGCCTCGGCCGCATTCGCTACGACGAGATGCATCGCGAGGTCGATGCGCTGCTGTCGTCGCTCGGCGTGAATCTGCGCGCGCAACGGCTCGTGCGCGGACTGTCGATCGCGGATCAGCAGGTTGTCGAGATCGCCAAGGCGCTGTCGCTCGATGCGAACGTGCTCATCATGGACGAGCCGACCGCAGCGCTCTCGCTGCCCGAAGTGGAACGGCTTTTCGCGATCGTGCGCGCCTTGCGCGAGCGCGATGTCGCGATTCTTTTCATCACGCATCGTCTCGATGAAGTGTTCGCGCTGACCCAGCGCATGACGATCATGCGCGACGGCATGAAGGTCTACGACGCGCTCACGCAAGACATGAACATCGATGCGATCGTGAGCAAGATGGTCGGCCGCGATCTCGATACGTTCTATCCGAAAGCCGACGTGACGCCCGGCGACGTGCGTCTTTCGGTGCGCAATCTCACGCGCGAAGGCGTGTTCAGGAACGTCTCGTTCGATGTGCGGGCGGGCGAGATCGTCGCGCTGGCCGGACTGGTCGGCGCGGGAAGAAGCGAGGTCGCGCGCGCGATCTTCGGTATCGATCCGGTCGATGGCGGCGAAGTGAAGATCGCGGGCAAAAAGCTCGCGCTGGGACATCCGGCGGCCGCCGTGCGCGCGGGCCTCGCGCTCGTGCCGGAAGATCGTCGCGCGCAAGGGCTCGCGCTGGAGCTGAGTATCGCGCGCAATGCGTCGCTGACCGTGCTCGGACGGCTGATGCGGCACGGACTCATCACGGCGAAGAGCGAATCGGCGCTCGCAGCCGACTGGGGCAAGCGTCTGCGCCTCAAGGCCGGCGATCTCGACGCGCCCGTCGGCACGCTGTCGGGCGGCAATCAGCAGAAGGTCGTGCTCGGCAAATGGCTCGCGACGAATCCGAAGGTGCTCATCATCGACGAGCCGACGCGCGGCATCGACGTGGGCGCGAAAGCGGAGGTGTATCGGACGCTGGCGGAACTCGTGAAGGAGGGCATGGCGGTGCTGATGATATCGAGCGAATTGCCCGAAGTGCTCGGCATGGCGGACCGCGTGCTCGTGATGCATGAAGGCCGCTTCAGCGCGGATATCGCCCGCGCCGATGCGAACGAAGAACGTGTGATGAGCGCAGCTCTGGGCGCGTCTGCGCAAACACTAGGGCGCGCAGCATGATGACACGACACTCTCCCACGCTACCCGCGATGCCGCCTGCCGAAACGAAACGCGAAAGCCTCGCGGTCTCGATCGCGAAGAGCCGCGAGCTGACGCTCTTCATCGTGCTGCTCGTGTTGATCGGCGCGACGGCGGCGGTCAAGCCGGACTTCCTCAATCTGCAGAACCTGCGCGACGTGCTGCTCAACGTGTCGATCATCGGCCTGCTGACGGCGGGCATGACGATCGTGATGCTGATGCGGCATATCGATCTGTCCGTCGCGTCGGTGGTCGGCGTGTCGGCGTATGCGGTCGGCAGCCTCTTCGTGATGTTCCCGCAGATGCCGGTGCTCGTCGCGATGCTCGCGGGCATCGGCGTTGGCCTCGCGATCGGCGCGGTGAACGGCGCGCTCGTCACGTTCGGGCGCGTGCCTTCGCTCGTCGCCACGTTATCGACGCTGTATATCGTGCGCGGCGCGGATTACGCGTGGGTTCACGGCGGCCAGATCAACGCGACGAGTCTGCCCGATGCGTTCGCCTCCATCGCGACGGGCTCGCTCTTCGGCGTGCCGAATCTCGTGTTGATCGCGCTGGTGGTGCTGATCGCGTTGTCGGTGTATCTGAAGCAGTATCGCGGCGGGCGCGAGCATTATGCGATCGGTTCGAATCCCGAGGCCGCGCGGCTCGCGGGCATCCGCGTGGACCGGCGCGTGATGATCGGCTTTCTGCTCTCGGGCGCGATCGCGGGGCTCGCGGGCGTGCTGTGGCTCGCGCGCTTCGGCACCGTCGACGCCAGCACGGCGAAGGGCATCGAATTGCAGGTGGTCGCGGCGGCGGTGGTCGGCAGCGTCGCGATCACGGGCGGCGTCGGCACGATCGCGGGTGCGACGCTCGGCGCGCTCGTGCTCGGCGTCATCAACATTGCCCTGGTGGTGTTGCGCGTGTCGCCGTTCTGGCAGCAGGCGATTCAAGGGGCGCTGATCGTTGCGGCGATCGCGCTCGATACGTTGCTCGCGCGTTCCGTCGCGCGCCGCATGATGAGGAAACGCGATCATGGCTAAACCCGATTCCGCACTCGCCACCACCAAACGCCGCCACCTGCAATGGGAAGCGATGCTCGCGCTCGTGCTGGTCGTCTCGCTGGTCGCGGGGCGCGTGCTGTCGCCGCTGTTCTTGTCGGCGGCGAATATGTCGAACATGCTCGCGGATTTCACGGAGATCGCGCTGATCGCGCTGCCGATGACGCTCGTGATCGTCGCGGCGGAGATCGATCTGTCGGTGGCGTCGGTGCTGGGGGCATCCAGCGCGCTGATGGGCGTGCTGTGGCACATGGGCCTGCCGATGCCGCTCGTGATCGTCCTCGTGCTTCTGTTCGGCACGCTCGCGGGCTTGCTCAACGGCCTCGTGATCGTGCGCTTCAATCTGCCGTCGCTCGCGGTGACGATCGGCACGCTCGCGCTCTTTCGCGGTCTCGCGTACGTGCTGCTCGGCGATCAGGCGATCGCGGATTTTCCGGCGTCGTACACGGCCTTCGGCATCGACACGATCGCGAATACCTTCCTGCCGATGCCCTTCGTCCTGGTGATTGCGGGCGCCATCATCTTCACCGTGCTGTTGCAGGCGACGCCTTTCGGGCGCAGCCTTTTTGCGATCGGCGCGAATCCGGTCGCCGCGCAGTTCTCGGGCATCGATGTCGCGAAGACGAAGCTGAAGCTCTTCATGATGTCGGGTGCGATGGCCGCGCTCGCGGGCATCGTCTATACGCTGCGCTTCACGAGCGCGCGCGGCGACAACGGCGAGGGCTTCGAGCTTTCCGTGATCGCGGCGGTGCTGTTCGGCGGCGTGAGCATCTTCGGCGGGCGCGGCTCGATGATCGGCGTGCTGCTGTCGCTCGTGATCATCGGCGTGCTGCGCAATGCGCTGACGCTCGCGGACGTATCGAGCGAAACGCTCACGATCGTGACGGGCGCGCTGCTGCTCTCGTCGGTGTTGATTCCGAATCTCGTCGCGCGCTGGCGGGCGGCGCGCGAAAAGCGTCTGATGGCGCAGGCGCTTTGATCCAGTTGGCGTCCGTTGCGGGTATTCGTTGCAAATCAGCGCACTCATGCGCAATGACAGGAGACTTTTACGACATGAACAAGCCCATTCGATTCCTGCGCGGCCCGGCGCTGGCGGCGGCCTTTCTCGCCGCCACCGTCGCGCTCTCCGCAAGTGCCGCCGACATCAAGAGCGGCCTGAAAATCGCCTTTCTGCCGAAGCAGATCAACAACCCCTACGAGGTGATCGCCGACGACGGCGGCATGGCCGCCATCAAGGAGATGAAGGGCGACGGCAAGGTCGTGGGGCCGTCGGACGCGGGCGCGTCGTCGCAGGTGAGTTATATCAACACGCTCATCACGCAGCGGCAGAACGCGATCGTGATCGCGGCCAACGATGCGAACGCGGTCGTGCCATATCTGAAGAAGGCGATGTCGCAGGGCATCAAGGTCGTGACCTTCGACTCCGATACGGCGCCGGATGGCCGGCAGATCTTCGTGAATCAGGCCGATTCCGAGGCGATCGGGCGCGGGCAGATTCAGTTGTTGTCGAAGCTGATCGGCGGCGAGGGCGAGTTCGCGATTCTCTCGGCGACGCCCAACGCGACCAATCAGAACACGTGGATCAAATGGATGCTGGAGGAACTGAAGAAGCCCGAGTATTCGAAGATGAAGCTCGTGAAGATCGCCTACGGCAATGACGATGATCAGAAGTCGTTCGTCGAGACGCAGGGCTTGTTGCAGGCGTATCCGAACCTGAAGGGCATCGTCGCGCCGACATCGGTCGGGATCGCGGCGGCGGCGCGCTATATCTCGAGTTCGCCGGCGAAGGGCAAGGTCGTGGTGACGGGCCTCGGCACGCCGAATCAGATGCGCGCGTTCGTGAAGAACGGTACTGTCAAGGCGTTCCAGTTGTGGGACCCGGGTCAGTTGGGTTATCTCGCGGCGTTCGCGGCGGCCAATCTCGCGTCGGGCACGATCACGGGCAAGGAAGGCGATTCGTTCGATGCGGGGAAACTGGGCAAGCGGACGGTGGGGAAAAGCGGGGAAGTCATTCTCGGGCCGCCGACGACTTTTGATTCGGCGAATATCGATAACTTTAATTTTTGAGGTGGTGGGTCCGGTGAGAATCTGAGAGAAGAACGAAACGCCTTGAGGGGCGTTTCGTTCTTTGGAATTCCGTCGGCGCGAAAGTTGACGCTCTTATTCTCGTGTTCATGGCGCGGTCCGTGGTCTGAGGTCCGTTACCTGGGACCGCGGATGCTCACGACTGGCAAGGGAGTTTGCTATCCGTCATAGACTCCGTTGTACGATATTTTTCCGAACATAAGCCCTCGACCTAAACTGTCAATCAAACCTTCGCTAACGCCGTACAGAAGTACAATCGGTGCCGAATTGGTGAAAAGATAGTTTGAGAAGATTGCAGGCGCAAACAAAAAGGGAACAAGTATTTCTTCGCGCATGCCCGTCATGAACAGTGAAGCACCTCCTGCGACAAGGACGCCAATGCTTGCTTCGGCATACAGCGTGAAACCCTCGAAATCTTCGGGCTTAGGTTCGCTATTCCCTCAATAAAATATGGCGCCGCTGCCGTCAAATCGCGGTGTCGCACCTCCGGCAGAAAAGCTTCCATTCTTCAAGGCGCTCCTGGGTAATGGAATTTCAGGGAGCCGAAACCCTTTCGGCAAAAGCTTGGTGTCGCCAAGACTGGCTCCAAATCCTTTATACGAAAATCGGTGCAGATTATTCTGAGGATCTTTGAGGACAAACATACCTCCCGACACGAGCAACCGGGCTAGGCTAACGTTTGCGCTTGATGATTTTTGGTAGGACCATTCGCTTCGATTCAATGTGCTCATTCTTTATTCTTCGTCTTAATGTTTCGATATGTTCGAAAGAGTCCACGGATAATGGATGCGAAAGCTACCGCTGTAAAAACGATGAAGCCTCCCCATATGTTGACTACACCATTAATTCGAGCTTGAGCCGGCGAACGCGTGTCGTAGCGAACGAGGACCTGCTCTCCCACTTGAGTAAAGTGAAAGAAGCTACTTGCCGGAACCGAGATACGTTCTCCACTGCGCGCCGTGAACTCGATCTGAGGGTGTTTGCCTCCTGCGTTCAGTCCAACCACTACGCCTGCTGTAAGCGTCGAATGTCTATACCAAGCCACCTCGGGAACAAGCAGGGGAAGTTGAACGACGAGAAAAAACACGCCCGCCCCCAAGGACGCGAGATCGAATCTTTTTTTAGTCATACCTGCTTCATATCCTTTCCAAAAAAACCTTTCGCCACGAATAACACGTCGCGTTTCGCTGGCTCTTTGACAGGCCCCATCGATAACTCAATACGTCGGTTTCCCCTTCGTGGCCGAGGTCCATCGAATCGCCAGTGAGGCCCGGCATCTTCAACCAGATGTTTGACATTTCGTTTCCCGTAACTGCTTTTCGGCAAAGTTAGTTAGAAATGCGAAATTAGTTTCGCAAAAAATGGCTGATGTTCGAAGATGACGTGCAAAATTTGACAACCTTCTATGGATTCGTGAAACGAGCTTGAACCGTACCTCGATCACAGGGATCGAGGCACTGAGCAAAAACAAGCTTCGACGCCCTCGCGTCGGCGGACCTCGCAAGCGTGTCCACAAAACCGTGGACACCACCCCCGTCACTTCACCGCCTGCCCCGCCCTCAACACCTGCACCGCCGTCGCCGACTCGAACTGCGCGTGCACTGTATCGCCTGCCTTCAGTCCCGCGAGCGGCACATCCGGCGCGACATCCAGCGTCACCGTTCGGCTCGGCCCGCGCAAGGTCACGCGACGGTTCTTCGCATCGACGCGCTCGATCGTCGCGATCACCTCGACGACGCGCGCCTGCGCCATCACGCCGCCCGACGCCGGGATCGCCACTTCGGTATCGATGCGCTGCCGTATGCCGTCCGACTTGACCTTCGTCGCACGCAGGAGCAGCGCGCCGCGATACTGGATGTTGACGATATCGCCGAGCTGCAGCTTTTTGACATCGCCGATTTCCGGATTGACCGCCACTTCGGCGACACGCCCCTGCGGCCCCTGCAGCGACACGCTGTTGGTCACCGGATCGATGCCCACCACGCGCGCCTGGATTTCCGCGATGGCCGCCGCGCCGCGCGCCATCGGCGCCGACGCGGCATCCTGAGCCCGCGCGCTGCCGATTGCACCGACTGACAGCGCCGCGCACGTCGCCACGACGCTGATCGAGCGATGCACCCGCTTGCTGGTCGAAAAAATCATGGGTTGTCTCCTTTGTATTGATGATGGCCGCGTCCTCATCGACGCGATTTCGAAAGCAGATGACCGAGCCCGAGATTGGTCGCGATCTGCCAGATATAGACGCGCGAGTAACGCACGCCGTAGCGCCTCTCGATCACCTCGCGCAGGCGCGCGTTGGTCCACGTGTCGCTCTCGAAGCCGTGCGCGCGCGCTGATCCCTGCAACGCGGCGGCGATCCAGTCGAGCGCCTCGCGATCGAGCACCGACGCGCGCCCGCCGACACCCATCTTCGCGAGGGCGTCGAGACCGCCTTCGGAGACGAGCGCCTTGTAGCGCCGTACGGTCTGCACGGACAGATGCAACTGCTCGGCGACCGTTTCGACCGGCACGCCCTCCAGCAGCATGCGGCCAGCCGTCATGCGTCGCACGACGCTCGGCAGTGTATCGGGGCGGGAAAGCATGGCGTGCGCCGCTCGATCGTTCGGAATGCGTGCGATTCGCCCGGCGCGTCAGGCGCGGCTTCGCGAACCCGAACCGGCGTCCGGTCCTCGTCCGTGTGCCGGTCGATGTGCGTGGGCGATGGGTGCAACGTTGCGGCGTCCGTGTGCGTTCATGCATGCCCCCTTGTCGAATGGAGACGGCGGGACTTGATCGGGCGGGCTTGAGGTCTGGTCGATGCGCGGCTTTCTGTGCGAGCCGACTTACAGGGAAGTATCAATAAACGTTTTCGGGCTCGATGGGCGACCATCGGCGAAAATTTTTTGATCTTGATTAATCGCGGTGAATTGCCTATGAACGCTGCCTTAAAGCAGCGAAAGCGCGGATGGCGAGGCCCGAAGCGATACGCGGCGCGCAATGCCGCACGCGTCCGTTTCGACGCGCGCGACTCGCCCCCGCGCAGACGCGCGAGCATGAACGACAAGGTATTCGCGCGCCAATGGCGATCCGCCGGCTGGCCCGGCGCACCGGCAACGGCGTCTCAGACCCGATAGAACTCGATGTCCTGTCCGGCGTGCACCGCGCGCTTGAGCCACTCGGGCATGTCGCCGAGGCCGTCCCACGTGTCGCCACTGGCGTTGCGGAATATCGGCGCTGCGCCGGCGGCCGATTGCGGCACTAACGGCAATTGCGGCATCGGCCGCTTGGTCTTCGACGCGCCATGAGCCCCGTTGGTCCTGGTGAAGGACGGCGGTGGTGCTACCACCGGCGGCGCTTCGGCCAATGCTTCGGCCAACGCTCTCTCCGTAATGCCGAACTCAGCCATTCGGCTACGCAAATACGCAATGATGCTGTCTCGCTTTCTTTCGTCCACGGCTTTCCTGATTCAGCTTTGTGATTTTCAAAGGGCGAACCGATACCCCGCGCGGACCGGAGCGGTTCGATCAATTGAATTTAGGTGTTTTATGAAGCGTGACGCAGCGCTTGCCTCGCGTCAATTAGTGTATTTACCGCACGACTATTAACTGTCCAGCGCCTTCGTCTTTTAATGCCTGCTTTGCCCCAAATGCGAACGTTCGCCCGGCCGGTCCTCGTAGTGACGGACGCGCACCAAGGATGCACGCGGAGAGTCACGTCGGGGAGCCGCGAACCGGGACCAGGCCACGGCCGCCAATGCAGCATGGCGGCCGAACCTCGCTGTCTCTATTGTATGCTGCTTATGGCAACTGTTAAAACGTTTTAACGACTATGTTGTTCTCCCGGTAATTCCGCACCGTGCGCGCGAATGGCGGCAATCAGTTCCGCGGGCGTAATCTCATAACGCACTTCACGGTGAATGCCGGGTTTGCGCTCGTCGATTTCAATCAGCAGTACGGCTTTGCCATCCGCCGCGGGTTCGAGGCGCAGCGAACGGACTTCCTGTCCACTGGCATCGTCGTATTCCGTCAGGAGCGTCATGGCGCCGGTGGCGGCGCTTCTCGGCATCGACATTCTTCCTCCCGTCTTGCGACGTCATTGTTGTTGTTTCGCCGCGCCGTTCACCCGCGTGCACGAAATTCGGGCGCGCTACATGGGAGTCAGGTTTGGCGAATGAGGCGGACGCGGAGGGCGCCGCGGCCTGCGCCGCCCTCCGGTTATCTCATTATTGCCTGTCAAAAGCGCGCGCGTCCAGCGCAAGGCCTTTCAGACACCGCCGCCGATCGCGTCGCGGGCCTGGCTCGCGATCTCGAACGAACGCAGGCGCGCCCGGTGGTCGAAGATCTGCGCCGTGACGATGAGTTCATCGGCCTGGGTCTGGGCGATCACCGAGCGCAGTCCGGCTTCGACATCGGCGGGCGCGCCGACGACGGAGCACGCGAGCGAGTGCTCGACGCCCGCGCGTTCGGCGTCGTTCCACGGGATCGATTCGACCGGCGGCGGCAACTGGCCGGGCGTGCCGCGGCGCAGATTGATGAATTGCTGCTGCAGCGACGTGAAGAGAAAGTGCGCTTCGTCGGCGGTATCGGCGGCGAAGACATTGACGCCGACCATCGCGTAGGGTTTTTTCAGCGTCGCCGACGGACGGAACTGCGCGCGATACACCTCCAGCGCGCTCAGCAGATAATCCGGCGCGAAATGGGACGCGAACGCGAACGGCAGCCCGAGCGCCGCCGCAAGCTGCGCGGAAAAGAGCGATGAGCCGAGCAGCCAGATCGGCACATGGAGGCCCGCGCCGGGCACCGCGCGCACGCGCTGGCCTTCGACGGGATCGGCGAAATAGCGCTGCAGCTCGACGACATCGTCGGGAAAGGATTCGGCGCTGCCGTGCAGGTCCCGGCGCAGCGCGCGGGCCGTGGTCTGATCGGTGCCGGGCGCGCGTCCGAGGCCGAGATCGATCCGGCCCGGAAACAGCGAGGCGAGCGTGCCGAACTGCTCCGCGATCACGAGCGGCGCGTGATTCGGCAGCATGATGCCGCCCGAGCCGACGCGGATCGTGCTGGTGCCCGCCGCGATATGGCCGATCACGACGGCCGTCGCCGCACTGGCGATGCCCGTCATGTTGTGATGCTCGGCGAGCCAGTAGCGCTGATAACCCCAGCGCTCGGCGTGCCGGGCGAGATCGAGCGAATGGGCGAAGGCGGCGGCCGGCGTCGAGCCGAGCGGAACCGGGGAAAGGTCGAGTAGCGAGAAGGGGATCATTGCGGCGTTCCGATAGCGTGGCCGCTCGCGCTGCGTGCGCGTCGCGGTTCACGCGCTGAAAAAACCGATTGTGCCGAAACTCCCGGAAATCTGCCGGATCGGGCTGGCTCGATTTCGCTCAGGCAAGCTGCGGATAACCCCGCGCGATGGCGTCGCGTTCGTAGTCGAGGATCGGCGCGTAGTCCGCCGGGGTGCGCCGCACGACGCCTTTGAGCCGGAGCCGCCGGGCGAGCGCGTCGTCGTGATGAAGTACATCGGCGAGTGCGTGAAAAATTGTATCGGTCGCGTCTTGCGGCACGCGTGTCGACGCGATGAACGGCAGCGCGCCCGCGCTCGCGGTCATGCCGATCACGCGTACGCTCGCCGCGAGTTCCGGTAGCTGCGTTTGCACGAACGAGAACGTGACGCAATCGATCGCGGCGACGTCGGCGCGCTGTTCGGCAAGCGCATGCAGCGACGCGAGGTGCGCGCCGGTTTTCGTCACCGAGCCGAAAAACCGTCCGCTTTGCGCGAACGGAGCCACCGCGTGCCGGAAGAGGTTCATGCCGCTGTTGGAGTCGTCGTCGTTATAGGCGGCGCGCAGGCTGCGGCAGCCTTCGATCGACTGCGCCGCGACGTCCATTCGCGCGACGATCACGCTGCGATACGTGCCGCTTTCGCAGCCGGGCACGTCGAAATCGGGCGCGGCGACCAATCGCACGCGCTGCGAGAGCGCATGCACGAGCGGATAGCCGCAGGTCTGCGAGAGCAGGACATCGTCACGCAGCCAGAACGCGGTGAGGTCCGGACCCGGATCGACGATTTCGAGCGTATCACCGCGCGCGTTCACCCAGTCCGCGAGACGATCGTTCACGTGCGCGAGCAGCGTGCGCCAGTCGGCGGCGAGCGCGGGTGTGACGTTGTACATCGGCAGGGCGGCGAGCCAGCGCATCGCGAGAGATCAAAAAGGACGATGCCGAATCGTACAGCGCGCCGCGTCAGCCCGCGAGACTGGCGGTATCGCCGCCGCGCGGGTTCCGGCTGCGGTCAGCCGGAGCGAACGATTCGCCCGCGGCGGCCGGATGCACGGGCTGCGCGGCCTGCGCGAACGCATGGCGGCGCGCCCATTCGCCATAGCCGCGCACGACGAAGCCGCCGTTGCTCGCGCGATAGGCGTCGCGCCGGCGCGCATAGATCTGGCCGAGCGCGAACCACGGCACGCCGGGCAGATCGTGATGCACCGCGTGATAGTTATTGTTCAGAAAAAGCAGACGCCACGGCCACCCGGCTTCGTTGACGACCGTGCGTTCGCGCTCGTGCCCCGCCGCGCGATGCTCCTGAAACGAGCGCACCGAAGCCAGCGCGAGCGACGCGTAACCGACGCCGAACACGAACGCGCGCCACGGAATGCCGCATTTCGCTTCGAGCCAGTTTGCGAGCAGCACGAGCGATGCGAGATGCACCGCCCAGCTCGCGACGATGCGCCAGCGCCGCTCGACAACAGCCTGCGCCGCCTCGCGCCACGACGCCGCGATCGAGAACCACGGACCGATGAGCATGCGCCCGACGAACGTATTGCGCGCGGCGAGCGCGGCGCGCAATACGGGGCCCGCGCTCGCCCACTGTGCGGACGTCACGTAATAGCTTTCGGGATCGCGGCCGGGCTCGGTCAGATGTTCGTCGTCGTGATGACGCAGATGCGACTCGCGATACACCGCGTACGGAAACCACACGGCGAGCGGGGCGAGCCCGATGAGCATGTTGACGAGCGGCCAGCGCGTCGGATGCCCGTGTATCAGTTCGTGCTGGAGCGACATATACCAGCACGACAGCAGCGCGAGCAGCGCGATGGTCGGCGCGAGGCCGAGCGTGCGCGCGTTGAGCGCGACGCCGAACCAGCCGCCATAGACCGCGACGATGACCGCCCAGGTCGGCCACTCGCAGCGCCAGCGCCATGTGTTGCGTTCGTTCTGGAGTTCCTGGCGTTGCGCGTCGTCGAGATAGCGGGGCATGGCGGACTTCGTAAAAGACGAAGGGCCATCCTAGCGGCGCGGTGCGCGCGTCCCAACCAAGGAATCCCGCTATCGATTTCGCGCCCGGCGCTATAAGCATTGCGAGGCGCGCGAATATTGGCTACGGAGGCCGGCACGGTATCCTTGCTCCCTCCGACCCCACTTGCGCGCATATGTCCGAACCGCTCGAGCCCGCCTGCACGTCGAATCCGGTGCGCCGCGCACTGCCGCGCAAATCCGCGCATCTCATCGCCGGGCTGATCGCTTTCAACGTGTTCTCCTGGCTGTGGGCGCTGATCGCGTTCCGGCACTATCCGCTTCTGCTCGGCACGTCCCTGCTCGCGTATTCGCTCGGGCTGCGCCATGCCGTCGATGCCGATCACATCGCCGCCATCGACAACGTCACGCGCAAGCTGATGCAGGAAGGCAAGCGGCCGATTTTCGCCGGCTTTTTCTTTTCGCTCGGGCATTCGACGATCGTCGTCGCGGCCACCGCGCTGATCGCCGCGACGGCAATGGCCGTGCAGGGCCGTTTCGCCGAATTTCGCGAGATCGGCGGGATCATCGGCACGTCGGTGTCGGCACTTTTTCTGTTCGCCATCGCGGCGATGAACCTGTTCGTGCTGCGCGGCGTGTGGCGCGCATTCCGGCGCGTACGGCGCGGCGAGTCGTGCCGCGACGAGGACGTCGGCATGCTCGCGGTCGGCGGCGGTCCGCTCGCGCGTCTCGCGCGGCCGCTGTTCAGGCTGATCGGCAAGAGCTGGCACATGTATCCGCTCGGCTTCCTGTTCGGCCTCGGCTTCGACACCGCCACCGAAATCGGCCTGATGGGTATCGCGGCGGCGGAAGCGGCGCGCGGCATGCCGGTGTGGTCGATTCTCGTGTTCCCGGTGCTGTTCACGGCGGGCATGTCGCTCATCGACACCGCCGACAGCATGCTGATGACAGGCGCCTACGGCTGGGCATTCATGAAGCCGATCCGCAAGCTGTATTACAACCTCACGATCACGCTGGTGTCGGTGCTGATCGCGGTGCTGGTCGGCGGCATCGAGGCGCTCGGTCTGATCGCGGACCGGCTGCAACTGAAAGGCGGGCTGTGGGATTGGGCCGCGTCGCTTTCCGAGCATTTCGGCGTGCTCGGCTATGGGATCGTCGCGATTTTCGCTGCCTGCTGGCTCGTTTCCGCGCTCATCTACAAGTGGCGCGGCTACGACGCGCTGGACGGCACCATCGCCCGGTAGCTTCACTGGCATTCTTCCTGCTTAGTGGATGCGCCAGCCGCTCATCCACCTTCCGTAATCGAGCGGCGTTCAGGGAGAACGATCATGAACGAGCCGCACACCGCGGCGCCCGACAAGGGGAATTCCGCCGGAGCGGATTCTCCGCACCTCGATAGCGCCGAACAGGAACAGGCCGCCGAACATTCCGCGCCGCATCCGCTCGTCATCCATGAAATCGTGCGGGAGGAGGGCGAAGTCGCCATGGCGCGCACTTTCGCCGCGCTGATGTGGTCGGCGCTCGCGGCAGGCCTCTCGATGGGCTTCTCCTTTCTGGTCCAGTCGATCCTCGAAAGCTCGTTGCCCGAAACGCCCTGGCGCGGGCTGGTATCGAGCCTCGGCTACACGGTCGGTTTCGTGTTCGCGATCCTTGCCCGCCAGCAGCTTTTCACCGAAAGCACGTTGACGGCGGTGCTGCCCGTACTCACGCGGCGCGACGTCGCGACCTTGTTGAAGGCGCTGCGTCTCTGGGCGATCGTGCTGTTCTTCAACCTGGTCGGCACGGCGATCTTCGCGGCCATTCTGCAGATTCGCGGCGTGTTCTCACCGGAAGTGAGCGAGTCGCTCGCCAAACTCGCGATGACGCCGCTGTCCGCCGAGTTCGGCGTGACCGTCGTGCGCGGGGTGTTCTCCGGCTGGCTCATCGCGCTGATGGTGTGGCTGCTGCCGAGCGCGCGCTCGGGGCGTCTGCTGACGATCCTGATCGTCACTTACACCGTCGCCGTGAGCAAGCTCACGCATGTGGTCGCAGGATCGGTCGAGGCGGCGTATGCGGTGATGATCGACGCCGCCAGCCTCTCCGACTACTTCCTCGTGTTCCTCGTGCCGACCTTCATCGGCAACGTGATCGGCGGCGTGTCGCTGGTGGCAATCGTCAATCATGCGGCGATCGCGCCGGAGATCATGAGCCTGCCGCAGAAAAGCGACGACTGAACCGCGGGCGCGGCCTCACTTGTTGCTGCCCGCACCCGTGCCGTAGAGGCCGTCGCCGAAGCCTCCGCTGCCGTCGGGCTTATGGCCCTTGCCGGCGGTCGCGGCGCGGCCCTTCGCGGCATCCTTCGATTGCGGCTTGTGCGATTCGTGCAGCGTGGCGCCGGACGGCTCGGCGCGCGATGTCGAATCGGACTGGCGGCCTTCGTTGCGTCCGGAGCCGCCGTCGTTGGTGATCTGCGCGACGCCGTACGTGCTGAACGTGGCGATGAGGCTGGCGACGAGCGCATTCGCGAGCGCGCCCCAGGGCCGGCGCGGACTGCGCGCGTGCTCGTGACGATGAATGGACATGGCGGCTCCCGGCATGATCGAAGGACTTTCATTCGAGCAGGAAGGGTGCCTGCATGACTCGCAAGTACAACTGGCGTTGCGCCCGGCTCGATGCGAGACGCGGGCGCGAACGAAGGGATCGCGCTGACGCGCGAGTGGCGAAAGCGGTCGTCAGGCCGCTTTCGCCCAAAGCCTGTTGGTCGACTTCCTGCGGCTGCCGGAGCCGTCGCGGGGGCCGCTGTCGACCGTATCGAGTGCGATGCGCAGCGCTTCGATGCGCTGCTTCTGCGCGGGCACGAGCGCATAGCCTTTCATCACGGCGGTGAGACGCTCGCGCCAGTATTCGACGTTGAGCGTGCCCGACGATTGTTTGTGCATCGTGCGAAGCTGCGCGAGCGCGCGCTCGATATGCTGAAGCTCGACATCAGCCATGGCCGAGGGCAAAAGGCTGCCCTTGGCCTCACTATTCTTCTTTTTCATCTGTGGTCTTCCTCTCGGCCATGCGACGCGCCATCCCCGACATCGGATATGCGCGCCGTTCAGGCACCCCGTTCACCCGCGCATTTTTTTGTACCGTTGCGGGTGGCCTTTGCTCTTTTCTTCGGATGACCGATCGTTGCCCGTCTCAGCGGACTCGATCGTTAACAAAAATGTACGCAACGCGAGCCTGCTGGCTCCGTCTGTCATCGCACATTCATGTGAGGGGACTGTGGGGTTTCCGATATTGCGCCGCGCCAAGGGCGGCGCGGCCGGAGCAGAGAGGGATTACTGGCCGGCGCCGGACGTGCGTTTGCCGCTGCGGCCGATCTGCTCTTCCATCGCGAGATCGAGCTTGCTGACCTTGCGCGGCTTGCCCGGCTCGCGCGCGTTGACGAACGCGACGAAATCGTCCATCGGCATCGGTTCGGAGAGTTTCTTCGCGCCTTCGGCCGAGCGTTCGACGAGATAGAAGTAGCCGCCGGGCATCGAGATGGCGGCGTAGCTGGCGTTGCCGGTGCGCGTCTTGAGCCGTTCGACGGCGCTGATCGCTTTGGTCGAGCGCATGATTGCTTTCGATGTGCGTGGGTTATTTCTGCGGGGCGTCCTGGCTCGTCGGATCGGCTGGCGCGCATTTCTTGCCCGCGCCCTCGATCCACAGATTCGAAGGATGACGCTGGCCCGGATAAAAGCGATACGTGGTCTCGCCGTTGTCGTAGCGGACCTTGATCACGTTCGAATCGCCGAATTCGAGCATCACGCCTTGCGGAATCGCGGTCTGCTGATATTTGGCGTCGTGCTTCTTCGCTTCGCCGGCGATGCATTGCACGATGCCGTTCACCTTGTTCTCGGTCGACGACTTTTCGACTTCGGGCTGTCCCGCATCTTCGTTGTGAAACTGGGCGCAGGCGGCGAAGAGCACTGGCAGCGCGAGCGCCGCGGCGAGTTTATTCATGGTCTATCCCGTTTGATCGCTGGGTGCCGAACACGACATTAGAGCACAGGCTCTTTACGGTCCGGTCAGGTTCGATGCAGCAAGGGCCGCGCCCGTCTGCCCGCGATCACGCGTCGGGCGGCACGCCGAGCAGCGGCAGCGCCGCGCCGACGATGCCCGAGAACACCGGCCCGGCGACCGTGCCGCCGTAGTAGGTGCCGCCCGTCGGCTCGTCGATCATGACGGCGACGATCACGCGCGGATCGCTCATCGGCGCGATGCCGACGAAGGACGCGCGGTATTTGTTCGCCGCATACGAGCGCCCGACCTGCTTGCGCGCCGTGCCGGTCTTGCCGCCCACGCGGTAGCCTTCGACCGCCGCCGCGTGGCCTGTGCCGTGGTCGCCCGTCGCCAGTTCGAGCATGCTGCGCACGGCCTTCGCGGTCGCGGGCTTGGTCACCTGCGGCGAGTCGCGGCGCGTTTCGCCTTGGATCAGTGTGGCCGGGTGAAAGCGCCCGTCGCCGGCGTAGGCGGTGTAGATCTGCGCGATCTGCACGAGCGAGAGCGACAGGCCGTAACCGTAGGCCATGGTCGCCTGCTCGATCGGCTTCCAGCGCTCGGGCGAGCGCAGACGGCCGGTTGCGGCGCCCGGGAAGGTCAGCTCGGGCGCGCGGCCGATGCCGTATTCGCGGTACTTGTCCCAGATCGTCTGCGCGGGAAGCTGCAGCGCGAGCTTCGTCAGCGCGACGTTGCTGGACATCTGCACCGCTTCGGCCACGGTGATGACGCCGTGATTCGAGGTGTCGTGAATTACGTTCGGACCGAGCTTGAAGGTGCCCGGCCCTGTATCGATGCGCGTGTCCGGGCGAACCTTGCCGAGATCGATCGACAGCGCGGCGACGAGCGGCTTGATCGTCGAGCCGGGTTCGAAGGTGTCGGTGAGCGCGCGGTTGCGCAACTGCTCGCCGGTGAGCCGCGCGCGATCGTTCGGGTCGAAGCTCGGATAGTTGGCGAGCGCGAGCACTTCGCCGTTCTTCGCATCGAGCACGACCACGCTGCCCGCGCGCGCCTTGTGCTTCACGATCGCCGCCTTCAGCTGCGTATGCGCGAGCTGCTGGATGCGCCGGTCGATCGTCAGTTGAATGGTCTCGCCGTTCTGCGGCAACGCCGGCTCGCCGATCTGCGAGATCACGCGCCCGAGCCGGTCGCGGATCACTTCGCGCTGGCCGGCTTCGCCCGTCAAGCGCGCATCGGCGGCGAGCTCAACGCCTTCCTGCCCGTGATCCTCGTTGTTGGTGAAGCCGACCACGTGCGCCGCCGATTCGCCTTCGGGATAAAAGCGCTTCGTATCCGGCGCGAGCGTGATGCCCGCGCGGCCGATCTGCGCGATGCGTTCGGCCGTTTCCGCTTCCACCTGACGCTTGAGCAACACGAACGCGCGGCTCCCGTCGATGCGCCGCTGCAGGTCTTTCGGCGGCATGTCGAGCAGGCGGGCGATCTCGTTGCCGTGGTCGCCGTCGAAGAGCTTCGGCGTCGCCCACACTTCGTAGGTGGCGAGACTCACGGCGAGCATCGCGCCGTTGCGATCGACGATGCGCCCGCGCGTCGCCGAAAGCGCCAGCGTGCGCTGATAGCGCTTCTGTCCTTCGCCGATGTAGAACTTGTGATCGATCACCTGCACCCACAGCGCGCGTCCGGCGAGCGTCAGAAAGGCCGCCGTCACGCCGATCAGCACGAAGCGCGAGCGCCATGCGGGCAGCCGGTTCACGAGCACCGTGCTGCGGTGATGCGTCTGGAAATCGCTGCCGCCGCGCGTCTTCTTCTTGAACATCGTGGTCTTGTGATTAAGCTTGGTGGGTCAGGGAAGCCGTGCGAGCGCGGCGTCGAGACCGTCGCTAGCGGGCAGACGAATGCCGATTTCGCTTTCGAGCACGCGGCGCAGCTCGGCCACGCTCTCCAGTTCGCGATGCTCGCTGCCGGCGTGTTCGTCGTGCGCGGAAAAGCGCCGGTTGAACAGGCCGAAACGTTTGCCCGGCGCAAGACGCGCGGCAAGCAGGTTGTGCACGAAAACCGACTGCGGGAAGGTGGACACGAAATGGTTCGCCATTTCGTAGTCGGCGTCATACTGCGCGTCGAGGTCGAAGCGATAGACGGGCGTCCACGCGCCGTTCACGAGCGCCTGCAGGATGAAGGCGGGCGGCTCACTGCCGGCATCGTCCAGGCGGAACGCGCCGTGCGGCGTGATCTGCTCGATGCCCGTCTGAAGCGGCAGCGGCGCCGAGAGCGTCATGCCGCCGAAGCCGACATCGGTGAGGAAGGTGCCTTCGTCGAGGTCCGCGAGCAGCAGCATGTGCGTGCGCGGCGGCATGTCCGCCGATGCTTCGCGGCCCCACAGGACGCGGCCCGCGAAGCTGCGCACGCGAAAACCCAGCGTCTGCAGTACGCTGCGAAACAGCAGGTTGTGTTCGTAGCAATAGCCGCCGCGCCGGCTCGCGACGAGCTTCTGCTGGACCGACGCCAGATCGAGCCTGACCGGCTGGCCGAGCAGCACGTCGAGGTTTTCGAAGGGAATCGCCTGGGGATGCAGCAGATGCAGCGCCCGCAAGGTGTCGAGCGTCGGCGCGGGCCGCGCGGGTCCGCCGAAGCCGATGCGTTCGAAGTACGCCGTAAGGTCGATGGAAGTGTCGTGTGCGTTCATGCGGAGTGTCGGCCTTTGATTCGTTCGATGTCGCAGGGTGCGCGAGCGCAGACGCAAGCGCGCATATTTTACGACACGAAAGGTTAAAAATTACAAAACGTATACGTTTTTCGATGCAGGTGCCCGAGAAGCATCGTCCGAATGAACTGTGCCGCATCGATGAAGGTCTTTCCAGATTCACGCGCAACTGACAAGGGGCGATACGCCATGCCGAAAGAATCGAACGAAGCGAACGAAACGAACCAATCGAATGAAGCGAAGCCAGCGAGCGCGACGTGCGCCGGCAAGCATCCCGCGCCGCCGTGCACACTCGTGATCTTCGGCGCGGGCGGCGATCTCACCAAGCGGCTGCTGATGCCGTCGCTCTACAACCTGTCCGCCGACAAGCTGCTCGACGACGGCATGGAAATCATCGGCGTCAATCACGGCGAGCGCGAAACCTCCGAATGGCGCGACGAGCTCACGCAGTCGCTGCGCAAGTTCGCCGCGGACAAGGCCGCGACGTTCCACTTGTCGCAACTGAACGAAGACGCGTGGAACTGGGTCGTCGGCAGGCTGGAATACTTTCCGGGCGAGTTCGAGGAAGACGAAACCTTCGCGCGGCTCAAGGCGCGGCTGGCGAAGGCGAAATCCGGCAACGTCATGTTCTACCTCGCGGTGGGCGCGCGCTTTTTCCAGCCGATCATCGAGCATCTCGGCGCGGCGGGCATGCTGGAGGAGAAGGACGGCAACTTCAGGCGGCTCGTCATCGAGAAGCCGTTCGGAACCGATCTCGCGTCCGCGCGGGAACTCAACGGCTGCATCCTCAAGTATGCGGACGAGTCGCAGGTGTATCGGATCGACCATTTTCTCGGCAAGGACACGGTGCAGAGCATTCTCGCCGTGCGCTTCGCCAACGCGATGTTCGAACCTGTCTGGCGGCGCGAGTACATCGACAACGTGCAGATCACGGCGGCGGAGACGATCGGCGTGGAAGGGCGCGGCAAGTTCTACGAGCAGACCGGCGCGTTTCGCGACATGCTGCCGAACCATCTTTTCCAGTTGCTCGGCATGGTGGCGATGGAGCCGCCCAATTCGTTCGACGCCGAATCCGTGCGCGACCGCAAGGCCGAAGTCTTCGACGCGATCCGCCCGCTGACGGCGAACGATGTCGTGCTCGGCCAGTACGAAGCCGGACCGGCGGGGCCGGGCTACCGGGAAGAAGAGGGCGTCGCGAAGGACAGCCGCGTCGAAACGTATGCGGCGGCGCGCGCGTATGTCGAGAACTGGCGCTGGGCGGGCGTGCCGTTTTATCTGCGCACCGGCAAGCGCCTGACCGAACGGCGCACGGAAATTTCGGTGCAACTTAAGGCCGTGCCGTTCCTGATGTTCCGCGACACGCCCGTCGATGCGCTGACGCCGAACGTGTTCACGCTGCGCATCGATCCCGCGCACGGCACCACCTTCGATTTCAACGTGAAAGTGCCCGGCCCGGTGATGCAGATCGGCAAGGTGCGCTCGGCCTTCAACTACGCCGACTTCTTCGCGGAGCGCGCGAATGTCGGCTATGAGACGCTGCTGTACGACTGCATGCTCGGCGACGCCACGCTGTTTCAGCGCGCGGACAGCATCGAGACGGCATGGGCGGCGGTGGATCGCGTGCTGCATCCGGACAGCCCGCTCGCCGTCCACGGCTATCCGGCGGGCAGCGCGGGACCGGACGAAGCCGATGCGCTGCTGGCGCAGGACGGCCGCACGTGGCGCGCGCTGACCGATGCGCGCAAGCAGGACTGAACTCATCCAACCAGGACAACGAGCGTGAGCACAGAATCCAGAACCAAGCAGAAGACGCATGTCACGGCGGATAAACTCGCCATCAAGGCCGAGCGCATTCTCGCGATCGATATCGGCGGGACGGGGCTGAAAGCGGCGATCATTTCCGAGGACGGCCAGATGAAGAGCGACCGTGTGCGCGTGGCGACCCCGCATCCGGCGAAGCCCGACGTGGTCGTCGAGACGCTGATCGAGCTGGTGACGCCGATCGTCACCGTTCCGCCGACGCATATTTCCATCGGCTTTCCGGGCGTCGTGCGCGAGAACGTCGTGCTGACCGCGCCGAATCTCGGCACGCCGGCCTGGCGCGGCGTGCCGCTCGCGCAACTGATCTCCACGCGTCTGGGCGGCATGCCCGCGCGCATGATTAACGATGCCGAAATGCAAGGGCTCGCGGCGATCGAAGGACGCGGCATCGAGATGGTGTTGACGCTCGGCACTGGCGCGGGCACGGCGCTCTTTCGCGATGGCGAACTGATGCCGCATCTCGAACTCGCGCATCATCCGGTCGCGAAGGACAAGACCTACGACGAATACATCGGCAACGCGGCGCGCGAGAAGGCGGGCAAGAAGCGCTGGAGCCGTCGCGTGGAGAAGATCATCGGCATTCTGGCGACGCTCGTGAACTATGACCGTCTGTGGATCGGCGGCGGCAACGCGGCGCACATCAAGTTCAAGCTGCCGGACAACGTGGCGATCGTGTCGAACGCGGCGGGCATCGAAGGCGGCGCGCGGCTGTGGCATCCGCGCTCGGTGCGCGAGACGCGGCAGTTGCCGCACTTCAATCGCCGTGAGGAGACGAACTGATGAACGCGCAAGGCAAGTACGGCCTGCACAGCGCGACCGGCGACGGCGCCGCGGCCTTCGACGCGCTCGCCAACGTGGAACTCGTCGTCACCGATTGCGACGGCACGCTGCTCTATACCGACAAGGCGCTCGGCGAGCCCGCGAAGGACGCCGTGCGCCGGCTGCGGGAAGCGGGCGTGCGCTTCACGGTGGCGAGCAGCCGGCCTGGCAAGGGCATGCGGCACATCGTCGAGGCGCTTTCGGTCGATATGCCGTACGCGTCGTACAACGGCGGCAGTCTGGTCAGGCCGCGCACGTGGGAAGTGCTGTCGTCGCACAAGCTGCCGCGCGAGGTCGTGCAGACCTCGCTCGAAGCGCTGGCCGCCGCGAGCGTCGACGCGTGGGTGTTCATCGACGATGACTGGTATCTGACCAATCCCGACGCGACCTACGTGCCGCTGGAGACGCGCACCGTCGGCTATGAAGGCGTGCGCGTCGCGCGCTTCGACGACATCGATCTCGCTGCGGTCGACAAGATCGTCGGCTCGACGGCCGATACGGCGCTGCTCGCGCGGGTCGAAAGCGGCTTGCAGAAGCAACTGGAAGGGCGCGGTCACGCGGCGCGCTCGCAGACTTACTATCTCGATGTCACGAGTCTCGAAGCCAACAAGGGCACGGCGGTGCGCGAACTCGCGCGGCTCGCGGGCGTGCCGCTCGAACGCGTGGCCGTGCTCGGCGACATGGGCAACGACATGGCGATGTTCGAGATCGCGGGCGTGTCGATCGCGATGGGACAGGCGTCTGACACCGTGCAGCGTCACGCGAGCCTGGTCTCGAAGAGCAACGACGAAGACGGTTTCGCGATCGGTATCGATGCGCTGCTGGCGGCGCGCGGCGCGGCTTGAGGAGAGAGGGGCATCGACGCGCGGCGCAGCCGGAATGGCCAGGCGGTCGCGTCGAAGTGCAGGATGATCCGCGATGAGGTTCAGAAGCGCGTGCGGCGGATCGGGCTCACGCTCGTTGCTGCGGTCAGGACGTCAGGGTGTTACGCGGCGCTTAACGGCGGCGCATCGGCGGGCGCGGGCCACCGCCGCTTGCACGCTCGTCCTTGTGACGGAAATTGATACGGCCTTTGGTCAGGTCATACACCGACAGTTCCAGCGTGACGCGATCGCCGGCGAGAATGCGGATGTGGTTCTTGCGCATGCGGCCCGAGGCGTACGCGCCCACGACGACGCCGTTGTCCAGCGTGACGCGATAGCGGCTATCGGGAAGCACTTCGTCAACGATACCGTCGAGTTCGATCAGTTCTTCTTTCGCCATATGGAGCTCCTGTTATGAATGATAGTGGGTCCCGCCGCGCATTCGCGCCAGAGAGCGGCCGCGCAGCGTTGCACGAAGGCGTCGTCGCTGCGCTACACGAGAGGCGATGTATTGCGTGGCCTGACGCGCCCTGCACGACTGAACGTGATGCGAGCGCGCCGCGTCTCTCTTTCAGGCTCACTGTGAGCTTGACGGCATAGGCCGGAAAGACAGGGCGAACCGCGGTTGCGGCGCGCCGTGGCCGGCATGTCCGGGACGGCGACATCGGCGAGCAGCAAGGCCGACGTGCGGGTTGAAACGTGTTCTGCGTTGAAACTGCGGAAGTGAGCGCACTCGGCGTGCTAACGTCATGTGCGGTCGATGGCCGATTTTGCAAGGCCAAAGCGCTATTCTCGCGCAAATCGATTGATTAGACAACTAATTTCGCCCTAAGTTTCACGAAAGCGGGCGGGACTACAGCCATCCCGCCTTCCTGAAACGCCAGTAAAGCACCAGATCGACGACAACCATCACCGCGAGACAGGTCGGATAGCCGTAGACCCAGTCGAGCTCCGGAATCGATTTGAAGTTCATCCCGTAGATGCCGGCGATCATCGTCGGCACGGCGAAGAGGGCGGCGAACGAGCCGAGACGCTTGGTCACTTCGCTTTCCGCGAGCGCGATCAGGCCGAGATTCACCTGAATCGCCGTGACGATCATTTCGCGCCGTCCCTCGATGGTCTTCACGATGCGCAGCAAATGGTCATACACGTCGCGGAAATATTCCTGCATGCCCGAGCACACGCCGGGCGAGCGTCCGCCATACAGTTTGCTGACAGCTTCGAGCAACGGCGCCGTGTGGTGCTGCAGGATCGTCATGCGGCGCTTGAGCGAATACAGATCCTCGATGATCTCGCGCGACTCCACCGAGCCCTTCTGTTCGAAGATGCGTTCTTCCACTTCGTCCACTTCCGCGCCGAGCGTCTCCAGCACGGGGAAGTATCGGTCGACGACGGCATCGAGCAGCGCATACATCACGAAGGCCGGCCCGTGCTTGAGCAGATGCGGTTCGCGTTCGCAGCGCTTGCGCACTTCCTGAAAGCCTTGCGTCGTGCGGTTGCGCACCGAGAGCACATAGTTACGGCCGACGAACACGTTCATCTCGCCGACCAGCACATCGCCCTCTTCATCGAACTCTACCGTGTGAAAGACCGCGAACAGCGAATCGCCGTATTCCTCGATCTTCGGACGCTGATGACCGTGCTGCGCATCCTCCACGGCCAGCTCGTGCAGACCGAACTGCTGCGTCATGTGCGCGAGTTCGCCGGGACCGGGCTCCTTCAGTGCAACCCAAATGAAAGAGTCGGGCATGTCGCGATACGAGTTGATCTCGTCGATATCGACGTCCGCGAGCTTTCGGCCGTTTTGATAAGCCGCGCAATTGACCAGCATGGGGGGCGCCCTTGTTATGTTTTCGATGTCACCGGCCACGCGTCGATGGGCGCTCGAAGTCGCGATTCGCTTGGGGCGCGAGCGCGTGGCCTCCATCTATCGAATCTTAGCTGGATAGGCGCACTGTTGCCAACGAGCGCCGATCACGCGCCGCTCGTTGACCGCCGTCAGTTCGAGGCGAGATCGATGCTGTATTCGGGCGGCGCGGGCAGCGTCGGGATATGCGCGGACTGCGTATCGATCCGGGTGAGCTTGCCTTCGACCGTCGCGCCGATATCCATGCGCAACTGCTGATAAAAGATATTGCCGAGCACGCGCGCGTTGGACTGAAGTTCGACGAAATGCGCGACGGTCACATCCCCGGTCACGCAGCCGTTGATGATGACGTTGTACGCGTTCACGTTGCCGCGAATCGCGCCCTGATCGCTGACGACGAGCAGCGTCTCTTCGCCGGGGCGGCCGGTGACGTTGCCCGTGACCTGTCCGTCCATGCGCAAGCCCTCGCTGAACTCGAGATCGCCCGAGATATGGACGTTATGCGCGACGAGCGTCGCGAGCTTCGCCATCTTGACGCCGTTGGATGTTCCTTTCTTCGATGAAAACATGTCGAGTCCTTGCGATGCGGTAAAGGGTTGCGCGAAGAGCGCGCGCTCAATCGGGTTTGTGCTGTTTCGTGAGAAAGGCGAGGTCGGTCTTCAGGCGCTGGATTTCGGCGCTGCTGTCCTTCACGCGCTGTTCGAGCGACGCGCGGCTTGCCGCTTCCTGTTCGAGTGCGAGTTGCGCATGCGCGAGCTGGTCGCGCAGCGTCTGTTCCGAGGCGGGCGGCGCGCAGAGCGCGTCGAACTTGCGCACGTCCTCATGCGAGCGCTTGAGCGCGAAGCCCGCGGCGCCGAGCGCGGCGATCGCGCATACGGCCGCGATCAGGCCGAGCCAGATGCCCGCGCCGCGTTTGGGCGTGAGCGAATAGGACTGGCGAGTGAGTTGCAGCGACAGCCGCTTCGAGTCAACTTTGCGCATTGGGCTTGCGCTTGAAAAGCGCGAGATAGGACGATGGATTGATCTGCGCGCCGTCGACGATCACTTCGAAATGCAGATGCGGGCCCGTGGAGCGCCCGGTCGAGCCGACTTCCGCGATCTCCTGTCCGGGCATCACGTAGTCGCCGGCCTTCACGAGAATGCGCGATGCATGTCCGTAGCGCGTCACCATGCCGTTGCTGTGGCGGACATCCACCGCGAAGCCATAGCCGTTGCGCTCGCCGGCCTGAATGACGCGTCCGCCCGCGCTGGCGAGAATCGGCGTGCCGGTCGGCGCGACGAGATCGAGGCCGGGATGAAAGCTGAGATGCCCGGTGAACGGATCGAGACGGTTGCCATAGGGCGAGCCGCTACGCGCACCGGGCGCGGGATTGCGACCGGGAAACGCCATATACGCGGCGTAGTGCGCGAGCGTCTGCGTCTGCAACTGGGACACCTCGTCGTTCAGGCAGTCGATGATGCGCTGCGTGCCCTTCAGACGCTGGCGGGGCGTGCCGCGGTCAGCGCGCTCGATGTCGCACAGCCGCGGCGGCAGCGCCGGGCCGCCCGCGCCGTCGAGCGACGCCGCTGGCTCCTCGGTGTCGGGCAGCGGCGGGACGTCGTGCACGCCGGTGCTGCCGCCCACGCCGCGCGCGGCCTTCAGACGGTCGTCGAAATCGTGCAGCTCGTATACCTGCGCGGACAACCCTTCGACGCGCGGCGTCAGTTCGATCACTGCGGCGCGCAGACGCCCGAGTTCCTCGATCTCGTACGAGCGGCGCGACATCAGCGCCTGTTCCTCGCCGAGATGACTGCGGGCGAACATCGTGCCGATCGCGATGCCGAGCGCCAGCGCCGCCACCAGCAACGTAATGGCGCAGATGATGGCGATCGCGCGCGCCGTGCGCGCTTCGACGAAACGGATGCGCTGGCGCGACATGGTGCGCCGTGACCAGATGACGAAAGCCATCAGCGCACGCGGCGGCTTGTCAGGCCGACGGAAAAAATAATAAGAGAAATCACGGGAATGGAGTGCGCCGCGCTCTCCACGGCAAAGCAATGAAACTGGCCGGCGATTATGCCGGATGCTTGGCGCGCCGTTGACGTTTCAGCAGGACATCGAAGCAAAATTCCACGAATTATTCGAGTCAAATTTTGTGTTGTGTGGATACGCATTCGCGCCTAACACGTTTGCGTTGTCGGTGTTGTCAAAATCGGTGCTGATTAATCAGGATGGCTTGACGTGGACCCATTCCATCTGCGTGCCATCGCCCATCAGAAAGGCGCGGTTCGCTTCGGCCGCCGCGCGCAGATAGTCCCATACCGCCGTGATGCGCTTCAGCTTGCGCAGATCCTCGCGGCAGGAGAGATAAAAGGCGCGCGTCACGACGATCTCATCCGGCAACACCGCCACGAAGCGCGGATCGGGCGACGTCATGAAGCACGGCAGGATCGCGAGCGCGCGGCCCTGCAGCGCCGCAAAGTATTGCGCGATCGCGCTCGTGCTGCGCCAGCGCGACACCGCGCCCGGCACCGCGCGTTCGAGATACAGCAGTTCGTAGCTGAACGCGAGATCGTCGATATAGCTCGCGAAACGATGATGCCGCAGATCGTCGCTCGTGCGGATCGGTTCGTGGGCGTCGAGATATTCGGCGGTCGCGTAGAGTTTGAGCCGGTATTCGCACAGCTTCGTATAGACATACTGGCCTTGCTCGGGCCGCTCCAGCGTCACGGCGATATCCGCTTCACGCTTCGACAGGCTCACGAAATGCGGCACCGGCAACAAGTCGATGGAGATATTCGGGTGCGCATCCTGAAAGCGCGCGAGCTGTGGCGCGAGAAAGAAGCAGCCGAAACCCTCCGTCGAACCAACGCGAACATGCCCCGACAGCGCGTGTCCCGTATTGGCGATCTGTTCGGTCGCGGACTGCACCGTGGTTTCGATCGAATCGACGAAGCCGAGCAGGCGCTGGCCTTCGGCGGTCAGAATGAATCCGCCGCTGCGCGACTTGTCGAACAGAAGCGTGCCGAGCGCGTCCTCGAGCGCGCGCACGCGCCGCGCGACCGTCGTGTAATCGACGCCCAGGCGCTTGGCGGCGCCGCTCGCGCGCTGTGTGCGCGCGACTTCGAGGAAGAAGCGCAAATCGTCCCAGTTGAGCCGGGCGAGATCGAACTTTCCGGTTGGTATGGCGTTTTTTTGCATATCGATCGGGTGTTTTTATAGTGCCATGATGGACTTTTGCATAACTATACTCAAGGAAACGAGCGTGCAGCAATGCAGGCCGATTTCTTATAAACGGAGACGACATGCCCTTTCCCCACGGCGCCGAACCGGCGTCCTGTCCGCGCGTCTTCGCCTCTCATCCCAACCTTCGCGTTTGCAATTTTTCAGACAAGGAGTGACTCGTGAATATCGCTGCTGAACATCCGGCGCAGAGTGCGTCCGTCCGTACGGCCAAACTGCTCATCGACGGCCAGTTCGTCGATTCGAAGACGACCGAATGGCGCGACATCGTCAATCCCGCGACGCAGGAAGTGGTCGGCCGTGTGCCGTTCGCGACGACCGACGAAGTGAACGCCGCCGTCGCCGCTGCGCACAAGGCGTTTCAGACCTGGCGCACGACGCCGCTCGGCGCGCGCATGCGGCTGATGCTCAAATTCCAGGATCTGGTGCGCCAGAACCAGAAGCGCATCGCGCAGACGTTGACGGCCGAGCAGGGCAAGACCCTCGCCGACGCCGAAGGCGACATCTTTCGCGGCCTCGAAGTCGTCGAGCATGCGTGCTCGATCAGCACCTTGCAGCAAGGCGAATTCTCCGAGAACGTCGCGGGCGGTGTGGATACCTACACGCTGCGTCAGCCGATCGGCGTCTGCGCGGGCATCACGCCGTTCAACTTTCCCGCGATGATCCCGCTGTGGATGTTCCCGATGGCGATCGTCTGCGGCAACACCTTCGTGCTGAAGCCGTCCGAACAGGACCCGCTTTCGACGATGGAACTCGTCGAACTCGCGATCGAAGCAGGCGTGCCGCCGGGCGTGCTGAACGTCGTGCACGGCGGCAAGGAAGTCGTCGACGCGATCTGCACGCATCCCGATATCAAGGCGATCTCGTTCGTCGGCTCGACGGCGGTCGGCACGCACGTCTACAACCTCGCGAGCCAGCACGGCAAGCGCGTGCAGTCGATGATGGGCGCGAAGAATCACGCCGTCGTGCTGCCCGACGCGAACAAGGAGCAGACGCTCAACGCGCTCGCGGGCGCGGGTTTCGGCGCGGCGGGACAGCGCTGCATGGCGACCTCGGTGGCGGTGTTCGTGGGCGCGTCGAAGGACTGGGTGCCAGAGCTTGTCGAACGCGCGAAGACGCTCAAGGTCAACGCGGGCGTCGAACCGAATACGGATGTCGGCCCGGTCGTCTCCAAGACGGCGAAGGAGCGGATTCTCGGCCTGATCGGGCGCGGCGTGGAAGAGGGCGCGACGCTCGCGCTCGATGGCCGCGATATCGACGTGAAGGGCTACGAGAGCGGCAACTTCATCGGCCCGACGGTGTTCACGAATGTGAATACCGACATGTCGGTCTACAAGACCGAAATCTTCGGCCCGGTGCTGTGCGTGGTCGAAGTCGACACGCTCGACGACGCCATCGCGCTCGTCAACCGCAATCCGATGGGCAACGGCGTCGGCCTCTTCACGCAAAGCGGCGCGGCGGCGCGCAAGTTCCAGAGCGAGATCGATATCGGTCAGGTGGGCATCAACATTCCGATTCCGGTGCCGGTGCCCGCGTTCAGCTTCACGGGGTCGCGCGGCTCGAAGCTCGGCGATCTCGGGCCGTACGGCAAGCAGGTCGTACAGTTCTACACGCAGACGAAAACAGTCACCGCGCGCTGGTTCGACGACGCCACCGTCAACGACGGCGTGAACACGACCATCTCGCTGAGATAAGAACGAGGAGACGGCGATGAAGATAGGTTTTGTCGGCCTGGGTCACATGGGCGGTCCGATGGCCGCCAATCTGCTGAAGGCGGGGCACGCGGTCACGGCGTTCGATCTGGTGCCCGCCGCGCTCGACGCGGCGAAGGCGGCGGGCGCGACGCTCGCCGCGTCGCCGCGCGCGGCGGCGGAGGGCGCGGAAGTCGTCATCACGATGCTGCCCGCGGCGCAACACGTCAAGGCGGTCTATCTGAACGATGACGGCGTGCTCGCCGGCGTCGCGAAGGGCGTACCGCTCGTCGACAGCAGCACGATCGATCCCGCCACGGCGAGGCTCATCGGCGAAACGGCGGGAAAGCAGGGCAATCCGTTCGCGGATGCGCCGGTTTCGGGCGGCGTCGTCGGCGCGCAGGCAGGCACGCTGACCTTCATGGTGGGCGCGGACGAAACGTTATTCGAGACACTGCGTCCGGTGCTCTCCGGCATGGGCAAGAATATGGTGCGATGCGGCGAAACCGGCACGGGTCAAATCGCGAAGATCTGCAATAACCTGTTATTGGGGATTTCCATGATCGGCGTCGCTGAAGCGATGAAACTCGGCGAAACGCTCGGCATCGATCCGACGAAACTCGCGAGTATCGTCAATACCTCCACCGGACGTTGCTGGAGTTCGGATACGTGTAATCCCTATCCGGGTATTGTCGAAACCGCGCCTGCGTCACGGGGTTATTCGGGTGGCTTCGGCGCGGACTTGATGCTGAAGGATCTGGGCCTCGCCGTCGATGCCGCGCGTGGCGCGAAACAGCCGGTTTTCATGGGCGCGCTGGCACAGCAGTTGTATCAGTCGATGAGCCAGCAAGGCCTCGGCGGACTCGATTTTTCAGGCATTATCAAGTTGTACGCCAAGCAACAAACCGGCCAATAAAGAGTCAGACAACATAATCACTCGGCACGCACGCGCGTGCCGAATTGAGGGTCGAAATAACTGCTTTATTCAGTTGCACTGCACAACGCGTCGCGTAACTCCTTATTGGGCGTGATCATCGGGAATACGATGATTCGCTTTCCCGAAAATTGTCCTATTCTGAAAGCACGACGCCCGTCTGCCGTTCAAAAAAAGAACGCTCCCGGTTGCGCCACCGTGCTGGTAGAACGCCCGTCGTCTTCGGGCAATCAGATGAGGAGTACGCGATGCAAGTAACACGTCACTTAAATATGGAACTGCGGCACGCCACGGTGCCGACTTATATCGCCAGCTATTTCTTCCCGTTGCTGCTATTGGCATACGAAGTCTGGCGAGTGGGGTCGTGGGTTGCGGTGAACGGCTTCAACTTCATGAACTTCAATGCGATGGGTTATGAGTTCGCGTTGATGATCGCCGTCTTCTGCATGCAGATCATCGTGGAAATCGCATTCCTCGCGGGCGCTGTACTGACGAAGCACAAGGACGTCGGCCACCGGCTGGCGAATCTGTCGCTGGGTCTGTTCTGTTCGATGGTGGTGCTGGGTTTCGATCTCGCACTGCAATATGGACTGAGCGGAAGCTGATCAGTAACGGTTTGCTTATCTGATTCGAAAGATGAAACGCCGGTTGTTCAACCGGCGTTTTCTTTTCTTCTAGCAACCTGCCGCGCTCGCCAGAGCGGGCGGCGTCTCCGAGCGCTTTTCGTAGCATTTTCTGTCCGCATCCTTCAATGCGCTGCGCAAGCCTTCTTCCACCACCGGATGATAGAAAGGCAGCTTGAGCGTTTCGTCCAGCGTGAGTTCGAGTTGCACCGCCCACGCGAGCAGATGGCCGATATGCTCCATTGCCGGGCCGCAGCCTTGCGCGCCGCGCAGCTTGCCGGTTTTTGCATCGGCATAGACATGCAGCAGGCCGCGATTCTGCCGCATCACGCGGCTGCGTCCCTGATTCTCGAATGACGCCTCGCCGGTCACCGTCATCTGCGTGTCGAGATCGTCGTACGAGGCGCCCACCATCACCGCCTGCGGTTCGCTGAACACGATCGCGAAGGGTACCTTGCGCCTGACCGCCTGCACGTCCGGAAAGCGCGCGGCGTTGTCGCCGGCGAGCTTGCCTTCGTCGGCTGCGTCGTGCAGCCAGGGACGCGTGCCGTCGCAATCGCCGGCGATGAAAACCGCGCTCTGGCCGCATTGCATCGTGGTTTCGTCGAAGAGCGGCACGCCTTTTTCGTTCAGTTCGATGCCGGCCTTGTCGAGCGCGAGCGGCTTCAGATTCGGCGCGCGGCCCGTCGCGGCGAGCACGAGATCGACGCGTTCGACATGCTTCATGCCATCCGGCGATGTGAAGCGCAGCGTCGGCTGGCCGTCTTCGAGCGACAGTTCGTCGAACCTGGCGTCGGGATCGAAATAGAACTCGTCGGCGAGCGCCGCGGCGAGCGCATCGCGCACGGGTTTGTCGGTGAGGCCCGCGACGCGGCCGCCTTTGCCGAACATGAAGACTTCGACATCGAGCCGCGCGAGCGCCTGCCCGAGTTCCAGCGCGATCGGTCCCGCGCCGAACACGGCGATGCGCCTCGGCAGCGTGCGCAACTCGAACAGATCGTCGCTCGTGATGAGCCTGTCGCCGAACACTCTTAGTTGATCGGGCACGGCCGGCGCGGCGCCCGTCGCGATCACGACGCTCTTCACTTCGATGCGCGTGTCGCCGCCGACGACGAGCCGCGTCGGCGCCTCGAAGCGCGCCTGTCCGCGCACAAGCAGGCCGCCCGGCAGCGCTTCGACTTCTTCGAGCACGCCCCTGACGAAGTGATCGCGCTCGCGCCGCACGTAATCGAGCACATGCGCGTAATTCGCTTCCAGCGCGTGCGTGCCTTCGATGCCGCGCGGCGCGAGCGCACCGGCGTCGTGCAAGCCATTGGCTGCCGCGAGCAGCAACTTCGACGGCATGCAGCCGACGCGCGCGCAGGTCGTGCCCAGTTCGCCGCTCTCGATCAGCACCGCATTCGCGCCCGCGAGCCGCGCCGCGCGAAACGCGGCCATGCCCGCCGTGCCCGCGCCGATCACGGCCACATCCACCCTGAGTTCATTCATTCGGTTGCCTCAGCGGCCCGTCAGCCCTTGATACACCTCCGCGTACCTCAGCGCGGCCGCTTCCCAGCTGAAGCTCTGACCCATCGCGCGCTTGACGACGGCCTTCCAGTCGGTGCGGCGCGCTTTCAGGGCGAACGCCCGCCGGATCGCGCCGACGATCCCCGCGCGGTCGAAGGTATCGAACACGAAGCCGGTCGCGAGTTCGTCGGCGAGATTTTCGAGTGAACTGTCGACGACGGTATCGGCCAGCCCGCCCACGCGATGCACGAGCGGCGGCGCGCCGTACGCGAGCGCGTAGAGCTGCGTGAGCCCGCACGGCTCGAAGCGCGAGGGCACCATCACGATATCGCTGCCGGCGATGATCAAATGAGACAACGTCTCGTCGAAACCGAGTTCGACCGCGACCGCCCCCGGATGCGCCGCCGCCGCGTTCTTCATGCCGGTTTCGAGCGCCGGGTCGCCGGTGCCGAGCACGACGAGCTGTCCGCCGCGCTGCACGATATCGGGCACGGCCGAGAGCAGCAGATCGAGCCCCTTCTGCTCGGTCAGCCGGCTGACGACGCCGAAGAGCAGGGCGTCGTCGTCGCGCGCGAGTCCCATGCGCTCCTGCAGCGCGGCCTTGCACTTCGACTTGCCCGCGACTTTCGACGCGGTGTATTTCGCCGCGATGGAGTCATCGACCGACGGACTCCAGATCGAATAATCGACGCCGTTCAGAATGCCGGTGATGTCGTGCGTGCGCGTCTGCAGCAGGCCGTGCAGCCCCGCGCCGTGCGCCTGCGTCTGGATTTCGCGCGCGTAGGTCGGACTGACGGTCGTGATGCGGTCGGCGTAATAAAGGCCCGCCTTGAGAAACGAGACGAGGCCATAGAACTCCACGCCTTCGACCGCGTAGAAGTCGCCCGGCAATTGCAGCGCGCCGAACTCCGACGCTGCGAACGTGCCCTGATACGCGAGGTTGTGCACGGTGATCACGCTTGCGGTGCGTGGCGCGCCGCCGCGTTCGAACGCGCGCAGATACGCCGGCGCGAGTCCAGCGTGCCAGTCGTGCGCGTGCACGATATGCGGTTTCCACGTTGGATCGGCGCCCGTGGCGATACGCGCCGCTGCCCAGCCGAGCAGCGCGAAGCGACGGTCGTTATCGGCATAAGGGCGATGCGCGGCATCGAGATAGGGATTGCCGGGACGGTCGTAGAACACGTCCGCGCGCACCACGTAGACCACTACGCCGTGCGGCGGCAGCACACCGCGTTCGAGTCTCACGTTGCCCGCGCCGAACGCGCCGCCCAGATCGGCGACGGGTTCGAGGTCCGCGAGCCCCGCCAGCACGGCGGGAAAGCCCGGCAGCACGACGCGCGCATCCGTGCCCAGTTGCGATTGCGCGAGCGGCAGCGCGCCGACGACATCGGCGAGGCCGCCGGTTTTCAACAGCGGAAACATTTCTGCTGCGGCATGCAGCACGCATACGGTCATCGGCGTTCCTGTCGACTGGTTTATGGGTCCGGTGCGGCGGCGCGTCTAACGCTGGGACAGACGCGCCAGGGCATCGCGCGTGATGAGCGTCACGCCCGACTCGGTGCGGAAGAA
This sequence comes from Caballeronia pedi, assembly GCF_001544915.2. GTDB lineage: Bacteria > Pseudomonadota > Gammaproteobacteria > Burkholderiales > Burkholderiaceae > Caballeronia > Caballeronia pedi. The sequence continues at coordinate 10,919 of NZ_FCOE02000005.1, read as the reverse complement.
GCGCGCGGCGTCGTCGTCCGGGTCCTCGCCCACCACGAGTCCTTCGGGCACCGTGCAGCCCCGGTCGATCACGACGCGCTGCAGACGGCAACTCGGCCCGACGGTCACCTGAGGCAACAAGACTGCCTCATTGATGTTACAGAACGAGTGCACCCGCACCGCCGAAGAAAACACCGACTTCGACACCTGCGATCCCGAAATCACGCAGCCGCCGCACACCAGCAGATTGGTGATCGCACCTTGCTGGCCGTTCAGGTCGCGCACGAACTTGCCGGGCGGCAGTTGTTCCTGATTGGTCCAGATCGGCCATTTGCGGTCGTACAGATCGAGTTCCGGAATCGTCGATGCCAGATCGAGATTCGCGGACCAGTACGCGTCGACGGTGCCGACATCGCGCCAGTACGCGGGCGCGTCCGGATCGCTGCTCGAGGTCACGCACGACATGCCGAACGGATGCGCGATGGCCTTGCCCGTCGTGACGACGCGCGGAATGATGTCCTTGCCGAAGTCATGGTCCGTGTTCGACGTCTCGATGTTCTCCTGCAGCATCTCGTAGAGATACTTCGCGCTGAACACGTAGATGCCCATGCTTGCGAGCGCCACGTCCGGCTTGCCGGGCATCGCGGGAGGATCGGCGGGCTTTTCGAGGAAATCGGTCACGCGGCGGTTTTCATCGACGTGCATGACGCCGAACGCGACCGCGTCCATGCGCGGCACCTCGATGCAGCCGACCGTGCAGTCCGCGCCGCTCTCGACATGGTCGAGCACCATGCGCGTGTAGTCCATCTTGTAGATGTGATCGCCCGCCAGCACGACGACGAACTCCGCGCCGATCGAGCGGACGATGTCGAGGTTCTGATACACGGCGTCGGCGGTGCCGCGATACCAGCTCGAATCCACGCGCTGCTGCGCCGGCCAGATATCGATGAACTCGTTGAACTCGCCGCGCAGGAAGCCCCAGCCGCGCTGCAGGTGGCGGATGAGCGAATGCGCCTTGTATTGCGTGACGACGGCGATGCGGCGGATGCCGGAATTGAGGCAGTTGGACAGCGCGAAATCGATGATGCGGTACTTGCCGCCAAAGTGGACGGCCGGCTTCACACGCTTGTCGGTGAGTGGGCCGAGACGGGTGCCGCGCCCGCCGGCAAGAACGATTGCGAGGGTCGACTTCTGCAAATCGGTGCGATTCTTAAGCGTCTCCATGTCAGCCTCCTGATTTGACCTGCGACTATTGGTGTCTTGCCGTGTATTCGTCCTCGTATGCCTTCCATGTATGCGTGACTGGAGCATTATCCGGCGCGCATTCGAATCCGTGTGCTGAAGTCGGCCGTTTTTTTGTGGATGACAACGTGAGCAAGCCGCGTGCCGAACGCGCACGAGCGTGCTGCATGTGAGCCCGATGGCATCTTGGGTGTTGCGCTCGCGCGACCTTTTCGGACTTCTGTCGATCTCGCACCGCGATTCAGCGCGTCTGCGCAATTTATATCGGGCGGGCCATGCCGCAGTGCGTCGAGGCACGGCACAATACGAGGCATGCGCGGCTCCCGCGCGCCCGCAGGCGGCGTCCACCGGCGTTCTTCGCCGGGCGGCCGTCGCGCTGCGCTGCACGACCGTCTCGCACGACAAGCGCGCGACAAACGTTTCACCTGACCGGACACGATCAATCGGGAATCAGAACATGAACAACGTCCTGAGCATTCAGTCGCATGTGGTGTTCGGCCATGCGGGCAACAGCGCAGCGGTCTTTCCGATGCGGCGTCTCGGCGTCAATGTCTGGCCGCTCAACACGGTGCAGTTCTCCAATCACACGCAATACGGCCGCTGGACCGGCAGCGCGTTCGACGCCGACGAGCTGCAGAACGTGATCGAGGGCATCGGCGCGATCGGTGTGCTCGGGCGCTGCAATGCGGTGCTTTCGGGTTATCTCGGTGCGCCCGAGCAGGGCCGCGCGGTGGTCGAGATCGTGAAGATGGTGAAGGCCGTGAACCCGCGCGCGCTGTTTTTCTGCGATCCGGTCATGGGTCAGACGGGCGGCTGCACGGTCGCACCCGGCATCGAGGATTTCCTCGTCACCACCATGCCCGAAGTCGCCGACGCATTGATGCCCAATCACGTCGAACTGGAAAAGCTCGTCGGACGCACGCTCGAAACGGTGGAAGAAGCCGTCGATGCGTGCCGGGAAGTGATCGGGCGCGGCCCGCGCATGGTGCTCGTGAAGCATCTGCTCGATCGCAACAGCCGCGCCGACACCTTCAATATGCTCGCCGTGTCGCCCCATGAAGCATGGTTCGCGCAACGTCCGCTCTATCCGTTCGCGCGGCAGCCGGTGGGCGTCGGCGACCTGACGAGCGCCGTGTTCGTCGCGCGCACGTTGCTGGGCGACTCGATGCGCAACGCGCTCGAACACACGCTCGCGGCGGTCAATGCCGTCGTCAAGGCGACCTATGACGCCGGGCGCTACGAGCTGGAAATCGTCGCTTCGCAGGACGAAATCGCGAAGCCGACCGATCGTTTCCCCGCGATCCGCGTCACCGGCACGGAGATCGTCAGGGGCGGCTAGCCTGCTTCTGTCCGCTCGTCGGCTTCCATCAGCCCGAAACGCCAGGATAGACGCCGCGTCGCCGCGAGCAGTGCGCGGGCGAGCGGGCCATCGGCGGCGCTGTCGAAGCCGCCCGCCGAGCCGATCAGCGCGATCACGAGACATACGCTGCCGGTGTGATCGAACACTGGCGCGGCCAGTGTATGGATGCCGGGCACTGGCGCGTCGAGCGCCGTATCGAGACCGCGCGCCCTGATTTCATCGAGCCGGGCGCGAAACGCGGTGTCGGCGGCCGCATCGGGCTGCGCGCCCGCGAGGCGGATGCCGTCCTGCGCCATCAGGCTCGCCAGCATGTCGGCGGGGAGATGCGCGGCGTACACGCGTCCGATGGCGGTATTGACGAGCGACATCGCCGTGCCGATGCGCAAGCTCACGTGCTGCGGCCGCGCCGATTCCTCCAGCCGGATCACGGTCGGGCCTAGTGGTCCGAGCGCGGCCGCGGCGACCGTCATCGACGTGCTCGCCGCCAGCGCGACGATTTCCGCTTCGGCGTCGCGGATCGGCGAAAGGCGCTGCAAGGCGATCAGCCCGAGTTCGCGGGCGAGCGTGCCCGCGTGGAACAGTCCGGCGTCGTCGCGCGCGAGCAGCCCGACCTTCACGAGACTCACCAGATGCGCGAACGCCTTCGCGGGCGGCATGCCGGCCGCGGCGGCGAGATCGCGCAGCGTGAGCGGCCGGCCCGCCGCGACGAGCGCGCGCAACAGATCGCCGGTCGCGTCGAGCGCGTTGATGCCGCGCTGCGGCTTGGCGTCTTCCTCGAACATCGTCATGAAAGCAGTCCGGTGATGTCGCGCGCGGCGTCGTGCAATGCGCGCGCGAGCGGCCCGTCCCAGTCCACGGCGCACAGGCCGCTCGGGCCGATGGCGGTGAGCGCGAGCTGCATGCGCCGCGCGCCGTCGAACACCGGCACGCTCATGCTGCTGACGCCGGGACTCGGCGCATCGACGCTGCGTTCGATGCCGCGCGCACGGATCTCGTCGATGCGCGCGGCCATGCCGGGCGCATCAGTTTCCTGCTGATGCGCGAGCATCGCGGCGACGCGCGATGCGTCGTCGAACGCGCGGAACACGCGTCCCGTCGATGTCGCGGAGAGCGACATCACCGTGCCGACGTGCAGATTCACATGCAGCGGATGACCGCCGCGCTCGTAGCGCACGATGGTCGGCCCCTGCGGCCCGGCGACGCTGACCGCGACGCTCATGCCCGTCGCGAGCGCCAGCGCCGAAACACGCGGCGCGGCCGCACGATACGCGGGCTGATGTTCTAGATTCAATAGACCGAGCCTGAGCGAAAGTGGACCCGGCTCGTAGTTGCCGGTGAGCGCGTCGCGCTTGACGAGCCCGAGACGCGTGAGGCTCACGAGATAGGTATGCGCCTGGGCGCTCGACAAGCCGGCCGCATCGGCGAGTGCGCTCAATGCGAGCGGCTCGCGGCGTGCGGCGAGCGCATCGAGCAATCGCGCGCCGACTTCGACGCTCTGAATGCCGCGCTGTTTTTTTTCTTCAGGCGTGGCAGGGACGGGACGAGCCAAGAGGACTCCGCGAATGTGGTCGAAGCGCAAATGTTAGCCGAGCCGGAATCATCGGATGTAGCGATTCAGTATTTACCCGTAATTTGTAAATAGCAAACACGCTTGCTGTTGACAAAAATCGGCCTCGCGCCGATCATCTACCCATCCCCACGAGAATGGAAGCGAGACACGACCATGGCAAAGGCATTTGCATCGCAGGCCGATCTGGAAGAGAAGAAGATCACTTTCACGCAACTCTCCGAAAACGCCTACGCGTACACGGCGGAGGGCGACCCGAACTCCGGCGTGATCATCGGCGACGACGGCGTGCTGATCGTCGATACGACCGCCACGCCCGCGATGGCGCAGGATCTCATCGCGAAAATCCGCAGCGTTACCGACAAGCCGATCAAATACGTCGTGCTGTCGCATTACCACGCGGTGCGCGTGCTCGGCGCGTCGGCGTATTTCGCGGAAGGCGCGCAGCAGGTCATCGCGAGCCGCGGCACGTATGAAATGATCGTCGAGCGCGGCGAGCAGGACATGAAATCGGAGATCGAACGCTTCCCGCGCCTGTTCGCCGGCGTCGAGACGGTGCCGGGCCTCACGTGGCCGACGCTCGTCTTCGAAAAGGAAATCACGCTCTTTCTCGGCAAGCTCGAAGTGAAGATCGCGCATCTCGGCGCGGGTCACACGAAGGGCGACACGGTCGTGTGGCTGCCGTCGCAGAAGGTGCTGTTCTCGGGCGATCTCGTCGAATACGACGCCGCCTGCTACTGCGGCGATGCGCAACTCGCGCAATGGCCCGCGACGCTCGAAGCGTTGCGCGCGCTGAAGGCCGACAAGCTCGTGCCGGGACGCGGCCCGGCGCTGCTGTCGCCTGAGGAAGTGGACAAGGGTCTCGATTACACGAAGGACTTCGTCACGACGCTGCTTCAGGCCGGCAAGGACGCCGTCGCCGAAAAGCTCGATCTGAAGGGCTCGATGGCGCTCACCCGCAAGTCGATGGACCCGAAGTTCGGCCACGTCTTCATCTACGAGCATTGCCTGCCGTTCGACGTGTCGCGCGCCTACGACGAAGCGAGCGGCATCAGCCATCCGCGCATCTGGACGGCCGAGCGCGACAAGGACATGTGGGCCGCATTGCAGGACTGACGCTCATCTCTCGCGGCGCGTGCTGAAACGCGCCGCTCCTTCATCTCTTCAGGCAAAAAGGCGCGCTCAAGACGCCGGCCTTCTCACGCCCATCTGGAGCGAGACATGTCGAAGTCGATCAGCACGGCGGCGCTCAGCCCGAGCGCCGCCGGGGAAGCGCACGCCTTGTCCGATGATGCGCTGCTGCGCAAAGTCGCGTGGCGCATTATTCCGTTTCTGTTTCTGTGCTACGTGGTGTCGTTTCTCGACCGGATCAATATCGGCTTCGCGCAATTGCAGATGAAGCACGATCTCGGCTTTTCCGACGCCATGTACGGTCTCGGCGCCGCTGTGTTCTATGTCGGTTACGTGCTGTTCGAGGTGCCGAGCAATCTGCTGCTGGCGAAGTTCGGCGCGCGCCGCACCTTCACGCGCATCATGCTGCTGTGGGGCGCGGCGTCGGTGGGCATGATGTTCGTATCGACGCCGGGGCATTTCTATCTGCTGCGCTTTCTGCTCGGCGTGTTCGAGGCGGGTTTCTTTCCCGGCATCGTGCTGTATCTGACCTACTGGTTTCCGGCGCAGCGGCGCGCGGGGGTGATGTCGGTGTTCTTCGCGGGCGTGGCCGTGGCGGGCGTGTTCGGCGGACTGGTGTCCGGCTGGATCATGCGCGACATGGCGGGCGTCATGGGCCTCTACGGCTGGCAGTGGATGTTCGCGATCGAGGGCGCGCCGGCGGTGCTGCTCGGCCTGATCGCGTTGCGCCTGCTCGTCGATGCGCCGCGCGACGCCCGCTGGCTCACGCAAGCCGAGCAGGACCGGCTCGTCGCGCTGTGCGCGCAAACGAGCGATAACGCCGCTTCGCACGATCCTCGCGGCCTGCTCGACGCGCTGCGCAACCCGCGCGTCTATCTCTTCGCGTTCATCTATTTTTCGCTGACGTGCGCATCGCTGACGCTGAGCTTCTGGATGCCGCTGATGATCCGCGACTTCGGCATCACCGACGTGATGTCCGTCAGCCTCTACACCGTCGTGCCGAACGCGATCGGCGCGGTCGGGCTGATTGTAATCGCGCGCCACTCGGATCGCGTCGCCGAGCGGCGCAAGCACTTCGCGTGCTGCACGATCGGCGGCGGCATCGCGCTCGCGGCGCTTACGCTGCATTTTCCCAGCTTCCCAATGATGCTCGCGATCCTCTCGCTTGCCGCAACGCTGATTTTCGCCGCGCTGCCGATCTTCTGGGCCGTGCCCGCGAGCCACCTGCCGGGCAACACGGCGGCGGCGGGCATCGCGTTCATCAGCAGTATCGGGATCACGAGCGGCATCGTGAGTCCGTGGGTGATCGGCCAGATTCGCACAGCCACCGGCAGCATGGATCTCGCCGTGCACCTGCTTGCGTTGCTGCTCTTCGCGAGCGGCGCCGCGCTGATGTTCGGGCTGAAACGCGATCCGTCCTCAACCGAAAGCGCTCACTGAGGCACGGCGGCGGCCGCCATCGCCTTGAAGTTTTCGGGTGTCGCGAAGGCGAGATACTCGGCCTGCATTTCGGGTGTGAGGAATTCGAGCATGGTCGAGTTTTCGATCCAGAACTCGATCACGTGAAAGAAGTTTGCGCCGCGTGTGCAGCGCACCGCGCGCCAGCCCTCGCGTTCGCCGATCGCGATGACTTCGTCGCTGCTCAGCTTCGTCGCGATGGCCATGTGGAACGCGCTGTACTGCGGGCGCTTGAACGTGTCCGCGCCGTAGCTCACGCTGTCTTCATGGCCGCCGCCCGGCGTGATCACCTGGTCGCTCGGATAGACCTCGATGATGCTGCCGCGCTCGTCGCCCGCGACCGCCATCCACGCGTCGGGGAACGGCGAGAAGGGCGCGGCGAAGCCGTCCCACAGTTCGGCCAGCACATGCGCGACGTGCTTTGGATCGTTGGCGGGGATGGAGGCGTGGAAGATCATCGCTGTATGCTCCGGTGGGCGTGGGAGGGTGGTGCGTCGATGTCGGTTCGCAGTGCTTGTGTGCCGGGATTCTTGCAGAGTGTATTGATATGAGTGTTTTCAAACGCGTCATGACTCAGCGCTAATCCGACAGACATCCGACGCGAACGCGCCGATATCCGCCGTCAGCCGCGCCGCATCGCTCAGAAAGATGCCGTGCGGCGCGCCTTCGTAGACGAGAAGCCGCGCGTTCGGAATCAGCCGCGCTGTGCGTCGCGAGGTCAGCTCCAGCGGATTGGACACATCGCGGTCGCCTTGCACGACGAGCGTCGGCACCTCGATATCGCGTAGTTCATTGCGGAAATCGCCATGATTCACCGTTTCGTTGCACGCGAAAAGCGCCTGATGCGAAGTGCGCAACGCCATTTCCCTGATCCAGTCGATCATTGCCTGCGACGCGCCCGGCCCGGCGAATGGCCGCGCATTTTCGGCGAGCCATTGCGGATAGTCGGACAGCAAATCCTGCTGGAACGCTTCGGCATACACGCGGTCGATGCCATCGGGATTGTCAGGCGTTTTCGCGAGCATCGGCAAGGTCGACGCGATCAGCACGAGGCGCGCGACGCGCGTGCTGCCGTGACGCGTCAGATAGCGCACGGCTTCGGCGCCGCCCATCGAATAGCCGACCAGCGTAATGTCCGACAGATCGAGCGCGTCGATGAGGGCGGCGAGATCGTCGGCGAGGGTGTCGTAGTCGTAGCCGCCGCCAGGATCGCTCGACCGGCCGTGGCCGCGCCGGTCGTACGCGACGCAACGAAAGCCCGCGTGCGTGAGCGGCAACATCTGATACGCCCACATGTCGCCCGGCAGCGAATAGCTCGGGACGAACACGATGGTGCCGCCGTTGCCTGCCGCGCGCTCGGGTTGCCAGTCGCGATAAAACAGCTCGACGCCGTCGGTGGTCGCGATGAAACCCGGCCGGGCGATCTCTGCGTGGGCGCGATGTCGATTTACAGGCATGTCCGTCTCCTTGTCGATGAACAGTGTGACTGCATCGTCGCAGGAGGACGTGAGCGGGACAATTACGCCAGAGGTAATAGGCCGCGCGCGTAAAAAAAGCCGCCTGAAAAAGGCGGCGAGAGCGCATCCGCTTGTGGGCTCTCCAATGAAGAGAGCGGACGCTCGAGGAGACGAGAAATCCAGATCAGTATGGCAAGACGCTGCGCCGGACACAATCGCGGATTCGAATTACTGCGTTTCAGCAGATCATCTCGCAAATAGTATGGAATACGAAATAATTGATTGACGACGCCGGCGGCGCCATATCTGGCGCCACGATTCTTTTTTCGGAATTATCGTGCGCACTTTGAGCGTTCGCACGCGCTGGATTGCTATAAACTCAGCGAGCACTTCATATATGAGTTTTTTGAATCATCCACGCCTTTTGAACCATCCGCATTGCGGCCGGCGGCGCAAGCGGACACGTCTTCATCCGATGCGGAGCAGGCTCTCTCCAGCGCACTCGAACTTCGCCACTCGAGCGACTGGTCCGCGCTCGAACGTTTCTGTCGCGAGGCTTTGCCGCGCTTCCCGAGCGATTTCGAACTTCGCTGGCAATTGAGTCATTGCCTCTGGCGACGTCATGACAGCGTGGCGGCGGAAGCCGTCATGCGCGAGGCCGCGCTGCATCATCCCGACGATGGCCGCGTGACCGGCGCAATCGCGATGTATCTGCTGGAGCAATCGCGTTACGACGAAGCGGACGCGATGTATCGCGCGGCGCTCGCACAGGCGCCCGATGAAAAATGGCTCGCCGTCGACCTCGCCGATCTCGAACTGCGCCGGGGCATGTGGCGCACAGGCTGGACACGTTTCGATCGCCGGCTGGGCGGCTCGGCGCACGGCGAAAAAGGCGTCGTCGCGCGCATGGAGCGGATCGGGCCGCGCTGGCGCGGTGAGCCGCTCGATGGCAAGCGTGTCGTGGTCTACAGCGAACTCGGTATGGGTGACGATATCCAGTTCGTGCGCTATTTTCCGCAGTTTGCGCAAGGCGTGCGAAGCAGCGGAGGCGAAGCGCTGCTGGCGGTGCGCCCGCAGCTGTATCCGCTGATCCGGCGTTTCGTGCCGGATTGTGTCGCAATCGAGGGGCATGATTTCGGCATGGTCGATTACACCGTCGCCATGATGAGCATGCCGCTGTGGATCGGGCTGTTGCCGCATCACGTCGAGGGTCGCGCATACCTCGACGCCGCGCCGGGACGTATCGACATGTGGCGGCGCATGCTCGCGTCGGACGGCGGAAATGCGCTGCGCGTCGGCCTCGTGTGGGCGGGCAGCCCGACGCATCGTCGCGATTCACAGCGCAGCATACCCGTCGATGCACTCGCGCCGCTGTGGCATTTGCCGAACGTCGCGTTCTATCCGGTTGCGCCGGGCCGCGAAGCCGATATCGCCGCAATGCGCTCGGCCGGCGCGCGCATCGTCGGTGTTCCGGAATACGGCGAACACTTCCACGATTCGGCCGCGCTCCTGAGTGCGCTCGACGTGCTGGTGACCGTCGACAGCTCGCCGTTGCATCTGGGCGGCGCGCTCGGCAAGCCGGTGCTCGCGATGATCGATCGCGTGTCGCACTGGTGTTGGGGCGAAGATGAAACGCAGCCGTGGTACGACTCGGTGCGGTTGGTGCGCCAGCGCGCGCCGGGCGACTGGACGCCCGTGGTGGACCGCGTCGCCGCGGCGCTGTCCGGATGGCTCATCGGACGCGCCGCGCCGGAACATCAGCAGGCGTCGGCGCCCGTCAGTCTCGGATAGCCGGGCTGGCTCGAATCGATCGTCGTCACGCACGCGCCGTCGCTGAGATCGAGCGGGCTGTCGACGTCGCGTTTCGAGCCGTCTTTCATCAGCACGCTGTAGCGGTAGACCTTCGTCATCTGCTCCGGGCTTTTCTGGAACAGGCTCGTCAGATCGAAACCCAGGCCCACGCCAGCGCCGCCGCCATTCCAGCCATTGCCGCCGATCCCGCCGCCGCCCACGCCGACGGTCGGTCCGGACGACGCCGCCGCCGGGGTCGACACCGTCGTCAGATATTGCTTGCCGACGATGCGCCCGGTCGCGAGCGTGCTGTCCGCCGGCAATGGCGCCGATGCGCCCGGTCCGGTCGCGCATGCCGCGAGCATGGCCAGTGCGATAGCCGCGACGCTTGCTCGCGCCGCGCGTTGAATTGTTTTTCGATCCGATTTCATTCCAGGCCTCTTGCGTGCGCCTGCACGCGTTTCATGGGCCCTCTAAGCGAGCGCGACGATCGATCGAGCGCGCGCTCACACCGGCATGGCTGGCATCGTCGCGAAAAAAACGCCGCCCTGGAAAGGACGGCGTTTGTCGGCGATGCGTTTTAAGCCAGCGGTCCGGCGCGCTTCACGAGGGATGCAAATGCGCGGCCAGAATCTTGAATGAACGCGCGTCGGGTTTGAACCAGATTGCTCTGATTCATTCCGCGACAAAAGGCCCTGCGCCGTCAGTCCTTCAGCAGATACGCGACAATCGCGTCGCACACGCGGCCGAACATTTGCGTGCCGGTGACGGTCGTGCAGCCGCGCGCGCGGGCCGCTTCGATGAACGGCGTCAGCGGCGGCTTGGTCACCACATCGCCGACGAATGTCGTCGCGGGCAGGCGCGAGACGTCGATCGGCAGCGGATCGCCGGCACGCATGCCCGCCGGCGATGCATTCACGATGAGGTCGTAGGT